>JBDWHS010000048.1:0-29682 GCA_039975135.1 Sneathiella sp. | reverse complement strand
AAGGGAAGAAGCTTATCCAGTTCATCTTTACTCATATCACTCATGACCGGGCTCCTGTAAATTTTTCGACACACCGCTTGAGCGCTTGTTTTGCATGAAAGATTCGGGTTTTCACCGTTCCTTCAGGACGCTCGATAATGGCGGCTATTTCCGGATAGGACATATCTTCGAAAAAGGCGAGCTGGACAACAACGCGCTGTGCTTCACTCAACGCTTCAACGCATTTCTGCAAGAAAGTTGCTTCCTCTGTTGCATTGACCAGTTCCATCGGTGACAGTCCTTCTTCATCCGCGATTGTTTCATGTTTCTCTTCATCGAGCTGGTCATGTTTACGTTTACGCAAACGGTCGACGGACTTGTTAAAAGCAATACCAAAGACCCAGGTTGAGACTTTGGACCTGCCTTCAAATCGTTCCGCCTGTCGCCAGACTTCCATGAAGACTTCATGAAGTATGTCGTAGGCTTCGAAGGGATCGTTCAATTTTTGACGAATAAAATGATAAACTTTTTTCTCGAAGCGCCGATAAAACTCGTCAAAAGCCGATTGATCTTTTGTCTTCACCAGATTTAACAACTCAGCATCTTCAAGTGCTTCATACGCTGCTTTCATTACAAGATCCCCTCAAGAAGAAAACCGCGGTGACGGATCGTCACCACGGCATCATGATACTGTTAATCTGGCGAGCCTGCAAAAGGATCAGGGATACAGGATCTTCCTGAAATCAGACTGGCCAACAACGATTCCATTGGCTCCGATTGCCCGGACACGCCACAAATAGGTATAACCGTGTGTCAAATGTTGCTCGCTGAAAGAGGCAAATGTCGCCGACGTCTGGTCTCCTGGAACAATCTTGCCTGCAACCAGTTCGGCATCCGTATCCAAAGGTCCCACAATTAGTTGAGATGCTTTCAAGCTGCTGAGAGGGTTTTTCGCACCCGGCAAATTGAACAACTCAACCTGGTAGGCTGCTGCCCCGGAAACCGGATGCCAGTCAAATATCGTGTCCGGTCCGAAAGGCACTCCTTCACGAGGTGCAAAAGCTTCCAGAGGCTTGATCCGGCCCAATCCAGCTGTGGCATTCGGATTAACATAATAACGCAAGACAGGCTCGATAAACGACACACCATTGCTCGCTCCTCTCGCCGTTGTATTAAATGTCGGCACAGGATCGATTATCACAAGTTTGATCTCATGTAAGCCGGTTGATCCTGTTGGTAGTTTTGGACTGATCAACCTGATCCGGCCGTTACCTGATGAAGACAGCTGACGCCTGACCTGTGCCAGGCGGCGCTCAAACCTACCACCGCGAATTGAGCTGCTGTCGATGACACGCCATTCCGCTTGCAAAAGGCCCTTCGCTTGGAAATTAATTTCAGCAACGGCTCTCAAATCGGAGTTCTGGCCAATGACACTTGTTTTTCCGCCATTTTCAAACGACAGATCAATTCTGCGAATGGACAGTTGCCCAGAAGCACCGCCAACAATAAGCCTGGCAACACCTGTCCCAGGCCCTCCGGTATCATTGAAAAGACGCTCGATCGTTGCAACATTGCCGCTTTTCGCAATTTGTTTTGCGATTGTTACTGAAACCGGGATAACCTCTGAAAATGTCAAAGTTTCAGGAACCCCGGCGGCAATTGTTGTTGTGCGAGTCAATGTCTTAGAAATCGTCGATACCGCTATACCATTCACGCGAATAATATAAGAATTGGACGCTGTTGCGAAAGTGCCTCCGCTTGGGTCGGCATGCGTCACTCTCCAGGTCACATTCACCGCCCCTCCCGTTGCAGCGACTGTCAGCTGATTTGGGATTGGCGTTACAGACGATACAGCGGCTTGCGCTGCAGGAAAAAATGACAAAATAGCCAGGATAGTAAAACACAGCTTTTTCATAAAACTCATCATCGGATTAATATGCAAGCGGCGCCTTGAGGCGCAGGACAATGAACCCTTCATAACTGGTGTCATCGATTGAACTGTCTGAATTCCCATACTCTTTCTCCATAGCACCCCGGAAAGCAAGCGCCACTCCTGGCTTATTTACTTCAGCCGGTAAAAATGTCCATTCCATCTCACCTGACAGAATATGCTTATCCGGTATGTCGCCGCTTCCTGAAGAAAGGTTCATATTATAATTCCAGTTTGTTGTGAGCGTATCGGGAACCAAAATTGCCTGTACCCCCATATTACCGGTCACATTATAGGATCGTTCGCCATCATCCTTTTGAATATATCTGTTAAACTGTGTCCCTGCCGACAAGTTCAAGGCATCAGACACGGTCCAATAAGCCGACAGATCTATCGTTTCATCTGCCGTATCAGAAGAAATATCGGTTTCATCTGAAAATGTTGACTTGTTGTAGGAGAGTTGCCAGTTCCAGCGCTCATAACTCGACCCGACATTTGCATAATAAGTCAGCGTCGCATTATCCGTGTCATCTCCCAGATATCCGACCGGTGTGTCTTTTCTGTCTGCATCAACATAGCTGACCCCAAACCCTATGAAAGGTGTTCCAAGCCACGCCATATCATCAGGGTGCTCCCGATCAATCGTAAAGGAGTAATTGCCGTCAATATTGGCCGTAATCACCCGGTCTGTCGCCACATCAGCCAGATCATCCGCATTATTGGTTTCATATCCAGCAACAGCGTTAAGGGATAAGGCCCCCCAATACATGTTGGCAAAACTAGAGTAGCTATTACGGTCCACGTTCAGCCCTTGATTAGCCAGACTGTAGAAAAAAGTATCTACCCGTTCCCACTTACCGCCAACCGTCAAGGAAAGTGGCGTCTCCGAAGTTCCGTCATCCTGGAGCAATATATAGCTGATATCAAAAGCTTCAGCATCTGCAAAATCTTTATCCAAAGCACCTGCGCCGTCTAAATCCATATTGGAAAACGCATACTCTCCGCGCAATCTCAAACGGTCCTGATACCAATAACTGTCAGCAATAAAAGCACCACCTTGACCTCTAGGAGCGCCGTCCGTCACCAAACCACCTCCAGCGCCAAAATCAGCTTCTCCGCCTTCAGAAGTAAAATACAGGCCGGTCAATTCGATTTTTGAATCCCCCTGCCATATTGGGCGACCTACGAGAGCACCGCCGGACACATATCCCGTCTCTTCTTTTTGGCCTGAGAAGTTATTCGCTCCAGCTAAAGAATCGCTACTAAGAGAAAAGCCGGTGATTTTTAACCGCTCGCCTGACGTTCCTGCGCTGACAGAAATTCCGCGTCGATTAAAAGAAGACATTGCAAGGCTTTCCATGCCGATATCATGATGTCCAAACGTTGCCGCGGTGTTGAAATCGCTGCCGCTATATTGCAGCTTCATGGTATATTCGCCAAGGTCGATCTTATTACCATCAACGGTCAGATCTTCTTCCGACTCGATGAAATAATTCCCCGAACTACTGAATGTCCAGTTCCCCTTTGCAATATTGAGAGAACCACTTCCTGCGCCGGAAAACGTCGTATCGTCAGGCGTTGAGCTAATATTCTTGTCAAACAGCCGCTGCGAAATTTCAATACTATTGTCAGCAGAGGCTTCAATAACCGCTTGAGATCCTTCATCCTGCTGGTCCGATGCCCCCTCATCTGAGGCTATCCCCGCAGTCCCGGCAATTTCAAACTGCCAATATCCCTGCTCGATATAGTCGCCGCTTTCCGTTACTTCATAAAGCCGTACATCATGAAGACCTGCCTCAAATGGCTCCGCAGGTGTGTAAGTCACCACATCAGCGCCAATACGGATCAGGCTGGTTACATCGACATTATCGATTTCAACAGCAATCTCACCGTTCTTCGTTTTCCACAAGTCAGAGGAAACGAGAATCTCAATCGGCGTTTTGCCATTTCGGTCCGAAACAGTTTTGAATTCCGCTGTCCAGGTCTCAGTGGATGCAACCGCAGGCACACTCCACATGCCCAACAAGATCAAGCACGCCAAAACCAAACTTATTGATAACCGGTACATAATAATGACTTCAACCCCTCAACAGCCTGCGTCACTTTCGACAACCCGGCGCCCCACCGCCTGTTAGATAGTATGCATTTTTAAAAGCATAAAAATCAATGCGCAACGCAATCCCGACCAAGTGCAGCGACATTGAATCAATTTTTCTCATTTTGTGACTTATTCGCAGCATAAATATCAATATTTCCCTCTGATACCAAGAAAAACTGCTAGAATTCAATATATTAATTGTTGTTATTTGCTCGCCCTTTATTCCAATTACATAGACATCTAAAATAGACAGCTATAAGTATACTTTATGATTCAACCTGACTTTTCTATTGAACAGATAACCGGCGGCCGTATTGCCGGCATTGATGAAGTTGGTCGCGGCCCGTTCGCAGGCCCAGTTGTCGCTGCCGCCGTTATTCTGGATGTATCCAATGTTCCAGACGGTATACGGGATTCAAAAAAACTCTCCAAAACCAAACGGCAAACCCTGTTCCACCAAATCCTCGATACCTCTGATGTCGGCATCGGAGAAGCCAGCGTATCCGAAATAGATACTCTCAATATTCTGCAGGCAACTCTCCTCGCCATGAGGCGGGCCGCAAGCGCCTTGAAAACGAAACCCGACGCTGTCCTTGTCGATGGAAATCGTGACCCTAAAATCGGTCTGCCAACCAAACTGATCGTGAAGGGAGACAGCCTTTCACTGTCGATTGCCGCCGCTTCTATTGTTGCAAAAGTGACACGTGATGCAAAAATGTGTGCTCTCGCAAAACAGTATCCGCACTATGGATGGGAGAAAAATGCGGGTTATGGAACAGCCGAGCATCGCAAGGGATTGAGTCTTTTTGGTATCACACCACTACATAGGCGAAGTTTTGCGCCCATCCGCAAAATTCTGGAATCCAGTGAGAATAGAACTTAACTCCAGTCTCTAACACACTGATTCAACAAAATATATTGACGGGGCGAATCGACCGAATCAGTATTAGGGCAATCCTGAACAAACGGCGAAGGTCCCATGACAGATACATTAAAACTGCCACTCGACCAAATATTACAAGGTGACTGCATCGAATTGATGAACAGTTTGCCCGAGAAATCCGTGGATATGATTTTCGCGGACCCCCCATACAACATGCAGCTCTCTGGAGAATTGCGACGCCCCGATGACACTAAAGTAGATGCTGTTGACGATGACTGGGATCAGTTTGACAGTTTCCAAGTATATGACACCTTCACACGCGCCTGGCTCAAAGCAGCCAAGCGCATCTTGAAAGATGACGGAACGCTCTGGGTCATTGGCTCCTACCACAATATCTTCAGGGTTGGTGCAACCTTGCAGGATTTGGGGTACTGGATGCTCAATGATGTTATCTGGCGTAAAACAAACCCAATGCCAAATTTCAGAGGAACGCGTTTTACCAACGCCCATGAAACCCTGATCTGGTGCTCCAAGGACCAGAATGCCAAAGGAATGACATTTAATTATGACGCGTTAAAAGTCATGAATGACGACATTCAAATGAGGTCTGACTGGCATCTGCCCATTTGCAGCGGTCACGAGCGGTTGAAAATTGACGGAGAGAAAGCCCATACAACACAAAAGCCGGAAAGCCTCCTCTATCGGGTTCTGACAGCGGCTTCAAATCCGGGAGACGTTATCCTGGATCCGTTTTTTGGCTCTGGCACAACCGGTGCTGTCGCTAAGAAACTCGGCCGTCATTATATTGGCTGCGAACGCGAGGATAAATATATCAAAGTTGCCAAAGAACGTATTCGCAAAGTTCAGGCACTGGGACCGGAAGATCTGGAAATCACCAAAAGCAAACGACAGGAACCACGGGTTCCTTTCGGCTCCGTTGTCGAAAGAGGTTTGCTATCTGCAGGCGAAGTCCTGTTTGACTCCCGCAAGCGTTATAAAGCCAAAGTAAGAGCAGATGGCAGCCTTATCGCATCGGATGTTTCGGGCTCTATCCACAAGGTTGGCGCACAACTTCAAGGAGCCAGCACTTGCAATGGCTGGACTTTCTGGCATTTTGATGCAGAGGGTCAGTCGGTTTCTATTGACGTCCTGCGTCAACAGGTCCGAGCAGAAATGAACTAGAGGGCGTGATCCGCCCCTCTATAGCAGAGGATGGAATTACATGTTCGCAAAACAGGTCGGTCTCTTGGGTTTAGGCATTGCGTTGGCTGTATCAGGGCCAGTAACGGCTAAGACATTCAACGCAGCCACGTTCCTTGGTATTGATCGGGATGCTGATAACAAAGCATCGATGGCAGAAGCTCAGGAGTATCGAGTGCGGCTGTTTTCCAACCTCGATCTCGACAAAAACGGGTCTGTTGAATTTGAAGAATATGTACAAGCCAATGCTCTTCGGGATGCGACAGCTGCAAAAGATGCTCCCGTTGAGATCCCTGAGCATTACAAAATGGAAGATAAAAATGGGGATACGGTTCTCTCCAAAGACGAATTTATGGAGGCTGGCCGTACAGCTTTTGCGAAGCTCGATACGAACAAAGATGGATTTGTCTCTCGCGACGAATTTGTAGCACCCGGCTTATAGTCCCCGACCTTAGAGGACCCAGATTTTACAGAGGAAGTGCTTTCTGCGGAGAGAGTACTTTCTCGGCAACCTTTTTCATCAATGTCGGTAAAGCGATTTTTGAAAACTCATCCGGCTTCAGCCAGTAAATATCATTCGCCATAACTTGCTCTTCCGGCTCAAGTTTTACAACGCAAGGCGTCAACTCCAAATGAAAATGCGTGAAGGTATGCTTCACCAACCCCATGCTGGAAACAAGCGCCCCGCTCCTCACAATTCCGAACCTGTCTATCAATTGGAGAAGATCATTTGGTGTTGCCTCAGCTTCGCTCCACGGTGAGGAGGGAAATTCCATCATGCCGCCCAGTAATCCTTTCTCCTCCCGCCGTCGCAGTAATATCTCTCCTGCGTCATTTTCAACCCAGAGAACAGCAGCACGTTTGGTCGGTTTGGCTTTTTTAGACGCTTTTTTCGGAAATGCCTCCGGATCTTCTGCAGCAAAAGCAGCACAGTGAGAAGAGACAGGACAATCAGGGCATTTGGGCTTTTTAGGAGTACAGATCGTTGCCCCGATATCCATCATCGCCTGAGCAAAATCACCCGCACGCTTTTTGGGAGAAACCGTTGCAGTCAGTTTCCTAAGCGCCGGTCGTGCTTTGGGTAAAGTTTCCTGCAACCGAAAGACACGGCTGACAATACGTTCAATATTCCCGTCAACAACCACAGCTGCTTTACCAAAAGCGATCGACGCAATAGCCGCCGCTGTATATGCACCGACACCCGGCAAAGTAAGGAGAGTCTCTTCTTCATCCGGGAAATGCCCGCCGAAATCCTGGCACACCATCTTGGCACATTTATGCAAATTGCGAGCCCGCGCGTAGTATCCAAGGCCAGCCCAGGCTGATAGCACATCATCCAGCGGTGCTGCCGCCAGATCCTTGACAGTCGGCCAGTTTGTCAGGAATTTTTCGTAATAGGGTCCGACCGTTGCAACCGTTGTTTGCTGCAGCATAATTTCGCTCAACCAGACATGATAGGCGTCCGCAAATTCACCAGGCGGTTTACGCCAGGGCAAGATACGCGCATTATGATCGTACCAGGCCAAAATACGAGCTGGGAAATCTGAGTTCGCAAAAATGTGATTGTTCATAATTTTTTGATCATACCATTCTCATCCTGTGCAATACCACCTATATGCAGGATCTGGGAAAAGATAAACGGGGATAAATTGAGCCGATGAGAAAAATCGGATATCAAAAGGGACCAAAGGCAATTGGCAGCATTGTAGGTAAATCAGCGCGTGCCGCGTTGGTCAAGCGCGGCTTTGCCCATGCCGATATTCTGTCTCACTGGCAGAATATAGTCGGCCCGACGCTCTACGATGTCTCCAGCCCCGAACGGCTAACCTATTCTCGCAACAAAAATTCCGAAGCGTCCCTGAAAGTTCGTGTATCTCCCGGTCATGCTCCCGAATTTCAGCATTTTGAGCCGCTTATCGTAGAGCGAATCAACAGTTTCTTCGGCTATAAGGCCGTTGCCCGGATCAATATTATTCAGGCGCCTGTCAAAAGGCAGAAAAAATCGCAGAAAACTGCCCTTCCAAAGCCATCTTTGTCTCAAAAACAATGGCTGGAAAGATCTATTGACCAGGTCTCTGATCCTGAATTGAAGGAAAATTTACGATCTCTAGGGGCCTCTTTGGTGGTGAGACAGAAATCATGAAGACCCTGACACTTTAACAAAATCCCCGTTTTCCAAGGGGTTTGGGAAAATATTCAAGATATTGAGGAATCAATAATGAAAAGATATACTGACACTACATCTAGTATGAAAGAGCGTAATTTGAACCTGACACGTCGACATTTCGTGGCTTCTGCTGGCATTACCCCTCTCGCTCTTGGAGCGGCTGGTGCTGTGATGGCTCCTTCTCTTGCCCATGCGGGCGTTGGCGATATCCTCGAAAATGATACGGTGATGGGAGATGCCAAAGCGCCGATCGGTCTCGTCGAATATGCCTCTCTTACCTGCCCTCACTGTGCAGATTTTCACAATGCAGCGCTTGCAGAAATTGAAGAAAACTACATCAAAACCGGTAAGGCATTTCTGATCTATCGGGATTTTCCGCTCGATCGATATGCGTTTCAAGCATCTGTTCTGGCTCATGCGGCAGGCAAGCAACGGTTTTTCAGTGTCCTGAAGATTTTGTTCGAGAAACAGAACGAATGGGCCCGCGCATCGGACCCAACGGCAGCACTGCTCAAAATCGGCAAAATGGTCGGTGTCTCAAAAGCAAAGTTCGAAGCGAGCCTGGCAGATGAAAAACTGGGCGAAAGCATTTTGACAGACCGGATGGTTGGTGCGAACGAATATGGCGTAAACAGCACACCTACTCTGTTCATAAATGGTGAAAAATACGAAGGGTCACGTGATTATTCGACTCTCGACGCCTTCATGAAGGATCTCTGAGGATAACAATGATGGAGAGGCCGTGAAATTTACTCAACTTCGTCTGTCAGGCTTTAAATCCTTTGTTGAGCCAACAGAACTTTTGATTAAAGACGGCCTCACCGGCATTGTCGGTCCTAATGGATGCGGCAAATCCAATCTGGTGGAAGCTTTGCGCTGGGTCATGGGGGAAACATCCGCCAAGAACATGCGCGGTGGTGCGATGGATGACGTGATTTTCGCGGGCACGACAAGCCGCCCGCCGCGCAATATGGCAGAGGTTACGCTGGGCCTCGATAATACGGAGCGTATTGCACCCACGGCTTATAATGACACCGAAGAAGTTGATATAACCCGACGAATTCGACGGGATACAGGCTCCGACTATCGTATCAATGGGAAAGTCTCCCGTGCCCGGGACGTACAACTTCTTTTCGCTGATATGGCGACCGGTGCCAACTCCACAGCCATTGTCAGTCAGGGCCGGGTTGGATCCCTGATTAATGCAAAGCCCAAAGACCGTCGTCATCTGCTGGAGGAAGCCGCTGGTATTTCAGGACTTCATTCCCGCCGTCATGAGGCAGAACTCCGCCTCAGAGCTGCAGAGACGAATCTGGAGAGGGTCGATGATGTTGCCGGACAGCTTGAGGTTCAACTCGGCAGTTTAAAACGGCAGGCACGTCAAGCCAGCCGTTATCGCAATATCTCTGGTCATATCCGTAAAGCCGAGGCTCTGCTTCTTTACCGTAAGCAGGAGCTGGCCATTCAGGCTGAAAAGCAGGCCAGGCAAAAGTATGAGGATGCTTCCAGGGCTGTTGCAGAGCTCACAAGGCAAGTTGCTCTGGCACAGACCGCTTCTCTCAAAGCAAATGAAATACTCAAACCCCTTCGGGAACAGGAAGTGGCAGCCGCCGCAAAACTGCACCGATTGAGCCTGGAGCGTGATAATCTGGATGCCGAAGAAGAGCGGTTAAAGCGAGCTCGCGCTCAACTTGAAGATAGAAAAGTACAAATTTCCCAGGATATGCACAGAGAGAAGACCCTGGAAAAAGATGCCGCCGACGCAATCCTAAAACTTACTGCTGAGAAAAAAGGCATTGAACAAACAGAAAGGCAGGACACACCCCGCCTCTCCGCTCTGCAAGAAGAGATAAACAAGCATCAGTCCACCGCCAGAGAACAACAAGCAGCGTTCGATCAAAAAACCGAGGAGCTTGCGTCAGAAAAAGCACGTCAAAAAAGCCTTCATGAGCGCCTGGAACGCGCCGAACAGTCTCTCAAGCGGCTCGATCAGCGCATCACGGATCTCGCATCTGAAAAGAAGAATGTTGAAATTGTCCTGAATCAGATGCAGCAAGATACGGGCACGCAAAAGGAACTCGATACTCTTCTTGAAAACTCTCAGTCAATCGTAACAGAGATCGAAAAGGTAGAAATCGCGCGCCAGTCTGCGGATCAGCAGGAACGGAACGCCCGGGACAGCTTGCGACAGGCGGAGACCGAAAAAGCAGCCATCGATGCGGAGATCAGAGCGCTCCTCTCGATGCTTGCGGATGGCTCGGACGGTGAATGGACACCGGTCCTCGAAAATCTTTCCGTCAAAAAGGGTTATGAGACGGCCCTTGGCGCCGCACTAGGCGAAGAACTGGAAGCCCCGCTTGATGATCAGGCTCCCGCTTATTGGCGGAGGCTTGAACTGAAAGACAAACCTGCCTTACCCGATGGTATGAAATCCCTGAACACATTTGTCAAAGGAGAACCTGCACTGGCGGCCCGGCTTGAACAAATCGGCGTCATTGAGGATGAAGAGAACGCGGAGGTTCTATCGGCAAAACTCTCTGCCGGGCAGCGCCTGGTATCGCTTTCCGGAGATTTGTGGCGGTGGGATGGTTTCATTCGCAAAGCTGGCGCAAAAACAGCTGCGGCCCTGAGGCTGGAGCAGCGAAACCGCCTGGAAGGCTTGCAGCAGACGCAAGCCGCAAAAGAAACGGCCGCCAAAGCTGCTCAGGACATCTTGGCAGCGGAAGAGCAGAAACTGACTGAGATCCGAAATCAGGAGAAAAACCTGAGACAGGAAAAACAGCAGCTCGACCAGCAAATCAATGCTTTGCGAACAAGCCTCTCCGACCATAACCGGACCCTTGCCGCCCGTCAGTCCCGCCTCACTTCTCTGGAAGAGAGTGAGAAAAACCTGCTCGATGAGAGAAAAGAAGGGATCAGAGATCAAACTGACCTACTGAAAACACTGGAGGCTTTGCCCGATATCAGTGATGCCCAGGCAGAATTGGACAACCGCCGCCTTCAGCTGAAGGAAAGCAGAGACAGCCTGGGCACCCAACGGGCTGAAGGCGATCGTTTGATGCGCGAATCAGCGATGCGGCGCGACCGCCTGGAAGCCATTCAGCGGGAGACAAAGAGCTGGACACAACGCAGTGACAGCATGGCCGAGCATTTTGTCCAGTTGGAAATGAGGTTTTCTTCGACGGAACAGGAATTATCCGATCTGGAGGGGAAACCGGAACAGCTAGCGACCAAAAGAGGCAGCTTACTGGATGAGATAGCCCGGGCAGAAGGCGGACAGACGGCGGCAAGGGACCAATTGGCTGAAGCAGAATCGGTTCTTGCGGCCTGTGACAATGCCTTGCGTCAGTGCCAGGACAGTCTGGCAACTTGCCGCGAAGAACGCGTTCGCTTTCAGGCCGATGTGGAGCATACGGCAGAAAGCCTTAAACAACTTGCCGAACAAATTTATGAAAAACTGGAATGTCCACCTGACAAGATAAAGGAAGCAGGAGAGATCGAAGAGGGGGACGAAATCCCGGAGATCGAGGCCAGCGAAAGAAAAGTTGAACGCCTTAAAAAAGAACGGGACGGTATGGGTCCTGTCAACTTGCGGGCGGAAATCGAGGCGCAGGAAATTGATGAGCAGTTATCAACGCTGCTTGGTGAAAGAAAAGACCTGGAGGCTGCCATTGGCAGATTAAGGCAAGGCATTGCGAGCCTGAACAAGGAAGGCCGCGAACGCCTCCTCGCTGCCTTCAAGGAAGTCGATGCTCATTTTCAGGAATTGTTCAAACAGGTCTTTGGTGGCGGGCACGCCCATCTTACACTGACCGAATCTGATGATCCACTGGCCGCCGGCTTGGAAATCATGGCCAGTCCGCCGGGGAAAAGGCTGCAACTCATGTCTTTATTGTCGGGCGGGGAGCAGGCCTTGACTGCTGTCGCGCTTCTGTTTGCTGTTTTCCTGACGAACCCTGCCCCAATTTGCGTTCTTGACGAAGTGGATGCGCCGCTGGATGACGTGAATGTGGAGAGACTCTGTAATCTTCTGGACAGCATTTCCCATAATTCCAGCACCCGCTTCCTGGTCGTGACCCACCATCCGATCACGATGGCAAGAATGGATCGCCTGTTTGGTGTTACCATGGCAGAACGGGGGATTTCCAATCTGGTTTCCGTCGATCTGACTCGGGCGCAACTCATGACAAATGAAACGGCTTAACCGGCCTCGCAGCTCAAATTTTAAGGGATTTTTTGTTTTTCTGAAGGAGATATGAAACCTGCGGTTTCGACCTTGACAGTGGAAGGACCAGACCGTATGTTTCCGGCGTTTTCTGAAGGGGGAATTGTGTTGCGTTAAATTTTCGTGTATGTCACGCAAATGAACGAACCGGATCATCATCAGAAAGAAGAATTCAAGGCTCGTCTCGAAGCCGCTCAGCACAAACAGGACGCAAATTCCTGGGAAGGGCGGCAGCTGAAAGTCGAGCAAGCTGGCGCAGCCGGTAGGGCATGGCGGTTATCTGTAGAGATGGTCGCAGCTTTTATTGTTTGCGGTGGATTTGGCTGGTTTATCGACGCATGGTTGGATACCAAGCCAATTTTTTTGTTGGTGTTTGTTGTAATCGGCATGGCCGTGGGTGTGTATAACGTCTACAAAGTTGCCAGAGCAATGAATCCGGAAGATTTTGAACAGTGAGGGAACAGGTTGTTCTCTCATGTGTGTGAAACAGACAACGCGGGAATAGTATCGTGGCAGAAGGTCAAGGGCTTGTGATCGACCCAATGGGGCAGTTTGAGATCAAAAGACTGATTCCGATGGAAGTGGGAGGCGTTGACGTCTCGTTCACCAATTCATCCTTGCTGATGGTTATTGTTATTGCAGCCATTACTCTCTTCCTGACATACAGCATGCGGGGCCGCTCAATGGTTCCTGGTCGCATGCAGTCCATTGCAGAACTCAGCTATGAGTTTATTGCCAATATGCTCAAAGACAATGTGGGATCTGAAGGGCGAAAATATTTCCCGTTCATCTTCTCCATTTTCATGTTTGTTCTGTTCTGTAACCTGATCGGCATGATCCCTTACAGCTTTACAGTCACAAGCCATATTGCAGTAACGTTCGGACTTGCAGCGACAGTCTTTGTCACGGTGACCCTTGTTGGCCTCTTCCGCCACGGGTTCAAATTTCTCTCTCTCTTCGCACCCAGCGGCGTCCCGGCCTTTTTGCTGGTGATCCTGGTGCCGATTGAGGTTATTTCTTACTTTGTCCGCCCAATTAGCCTGTCTGTCCGACTGTTTGCAAACATGGTTGCAGGCCATGCCCTTCTGAAAGTGTTTGGTGCTTTCGTTGTCGGTCTGAGCTGGTGGGGTGGCTGGTTGCCTCTTGGTTTTATTACGGCATTGACCGGTCTTGAATTCCTTGTTGCCTTTTTGCAGGCTTATGTGTTCGCGATCCTGTCTTGTTTGTATCTGAATGATGCGGTGAACCTGCATCACTGAGTTTAACGATTGTTCAATATCTAAATTGTTCTTGTTTGAAGAAGGAAGTTTATCATGGAAGTAGAAGCCGCTCGTATGATTGGTGCCGGTCTTGCCACTATTGCTCTTGCAGGCGTTGGCCTTGGTTTGGGTAACATCTTTGGCTCATACATCTCCGGTTCTTTGCGCAACCCAGCAGCTGCTCCGAAAGTATTCGGTAACGTTCTGCTCGGCTTTGCTCTGACAGAAGCTGTTGCTCTGTTTGCTCTGGTTATCGCTCTTATTATCCTGTTCGTATAATCTCTCTGACCATCACTGTTAGAGAATTGTTTGATCACTAGGATTTAGGAACGGTTATGCCGCAGCTAAATATAGCAGATTTCCCACCTCAGCTGGTGTGGCTCGCGATTTGTTTTGTCATCCTGTATATTGCGATGGCAAAGGTAGCGATTCCGCGTATTTCTGAGGTGCTGGAAGGCCGTCAGGACCGTATTTCACGGGACCTCGACGAAGCCAGAAGGCTGAGTGAGGATTCAGAAAAGGCAAAGGCTGAATATGAAGCCGCCCTTGATGAAGCCCGAGCAAAAGCTCATGGCATGGTTTCAGAATTGAAAGCAGAGCTTGCCAGCGATCAGGAAACCAGCAAAGCAAATCTCGAAGCCACGCTTGCGACAAAAGCAAAAGCGGCTGAAGAGAGCATTGCCAAGGCAAAAGAAACAGCACTTTCCAATGTTCGGGATATTGCTGGTGACGCTGCCAAAGCTGCGGTTTCCAAACTGATCTCGGTCGACGTTGCTGATTCTGATTTGAACTCAGCTGTTGATGCTCAAATGAAGGGAGA
The DNA here is from genome assembly GCA_039975135.1 of Sneathiella sp. Classification (GTDB taxonomy): domain Bacteria; phylum Pseudomonadota; class Alphaproteobacteria; order Sneathiellales; family Sneathiellaceae; genus Sneathiella. Next base: position 15,121 of record JBDWHS010000048.1, on the reverse strand, counting down.
AGCGTAATGTTACATTCCCCCTCCTTCTGGGTAGCGGTCGCTTTCATCGGCTTTGTCGCCGTTGTCATTTACTACAAGCTTCCTTCTATTGTTGGTAAGCAGCTGGATGACAGAGCGGCTCGCATTAAGGGCGAGCTCGATGAAGCGCAAAAGCTGCGTGAAGATGCACAAGCCATGTTCGCAGATTATCAACGGCGTCAGCGGGACGCCCTGGCAACAGCGGAAGAAATTGTCGCAAAAGCCAAGGAAGACGCTGCCATCATTCGCAAGGAAAGCGAAGCCGAGTTGCAGGTTACTCTTGAACGCCGACAGGCTCTTGCTGAAGCAAAGATCCAACAAGCTGAAGAAAAGGCGCTTGCTGAAGTTCAGAATATCGCTGTCGAAGTTGCCATTGCAGCATCTGAAAAACTGATGAAAGATAACCTCAAGGCCAAAGAGGCCGGTTCTCTGATCGATCAGTCCATTAAAGATCTTGGATCCCAGTTGAACTGACGGGTTCCGTTTCAAACAAAAAAGCCCTGCATTTCGGTGCAGGGCTTTTTTATGCGGCTTTGTATCGGCAACACGCTGTCAGCGGCTTCTGCCTATTCCTTACCGTTCTTGTCGGCTTCCCTGTTATGAACCACATGATCAATCAGGCCCCATTTCACAGCTTCTTCCGCTGACATAAAATGATCCCGCTCAAGGGTCTTCTCAACCTCTTCATACGTGCGTCCACAATGTTCAGCATATAGTCTGATAATTCGGTGCTTTGTCTGCTGCATTTCCTCGGCATGGATAAGGATATCGGAAGCCTGCCCTTGGTAGCCCCCCAGCGGTTGATGCACATGCAGGCTGGCATTAGGCAATGCTGCTCTCTGTCCCGGCTCCCCGGCCATCAGCAGGAAAGATCCCATGGAACGCGCTGTCCCCATACAAAGCGTATGGACGGGTGCTTTGATGTATTTCATCGTATCATACATGGCGAGGCCGCTGGTGATGACACCGCCGGGGGAGTTGATATACAGATGAATTGGCTTTTCCGGATCTTCTGCTTCAAGAAACAGCAATTGGGCGCAGATGGTCGCGGACAATGTATCATTAACCTCACCATTGAGAAAAATAATCCGCTCCCGCAGAAGCCTCGAATAAATATCAAAAGATCTCTCTCCGCGGCTTGATTGTTCGACCACCATCGGGACGAGTTGCATCGCTTCGCGCATTGGCAAATTCCTGTCTTATTGAATGTTAGTGTTGGGTTAGTGTGTCAGGCTGCGCACATGAGAATCTGTCCATTGTTATTCGCAGCTTCAAAGGACTGAGCAAGCTCCCGGTCATCGCTCAGCTCATGTACGATTCTAAGGATGCAGGTCTCTTCTGCGCCAGGGGTGACCTGAAACGTGACAACGCTTTCCAGAAACGGAGGATCGATCTCCTTCATTCTGTAGCTTATCTTCCTTCCAGGGATGGCAGAAACCACTTCGAGCGCCACCATCTCTTTGCTTGGAAGCCATCTGTCCCGAAACTCTGCAATGCTGATAGCCCGCCAGACTTTTTCTGGCTGTGCTTCAAGTTCACATTCAAAAACCAAGCCTGTTTTCTCTTTGCAAGTCTTGTCTTCCTTCATGGATCCATATCCTTCAACAGAATTTTCAATGCATCGATCCGCTCAGGCCAATATGCACGGTATTTGGCAAGCCATCCTGCGATGAGTGCCAATCCCTCCGGATCAACTTCATAATTGATGAAACGCCCCTGCCGCTCTTCGCGAACCAACTTCGCTTTGCGCAGCACAGACAAATGTTGGGACATGGCAGGCTGGCTGATCGCCATCCCCGCGCGCAGAGTGCTGGCATTCATACTGCCATCCGCCAATTTCTCAAAAATTAATCGGCGGGTGGGATCGGCAAGGGCTTTAAAAATGTCAGTCTCAATCATGACAATACATAAGCACAGACTTATTTCATTGGCAACTTGTTTTTTGACCGCCATTAATGAAGCAGATGTTTTCCACGCTGGGTAATCGTGCAAAAAAAAGGCCTCACCATTACAGTGAGGCCAAGTGGGAGAAGTTCATGAGAGGAGAGCTAGTCTTCCTTTGGCTCCCATCTCAAAACAGGAGAGCGTGCGGCTCCTGTCTCATCCAGACGCCGCCTGGGCGCATATTGTGGAGATTGAGAGAAAACATCCGGATCGTTGCTGGTTTTCGCCTTCTCAATCAGATGACGCATGCTGCCAATAAAAAGATCGAGTGTTTCTTTTGTCTCGCTCTCTGTCGGTTCAATTAGCATGGCACCATGAACAACCAGCGGGAAATACATCGTCATCGGATGATATCCCTCGTCAATCATCGCTTTCGCCAGGTCAAGAGTAGTAACCCCTGTATCCTTCAATGTGCTGTCATCAAACAGGGCTTCATGCATACAGACGCCATCAAAAGGCGAATGCAGAACATCGTTCAGGCCAACGCGAATATAGTTGGCATTCAAAACCGCATCTTCTGCAATCTGCCGCAAACCATCAGATCCATGACTGATCATATAAGCCAGCGCCCGGATAAACATGCCCATCTGACCATGGAAAGTTTTCATCCGGCCAAAGCTGTGCCCGGCATCCTCTTCAACATGTTCCTGCAGGTGATAAGTGCCCTCGTCTTTCACAACATAGGGAACAGGCGCATACGGCGCGAGAGCCTCTGACAGCACTACTGGTCCTGAGCCGGGCCCGCCGCCGCCATGAGGTGTGGAGAAGGTTTTATGAAGGTTGATATGCATGGCATCAACTCCCAAATCTCCCGGACGCGTCCGCCCCAGAATGGCGTTCAGGTTCGCTCCGTCACAGTAGAAATATCCACCCACTTCATGAACCAGATCTGCAATTTGTTTGACGTCATTTTCAAACAGGCCGCAGGTATTTGGATTGGTCAGCATGACACCGGCCACATCCGGCCCGAGCTTTGCCTTGAAGGCCTCCATATCCATGCGACCATCTGCTCGTGCAGGAACAGAATCAACCTTGTATCCGCACAGAGCTGCCGTTGCCGGATTTGTTCCATGAGCAGATTCTGGTACCAGGATCCTGGTTCTCGCTTCGCCCTTGGCATCATGGGCTGCCCGAATGGCCATAACACCGCACAGCTCGCCATGAGCGCCGGCAGCAGGAGACATCGCAACGGCTGGCATCCCTGTAATGGTTTTAAGCCAGTGTGCCAGATCGTCGATCAGGGACAGCGCACCTTGAACCGTGCTGGTCGGCTGCAGCGGGTGAATGTCGCCAAGACCGGCAACTCTGGCAGCTTTTTCATTGATTCTGGGGTTGTGCTTCATTGTACAGGATCCAAGCGGGTAAAACCCCGCGTCGATCGAGTAATTCTGGCGGCTCAGCCTGACATAGTGCCGAAGAACCTGAGGTTCTGATAAATCCGGCATACCTGTTGCCTGCTTCCGCTCAAGTCCGCCCAAACGGCTTTTGACTTTCCGGGCTTTTGGAAGATCAACACCAACACGGCCTTTGACACCTTGCTCAAAGATAAGAGGTGTTTCAAGGTTCAAGGCTTTATTGCCGGTATATGTATCCGCGGTTTGCCCTTCAACCAACTCACCCGGGCTTGTCGGACGTCCAACTTTATTCAACATCAGACATTCTCCTTCAATGCAGAAACCAGGTTGCTGATATCCTCATCACTGTTCGTTTCGGTCACAGCTACAAGAAGCAGATTCTCAAAATCCGGATTTCCGGGTATCAGGCGCGAAACCGGAACGCCGCCCAGAATGTCACGTTCGGCCAATGCCTCAACCACATCTGCGGCAGGTTTTGCCAACTTCAATGTAAATTCATTGAAGAAAGTGTCATTGAGAAGCTCCACACCATCGATAGCCGATAAGGCATCTGCAGCGGTAACCGCAGCACCGTGATTAACTTCTGCCAAAGAGGCAAAACCGGTTTCCCCCAGCAAGCTCATGTGAATGCTGAAAGCAAGAGAACACAGACCCGCATTTGTACAGATGTTACTGGTGGCTTTCTCACGGCGAATATGCTGCTCTCGCGTGGACAATGTCAGAACAAACCCACGAGTTCCTTCCTGATCAGTCGTTTCTCCGCAAAGCCGCCCAGGCATTTGCCGAACATATTTCTGGCGCGTCGCCAGCAAGCCGACATAGGGCCCGCCATAGGAAAGTGGAACACCAATAGACTGGCCTTCACCCACGACAATATCAGCGCCCATCTCACCCGGTGACATAACCGCCCCGAGAGAGACAACTTCATTGACCACAACGACCAGCAAAGCGCCGACTTCGTGGCATTTTTCAGCCAGATCCGACAGATCCTGCAAACGGCCGAAGAAGTCCGGATTTTGAACCACAACGCAAGCGATATCCTTGCTGAGATGGGCAGAGAAATCTTCTGTCTGCATGGGCGCTGTTTCCAGCTCCATCGCATCAAACTGCGTGTACTGAACGGTTGTCTGCGTCACTTCCCGATAATGGGGATGCAGGTTTCCAGAGAGAATGGCTTTCTTGCGGCGTGTCACCCGGCAAGCCATCAAGACTGCCTCCGCGCAGGAAGTCGCACCGTCATACATGGAGGCGTTCGCCACATCCATGCCTGTTATCATGGCAACCTGTGTCTGGAATTCAAACAGCGCCTGAAGCGTGCCTTGACTGATTTCCGGCTGATAAGGAGTATAGGCGGTCAAGAATTCTGACCGCTGTATCAAATGATCTACAACGGAAGGAACATGATGCCGATAGGCACCCCCACCCAAGAAACTCGGTGCTTTTGACGGGGACACATTCTGGGCACCATAAGCCTGCATCTGCGCATCAACGTCCATTTCGGGCGCATGCTCCGGCAGATCCAACAAGCCTTTGAGCCGGGCTTCTTCTGGAATATCAACAAAGAGATCGTCCACCGATCCAACGCCGATTTTTTCCAGCATGGCCCGCCGCTCGTCAGTCGTATGCGGCATATATCTCATTATGAAAGACCTTCAATATAGGATTTGTAAGCATCTTCATCTAACAGATCATCCAAATCTGCGGTATCAGCAATCTTCAGTTTGGCAAACCAACCCTGGCCAAATGCCTCTTCATTCACAAGCGATGGAGCGCCTTCCAGCTCTTCATTCACTTCAAGCACTTCCCCAGCGATGGGCGCATAAACTTCGGAGGCCGCCTTCACGCTTTCCACAACAGCCAGTTCATCCCCTTTGGCAAGATCATTACCGACTTCAGGAACTTCAACAAAGACGACATCACCCAATTGCTGCTGCGCATAGTCACTGATTCCGACCGTTGCAACATCACCGTCCACGGAAACCCATTCGTGATCTTTTGTATATTTAATGCTCATTTTCTTTTCCCACTCTCTATTCGTATTTGTTTGAAAAGGGCTTAGCCCCGATAATATCTCTGCGCGACAAACGGCATTTTGACAACTTTGGCAGGGCGCGCTTTTCCGCGAACCATCAGTTGAATGTCAGTGTCGGCAGCAGAAAAAGCCAGTGGCACATATCCCATGGCAATTGGCGCCTGTAAACTGGGTGCAAACCCCCCAGATGTGATCTCGCCGATAATTGTGCCGTCCATATCCGCAATTTCCGTATGCTCTCTGGCTGGCGCGCGCCCTTCAGGCAGAATACCAACACGCTTCATAGCCGGCTTATTGGCAATTTCCTGAACGATAACGGAGGCTCCTGGAAACCCGCCTTCTTCCCGGCGGCGCTTACTGATTGCCCAAAGCAAACCGGCAGCAACCGGTGTTGTCGTTGTCGTCAGGTCATGCCCGTACAAGCATAAGCCCGCCTCAAGACGCAAGGAATCTCGGGCACCGAGACCGATGGGAGCCACCTCCTCTTCGCCAAGGAGTTTTTTGCAGATTTGAACAGCGTGCCTATCCGGGATAGAAATTTCATATCCGTCCTCCCCGGTATATCCGGACCGGGTGACGAAACAGGTAACCCCGTCAATCTCAAGCTCCCTGAAACTCATAAAGGGCATGCTCGCCACATCCGAATTGTAACGCGCCAGGACTTCTGCAGCTTTCGGTCCCTGCAAGGCAACCAGAGCTCGATCGGTGATTTCCGTAACCGTCGCTTCCCCCGCAAGACCTTCTGTCAGGATCCCGATATCCTGCTCCTTACACGCCGCATTAACGACAACGAACAAGTCATTTTCTCGGCGGGTGACGATTAAATCATCCAGAATACCGCCTTCTTCATTTGTGAAAAAGGCATACCGCATCTCTCCTGGCTGCAGAGCCTGGATGTCGCCTGGAATCAGTTTTTCAATGGATTTTGCCGGATTATCTCCGGTGATAATCACCTGACCCATGTGAGAAACATCAAACAGGCCTGCAGACTGGCGCGTTTGAAGATGTTCTTTCATGATGCCATCTGGATATTGAACAGGCATGTCATAGCCCGCAAAAGGAACCATCTTGGCTCCCAACTCGACATGAAGGTCGTGTAGAACGGTACGAAGCGCCGCTGTAGTTTCACCCATAATATTCTCTCAATCCAGCAAAAGGGTCTACGCTCTGATACCATTTGTATCGAAAGCGACCCCCTCTGTCTTAAGGACCTGAGAGATTTGGCAACACCAGTACGACAGCTGGCAGAAGCTTACCCCTTCGGTGAAACCGGCGAACCGATTTGCTTTCCAGAGATTCATCCCCCTGCGGTCCGGGTGCCTGAGAGTTTCCGGGGCGGTTGCTCCTTCGGCGACAGTCAAAACTGTCTCTCCCGCAGAGATCATCTGTATGTGCCCGAGATAATAGTGATGCTTTTTATTCTGTCAAATAATGAAAAAGTGATAACGCAGATTTCGGTCTGCCGGAATAACGCTACCTGCGACACCAAGTCGCATTTCTGGCGGCTAACACTTACTTAGTCTTAACCATTTGGACCGAATATACCGTTTGAGTACAAACTTTATGGTGTCCCACAGAAATGAAACCTAACATCCCACTGACCGGACAGGAACGCGTTTTAGGCGAGAAAGAAATTATCGTCAGCAAAACGGACCTGACCGGGAAAATCACATATGCTAACAAAAAATTCCTGGAAATCTCGGATTACAGCGAATCAGAAGTTATCGGCATCCAGCACAATGTAATTCGCCATCCGGATATGCCACGGACAGTCTTCAAGTTCCTTTGGGATCGCCTGAACAAGGGGGAGGAAGTTTTCGCTTATGTGAAAAATCTGTGTAAAAACGGTGATCACTATTGGGTTCTTGCCCATGTCACGCCCTCTTGGTCGGATGACAATACTGTCTTGGGCTATCATTCCAATAGACGTGCACCGGATCCCGCCATCGTTTCCAACACGATAGCGCCTCTCTATAAAAAACTGGTACAGCAGGAAACATCTGGTGGCTCCCCCAAAACAGCCCTGGAGGCCTCATACACCCTTCTCAAATCCTTTATCGACGAACAAGGAGGCAACTACGATGACTGGCTCTTTTCTCTCTAGGCAAATGATTCTGCCTCTTGCTGGTCTGTCCGTAGCATTCGCAGCAATTGGCGGTTATCAGTTTTATTCAGGCTCTCTGTCTGCCATGCCTTTTGCCTTTCTTGTCGCATTCGCAGCCCCTGCCCTGTTGGCTCTGCATTTCAAAGCCAAAACCGGCATGATGGAGAAAGAGCGGAACAATATGCGGATGATGCTGGAAGCAAGAGCCGCCGAATTTTCCGCAGGCTCTGCAACAGGCTCCACTCCCGCGATGGATGAAGTTAGCATTATTGCCGGGATCTGCCAACGGCTAGCCAGAGGAGATTTTGAAGCCCGAATTATCGGTATTGAGGAGGACAGTCCTTTCACAAACCTGAAATGGGCGATCAATGAACTGGCAGACAGAACCGACGCCTTCATGCGGGAAGCGGCAGCTTCGATGGAGCATGTCGCGGATCAAAAATACTACCGGCGTATCATTGAGAAAGATATGAGTGGTTCCTTCCAGCGCACGGCTGGCACGATTAACAACTGCACTAAGATGTTTGCTCATAAAGCCAGTGAGTTTGAGTCTGCCATGCAACAATTTGAGCAGAAGATCGGTTCGGTTTCAAAATCCATTCATCACACTTCCGAATCTCTGCAAAGTTCGGCAAACTCCTTGTCCGGCCATGCAGGAAGTACGGCGTCACAAGCTGAAAAAGTCAGCAATGCAGCAATGAGCGCATCCTCCAGCGTCCAGACTGTGGCAAGCTCCGCTGAAGAAATGTCAGCATCCATTCAGGAAATAGGCCGGCAAGTACACCATTCTCTGGATAATGCCAAAACAGCCACCCAGATGGTGGAAAGCGGCAATACTAAAATCCAGGGACTGGCAGATGCGGCGCAATCAATCGGTGAAGTTGTCAAACTCATTGAAGATATTGCCAGCCAAACCAATCTCCTTGCTCTGAATGCCACAATTGAGGCCGCCCGGGCCGGAGATGCTGGCAAAGGATTTGCTGTTGTCGCCAATGAGGTGAAAAATCTGGCCAGCCAAACGGCTAAGGCGACGGATGATATCAGTTCGCAGATTGTTGATATTCAGCATGCAACCTCTGAAGCCGTTCAGTCCATGGAGACGATCAATACAACGGTCGGCGACATCAATAATGCGGTAACGGCCATTTCCACTGCGATGGACGAACAAAATACGGCAACCCGGGAAATCGCACAAAGTGTTTTGAGTGCATCGGACAATACCCAGTCTGTCTCCAATAATATTGCGACTGTGCAATCTTCTGCAGAAGAGACATCCAAAACCAGCACAGGCCTTCTGACAGAAGCCAATATATTACAGGAGCATTCCCTGGGGCTTGAGCAAAATGTCGCAAGCTTCCTGGAACAAGTGAGAAAGGTCGTCTAAACCTGCCTAGACTAGGCCAGAAGACGAGGGCCGCCCTTTTGTTTCCGACAAAACGGGCGGCCTAATTTGCTTCTTTTCGGTTATACTCAAGCTGCTCTTGCGTCAGCTGAAAGCCCAGAACAATCGTATAGTTTCGACCGGTTCGGCCTGCGGGAAGCGGTATACGCTGGAAAATCTCTTCCTGAACCGCCCCTCTTCTACGTCCTTCGCCCACTTCAATGGGGCTGATCAAAACTTTCTTGTTCAGAATACGTTTGTCCGGATCTGCAATTGCGACAAAGAATGGGAATTCCTGGGTTTGACTGCGTGCCGCCGGGCCTTTGATCGCGCCAATCCGCAAAATCAGCTCCACCAGCAACTCTGTATCATCATTTTCATACAGGCACTCACCGCTGACCGGTGCAATCACCCCTTCATATAAAACATCCACCAGATCGCGGCCCGGCCCTTCCTGAAAAATAGTAATGCTGTCAGCATTAGGAAGAACAGAAACACTTGGGCAGGGAAGCGGTTGTTTTTCAGTGAAGATATCACCAATTCCAGTATCAAAACCTCCGCTACAGCCAGTAAGCATCAAGGACATCGCTGTCAGGCTGGCTGCAAACTTCCTCCGGCTCAAAAAACGCGCCATTCTTCAAAATTCTTTCTTCTGGATCAGAGACCGGTTTTGACCGATACAAGCCAGACTCTGGTATTGAGCTACAATTTAATGTACTAATGCGCCGAATTTAGGATGGACAGAGTTTTTTAGCAAGCCACCCGGCAAACAAGATATAATTATTCTTCTTGATGGCTTGTTTTATGCGACGTGGAGCCAAAGGTATGAGTATGGAAAAAGCGAAACGGACATTATTGCTCGCAGCACCGCGCGGTTTTTGTGCTGGCGTGGACCGTGCAATCCAGATCGTGGAAAGAACGCTTGAGAAGTATGGTGCCCCGGTCTATGTCCGCCACGAAATCGTTCACAATCGCTATGTTGTTGAAAATCTTGAAAGAAAAGGAGCAATCTTCGTCGATGAACTAGAAGACGTTCCAAAAGATGTTCCTGTGATCTTCTCGGCGCACGGTGTCGCCAAAGCCGTTCCCGAAGAAGCCGAGAGCCGAAAAATGTTCTACATTGACGCGACATGCCCGCTTGTCAGCAAGGTCCACCGTGAAGCCGAGCGACATGAGAAAGACGGTCATGAGATTGTCCTGATCGGTCATAAAGGACATCCTGAAGTCATTGGCACCATGGGCCAGCTCGCAAACGGTGAGATCAGCCTTATTGAAACGGTTAAGGATGCTGAAAATTTCGAACCTCAAAAACCTGGCCGAAAACTGGCTTATTTGACCCAGACAACGCTGTCTGTTGACGAGACAAAAGATATTGTTGCTGTCCTGAGCAAACGGTTTCCTTCCATTACAGCACCTAAAAAAGAAGATATCTGCTACGCGACAACCAACCGGCAAGCTGCCGTTAAGGCTCTCGCGGAAGAATGTGACGGTATTATCGTTATTGGCGCCCCCAACTCGTCAAATTCCATGCGTCTCGTTGAAGTGGGTAAAAAAGCAGGGTGCCCACTTGCCTTTATGGTGCAGCGCGCGAATGATATCCCGTGGGAAAAGCTAGAGGGTTGCTCCACGATCGGTATAACTGCTGGCGCCTCAGCGCCAGAGACACTGGTTGATGAAGTCACCCGCGCTTTTGATGACCGGTTTGACATTACGGTCAGGCAAATCACCACGAGTGAAGAACAAGTTATATTCAAACTTCCCCGTATTCTGGAACCGACTGTATAAAGATACTCAGTCTTACCCTGCTCCCTGCCGAACCTGGATTTCTTGATGGCCGTTTATACAGATATTTCCGACGATGAACTGGATTTTCTCCTTAGCCAATATTCAATTGGCAATGCGCTGTCCTGTAAAGGCATCGCCGAAGGCGTTGAAAATTCAAATTTCCTTCTTCATACGGAAAAAGGATATTACATTCTCACAATCTATGAAAAACGCGTCAGTCGGCAGGACCTGCCCTTCTTCCTGGGTTTGATGGAACATCTGGCGGACAAGCAATTTGTTTCTCCAAGGCCGATCCTGACTAATAGGGGAGAGAACTTATCGACCTTGTCAGGGAAACCAGCTGCGATTATCGAATTTCTCGACGGTCGCTCTGTCCGTCGTATTACCCCGGAACATTGTACTTTGCTTGGAGAAGCGTTAGCACGCCTCCATGTTGCAGCCGATGATTTCACGATCGAACGCCCCAATTCGCTCAGTATCAACAGCTGGCGTCCGCTCTTTGATGCCAGTGCTTCCAAAGCGGAGCAACAAGCCATCCAGAATACCGAATACCGTGAAATCGATCAGGAGCTGAGCAACCTTGAAAAAGCATGGCCCGCAGACTTGCCAAGTGGTGTGATCCATGCCGATCTATTCCCTGATAATATCTTTTTTCTCAATAACAGGGTCAGCGGCGTCATTGATTATTATTTCGCCTGTAATGATTTTCTCGCCTACGATATTGCTGTCTGCCTGAATGCCTGGTGTTTTGAAAGTGACTCCAGCTTCAATATTACAAAAGCCCGAAAGCTGTTGAACGGCTACAATATCGTGCGTCCAATCTCAACGGAGGAGCTCACAGCTCTGCCTCTTCTCTGCCGGGGAGCCGCCTTGCGTTTCTATCTGACGCGGCTTTATGATTGGATTAATCAGATTGAAGGAGCCTTGGTAAAACCCAAAGATCCTGCCGAATATCTCAAAAAAATAAGGTTCCACCAGGATGTTAAATCAGTATCGGCCTATGGACTGGATATCTGATCTGCGATCCTGCTAGTCAAACAAGGCGTCAATTTCATCCTGCGAAATTTCATGCCCTTCAACCGTTGGACCAACCAGTTCGACATCCCCATCGATATTCGCTTCCTGCTCAATGGTTGCAAGATCTTCTAGTTCACCTTCTCCGCCCAAGATACCAATCATGGCCGCGATACGATCTTCAACAAATTTGAGAGTTCCAACAACTTTGGAGATACGCTGCCCGGTAATGTCCTGGAAATTACAAGCCTCGTAGATCTTCATGATAGCATTGCTGATCCCCTCTGTGATTTCGATTTCATCAGGATCGGTCGCGTTAAGCTGCAAGCTCTCATTTTTGTCTTCAATCACCTCAACAGCTTCCAGAATGGAATTAGTCGCCGTTTCCGTATCTCCGACGACTGCATCCAGCTGATCTGTCATCGCGTGAATTTTTGGACCCTTTTCATGCGCATTCAGGGACGCTATTTCCCGCCTAGTATCCAGAATAACCCGAGAGAGTTCTTCAAGCTCGCCTTTGAGAGCGAGCGATTCGGCGAATTCCTTTTTGAAATCTTCCATCACCGCTTCATTGGCAGCGGTGGCGGCGGCGGCGGCTTCACCGTTTCCTGAACTACCATTGGCGATATCGTCACGGATGGAGTTAATCGCCTCCAGAAGCTCCTGATATTGATGTTGGCCTATGCCTTCTCCGACAACATTGGATGAAGAAGCATCTACGCCTTCTTTCTGAAGTTGTTTAATTTCTGCAGAATACATCTTCTTTTCCGTCATGCTCATCGGAGCTCCCAACCTTACAAATCAACAATGGCTTTGTCTGAGATCAATATCCTGATCATAAGCACCTAATATTCTGTTAATTCGATCAAATTTTACGGAAGGTGTTTTTTCTCAGCTGTGCTAGATAAAGGCGATCAAGCTCATTTTCCGGCAGAGGTGCGATTTTGACAGAAAAAACAGTAACAATTTATACCGATGGTGCCTGCTCCGGCAATCCCGGCCCGGGCGGCTGGGGCGCCCTACTCGAATCTAACGGAAAATCCAAGGAACTCTGCGGCGGAGAAGTCGATACGACCAATAACCGCATGGAGCTGACCGCGGCTATCAAGGCGCTGAAAGCCTTGAAACGGCCCTCTCGCATCAACCTTCATACCGACAGTACCTATGTAAAAGATGGTATTACCAAATGGATGGTAAACTGGAAAAAAAATGGATGGAAAACCGCCGCAAAGAAACCCGTAAAAAATCAGGATCTGTGGGTGCTTCTGGATGAGGCCATTTCACGGCATCACATTGACTGGCATTGGGTCAAAGGACATGCCGGAAATCCAGGCAATGAAAAAGCGGACGATCTTGCCAATCAGGGCATGGATCAAGTCCGCTCATAAGAATCAGGGGAAGATAACTCTTCCCCTTTTTTCAGCTCAGATCTGGCCGACAAGTGTTTCCGCATCAGAAACTTCAAACCCACCAGTTTCTTCCAGGTTCAGCACTGAAACAACACCGTCTTCTGCCACCATTGAATAGCGGCGGGAGCGAATACCGAGACCGGCACCGGACGCGTCAAACTCCAGCTGCATTGCTTTGGTGAAGGCACCATCCGGATCAGCAATCATGCGAACTTCACCAGCATTCTGGTCTTTACCCCATGCAGCCATGACAAAAGGATCATTGACGGAAAGGCAGATGATGCTGTCCACACCCTTTGCTTTCAACACATCCAGGTTCGCAATAAAACCTGGCAAATGCTTTGCAGAACAAGTTGGCGTGTAAGCACCAGGGACTGCGAACATCGCCACTTTTTTACCGCCGAACAGATCCGCTGAAGAGACCTTTGACGGGCCGCTTTGCGTCATTTCCATGAGGTCTGTGTTTGGCAGTTTGTCGCCTACTTTAAGTGTCATACCATTTTCCCTATTGGTCTATCATTGAATGCAAAATTCATAGCACAGTTCTGCCTCGTAAAGACAGACCTATAACAAGGGATATAATCACTTATCGTGCTGAATTGTTACTTGGCTCTCTACAGCAATGCTCTTGTCCAGCAGGGTCGCCGTGACAGAACGTCCTGACAAGGGGAGAGCGCGATTGACGAGATCAGCTGCTATTTCGAAGGTGGCAGATTGTCCGGATGGGCCGATGCGCGCCGACGAAACCGTGAAGACATCCCCCTCTTCCCCTTCAAGAATGAGAGCAGGACTATCCAGCGGCATTGGAGATATAAATGCGACATTTAACGAGGCATTTGAGGATGCCGAGATTGTCATATTTTCTGTTGATTGCAGAGGCCTTGGTACCGCCGTGCGATACTGTTTCAAAAGAGCCGCATCTGGTGTCATTTCCGGGTGACCGGAAGGCAGTTGCATTTGGATCGTCTGGTTAATCGGAATGCAGACTTGCTCACAAACGCCGAAAAAAATCTGCAAATTTGCCTCTATCGGTTGCCCGGTGCTTTTGAGAGTAACGCGCACTGGGAAGACGACTTCATCCTTGTATCCCCATGTTTGTAGTCCAAATGTATCGAAGGCATAGGGCTTTGGCCATTCAATCTGAGCATTTTCGATATTGCGAGACTTCGACCAATCAAACTGCGGCGGAATGCCCGAATCTCCGGGCGTTCGCCAATATGTTTTCCATCCTGTTTCAAGTTTGATATGAACGCCCAGGATAACTTCTCTGGACTCTCCAACAGCCGTCTTTTCAGAAATCAATCGTATATCCGAAACTGCTGGCGGCCCGGCTTTTGCGAGGTTTCCGACTGAAATGGCAGCAATAAGGATTGCCAGAAATGAAAAAAACTGTCGGAATTGCTTCATTTTCATCGCCTTCAACACCAAATTAACACTTATGCGGTTCATTACACAGTAGAATATAAGACAAATTTATCAGACTGCATCTCACAATTGCTTTAGCAAAATTGTTTATAGCAACGGTCGGAAAGCGGAATAAAAGAAGATGAAGATAAAAAGTGATGAAAACGGGTATCTGGAAGGACAAATCCTGATCGCAATGCCAACCATGTCCGATCCGCGATTCCAAAAAACCATCATCCTGTTATGCTCCCATACGAAAGACGGGGCCATGGGGATCGTATTAAACCGGAACCTCAATATCCTATCCTTTGAAGATCTGCTCGAGCAGCTTGATATTTCTGTCACCCAGAACTCAAAGAACCAGTCAATTCATTTTGGCGGCCCTGTTGAAACAGAGCGAGGTTTTGTCCTGCATTCCACCGACATGGTGCATGAAACCAGTATTATGGTTGGAGACGGTATTGCTCTGACAGCGACGCTGGATATGCTGCAGAGTATGGCGGACGGAACAGGGCCCGACGAAAGCTTTTTCGCTCTTGGCTATTCAGGTTGGGGGCCAGGCCAGTTGGAGCAGGAAATTCAGGATAATGGATGGCTGGTTGTCGACGCTGACAGTCATCTTGTTTTCGGGCAGGCACTGGAAGACAAGTGGCAGGCGGCCATTGGCAAACTTGG
>JBDWHS010000047.1:0-7029 GCA_039975135.1 Sneathiella sp. | reverse complement strand
GTCGAATAATCCGTTGGAGACGTTTCATTACGCCATGGATGGCGGCGGGATGACCCCGGTTGTTGGTATCTTCGCGGACGCGCTGAATGCTGTGGTTTATACGGGTGAAGCCGGTTATCATGCTGTGACGGGCGATTTTGGAAGAGCTGGTAGCGCAATTGGGAATGCTGGAATATCTGCTGCAGCGATGGTTCCGGTCTTTGGGCAGGGGGCTACCGCCGCGAAATATGCGGGTAAGGCGGCGAGTGCCGGGGCGAAAAATGCTCAGAAATTTGGTTCTCAAAGAGCTGCTTTCCGAGCCGCAAAGCGAGATGCAGGCATTCCAACAAGCCAGACACATTTGACACATACTAAAAATCTAAAAGCTGACAGACTAGATACACATAGAACCGCTACAGAATATGATTTTGGAGGAGGAAGAAAAATTCAGAATCATCCTGCTGGCCATAAGTTTTCTGACGGAAGTGTGTATAATAAGCCTCATTTTAATAACCACGGGAAGGGTGGAACAAAGGGGCATTATGAGTACTAATCAGACAAATAGGCTATCTAGAGAGCATGTGCCCAATGTAAAAGACAGCGATTATGAGTTTAATCGGTATGATAAGGCCTGTTTAAGAGAAACTGTTGGAGCATTGAAATTATTCACTAACAGTGCAAATTGGAAAGACGCGGCCCCTCTTATATTTAATGCTGTGAAGCAAAGATTCTCATCGAAGGGGTTAAATGTATATTGTTTTATTGCCAGTCCTGAATGGAAAAAAGACACCCGCATTGTGAGACATTATGGACTTGGTCGTGCATTGGGGCGGGAATTTAAGGTGGGGCCGTTAGATATTTCTTACGAGAAGGAAATAGTCGATGGCGATGAAGTGATTTTTTATGGAATGGTCAAACTGACTGCCGCAAATGCGAAAAGTGTATTTGAATTGCTATCGGTATACGAGAATGGGGTGTTATTTTCCTCTAAAGATATGAATGATCCTAATTTGAACTGTATTGTTGGGAGGGTGGCGGAACTTTTAGCAAGTAAGCCTAAAACCTCTACTTTGAGTTTGAATATTGTTGAGGCTATAAATGTAATTTTAAAGCAAGGATCGGAAGCGCTTTTTCCTTATGCATGGGAGGAAACTGGCGAATATCACTTGGATATATTTACAGATCGATAAGTTTCACTAAAAATATAGTGCACAGGGTTAGTAATCGACTGACAGTAGCCGCTCCCGCCGGGCGTCCATTACTCTGGGTAACGGTTCTGCGACCTCCTATGTGTATGAGCATGATGACGACCTGCCCTCCCTGGATCACGGCTTTACAGGGGCAGGGGTTACCTTTGACTTTGCCTATAACACGATCGGGCAACGGACATCGCTGACAACCAGCGAGACAGCTTTTGCCTTTACGCCGGTCAGCAATGACACTGTTTCCTATACGGTCAACAACCTCAATCAGTATAGCGCGATCGGTGCCGTCAGCCCCGCCTATGATACGACCGGCAATATGACGTCGGACGGGCTTCATACCTTTGTGTTCGATACAGAGAACCGCCTGGTCAGCGCGACGAACCCGGCGATGACGGCCAGCTATGCCTATGATCCCCATGGTCGCCGTGTCTCCAAGACCGTTGACAGCGTAACGACGGCCTTCCTGCTGGACGGCAGTGAAGAGATTGCCGACTATGATGGCAACGGTCAGATGCTGCGCCGGTATATCTATGGCCCCGGCACGGATGAGCCTGTGGCGATGGTGGAGATCAGCAGCGGCAATCGCAGCTACTTCCATCAGGACGGCCTCGGCTCTGTTGCGGCTCTGTCAGATGACAGCGGCACGATGACGGATGCCTATACCTATGGCCCGTATGGTGAAACCGCCAGCCCTTCCGGCAGCCCGTACCGCTTCACGGGCCGTCGCCTGGATGCGGAAACGGGCCTTTATTATTATCGGGCGCGTTATTACAGCCCGGCTCAAGGACGGTTCCTGAGCCCTGATCCTATCGGTTATGGCGACGGTATGAACATGTATGCCTATGTGGGGAATGATCCCATCAACTTTGTGGATCCGAGCGGGTTGTTTAAGGCTTCTGTTGCGAATACGGCGAGCAAAACCTGGTCAAAATTAAGTAGTCATGGTCGCTATGTCGCGAATGACATATCGCGTGATATAGACAGGTTTAAAAGAAGACCGATTAAATTTACCGATTCCGTGTTGGCAAGCCTTCCAGGCGTGGGTAAAGGCTTGAGTGGAGTCGTCAGACTTGGTAAGGCTGCGGGGAAAGGATTAAC
The DNA here is from genome assembly GCA_039975135.1 of Sneathiella sp. Taxonomy (GTDB): domain Bacteria; phylum Pseudomonadota; class Alphaproteobacteria; order Sneathiellales; family Sneathiellaceae; genus Sneathiella. The sequence goes on along the minus strand of JBDWHS010000047.1, from coordinate 4,747 downwards.
GACGCCATCGAAGTATTTTGGAAGTAAAACATACAAACAAGCCGAAAAAGCGCTAAACAAAAAGTTCGGCGCTCCAAAGGGGGGGGCTAATAACAAGTCTTTTTACAACAAGCGTACGAAACGTACTTATAACCTTCACCAAGATCCATTGCACAGGGGAGGAAAACCCCATATAGATATCAGGAAAAGAGGCCTTCCAACGAATTATTACAAAAATCGACCTTTCTTTTTAAAGGAGTGAGGTTAATGGACGCTCAAGAAAAATTGAATGAATTGATAGATCTACTTTCGGGTTTTATAGCCGGCACTTATTCTGCTGATGTTCTGCAAGATTTTGTATGGGAGGTAATTGATTTTTATTCTAGTACACCTAAGGAGTTGTTACCGCCTGTTCTCAGCGATGAAAAGGTATTTTGGTGTGCGGTTTGGCAAATACAACACCTGGCAACTGAGGATCACATATCTGACGGCAGTGCTACTGCTAGTTTAACAGATGCTCTTATGTATCTGAGAGGTGAAGAAGAGATGCCTAAGGAGTTCTTTGGTGCTCGACCGTAGTTTGCGGCTACAAAAGGCGTAAGGAAAGAAAATTGAAAATACTGTGGGTCAACTGTTGATGCGCTCAGCCGCCGGACCAGCAAGTCACCAGCGGGGCAGGTTGTTGTCACGTACAGTTATGATATCGCTAGCCGCCTGACCCGGATCGAGGACAGCGCCGGTCAGTCCCTGGATCACGGCTTTACGGGGGCGGGGTAGCGGTTTTGTCTGTCGCAATTCCTGCATGCCGATTAATCGGATATCTACCGTTTAAAGCCCCAGTTAGTACCCCAGTTTAGGTTTTGTAGGGTGGCCTCTCGACACGCCCAAACCCTTATTTAGCAAGGGCTGGGGGGTGGCGCACCCGACACGATTCGAACGTGTGACCTCTGCCTTCGGAGGAGGTTTCAACACACTGATATATTTGACATAATTCAGTGAGTGTAAGAGATTAACGTAGCTCAATATCTCTGTCAATCTGAGAGTATCGCTTGGTAGTGTGCCAGATCGGTGGTTAATTTGTTGCTTTTCTTAATGCTGGAAGAATAGGAAGTTTAAGTTGGTGGATATCAAATCTAATTTGCGGCCCAACTATGAAGAGCATAAGAAGTGCGATCCAATCTACTTAAAATTTGCCTCTCAAATACCACCTCTGATGCGGTTTTGGCAGCAACTGTGATGGTGTAAGCTGAGCGGGTGGGAGATCCCATTAGGCGCCTTGAAATACCTAGTTTCATTAGTTTGGATTGAATCTCCCGGAAATTGCTTTGGTTGTTGTTTGTAAGCGAAATTTCTTCCAGGTTCGTGGCATCGCTAACCAGTATTTCTAAAGTTTTTCTTGATGAGTTGCTCGGATCTACTCCGCGTTTATTGGATAGGACTGTGATATGCGGGGAAAGTTTTTGATACAATTTTGAAGAGATGCCTAAGATGTGAGCTAGTTCTTCTTTATACTCGAGCTTACTATTTTTGATACTTGCAGTGTGATTGCTAGAGTACGAGGTATGTTCTGCTCCATTTGGCCGAGCCGTAGAATCTTTGTCTCGCCAGTCTAAAAGGGTGTCAATTAATGCGAGAGAACGCTCACGAGAAGCTCCAGAAGAGATAAACAATTTTTCCAGCAGAGTAGTCGAGGCAGAGTTCAGATCAATCTTCCCAGCCTCATCTATAATTTCCATTTCTATCTGGCTCCCATGATACGTGACGATTTGTTTATGAAATCCTGTATTCTCATTTCTTCTACGGTTTAGAAGTTTATAGATGGCTATCTGGGCTCCCGCATTGGCAATATGTTCTGCTTGAACTGAGTTCAGGTAATTTCTGGTTATTTTCGCATTATTTTGTACGCTGGAACTGATGCTCAGCGAGATCAACGATATAAGGGCAATAACCCAAAGAACACTTACCAGCACAAAACCCTTTTCGGACTTAAGCGGAGCTATACCCATAATGTTATTTTTTGTTAGCGGAAGAGAAAGCATTGATTTTCCGCCTTAGCTCATCTGTAAGATCTCGGGCTTCTTGCTGATTTTTAATCACTTTGGGCGTGATTAAGATTAGTAATTCCGTTCTGCTATGGATATCTTCGCTGGTCCCAAACAGTTTGCCGATAATTGGCATGGATGAAAGAAGGGGAATGCCGTTCTCCTTGTCTGTGATCTTATCTCTGATAAGGCCACCGAGTGCTACTGTCTCACCACTTTGGACAACAATGGAGCTGTTGATCTTTCGTTGCTGAATGGTGGGTGAGTCAATCCCTGAGGTTGTTGTTTTGACGACGTCACTGACTTCCTGTTCAATATCGAGATTGACAAGGCCTGTTGAATTCACCCGAGGGACAACATTCAAGACGATACCTGTATCTCGAAACTCAATTGTATTGACTGTTGGAGCATCGGGGTTGGTGCTATTGACAACTGATTGAGTGGCAACTGGAACCTGATCGCCTATCTGAAGCAGCGCTTTGTGATTATCCAGGACCATCAACTGAGGTGAGGACAGGATATTGACGTCGGTAACGCTATCGAGGGCATTAATAACGGCGGACACATTCCCTGCACCGTAGAAATATGAGAAACCTGGGAAGTTGGACGTTACCGCTCCGTTCGATGCCGTGCTGAATGTTGCTTTACTATTCCCTTTTTGAAAAAACCATTCTATTCCGAATTTAAGTTCGTCATTTAATGTAACTTCTGCAATTGTCGCTTCGATCATCACTTGTAGTGGAACAATGTCAATGATTTTCAGGGTCGACAGAATTTCATCATATTGTTTGGCTGTTGCTTTGATGAAGAGTGAATTTGTATTTTCATTGGCGACAATCTTTATTTGACCGGACTCCTTTGTACTTCGATTTAACGTACCATTGTTATTGGCTGGTTGCTGACCTCCAGAAAGGCCTGATTGCTGTAATATATTAGAATTAGGCGTCACTGAATTTGTAGCTTTGGACGATGTAGAAATCGTTGCAGACGTGAGCGCTGGAGCAATTGGGGTTGATTTTTGAGTGCCGGTTTTCGAGTAACTACTATCAAAGAGGCTCCCCAACATCTCTGCTAGATCTGATGCTTCGGTATTTTGAACTTTATAGACAAAGAGCTGCGGTTTATCTGCATTTTTGCCGATATCCAATCGCTTTATCCATGTTTTTGCCTCTTTAAGCCTTTTTGGATTTTTGCTGATAATCAGTAAAGAATTCAAACGCTCAATTGACACGAAGCGGATCCCATTTAGCAGATTTTCAGTGCCTTCTTGCTCAAATATCGTGTTGAGCTCGCTCTCAATTGTGCTGGGATTAGTGGAGGTAAGAGGCAACAACTCAAATGACATGCCGGAAAGAATATCGACATCAAAGATTTTAATGAGGTCTACAATATTGTTTCGTTCAATTCTAGAGCCGGATATAGACACGACATTTCGAGTATTGTCAAAGCTGATAATAGCGTCGTTTTTTGAGAAAGGCTTTAGAATGTGAGCCATTTCTTCGGCTTCGACATGTTGGATAGGGATTATCTCAATGCCAAATCCAGGTTTGTTTCGACCTGGCTGGCGTTTGGTAACACTGCTTCTATTTAAAGCTTTTGCCATTGGGATAAACGTGTAGAAGCCATTCTTCGTGATTATAGATACATTATGCAGGAGAAGGACATTTTCTGCGTGTGAAATTAGTTTTGATTTGGTGATCGGTGCCCCCGTCCTGACAGTTAAGGTGCCGTTGATAGCAGGATCTATTGTGTAATTTAAACCAAGCGTGCTACCAAAAACGGATCCAATAAATTCTGTGATTTTTACCTGGTCAAAATTCATCGAATACCCACCGGCATTAGTGGATATTTCTCGGGAGTCGGTAAGGGATTTGAAATTAACAAAACGCCCACTGCCAACCTGCTGAAATGCAGCATTTTCGGCAATAGAGGAATCTGTTTTTTTGTCAGAGGAAAGCTGATCTTTTGGTAAATATAGCTTCCTTTTTTCCGGCGGCGATGATGACAGTTTGTGATCTTTTTGAACGGCGAGAAGATCATAACTTGTTTGATTTTTTTCGATGTTTGTACATCCAGCTAATAGAGCAAGTGTTATGAGTATTATTAGTGTTTTAATTTGTCTCTTAAACATGCTTTTGGCCTGGCTACAAAATGCAACTAATCTGTTTACGCGATAATGTGCACTATAATATTCAACTCGTCTATTAAGATAATAAAAATGATAGTCCCTATAGTTTCGAGAAAAACATATTCTTTCATTTGTTTTGTATTATTGATGACACCGTTGCTTAAGCACGCACATGCTTTCTGTCTTTTATTCAATAGCAACACTACCCATAAGGGATGCGAGTGTATCGGCGATGTCTTTTTCTGATGTAATCCCTAATGTCGTGAGAATGGTGTTTGTTGTTTCGTTTTGAGCTTTATGCAGAGACCAGACACGCTCATAATCTTCCCGGCTGATTGCCTTCTGAGAGAGAAGCGTTTCAATTAAAGTTTTATTTAAATTATTGATATTGTAATGTTTATTCATATCGTCATAAATAATTCTTTGATTTTTATGTTGATTAGAGATTGACGAACTATCCTGTTGATTGTATCGCTGAGTATAACCATTCTCGTTGTCTTGCACAAACCCAATCTGCTCGCCCGAGCCTCATAATACGCGGGACACGATCTTCATAACGGGGGATGATATGAAGTCGATTGCCTTGTCTGTTCTGTCT
>JBDWHS010000046.1:0-459978 GCA_039975135.1 Sneathiella sp. | reverse complement strand
GTACAATATGCTGGTGTTAGCCTTGACGACAATTCTGACGGCGAACTGCATGCAGTTGTTGTCGGTGGTCAGTATGTCCTCGGCCCAGGAATCACTGCTTTCGGTGGTGTTCAGTTCTGGGATGCTGAAGACGATCTGGTTGGATCAGCAACTGGTGAAGATGCAACAATCTTCTTCGTAGGTACATCTCTCTCTTTCTAATCTGAAAGTCGAGACCGTATTTGAGAGGGGTGAGCTTCGGCTCACCCCTTTTTTTTGGGTTTGATAACCTGTTTTCGCCGGTTACAATACTGCCGAACATAAATAAAGGTTTGCTCTATGGGCGGTATACTCTGGCTGGCATCCTATCCCAAATCGGGAAATACCTGGATGCGGTCATTTCTCCTCAATCTTATTCATGACAAACCAAGTGCGGTTCATATTAATGAACTCGCCAATTTTACTTATGGTGATAGCCAGAAATACTGGTATGAACAGGCGAATGGTGGTTCTCTGGAGGGATTGACGCCAGAAGAGATTATGAAATTAACGCCAAAGGCGCAAAATTTGATGACTCAATCCAGACCGACGACTGTGTTTGTTAAGACACATAATGCTCTGGTGAAAAATTGGGATATTCCGTTTATCACACCTGAAGAAACACAAGGGGCTTTGTTTATCGTCAGAAACCCGCTGGATGTTGTGATAAGTCTTGCACATCATTTCGCATTTTCAATGGACGAAGCGATTGATTTTATGAATGACCCTGATGCACAAACACCAGAAGATGAGCATAAACTTGCACAGGTATATGGTACCTGGTCGTCCCATACAGCGAGTTGGGAGAAATTCAACCCGACCTATCGCCATGTCGTTCGCTATGAAGACATGTTACTGAAGCCGCAAAAAACGTTTGGTGGGGTGGCGAAGTTCTTAGGAGTTCCAGTGACTAAAAACCGGCTCATGAAAGCAATCAAGCAATCATCTTTCAAGGTTTTGCAACGCCAAGAACAAAAAGACGGATTTACAGAACGATCTGATAAAACGGAGTCGTTTTTCAGAACTGGTAAGGCAGGGCAGTGGAAAAAAGCCCTGACGGAAGATCAGGCAACTCGGATCAAGGAAACTCATTCTGATATGATGTTAAAATACGGATATTTGTAAGGCCTGAAAGATGGGAAAAATTGTCTGGCTTGCCTCTTATCCGAAATCCGGAAATACTTGGGTTCGTATGTTTCTTAACAGCTATTTCTGGGGACATGAAGATCGCCAGGACTTGAACAGGCTTGATCTATCAACATATGGAGGCTCCAGCAAGAGCTCGTACCGACAAGTAACATCCCAAAACATTGACAGCCTGTCTGACAAGGACATCATGGCATTGACGCCCAATGCGCATGCATTGATCGCGTCAAAGCAGGATAAATTTGTTTTTGCGAAAACGCATAGCCTCCTGTCGACATATCACGACATTCCGCTGATCACGCCTTCTGTGACGCATGGTGCTCTTTATATCTTGCGCAATCCGCTAGATATGGTGTTGTCGATTGCAGACCATTTCGGTCTTGAACTGGATCGCGCTATTAATTTCATCAATGATCGGAATGGCAGTACAGCGCCCACAGAAAGCCTGGTTAGGCAGATTTTTTGTTCCTGGGCTATGAATGTGAAAACCTGGACAGAACAAGCGCCCTTTCCGGTTCTGGCAGTCCGGTATGAAGATCTTCACGATCACCCCTTGGAGAGCTTTACAACTGTCCTAGAATTTCTTGGAACCGCACCAAACCCCAAGGAAATTGCGCGTGCCGCCAAGCAATCTTCTTTCAAGGCATTGCGAAATATGGAAAAACGAGATGGTTTTACCGAGCGATCCCGTCACAGCAAGGCATTTTTTAGGGTTGGTAAAACAGGTCAGTGGAAATCGAAACTGACGGCGGATCAGATTGATAGAATTGTCCAGCCCAATTTTGATCTTATGCAGAAATTTGGATATCTACCACCGGGATATTAGGCTGTTATTCATTCTCAAAAAAGGAAATGGCACCAAATCCTGAAAACTTGAGGGCCTGTAGTTGTGGTAAATTCTGCTTATGGACGCCGCCCAGGGCGTAGACAGGCAAGGGAACATTCTGTTTGACCAACGCCGCTCGCATCGTTCCAAGGCTGACTTTTCCCGGATGACTGTCGGTTACAAAGACGGGTGACAGAAATGCCATATCCGCCCCGAGTGAAGAGGCGAGAGTGAGAGAACGTGCAGAATGACAGGCTGTGCTGATTTTTAACCCTGGATATCGATGCCTGATCAGCGGAAGGCGGGGGATCTGATATTCCGGAAGATGAAGACCACCTGCCTTCACAGCTTTGGCAAGAGATGGATCTTGCGCAATATGAAGCATTATTTTGCGTCTTTTACATATTTTCGAAAGGTAATAGGCTGTTTCAGGCCGGTTTTTGCTTTTATAATGGCGAAAAATTATTCCGGTGCCTGGTGGCAATTTGTCAGCAACAATCAGCGGGTCCATGCCCCGCTGGTCATCCGTGAAATAAAATCCAGTTAAAGCCTGCATGAGAAGACGCTTTCATTCTTGAAAGATGTCTTAAAGGTTTTTTTTGAGACGGTCATCTGGTATTTCCTTGGGAGTGTCTTAATTCAGCCGGATAAAAACCCATGAGTGACGTTGCCGCCAACCTTCAGGATGTTCATGACGTTATAGATAAGACTGCCCACAAATGGCGTCGCAAGGTAGAAGATATTGATCTGATTGCCGTTTCCAAGAAACAGCCGCATGAGCGGGTTGTCGCCGCACTGGAGGCCGGACATCGTCTTTTCGGTGAAAATCGCGTCCAGGAAGCGAAGGAAAAATGGCCAGATCTCAAAGCCAAATTTGAGAATGTGGAGCTGCATTTGATCGGGCCGCTTCAGACCAACAAGGCGAAAGAGGCGGTCGCGTTATTTGATGTTATTCAAACGGTGGACCGTCCGAAACTTGCCCGCTTGCTTGCTAAAGAGATGAAGGAAGCTGGAAAATTCGTTCCTGTTTATATCCAGGTCAATATCGGCGAAGAAGAACAGAAGTCCGGAATTTCGATTGAGGAGGCCGACCGTTTTATTAAAGAATGCCGGGAAGAATATGGCCTCACTGTCATCGGCCTGATGTGCATCCCGCCAGCCGTTCAGCATGTTGCCCCCTATTTTGCCTTGCTTGGCAATATTGCCGCCCGAAACAATATTGACAAGCTCAGCATGGGGATGAGTGGTGATTATGCGACCGCCATTCAGTTTGGAGCGACATCCGTCCGTGTCGGGACAGGCATCTTCGGGGATCGGATAGCCCAGTGACAAACGTTTACAGCCTAGCCTAACCAACCGGATCCTGAGCACCGGATCGGGGCAAGACATCCTTTTTTTTGCCGATCAGCCCCGCCTGCCAGAGAATAAAGCCGGTCAGGATCAGAGCAATTACTTCTGTCAAAGGTCCCGCATACCAGATCCCCATTTCTCCAATGAGATGCGGGAGGATCAGGATGAGCGGAATGCTGAAGAGATAGATTTTTGTGAGCCCGAGCAGAGCTGCCCTTTTGGCATCCCCGATTGCCTGAAAGAAGCTTGGCAACATTAGCAGGGGACCAAACAGAACATAAAGCCAGGCCATCGGCGGCAGGATCCGGATTGTTTCCTGTGTTATTTCAGGGCTATCGACAAAGAGCCGGCTCAGCTCTCCTGGCAGAAAAATAAACACCAGCTGCAAGATCGCACAGTAAACCAATGCCGCCAGCAAAGTTATTTTCAAACTCCCGATCGTGCGTTCCCAATTGCCAGCCCCGAAATTATTTCCAACGATCGCTTGTTGCGCAAGAGTCATGCCGAGCAGAGGCATATACCCGAATGTCATCAGGCGGGTTGTAATGCCATAGGCGGCAACACTGACTTCATATGTCGTTGAATTCCAGACTTGAAGCTGATAGACGATACTGGCGGAGATAACAGAAACGCCAACATAGGAGAGGCTGGAAGGGGCCCCTAGGGCAAGATAACTTCCCCAGTGACGGAAAAGCCCTGCAAAGTTGTTTAATCGAAAACGCAGACAGTTATCATTGGAATACATATAGCCAAATGCTGCGATACTGGCGCCGACCTGGGCGAGGGCAGTTCCGTATGCAGACCCTGCAACCCCCATATTAAACTCAACAATCAGCAGATAGTTGAAAAACATATTGAGCAATGTTGCCCCGACGGTAAACAGGGTCATGGCTCCCAGTTTTCCCTGGCAGCGGAAACTGTCAGACAGGAGGGACAGCAGGAAGAAAAGCGGGGAGAACTGAATGGTCAGCGACATATAAACATGCCCCATTCCTGCAAGGGAGGGGGAGCCATTGGCAATCGCTAGAACGAGATCCCGGCCATAGAGCGCAAAAAGCAAAAACAGAATGCCGCAAATAACAGCCGACAGGATCAAGGCGCTTGTCAGAGCCTCTTCCCCTTCTTTTCGCTGACCTGCACCCAGCATGCGGGCAAGAACACTGGCAAACCCGGTAGAAACAAGAGTTCCCAAAGCAATAAGCATCATGAAAAGCGGGAAGACCATGGTAACGGCCGACAAGGCATCCGGCCCGACGAAATGACCGACAAACCAACCGTCAATAACTGTGAACAGGCCATTGGTCATCATGATCATGATGATCGGTATCGCGGTTTTGAAGAACAAAATTCCGAGAGGGGTTGAAAGATACATGTTTTCTGGAGCGATAGAGCTTTTTTCCATGACGATGTCTCATTAAGATACGACGAGAGAGCTCTTGCATTTAACGAGAAGAGCCGGTATTTTGTTTAATTGACACAGTCAATTGACAATGTCAATTTAAAAATGAAGGGTTTCTTTTGGCGAAAACACTGACGGAAGACGAGATTGCTGTAAAACGACAGGATCTTATTCGGGTCGCGACAGATATTCTGGAGAGAGAGGGCTTTCAGGCCTTGACCCTGCGCCGCCTGGCAACAGAGGCGGGGATCAGTCGTTCCACCCCCTATCTGTATTTCGAGGATAAAGCGGATTTGCTGGATAAAGTCTGCGTTGCAACCTTTCGATATTTGATGTCATTGTGCCGTGACGCCATGGCGCCAGAAGACAATATTCTCAGTAAACTCACTGCATTAGGCCGTTGTTATATGGAATTTGGTGTCCAGAGACCTGTTCTTTATCGCCTGATATTTGCGCCGGAAAATCCGGATGATGAGATCTCTCCTGACGTTCAGAAAATTGCGGATGAATATCGATCGATCTCTGAAAGTGCCATGCAGGAAGCGTTCGATCAGGGCCTGTTTACCTATCCACCAGACCGGCTGGGTCCCGTTTTATGGGCCAGTATGCACGGCCTTCTCGGCCTGCGCTGGGCCGGGCATTTGTCGGAAGAAGAAGCCTATAATCGGGTTCGGGAGGACATGGAGATGATCCTGGCAGTTGGTTTTCTTAATCCTGAAAAGATGCTGGATAAAAATGCCTCTAAAGCTGAATGCTGATCCGAGTTTGTTTCTCTATTTTTTTTAGGAGATCCAGTAAATCTTCTTTTTTGAGGGCAACACAGCCTTCTGTGCCATCATAACCGGGTTTGGCCACATGCATGAAAATACAACTGCCCTGCCCTGGGACAGGGGGCGCATCATTATGGCCGATAACAACCACAAGATCATATAACTCATCTTCCCGCCACAGGGTTTCATGGCTTGTAGCAAAGGGGAGGGAAATCTGCCGGTTATAGTCCGCATGATGTGGGTCATCGCACCAGCCATCGGTTTGCGATATTTCATGAATGGGTAACGCACAATCAGGCTTTTTCATTTTGTCAGGCCGGTAAAAAACAGATCTAAGTGGATAGGTTCCGGCAGGGGAGCAATGATCTCCCTCACGTTTATCAGCGGTAACACCGTTTTTGCCAAGCGCGCAAGGCCAGGAGGAGCGCATGAAGGCGACTCTTCCCCGGTGTGTACCATTTCCATTGACCATAATATGCATTGGAGTAGTCTAGAACGGCTTGCCCCGATACCCAACAGGATTTTCATGCTCAACAAACCCCAAACACTTGATTATCTGGCACTTGTCGGACTGGCACTGATGTGGAGCTCAAGTTTTCTGTTTATCAAAATCGCGGTGGAGACCCTGACGCCGTTGACCGTATCCTCCGGGCGTATGCTGGTTGCCGCCGTTTTTCTATATGTGATCCTGAAACTGAAGGGCGGCACTTTGCCTTGGGATCGGGTGAGCTGGTTTTTCTTTTTTCTTATGGGGCTGGTTGGTAATGCTCTGCCGTTTTTTCTCATCAGTTGGGCGGAGCTGGAAGTTGACAGTTCTGTTGCCGCGATCTTGATCGGATCCGTTCCGCTCTCCGCTTTTGTGGTGGGACATTTTGTGACAAGCGATGAAAAGCTGACGCTGCCCCGCCTGATCGGTGTCATTTCAGGATTCCTGGGCATTGTCGTGATGATTGGGTTTGAGGCATTGGCGGAGCTTGGCATAAATGCGATTAGCCAGCTGGCGATTGTCGCCGGCGGGTTTTGTTATGTCTGTGCCAGCTTCATTGCTCGCAAAATGCCACCAATGGACCCGGTTTCAAGAGCAGCCGGTGTGTTGATCACAGCAAGTCTGATGTCTGTACCTCTCTGCCTGTATCTCGATCAACCCTGGCTGCAGACACCGAGCCTGTCTTCGCTGCTGGCGGTTGGTATTCTGGGCGTTTTCCCAACCGCCATTGCAACACTGTTTCTGTTTTTCGTGATCATACGGGTCGGGGCGACGTTTGTTTCCCTGAACAATTATATCAACCCGGCTCTTGGAGTGGTTTGGGGTTATTTCTTTATCGGCGAGATTCCGACATCTCAAGCCTGGGCCGGCCTAATCCTGATCAGCATCGGTCTGGTGATAACCCAGATCCCTATGATCCGGAAAGCTCGTGCTTCCGAGTAAACAGGGCTGAAATTCCAGTGGAAAGAAGAACACCGGATGCCACGATTGCAATGCCGGATATTAAGTGAGTATCGAGGGCTTCCTGCAGGAAAAGCCAACCACCTGCCGCAGAAAAAACCGGCACCAACGCCCCGACAGCGGCGGATCTCGTCGCGCCCAATTGGGCGAGAGAGTATCCGTAAATCCATAGACCGATGAAGCCGGCCAGCACACCCTGCCAGAGCACTTGAATTAAAATATCACCGGGTGCTGCGGAGAAAAGGGTGCCAGATTGCATCCATAACCAAACCGGAATAACCAAGATCAAGGACCATGCGTTGACGAGCGCCGTTCCGTGCCACGCCGAGAGTCCGCTTTTTCGGAACGCGATGATATAGATGCCCCAGGAGAATGCTGCACAGAGGAACAGAATGTCGCCCTGCCAGGTATCAGAGGAATAGGAAGAGAGCGATTCCCAGCTGATAATGGCTATTCCAGAGACAACAAGCATATATCCTGAAATCTGGCTAATAGAATGTTTTTCATCCAGAAAAAGGCGAGAGAGCAAAGCGACAAAAAGCGGCATGGCGCCGGGAAGGAGAGCCGCTAAATGAGCGACAGGGGCATGCTGGGAGCCTGTCATGACCATCAAACCAAAGGGCAAGCCCGCGCCAAAAACCATCAAAGTAACGAGGTAGATTGGAACATTCGTGGGAAAAAAGGCCTCTTTTCGCCAGAAAGGCAAGAGTAGGAGGGCCGGAATGGCGTATCTGAACAACGAAAGATCAATGGGTGTCAGTGAAGATGTAACTCCATATCGCGTAGCGACCTGCCAGCCAGCCCCGATCAGGCAAGCGATCAAGCCAGCGAGGATACCGAAAACTAAAGTTGTATTTTGCGGAAACTTGACTGGAATACGCATTTATTGCCTTTCTCTTCAAAAAAGAGAGTATTCCATAATCAAAAGGAGTATGTCCTTGCTAATTTCGTCCTATAATAGCACAAAATTAGCAGATTATTGCGTAGGGGACGTGCTTGATGCCTTATATCAACCTGGATGCGACTGACCTCAGAATAATGAAGGTGCTGCAAGAGGATGGCAAACTCAGCAATGCAGATCTATCGGAGAAGGTCGGATTATCGGCCTCCCCCTGCTTAAGGCGGGTTCGCCGGCTTGAACAGGATGGATTTATTCAAACCTATAGAGCAGTGCTTGATCGACAGGCGATCGGTCTTTCCCTGACCGTTTTTCTGGCCATAAAGCAGGACAATGCGTCCCAGGACGCTGTTGACCAGCTGGAAAGTGAATTGCGTACTATGCCTGAAATCATCAATTGTCATGCGACTTCGGGAGATTCAGATTATCTGGTGGAACTTGTGGTCTCGAATGTAAACGCTTTTGAGCAACTCTTGAGCAAAACCCTTCGAAAACTCCCCAATATTCGTGAAATTCGGTCAACCATCGCTCTTAAGTCGATAAAATCAGAGAGCCCGCTGCCTCTTTCTCATCTGAAAAGAGAGCCAGGGAAGGTCAGGGAAGCCCCTCCTGACTGTTGATCTGTATCTATATGGTCTGGTCCAAATAGTCATAAGACTGGCTGATATTCAGGCCTTTTTTCTCTACTTCAGGTATCTGTTTTTTATAGGCGTCTGTCGCATCTCGTAACATCTCGGGGCGGCGGGACGTCGCTTCTGCAGGTTGAGAAGAAGAGTTCTGCGGAGCAACAGGCGCTGCAATAGATCTCATTATTTCGCCCATTTGGGCTTCTGAGAGGCCTCCATTTTGCATTTTTTGCTGATTTTCGATGTTATTTCGAATATCAGGTGCTTGCCCCTTCCATTCAAGACCCATGAAAAGCTTGGGTTTTTCGGAATTATCCAAACTGGCTTTTGTTGCCGCTGGAATATCTGTTTTTTGTGATTGTGCCAAGGCCTGTTGCGGCAGCGTTTTTGTGACTTCTTCGGCTTGCCTTGCTTGTTCCTGATTTTGTAACGGCGCTTGCGCTGTTTCAGGAACCTTACTTGCCACGGTTTGCTCAACATCCTCATCGCCGTCAAAAAGGGCGATGACATGGCCGCCTATATCTTTGCCCGTTTGTGCTTCAATAGCCGTATTGACGACAGAGGCCGCAAGTCCGATACCGCCGCCAAAAATACCGCCGCCGATCATCCGGGCACCAGGGCTCAGTTCGTCACCTGTTACCTCCCGATAAAGGTTGGAAATAACGGGGAGATGTTGAAGAGGGTTTATGATGTCGAGAAAATCATCAAAACCAAAGCCATCCTCGCCAAAAAGAGCCATATCCTTTTTAGCGTCGCCAGCCTGTTTGTCAGACTCAGATGTTTGTTCTGTATCCTGATAGTGTATCAAGCCACGCATAGCCGGATCGTTCTGATCCATGTAGGCATAGGGGTCTGACGGGATGTTCGCGATTGACATAGTTTTCTCCTTGCCTCTTTAGAAGCAAAGCTCATGCCAGTCTCAAGGCACCTGTTTTCGGCCCTTTCAGTAGTGTTTGAATGCAAACCGGCAGAATTTTCCCCGGCAAAAACGAGCCGTCAGAGGTAATGTCCGCTCTTTTTACGTTTTGTGGCCAGATACAGCTCGTTATGGCTGTTGGAGGGGAATTTGTGGACAACCCGCTCGACAACGTCGATCCCACACCGGTCCAGACCTTCCACTTTCTCCGGATTATTGGTCATCAGACGGACTTTGTTAAATCCCAGATGCTTCAACATTTCCGCGGCGGGCCGGAAAACCCGTTCATCGGCATCAAAACCAAGGCGTTCGTTGGCATCAATGGTGTCAAACCCGTCCTTTTGTAGCTTGTAGGCGCGAAGTTTGTTAATCAACCCGATGCCGCGCCCTTCCTGTGCCAGATAGAGCAGAACGCCGGAACCTTCCTCTGCAATGGCCTTGATGGCGCCGCGCAATTGTTCTCCGCAATCGCATTTGAGAGAGCCGATCAGATCACCGGTAAAACACTCAGAGTGAAGCCGGGCGAGAACCGGTTCATGCCGGTTTGGATCACCGATCAGGATTGCCAGATGTTCAATACCGCCATCCATCGGGCGAAAGGACTGAATATGAGTATTTTCAGAACCTTGCAACGGAACCCAGGCGCCGGCGACAGGGTGGAGCTGGGAGGCCGAGCTTTCGTCATATTCCAGAATATCATTGGCCGTCAGAAGGATGAGGTCCTGGTTTGCTGCGATCTCTTTCGCTTTGTTGTCCGCCACTTCACAAAGAATGACGGACGGTAAGAGTCGCGCCAGTTTTGCGGCCTTGATAGCAGCGTCATGCGCGATAGAAACGGATCCTTTCAAGCGCGTAAACGGGCCTCTGAAGGGTTGATCCAGGTCGTGAGTGGCATCGGCAAGGGCTCGCATCAATGGCGCATCCATCCAGTTATCGATTTGCACACGGATGGTTTTTTCGCCAGTTGGTTTGATATGTAGGACATTGGCCCGATGAGATGTCAGTGCAAGGCAAGGTGTCGTTCCGGCGATTTTCTCAAGTTCAGAGACTTCGGGATCGAAGGCCATCTCGGTTGAGAGTGCGATAACATCTTGAGTATCGGAGGTAATCACAATAGGCAATCCTCGCCTCAGATCGGCCAGGGCGCGGTCTGTCTTACGAAGGTTGAGTTTGGCCTGTGCGGAATTTGTTTCTATTGTCATCGGAATTATACAGCCGGATCTCTACATTTTTTAAAACCGTTGTAGCAGGTGAGCATGGAAATCACCAACCTTTAAAATGTAATACTATAACATTATGTGATTTACCATCTGCTTGAAAAATATAAACTGTTCGAAATGACTTTGCGCTCTATTATTGTTGTAACGTTTTTGTGTTCGGAAAATTCCTGGAATCACAGTTGCGTGAAGCAGACAGGGTTATGCGGGTCCGATCTCTTGAAAGAGGTTAAAAGGACCAAACATAAAGGCAGTATTCAATATGTCGTTTTCTGTTTTTAGGATAAAGACACAGGAACTCGGATTGGGGAGATGAGCATGTCAGGTGTGAAGAAGATTCTTCTGGTGGATGATGATGAAAGCCTGCGCGAGACGCTTGCTGAACAACTTGATTTGCATGAAGAATTTGTAACGCAACAAGCCTCTTGTGCCGCAGACGGCCTTGATATGGCGAAGAACGGGCATTTCGATCTGGTTTTGCTGGATGTCGGCTTACCGGATATGGATGGCCGAGAAGCCTGCAAGATTATGCGGAAAAATGGCTCCCGCGCGCCGATTATCATGCTGACAGCGCAGGACAGCGACAGCGACCAGATTCTGGGGCTGGAATCCGGGGCGAATGATTATGTCTCCAAACCGTTTCGGATCGGTGTTCTTTTGGCCCGTATCCGGGCTCAGCTCCGCCAGCATGAACAAAGCGAAGATGCCATTTTCACAATCGGCCCTTACAGCTTCCAGCCTGCGAAGAAATTGTTGGTACAGAAGGATAATGAACAGAAGGTGCGGTTGACAGAAAAGGAAACATCAATCCTGAAATATCTGTACCGGGCAGGCCAAAAAGTTGTCTCCCGCGATATCCTGCTCAATGAAGTCTGGGGATATAATGCGGAAGTGACAACCCATACGCTCGAGACCCATATCTATCGCCTGCGCCAGAAGATTGAAATGGATCCTTCATCCGCGGCCATCCTGATCACAGAAACCGGAGGATACCGGCTTGCGCCTTAGGAATTATGCCGAAGGACTTGTCCTGCAAGATAGAGGCTGCCGCATATGAGCAGTCGGCAGGGCCTTTTGGCAAGATGAGGGATGAGCATGTCAACAGCCTCTTCCAAAGAAGGGGCAGCTTTCATATCAATCCCGGCCTGCTGACCGAAGGCGGCTAAATCTGAAGCCGGCGTAGCGGCGGCTTCCCCTTCAATAGGAACGGTTATACCCCGGTCCACAACAGTCTGTAACTGACGGAAGAAAGAAACCTGATCCTTGGTATTGAGCATGCCGGTAATCAGGAAGACAGGAATATCCTCTTCTGCGCTCCACTCTTCGAAATTTTCAGCAATGCGGGCCCCGGCGGCTTCATTATGACCACCATCCAACCATAACTCGACCCCATCGGGCAGAAGGGCGTGCAGCGGCCCTTTGGTCAGAGGTTGCAGTCTTGCAGGCCAGGAAACTGACTTGAGACCGTTGCAGACAGCGTCTTTCGAAACCGGGAATCCTTCCAGTTTTTCAAGGCATGCCAAGGCTGTTGCGGCATTGGCAATCTGATGGCGGCCTTTGAGCGCGGGAAGGGGCCACTCCCCTGTGAGGGTATCCCCTTCGTAAGTCCAGCCAGTTCGGGTTGTTCGGACATTTGGCTCGCTTCCCTGAGATAGGGGCAGGGCCCCCACTTCCTTTGCCTGCTGAAGCAGGGTTTCCAGAACCAGATCTTCCTGCGGGCCGATGACAACGGGGACATTTTGCTTCATGATCCCGGCTTTTTCGCGGGCAATTCCCGCAAGATCAGAGCCTAAAAACTGCTCATGATCATGGGAAATGGGGGTAATCGCTGTTAAAAGCGGCTTTTCAACGATATTGGTGGCATCCAGCCGACCGCCGAGGCCTGTTTCCAAGAGCAGAATATCGGCGGGTGTTTCAGCAAAAGCCTTGAAGGCAGCCGCGGTTGTTACCTCAAAATACGTGATGGGGTCTTCGCCATTGACCGTTTCACATTGCAGGAGAAGGTCAGATAGTTTCGCTTCCGAAATAATTTCGCTGGCAAGGACAATGCGCTCGGCAAACCTGACCAAATGGGGGGAGGTATAGACGTGAACTGAATAACCTTCCGATTCCAGGATCGAACGGACAAGGGCAATCAAAGAGCCTTTTCCATTGGTCCCTGCCACATGAAAGACAGGTGGGAGCCTTCTTTCAGGGTGGTCCAGCTTCTCCAGAATATGCCACATTCGGTCCAGGGAAAGGTCAATGACCTTTGGGTGCAACGCCATCAGGCGGGAGAGAATAGTATCGCTATGACGATCCGGCATGGGCCGATCCCCCCTAGTCAGAAGACGTCTTCTGATCATCTGTGATGATCGCGTTCTCTTCTGGGATACTCTCAGCGACTTCCTCTTCGGCTTCGGGAATAACAGCCTGTGTTTCAAGGCGTTTTTTATGTGCAATCAAATCGATGACGCGGCTCAGGGTTTCTTTCAATTTCCCCCGGTGCACCACCATATCGAGCATGCCTTTTTCCAGCAGAAATTCTGCGCGCTGGAAGCCATCGGGGAGTTTTTCGCGAATGGTTTCTTCGATAACCCGTGGCCCGGCGAAACAGATCAGAGCGCCGGGTTCAGCAATCTGAATATCGCCCAGCATGGCGTATGACGCGGTGACGCCACCGGTCGTCGGGTCGGTCAGCACAACAATAAAAGGCAAGCGAGCTTCTTTCAGGCGCTGGACAGCAACAGTTGTCCGCGGCATTTGCATCAGGGAGAGAATACCTTCCTGCATGCGGGCGCCACCGGCAGACGTGAACAGGATCAAGGGGGCCTTTTGCAAGATCGCGAGTTTTGAAGCGGCAACAATGGCCTCTCCAACGGCCATGCCAAGAGAGCCACCCATGAAATTGAAATTCTGCACACCGATGACGGCCCCATTGCCTCCAAGCTTGCCATGGGCAACAATCATTGCGTCCTTGTCGCCGGTTTTATTGCGGGCATCTTTCAGACGGTCCGTATATTTCCGAGAATCTCGGAATTTAAGCGGATCAGGCTGAACATCAGGCAATTCAATGACGTCATAGGCAGCATCATCAAACAGCATTTCGAACCGCTCTTTGGGGCCAAGGCGCAAATGATGTTCGCAGTGATGGCAAACCTGCAAATTGGTGACAAGTTCGCTGTGGAACAGCATTTGCCCGCAGCCAGCACATTTGATCCACAGGTTATCCGGTGTATCCTTTGCTGTTGCCAGCTTGCGGATCTTAGGAAGGACTTTATTGGTCAACCAGTTCATTTTGCAGGTCCTGCTATTTCTTTTTTACGCTGCGAATACCAGCGGAAAGTTCTGACGCCAACTCCAATACAGAGCGGACAGCCTCTTCCTTGTCAGCCGCGCTACCAACACGTTCAACAAGGGCTGTCCCCACAACGGCGCCTTCTGCTATTTCGGCGATGGCAGCTGCTTGTTCAGGTGTACGGATGCCAAAACCGACGGCAATAGGCATATCGGTAGCCTTGCGAATGCGTTCAAGTGATTTTGCGACATCGGCAGGTTCAGGAGCCGCCGCCCCTGTGGTTCCGGCGATAGACACATAATACAGGAAGCCCGATGTGTTCTTCAGAACAGTGGGAAGCCTTTTATCGTCTGTCGTCGGTGTCGTCAGACGGATAAAGTTGAGGCCAGCGGCTAAGGCAGGTACACAAAGTTCGTCATCTTCTTCCGATGGGAGATCAACAATGATCAGGCCATCGATACCGGCGCGCTTGCCGTCTTCCAGGAACGCATCCACACCATAAGCATAAATGGGATTGTAATATCCCATCAGAACGATGGGCGTCTCATTGTCCGTTTGCCGAAAATCGCGGATCAGCTGAAGCGTGGATTTAAGGGTTGTTCCAGCAGCCAGCGCCCGAAGGCCGGCTTGTTGAATGGCGGGGCCATCGGCCATGGGATCCGTAAAAGGCATACCGATTTCGATAACATCTGCGCCGGCACCCGGCAGACCTTTGATAATCTCAAGAGCGGTATCATGATCCGGATCACCCGCCATTAGAAAAGTAACGAACGCGGCGCGACCTTCTTCTTTTAAAGCGGCAAAACGGCGGTCAATACGGCTTTCACTCACAATTCAACTCCCAGTGCGTCGGCAACAGTGAAAATATCCTTGTCTCCGCGACCGGATAGATTAACAACAATAATATGATCTTTCGGCAGATCCGGGGCGATTTTTTTCAAATGGGCCAAGGCGTGACTGGATTCGAGTGCTGGAATAATACCCTCAAGCTTACAGCACAGCTGAAAGGCTTCCAGAGCTTCATCATCTGTCGCATTGACGTAATTCACCCGGCCCATATCATTCAACCAAGCATGTTCCGGCCCGATCCCCGGATAATCGAGACCGGCAGAGATCGAGTGGGCTTCAATAATCTGCCCATCGTCATCCTGCAGAAGATAGGTGCGGTTGCCATGAAGGACCCCCGGACGCCCGCCCTTTAGGGAGGCTGCATGTTTGTCCGTGTCAATGCCATGACCGGCCGCTTCAACCCCGACGATATCGATACCATCCTCGTCAAGGAACGGATGGAACAAGCCCATTGCATTGGAGCCACCACCAATACAGGCCAGCAGGGTGTCAGGAAGACGGCCTTCTGCTTCCATAATCTGGCGGCGAACTTCTTCACCAATCACATTCTGAAAATCCCGAACCAGGGTCGGATAGGGATGAGGCCCTGCAACTGTGCCAATGATATAGAATGTATCGGCAACGTTGGTAACCCAGTCCCGCAAAGCTTCGTTCATCGCATCCTTGAGAGTGCGGGAGCCGGATTTGACCGGGACCACCTCAGCGCCCATCAGTTTCATACGAAAGACATTGGGTTTCTGCCGTTCGATATCGGTCTCACCCATATAAATCGCGCAGGGCAAACCAAAGCGCGCAGCAACTGTTGCGGTCGCAACGCCATGCTGGCCTGCGCCTGTTTCTGCAATAATCCGTTTCTTGCCCATTTTGAGAGCAAGCAGGATCTGGCCCATACAGTTATTGATCTTGTGAGCACCGGTATGGTTGAGATCTTCCCGTTTCAGATAGATCTTTGCCCCGCCGAAATGCTCGGTCAGCCGTTCAGCGAAATAAAGCGGGCTTTCCCGGCCCACATAATGTTTCAGCAAGCTTTTAAGCTGCTTCGCAAAATCGGGGTCTTTTTTGGATGCCTCATAAGCATCGTCCAGCTCAAGGATCAAGGGCATCAGGGTTTCGGCGACGAACTGCCCGCCAAAGAGACCGAAATGACCTGTTTCATCCGGCCCTGACCGATAGGTATTTACCTGCTTCATGCGTTACCTGCTTTATTCGATTGCGTGAACGGCTGCCAGAAAGTCGGTAATCAGCCGGGGGTCTTTCTTGCCCGGTTTTTCCTCGACACCTGACGATGTGTCCACAAATTTTGCACCGCTGATTGTTACAGCCTGTGCCACATTGTCTTTATCCAATCCGCCTGCCAGCATCCAGGGTACGGAAAGCTCCATATTTGCCAGTATTCGCCAGTCAAATACAAGCCCATTTCCACCCGGCAGCGCATTTTTCAGCTCCTTGGGTGCCTTGGCATCAAAGAGCAGCATATCTGCGACAGAAGCATAGCGGCCAGCGTCTTCCAGATCGGCGGCCGTGGCGACTTTAAGGGCTTTCATGACTGGTATTTTGAAAATCTCTCGGATAGCCCTGACCCTCTCTATACGCTCGCTGCCATGCAACTGGATCAGATCGAGTTTGACGGATCGTAGAATTTCAGTAAGCCATGCATCATCGGGATCCACAAACAACCCCACCAATTTTACGGGCTTCGGGACATCTTTAACCAGACGGGCCGCCTCTCCAGGCGTGACAGACCGGGGGCTGGGCGGAAAAAAGACCAGCCCAAGATGAGATGCTCCGCCTGCAACCGCAGTTGCGACCGAGGCCGGATCATTCAAGCCGCAAATTTTGGCCTGCACCCCTGTCATGACAGGCTGTCCACAATCGAACGGGCGGCACTGGCTGGAGAGGGGGCATCGATGATCGGGCGGCTTATTACAAGATAATCAGCGCCGCTGTTCAGGGCTTCAATCGGTGTCTTGACCCGTTTCTGATCGCCATGGTCGCTCCCGACAGGCCGAATGCCCGGGACAACCAGCTTGAAATTCGGGCCGTTGTCGGCCCGCAGCGCCTCAATTTCAAAAGGACTGCAGATGACGCCATCGGCACCGTTTTTGCGGGCCAGTTCTGCCAACCGCCGAACCTGATCCGACGCTGTATCTGACACACCGGTGGCGACAAGATCTTCATCATCCATGCTGGTAAGGACGGTTACACCCAATATCCAGGGGCGGGCGGTCTCAAATTCTGCAGAAGCATCTGCCGCAGCGCGGATCATGGCAGGACCGCCGGAGGCGTGAATTGTCAGCATGGTGGGTTTCAAAAATGTCGCGGCAGACCGAACAGCGCCCGCAACAGTATTCGGTATATCGTGAAATTTGAGATCCAGGAAAAGCGGGATATTTTCACCCACGACAGACAAAAGGCCGCTGGGGCCTTGTGCTGTAAAGAATTCCTTCCCCAGCTTTATGCCCCCGACTTCTGCTGCAATATCCTGACAAATTTGCCGGGCTTCTTGCAGGTTACTTCGGTCGATTCCGGCGAAAACCGGATTTCGGGGAGTCGTTCTCATCAGTGCCTCAAGAATAAAGTCAGGGTTTGCCCCAGGAAAATCACGCGATAATAGCCCATTTTGCAGATAAGAAAAGGATAGAAGGCATAAACTGCAGATTTTATCGATATAAAGATATTAGCTATGTTTGCTTTTCTGCTTTTTCATATAAGCCTCCAAACCATCAAAACTTGCCCGTGAAAAATGGCTGTCCAGTTTGTCAAAAACCTCAAATCGGTCCATCCGGAAATTTCTAAAATCCTTGCGAAGTTCGCACCAGGCAACGAGAAGCTGAATATTTCCAAAAAAAACAATGACCAGCGGGCAAATAACCCGGCTCGTCTGTTCGCCGGAAGGGGTGCGATACACTGTTCTTGCCTTGATATAGGATCGGATACACTGACGAACAACGGGCATTGAGACCGCAATGGCCGTATTCTCCTCGGGAACCGGAATAACATGACGGGCATATTGCATGAGTTCCTGACGGTTTTCCGGCAAGATGCCCTCAACTTTGGTCAGGACATCTTCTGCTGCCCGTTGGATGGCAGGATCTCCGTTGGCCCTGACCCACTGAACCCCCAGCATAATAGCATCAATCTCTTCCTCGCTGAACATCATGGGCGGCATGTCAAAACCCCGCTCCAACAGATAGCCAGTACCCGCTTCCCCGCGGATTGGAACCTTGCTGCCAATCAAGTCGGCGATATCCCGATAGATTGTTCGGGTTGACACCTCCAGTTCTTCGGCAATTCGGTCAGCTGTAATGACAGACCGTTGTCGTTGAAAGATCTGGATAATCTGGAAAAGCCGATCGGCGCGGCGCATTGTTTCTGTTCTCCTGACACACTCCTGACAGTATGCTGTCAGGAGGAGGGTGATATCAAGTGTCTTAATCACGTTTTAGAAAGGAAGACAGAATGCAGCCTTCGATCATTGTCCATCAGTTCCCACCCGTCATTGATATGCAGCCCAGCCCTTTTGGCCTGAAACTGGAAACCTGGCTCAGGATGGTCGGCCTTGCTTACACCGTGTCCTGGTCGCCTCAGGAAATGGGTCCTAAAGGGAAGGTTCCGTTTGCCACGATCGATGGCATTAAAATGGGCGATAGTGAATTGGTTATCGAGCATCTGACCGGGCAGATCGGTTATTCCCTTGAAGAGGGCCTTGAGGATAAGGAAAAGGCGCGGAGCATTATGATCCGCCGTCTTGTGGAAGAACATCTTTATCATATTCTTGTCTATTCGCGCTGGGCGGACCCGGAAGGCTGGGCATCTTTTAAACCGCTATTTTTTGCACCGGCGCCGGCTGTCATCCGCGGGTTTATTGCCCGGAAGGTACAAAAGGCCGTGACCGGGAATTTATATGCCCAGGGGATTTCCCGCCACACGACGCGGGAGGTCTACCATAAAGCCGAAGCCGACCTTCTGGCATTGGCGACGCTTCTTGGGAGCCGGACCTGGTTTATCGGGGAGACGCCGACCGTAACGGATGCCAGTGCCTATGGTCTGATTGCAAATATGTATTATTCCCCGCTTCATGGCAAATTGCAGGAAATACTGAACAGGCACACCAACCTGGTCGATTTTTGCCAGAGAATGAAGAAGGCCTACTGGCCTGACGCCAAACTTGGTGGTGGGGATGAAGCGTGCTTCGGTGCCCAGGCGATCTCTCGCGCGGTGGCCTGACAAACAACGGCCTGTTGCAGGTTCAGGCGCTTTGATCCGTAATTTTCAGATTATTTTGCGAGGAAGGCTGCAAAGCTTCCTCGTTTTCTTTGAGGATTTTGTTCAAGCGGACAATATCCCCTTCCATCTTGAGGGTTTCCCGCTTCAGTTCCCGGTTTTCGCGGCGTAACTTGCCATCTGACAGCCAGGTCCTGAACGCGCCGAGCAGAACGCCGAGAAAAGCGCCTGCCAAGATCAGGAGAAAAAGAGGGACATCCATGACAAAGGGAAGCGGAAAGAAGGAAAAGGTCACACTCTCCTTGTTTCCAACACTTAAAATGATAACAGCAACAGCCAAAAGGGCCACAAAGACCCAGGAAATCAATTTCATGACATGTCCTTAAGAAGAAAGACGGTGGCTAATCCGTGCCATCGTTTAAGCGCTCACGCAACTCTTTCCCGCATTTGAAATAGGGAACATATTTCTTGTCAACCTGAACGGCGTCCCCTGTCCGGGGATTACGTCCGACCCTTGCGGATCGTTCCTTGGTTGAAAAAGCACCGAACCCTCTGAGTTCGACCCGGTCCCCCCTGGCCATAGCATCTGAAATCTCGTTAAAGATCGTGGTCACAATACGTTCCACGTCTCGCAGGTATAAGTGTGGATTTTTCTCCGCGAGAAGTGCAATAAGCTCCGATTTTATCATTCTGGGACGCCCTTGTTTTAAAGAGACAGTTTCGTCTAAATTTTTTAGATCAAATTTTTCCTAATTAGGGTGCCAAAGCGAAATCAGTCCGTCAAGTGTAAGTCTTTCTGATATAACGCTTTTCCCTAACATTCCTTGTAAAAGCCGCTCAACCACCCCTTTTGGAGCACTATAATCGACCAAAACCAGCGGTAGGGAAGCGGGAATCTTCTTCGCCGATTCCAGCCAGTTGCGTGCTTCAGGCAATCCGCCGAGCTCGTCAACCAGTCCGGATTTAACAGCAGACAGTCCGATTTGAACGCCGCCATTGGCCAACTGCGCCGCCTCTTCCCGGGAGAGAGGGCGATTGTCCGCGACCATATTGACAAACCATTCATGGGTTTGGGTAACCATATCTTGCAAATTCTGTCGCCCTGCCTCACTCAAGGGCTTAAACGGGGAGGGCTCCCCCTTCAAATCTCCGGATGTCACAGCACTGGCTGAGACGCCAAGTTTTTCCATCAGCTTCGAAAACTCGGTCAGTTGGACGATCACACCAATGGATCCGGTTATGGAGCTTTCACCGGCAAAAATCCGATCTCCGGCGAGGGCGGTCATATATCCTCCCGACGCGCCGACGGTACCGATCACAGTGACAACGGGTTTCTTTTGCTGCACGGTGCGCAAGGCCTTGAAAAGACGTTCACTGCCATAAGTCGAGCCACCGGGGCTGTTGATATAGACAATGAGGGCTTCTGCCTCATCATCTTCAGCAATTTGCTGAATAGCCTCCTGGCGGCGCTCATTTTCGACAATGACAGATTGTACGTCAAGGCGGGCAACATAGGGGCCAGAACGGGCACTCATTCCTTTGGCAATCAGAATGCCAACAACAGCCATAACGGCGATAATGGCGGCCGTTCGCCAAAAAAACAGGCGCCGCTTTAAACGGCGCCTGTCTATTATTGCATCGGTATCAATGGTCATGCTTTCCTCTAATGAAGTCTTTCATGACCTCTCTCCGATCCATCTATCCTTACTCTTCGTCACCTTCATTGGCTTTGCGCATGGCAGCACCAAGAATGTCACCAAGGGAAGCACCTGCGTCAGAAGATCCGTATTGTTTAACGGCTTCTTTTTCTTCAGCAACTTCTTTGGCCTTGATTGACAAGGAAACTTTCCGGGTTTTGTTGTCGATGGAGGTGATTTTCGCATCCAGCTTGTCGCCAACCGCAAAACGGTCTGGACGTTGCTCGGCGCGATCACGGCTCAGATCACCTTTACGGATGAAGCCGGTAACACCATCAGCGATTTCAACATCAACACCGGCATCCTGAGTTGCGGTAACAGTACAAGTAACAACCGCTCCTTTTTTCAGTTCAGTTGCACCGGCAAACGGATCTTCACCCATCTGTTTGATACCGAGGCTGATACGTTCTTTCTCGATGTCGATGTCCAGGACCTTGGCAGTGACTTCGTCACCTTTCTTATATTCCTGGATGGCTTTTTCGCCGGGCTCACTCCAGTCGATGTCAGACATGTGAACCATGCCGTCAACGTCGTTTTCGAGGCCGATGAACAGACCAAATTCAGTGATGTTCTTGACTTCACCTTTAATGGTTGTGCCAACAGGAATGGTTTCAGCGAACTGCTCCCAAGGATTGTCCAGGCACTGTTTCAGGCCCAGGCTGATCCGGCGGCGGGATTCGTCCACTTCCAGAACCATGACTTCGACTTCCTGAGAAGTAGAGACGATTTTGCCCGGATGAACGTTCTTCTTGGTCCAGCTCATTTCAGAGACATGGACAAGACCTTCAACCCCTGGCTCAAGTTCTACAAACGCACCATAATCAGTGATATTTGTAACACGACCTGTGAATTTCGCGCTGAGCGGATATTTCGCTTCCAGGCTATCCCATGGATCGGTCTGCAGCTGTTTCATACCCAGGCTGATACGCTGTGTGTCTTTGTTGAGGCGAATGACCTGGACTTTAACAGTTTCACCGATGGTGAGCGCTTCAGATGGGTGATTAACACGGCGCCATGCGATGTCTGTGACATGCAGCAGGCCGTCAACACCGCCAAGATCAACGAATGCACCGTAATCGGTGATATTCTTGACAACACCTTCCAGTGTCTGACCTTCTTCGAGAGTACCGATCAGTTCAGCGCGGGCTTCTGCACGGCTTTCTTCCAGAACGGCACGGCGGGAGACAACGATGTTACCACGGCGGCGATCCATTTTGAGGATCTGGAATGGCTGCGGAATACCACGCAGAGGCGCAATATCGCGAACCGGGCGAACATCGACCTGCGATCCTGGCAGGAAGGCAACGGCGCCGGACAGATCAACGGTGAAACCACCTTTGACGCGACCAAAGATAACGCCATCGACGCGTTCGTTGGCAGCGAAAGCAACTTCGAGTTTTTCCCAGGCTTCTTCGCGGCGGGCTTTGTCACGGGACAGAACCGCTTCGCCTGCAGAATTTTCAATGCGTTCCAGGAAAACTTCAACTGTGTCGCCAGGCTTCAGATCGGATTCCTGACCAGGAGCTGCAAATTCCTTGAGCGGAATGCGACCCTCTGATTTCAGTCCAACATCAATGATGGCCAGATCTTTTTCGATATTGACGACGGTGCCTTTGATGACAGTGCCTTCGAGGCTGTTGCTGGTCCCGTAGGACTCTTCGAGCATTGCTGCGAAATCTTCAACAGCTGGCATGCCTTCTTCGGCTGCAATTGTATTCGACATATTTGATATCCTTGTTGATCCCTATCAGGCCAAACCGGCAATCCGGCGGATCAATGGCCCCTTGTTTTCCAGTTATCTCGTCGCACGCTTGGAAAACGCGTTTGAATTTGTTCCTGCGTGGGCGGAACGATTTTCTTAGAAACAGTCTGGTCAGCTCTTAACGAATTTCTGCGTCAATCAACTGGCAGGCCGCTTCAAGAGCCGCTTCTATATCCAATTTTGTTGTATCAAGCAAGTGCGCATCTTCCGCTTTTGTGAGCGGGGCTGCACTTCGTCCCTGATCGCGCCGGTCTCTCTCCTGCAAATCGGCCAGAACATCGTCAAACAGCACATCCTCTCCCCTGGCGATCAATTCATCATAGCGGCGACGGGCGCGGGCTTCTGAGCTGGCCGTGACAAAGAGCTTGATGTCAGCATCCGGGCAGACCACGGTTCCGATATCCCGTCCGTCCAACACCGCACCTGGCCTTTGTTTTGCTATGGATCGCTGATAGTTGAGCAGGACATCCCGAACCTGCTGATTGGCGGCGACAACAGAGGCCGCTTTACCGGTTTCTTCCCGCCGCAATTCCTGATCATCCAGTGCAACTGTTGAGACTGAAAGAGCGGCTTGCGCTGCCAGAGTTGCATTTTCGGGATCTTGCCCGGCCCGCAGCAGGATCAGTCCGACTGCGCGATAAAGAGCACCAGTATCCAGATAGGTGAGTTTGTATTTTTGAGCGATTCGCCGGGCGAGTGTGCCTTTTCCAGCAGCAACAGGACCATCAACAGCGATGATCATGGGCTGTTCCTGACAACGATATCCGCCCCCAGAGAATTCATCAGGTCCATAAAGCCGGGAAAGCTGGTTTCCATAACGGAGCCGTCATCTACCGTCACCGGCTGCTCTGATCCCATTCCCAGAACCAGGAAGGACATAGCGATCCGATGATCCAGTTCTGTGACAACGGTTGCACCGCCCTTGGGCGGAACAGCCCGCCCGTGAACGATCAGACCATCTTCGCGTTCTTCCAGATTAACACCACAGGCTTTCAGACCTTTTGCCATGACGGCGATCCGATCGCTTTCCTTGACCCGAAGTTCTTCCAGTCCCAGCATGGTCGTCGTGCCATGGGCAAAGGCCGCGGCGACGAACAGAACCGGATATTCGTCAATCATTGAAATGGCCCGTTCCGGGGGAACGGTAATCCCTTTCAACAGGCCGCCTTTAATCCGTATATCGCCGACTTGTTCTCCTGCCTGAACGCGTATATTGCTGATTGCAATATCGGCCCCCATATCGGCCAGTGTTTCAAAGATACCATCGCGAAGCGGATTGAGGCCGATATTCTCCAATGTAATGTCGGAGCCCGGCGTGATGGCCGCGGCCACCGCCGGAAAGGCGGCAGAGGAGGGGTCGGCTGGCACGGTGATATCCGCGCCCTTCATTTCCTGCTGACCTTCCAGACCAATAATCCGGCTTCCATCCTCTCGTTGTTCCACGTCAACAGTAACCCCGAAATGACTCAGCATATTTTCTGTGTGATCGCGGGTTGGTTTCGGTTCCGTAACGACTGTTGTGCCCGGTGTATCCAAAGCAGCCAGTAAAATACAGGATTTAACCTGGGCAGAGGCTACGGGCGGCTCATAGGCGATGGGCATCAAGTCGCGTCCAGTGACGGCCAGGGGAAAGCGGTCGCCGCTTCGTGATGTTATGGTCGCTCCCATCTGCTCGAGCGGGGTTGCAACGCGCCGCATGGGGCGCTTGTGCAAGGAAGCATCGCCGGAGAAAAAACTAGTGAAAGGAGCGTTGGCGACCAATCCCATCAGTAATCGGGCGGCGGTTCCGGAATTTCCCATCTCCAGGACAGTTGCGGGTTCACTCAGGCCGCCAACACCGACACCGTGAATTTCCCAGGTGCCGTCTTCCAGCCGGTCGATTGTTGCGCCCAGACTTTGCATGGCCTTTGCCGTACAGAGGACGTCTTCCCCTTCCAGCAAGCCGGTTACTGTCGTTTTACCGATCGCCAGCCCCCCCAGAATCAGGGATCTGTGTGACATGGATTTATCACCCGGAACCGTCAGGGACCCGTGCAGCGGGCCACACCGTTTCGATGTCACGGGTTTTGGGAGCGTGGAATGTGAAGTCATAGGATCAGTCGAGTGCCTGTCTTTTCAATTTTGGGGGACAGGACCAATAAGGATTTGAAACAATTATGGCCTTCTAGCAATTATTTTAACGATTGTCACATATTCCTGTCTTTTGAGTGCAAGAAACTTTTGACAGAAGTCGTATATTCTGGCACTTGAGCGCTTTGATTCTAGAAACCGTCTGTGAATTGGTTGAGGATATAAAATGGCAAAACCGGAATGGGGCGAAAAACATCGTTGTTCTTCCTGTAGCAAACCGTTTTACGATATGCAGAAAGACCCGATTACCTGCCCGTCCTGTGGGGCGACACATGTTCCCGAAAAACTTTTGAAGTCCCGTAAAGCGGCGCCTGCGCCGGCGAAGGTTGCGAAACCCAAGGCTGTCGCTCCTGAAGCGGAAACGGAAGAGGATAATTTGCTTGGGGATGATGAAATTCTCAAAGCTGAAGACGGCGTCGATCTTCCTGATGATGACGATGATGATGATCTTTCGGGTGTTGTTGCGGCACCGGTCAAGGATGACGATCTCTAGATTTCTCGTTATCTGTTCAGAAAAACATCTTTTATCAGCCGGTCCTGTCTTTTTTGACTTGAAACGGCGCGCGCTTCGGAATAGGTTCCGGACGCATTGGCGATGCTATCATCGCTTTTTGGGGCCATAGCTCAGTTGGGAGAGCGCTACAATGGCATTGTAGAGGTCGTCGGTTCGATCCCGATTGGCTCCACCAGAATTCAAAAGGCCTGCGCTGAAAAGCGCGGGCCTTTTTCGTTCTTCATTGAAAAGGGTATGATGAGGCGCCTTTAGCATGAAGCCGGAAAACGCGCGCCTATCTCTTCATTTTCCAGCCGCGCTGAATTGGCGACAAAGCTGATGGTATGATAATTCCCGCAAAGAGACAGGATTTCCAGTTGCTGCTCAGCAGTCCAG
This sequence comes from Sneathiella sp., assembly GCA_039975135.1. GTDB lineage: Bacteria > Pseudomonadota > Alphaproteobacteria > Sneathiellales > Sneathiellaceae > Sneathiella. Next base: position 434,537 of record JBDWHS010000046.1, on the reverse strand, counting down.
TGATCTTGAAAGGCGGCGTAGTTCTTTTCCTGAATTTTGGCGTACTGGCAAATGTCATCCACGCAGTGGATAAGGAGGCGATCATCTTCAGGCCAACATGCCACATTGGGGTCGCCGGTTCGGGTTGCGGCAACCTGTTCCTCTGTCAAGTCCGCTTGCCGGGAGAAAATACTGACATGAATCCCCCATTCATATTCACAGTTTTTGTTGGCCGTTGTTCGAAGAATGACAATTTCCCGCTCCCGAAGAGACAGAGGGCTCTCTGTATCGAGCAGGTTGGCAACACCCTTATCTGTTAAAAAGCGGGTGCTGTTGGCGAAGAGTCTGAACAATCTAAGGAGATATCCGCTTTTTGTTCTGGGATAGCGGGCTAAAATGGCCTCGATGTCAGGAGAAAAGGGAGGCTCGAGCGGTTTAAGAAGGTGTTTCATTGGACGCATCCTGTTCACTACAGTAAAAGAAAAATGCTACAGTTTATGTAGTGCATAATATTGCTACATAAACTGTAGCGTCAAGGAGATTAGATGCAAAATTTTGGACACCCTGTTCGGGGATCCACGAGAGGGCGCCCTATTATGGTTCTCCTGGATACTTTGGGGAAGCGCTGGACACTCAGGATTTTGTGGGAGCTGCGAGGGGGAAATTTGACCTTTCGGGACTTGCGGGCCAAATGCGATGATGTCTCTCCCACCAGCCTGAACAAGCGCCTGAAGGAACTCAGAGAGTTAAACCTCGTTGAGCTGACGGAAGCAGGCTTTGGCTATACGCGTTGGGGGGAGGAGCTGACGGACCAGTTTGTCCCGTTGACGGCCTGGTCGGAAAAATGGGCAGCAGATACCAAGAGAGTTGAATAGTGACACCACAATCGGATTTCTATCCCAGCCATACCTATCCAGTTTATAGGTATTTCCGATTTTCTTAAACCAGCGATACATTTGGAAGAGTTGTTCCTGTCTCATACTATTAAAGGTGGATTTTTGGTATGAAAGGCAGATACGATACAGACACTCGAGGTTATGATGGAATTGAGATGATGCCGAAAACTACACTAGTAACTATAACATTTCTATTAAGTGCCATGACATGCGCGGCACAAGCTTCAGATATTCAGATAATCAAAACCAATTATGATGATATCCTCCTAAACAATACTATTTTGGGTGAAACAACTAACGGAAGGTGGAAAGTATATCATAAAAAAGGAGGCCAGAGAGTTTTCTATTCTGCAACAGGCTTTGCGGATGATGGGAAAATCTGGTTTTCGGAGTCTGGAGAAGCCTGTACAAAGTGGAATAAGTTGCGTAGTGGGGCCACTCATTGTTCGAAGCTATTCATAAGCGGCGAAACTCTCACTTGGATAGAAGCTGATGGTAAGAAAGTGTCTGCTAAGTTACGCAAGGGTGACTACTCTGGCTGGGACTAATTGTCAGAGTTTAGCTCAAGCATAATCATTGATACTTCTGGCTGTCATTTTGTTCCCAGACATTTTTGTCATCAAGCATCATGCAGTCAATCATAGGGGCAGCAGATACCAAGAGAGTTGAATAAACTGTCAGTGTTTTTTTTCTTGATGGAATCTGCCGTGGTCCAGAATTGTATATCCTGTGATGAAGACTGTTGTTCCAAGCAAGACAAAATGGACAGAAGGCGCAGCAATCAGAAGAAGAATGAACAGACCATTGAACCCTGCTGCTTTCATCAGTGAATATTTCAGGATGGTTTTGGGATGATAAAGGATATGCAGATATTGCAGAGCCAGCATCAGAGTAAGAACCCCAAAGGCGCTCAGCAACTTATATTCAATCAGGGTCAGCTCCGGCAGGACGGCAAAGCGGATCATTGCGGCAATACCCCCCAATCCTGAATAGATAAACAGATGCGAATAGATGACCGACTGACCGGTGCCCAGCTTCTTGCCCATAATGTGCCGGTCCATATTGTTGAAATACAACCACCACAGACTGCAGGCCATGATAAAACTTCCGGTGGCCATGGTAAGAGATAATGGCGTCCAGCTCAGATTCTCGAAACTGTTCGACAGGCTAAGAACGGATTCGCCCAGCAAAATGATCGACAGAAGTCCAAACCGTTCAGGCAGATGATGGGCATGAACCGGTGCCTGTTTTAGAAACCGCCGCCCGATCAAGGGAAGGATCATATCCAGGCCGATTCCGCCATATAAAAAGATGTATCTAAGAGGGCCGTCAAAAAACAAGGATCCCAGGCTCACAAGAATACCGATGCTGAAGGCAAAAGAGAGGAAGTTTGAAACTGGCCGTGTCTCAGCTGAACGGAGGCTGATCCGCACATACATAACAACAGTGAGGAAGCGAATAGCAGCGTAAGAGAGAAGGAAGGGGCGATAATGGGCATCAAAATCGGTGCTGATATTTGCCGCCAACAGTGTGATGCAGAACATCTGGGCAAAACTCAACAATTTTTGGAGCGTATCGTCCCGGTCGAACCGATTGGCAAAAAGTGTATTTCCTGTCCAGGCCCACCAGATAGGAATCATGATCAGAATATATTTGAGATAGGCTTCTGCCCCGATATGGCCGTCATGGGCATGTTGTAAAATATGCGCGGCTTTGGCGATAGCGACGACAAAGACAAGGTCAAAGAAAAGCTCAAGCCAGGTCGCGCTTCTATGTTTGTCTCCCGGGGTGGTCGGCTCTGACATTGTTAAACGGTCTCGGTCGAGGCGATTTCATGAATTTCGATCACGGCGTTTCCATCAATCATCGCTGGAAAGCCTTCCGCGAAAGCCTGAAAATACGATTTGCCAAAATGAGCATCGATATCTTCCTTACTTTTCCAGCGCTCAAAAAACAGAAAACGATTAGGCTCTGCAACATCCTCTAGAAACCGGTAAGCCACACATCCGGCTTCTTCAAGGGATTGCGGTATGAGATCCAGGGACATCTGGATAATTCTTTCCCGATATTCGGGTTTTACGTCAAATTCGCCGCTGATAATATGCATACTGGCTCCCGGATCAAAAACACAGCCCTCCCTGTTGGAGGACTGCGTTCGATAGACAGAATTATTCTTTGTTGATGACCTGAGCGGTTGTTCGGGTCCGTTGTGGGGCGTTATGGACCAAAGTAAATGCGTAATCCACGCCGATGCCGTAACCTCCGCCATGCTCTTTGACGATTGCCAGAATATCGTCATAGGTTTCCTTGCGGGACCAGTCGCGTTGAAATTCAAGAATGGTCTGTTGCCAGGTCATTGGGATGGCTCCTGCCTGTACCATCCGTTGAACAGACATTTCATGGGCTTCTTTTGATGTGGCGCCGCAGCAGTCACTGACAAAATAGGCTTCAAAGCCCTCATCCAACGCGCAAATGACAGGAAAGTTGATACAAACCTCTGTCCATAAGCCGGTAAAGACAACCTTCTTGCGACCGGTTGCTTTGATGGCGTCTACAAATCCCTTGTCTTCCCAGGAATTCATCGATGTCCGTTCGACGGTTTGCTGACCCTGCAGGGCATCAATCAATTCCGGCCACGTATATCCGCTGAAGCTTTCGGTCTCAACAGTACTCAAAACCGTTGGTACATTGAACAATCGGCAGGCTTTGGCTAGGCCCACCGTATTGTTTTTGATCATTTGAATATCATGGCTGTTGACGCCGAATGACATTTGCGGTTGATGATCAATAAAAGCCACGACGCAATTGTCAGGGGTCAGTAATTTCTCAGTAGCAGCTGTCATTATATGTCTCCTTTGTTGGTTATTGTGGTAAATCAAACAACAGGATTTCCGCATCTGTCAGTGTTTTTAGGGTGATAAATTTTTCACCTTCGATGGCAAATCCATCTCCTGCGCGCGCGTCTTCACCATTGATGTCTGCCAGGCCTTTTGTGACTTGCAGCCAGTATTTGCGTCCCGGATCCGTTTTAAGCTCTGTTCGGCAATTTTCGTCAAACTGCCCGATCAGAAGCTTTGCATCCTGTTTGATAACAAGAGATCCTTTTTCACCGTCCGGGGAGATGACAACCTGAAACCGGTTTTTCAAATCGGCCAATTCAAGCGTTTGCTGCTGATAGCCCGGTTCCAGATTCTGAACATTTGGCATGATCCAGATTTGCAGGAAATGGACTTCGTTTTTATCGGACCCATTATATTCACTGTGAGTCACTCCGGTTCCAGCGCTCATAAGCTGTATGTCGCCTGGCCTAATGACAGAGCCGTTGCCCATATTGTCCTTGTGAACCAGTTCGCCGCCCAGAACGTAGGAAATAATTTCCATATTGTTATGAGGATGTGTTCCAAAACCTGCGCCCGGGATCACGCGATCTTCGTTGATAACGCGGAGTGGGCCAAACCCCATATGATCAGGATCCATATAGTGTCCGAAGGAAAAACTATGCATGCTTTTCAGCCAGCCAGCATCCGTAGGGCCGCGATCATTTCTATGCCGTTTGGTGATCATTTTCATGCTCCTTTATTAACGTCGGTTAATGTCTGCATTCAACATAGATTTTTATAAAAAAATATATAATATAGATAAGAAGAACATTATTATTCGAAATATTGGAACAATGGATAAACTCGCAAATATGCAGGCCTTTGCTGCGGTCGGTCAAACAGGCAGCTTTGCGGAAGCTGCCAGGCGGCTCAATCTGGCCAATTCAGTGGTCAGTAAGCGGGTCAAGGATCTTGAGGATTATCTGCAGACCCAGCTTCTCACCAGGACGACAAGGAAAGTCAGCCTGACGGACAACGGATACAGCTATCTGGAATATGTCAGAAAGTTTCTGGATGAGTTGGAAGAGGTGGAAGCCCGTTTGCTTCACAATTCGGAGACACCTGTCGGTACAATACGGTTGTCGGCGCCCCTCAGCTTTGGCATGCAATATCTTGGCGGAGCGATTGCATCCTATCTGAACCGATACCCGGATGTGGCAATAAAGACATATCTTTCAGACAGGCCGGTCAATTTGATTGATGAAGGATATGATCTTTCCATTCGGATTGGCCCAATGAAAGATTCCAGCCTCATTGCCCGGAAGCTGGTTGCCGGCCGTAGGGTGGTCTGCGCGAGCCCGGACTACTTTTCCCAGTTTGGAAAACCGCAAACGCCTAAAGATCTGAAAGATCATAATTGCTTGAGTTATCTGAACCTTGCAGATGGTAAAGCCTGGCCGTTTCTCATTGATGGGAAGCAGCGCTGGCAAGCCGTATCGGGTCGGTTCGCTGCTGACAACGGAGATTTATTGCACCAGGCAGCCATCGAGAGTTGCGGTATTGCATTTCTGCCGACTTTTATTGTCGGCGGCTCCCTGAGTAGCGGCCGTCTGGAGCTTGCATTGGAGCGTTTCGAAGATTCTGATTTCGGCATTTACGCCGTCTATCAGCACACCCGTCACCTGTCGACAAAGGTCAGAACCCTTATTGATCATCTGTCAGACTGTTTCAAAGCTATGTCTTACCCACCGCATGTCAGGGATTAACGAGAGATCCATCAGAGAATACTTGCCTCCGTTCAGGCATAATCATTGATACTTCGGGCTGTCATTTGTCCCCAGACATTTTTGTCATCGAGCATCATGCAGTCAATCATATGGGCGGCTTCTTCAGGGCTCATGGCGATTTCCAGATCCCGGGGAACCCCGGCGGTATCATACATGCTGGAGGCGACTTTACCGGGATAGAATCCCATGACCCGCACCCCTTTAGGGGCGCATTCTACTTCCAGACACCCGGTAAACCCACGAAGCGCCCATTTGCTCGCGGCATAGGCACTGATTTGTTTGCGACAGTAAAGCGCTCCCGTGGAAATCACGTTGAGAATGGTGCCTTCCCCGCGCTCAATCATTCCTGGCAGAACCGCATGGGTCATCAGCATGGTGCCGAGCGTGTTTGTTTCCAGAACATGCCGAATGTCGGTCGCTGCATAATTCTCGAAATCTCCTTCCAGCCAGATCCCTGCGTTATTGATCAAGCCCCAAAGAGGGCCAATATCTGCTTCAATCTCGCGGGTGACGGATAGGCAATCTTCTTCTTTTGCAACATCCAGAACATAACCGGAGGCACCAGTTACTCGGGCAGCCTCTGTCACTTTTTCCGGATTTCGCCCGGTCAGAGCAACCTTAAACCCCTTTTTTTGCAGGCTCTTGACGGCTGCAAACCCGATGCCACTGGTCGCGCCTGTAATCAGGATTGTGCGTTGGGGGGTGGTCATAAGCTTGCTCCTTCAATTCGAAAATGAGGCCTTGTTATAAGAGGCCGGTGTTCAAATTTCCAGAGAGTTACTCGGAATTTTCATTCGATTTGGGCGACGTGGGTGAATGAGGGGACGTTTCACTGGGTGTCTGGTTTTCTGGTGTCTGAACGGTATCGGATGAAGGGGACGCCGCATATCCAGTACCCCGGCTGCCAAACCAGAAACCTGTTATGCCAGCGGCCATTGTGGCAACACTGCCGAATATCACGAGGGCCTTTTCTACTTCACCGATGGCGATCAGCAAACCTGTAAAGACGGATGCCATCAGAACGTAGAGAAAAACAACACCATAGGTTACATTAATACGAACATCGCTTTTACGCCTCTCCTGTTCCAGATCAGGGTCCGTTATTGAGTCAGTCAGCAGTCTCATGCTTGTCTCCGATAGAGTTAATATCTGCATTTTCTGATCTACAAACGCTCCAAATGCAGCTTTCGTATCGGTTAGCTGGTAAATTTTGTGCCTTCCTGCATGTTGTTTGTAGCCGTGGATACAGACCCGAGGCTGCAAGGCTGCTTTTATGGAGACGGACCAGAGGGGGGGGGCGCTGATGATCATTTTGCAAAAGGCCAGAATAATCCTGATCTTTCCGACTCTTCTGCTCATGGGGTTGATGGCCGGCTTTTTCTACGCCTATAGCAGTTCCGTGATGTTCGGTCTGGATCGTCTGAATGATGCCGCCTTCATTAAAGCCATGCAGCATATCAATTCGGCGGTTCGTAACGGACTGTTTGGAGTGGGTTTCTTTGGCGCTGCGGCGTTGAGTTTTGTAATGACGCTGCTCTCGCTCTTGGAACTCCGAAAGCCCAGTGCGATCCTGACTTTACTGGCCTGCCTCTTCTATGGGATCGGCACCTTTGGTGTTACCGTCATTAAAAACGTTCCGCTGAATACAGAACTGGGATCCGTTATTATTGAGACGACAGATACCATTGAGGCTATTCGCCGGACCTATTACGCCGACTGGACCTATTATAATGACCTGCGCACGCAAGCATCTGTCATGGCCGTCATATTACTGATGGCGGCTCTCTACCGGCTTGGGCGAGAGAAATAGTCTCACCCTGGACGGCAAAGGCCCGTGATCAGGAAGTCAATGGCGGCATTTGCCCTTTCGTCCGTGCAATCTGTGCGTCGGACGGCGATGACCCTGGGGTCGCGAAACTGGGATGTGATGTCTTCCGCCAGTTCGGTGGCTTTTGCAACATCAAAGTGGGTGAGATTTTTCGAGACCAGGAGCCGTCCAATCAAATGGGTCATCCCCTGATGGATGACATGGACATGTTGTTCTATGAGGTCCATATTCTGAGCGGCAATTTCCAGATAGGCCCAGAAAAGAGCAGGGTTTTTATCAAACCGCTCTCTTTTTCGCTGAAGCTGACACAGAATATACTGCCGCAGTTGGTCTGCGGGATCTTCCTGCTTTTCAGAAATGATTTTCAATTCGGCTTCGATCGCCTGAAACCAGCCTGCAATGAGGGCTTTTAGCAAGGCTGCCTTACTGGGGAAAAACCGATAGGCGTTGGACTGAGACATGCCCGCGCGGGCGGCGATTTCCGACATCGTAATCTTGAGGCCGCCTTGCCGTTCCAAAGCTGCTTCCGCTTCTTTCAGCAGCTTTTCCTTTTCCGCTTCAATATCTGTCTGAGGTCTTGGCACGGTCAAATCCAGCGCCGGACGCGCTTCCTGTAGCTGTCATATTCATTTCCAAATTTCTCGGCAGCAGCCTGTTCTTCAAAGGGTATGTACCAGAGATTACTGATAACGAAAAAGAAAATTACCACCAGAAAGGCAGCTATCACATTGGCGAGCAACGCAGCTCCGAGCAAGAGAAGGGTAAATCCCAGATACATGGGATTGCGGGAAAAAGAAAATGGCCCTTGGGTAACCAGGATATCCGGGTTTTTGAAAGTGTGGATGTTGGTTTGCACCTTTTTAAAGCGGTTGGACGCATTGAACAGCAAGATAAACCCGCCCAGAATGATACCGATGCCCAGATATCTGAAAGGATCCGGCACGATCTGGTAAACCGGAATGAAGAACCAGAGGAGGAGGATGGTGATAAGGCAAAACAGAAGTAGGAAAGGGGGAATAAGCCATTTCATTTGAAACTCCGACGGTGAAGGGATAAATAATATAAAATATATTTTATTAATTATTATTTAAATTGTCACCCTCAAATATATTGATAATTTGAATGCCACCACGCGGAAGCGTCTTGTTTTTCGTATGCCGCCTGAGGCATTCAGGGATAAGTTGTCGGATTTCGTCGGCCTCACAATTGAAGAATTATTCCTTAACTCTGGTCTACCCTGTCTGTTCCGCTGGTTCGGAGGCGTTTTTTTAACCGGCGGGATACACTGGAAATGACCGAAGATACAGGTGGGGTCACTATTACTTATTGTGAGGATGTGACGTCAAAACCCGCCTCCTTTTCCATTCGTTAGCGGATTGATCCCTTGCAATGGGTGTGCTGTTTACGCCATGATGGCTGTCTCATTTTCTTGAGGACGGGCGCCTTTTTGTTCGGAGTATCCCATGGGACATAATCATAACCATAGTGCACCTTTGCCGGAGACGGTTTTACGGGTGAAAAGCCTGGAATCATTGCTTGTTGAAAAGGGTCTGGTCGATCCAACGGCGCTGGATGCGCTGGTCGAGCGGTATGAACATCAGGTAGGCCCAAAAAATGGCGCAGCCGTTGTTGCGAAAGCCTGGACAGATCCTGATTTTAAAAGCCGGCTGATGAAAGATGCGTCTGCCGCGATTGCGGAGCTTGGCTATACGGGCGCGCAAGGCGAGGAGATCATCGCTGTCGAGAATACGGACTCCGTTCACAATGTGGTCGTTTGTACTCTTTGCTCCTGCTATCCATGGCCGGTTTTGGGTTTGCCGCCGGTTTGGTACAAGTCGGCCCCCTATCGGTCTCGGGTGGTGCGTGAACCCCGGGCAGTCCTGAAGGAGTTCGGCACCGAATTGCCTGCCAGTACAGAGGTGCGGGTTTGGGACAGTACTGCAGAAACCCGATATCTGGTTGTTCCAAAACGCCCGGTAGGGACCGAGGGCATGAATGAAGAAGCTCTGACGGAGCTGGTCACCCGGGACAGCATGATCGGTGTGACCGAGGCCGCGGATCCGCAAGAAGGGGAGGCCGCCTGATGGATGGTGTACATGATATGGGCGGCATGCATGGCATGGGGCCGGTTGACGCTGAAGAAAATGAGCCAGTTTTTCATGGTGAATGGGAGCAGCGGATGTTTGCCATGAATAATGCCGTGAGCGCGCTGGGGGTTCGCAATATTGACGAATCCCGTCATGCGCGGGAGCGGATGAACCCAGGAAAATATCTTTCCAGCAGTTATTACGAAATCTGGCTGGATGGGCTGATCCGGATTTTGTCGGAAAAAGGTCTGATCAGTGAAGAAGAGCTTTCGGGTGCTGTGGCGCCACGACCTGCTCATACACCCCATAAACCTGCCATCAGCGGAAAAGACATTCCGGCAATGATGGATAAAGGAGCCAATTACATCCGGGAAGAAGGAAAGTCTGCCAGTTTTAAAGTGGGTGACAAAGTTCGCGGGAAAAACATCCATCCGGTGGGCCATACAAGACTGCCGCGATACGCCCGGGGACATACAGGTGAAATTGTTGCGGATTATGGTCTGCATGTTTTTGCTGACAGTAGCGCTCATGGCCGTGAAGATCCGCAGCATTTATATAATGTGCGCTTTTCATCTGTCGAACTTTGGGGAGAGGACGGAACAGAAGGGGACTATATTTACGTGGATCTCTGGGACGATCACCTGGAGGCGGTGACATGAGTGAGTTGGATCCGGTTCTGGAGACGATGGAAATTCCGCGCAACGAAGAAGGCCCGGTTTTTGATGAACCCTGGCAGGCGCAAGCTTTTGCGCTGACGGTGAGTCTAAATGAGAAAGGGGCTTTTACCTGGTCTGAATGGGCCGATATTTTCGGGGCTGAAATCGCTGTCGCCTCAAAAGAAGGCCGGGGATGTGGTAATGAGAATTACTATCTTTGTTGGCTGGCAGCGCTGGAGAAAATTGTCGGTACCAAAGACATTTTAAGCAAGGATCAGCTTCTGAGCCGGAAAGAGGAATGGCGTCATGCAAATGAGCATACCGAGCATGGCAAACCCATTGAGCTAGAGCATTGAAATTTTTGTTGAGAGGGGTTACCTCAAAAACTCCACCTCGACAAAAGCACATTCAAAGTCGTTGCCGTTCATCACATTATGTTCCACACCGGCTTCCCGAAAATAAGGAATGCCGTTCTTCATGGAGGCCTTCACGATTTCGCCGTCGCCCATATCGATCTCCAGAAAGCCGTCAAACAGAGGCACCACTACATAATCATAGGCATGTGTGTGCCAGCCGGTATCATCGCCGCGTTTTTTAAACCGCCATTCGGTGACCCGTGTCCGGTCATTATCGATAAACTGAGTGGCAAGGGCTGCGGCATTTTCTGTTTTGCACATGAGGCTATCCCCTAAATTATTTGCGGTCCGGCTTTTTTAGGATTATGTCTGGACCTTACCGATCACACAAGGACAGGATTGAGCTGTGCAAGATACTCCCTCATTCGGCATGCCGGACCCGGAAACCAAAGAAAAACTGGATAAAGCGGCTAAAATCATTACGGAGGGGCTGGATAAAGCGTTGCAGGATTGCCTGGAAGCCGGCCTTGAACGGGAATTTTTCAATGCAGCTGTCGTTGCTACTCTGATGCAGGCCATGGAGACCAGTCTTGGTGGCAGCGCCCAGGTGGCCGGTGCCTTGCAGGAAATGGCGCGTATGGCTGCCGACAATGCAGAGCGCGAGGCACAAAGCGCCAACTGACCTGACTATTCAGGTGAGGCTCTGTTTTATTTCCTCAGAATTGTCTATTGCTAGAAAAAACCGCCAGTTGGACGTTCCTGAGATGGGCGGTGATTGATGATAAAGGGGTTTCACCGATTTCCTTGCGCTTGAAAAGGCGCCTTGCATAACTGCAACCTCTCCTGTTTTCAGGCTGTATATGTCAGTCGCAGGTGGTATTTCTCCTGAAGAAGCAGGAGACCAACCGGTATCAGGATCCGCATAGCGTGTCCCCGGACCAAAATAGGTTGTGGACAAGCGGTAGGGAATATAGTCGGCATGAAAATACCGGCAAGCATCATTGGTGACACAAGAAAGTCGAAGCGTTATTTTTTCGGATCCGGACAGTTGCGAATATGATGCGGCGAGTTTTTGAATATCCTGAACCAGAACTGATCGATTTTTTTGGCTAAAATCCGTCGATTGTAACAGATGGGCTTCGACCCTCTTTTTCACATCCTCCAGAGAAAGGGTTTCCTTGAAATCCTGCCAGCTTTTCCAGGGTGCTGCAGGAAAAGTAAGCTCGGACAGGAAAGTCGTCTCTCGCTGCCAAAGAGCCAGACAAACAGTCGGTTCTGTAATTTTCTGTAAAATGGGAGCTGTTTTTCCAACTTCAGCAAAAGTGGAGGCACTCTTTTCGAGATGACTGTCTGGTCTTGAGGAAAGCATGTCCAAATCCAAAAATTGTTATGTTATAACATTTCATAACATAAAAAACAGTTTGCCTTATTGCAACAGGATTTAGCCGCCAATACCGAAGCAGCTGTATTCGACGCTGCAGTTGGTATGATTTGTGTGACGGGGCTGGCTAATTCAAAAGAGTGTTTCGCTGGAATGATTAATGAGGGCGATGCGGTTTTTTTATGAGATTCCCTCTTCAAAAATATCTTCAATCGCTCTTTCAAAAAGCCGGGCAATCTTGAAAGCAAGCGGCAGGCTTGGATCATAGCGGCCTTTTTCCAAAGCGTTGACGGTTTGCCGGGACACACCCAGTCGGTTGGCCAGCTCACTTTGAGACCACTTTCTCTCCGACCGTAATGCAGGGAGTTTATTTTTCATGTGTAGCGATACCGCGCGATTATTTGTCCGATAACCCAGAAGGTTGCCATTAAAGGCCAGACAACAAACATGGAAAGCCCGGGTAGTCCCATATTTTCCAGAAATCCGTAAGTGAAAGTTACTAAGGCTGTTGCGATGAAGGAGAAGCTAATCGCTTCCAGCTGCATTTTTTGCTGCAACTCATCAAGCTGGCGAATATGTTTCAGAACAACATATCCGGTAATCAAGCAGGGCAGTATAGGCAGAACGGAAACCGTCAAACGCAGCCAGTCGTTCCCGACGCCGTGGTTGAGAATCTGCAAGGACACGAAAAGAAGGACAGCATAGGCTGTAAGGCAAAGCCCCATTTCAATTATATAGCGGCGGGTTTTCATAACAACTCCATCTATGTAAAGCTTCCTTTACATAGATGGAGTTTAAAATTATGTCAAGGACGCTTTACATCGTAAAAACCAGAAAAGGCCGTATTAAATGATACGGCCTTCTAAATTCTGCTCGCTCTTTTGCTGCGTTAGTCTCGTGTATGGATTGGCAGATCCAGCAGGGCGCGGCGACGGAGCCATTGGCTCGGGCGGTAGCGTTCTTCGCCGGTTATGGCCTGGAGCTGCTCCAAAATGGTGAGGGTATTGCAGGTGCCGAGATACTCCGCCAGTTCGACCGATCCATGGGGATAATTGAGGCCAAGCTTCATGCCCTTGTCGATATCCTCAGGGGTTGCCACACCGATTTGTGCCATTTCGCAGCCAAGATTGGCAACCATGGCACGGATCCGCTGGGCGACAAAGCCCGGGCAGTCTTTGATACGGGTAACAGAATTTGCCTGTTGCTGCAGTGCTGCCATGACACTTTCAACAACAGCATCATCGGCTCCCGGGGCGGCCATAACGGTGGCGTGGGCAGGTGTGCCAGTGAGCATGTCAATCGCGATCAGGCGTTTGGCATCCAGCTCAAGGCGGGTTGCAATAGACGTACAATCTTCACCAACAGGGGCTGCAAGAATAGGAGATTGCCCATCGTCTTCTTTTAGAACCGCGATACCGAGATCTTTGAGAAGAGTATCGAGATCGGGGGCATTTTCGGCAAGAATAACCTGCTTTGCCGGCTGAGCATTTACTTTTGCCGGGCCGTCCGGTCGAATAATCGTTCCGTCTTCGTCATAATCATAGAAGCCTGCCTTGGTTTTACGGCCAAGACGCCCTGCTTCCATCATGCTTTCATGCAACGGTGCTGTGGATAGGCGCTTATCCTGAAAATAGCCATTATAGATAATCTGGCTGACCGGGAAATTAACATCAATACCGGTAAGATCCATTAACTCGAACGGGCCCATACGAAACCCGCAGGCATCTCGCATAATGGCATCGACTTCATGCGGTGCTGCCACACCTTCAGAGACAATCCGCAAGGCCTCCGTCGTATAAGCACGGCCGCCCAGATTAACGAGAAACCCTGGCGCGTCTTTAACAACAACCGGGACCCGGCCCATGCGCTTTCCGATGATTTTCAGGGCTTCTGTCGTGCTCTGGTGGGTATCGGTCCCGTTGATCACTTCAACCAGCTTCATCAGAGGAACCGGGTTAAAGAAATGAAGACCGGCAATGCGGCCTTTATGGGTGCAGGCAGACGCAATACTGGAAATCCGGATACTGGAGGTGTTGGAAGCAATGATCGTGTCTTCGCTCACCACGTCTTCGATTTGTTTGAAGACAGTTTGTTTGATATCGATATTTTCAACAATCGCTTCGACGACCAGATCGCAATCTTTCAAGTCAGCAATAGAGTTTGCGACAGACAGATTTGAGATCGCGGCACGTCCCGCCTCCGCTTCCAGGCGGCCTTTATCAACGGATCGCTGAACCATGCCGTTGATAAAACCTTTTGCCGCTTCTGCAGCGCCGTCCGCCGCATCAAAAATGACAGCTTTCATTCCGCCCGTAACGGACACTTGTGCAATGCCGCGCCCCATGGCGCCTGCACCGACAACGCCGACGGTCAGGCCTTCTTTATTTGCATCAATACTCATTGGAAATGGACTCCCGGTTTTTTACTTCTTGTTGAGGGGTCTGCCTCTTGTTTGACTGATTCTGTGCCTCAAAAGGGCTATTTGAAAACAGCACCTTGATGGAGAGGCCGAGGCAACCTACATTAAAAGTAGGATCAGCGCCATACCGGGCTGGTCAATAGGTGCCGAAATCGGACCTCGATCCAACTCGCTCAACAGAGGAGACTGTGCAGTGTCGCGTGTATCCATGTTTAACAGCCCGTTGCTACTGGGCTTTGATCACTTCGAGCATATGCTCGAACAACTCGCCAAATCAGGTGGTGAGGGATATCCTCCTTACAATATCGAACAGATATCCGACTATACAATTCAGATAACGCTGGCTGTTGCAGGCTTTTTTGAAGAAGATTTGCAGATAACGCTGGAACAAAACCAACTTATCATCCATGGTAAACAAAAAGATGATAACAGCCGTAATTTTCTGCATCGGGGCATCGCCGCCAGACAATTCCAGAAGAAATTTGTTCTGGCAGAGGGAATCGATGTGACAGGAGCAGAAATGGACAATGGCTTGCTTCATATTGATTTGCGATTGCCCGAACAGAAAAGAGATGTGACGGAAATCCAGATCAAAGCAAAAAAATCCCGGCGGGATTTGAAAACCATTGAAGCATCCGAGATTCAGGATTGATCCGGGTGATATCGATGCAACAGGAGTAGTGTTATGCAGTATCAGGAAGCAACCCTTCGTCAGCTAAGCCCCGCTGCTTTGGCTGTTCTGGGCTCCATGGAAATGGCCTATGTGAAGAAAATCGACGAGGAAGGCTCCGAATCCTACGGCATTTTTTCTGCTGACGGACAGAAGCTTGGTGAAGAGCAAAGCGCGGAAGTTGCTCTCGTCATCGCTCGGCAAAACGATTTTGAAGCCTATCTGGTCAGCTAGCCGATCAGGATAGAATTTACTGTACAGTAATGATGGCACTGTCCTTGAAGATGGTGCCTTTTCTATTGATTGTAATCTCCCCGCGATACAGGCCTGGCTTCCAGCCGCTCGCGGGTTTTTTCTGACCAATAAACGGCGTGCGGGAAATCTGGTGGCGAGACATCGGTTTTGCTGTCCGGGATGCCAGAACCGTTCCATCCGGATCTTTTAAGGTAAGGGAGACCTGATCTCCTTCCCGGCTACCGATATAATAGGACCAGAAGAAGAGCGTAGGGGCAGAGGGGCTCAATATATCCTGGGCTTTTGTACCGCTCTCCAGATCTTTACGTCCCTGGGGCCGGGTTTCTGAAAGGCCTGTCGCCATAAAACCGGTTTGCTGGTAGGACAGTGCTTTGCGCGCCAGGTCACTCCAGTAGTTTTTCTTCGGTTTTTCACATCCCTGTCCGGTTTCTCTTCCAGAAAATGGGTCAATCCGCTTGTTTTTGTGACGGAGTTCAAAATGCACATGGGGAAAATCTGTCAGGCCCGACATTCCCACATATCCCAGAATGTCTCCTTTCAGGACTTCCTCGCCTTTTGATACCGTCAGGGAGTCCTTTTTCAAATGCGCATAATAAGTCTCCCAGCCGCCGCCATGGCTGATGATCACCGCGTTTCCAAGTCCCTTGTCAAAGACCTCTTTCTTCTTTTCAGCCGTATAGTCACTGAAATACTGATCAACCATTCCGTCGCGAAGATTGACAACCCGGCCGCTTGCTGCGGCGATAACCGGGACGCCCCGGGCCATGTCAGCGACGGTGCGAATTCGAATATCTGTCCCGCGATGATTGTCATGGGTCAGGGAGCCGCAGGTATAGTCTGCTGCCTTCTTCGATGGATCCGTATCAATAAAATGCTGGACAAAGCAGTCATTTCCCAAAGCGCATTTTAAAGGAATATCGAGTTCAGGAGGCCGTTTTTTGCTTGTTGAAGCATCTGGTATTCTGATGTCTTCAGGTTTCTCCGGCTCCCAAATCAGATAAGTAATTGAAACAATCGCAACAAGAGTAATGAGTGGTACGAGGATATAGAGATTTTTTTTGCTCATACCAGGGCCTTTAAAGATCAAAACTGCTCAACTGTCACCGATATGATTCTTACTCTACTACCTTTAGGGATATGATCTGTGCTCTATCTCACAGAAATGTCTGCCTTTTTTCAGGCAGCAATGTTGTCTTCAGTCAGGACGGCAAAGAGCGCATCGGCGCTTTCTGTTCCTCTGAGGCGTTCGCATCTGGCCGAATCACGGAGTGTCCGCGAGACGCGGGCCAGTGCTTTAAGGTGGTCAGCTCCACCTTCTTCAGGGGCCAACAGGACAAAGACCAGGTCGACCGGCATATCATCCATGGCATCAAAATTGACGCCGGAATCAAGCCGGGCAAAAAAACCGTGTATCCGATCGAGAGACGAAAGCTTGCCATGCGGGATGGCAATGCCCTGGCCGACGCCTGTCGTACCAAGCCGTTCGCGTTCGATCAGAACACTTAATATCTCTCTTTCGTCGCAACCTGTAACGGCTGCCGCCCGGCGGGAAAGCTCCTGCAATGTCTGTTTTTTACTCGATGCCTTGATATCGGCAAAAACAGTTTCCGGGCTGATAAGATCAGCTATTTCCATGGTCTCTTGTCTTGTTGCGCATTAAAGTGACTGCATACAGGCTAACGCCTTCTTCAGCCAGTTTTTTCCGATTTCGGGTCAATCCAGCCAATATTGCCGTCTGCCCGCCGATAAACAACGTTCAGGCCTTTTGTTCCGGAATTCTGGAACATCATGGCAGGCAGGTTAGCCAAATCCATTCTCATCACGGCCTCGCCAACAGAGCAGTCCGGAATATCTTCGCTGGTTTCAGCGATAATAATCGGTTGCCATTCGTCACTTGCTGGTACCTCAATCTCCGGCTCTTCAGGATCCGGAGCAATAATGTAAGATTGAGCTGCCATCGCTCTTTTAGCCTTGGCCCGCTCCTTACCGTGATGGTCCTTGAGGCGTCTTTTATATCTTCTGAGTTGTTTGTCAATGCGTTCGGCAGCAGCATCGAAACATGCATGAGCATCTGCATGATCTGCAGAGGCCGTAATATCGATACCGGAACCGATATGGACGCTGCACTCAATATGGAAATTGTGGTTCTTTCGGCTAAGGGTAACTTGTGCATCGATGGCATTGGTGAAATATTTCGAGACCTTTTCGTTCAGGCTGTCTTCAATATAGTCACTCAGGGCAGTTCCAACGTCGACTTGTTTACCTTTAACAATCACATGCATGTGCTGATCCAATTCTTCTAGTAAAACTCTTTTCCGTCTGCCTGGCTGGACATATTCCAGCGCGACGGGTTACTTCCGTTGATGTCTTGATAGAGTTTTCTGCACAGGTGGTTCCATTTTTTTAGCCCCTGTCTTCAAGTGGTGAGCAATTTTTTCTGTCGCCTGCGTTCAACCGACGACGGAATATTCATGGCATCCCGGTATTTTGCCACGGTGCGCCTGGCAATATCAATCCCTTCACGCTTCATCAGCTCAACAATCTTGTCATCAGAAAGGATAGCGCCTGGTTTTTCATCGTCAACGAGATGCTTGAGTTTGTATTTAACCGATTCCGCAGAATGAGTATTTCCTCCCTCCGTAGAATTGATGGCAGATGTAAAGAAATACTTAAGTTCAAAGACACCGCGGGACGTTGCCAAATATTTATTGGCTGTCACACGGCTGACGGTGCTTTCATGCATCTCGATCGCATCGGCAATTGCTTTGAGATTCATCGGTTTTAAAAAGGCGATTCCCTGGGTGAAAAACATCTCTTGCTGGCGGACAAGCTCTGTCGCTACCTTGAGAATTGTATTCGCCCGCTGATCCAGCGATTTGACAAGCCAGTTTGCCGTATTAAGGCATTCAGAGACAAATTCCTTCTCCTCTTTTTTGAGAGCCTTGGTATTAATCTGTGCATGATATCGGTTGTTTACAAGCACTTTTGGCAGTGTTTCGCTGTTGAGCTCAATATTCCAGTTTCCGTCCGGATTTCGCGAAATAAAAACGTCCGGAATGACGGTGTCTGCGACGCTGCTACCAAATTTCAAGCCGGGTTTGGGATCCAGTTCCCGGATTTCGGCGACCATTTCTGTGATATCTTCCTGATCAACCCCGCAAAGTGACATTAAGCCACGGATGTCGCGATTTGCCAGAAGATCCAGATTATTCAGTAAGGCTTCCATGGCAGGATCATAACGGTTTCGCTCTTTGAGCTGTAACGCCAGGCATTCAGCCAGATCTGCTGCAAACACACCGGTCGGCTCAAACCCCTTCAGAATGTCGAGGGTCTGTGTAACGGCTTCTTCTGAACTGCCCAGTGTTTGGCTGATTTCCGGGGCATTCCCTGTGAAATAGCCAGCCTCAGTCACCAGGTCGATGAGATAGGCCGCGATAAATTTTGTGGAAGCAGGCAGAGACATCATATTGAGCTGCGCTGTCAGATGGTCCTGAAGCGACAGGTCGTCCGTTAATGTATCTTCGAGGCTGAAATCTGATCCAGAATATCCACTGCTTGACGTGGTTGCTGCTAGATATCCGGCATCGGTTGCGTCCGCTGCTGCGGCCGGTTCAGGCGTGTCGGAGGCACTGTCATTGTTGTAGAGGTTGTCATAATCGGTATCAAGCGAGGCATGACTTGTCTCTGAAAGCGGCGCGCCTTCAGTCAATGTGAGATCGTCCAGGGCATTGCCATCTGCGCTTTCGTCGCCAAATCCATCTGCTGTTTCAGAAACCGTTTCTGCGGGTTGTTCCGGGTTGAGGTCCGAGTCAGTATCCCCTCGCTCCAGAAGCGGGTTTTTTTCAAGTTCCTGTTCGATAAAGGAGGCCAGATCCAGGTTGGACAGCTGCAGAAGCTTGATCGCCTGCTGCAATTGCGGCGTCATGACAAGTTGCTGACCCTGCCGGATATCCAATCTGGGCGTTAAAGCCATACTCTCTCCTGATCCCTCCTATCCTGACGCCTTTAAAGGGGATCAGAGATTGAAGCGATCTCCCAAATAGACGCGTCTGACGCTTTCGTCGGCGACAATTTCCGACGGGTTGCCTTCCTTTATGACATGGCCATCGTTAAGAATGTATGCCCGATCGATAATTTCGAGCGTCTCCCGAACATTATGTTCTGTAATCAGGACACCAATACCCCGATCCTTCAAATGAGAAATCAAATCCCGAATGTCCCCCACCGCAATGGGGTCAATGCCGGCAAAGGGCTCATCAAGCATGATATAATTGGGTTTGCCTGCCAAGGCGCGGGCAATCTCAACACGGCGTCTTTCACCGCCGGACAGCGCAATCGCCGGGGTTCGGCGAAGATGAGAAATCGAGAATTCCGCCAAGAGTTCTTCGAGCATATTTTCCCGTTTGGCACGAATTGGCTCGATCAGTTCAAGAACGGAGCGAATATTCTGCTCGACAGTCATGCCTCTGAAAATCGAAGCTTCCTGCGGCAAATAACCGATCCCCAAGCGCGCCCGGCGATACATGGGCATGCGGGTGACATCAATGCCATCCAGTGTCACAGTTCCGTAATCAGCGCCCATCAAGCCGGAGATGATGTAAAAGCAGGTGGTTTTACCGGCACCATTAGGGCCCAGCAACCCAACCGCTTCTCCGCGGTGAACGGTAATATCCACGCCACGCAGAACCGGGCGTTTTTTAAAAGCCTTGCCAATATTGGAAGCCGTCAGCCCTGTATTTTCCGCCACCAGACGGGGCCCGTTTTCTTCACTCGCTTCGTCTTGTGTCATGTTGCCCCGCCCTAAGCCTCTATTGTTTCTTTTGAGGCACAAAAATGCCTCGCACCCGACCCGTGTTGCCTCCGGAACCTGTGCCGTCAATCCGGCTTTTGCCAGAGACGAGATCCAAGGTCATCTTCTGGCCGCGCAGGATGTTTTGCCCCTGGGTCAGGACAACATTTCCGTTCAACTGGATCTTCTTGTTGATCACATCATAAAAGCCCTTGTCCCCCTTTGCAGTCTCTCGCGGACTGGACAGAAAAACATCGCCAAATGCATCGATTTTCCGAATGTTGGGCGGGGAAGAGCCGTCTTTATTCTTTTTGCCTTGATTTTCAGCGTAGTAAACAAGCAATTTGGCCGCTTTCAAACGGATTTCCCCTTGAATAACCTGAACGTTGCCTTCAAAGGTGGCTATTTGCTTTTCCTGCTGAACTTCCAGGGAATCTGCCAGAATTTCGATAGGCTGATTGGTATCAAAATTGGCGCCAGACAGCGCTGATTGTGCCTGTGTTGCTGTCGGGCTCAGCAATGTCGCAACAAGCAGGAGAGAAGCTGTCAGTATGCAAAAGATCGGTTTCATCAAAAGGTCCGGTATTCCCTGTTTTTACGGGTATAAAATCATTTTTACATTGCCTTCGAACCGAATGGTACCCCTTAATTGCTGGGCAACCAGTCTGTCAGCCTCAAACTCGCCAAGTGGGCCGTGCCCTTTCAAGCCTTCTTTGCTTTCAATAATCTTCTCGTTCAGTCTGACATGTGCACTCTTGGTTTTAATCTGATTGCCAGTGTCCGAGAAAATTTCAATCCCGCCATCCAGATCCAGCAGGCCCGCTTCGGGGTCGAGATTACCCTGAGGCGCAGAGAGGGAAAGCCACTGGCCGTTCTGCAAAGTTATGTCCGCTTGAAGATTGGTCAGAATTACTTTTCGGGAAGTCGGATCGGGTTGCCGTGCACTGTCTGCCGTCACTACATATTGTTGATTGCCATCATCGCTGGACAGAAAGCGGGGGTTTGTCATAGTGGTTTGCTTTTTGCGGACGATCTCCGGCTTGTATTCCAGCGTGATTGCCTGTTCCTGCTCTTCCAGTCCGGGCAGAAGGAAGACAGTAGAAATGAGAATAAGCGCCAGAACAGGGAGCGCAAACTTCATGATGGAGACAAAACTTGTATATCGCTTTGCTTGATAAAGCCGGTTTTGTGCCGAAACATTTGCAGAGGCGGTGGTTGGGATTTGCATGTCTCCCGATTTTCCGTCGGTCGAAGAGGAGCTTGTATTCTGGGAGGACGCGTTCTCCATCAGACTACATAACGCCGTTTCGCAGGCAATCATGAACACTCAGAATGCCAACGGGAGCGGAGCCTTCAGCGACAAACAGGCAGGTGATCCCGCCCAATCCGGTCCGGTTCATCTGAGAGAGGGCTTCGGCAGCAAGCGCCCCGGGTTTTGTTGTCTGCGGATCTGCCGTCATGACATCCCGTGCTCGTTTGCTGAGCAGGCCGGCATCCATATGACGCCTGAGATCACCATCAGTGATGATACCGGACAGAGAGCCGTCTGCGGCTGTTATGCCGACGCAGCCAAAGCCTTTTGTCGTCATTTCAAGTAAGGCTTCATCCATCAGTGCATCTTCTGCAATCAGCGGAACCTCTGCGCCAGCATGCATCAGATCACTCACTTTGATCAGTGATCCGCCGAGTTTGCCGCCGGGATGAAACATATGAAACTGATCCGGAGAAAATCCCTTGCGTTCCAGAAGGGCCACCGCCAATGCATCGCCCATTGCCAGGGTCAGCGTTGTGGATGTTGTCGGCGCAAGACCAATCGAGCAGGCTTCCGGTGCATCGGGAAGGAGCAAAGTAACATCACTTCTGCGCCCCAGCGTGCTGTCTGCCTTGCCGACAATCGCAATCAACGGGATCTCAAATCGTTTTGTATAGGCAATGATATCGTTAAGCTCTTTTGTTCCGCCGGAATTTGACAGACAAAGGACAACGTCCTGCCGGGTTATCATCCCGAGGTCACCGTGACTTGCTTCGCCAGGATGAACAAATTGCGCCGGTGTTCCGGTTGATGCCAGAGTTGCGGCGATCTTCTTCCCAATATGTCCGCTTTTTCCCATGCCAGAGACAATGACTCGCCCTTCGGCATTTGCAATCAGATCAAGAGCGGCGATAAAGTCACCATCAAGAGACTGTTGCAACTGCAAAATGGCGTCTGCTTCAATTTGCAGAACCCGGCGAGCAGAGACAAGATCCCGATGATCATCCAGACGGGTGGTGTTTTTATCTTTCGAAACGGTCATACTGGCCTTCTGTTTTCTGGCAACAGGGACCTTTCCTGGAAGGGGCAGGCAACTGATCCTGATAATGCTTCGAAATATAGGGAAGATTTCCTTTTATAACAAGGGCTCAGAGCGTTTCCAGCCAGAAGGGCATCCTGGTTTTCTCAGGAATGAGCGAAGATATCCGTTTCATCCCAGCCAATCAGATCGAGCTCTGCCCGGACCGGTAGAAACTTAAAACATTCCGCCGCCAGCTGAGTGCGGCCTTCACGTGCGAGCATAATGTCCAGTTTTTCCCGCAATTGATGCAAGTATAATACATCCGAAGCGGCATATTCCTGCTGTGCTTTGGTTAGGTCTGCGGCTCCCCAGTCAGAACTTTGCTGTTGTTTGGAAATGTCAACGCTGAGCAGTTCCTGACACAGGTTTTTAAGGCCGTGCCGGTCCGTATAGGTTCTTACCAAACGGGAGGCGATTTTCGTACAGTAAACCGGAGCACAGACGACGCCTAGATATTTTTGCAGAACAGCGATATCAAAGCGGCCAAAATGGAAAAGCTTGGTGCGTTCAGGATCACCAAGCTGCCTGACCAGATTAGGTGCTTCGTAGCTTTTACCGTCGAATTTTACCAGATGGGCATCTCCGTCACCGGAAGATAGCTGGACCAGACACAGTCGGTCACGATGCGGCAACAAGCCCATGGTTTCAGAGTCAATGGCAATTTGATCGCCGAGATCAACATCTGAAGGTAAATCGCCATGGTGTAGATAAATCGCCATCGAATGCTTCCTGACTGGCCTGTGAACAAGCGGCGACCTTAATCGCTTCGCCAGGATGTTTCAACGCCTTGTTTAGGGTTTCAAGAGGCTTCTTCCCAACTTCCCAGCCAGCCATATGCCTTTTCATACGTCATTCCGGCTTCGAATTGTGTCCAGGGCCAGTCGCTGCCCCATACCAGCCTGTCAGGCCCGTATGTTTGAAGAAGCGTGTCGAATAGCGGATGGCAGGCTTTTGCCGCTTCATCGGCGGTTTTGTCCCGGAAAACTCTGTAAGGCGCAGAAATCTTGATAAAGACATTGTCGATTGGGGCGTTGATCAAGCTTGTAAAACCCGGACATTGCAGAGGGTTGGCGGGATCAGGCAGGCCAAAATGATCCACAACGACCCGGTTTGAATGCTGCAGAAGATCCTTCAGAACAGAGGGCATCCTGTTTCCTTCGCAGTGGAGTTCGATATGCCAGTTATGGTGGTCGGCAAACAGTAGAAGAGGGCGCCAGAGTGCCGGATCGAATGGTAAATACCGGTTCGAACGGATTAGATTGAAGCGGATACCGATAATATCGAGCTCAGCCAGTCTTTCCAGCTCTGTGCGGCTTGTCTGTGGATCGACAACGGCAACGCCTTTGAACAGGAGATCCGGAAAGACAGTCGCGCGTTCCAGTGTTTCAAGCAGGTACCGATTGTCTGTTCCCAGAAAGCTTGGCTGGACAAAGAGGCCGCCATCGAGCCCAGATTCTTTTAAATGGCTGACATAATCTTCCAGCAGAGCATGGTAGGTGGGTGTGTAACGACGGTCTGCCGACATAGGCAGGGTTGCCTTGAAGACATGGGCATGCCCGTCAAATATACCGTCTTTAACACCTAAAAGCTGGTTCGCACCGGTGAGTATCAAAATCATCCCCTTGACAAATTAACTTCTATATAGAAGCATAAGACTAGAAAATCGTCAAGGGAGGACAGGAGAATGGGATTGTTAAAAGGAGATGATCGGCTACCGCGCTATCAACGGCTGGCTGATGAGCTCAGAGACAAGGTGATCAAGGGCAGCTGGCGGCCCGGTGATCGCGTCCCGTCAGAAAATGAACTGGCCGAAGAATATAAAATTGCTCCCGGTACCGCCCGCCAGGCTGTTGCACAGCTGGTGGGTGAGGAAATCCTTGAGCGCTTGCACGGCAAGGGAACGTTTGTTCGGCGGCCCAGCTTTGATCGATCTTTGTTCCGGTTTTTCCGCTTTCGGACTGACAGCGGCGAAACCTCCATTCCGGAAAGCAGGATCCTGAGGCGTACCCTGGAGCCTGCTCCGGGATATGTCATCCGGAAGCTGAACCTGCCTGAAGGGTCAGATGCCATTGCGCTGACCCGGGTTCGCCTGATCGATGGCAAACCTGTTCTGCTTGAACAGATTTGGCTGCCAACATCTCCTTTTCAACCCATTCTCGAAATGCCGGACAGTGAATTTGGTCCCTTGCTTTATCCCATTTATGACCGTGAGTGCGGCGCCCTTGTTGCCCGGGCAGAAGAGGATCTGACAGCCGAGGCGGCCCGTCCGGAAACGGCGCGCATCTTGCGCCTTGAAGAAGGGGATCCGCTTATTGTGATTGACCGTCTGGCCTTTGGATATGACGACCAGCCGCTGGAATGGCGGCGCAGTCGCGGACGGGCTGATCAATTCAGCTATCACACAGAAATTCGATAAATAAAAAACACTCTCTGGAGGAAACTATGAAAATAATCAAACTGTTAAGTGCTAGTGCAATGGTACTTGGCGCCGTGGCGTCACAGGCAAATGCGGAGCCCCGCGAGGTGCGTGTCGCCAGCCATGTTTCGAAATTCTCGCCTTTGCATGCGCAGTCAGAGTTGTTTGCGGCGGAGATAGAAAAAAGACTGCCCGGACAATTCACCTTCAAGCTTTTCCCAGGCGGTCAGCTTGGCAAGGAAAAGGCTCTAATGGCCAATGTGCAGGCCGGCTCGCTCGAGATGATCAATGTGGCATCGGGTGTCATGAAGCTCGATAAGAAGCTGGGTGTCTTTGATTTGCCTTGGCTGTTCACTGATCGGGCTCATGTGCAGCGGGCAATGGCGGCAGGCCTTGAAGACGCTATTCGCAAACGGATTGAAGAAATCGGATCGGTCAAAGTCATTGGTGTTTATGAAAACGGATTCCGCCACGTGATCAACTCGGTGCGCGCAATTAATTCACCGGCGGATCTGGATGGCCTGAAGATCAGAATCTCCGGCGGCAAGTTCCGTCAGGGCGTCTTCCGCAATATTGGTGCAACACCACAAAAAGTCTCATGGGGAGAGACTTTTACGGCCCTTCAATCCGGTGTTGTTGATGGGGCAGAAGCTGCCACATACGGGTTTTACGAGCAGAAGCATTTTGAAGTGGCCAAGAACCTTTCTCTGACAAGCCATGTCTATACGCCGTCCTTTTTGCTGGCATCCAACAAATTCTATGAAAGTCTGACCCTTGAGCAGAAAAAAGCTTTTTCGGAGGTTGGCCACAGCATTACCAAAGCCGCCTATGAAAAATCCGCGGCGCTGGAAAGTCAGTATTTCTCGGAAATGAAAGGAAAATTGGCAATCAATCAGGTTGATCTCCGTGCTTTCAAAAAAGCGACGGCATCAAGTTATGATGATTATGTCTCCAGCCAGGGCGATGAATATCTGAAAATCATCCGAGGGGCGGCTGAATAATGCTGCTCAGGCGGTTTGATAAACTGGTTGAAGGCGTCGCTGTCCTTCTTTTTGCGGCGTCTTCCCTGTTTATTTTTATCAATGTTGTGAACCGGTATCTCATATTGGGAGCTTTCCGAAAACTCGCCAGAGATTTCGAAGCTTTGCAAGGCTCCTATCTGTTTTTCCGAGAAATTTTCGGATCGGTCAGTGTTATGGCAGATGAGGTCCCAGGTCTTTTGCTTGTCTGGATTGCCTTTCTGGGAGCCTATCTGGCGATGCGCGGGCAAGGGCATATCTCTTTTGATTTGCTGGCCGGGAAATTGAACCGTCTGGGTCAGAAGAGCCTGACTGTCCTGAACACGGTGTTGATAGTGGGCTTTCTGGGATTGCTGTTCTGGCAGTCCGTAAGGATGATTTCCATCTCCGGGCAGACGGAAATCGAAACCGCCGAGATTGCGCAAGGGTGGTTCATGCTCATTTTGCCACTGGCTGCCCTATTTCTTCTGATTGCCGTCCTCAAGCAACTAAAAGACCGTCTGCAAGATAAGGATCATGTGTCATGATGGCTTGGGCCGTTGTTTTTCTGCTGCTTTTACTGATCATCTTGGGAATGCCCATAGGCTTTGCCCTGATGATTACAGCCACCCTCGCGATGATGGTCTCGGATATTGACCTGATCATGGCACCGATCCAGATGTTCTCAGGGGTCAATAAAGTGGTCCTGCTCGCAATTCCTCTTTTCATCTTTATGGGGGAATTGATGGGCGCCACGTCGATCTCGGATCGGATTATCAACCTGGCAAGAGCGCTGGTTGGCTGGTTGAGAGGCGGGCTTTCCCATGTAAATGTTGTGACATCCATGTTTATGGCAGAAATGTCCGGCTCTGCCGTGGCAGATGCGGCCGTCATGAGCAAGATCTTCGTGCCCTCCATGGCCCGGCAAGGATATCCCAAACCCTTTGCAGCGGCTGTGACGGCAACGAGCGCAACCCTCGGGATTATTATTCCGCCGTCCATTCCCATGGTTTTGTACGGGGTCACGACAAACACCTCGATCAAGGATCTGTTTATTGCAGGCATTGTCTCCGGCATTTTGCTTGGGGGCGCTTTTATGGTGACCAGCTATATCTTTGCCCGCAAAGAAGACCATCCGGTGGATGAGACGTTCGAAATCATGCGGTTGGGAACGGCCCTTAAAGGGGCCTTGATCCCTCTGTTGATCCCGGTCCTTGTCGTCGGCGGATTGATTGGCGGTTTTGTGACGCCGACCGAGGCGGCGGCTCTCGGTGTTGTGGCGGCCCTGATCTTTGGCTGGGCAATGCAGAAGGATTTGACGCTCGCGTCCATTTATGACCTCGCCGGAGTTACTGTCCGGCAAACATCTGTGGTGATGATGATCATCGCAGGATCTGCCATTTTAGGACAGTTTCTCGCCAATGAACAAATCCCGCAAATGATCGCGTCTGAATTGGGAGACCTGACAGACAGCTATATTCTGCGAATGTTGTTGATCAATGTCTTTCTGCTCTTGCTCGGGATGTTCCTGCATGCCTCTGCCGCGATTATTGTGGTGGTTCCCATGCTTTTGCCGCTCTCTCAGGAAATGGGGATCGATCCTGTTCATTTTGGCGTAATTGTTTGCCTCAATCTGGGGATCGGTCAGCAAACGCCGCCCGTCGCCTCTGTTTTATTGACAGTGTGTTCTGCCACCGGCCTCAAGATTGAAGACGTAATGGGGTATTGCAAATGGTTTATTCTGGCGATGTTTGTCACGTTGATGATTGTCAGTTTTACGCCTCAGGCTGCCGTCTGGTTTCGATAGCAAAGAGCGTTTTGATATCCTCAACAATGGCAATCAGAACCGGGACAAGCAGAAGCATCAAAAGCGTGGCGAAAAGCTCCCCATATGCCAGGGAGACAGCCGCCGGTATCAGATATTGTGCCTGTTCCGATGTCTCCAGAAGGAGCGGGGTCAAACCAATAACCGTGGTGGCCGTTGTCAGGAAAATAGCCTGAAAGCGGCCTTCTCCGGCATCCTGAAGCGAGCAGGCAACAGAAAGCCCCTGTGTTCTGGCGTCATTATACCGTGTCATCATGACAAGGCTGTCATTCACAACAACGCCTGTAAGGGCCAGCATGCCAAAGAAGGACAGAAGAGAAAGCGGGACATCCAAAATCATGTGACCCACGGTCGCTCCCACAAAACCAAAAGGGACAATCGACAGAATAACAAAAGGCTGCCAATAGGATTTAAGCGGGACGGCCATCAATATGTAGATCAAGACGGCGGCAAGCAGCAGGGCACGTTTGAGACCTCCGCGAATTTCGCCGATTTCTTCGAGCTCTCCGCTCGGCGACATCTTAACGCTTGGATATTTTGCCAACAGTTTCGGTGCGAGCTCTTCAAAGACAGCCTGGCTGACTTCTTCAGGCGCGACACGAGACCTGTCAATCGATGCTGAAACCATATTGACGAGTTTACCATTTTGCCGGTGAATAGTTCCGGTAACGTAACGACCAGTAATGTTGGCAACAGATTGAAGCGGAATCCAGTCACCATTTTTGCTGCGAATGTTACTTTGAAGAAGGTCATCCATTGAATCGCGCGCTTGTGCCTTATTCTGGACAGTGACGCGTAGCTCATTTCCCTCCCGCCGTATTTTATGCACTTCTGCCCCGCCGAAAGAAAATCCGATTTGTCGGGCGAGTGTCTCTGCATCGAAACCAAGATTGCGGGCTTCTGGCTTGACGCGAATTTCCAGTTGAGGCTGACCTGCCGCCAGATCATCACGCAGATTGCCGACCCCTTCTATTGAGAGGAGGTAGTTTTGAAGGTCCTGACTTGCTAGGTCCAGAAGCTCCAGATCCCTGGATTCAAGCTTGATCTGAAAACCACCGGCCAGTTCTTCCGAGCCGGTAATTTGAAGCTCGGACGCTCCCTCCACAACACCGACCCGCCGCCGCCATTCCCTAACGATATCCAGTATTTCAGTGCCAGGGCGCTCTTGTACGGGTGTCAGTTCAGCGATCAATTGCGCTGATTTTTCGCTGGATATGATCAGGAAGGCACCGCGGATTGGCGGTTTTTCCAAGCCGGCTCTGTTTTGGAATTCTGTGTTCAGCTGTTCGCCAATTGCCTGGATATACTCCATATTCCGCTTCGTGAGATCAAAGGGTGCGCGGGCGTCCATTTCAAGGCTGACCGTAATGATTTGCCCCGGGACATCTGGAAAGAAGACGGTTTTGACTTTTCCAAGCCCAACCAGGCCCAGCCCGAAGCTTGCGGCCGCGATAAACAGAATAAGGGTCGCATACCGATGGTGAATGGCCACCCGCAGAAGCGGTGCATAGAGCTGATCGCGGAACCATCTCAACCCGGATTGTGCGGCATCCTGTATGCGGGCCCACATTTTTGCCAAATAGAACTGTGGAGGGGCATCGATATCAAGGGCGGCCAAGTGGGCGGGAAGGATGAATTTACTCTCCAGAAGGGAGAAGATCAGAGCGAAGATGACAATGCCAGAAAAGCCGGCAAGCACCTTGCCAAGAGGGTTGTCCAGGAGGAGCATTGGAAAAAAAGCGGCAATTGTTGTCAGGACACCGAAAACAGTTGCAACCGCTACTTTTTTGACACCAATTTCAGTGCCGTGTAACGGATCCTTGATACGCCGCCTTTCTTCGAAAACGCTTTCACCAACAACAACAGCGTCATCAACGAGAATACCAAGCGCAATGACCAGGCCAAAGGTGGTCACATCATTGAGTGAGTAATCAACCCATTTGGATCCAGCCACGGCCATTGCTCCCATCACGGATATGGGGATACCCATGGCGACCCAGAACGCCAGGCGAACATTCAAAAAAACAGACAGTAAAAGCACAACAAGGAGCAATCCTTGTACGCCGTTTGAGCTGAGGAGTTTCAAGCGATCCGAAATATAATGGGCGCTGTCTCCCCAAATGGTGATGGAAATTGCGGGTGGTAGCTGACGTTCGAAATCTGCGGCGACCGCTTGAACAACCTTTGAAATATGAAGCAGGTTTTCTTTTTTGCCAACCAGGATTTCCATGCCTGATGTTGGCTCACCATTAAAGCGGAAAAGATAATTCCCCTCTTCAAAGGTGTCCTTAACAAGGCCTATTTCACCTAAAAGAACTGCGGGGCCGTTCCTTTTTTCGATAATCGGGATTTTCGAAAATTCTCCGCCAAACTTCGCTCTTTCGTCGGCTCTCAAAGAAATTGTACCGCCCGCTGTTCGCAAGGATCCGGCCTGAAAGGTAAGAGAACTCTCTCTTATCCGGTCCACTATTTCAGCAACCGTCAGATTATATTGCTGAAGTATCCGGGGATTGACTTCGATCCTCATTTCTCTGGAATGAAGACCCCATATCTTGAGCTTCGAGAGTTCCGGTTGAGCGAGCAGTTCTTCCTTGAGTCTCTCGGAAAGTGTTTGCAATGTTGCCAGATCGGTTTTGCCGTGAAGATTGAGATAAAGGGCGGGAAAATCAAATCCACCGGTTTCTATCACGGGGCGGCGGGCCTCCGAGGGAAGCTCGCTGACACCCTCAATCTTAAGCCGAACTTTATCCAGTAATTTTTGCAAGTCATGGCCGCCGGTCTTGCGGACGATAATTGTTGATATATCGTTGTCGGACTCAGAGGTGATCGTGCGGATCCCGTCGGTTCCTTCCAGGGCCTTTTCAATCTTCTGCGTGACAAGTTCGTCGACTTGCGCTGCAGTGGCGTCCTGATAGTAAGTTGTAATGATGATGGTTTCAGGGGGGATACGCGGAAAGCCTTCGATCCGGATTGACAGGGTTGTCATGATCCCGAGAAACAAAATGAAAACCATCGTCAAATTCGCTGCAACCGGATTGCGAATAAACCAGCCTGTCAAACGGTGCATGGCCTACTCCTCCTTCAAGCGTGTTTGGACTTTTTGCCCGGGCAGGAATGATTTGAGTGGTGTTGTTGCAAAGCGCCATGCGCTGGCATTTTCAGGCAGGGTCAGAATGATCCGGTCTTGGCGGCGGAACAGGATTGTCGGGGTCAGGCGCCTAAGACGATCTTCTTGATCAACATACCATAAATATCCCTCCTGGGTGAGAGCGGTTGCGGAGACCTCGAGAGCTGCCGGGATGGTTTTTCCCGGCAGCTCAACACGCACGAAATCCCCTGATAAAAGAGGACCGGGGGTAGGGTTACTGACTTCCAGGAATATCTTGTATTGGCGTGTCTTTTCATCAAGGAAACCACCGCCATGACGGATGATCGCCGGGGCAATGAAAATGCCGGTTTGACTGAAAAGGCGGGCCTTCTGACCGGATACAGGCTGCTTCAAGAGGGCCCAGTCTTTGCGGCCCAATTCCAGGGTCACTTCAAAGACGGTTTCATCGACTAGCTTAACCAGAGGAGCATCAATAGAAACCGTTTGACCAAGGCTTACAAACCGCTCTGTGATAAAGCCTGAAAAAGGGGCCGTAACAGATGCATCTTCAAGCTGTCTGCGAGCGGCTGCCAGCTTTGCTGTTGTTGATTTCACGGATGCTTTGGCAATATCCAGTTGCGGAAGATGAAGGGCTAGATCATTTGGCGGCTTTTTTCCGGACCGTTTATATTGAGCCCGCGCAACAAGGGTTGCATTTTCGGCTTTCCATAAGGCAAGGCGGGCCTCTTTTATGGCAAGCTCTGCAGCGGCAACATCTGCAACATACCGACTATTTTCAATGTCAACGAGCGGAGCGCCTTTGATCACTTGCCCGCCGGCCAAAGCACCCTCCTTTATAGCCGTGATCTGGCCGGAAACAGCAGCTCTTAATTCGACGGACCAGCGGGGCCTGACTTCACCATGAGCCGTAATTTTCGCCGTTTGACTGCGGGGCGTTACAACATCGACCGTTACCAGTTGTAAGGGCGGCGGTGTGGTGACCGCCTCAACATCTGCTGTGTCTTCGGCGAGGGCAAGAAAGAAAACCACACCTCCCAGAAGGCACAGAGCCATAATAATAAAGAACAGACGTCTGAATTTGGCGGGTCTGGACGCTCTGGTTTCTATTGTTGGTGTGGCTTCCGGGGCCGGCAATTTGGGCATTATAGTCTCTGGCACTTGATGCGAGCGTGATCGAGCAAAGCAGAGCCCTATCACATTCAGCAATAATAAGAACGAACGATCGTTCATTTATTTACAAATATCTTATCTCCTTTTCAAGGGGTGTTAAAATTTTTAACTGTAATAAAGTGTGTCTTCAGGGGCCGGAGAGGGGTTTTTTACATAGGATCGGTTTATGCTCTCCGCTGATAAAGAGAATGAAAAACGCCCTTTTGGGTTCTGTCTGAAGTGATCAGATCAAAAGTGTGAAGGGGAATATCGTGGCTGAACAGGCGCTTGCCCCGTCCAACAAGGATGGGGAATGTCCAAAGCCGAAGCTCATCGACCAGATTCTGTTCAAGAAGCATCTGGATCAATTGCCAGCTTCCATGAACCTGAAGAAGAGGACCTTCCTGTTGTTTCAGGGCTGCAATTTCCCCAGGTAGATCTTCGCCTGAAAGGGCTGTGCTATTGGTCCAGGAAAATTCCTTCAAGCTGTTGGTCACGACATATTTCTTTGCGCTATTCATCCGTTTGGCTTCCGGGCTGTCAGGATCGGCGGTCGACCAGTGCGGTGCGAATAACTCATATGTCTTCCGGCCGAACAGCATGTCGTAAGGGTCGGCCATTGCCACGCGGCGCACTTGCTCCATGACCTCCTCCCAATAAGGGGCGGCCCATCCACCTTGCTGAAAATCATCGCTATAGTCTTCGCTGGGCTCCGACGGGGCCTGCATGACACCATCCAATGTCTGAAAGGTGAGGAGGGCCAATTTTCTCATGATCTTTCCCTTTTTTGTTTTTGAAAGCTGAAGGACATGTTGTTCTAGGTGGTGCAATGTTCCTTCCCAGCCGTTTTCATGGAGTGTGCATGCCATATGGGTTGGAATTCCCGTATGGGTGATTGTGACATCTGTTCCGCCATCTCTTGCTATGAAACCAAAATGGACATGCATCGGGATATTTTCAAAGGGATCAGGCGATTGCCAGTTCCAGGAGAATGAAATCTCGGCAGGATCTGACAGATTTGTAAATTGGCCTGTGACAACCGGGTGCCGACCATCGGGCATGTGATAACGGAATATATAACGCCCGCCCTCTGCAAAATCATATGCCTTCACTTCCAGACCAATGGCGCGATCAGGGATAAACCATTGCGGCAGGGAGCGTGCATCCTGAAAGGCCTGGTACAGACGTTCCGGCGTGGCTTTAATCCAGCGTTTTACGATCAGAGGGATTGAATCTTGCATTCTCTCTCTTGTTTTTTGGTCTGAAGACGAGATATAAACTCAACAATAATGTTGACTATTAAATGTAATCATATTTTAGTCAACAAAATTATTGAGTATTGAGGTCGTCATGGAAAACCTGGATCAAATCTTTGCAGCGCTCAGCGATGGCAGAAGGCGTGCGATACTGGCCCAGCTTTGTGAAGGAGAAGTAAGTTTTTCACAGATTGCCGTGCCTTTTGGCTTGTCTCAGACCGGAGTGACCCGACATATCAATATCCTTAAAAAGGCGGGTCTTGTTCGGGTTGTCAAACGGGGTCGAACCCGATACTGCCTGCTTCAGGCGGCGCAGATGAAAGACGCTGCGGATTGGTTCAAGCGGTATGAGATATTCTGGACAGGAATTCTTGATCAATTGGCGGATCATGTAGAAGAAAGCCCGGAATGAAAATTTTTAAACATGTACTGACGGACCGGGGATCCAAATATGCCGTCTCCGGGACAAGGGTTCACAATCGGCAGGATATTCAGGACAGCCTCAAAATCCTCAAAAAAGACAAAAAATTTGCCAAGGCAACTCATCACTCGTGGGCGGCGGTGTTGTCTGAAGAAGGGCCGATCAAGAATGATGACGGTGAAAGCGGGGCTGGTCGGATTATCCTTCAAATGCTGGAAGGCGCCGACCTTTCCAATCATGTGGTGATTGTGACGCGCTGGTATGGCGGCGTGAAGCTGGGCGGCGATCGGTTCCGGCGGATACAGGACTGTATCCGCTACTATCTCGAGCACGCAGATCTGTCCGAGTAAAGACTGATCCGTCTGGTTTTCTGCCCTTTAACCATTAAAGGGAAATTTAACCCTCCTTCTTTATTGTCGGCGTTCAAATTGGACGATTTGAGCGAGCACGACCTTTAAGGGGTGAGGTAAATGACGATGTTGACGACGATAAAGAACTTGCTTCCGTTACGGCAGAAACCAGCGGCAGCGGCGAGCGAAAAAAACTACAGCAAATTTGGTATTGGATATCGTCTTGTTGCCGCTTTCGCTGTCGTGACCGTTCTGACCGTTGTGATTAGTGTTATCGGATGGTTCAGTGTTGATGTTCTGACGCGCGCGCAGGACAAAACAGCGAAACATGATATTCCGGCAATCACATTTGCCCTGAAGCTTGCCAACGACACCACAGAAATTGCGGCTATTGCTCCGCGGCTCGGATCGTCCGCGACCGCTGAGGAGCGAGGCCAGAATATGGGCAGCCTCACCCGCTCAATTGAGCAAGCCAAGGAGCGCCTTGGGAAGCTTGAGAGTTTGATTACTGGTAATGAGGCTTTGTCCGCCATTTCAACTGATCTTCAGCAGCTGGAACCTTTACTGGCTGCTTTGGACGGAACCGTAAATGACAGGCTTCAAAAAGCCGCCATTCGCCAGGAATTGCTCAAAAAACTGGAAGAGTTCCGGGGCGTCCTGGATAAAGGCGCCGGGCCGCTTCTTTTCCCGGTTCGGATGAAAATGTTCAAAACCTCTGATGCCTGGGAAGAATTGCTGGAACAGTCAATTGAGACAGCGAAAACGGGCCAGGAACCTGAATATGACACAACGCCGCTCACCCAGGCTGCGACAGAGGTGTTGGGAACTCAGGAGGCTGTGTTCAAGGTTCAGGCATCCGGTTTCCTGATGATCAGTTTGCTGGCGGAAGGTGCGCTTGCAGAAAATACCGAAACGGTCGAAAAGCTGACGGCGAAGTTCCTCTCTTCTATCTCCAGTATGGCAACCCCTCTTTCCAAGATCAGTAAGGGTGACAACAAGAAATTTGCTGTCAAATATGAAAAGCTATTTGAGGATCTTCTCGTCATTGGATCTCAAGGGTCCGACAGTGAAATGATTTTTAATGTGCGGATGAAAGAACTTGAAGCGATTGCGGAAGCCAATGACATTCTGGCGCAAAGTCAGGTTATTGCTGAGAAGCTGTCAAAAGATGCCAACGGATTTGTAGCCAATGTTGAAACCGCGCTGCAGGCGGCTAATGCCAGCAACCAGACGTTGGCCGAACAGACGAA
Organism: Sneathiella sp.; assembly: GCA_039975135.1. Taxonomy (GTDB): domain Bacteria; phylum Pseudomonadota; class Alphaproteobacteria; order Sneathiellales; family Sneathiellaceae; genus Sneathiella. Next base: position 399,508 of record JBDWHS010000046.1, on the reverse strand, counting down.
ACTTGTCCTGATGATTGCGGCGCTTGTTTCGGTTCTGGTGGCTGTTGCGATTGCCTGGTTCTACATTGCCCGCAATATCGTCAAGCGACTGCTGATGATGGTTGATTCCGCCCATAAATTGTCAGAAGGGGACCTGGCGGCCAGTATCTATCGGGAGGGGAATGACGAGATTGCCCGCCTGGGCTTTGCCATTGTCGGTTTCCGTGATGCGGCCCGGGAAGCCAAGACCGCCCGGGATCAGGAAGAGAAAGAACGTCTTCGCCGCGAGGAAGAAAAAGAACAGCAACGCCAGGAGCAGATTGAAAATGACCGCCGGGCCGCTGAAGAAAAAGAACGGCTTACCGAAGAAGCAGAAGCTGAGAAACGAGCTGAGCTTGGTCGCCTGGCAGACGGCTTTGAAGGTAGCGTGAAACATCTGGTGGAGAGCTTCTCCAAAGCCACGACGGATATGAGCCATATTTCGGGCTCGATGACGGAGTCGGCCGGACAGACAACATCGCTCAGTGAAACTGTGGCCTCGGCCTCGCAAATTTCAAGCAACAGCATTAATTCCGTGGCTGCCGCTGCAGAAGAGCTGACATCGTCGATTTCTGAAATCAGCCAACAAGTTGGTCAGGCTGCCTCCATCGCGGGAGAAGCTGTCTCTGAAGCGGAACGCTCCAACGTGATGATTACCAGCCTGAATGAAGCCGCCGCCAAAATTGGCGACGTGGTGGAACTGATCAGTGATATTGCCGAGCAGACCAATCTTTTGGCGCTCAATGCGACCATTGAAGCCGCCCGGGCCGGGGATGCGGGTAAAGGCTTTGCCGTGGTGGCCAGCGAAGTGAAAAACCTCGCGACACAAACAGCCAAGGCCACTGAAGAGATCACCACCCAGATCAAGGCGGTTCAGCAGGAGACTGGCAACGCAGTAACCGCCATCGGCGGGATCAGCAGTACCATTGGTCGCATCAGCGAAATCAATACAACGATCTCCGCCGCGGTGGAGGAACAGGGGGCTGCTACCAATGAAATCAGCAGAAGTGTTCAGCAAGCGGCTGACAGTGCCAATGAGGTTTCGCAGACAGTCGGAACGGTGAATGAAACGGCCGGTAAAACAGGATTTTCTGCGTCCGAAGTGCAGGATGTGGCTCAGAAACTGGCAGCTGAGGCGGGAACTTTGCAGGAAGAAGTGGATCGCTTCCTTCTGCAAGTCCGCGCTGGCTAAGCGATTGGATATCGGAGAAAAAAAGCCCGGCTTATTGTCGGGTTTTTTTGTATTTTGCGCAGGTTCGACTATCTTGACCTGAAAGATTTACGGGAAAGGGAGCGATATGCTGGCTGTGATGGGTGCCATGGAAGAAGAGGTAAGCCTTCTTTTGCAGGATATGGAGGTGAGCGGGCAGGACGTTCATGCAGGCATCACGGTTTACCAGGGGCAGTATAACGGTATTAAAATCGTGTTGGCTCAATGTGGTATCGGCAAAGTCAATGCGGCCATCTGCACGCAAATGCTGATTAATCTCTACGCCCCTGATGCACTGGTATTTTCTGGTGTCGCGGGCGGATTGCTGCCCAATATGCAGGTTGGCGATCTGATCATCGCCAGTCACCTTATTCAGTATGATATGGACCTGACCGCTTTTGGTCGTCGCCATGGTGAGCTTCCCGGGCAAAACCGGATGATTGAGTCAGATCCGAAACTTGTGGAAAAATGCACAACCGCTTTTGATGAAGCCTTTGAGGGGGCAGAGGCGCCGCCCAACCTGATGCTGGGAACGATTGTCTCGGGCGACCGGTTTATCTCGGATGCGGAAACCCTGCGCTGGCTGCAACGGGAGTTCTCGGCGCTGGCCACCGAAATGGAAGGCGCGGCCGTTGCCCATACCTGCCAGTTAAATGAGCTCCCTTTTGTGGTTGTCCGCGGCCTGTCTGACACCGCAGGGGACACCGCCTCCGACGATTTTGACATCAATCTGCATACTGTCTGCGTGAATTCCTACCGCCTGCTGGAGAAACTGATTCCGCTGGTTGGATAGAAGATAAACCCTTGGCCTATTTGGGCTCTCGCAGAAGACTGAATTTTGGGATTTTTGAGTTGGTGCCCAGGAGAAGACTCGAACTTCCACTTCCATACAGAAACTAGCACCTGAAGCTAGCGCGTCTACCAATTCCGCCACCTGGGCAACTCAATGAGGCCCTCTGATATAAAGTGCTGATGCTTCTGTCAACACTCTTTTAAAAACTTTCGGGTTTTAATGTGCTTTTATCTTGGCCTGTAGAGGCGATAGCGGTAGAAACTGTTCCCAGAAATGAAGCGAACAGCCGCCTGTCTGAGCTAGGCTGGACTTTAAGAGGATAAAGCAATGTCATCACGTTTGATTACGATTGTCGGCGGGTCTGGATTTATTGGACGTCATCTGGTCGGCCGCCTGGCGGCAAAAGGATATCGCATTCGCCTGGCTGTACGGGACACGGAAAGAGCTGCTCAGCTGATGACACAAGGGGATGTGGGACAGATTGTTCCCCTGCAAACCAACATCCGGCATAAAGCCTCTGTAGAGCGGGCGGTTGCGGGTGCGGATATTGTGATCAACCTCGTGGGCCTTCTGTTTCAGTCCGGCGCGCAGAAATTCGCATCGGTTCATCTAGAGGGAGCGGCCACGGTAGCTGCGGCGGCGAAGGCGGCGGGTGCGAACCAAATGATCCAGATGTCAGCCCTGGGCGCGTCTGAAACAAGCGAATCGATCTATGCGAAGACCAAGGCCGCAGGAGAGCAGGCGGTTCTGGATGCCTTTGACGGTGCAACGATCCTGCGTCCATCTGTTGTGTTTGGTGCCGGTGACGATTTTACCAACAAATTTGCAGCCCTGACAGCATTAGCACCGATACTCCCTCTCCTTGATGGCGGAGCGTCCAAAATGCAGCCGGTCTGGATTGAAGATCTGGCTGATGCCATTGTCCAGATCATTGAGACACCGTCCCAGCAGGGTAAAATCTGGGAATTCGGCGGACCAGAGGCGATCGCCCTCAAGGATATCATCGGGGCTATTCTGGACGTGACGGAGCGGCGTTGCTTTATTGCACCGGCCCCGGAAGCGATGATGAAAGCCATGTCCTTCTTTATGCAATTGGCACCCGGCAAGCCGGTTCTGACGCCCGATCAGGTAACATTGCTTAAAACCGATAATGTGGTGACTGGTCATCATGCCGGTTTTGCGGATCTGGGCATGGAGCCTGCGGCTTTGCAGGCCATTATTCCCCGTTATCTGACACGGTACCAGAAAGGCGGAGGGCTTAACGCCCTACGCGCCTGATCCTCTTCCTCAAGGAAGGTGTGAATAACCAAGCCGCTCTCTTAAAGGGAGCGGCTTTTTTATGGGGTTGGAAGACGATTCTCTTAATTAGGCTTCAGGTAAATTTTATAGGTCCGATTTGAGACTAAATTTTTGCCCGATTTCCAGATTATTGCGTGTTTTGTCAAATTTTGCTGGAGCTTCACAATTATATAAGTCAGTAATATTGACCTATTATTTGTTTTTCTCTGGCCTTCTCCAGTTTTCTGCGTTACAGATAAGTCCCCGTTGCATGAAAGCCGTTATTTTTGTGCATCTGACCGGTGGCTCTGCCCTTAGCAGAGGCCTCTAGAGCCAAAAGCTCACTGGACACCAGGGGATCAGGTAACAATTGAGTTTAAGAATGATGAGCCCGGATCACCTCCGGGACTGAGCTGGGGACGCTTTGATGTCGAAGAATATGCTGAAATTTGTATCTGTGGACAAGCAGATGCCGAAAAAGCGGGATGCGGACAATCGCCGTGAAGACTTTCAGGAAATTTACGAAGAGTTTCAGACAGAGAAAGCCCGCGAGCAGGCCAGCCGCTGTTCTCAGTGCGGTATTCCCTTTTGCCAGGTTCATTGTCCCGTCCAGAATAACATTCCCGACTGGCTCAACCTGACAGCAAATGGCCGGTTGGAAGAAGCTTACGAACTGAGCCAGTCCACGAATAACCTGCCGGAAATATGTGGCCGTATCTGCCCGCAGGATCGGCTGTGTGAAGGCTCCTGCGTCATCGAAAAAGGATTTGATTCCGTCACGATTGGCGCCGTTGAGAAATACATCACGGATACCGCCTGGGACAAGGGATGGGTGAAACCCAATGCCCCGCGCGTGGAACTGGATCAGTCAGTTGCTGTTATTGGCGCTGGCCCCGGCGGGTTGGCCGCGGCGGATGAGCTTCGCAAAAAAGGCTATCAGGTGCATGTCTATGACCGCTATGACCGGGTGGGCGGCTTGATGGTTTACGGTATTCCCAGTTTCAAACTGGAAAAGGATGTGGTTGAGCGCCGGGCAAAGTTGCTCGCAGATGGCGGGGTTACCTTTCATCTCAACTTTAATATCGGCGAGGATGCGTCTTTTGCAGAGCTGCGGGAAAAACATGATTCCGTCGTTATTGCCACCGGCGTTTATAAGGCCCGTGACATCTCTATGCCGGGATCGGGTCTGGACGGTATTGTCCCTGCCCTTGACTATCTCACCGCCTCCAACCGCAAAGGCCTCGGGGATGAGGTGCCCGAATTCGATAATGGCACTCTCAATGCGGATGGCAAAAATGTGGTGGTTATTGGCGGCGGGGATACGGCTATGGACTGTGTCCGTACAGCCATTCGGCAAGGCGCAAAATCCGTTAAATGCCTGTATCGCCGGGATCGCAAGAATATGCCTGGATCCCTGCGCGAGACCACCAATGCAGAAGAGGAGGGGGTCGAATTTGTCTGGCTCTCAGCGCCGAAGGCATTTCTGGGTGATGACGCTGTTACCGGCGTAAAAGCCGTTCAGATGCATTTGGGAATCGCCGATTCAACGGGCCGTCAGGTTCCTGTGGAAATTGACGGATCGGAGCATGATATTCCGTGCGATCTGGCGATCAAGGCCCTTGGATTTGACCCTGAAGATATTCCGGCCCTGTTTGACGAGCCGGCCCTTGAAGTTTCCCGCTGGGGAACCATCAACGCGGATCCGATTACCAAGATGACCAATCTGGATGGTGTCTTTGCCATTGGCGACATTGTGCGCGGGGCGTCCCTGGTGGTCTGGGCTATCCGGGATGGGCGCGATGCTGCCCTCTCTGTTGATCTGTATTTGAAAAACGCGTCACAAAAATCGCTGGCCTCCTGAGTTAGGAAGAAGACAATGACACATGATAACAAAATGAATGCTGGCGCAGAATTTGTAAAATCCTGGACGGAAAATGCCAGGCATCTGACTGAAAACGGCCTCTATAACCCGGCTGAAGAGCATGATAATTGCGGTGTTGGATTGGTTTCCGCCATTAATGGCAAGCCCAGCCGCGCCGTTGTGGAAGCGGGTATTGATGCCCTGAAAGCTGTTTGGCATCGCGGTGCAGTGGATGCAGACGGTAAAACCGGCGACGGTTGTGGTATTCACGTGCAGATCCCGCAAGATTTCTTCAAGGAACATATTGCGCGAACAGGGCATGAGCCGCTTGATGGCAAGTTGGCTGTCGGTATGGTTTTTCTGCCACGCACCGATTTTGAAGCGCAGGAGACCTGCCGGACCATCGTTGAAAGCGAAATCCTGAAATTCGGCTATTACATTTATGGCTGGCGTCAGGTGCCGGTGGATGCGTCCATCATTGGTGAGAAAGCCAATGCGACCCGCCCGGAAATTGAACAGATCATGATTGCCAATAATCGTGGCTTGAATGACGATGATTTCGAGCGGGAGCTGTATATCATTCGCCGCCGGATCGAGAAGGCAGTGTTGGAAGCTCATATCAGTGGCTTCTACATTTGTACGCTGTCCTGTCGTTCGATCATCTATAAAGGCATGTTCCTGGCAGAACAACTGTCGAGCTTTTATCCTGATTTGCTGGATGAGCGTTTTGTCTCGAATTTTGCGATCTATCATCAACGCTATTCGACAAACACCTTCCCGACATGGCATTTGGCGCAGCCCTTCCGGGTTCTCGCTCATAACGGTGAGATCAATACCATTCGCGGTAATGTTAACTGGATGAAAAGCCATGAAATTCGCATGGCCCATAGTACATTCGGTGAACGGTCCGACGACGTAAAGCCGATCATTCAGGCGGGCAGCTCAGACAGTGCTGCGCTGGATGCAGTGTTTGAAGTTCTGGTGCGGGCGGGCCGAAGCGCGCCGATGTCCAAAACTCTCCTCATTCCTGAAAGTTGGTCCAATACACCATCCATGCCGGAAAGCCACAAGGCACTTTATGCTTATTGTAACTCCGTGATGGAGCCCTGGGATGGTCCGGCTGCGATTTGCGCGACGGATGGCCGCTGGGTGATTGCAGGCCTTGATCGGAACGGGCTGCGTCCGCTGCGTTTCACCCTGACAACAGACGGTTTGCTGCTTGTTGGGTCGGAGACCGGCATGGTTCCGGTTGATGAGATGAAGGTTATTCGCAAAGGTCGGGTCGGGCCGGGCGAAATGATCGGTGTGGATATGAAGAAGGGTAAATTCTACTATTCAACTGAGCTGAAAGACAAGATGGCGGCGGCCCAACCGTTTGAGAAATGGGTTGAGAATGTTGTCCATCTGGAAGAAAGCCTGAAAGACGTTGAAGAGCCGCGCAAATTTGAGCGTAAAGAACTCCGCCAGCGTCAGATGTGTGCGGGCTGGAGTTTGGAAGATCTTGAATTGATCCTGCATCCCATGGCGGAAGATGGCAAGGAAGCCATTGGCTCCATGGGCGATGACACGCCGCTTGCTGTTCTGTCCAACCATTATCGCGGTTTGCATCACTATTTCCGCCAACGTTTCAGTCAGGTGACCAATCCGCCGATTGACAGCCTGCGTGAACGTCAGGTGATGACGCTTAAAACCCGTCTTGGTAACCTGAATAACATTCTGGATGAAGATCCAAGCCAGGCAGAGATTTTCTCTCTGGAATCGCCGGTTCTGACCAATGGCGAATTTGAAGCCATGCAGAAGACTATGGGTGACACGTGTCATGTGATTGATTGCACCTTTGATGCCACAGGCGGTCAGGACGCCCTGTCTCAGGCGATCCGTCATATCCGTGAAGAAGCGGAAAATGCGGTACGCGGCGGATGTGCGCATCTGATCCTCAGTGATCTGGGCACCAATGACACACGGGCTCCGATCCCCAGTATTCTGGCAGCGGGCGGTGTCCATACCCATTTGGTCAATGAGGGTTTGCGGACCTTTACCTCCATTAACATTCGCACAGGTGAGTGTCTGGATGTTCAGTATTTTGCGGTTTTGGTTGGTGTCGGTGCGACAACCATCAACCCGTATTTGCTGCAGGAAAGTATCGCGGACCGCCATGAGCGTGGGTTGCTCGATGGATTTGATCTGAAAACCTGTCTGGCGCGCGCCAAGCAGGCAGTCGATCAGGGATTGTTGAAAACCATGTCCAAAATGGGGATCTCTGTCCTCAGCTCCTATCGCGGTGGCTACAACTTCGAAGCGGTTGGTTTGTCCCGCGCGCTGGTGGCTGAGTTTTTCCCGGGCATGCCGTCGCGGATTTCCGGCATTGGACTGCCCGGTATTCAGCACAAGGTTCTGGAACAGCATCAAAAAGCCTTCCAGGAAGATATCATTGCTCTGCCGATTGGCGGTCTGTATCGCAACCGGGCCAAAGGCGAAGTGCATTCGTTCGATGGGGAACTGATCCACATTCTGCAAACGGCCGTCGAAAAAGACAGCTATTCGCTGTATCGGAAATATGTGGAAGGCATGCGCCGGATGGCGCCGGTAAATTTGCGCGATCTGCTGGATTTCAAATCAGATCGGACACCCATTTCCATAGATGAAGTGGAAAGTATCACTGAAATCCGCAAACGGTTTGTGACGGGTGCCATGAGCCTTGGGGCACTCTCCAAGGAAGCCCATGAGACACTGGCTATTGCCATGAACCGCATCGGCGGCAAGTCCGATAGCGGCGAGGGCGGCGAAGATGTGAGCCGGTTTACCCCGCGCCCCAATGGTGACAATGCCAATTCCGCCATCAAGCAGATCGCATCCGGTCGCTTTGGTGTGACGGCCGAATATCTCAATCACTGTGAAGAGATTGAAATCAAGGTGGCGCAAGGCGCAAAACCGGGTGAAGGCGGTCAGCTGCCAGGCTTTAAAGTCTCGGAAATGATTGCCAAGCTGAGAAACTCAACACCTGGCGTGACTCTGATTTCACCGCCGCCGCATCATGACATCTATTCGATCGAAGACCTGGCGCAGCTCATTTATGACTTAAAACAGATCAATCCGGACGCGCGGGTTTGTGTGAAACTGGTGGCAGAAGCCGGTATTGGCACCGTGGCGGCCGGTGTGGCCAAAGCCAAGGCCGATGTGATCATGATCTCGGGTAATTCCGGCGGCACGGGTGCAAGCCCGCAGACATCGGTGAAATATGCTGGTGTGCCGTGGGAAATGGGCTTGCCGGAAGTGAATCAGGTGCTGACCCTGAACAAGCTGCGCCATTCTGTCCTTCTGCGGGTGGACGGCGGCATGAAAACCGGCCGGGATATTGTCATCAGCGCCTTGATGGGCGGGGAGGAATATGGTCTCGGAACCGGGGCGCTGGTCGCGCTTGGCTGTATTCTGGTCCGTCAGTGCCATTCAAATACCTGTCCTGTTGGCATTTGCACCCAGGATGAAGAGCTGATCAAGAAATATGAGGGAAATGCAGACAAGGTTGTGAACCTGTTCAGCTTCCTGGCCGAAGAAGTGCGTGAAATTCTCGCCTCCCTCGGATATCGGTCCTTGGAAGAAATTGTTGGGCGAAGCAATCTCCTCACCCAGGTCAGCCGGGGCTCAGCCCATCTGGATGATCTGGACTTGAACCCGCTGCTGGCCGAGGCTGATGCGGGCGACAATCCAAGAACCTGTACGAACACAGGTCCTGTCCCTGTGCCGGAGACACTGGACGCACGCATGATTATGGATGCGGCCAGTGTCTTCAATAAGGGCGGTGAAAAGCGGCAGCTGGCCTACAGCATTCGCAATACACACCGGGCCATCGGGACCAAACTCTCCTCCCATATTGTCCGCACCTTCGGTATGACCGGGTTGGAGCCCGGCCATATTACAGTGCGCCTGCGCGGCTCTGCCGGGCAGTCTCTGGGCGCTTTTGCCGTACAAGGGTTGAAACTGGAAGTCCTGGGCGATGCCAATGACTATTGCGGCAAGGGCCTTTCCGGCGGCACGATTGTGGTCCGCCCCATGACATCGAGCCCCATCACCTGGAGTGATAACACCATTATCGGCAACACGGTTCTGTATGGTGCGACCTCAGGCTCTCTCTATGCCGCCGGTCAGGCAGGGGAGCGCTTTGCAGTGCGAAATTCTGGCGCCACGGCAGTGATTGAAGGCTGCGGCACCAATGGCTGTGAATATATGACCGGCGGTACGGTTGCCATTCTGGGCGCTGTGGGCGGTAATTTCGGTGCCGGAATGACCGGTGGCATGGCCTATATCTATGACGAGCACAACACACTCCCGCGCGATATCAACGAAGAATCCGTAATCTATCAACGCCTGGCTTCCTCTCACTGGGAAGGTGAGCTGAAAGCGCTGGTCGAAGCCCATCACACCAAAACCAACTCTCCGCTCGCCGAAAAACTCCTCGCCCACTGGGACATGGAACTAGAGCATTTCTGGCAAGTGTGTCCCAAAGAGATGGTGAACAAAATCGCTCATCCATTGAGTGACGAGGCGGTTCAGGAAAGAGCGTGATTTCAGTATTCATGTGATAAAAGCCGGAGATAAAAATCTCCGGCTTTTTTTGTTTTTGGCCGTATGATGGATGTCTGTTTGAGGAAATGGGAGGGGAATGTCATGTCTTTATTTGCATCCATTGTGATCGGGCTGGTCGCTGTATTTCATCTTTACGTCGCTTGGTTTGAGATGTTTGCCTGGACCACGCGGGGTCCCAAGATATTCCGGCAGTTTCCCAAAGACTTGTTCGAGCCGACCAAGGCGCTTGCCGCCAACCAGGGGCTTTATAATGCTTTTCTGGCCGTAGGGTTGATCTGGCCGTTTTTTATTGAGGATCTGGTCTGGCAGAAAAATGTCGCCTTGCTGTTTTTAGGATTTGTTACAGCGGCGGGTCTTTTTGGTGCTGTCACCGCGTCGCGGATGATACTCTATGTTCAGGCTTTGCCAGCCATTGTAGGGATCGTTCTTTTAGTGATCGGGCTTTGACGAAAATTACCTGACGGTAAAAGATGAGTAGGCACTATTTTCCAGATGCGGATAATACTGCTTATCCAAATATATCCCTTGCCTGAGAAAAGCCCGGAAAAGAGGGAATGATAAAACTGGCCCGGTCCTTGCTTCCATGAGAGTAGAACCAACATGGAGAAACGATTATGTCCCTTCCTTCCTCAGTCAGTATTGCACCAGCAGGCCAAGACATCGGATTGAATGATCCGATTATTGAACGTGAAGACGTCATGTGGGCGGCCCGTAAGTTTATTTTGGTTTATGGGGATGCTGCGCCGGATGCTGTGACGACAGAAATTAACAAACTGGATCATAGGGGGAAGTTGCAGGTTGCCGCGATGTTTGAACGGATCAGGGATGAGTGTTTATCCTTGCTGAAGAAGAGCGAAAAAATACGGGCTCGGGAATTTCACTGATTGACTGTTAAAAAGCCACGAAACTGTTCGTATTTTGAAGACAGTGGGGTATTGTGCCCCCATGCGTAAACTCTATCATTTCTGGATTTCTCCAGCCTGCCGAAAAGTCCGTCTTGTTCTGAATGAGAAAGGGCTGGATTACGAGCTGATTGTTGAAAAAGACTGGGAGCGCCGGGATGGTTTTCTGGCGCTTAATCCGGCCTCTGAAGTACCGGTCCTGCAAGATGAGAGCGGGGCTGTTCTGGCAGACAGTCAGGCTATTATCGAATATCTTGAGGAAACCTACCAGGATACCCCGCTTCTTCCCGAAGGTGCTGCCGAACGTGCAGAGGTCCGCCGTTTGATCGGCTGGTTTGACCGTAAATTTCAGCTGGAAGTCACCGATAATCTTGTCGAAGAGAAAATCCTCAAACGCTTGACCCGAACGGGAACGCCCAATACAGCGGCCATTCGGGCAGGGCACCATAATATCCACTATCATCTGGATTATATATCCTTCCTGACAGAACGGCGCAGCTGGCTTGCAGGGGACGCGTTCAGTCTGGCTGATATCTCGGCCGCGGCGCAGCTGTCGGCGGTCGATTATCTGGGCGATGTCCCGTGGGAGCAGCATCCGACAGCGAAAATCTGGTATTCACGGATTAAATCACGCCCGACTTTCAGAGCCTTGCTGGCTGATAACCTGCCGGGAATGCCAGCCCCCAAACATTATGCTGATCTTGATTTCTGAGCTGGGGTCGAGACCCTTAAGCTGTTTGCCATTATGATGGACGCGGCAGACAAAGAACGACTGATTGCCTTCGCGCTGGCGCAGGGCTTTGATGATGCCCGCATTGCACCCGCTGATTTTGGAGAAAAACCGGGTCAGTATCTCGATGCTTTTATTGAAGCGGGATATCATGGCGATATGGACTGGCTTGTGGCCAAACAGGACTGGCGCCGGCATCCACAATCCCTGTGGTCCGAGGCCCGCTCTGCGGTTGTTCTGGGCCTGAATTACGGACCGGTCTCTGACCCACGCGCGCTTGCCGATCATCCGGACAGGGGGATCATTTCCGTCTATGCACAAGGCAAGGATTACCATGATATCGTCAAAAAACGGTTAAAACGGATTGCCCGCTGGATGGTGCAGGAGTTTGGGGCGGATGTGAAGGTCTTTGTCGATACCGCGCCGGTGATGGAAAAGCCGCTGGCCGCCGCCGCCGGGATTGGCTGGCAAGGAAAGCATACCAATCTTTTAAGCCGGACATATGGATCCTGGCTGTTTCTAGGCTGCATTTTGACAACGCTCGATATCGCACCGGATGCACCTGAAACCGGAGGCTGTGGAAGCTGCACAGCCTGTCTCGATATTTGTCCGACAAAGGCGTTTGTTGCGCCTTATAAACTGGATGCCCGAAAGTGTATCTCCTACCTCACCATTGAAACCCGTAATCACATTCCCCGCGAGATGCGCCCTCTTTTGGGCAATCGGATTTATGGCTGCGATGATTGTCTGGCGATCTGCCCGTGGAATAAATATGCCAAAAGGGCGCGGGAACAAGCGTTTCTGCCACGTCATGAATTGACAGCGCCCCGCCTCGCGGATCTTGCGGTCTTGAATGATGCCGCTTTTCGGGACGTCTTTTCCGGCTCTCCCATCAAACGTCTGGGGCGCAACCGGTTTGTTCGCAATGTTCTGATCGCCCTCGGGAATGCAGGGGACGGTCAGCATAAACACGTGGCTGAACGTCTTCTGGAGGATGAATCGCCGATTGTCCGTTTGGCGGCAGTGTGGGCCTTGTCACATCTTGCAGACCCTTCTGATTTTGCAATCCTGCATCAAAGCCGGTATGACACTGAAACAGATCCGGATGTCCGGGCCGAATGGGTCGCCGCCCGCGAGGAGAAACAGAATGAGCAGGCTTGATAGTTTTATCAGACGCGTCAGCGCACAGCGCGATTGCCTGAATTTGGCAGCTGAACTTCTGAACAAAAAACAGGGGCCTGTCCTGGAGTTGGGTCTTGGAAATGGACGGACTTATGATCATTTGAGATCTCTGTTCAAGGCTGGTGATATCTATGTCTTTGATCGCCATGTCAAAGCGCACCCCGACTGTATTCCCGATGAAGACCATATGATCCTGGGAGATTTTACGGAGACGTTGCTGGAGGCCGTTGAACGGTTGCCTGGTAAAGCACGCCTTGCTCATTGTGATATCGGATCGGGTGATAAATCGGCGAGTGTTTCTCTAGCAGACCAGTTGGGCAATTCCCTACCTTCGTTGTTGCAAACAGGGGCCCTGATTGTTAGTGACCAGCCGTTCACAGTTGCAAGCTGGGAGAGTGTGGCGCTACCCGCCGGTGTTGCGGAAGGCCGGTATCATATGTATCGGCAAATTTGATATTCTCCCGGAAAAAATTGCCGGGATAGAGAATGCATAAATCCCTTAACAATAGAATATCTGCGGTCCATAAACTGGCATGAATATTGCTAATTCCTTAACGTAAACAACGCGGAAAGGGAAAAGCAATGGTCGATGCAATTGGAAGAAGTGACGCGCTTTATCACACGCAGCGCATAGCTGCAGCTGACGACGCACAGCAAGCAACGGCCAAGGTGAAACAGAGCAAGCGGGAGGGTCCTACAGACATTGTCGAAATCTCCCATGCCGGACAACAGATCTTAAAACTGGTGGGTCAAATGCCTTTGACGCCGCTGACCGGCGCGCAGTCACTGGAAGATGTCGACAAAGAGCTTAAAACACTCTTCAATCAACTGAATATTCCTTCCGATACAAGCGTGACATTTACGGAGCATAAGGACGGCAGTTTTTCAGTAAGCGGCGATCCTGAGATGGTCAGTCTGCTGGAAGAAAAACTGAACAATATGGATGAGCCATCCTACCTTCGGCAGGCTTTAAAGAAAGCGGGCATGGCAGCGCGTATGGAATTTGATGCTGCCCAATGGGCCGCCGTCGCCAACGATCCGAACGGTACTGGGCCAGGTATTCCCGAGGCAGGCGGCATGACCATCCTGACACGTTCCGCAGGATCGCTTGACTATCCTATTTCCTTGAAAAATGGAGAGGTTTCGGCTTCCTTTTTTGATAAGCAAGGAAATCCAGCCCTTCCGGAAGGCGCCGCGGATGAACTCAGTCAATGGGTACCGTTCTCAAAAACCCCCGTTTTGAACTGACTCCAAAATAACCCATCCAAAGACTAGATAATGCTGATAGGAGATCGTTATGATTGGTGATACCTACGCCCCCTACGCCCCCAATATTATCCAAAAAGCAGCGCATGCCTACAACTCTCCTCCCGTTCAGGGAGCGGGGGCTGTAGAAAAGAAAGAAGAGGCTGCTGTTACCGTCGAGGTTTCGGAGGCCGGAAAACAGATGTCGAGCCTTCTCGAAAATATCCCCAATTTCAGTCTGGACCCCGCATTTCACCTGAAGAACGCAGAAAGCCAATTGAAAGATCTGATGAGTAAGTTTGGTATTTCGGCTGAGACTGAGGTCTCCATTAAATCAAAAGGGGACGGTACATATACCGTTTCTGGAGATCATCCGCTCATGGGTGAAGTCGAAAAAATGATCAACAGTGATGACCCGGCGGTACGGGATCTCCGTAATTCATTGGCTGGCGCTCATACAGGGAGTGTTCTGCAGCGCATTGCCGCCGCTCAGGAAGTGGCCGTAAATGCCGCCGATGCAAATCCAGCCAAGGCCGACATGTATTATAGCTGGTTGGTGAATACAGCAAAGAGCGCCTCTAACATGGGGTTCTCTATGTCGATGAGTAACGGTGAAATGACAGGAACGCTTATCGATCGGGAGGGCAATGCGGTTGCTGCGAATGAGGGGCTGACCTTGCCAGCCTGATTTGAAAGCCTTCATTAAACAATTCTTTAATCCTGTGGGCCATTCTTTTACGGGCAGACCTATCAAAATAGGACAAAAGAATGAAAACAGCTGAACGGACGCTGATTGATCAGATGGGTTTTTCGGAGCGGGAAATAGCGCGTCGTTTGCATTTATTGAATTTTACTGATGAGGATTGTCGTTATATCAAGAGCGTTGAAAAACGCGTTGTTGGCGCTCTTTCAAACTTAGTCGAAGATTACTATAAATTTCAATTAGCGGACCCTGTGATCGCTCAGGTCATTGGCGATGTGGATACGCTGACCAGGCTGAAAGTCTATATGCATCAGTATATTATCAGTATTTTTTCGGGTCAGTATGATGAAGCTTATGTGAATACCCGACTTCGTATTGGCAAGGTACATAAGCGATTGGATGTACGCCCTAAGCTCTACATGAAGGCTCATGCCGAACTTCAGAGATTGTTGGATCTGGAAGTTGATGCTTTTCTTGATTCGGAGGAGGCAGTATCGGTAAAGCGAGCGATCCATAAGATACTTTTATTTGATGCAGAGCTGGTTTTCGATGCTTATGTCGATGCCTATATGACAGAAATGCAGTCTGCTACGATGGAAGTAGAGAAATATGCTTCAAAGGTTGGGATCAAGGTGGATACAATGTTCAACCGCCTGCATGAAAGATCCCAGCGGGACAGTCTGACCGGCCTGCATAATAGGCGTGCGCTCTATGATTTTCTGAAACATGAATGCAAAGTCGCTGAACGACACCATCTTTCCTTTGTTCTAGCCTATATGGATCTCAATGGCTTCAAGTCTGTCAATGATCTGCATGGGCATCATGCGGGAGACCAGGTCCTCGAACAGGTCGGCAAATCGCTGATTGAGGTGACGCGCTCAGTGGATATCCCAGCGCGTTACGGCGGCGATGAGTTCTGTATTGTCATGCCACGCACTTCGCTTGAGGAAATTGAAGCCGTTCTGAGTCGCCTTACTGAGGATTTCGACGTGCATTGTTCATATCCGGTGACGTTCAGTATCGGTGTCGTTCAAGTTGGTCCGACCCATTTTGAGGAACCGGAAGAGCTGATCCAGATCGCGGATCGTTTAATGTATGAGGCCAAACAAAAGGCCCATCGGGACGGACAGCATCACTGGCAGTTTGAAGGCAAGGGAAGCAGCCCTCACAATCACTGATCCCTGTTCAGGCTTCCGGGGGCACCAAACAAAGCGACCCTTTTCTTGCGCCAGCCTTTTTGGGATTTCAGATCCTGAGCGATATTTCCAAATTCATGAAAGTTGATTGTGAAGGGGTTTGAGGACCATAAAGGCTCGGTCAGACCATAGGTTACCGGTCGGATTTCCGCCTGATAGGTTCCAAAAAGATGATCCCAGGCCATGAGAATGCCGCCGTAGTTTTTATCCAGACATTCCGCATCTGATCCATGATGAACCCGGTGCACGGACGGAGTGTTGAAAATCTTGTCGAGAATGCCCAGAGATCCGATCTTTTCAGTATGGACCCAGCTTTGATATTGAATAACAATAAAAAGGGCAATCAAGGTTTCGACAACGCCAAAACCCAGCAGGATCATCGGTACAAAAAAGACCCATTCATAAAGACTTTCCAGCCAGGAAAGGCGCAAAGCCGTTGTCATGTTGAATTCGGGCGAGGAGTGATGAACAACATGAACGGCCCAGAAAACCCGGATTTCGTGTTCCAGCCGATGCATCCAGTAATAGGACAAATCAGCGGCCAGAAGTGCAAGAGGCCAGAACCACCAGTTTTTGGGAAGCTCAAAAAAGGCCAAAGGTTCCACAACGGCAAGGCCAATCACAAAAAGGACGCCAAGTCCCAGAAAATCGAGAAGGATATTTCCGATATAAATAGTGATATTGGCGGCGGTTTCCCGCCAGCCGGTCCTGAGTTTTAAAAAATGGTCCCAGACCATTTCCAGACCCGCAAATCCAAGATAGGCTATGCCTGCCGATGATATCCAGAAAAAGACGGTTTCATAGGCAATGAATTGAAGGTCCAGGCTATCCATTATATGTACTCTCGTATATAAGATCAGGTATTATTATAAATTGAATGAACGTACGTTCATATTACATATAATAAGAAAAACAGAGGAACAAGGCCATGGCCGTAAAAAAGGGATTTATATTGAGCCGTTCAGAAAAGGCGGCAAAGCGCCGCCTTGATATTGTTGAAGCGGCGGCGGCCTGTTTTATTGCAAAGGGTTTTCACCAAAGCAGTATGCGGGATATCGCTTCCGTCGCCGGTGTCAGTTTGGGCAACTTGTATAATCATTTTGAAAATAAGGCAGAACTCATCAAGGGCCTTGCTGCGCTGGAAGCGGAGGAAAACGAGCACCTGCTTGCTTTGTTGACCAACAAGGGTAATGTCACCGATATCCTGCATGATTTTACGAAATTATACTTTGCGAGCACGCGGGAGCCGAATAACGCTGCCCTTGCTGCCGAAATTTTTGCGGAAGCTCAGCGAAATGAAGAAATTCTCGAAATATTCGACGTGAACCGTCAGCGTGTTATATCCGTCCTTGCGGCGTTACTCAGCCGGGGACAGGAAGACGGCCAAATAGACAGGCAGCTTGCACCCTCCATCATCGCCGTGCTGATATTGGATTTGGTAGAAGGGGCCGCTTTACGCGCGGCACTTAGCTCTCATGACCCTTCCCAAGATGATTTACCCACGCTTCACCGGATGATTGAAAAAGCGGTCCAGGCGTGACAGGGCGGGAATCAAGTCAGGGTTTGAGATCAAAATCGACAATTACCGGCGCATGGTCAGAGGGTTTTTCGCGGTCCCGTGCTTCCAGGTCCACAGTCATTGCCTTGGGGGCGTCTTTAAGGGCGGGCGTCACCCAGACATGATCCAGCCGGCGGCCCTTGTTGGATTTTTTCCAGTCCTTGGATCGGTAGCTCCACCAGCTGTATAATCGTTCCGGCTCCGGTACAAATTCTCGCATGACATCTACCCAGTCATGAGAGTTCATGATCTCGGTAAGATGATCAACCTCAATCGGTGTGTGGGAAACGATTTTGAGCAGTTGCTTATGGCTCCAGACATCATTTTCACAAGGGGCTACATTCAGGTCACCGACCAGGATAAGCTTGTTAGTCGAGGCTTTCTTCTCGGTGAACCACGCGGCCATCTGTTTCATGAAAGCCAGTTTGTGGGCAAATTTGTCATTTTGTTCCGGATCCGGAACATCACCGCCTGCCGGGACATAAAAATTGTGAAGCTCAGTGCCATTTTCAAACTGAACGGACAGATGCCGCTTGTCGTCCTTGTCACACCAAAGGGGAGCCTCTGTTCGGGTTATGGGAAGCTTTGAGAAGGTCGCGACGCCATTATAACTTTTCTGGCCGGCGATCTCAAAATGCTCAAATCCATGTTTTGTAAAGGCTTTAAGCGGAAATTCGTTATCGGTTACCTTGGTTTCCTGCAGGCAGATAACGTCCGGATTATGGGTTTCAACAAAATGATCGACATGGGCAAGGCGAGCCCGAACCGAATTGATATTCCATGTTACAAGGCGCATTATTTTTGTTCCGGATATGAAATGATCTAAAAAAGATTAAAACTACTGCCTGTTATGGCAATTGGCCAGCGACCAAGCTCAAACAAACGGTATTTCAAGGCGAAGGGGTGGGTGTCTTCTTCTCCGGCAGCCAGAACCAGGGCAGAGTGATGGCAAGCCTGAATAGCGGATCCGATGGCCGCCCGGACCAGCTCTTCATCTTCAATGCCTTCTTCCTCCGCCATATTTTCAACAGCATGCTGGATGACCGGAGAGGCCGTTGCGGAAATATGGGTGAGGGCCATGGTCAGGTCATCATCGCTCATGAGTTCCAACGCCTGATCGGTGAGCGCGACACGCAGTTGCTCTTCCGCTTCCCACCACTCAGTGTTCCAGTCAGGATTGGCAGCGGCATAAGCAGCCTCTTCCCAATTTTCAACGGAGGCTACAAAGGCATCGGGAAAACCGAGGGTTTCTGCATAAGCCTTTGCGGTTTCCAGTGTGTCTGCTCCCAACGGCTTACCGACCGAGCGGAACCAGTCGACATGCCCGACAAGTTTGTTAAAGCGTGCGACAGATCGAAGCGTCGGATAATCCTCAATATCCGGAGCTTCTTCGTCGAATTCATCGTCTTCATATATGGTTGTCATAGACCTGTTTATACACCTTCTGAGCTTTTTTCATATCCCGCTTTTCGGCCCTGTATGAAAGAAAACAGGTGTCTCTAATCGTAGGACGGATCGAAAAAGGTAAAGAGTTCCGCCTTCAACTCGAGCCCTCTTTCCATATCACTCAAGGCGACACTTGTTGTATTTCCCTGGGCATCGGTAACCAGCCATTTCCGGAGTTTGAGGGGTTTATCCTCGAAGACCAGCGTGATACCGCCCTCATCGGGCTCCTCCGAGTCAATAATATTCAGGCGAAGGGTATTGCCCTCTTTCTCGACAGAGACAACCGTGACATCGCCCTCCAAGCGCACATTTTCTTTCAGCAAAACGCTCACCGGTGTTGAATAGAGCGGTAGCCGATTGGTTTCTTCCAGTTCCTTGTCATGCAGGACAAGCCAGGTACCGTCGGCAACAACGAGAATTTGGGCAGGAGGTTGGTATTCGATCCGCATGCGTCCCGGGCGGCGCATATACACATCCCCTTCGGCAATCTGCCCTTCGGAGTTTACCTGAAGAAATTTGGCCTTCAGGGAGCTGATCCCGTTCAGGTAAGTCTCAACGCGCTGAATATCCTGCTTGTCACTGGTTGTCAGAGGTGCAGCGCTGGCAACCACGCTGCCCAGTAGGAGACTTGTCAGCAAACTGTATCGGAAAAAGCGTGTTACATTCAGCATTTCAATCCTTCAGAATTGGACCGGGTTCAACATCCTAGATAAGTATTTATCCGCAGGATGCTACTCTCAAATTTGTGACAGGGACTTGCAAATCAGTTAAAGCGGTCTTCAATATCCCGGGCAAGGACCTCCCGTTTGCCGACATGATTGGCTGAACTGATGACACCTTCTTTTTCCATCTGGTCAATAATTCGGGCGGCCCTGTTATAACCGATCTGTAAATGGCGCTGAACAAAACTGGTAGAGGCTTTACGTTCTTGGCAGACTAACTCCACGGCCCGGTCATACAAGGCATCCCCATCAGAGCCGCCTCCGCTTCCGCCGCCGGGCATGCCGTCAAATTCCGGCTCCTGCTCCTCGGTTACCTCGTCCATATAATTGGGTTTGCCCTGGGATTTGAGGAATTTGACGACCTCTTCCACTTCCTCATCCGAAACAAAAGGACCGTGAACACGCTGTACGCGTCCCGCCCCCGGCATATAGAGCATGTCGCCCTGACCCAGAAGCTGCTCGGCGCCCTGCTCCCCCAAAATTGTCCGACTGTCAATTTTCGAGGTTACCTGGAAACTGATCCGGGTGGGGAAGTTGGCCTTGATCGTTCCTGTGATGACGTCAACGGACGGTCTTTGAGTAGCCATGATCACATGAAGGCCTGCGGCACGCGCCATTTGGGCAAGACGCTGCACCGCCGCTTCGATATCTTTACCGGCCACCAGCATCAGATCGGCCATCTCATCAACAATGATGACAATCATCGGCAGAGGCTCGGTATCCAGCGGGCGTTCCTCGAAAACCGGCTCTCCTGTTGTCGCATCAAAGCCGGTCTGGACAGTTCTCTTGAGCTCTTCACCGCGCTTTTTGGCGTCGCGGATCCGCTGATTGTAGCCATCGACATTTCGAACGCCGAGCTCGGCCATCTTGCGATAGCGGTTTTCCATTTCCTTGACTGCCCATTTGAGGGCGACAACCGCTTTCCCGGGCTCTGTCACAACAGGTGCCAGAAGATGGGGAATGCCATCGTAAACGGACAGCTCCAGCATCTTCGGATCGATCATGATAAAGCGACATTCTTCTGGCGGCAGGCGATAGAGAAGGCTGAGGATCATGGTGTTCACGGCAACCGATTTACCCGAGCCTGTCGTACCCGCAATCAGCAAATGGGGCATGCGGGCAAGATCTGCGACGATCGGGTCTCCGCCAATATCCTTACCCAGCGCCAAGGTCAGTTTGGAGCTGGTGCTTTCATAAGTCGCGGTGGATAAGAGCTCTCGCAGAAAAACGGTTTCCCGAAGTTGATTGGGCAGTTCGATGCCAATAGCATTGCGCCCTGGAATAACGGCGATACGGGTAGAAATTGCACTCATTGAACGGGCAATATCATCGGCAAGACCAATAACCCGAGAACTTTTGAGGCCAGGCGCAGGCTCCAGTTCATAGAGGGTCACAACAGGTCCTGGACGCACCCGGCTGATTTCCCCTTTGATGCCATAGTCATCCAGCACGCCTTCCAGGAGGCGAGCGTTGTTCTGCAGAGCCTCTTCACTGATCGGCTTAGCGACCAGTTTGGTGTCGGGCAGGGACAAAAGGCTTAAAGGCGGCAGTTGGTATATATCGGAGGGCCCCAGATCCAGTGCGGCCTGCTTTTCAGCGGCGACCCGCTTGCTGGCTTTCACTTCGCTTCGGCGTGCGTCAATCTTCGGCTCATGCCCGCGATCAACAACCTCCTCTTTGTCTGCTTTCTTTTTCCGGCGCGCAGGTTTCTTGCGCGGGGTGGGCTCGTCCTGGATGGGGGAGCCTCCAAGGATGATTTCCTCTTCTTCCTCCCCCTCCTCTTTTCTGTATTTGATCCCTTTAAGATAGCCGGAGAGGCCCGCAACCTTACGGCCGCCGGTCACAATGCCGCGGCCCAGGGTCAGCCATTCCTGCAAGGGTAGGGCGTAAGAGAGAACGAGAGAGATGCCCGCCAGAACAGCCAGGATAATGCCGAGACCTGCGACAGGGATTACCACACCTGTTTTTTGCCCCAGCACCATCAGGCCATTGAAAATTGTCTCTCCCACAATACCGCCATAGCCAGCATTCAAGGGCCAGGTATCGGCAACCGGAAGAGCGGTCAAGGTGCTGGCAGCAAGGGAGACCCCGATTGGCAGCAAAGCAATATGAATCCAGCCCCACTGTAATCCCCGATGAGAGGTGATACGCCAGGCCCAGGCGATGAGGCCCAAAATCAAGGCAAGCGTGCCAAGTCCGATGGTTTGAAGCAGCAGATCAGCCGTGTAGGCCCCCGGAACGCCAAGCAGATTTGCGGCCGCATTATCTGTTGCATGATTGAAATTGGGATCGTCTGGCGAATAGGTGAGGAGGGTCAGGAGGCCCGCGAGGGCAACCACCAACAGGGAAACCCCCAGAAGCTCGATCAGGCGGCGATACAGGAAATCCGTACTACCGCTGGGTAGCAGGGAAATTGACTTTGATCCGGAACTTTTAAAATTCATAACCCTATTCTATAAAACATTGGCCATTCTGGATAAAGCTTCTTCCATCATTTCTGCATCAAACACCAAAGCAACGCGAATATAGCGGGCGCCCGGATTAAAGCCGGTGTCATCTGTGACGCTCAGATATTCGCCTGGCAGAACGCGAATGGCAGCCTCCGTCCAGAGTTTTTTGGTGGCGGCAACACCGTCTTCGACATCCAGCCAGAGAAAGAAGCCACCAGGCGGGCGATAGAAATCAAAACGCCCGCCCAGATATTTCTCGGCGATCTCAATATTGGTCTGATAGCG
This sequence comes from Sneathiella sp., assembly GCA_039975135.1. Classification (GTDB taxonomy): domain Bacteria; phylum Pseudomonadota; class Alphaproteobacteria; order Sneathiellales; family Sneathiellaceae; genus Sneathiella. The sequence continues at coordinate 377,345 of JBDWHS010000046.1, read as the reverse complement.
TGTCCGATTTAAGGCAACATGGGCGTCGTCACGCCAAAGCGCGGCGGAGGCGGCGCAGACGGGCAGCGGAGACGCGGCCCCGGCAAAATTCCGCAGATTGAGTAGAGCCTTTGTCAGAGCTTCATCGCCGGCAATAAACCCGGATCGCAATCCAGCGGCACTTGAGCGTTTTGACAGGGAGTGAAAAGAAAGAACATGATCCAGAGAACCGCCATTTTCCTTGCAGATCTCCAGGATACCCGTCGGGGCCACTTGATCGTAAATTTCGGTATAGCATTCATCCATGATCAGAACGAAATCGTGTTTTCTGGCAAGGTCGAGCGCTGTTTGCAGATACTCAGCGCCTGCAATGGTTCCCTGGGGGTTCGACGGACTGCATAGATAAAAGGCGCTGCAACGGTCCAGTAAATCACTGGACAGAGCCGTTAAATCCGGGAAAAAATTTGTCTCTTTTGTGGCATTGAGCAGAACCGGTTCCGCCCCGGCCATGACAGCTGCGGCAAAATAGACATGATAATACGGGTTGGGGAGCAGGATGGCAGGCTTCGCCGATCCGGTTTCGGCCCGGTCGGTAATGACCTGTGCCGCCATAAAAAGGGCTTCCTTGGTCCCGTTGACAGGTGTGATATGCCTGTTTTCAAGCACCATTCCTTCCGGTAAGTCAAACCGCCGCGTAAGCCAGTCGGTGATTGCTTGTCTTTGCTCCAGTGTGCCGTCACCCGGAGGATATTTACCATAGAGATGATCATTGTCTGTCAGCGCTTTTTTCATCAATTCGGGAGGCTGGTTTTGCGGCTCTCCAATGGTGAGTGACAGAGGATCAAGATTTGATTGAGAGGCAAGAGGGTCGAGTAACGCCCGCAGCGCAACAAAAGGAGAGCCTCTTAAGGCGGAAAGATCTGAATTCATCACAAAGACTCGAAAAGGACCAGGAGAGGATATGAGTACAAAACAAAAACAAAACTAGTGAAATGCGCGAAGAGACACAAGTCTGTTTCGCGACGGGACACAAATTCAATATTTTGAATGGGAGAAATCTGCAGATTTTCTTAATGTTCTTATTTTGTTCCAGATTAGAAAATACTACTATTGATATAGATTACGATTGAATATCACAGTAAAGTAACACAAAAGTGATAAGTATTGGAAAAATAGTAATACTTAAGGCAGGTTTTCCGGAGTCGAAGCCGAAAAACCTGCCGGGTTCCAATTCCACTCAGCGGATGTCCTCTTCCGGGTAGGCGCCGATTTTGTGGATACTGATATCTGCCCCTTCAAACTCGGACTGCTCATCCAGTCTGATACCAACGGATTTCTTCAACAAACCATAAACAATGAAGCCGATGATCAGCGCATAGGCGCAGCCGGCAATCGAGACCATGACTTGCACAATCAGACTGACGCCGCCCAATCCACCGAGGGCTTCCAAGCCGAAGATACCGGCGGCAATGCCGCCCCACAGACCGCACAATCCATGCAGGGGCCAAACGCCGAGCACGTCATCAATTTTGAGACGGTTCTGGCACAGGGTAAAGGCATAAACAAACAGGGCTCCGGCGATACCGCCGGTCATTAAAGCGCCAAGAGGGTGCATGATGTCAGATCCGGCGCAGACGGCAACAAGGCCGGCCAATGCACCGTTATGGACAAAACCCGGATCGTTTCTGCCAACAAGCAGGGAGGAAAGGATGCCTCCGATCATGGCCATGAGAGAGTTAAGAGCAACCAGACCTGAAATGCCGCCAATGGTTTGTGCGCTCATGACGTTGAAGCCAAACCAGCCGATACACAGGATCCAGGAGCCCAGGGCCAGGAAAGGGATGTTGGAGGGGGGGATCCCGACGACCCGGCCATCTTTGCGATACCGGCCCATTCGGGCGCCCAGCAACAAAACAGCACCGAGGGCGATCCACCCGCCGACGCCATGGACAACGATGGAGCCCGCAAAATCATGGAAGGGGACGCCGAAAGTCTCTTCAATCAAATCCTGAATACCAAAGCCGCCGCCCCAGATGATGCCTTCGAAGAAAGGGTAGGCGAAAGCGGTGAGAATGGCAGTTGCGGCCAGTTGTGGCCAGAATTTTGCCCGCTCTGCAATACCGCCGGAGATAATTGCGGGAATTGCGGCGGCAAAGGTGAGCAAGAAGAAGAATTTGACCAGATCATAGCCATTATTCAGGAAACTGTAACCTTCCGCTTTGACGGAGCCGGTCAAAACGCTGGCTTTGGCGAAAAAATCGATGCCATAGGCGATACCATATCCGATGAGGAAGTAACAGAGTGTAGAGACCGCAAAATCCACCAGGATCTTCACCAGGGCATTCACCTGGTTTTTCCGTCTGACAGTCCCCACTTCCAGGAAAGCAAATCCGGCATGCATGGCAAAAACCATAATAGCCCCCAACAGGACAAACAGAACGTCTGTCCCTGTAATTTCCGCTTCCATACTCACACTCCCTAGGCCGTTTATGTCTGATTATTTATCAGGCATATGCCTATCAAAGAGCGTGCCAGTTCAAAAAGGGGCGGTTTTCAGGGGGTTTTACAGCAGGATAGAGGAGGGGTTTCGTGTAAATGCCTAATAAATCAGCATTTCCGGGCCAAATTACAGGCAACTGCCTGGAATGTGAGCAGTCAAAAAGGTTAGAGGGTCTCCCAAAACCCTCTAACCTGCTCCTGCAGGAGACTATTACACTCCCTTAAGTGGACGGGCCAAACTCTGGATAGGCCTCCAGTCCGAGCTCCGCCTTGTCGAGGCCGTTTGCCTCATCTTCTTCGTCGACCCGGATCCCCACCGTATATTTGAGGATGAGCCAGAAAACGGTGCTCGTCACGATAACAAAGGCACCGATGGAGACGACACCGATTGCCTGAGTGACAACACTGGCTTCCGCGTCGGAAATAGCGACCGCCAATGTGCCCCATATTCCGGCGAATAAATGGGCAGAGATGGCACCGACCACATCGTCAATTTTCAACTTGTCGAGGAACGGCACAGCGAACACAACAATCACACCGCCGACAGCACCGATCAGCACCGCCATACCGAGCGTTGGATCTGCGGGTTCTGCTGTGATGGAGACGAGACCGGCAATTGCACCATTGAGCGCCATTGTCAGGTCGACCTTCTTGTAGATGATCTGCGTGAGGATCATCGCTGAGAGTACGCCGCCAACGGCAGCCATATTGGTATTGGCGAAGACATTGGCCATCTCGATAACGCTGGCTGCGGATCCCAGTGCGAGGACAGAGCCTCCGTTAAAGCCGAACCAGCCGAGCCACAGAATGAAAGTTCCGAGCGTGGCGAGCGGGAGATTGGCGCCGGGGATCGGCAGAACGCTTCCATCTTTGGCGTATTTCCCTTTACGGGCACCCAGAATAATCGCGCCGGTCAGAGCCGCCCAGCCACCAACAGAATGAACCAGGGTTGAACCGGCATAGTCGGAGAAGCCCATGGCATCCAACCAGCCGCCGCCCCAGACCCAGGAACCCTGAATGGGATAAATAATGGCAGTCAGCAACAGAACAAAGCCGAGGAATGACCATAGCTTGATCCGTTCAGCAAGAGCGCCGGAGACAATGGAGGCTGCGGTTGCCACAAAGACCATCTGGAAAAACCAGTCAGAGGAGGCTGAATAGCCCCCTTCATCAAAGGTTCCGGCAAGGGCTTTGGTGTCATCAGGAGACCAGAACGGGCTCAGGCTACCGATAAAACCTGTGACATCCATATACATGAGGTTATAGCCGACCAGATAAAAAGTCAGGCCTGCGACGGAATAAAGCGCGATATTCTTGAGACAAATAGTGGCGGTGTTCTTTTTACGAACAAGGCCGGCTTCCAGCATGGCAAAGCCGGCGGCCATCCACATGACCAACGCGCCATTGATCAGAAAGGAAAAGGAATTGAGGATAAAAGCGGTCTCGCTATCAACAGCTGCAAAAGCAGTTCCTGGTATGAGAGCAGCAAAAGCGGCACCCGCGATTGTATATTTTACATTTTTGTTCTGCATGGGAGCTCTCCTAAAGCGCTTCAGCATCTTTTTCACCGGTCCGAATGCGGACCACGTTACTCAGGTCATAGACAAAGATTTTGCCATCGCCGATCTGGCCGGTTTTGGCTGTGGTTTGGATAACCTCGACAACCTGCTCGGTGAGGTCTTCTTTCACAGCGATTTCAATCTTGATTTTGGGAAGGAAAGAAATGGCGTATTCGGCGCCGCGATAGATTTCTGTATGCCCTTTTTGGCGGCCGAAGCCTTTGACTTCAGTCGCAGTCAGGCCGTCGACGCCAATGGAAGTCAGCGCGTCACGCACATCGTCCAGCTTGAACGGTTTGATAATGGCCATGACAAGTTTCATGTTTCACCTCTATGCCTGTTTTCTGTCAGGGTTAAACCCTGTGTCAGGCAAGAGGTTTCAAGTCTTGTGCCAGTTTTTGGAAATTATAAATAAATTGTTTTTAATCAATAGGATAAGTGAAAAATGCCTGAAATTCAGGCATTTTCCATTCGGTTAAATTTGATAATTTTGCTTAAATTTTAATCACTGTATAAAAATTAGGCATTCAAATTGGAGAGAGCAGACTCAGCGGCGGCACTCAACCGTAGCAGTTTGGCTTCTTGAAAAGGCGGGGCCATCAGCATCATGCCGACAGGAAAGCTGTCGGCGAAGCCACAAGGCAGGGATGTAGCGCACAGGCCGAGCAGATTCCCAAGCCGCGTCAGGCTGATCGACATCATGGCAGCCTTCAGATACAGTGCTTCGTCCTCGTATAGTGGCTCTAGCAAAGGCGCCGGCGCCGGTGTGGTTGCACCAACCACAAGATCAAAGCCTGCAGACTCCGCCATATACTGCTTTTGAAATCTCTCCATGGCCATATAGAAACTGACTATTCCGGTGGCGCTGAAATCATCTGCAGCCAGAAAGCGGCGGACGATGGGGCCAAACATACCGCCCGGATTGTCACGGATCTGATCTGCCCAAAGAACGTTCCCTTCGACATTCGCTGGCGAGCCGCTCTTGGCGGAGGCGTCCAACACGTCTTTGAAAACCGGAACGGGGCCGGTCACGATCTCGGCTCCTGCCTTTTCAAGGGCTTCAAGGCCAGCCTCAATCTGTTTCTGGATGGCCGGTTCAACGAGATCATCGAAAACCGTTGTCGCCCGCAGGATACGCACGCCTTTTAAGGAGGCTGCCGTTAGGTCAGCGGCAGGTTTTCCCGATAGCACGGCGTTCAAGGCATTGGCATCTGCCACCGTTTTGGTGAGCGGTCCCACGGTATCCTGAGAAGGGGAGAGGGGGACGCATCCTTCGAGTGATATCAGCCCATGGGTGGTTTTAAGGCCTGTGATTCCGCACCAGGAGGAGGGAATACGCACGGACCCTGCTGTATCTGAGCCAATACCGGCCGCGGCGAGACCATGATAGACAGACAAGGCCGCGCCAGAGGAAGAACCCCCTGGCACCCGGATATTCTGTGAATCGTGCGGATTGGGTCCGGTTCCGGTCCAGGCATTATTCCCCAGGCCTGAAAAGGCAACATCCGGCATATTGGTTTTTCCAAGGCAGATTAATCCGGCGCGCGTTGCCCGCTCCAGGCACTCGGCGTCTTTGGTCGGGATGCGCCCTTCCAGAATTTTGGCACCGGCTTCTGTCGCAACGCCCGCTGTATCGAACAAATCCTTCCAGGAGATGGGAACACCATCCAGAGGACTGCGTCTTTGTTTATTTTGAGCGCGCTTTTGGGCGGCGCGGGCTTCAGAAAGCGCTCTTTCCTCGGTCAGTCGGACATAAATCACCCGGTCCGGATCTTTTTCCTTGATCCGATCCAGAAAATATTGCGTGAGATCAACAGGGTCAATCTCGCCCTGTTCTATCCTGTCGCCCAATTCAAGGGCAGAAAGCATGTGCCAGTTATTTGTCATTGCGGGAGGTTAGCGATAATCTTACAAAGGGACAAGGGCTGAGCAGCGCGTGCTGATCACATCGCCGAGAAGGGACCGAGACCAATGGCATCTGCAAAAAATATTGAAGCCGATATTCTTGTTGTGGGCGGGGGGCTGAACGGTCTGCCGTTGGCAATTGCGTTGTCGTCGGCAGGACTGAATGTAGCCGTCTTGGAGCGGGAGGACCCGGCTGCTGTTGTGGATGCAGGATTTGATGGTCGGGTTTCGGCCATTGCCCACGCCTCGCGTAATCTGTTTAAAAGCATTGGGGTCTGGGATCATGTTGCAGAGGCTGAGCCGATGCTGGATATCCGGATCACGGACGGTCCGTCAAAATTCTTTCTGCATTATGATCATCGCCAGCTTGGGGACGAGCCTTTTGGACATATGGTGGAAAATCGCCATATGCGCATGGCGCTGCTGGCACGGGCGAAAGAAATAGAAACACTGAGCCTGATGGCTCCTGCCACCTATGAGACAATAGAACGATCTTCGGACGGAGTAATGGCAACGCTCAAAGATGGTCGTGTCATAAACGCCCGCCTGATTGTTGCGGCGGACGGTCGGGGATCTCCTCTTCGGAAAGCGGCGGGTATTGGAACCGTGGGCTGGTCCTATCATCAAAGCGGTATTGTTTGTACGGTTGCCCATGAATATCCCCATAAAGGTGTCGCCCAGGAAAGATTCCTGAACCCGGGCCCATTTGCCATTCTGCCCATGAGCAAAAATCGCTCTTCCCTTGTCTGGACAGAAGAGACGAAAATGGCGGCGAAGATCATGTCGCTGGATGACGGGGCTTTTCAGGCGCAGATGGCCCGCCGGTTTGGCGACTATCTGGGGAGGCTGGATGTGGTTGGCCCCAGATGGAGTTATCCGCTCACCCTGCATCAGTCAGACAGCTATATCGGGGAGAGATTAGCCTTGATCGGCGATGCAGCGCACGGCATGCATCCGATTGCCGGGCAGGGCCTTAATCTGGGTTTGAGAGATGTGGCGGCCCTGGCCGAAGTGGTCATTGACACCGCGCGTCTCGGTCAGGATTTCGGGATGCAGAATACGTTGGTTCGTTATCAGCGCTGGCGGCGGTTTGACAGTCTGGCCTTGCTAGCGATCACCGATGGTCTGAACAAGCTTTTTGTCACTGATATGCCCCCCGTCCGGCTTGCCCGGGATCTGGGACTGGCCGCAGTTCACAAAATGCCAAAGCTCAAAGGCTTCTTTATGGAACATGCCCGTGGCACCGTCGGCATCCTCCCCCGCTTGCTTGAGGGTAAGCCGCTTTAAAGAGTGTCTCTTTTTTGTTTGATCTTTGTATAGATCATATAGCCAAATATAATACTACCTATTCCACAAAAGCCTATTCCCGATAGAGCTAATAGGATTTTATCTCCTTTGAAAAGTATAAAAAAGCCTCCAGCAAAAAACACAAGGCTACATATCTCGAAGAAAATCAAAATTACCAAATTATGGGATTTTGCCGAATTTTGAAGAGCTTCGGTTAAGCGCAATCGTTCTTCTGTTTTAGGAAAATTCCTAGTCATTCTTTTAATCAGAAAATGGTAGAATATACAAAAAGCGGTTAGGAAAATCGCGTTTAACCACAAGCCTGCCAAGAAATGTATAACCATGACGATAAAGAACGAAGTCATGGTTATTATCAAGGTGACGCCTCTGATCCGGCTTAGATCTTCTTCAGTCTCAAGGATGACGCCCGATCCCAAAACTCCCCATGGATAAAATATGGTTTCTCCCGCACTCTTCCGTTTGAAAACCGTATCTGTTAGCCCCTCAAAATACCCCATCTCAGCATTATTCTTTCTTTTCGCGCTCCAGAAAAATATTATCCTGAATCTAAAATATCGTAATGCGTGTAGGGTGGAGTTTCAAGGGTCGCGGCTGAGGCCTTCTTTGGAAAGGTTGGTGAGGTAGGCCTCCCAGACTTCTTCCTGGGTGAGGCCGAGGCGGTAGAGGTAGCTCCAGGAAAACAGACCTGTATCGTGCAGGTCGTCAAATTTCAGGCGAACAGCGTAATTGCCGACCGGTTCCAGTGACATGATCCCCACATGGCGGCGTCCCGGGATAATCTGTTTTTGTGATGGATTATGGCCCTGTACTTCGGCGGATGGGCTCTCTACCCGCAGGAGTTCTGCCGGGAATTGAAAATCATGACCATCCGCAAAAGAAATACAGAGGATTTTCTCTTCTTTCTTGAGGCGAATTTCAACAGGCTTTGGGCGACCCGCCCGATCATAGAAATCTTCGGACATCAGTCTTCAATCTGCCGGGCTTCATCCACCAGCATAATCGGAATGCCGTTGCGGATCGGAAAGGCGAGGCTGGCTTTTTTGCTGACCAGTTCGGATGCGTCCCGGTCAAAGGTCAGCGGCCCTTTTGTCACCGGGCAGACCAGGATTTCAAGCAGTTTTGGATCAACCGCAGACATTTCAGGGGTGCTTTCAGGGATATCGGTCACGAGGGGAAACTCCGAAGACTATTGGACAGTGCGGTTGGGACTGCCTTGCTGCATCATCATGGTGAGCAGACCGGTCAGTAATTCTGCCCGGGCCAGAACATCATGAGCTTCCAGCAAGGCTTGCTTTTCTGCGGGAGAGAAGGGGCAGATCATGGACAGCGAATTGACCAGATTGTCATCCGCAAGATTATTAAGCGCTTCCCAGTCTTCTTCTTCATTTTCAAATTCCAGGAAATTTTTCAGAACATCCTGCAAGGCGGCTCGATTAACCGTGTTTTCAGCACAAGGTACCCTGTCATGTTGAAAAGGGCTGTAATCTGCATGGACCTGGCGATATTTCGTCATTCGGTCCAATTCTTCCGTGACTTGAAAGCGGCACATGCCTTCCAGTGTGATGCGGAAAACATCGTCCTGCTGCTCAGAAAATTCACATATTTTCCCGGCGCATCCGATGGAATAAAGAGGCGGTTCATGGGCCATATCCTCCGGATCGCGGGGCTGTATAATGCCGATAACCCGATGACTTTCCATGGCATCGCGGACCATATCCACATAGCGTGGCTCGAAAACATTGAGCGGGAGCTGACCCGTCGTCAAAAGCAGGGCACCGGTCAACGGGAAGACAGGCAAAATTGCCGGTAATTCTTCCAGTCCAGACGTGGTGCCCTGATCACTCATGAGAATAACAGGGATGAAAGGCCTCGGCGGAGGTCTTTGGTGATGTCGTGCATCGGGCCCAGAACTTCAAACAGATTGAGAAGCTCCTGACGGGCAATGCCATCCTGCCATTCCCGGTCCCGGCGAATGATTTCCAGAAGCTGCTCGCCGCCTTCTTTTTGCTGTTCAGCGCCAATTTGGGCGCGGGCCAGTTCCAGCCGTGCTTCCAGATCTTCAGGATCTTTTTCAACTTTCTCCAGCAAGGGGGCCATATCGCCTGCATTGGCGGCATTTTGAGCCAGAGACAAAGCAGCATAGGCGGCTGAGACAGCCGCGTTCTTTTTGTCGGCTTCCTCGAGGGTGGCCAGAAGTGTTTCCGCTGCTTCTGCTTCACCGAGCTTCAAATAGACGCGAGACAGATGAGCTTTGGCCTCAATATTCTCTGGCTCGATTTCCAGAATTTGAGCGAACGCCGCCAGAGCAACTTCGACATTGTCCTCATCAAGGGCGGCAAGACCGGTCTCCATCGCGGCTTCAACCGGTGATGGGCCAATAGCCTCGCCGGCGTTTTTTTCGATGAATTTCTTGATATCGCTTTCAGGGATCGCACCCATAAAGCCATCTACAGGCTGTCCGTTCTTGAAAGCAAAAACGGCCGGAATGGACTGAACGCGGAGGGCCTGTGCAATTTGCGGGTTCTGATCAATATCGATTTTAACAAGAGAGACAGCACCGCCCGCACTCTTGACGACTTTTTCAATCGTTGGTCCAAGCTGCTTGCAAGGGCCGCACCACGGAGCCCACAAATCGACAAGAACAAGACGTTCCTGACTGGCGCCAACAACGTCGTCGTTGAAGCTTTCTGTTGTTCCGTCCTTAATCCAGCTGGCTTCACTGCCTGCTGCACCGTCAATAAGCGTTTCCATACCGTGACTATACCACTATTATTTTGTTCCACCAAAGACCCGAAGTCCATTACAGAGTATATCTTCTAGGTGCGTTCCGTCCAGCGGTTAACCGGCCTGGGCCGGTGCGGAAGGATCCAGAATTGTCATGTCATGTCCGCAATCTTGAATGAAGCGTTTCAGGTCTTCAGATGAAATTTGCGTTGTTTTGTCATTAATCAAGGGGTGAAAGTTTAAAAAAACTTCTTGCATCATGGCACTATCAAGCAAAACGCGTACTTTATTATCCGTATCATTGATCAGGGAGAACGGGGTTACGGAACCCGGTTCAATCCCCAGCGTGTCGATGAGAAGGTCCGCTTTTCCAAAGCTCAGATTTTTGGCACCGATCTTTTTGCGGAGCGATTTCAGATCAACTTTTGTCTCCTCCAAACAGACCAGCAGATACAAATCACCGTTTTTATCTTTCAGAAACAGGTTTTTGCTGTGTCCGCCGTCCAATTCACGCGAGACGGACCGGGCTTCCTCTACCGTGAAAACCGGTTCGTGGTGGTGGGTTTTGTAGCTGATTCCCAGTTGATCCAGCCGGGCATACAAATCTTCAGGCGTTGCTGTCATAGATCAGATCCTTAAATGTCTAAATTTGCGGCTCAGAATACCGCGAGACGCCCGTCTCGGCTATGGGGGAAAATAAAATGAAAGATTTTTGAAAATCGCGCTTGCATTCACATCCAAGATAACTATTATCCCGCCTCGCAGCGACTGCTGCATGCCGAGCGGGCGTAGCTCAGGGGTAGAGCATAACCTTGCCAAGGTTAGGGTCGTGAGTTCGAATCTCATCGCCCGCTCCAATTTTCAAAAGGCCCTGCCAGAGATGGCGGGGCTTTTTTGCATCTGATCTTGTTTTAAGGGGGCTTGCCAAGATCCTCATTCGTTCTTTTTTCTGCCAGATCTTTTTCAAATTGATCAAATTCTTCCTCGATGGCAGTGAGTTTGGGCCGTTCAGATTGCAAGATGGCGCGGAAAGCGGCTTCTTTTAGCGCTGCGATATCTCTGGACCGTTTCTCACAATCCTTTTCAGGCATTGCCGAGCAGACAATATCGATTAAGCGTTCGACACCATGCAGACGCCCTGACAAATAATCGCTTTCCCGCGCTGTCCGGCTGAAAAATCCGGCAAATCCTTCAAAATTGGAACTTTTGAGGCGTCTGTTTCCGCCGATGCTGGTGGCGTCAATCGGGCTGATCCGATCGACGCGGATCTCGTCAAATTCGCCGATATTTTTCCAGTTGGTGATGGAGAAAGTGAGAATGTCCCAATAGGCATATCCGACATAAGCGCGAAGCAGCTCCCGTCTGACATCGCGGCAGGCTGTCGCGCCTTCGTTCCTGCAGAGAAGATCTTCAACGGCTGTACAAGTCAGATCCAGGCTCATCTGACTGCTCAATTTACCGATGATGGCATCAATAGCCGCCAAATTGTCTTCTGGTGTCAAACGGGTCGCATTGGCAGCAAGTGTTTCCATAAGGGCCCGGGTCTCCCCGTCAACAAAATGACCTTTGTGAAAAGGCTGAACCGTATCCAGGATTTGATAGAGAGAGCGTTTGAGCGCGTTTAACTCTGTCGCTGTCACATCGGGAATTGTATTCCCCAGCTTCGGATATAGCTGGTTCAGGCTGCGGATAACAAATCGGATCCGCCGGTCTCTGAACCCCAAATCGAAACAATCCAGGAATTTGAGCCAGGCCGGGTTCTCCCCTTGCTGCGCAGGTCCTTGTGTTTTGCGGTGCGTGATATGCCTGGTTTCGGCCCACAGCCGAAACAGATCTGTCAGGGCATGACATTCCATGGATTCCGGTTTGATATGCAAGGCTGTTGTGACCAGCTCGTGTACATAGTCGACAGTGTTGTCGATCTTGAGGGCGAGATAACCGTCATAAAACAGGCCGACTTCAGAGACAACTGCACGATGCGCTTTCATTCGGGCATTCTGAATGGCGGCAGGCCCGGCATCTGCCGCTTCGTCGGTTAACGCACTGACGGCGGCGTTAATCCGCGGAGCTGCCGATTCCATCATCAGCTTGACCCGCCGTATGCGATCATTATAGCCACCGACAAAGGCCAGATCATCGCGGATCGGCTGACTGCGGGGCAGACTGGAAAGAGAGCCAAACAATGTCGGGATAAATTTGGGCATTTCGCTGCCCTCAGTGAATTTTGCATTATCGGGTTCAGGGTCGATGTAAATCAGGCGACGATCCACATCCCGAAAGGCATTCTGGTTCTTGATGGCAGCCACTGCAGCCGCAAAAGGCTTGTTATTGAGCACGCCCCCATCCACAAAATAGCATGCCTCAAGATCCACCCCTTGCCGGCTATATGTTGAAAAATTCTTGTCAATAAAGCGGGCTCTGCCGGGCCAGTCGCGGCTGTTTTGATCAAGAAGCCTCTCTATTTCTGTGAGTGTCGCAGGCTGAAAGGCGCCGGGATAGGAGGATGTCGCGCGGGCTGCGAAAATCAATCCGGGCAAGTGATTCCGATCGAAGTCACTGATCACGCCGCTGGAAGAGCCGTGATAGTCAAATTGCAGGACGAGCCGGTGTTCCTTTTCGCAAATCATCTTCGGGTCATGAAGACGCAAATGCTGTTGATGCCCGAAGAAATCGGTGACCGTGACAAAGAGATGCAGCTGCTGTCCGGCGGGTAACAGGCTGCGATTTGCAGATATCCCCTGATCCATTTTATCAAGCGAACGAAAGAACATGTCGGAAATGGTAGGTCCGTCAAAAGGCGGCTTGAACCAGCGGGAGCGCAGAAACATGGACATTTTCCGGCGCATTTCGTCGTCCGGGGCAATTTCATCCAGTCCAAATTTTGAGATCGTATGGATAATTGGGCGAAGGACGGCCTTGGACCAGGCTTTGGCACGAACGGTCTCTGACATCATAAACTCGACATCACTCTCGTTCATCCACGCGTCCGTTACCGGGTCGATATCCAGATCGTGTGCCAGTGCCCTGGACAACGAAACACCGTTGATGCCGCCGGCGGATGCCCCGGCAACGATGTCAACAATCACCCGCAGATCAATATGTTCGCCGATCAGCTTAAGCAGCTCAAAGTAAACTGCTTCGGTATCCACCGTATCGATCCTGGACGGGGCTACATCCTGGTAGATTTTGGCATGTCGTTCAGAGGCTGCCGGTATGGAGTGAAAAGCAGCTGAAGCGCGGGCAAGCTTTAGAATTTCCTTCGTAACGCCATGCATATAAACGGCAAGGGACGCGCCGCCGTAACAGACGAGCGCTAGTCGCAGTTCTTTTTCTTTCATGGCGGGCCCTTGTCGATTCAGGACATCGTTTGAACAAAGGATGTTCAGACGTTGTTACATTAGAAACATAAAAAAGATAAGGCATTCTTTCCCGCCTTGACAGCGCTTGTCTTGCTTTTCACAGATCGTTGAAGACATAAATACACTTCTTTTTACGATCAAAAAAGGATCAGTGGTTGTTTCCCCAAACAGGATCAGTTATGGAAAAGAAAAAAATTTTCATAAAATATTCAATAAGTTAGCCATGTAATTACTTATATTATTACTTATTTTCACCCTGATCTTTCCCGTTCTCACAACCGGAAAATCTGCGAATTAGAACACGGCGCGTTGTGAGGCGAGCAGCGCTGCCACATACAAACCAACGCCAAAGGAAGTATGGGCAATCACACTGCGCAGACGGGCTGTCATGGGGACGGGCGTTTTGCGCGCAGCGATACCGGCTCCCATACCAGGCTGCAGAATAAAGAACGGTGCAATAATACTTCCGACCCCCATCGCCAAAGCCGGGAAAAATGTCGGCGCCTTTATCCATTCCGGATCCGTTATGAAAATCAGAATGCCAGCAAACAAAATGCCAATGAGATAATGGGCAGACCAGCCGATGACGGTTTCTCCTGTCACTTTGGGGGACGCCATAATGGGTCTATGAATAAAGTGGCCATGAGGCAGATGACCAATCCAGCGACCAACCATGCCGTAATCAAGCGAGGGTATACTGAACAGCCGCTTCTGGAGGAGAGCCCAGAGATCCATAACGAGGGTCGCCCCGGTTCCGATCACAACGGCATCGATGATAAAATTCACTGTTTCACTCACTTCGTTTCTTCCTTTTTGGGCGGTCAGTGACGGCACACACTGCCGGGTCGCTTGTCGCGAAATTTGCCTGACATCTGACACCGGGTAAAATAAACGTTCAATAGAATAATTGATTGTTAGGGAAGAATTATCACCCCGTCAACGGCTTTGTTCTCTGTAGATGGGTTTGTCCAAGCGTCTGTGATCCTCATCAATAAAATGATCATTCAATAGTTTGATTGAACTTTAAATCGAGCTAGACTCGGGGCATGACACATTCTGACGCTGAAATTCAGTTTTTCGAAGAACTTGCCGAGATTGCCAGAACATTGGGTAATGCCCACCGATTGATCCTATTGGATCATATCGCGCAAGGAGAACGCCCGGTTGACAGGCTGGCAGAGTTATCGGGTATGACTGTCGCCAATACGTCTCAGCATCTGCAGCAGCTGAAACGGACTGGGCTGGTTCAGACACGACGGGAGGGAAAGCGTATTCTCTATCGTTTAGGGAAAGGCCCGGTCGTTGACATGCTGACAGGCTTGCGCGGATTTGCCGATCACAACCGATCGGAGATATTGGAGCTGGCATCGAACGGTATCCATCCCCCCGATCAGCTTGAGGGTATCTCCCGCGAAGAATTGTTGAACCGATTGAAAAAGGAAGCAGTCACCTTGCTGGATGTTCGGCCGGAAGAAGAGTTCCGGCTGGGACATCTGCCGGGTGCGATTAACATCCCGATTGAAGAGCTGGAACAGCGCCTTGATGATCTTCCGGATGGCCAGGATGTCATTGCTTATTGCCGGGGAATATATTGCGCCTTATCGGTGGAGGCTGTGACGGCCCTTCGCCGCCGTGGATATGAGGCTTGCCGCTTGGCAGATGGATTTCCCGACTGGGTTGCGGCCGGTTTGCAGATCGAAAAAGGCTAGATTGAAAACTGTCATTGCACTTTGAAGAATTGAGCTTCTCTTTCAAAGTCGTTACAATTTTCGTATATTTTTCAATATACTATAAATGTAATTACGTATGTAATGACTAAAAATAAATGCTCATTTAACGCGATTTTTTATAAAATGATACGCGGTATCGAAAGATTGCAACAAAGCGGCATCCAGGCACAAGCGAGCGGAGAACCTGCTCACCTTTCGAAGTAAGTAGGTTCTCTAATATTTCGGTTCGTTAATGAAAAGGTCGTTGCTATTCTGCCGCCCGGATAGCGGCCAGGTCATCAGCATAATAGCGTTTGCCATTGCAGTCACTTTCGAAGGTTTGGGAAAGTGCATTGAACGACGAGACATCGTCGTTATAGGCTTTTTCCAACTGGGTGTAGTTGGCCAGTTTCTGATTATAGCCGTCGACCAGATTGTTGTTTTTGCGGACCATCTCGTTTCGGGTTTTAAAAGCTTCTTCATCATCCACTGTGACATTGGGATTTTCTTTGAAATAAGCTTCAACAGCCGAGATTTGCGTTTGTAGATCAGCCAGCTCTGTCTTCAGGTCGGTAAACAGAGAATCCCGTTTTTGCAGATATCCGGTCAGCATTCCCATGGAAGCTTCAATGGAGATGCATTCCTTCAACTGATCCTGGGTCAGAAAATAATCTGGATATTCTTTAGCGCCGTTCGCAGGCGCCGGTATGGCGGACTGCGTGCTGAAATTACTTTTAACTTTTTCCGACGACTGTGCTGCGGCGATGGAGAGGGGAGTAGACAGAAGAACAAGCGGAACAAGGAGGAACGCCATGGTCTGTTTCATACGAAGGTCGCCTTTCAGTTGCTGGATCTGATCTGTATGTCAGATACCCGCAACTTTATAAAACCCCGCCCGTTTCTGCAATCTATTCTCCTGCTTTGCCTGCCTTCATTTTTCGGACAGGGCCATCATCTCGGCCCTGGCCCTGGCAAAAGTGGCAGCGGACGCTGTGTCAGGATGTCCGGCGTTCAAAGGCGGTCTTGGGTCATATTCCAGAAGAAGCTGAATGACTTCCGCTTGTTCTTGCCCGACGATATCGATCAGAAGGGTAAGGGCCAGATCAAGCCCAGCGGACACACCAGCAGCCGTCCAGATCTTTCCCGATTGGACCACCCGATCATGGCGTTGTGGTCGGGCGCCGAATTTTTCCAGTGTATCCTGGGCAATCCAGTGACTTGTCGCAGGATGATCTTTCAGGATACCGGCCGCCGCCAATACCAGGGATCCTGAACAAACGGAAGTGGTCCATTTCGTCGTCTGATGGGTTTTTTTGAGCCAATTTAGCAGGTGCGTATCACGCATGGCTGTGCCGGTTTCTGCTTCAGACCCGGGCACGAGAAGAATATCGGGTGCCGGTGTATCATCGAATGTATGGGTGGCTTCCACGATCAGAAAACCCCTGTCCGTTGTAATCGGACCTTTTGTCCCGGCAACAAAACGAATGTCAGCATTTGGGATCATTTTGAGAAACTCATAAGGCCCCAGTGCGTCAAGGGCTGTAAATCCTGGATATAAAACGAAAGCGATCTGCATGTTGTGTCCTCATTTGTGTGTGCCGGGCAGAATTGCATGGATTAAAACTGGCAGAAATGACAATTATCGATTAAATTCTGCCAATGACCAATTCCAAAAAAATCATTCTGATCGGCTATGACGGTTGCCAGTTGCTGGACATAACCGGGCCTGCTTCCGTTTTCAGTATGGCAAACAAGGTTGCGGGAGAAGATATCTATTCGGTTCTGATAGCCTCTCCGGTGGGAAGACCCATCGAAACCGATTCCGGTGTTACGTTGCAGAGCCAGCCCCTGTCAGAGATAGAGGCGACGCCTAGGGATACAATACTGGTGGCAGGGGCAGATACACGCCCGCTGAGCCGCGTGATGAAAAATAAAATGCTGCTTTCCTGGTTGGTTAGCAAAGAGACGACTGTGGCTCGGCTATCATCGGTTTGCTCAGGATCATTTATTCTGGCCCGTGCGGGTTTGCTGAAAAAGCGGGCGGCGACCACCCATTGGCTCGGCTGTGACCGGTTGGCACAGGATTACCCCGATATTCAGGTCGATAAAGACGCGCTTTTTGTCAAAGACGGCAAGGTCTGGACGTCAGCAGGCGTGACAACCGGCATCGATATGGCGCTGGTAATGGTCGAACAGGACCTGACGGCCCAGATTGCCAACGATATTGCCCGGCGGCTTGTGCTTTATGCACGCAGGCCTGGTCATCAAAGCCAGTTTTCATCCTTGTTACAGGCACAAAGCAAGGCGGGGGAGGCTTTCCGCCCGCTAATAGACTGGATGAAATCCAATTTGGATAAATCGCTTGATATCCCGCACCTGGCGGAAAGAGCCTGCATGTCGGAGCGTAGTTTTTATCGCCACTTTACAGACCAACTGGGTGTCACGCCCGCGCAGTTTGTGCTGTCACTGCGGTTGGAGGCCGCCCGGTGCCTGATCGTGGAGAAAAGAAGCCTTAAACAGGTGGCGGCTGAAGCCGGTTTTGGCTCGGTCCCGCGAATGAGCACCGCCTTTGAAAAACGGTTCGGCATGCGCGCCGCGCTCTATCGATCTCTTCACAGCGCAGAAAAAAATACAGGAACAGGCGGCTGATGCACCCTATGTCTGACTCGAATATGGGCTATTCCTTACGGAGTGCCCGAAAAATCGAAAAGCGCAAAGGCAATGGTGGCAAGAATGATTGCCGCCATACAGACATTCAAAATACGTTCAGCTTTCGCGCTTAAATTGGATCTTCGGATAATGTCGCCAAACCAGAGCCAAAGCGTATCGACGAATATCATAACCAAAATGCAAATGAACCATTTGGCCGAAGCGTCAATGTAACCATGCGACGGCACGATCTGATAGGAAGCCATCATCGAAATGAAGGCGACATAAGCCTTTGGATTACTGGCGCCAAGCAAGAAGCCTCCCGCTGGTGTGGGGGTAAATGCCGCTCTTTCGGTCCCGGTCCCGAGCTCTATGCCAACTGGTGCTGTGGCGATTTTGTAGGCCAGATAGGCAAGATATGTGGAGGCAGTGATGGTCATCAGCAGTGTCGCACCGGGTAACGCCTGCAAGGCGGAAAATAAACCTGCCGCACTGATCGCCGCGGCGAAAGCAAGGCCACATTGGAGCCCGATAAAAAATCTGAGGCTTCGCTTAAACCCGATTTGGCGGCCAATGGCCACAAGGGCTGCAATGGCAGGCCCTGGTGTTCCCAGTAAAACGATTGCAGTAAGGACAAACAGACCGCCTTCGACTAAGTGAACCGTCATTGTGACGCCCGCATTGCGATGGCTTGGACTTTCACCTTGGCACCGAACGGCAAGGCCGCAGCTTCGTAGATGGTTCTGGCTGGTGGTTTGTCGAATAACTCTGCGTATAACCGGTTCACTTCAGGCAGATCATTTGCAAGATCACTGAAGGCCAAATCGATATAAATCAGATCGTCTTTTTCAAAGCCCGCCTTTAAGGCAATCCTGAAGATAAGCTCAAAGGCTCGTTTAGCTTCCTCATATGCGGTTCCGCTTCGATATCCATCGTCATAAACCGAGAGCTGTCCCGAAATATGACATGTGTTATCCACAACAACTGCGTGCGGAATTGGGGATGTCGGCTTTGGAACGTCTTGAGCATCGTCGATATACTGTTTTGTCATCTTAAACCCACCTGTAACCTCTTTGTATTTGGAGGTTAGTGGACTACTATTTTGTCTGATATGACAAATAGAAGTCATATTCAGACATTTATCGTGGACCCAATCATGTATCCGGTTACAATCATTGCGCTCAAGAATACATTGTTGATGGATATCGCAGGGCCCTTGCAGGTTTACTGTGCTGCAAACCAGTTTTTGCGATCTCCTTATTACAAAACGCATATTACAACCCCTGATGGGGCCGCAATCAAGACGGACACAGGGTTAGAGATTTCTGCGGATTCCAGTTTTGCCGAGCTTCCTCCAAAAGGGGACATCATTATCCCCGGAGGGCCCAGTGTTGATGAAAATCTGGGGAATGAGCGGGTGTTAGACTATCTGCGAAAGGCGACAAAATCTCAGCGGCGCGTCATTTCAATTTGTTCAGGGAGTATGTTGTTGGCTGCTGCAGGAATCCTGGATGGAAAGCAGGCGACATCTCACTGGACACGCAGCCCGTTTCTGTTCGAACGCTTCCCTGAAACCAAATGGCGACCAGATGAGATCTTTACCCAAGACGAAAACATCTATTGCTCGGCGGGTGTCACTGCCGGCATAGACTTGTCGCTTGCTCTTGTCGAAGAAGATCACGGCCGAAATCTTGCCCTGGATGTCGCGCGCGAACTTGTTGTTTTCATGCGCAGATCAGGGGGGCAAAACCAATATTCAAAGCCGCTTAAGGCGCAGGCAACAGTGTCATCGAAAATTCGCGATCTGTGTACTGCTATCACCGAGCACCCTGCCGACGACTGGCGATTATCGCGCATGGAAGCTTACACCAATATGACGGAGCGAACGTTGCATCGGCATTTTCTGAAAGAATTTGGTGAAAGCCCGTCCAGATTTGTTGAAGGTGCACGGCTCGATATGGCGCGAACCTATCTGGATCATGGTGCGGCAAGCATTGGTGGAGTTGCCACTATGTCAGGGTTTGGAAATGAACAATCGTTTCGGCGGGCTTTCACCAAATATTTCAATGTCTCGCCCAGTGATTACCGAGACAGGTTTGGTCAAAGCAAGACACCAGTATAGTATGGGTGAAGAAGATTTATACTTTGCTGCAGACCGACCTGAAAAAGGCGACCGAAGTCGCCTTTTTGATCATCCGAATAGTTGCGTGTTCAGAATTACGCTGTTTTGCGTTTACGGCGCCAGCCCATGAAGCCCAGCACAGCAATACCAGCGCCATAAAGCGGTAGTGCGGCAGGAAGCGGTACGGCACTTACTTGAACATTGATGCCAGAGTTGGAAAGCATTTCGCCAGCCTGGTTAAGAACTTCCATCTCGATGCTATAAAGACCGGCAATGGTTGGGTCAATCAAGGCAAACCAGTTGAAGGCCCAGGAATTCTGGACCACATTCATGGTGCTCAACATTGTTGCATAATTTAGCGGGCTGCCCTCTGTCCCACCGCCATTTCCGGTATTGTTGTCACCGAAAGCATGATCAGCACCCAGGATATAGGGGAGACCCATAATAGGGTCAAAGGTGGTAAAATTCTGTCCGGCCCCGGGATCCGTGTCGAGTTTCAAACGATAGATGAAGTCGCCGACTGTTGAGCCGGATGTTCCGCTCACATCTGTATTGACAGACCATTCAAAATTCCAGGTTGGCCGTCCAGAGCCAGGAGAAGACTCGCCTGCTGAAAACTGATAGGTATCGACCCCATTATAGTTGAAGATATTGGCTGCTGGAAAACGTTGTTTGGCACGCAAGCCGACTTCGATATTGTTGTTTGTGCCGACCGTAAAACCGCCATTGGCATTTCCCGAACCAAAAATCACATCTGGATTAACATTGGCACCTGAGGCTGATGACAGAATACCTGCGGTTAAAAGAACGGACAGGCCAGCCGTGCTGGCAATGCGCTTGATCATATTTTTCATAGTAAGACCCCTCGATTATCTATTCCAGTCACCCTAACATTTTAAGATGACACTAATTATTAACTCTTTTTTTACCATATTTTTCGCATTCAACAAACGTTATGTATGGTTAATAGCGGCGAACTCACGGATGGCCGTAAATAAGTTGATAACGGGGGAAGGCATCTGCATGATGAATTGAATGACAGATCTTAATGAGAACGGAACCCTTATGCCCTGGATTAATGTCGTATCTTATAAAGTGGCCGCAGGTCGGCTGAAACAACTCTATGACAGAGTCAAAGGGCCGGACGACAATGTCGATAATATTATGATGATGCATTCCCTGCGACCGCATACGATGGAGGGGCATATGGCCATCTATAAATATGTCCTGCATCATTCGAATAATACTGTTCCAAAGTGGTTTCTCGAAACACTCGGGGTTTGGGTAAGCTCGCTCAATCAGTGCGCTTACTGTGTGGATCATCATTTCGCGGGTCTTCGCCGGTTATTGTCCGATGATGAAAAAGCGATGGCGCTTAAGGCGGCGATTGATCAGGGGAATGTTGAAGCGGCCCCTTTGAGCGACCGCGAGAAAAAAGCATTGTTATATGCTGAAAAGCTGACGAAAAATCCGGCGGCTTTGACAGAAGAAGATGTGGGGTCCATGCGGGAGGCTGGTTTTGACGATGGTGAAATTCTCGAAATCAATCAGGTGAGCGCGTATTTCGCTTATGCAAATCGAACGGTTCTTGGTCTCGGTTGCTCGGCAGAGGGCGATATTCTGGGCCTGTCTCCCAATAATTCTGAAGACGCAAATGACTGGTCTCATCAATAAGGAAATTGCAAGTGATCGATAATCTGGGTGCCATCCGGATCTTTATTGAAATTGTGAATACTGGCAGCTTTTCCGAAGCGGCGCGGCATATGGGGCTGGCGGCATCTTCAGTGACCCGGCAGATCAACGCCCTTGAAGAAGCACTGGAAGTTCGCCTTTTAAACCGCACAACCCGGCAAGTCAGTCTGACAGAGGCCGGTCAGCTTTATTTTGCGCGCGCGGTCCATGCGATTGCTGAAATTGATGATATGAGCCGTTCCATTATGGAAATGGATTCTGAACCGCGCGGGCTTTTGAAGGTTACCGCCCCTATGATGATCGGTAAATCCCACATTGTCCCGCGGCTGGAGGCTTTCTTTGATCGATATCCGGATGTTTCACTGGAACTGAGCTTGGAAGATCGTGTTGTCGATCTGGTTCAGGAGGGCATTGACGTGGCTATTCGGGCGGCTGCCCAGTTACCGGATTCGTCGTTGAAAGTACGCAAATTACACACCGTTGTGCGTGTGATTTGTGCCAGTCCCGGCTATCTGGAAAAACATGGAACGCCTGTCCGGCCCGCAGATCTGAAGCATCACCAATGCCTGGCCATCAGTTTTGAGACGGCCAATGAAGTCTGGCGATCTGTCGCCAAAAGCTGGAGATTCCGGACACAACAGGGTGTGGAAGATGTTCCTGTCTCCGGGCGATTTCGGACCAATAGCGGTGAAGCGGTTCTGGAGGCTGGATTGAAGGGGCTTGGATTGGTTGTTCTGCCGCTTTGGCATGTCGCTGACCATTTGACGTCAGGCCGCCTGGTACAGCTTTTCAATTCGGATGATGTGACCTTTGTTGCTCCCGACTTCGACGTCTATTTTCTTTACCCGTCGAGCCGCCATTTATCGCCCAAAGTCCGCGCTTTCTCTGACTTTATGGCGGAAAGCTTCAAGTTCGAGGGGCTCTGATTTGATTGTTGCTGATAACAAAAATAAAATTCCGAAATGCGATATTTATTTCGAAATTAGCAATAATTAAACTGCCTATCCAGAGACAGTATTTTCCCTGAAAAAAGAAATCGCCCCGGCCTTCCTTTCGCGAACGGCGGGTTGATCAGGCGGGACCGTTACTACCGACCCTGGGTAACGGACCTGCCTGTCCCGTTTGACTAGAACCGATAACCAAATCCGATACCGACAATCCATGGATCAATATCGACATTGTTGGCCTTGATGGCCCCGCCATTTACCTTGACATCGGTTTCCAGGAAGAGTTTTTTGACGTCGAAGTTGAAACTCCACCGGTCGTCAATTTGATAGTCAAACCCCGCTTGCAGGGCGTAGCCGAAGCCATCTTCATATTCCACTTTATTGACGGCCGGGTCATTGCCTTTATCTTCGTTCAGGAAGAATGTGTAATTAAGGCCGGCACCAATGTAAGGGCTAAAGGCTTTTTTGGGCATGAAGTGATATTGCAAGGATAAAGTAGGCGGTAGCAGCCAGACATCACCAAGATCAACATCACGCCCAAGGGTTGTACCCTTCATTTTGACGTCATGTGGTGTTGTCGCCAGAATAAGCTCTGCTGCG
The DNA here is from genome assembly GCA_039975135.1 of Sneathiella sp. GTDB lineage: Bacteria > Pseudomonadota > Alphaproteobacteria > Sneathiellales > Sneathiellaceae > Sneathiella. The sequence goes on along the minus strand of JBDWHS010000046.1, from coordinate 354,293 downwards.
ATATTTTCTGTAAAGAAATAGGTAAAATCGAGCTCAGGCACGATTGAGTTGTCGATTTCTGCACTGCCGCCGATGGCATTCGTGGTGCCGCTTTCCTGAGGGACGACGGCCAGCCCGCGAAACCGGACGAGAATATCTCCGGCATCTTTGGAAAGTGCGGCCGTTGAACTTCCCAGAACAGCAAAAGTGGACAGCAGCGCGAGGGAAACATATGTCATTTTTTTCATTACGAACTCCATAAACCGGATGTCGCAGCCCATTATCTGTCCACAGAGACTGACTTGGATGCGGCTTCTAGAGGGTTCATAACGCCGGGTGGGAGTGCGAAAATTGATTCAAATCAAAGGTTCGGTGTTTTCATGAAAGCACTGTGTGATAAAGCTCACAGGAGAAGTGTGAAGGTGTGTTTTGCGACTTCTTCGCCATTGAGAATAATCGCCACCACATGTTCTCCCGCGTAGTGTTTGCGCGTGCTGTAGTCGATAAAGCGGTGACTTTTACGGATGGCGACGGTTTTTTCCGGATTTTTTATGTCAGAAAGCCGGAAAATTTTCCGGGATTGCTTTCCGTTCGCCTTTACGAAGTCTATTGCATAATCAAGGCGTAAAGATTGCGGGATTGGCGCGATAACGGTGGCTTCAAACTCGAAGGTTAAATCGGTCCCGAATTGAACGGTGTCCTTATCCAAGCGAAGCATATTGGAGGATAGCTCTGCGGGTCCCGATCCAAAGAGCGCCAGGACGGGGCCGTTACCGTTTTTCAGTAATGTCCGGCATCCATGCTTGATAATCCAGTCCGTATGTTGATGCGAACCCAAATGCTTGCCCGCAAATGAAAGAACAGTTTCCGGATTGTCCTTGGCAATATCATTGAGGTTATTAGCGACGCTTTTGCGGACAAACAAACAGTCATCGCGTTTCAGCGTCTCAAGGATTGGCATCACCAGAGAGGGATCTTTTTTAAAATCCGGAAGGGCCATGGCCCAGGGCAGGCGAGGCCTGCAGCCTTCGCTGGAGAAGCGGCGGACATGAGGGTGAGGGTGGCTCGCCCATTCCAGCATCCTTTTCATAACCCGCTCCGGGTGATCCAGAATAAAGGGGCGAATGGCCAGCTCCGACGTTGTCCCTGTTGAGGTGAAGACAGCAAGGGCGTCAAGAGAGGTCTCCAGCGCGCCTTTTCCCTGGACCGCTACATATTCCGGAACAAACATGGACAGCATGTCAGCATATTTGAAATCTTTTGTGCTGATGGCAGGTAAAATGGTCTTGAGGATAGCGATATTTTCTTCAAAGGAGCCTGGCAGAAATTGGACAAGCGCCTCCGTCAACCGCGCCATTCGTTGCTTGAGGGCGAGGTCTTCCCAACCATTTCCTTGCACGAATGAGATGAAGTCTGTTTGTGAAATGTCTGCTTCTCCTGCAAGGCATTCGGCAATATTTTGAAGATAGGCATCGGAGTAACAGAGGCGAAGTTCAAGGGGCATCGGCGTTACAGTTTCTTTAGAACAGGGGAGATCAGGAGTATTTCGTCTTCGGTCAGTTTCGAAAAAAAATGTGTTTCGATAGACCGCTGGTAAAGCGGCCACATTTTGTGTTGGAGCGCCAGCCCTTTTCCCGTTGCGATGAGGGAATGACCGCGCCCATCTTCCTTGCAGGGAATGCGGCGGATATGGTTCGTGCGCACGAGGCGGTCGACCAGTCTGGACAGGTTATATTGTGCCATCAGGACCTTGTCGCGTAATTGAAAGGGCCGCAGTCCGTCGGCTCCCGCTTTTTTAAGTTCCAGAAGAATATCATACCATGCCAGGGGCGGCAGATCTGCAGCCTTCAAGTCCGTTTCAATGGCTGCAATCATCTTCTGAGAACTGCGGTGAAGATGAATCCAGGCGTCCAGGTAACTTTCAGACATACGACCTCTATCGGCTCTCGGTATCGAAGGCGGCACTATGACATGTAAATGCAATTGCATCAATATTGACAGAAGGGTTGTCGCTTATTATATAGATGCAATTGCATCTATAATGGAGAAATGACAGCTATGGCCTCTCTCACGCTCATCAGTCATATTTTATGCCCCTACGCGCAGCGCATTTCCATTTCCCTGACCGAGAAAGGAAGGCGGTTCACCCGGATTGATATTGATCTTGCCAACAAACCGGACTGGTTTCTTGAAGTTTCACCCCTTGGCAAAGTGCCGGTTCTGCAAGTCGAGCAGGAGGGGCAGAGCCATGCCATTTTTGAATCGGCCGTCATTTTACAGTATCTGGAGGAAGTCAGTGACCATCCGATGTTGTCCGGCGATCCCTTAATTCGCGCGCAGGAAAGATCCTGGATCGAATTTGCATCCTCCCTCTTAAATGATATTGCCGGATTTTACTCGGCCCCTTCTGAAAAGGCGCTTGAGGAAAAAAGGGCGCAACTCAGCAAGAAGTTCGCCCTTATTGAAACAGATTTACTGACAGCTTCCTGGTTCAGTGATCAGAATTTTGGATTGCTTGAGGCGGTTTTTGCGCCGGTATTCCGGTATTTCGATGTTTTCGACCGCATTTCCGATTTCGGAATTTTGACGCCTTTGAAGAGAACCGGCGACTGGCGGGAAAGGCTGGCTTCCCAGCCTTCCGTCCAGCAAGCTGTCTCCGCGGATTATCCGGCCCTCCTCACAACATTTCTAAAACGCAAAGAGACTGCACTCTCCCGAAGGATGGCGTGACCGTCCGCTGGGTTTTCAAAAATGCGGTCAGCTTCTGGGCATTTCCTGTTCCACCAGTTTTGCCCAGAGGCTGGCACCCGTTCCAAGGATCCCGTCATTGAAATCATATTCAGGGTGATGAACTGTGAAGGTGTGATCCTCATCTTTGCTGCCCAGCAGGATATAAGCGCCCGGGCAGGCTTCCAACATGAAGGAAAAATCCTCGCTGCCCATGCGGACAGGGGCTTTCGTATTTACATTTTCAGGCCCGACAACAGCGGCAGCGGCGCGGGAGACAATCTCTGTTTCTTTGTCATGGTTGACTGTACAGGGGTAATTTCGAACATAATCGATATCAATATCAACGCCGAAAGTGGCCGCAACGCCGGCGCATATTTCCTTGAAGCGGTGCTCTACATAATCCCGCATTTCCGGCGTTGCCGTGCGGATGGAGGCTGTCAGGATAGCTTCGTGAGGAATAATATTCTGAGCGGTTCCCGCATGAAATTCGGTAATGCTCACCACGACATTGTCAATCGGGCTGACATTTCGCGAAACAATGGTCTGCAGCGCGACATGCAGCTGTACACCTACCTTGATGGGGTCGACGGCCCGATGCGGGTGGGCAGCATGTCCTCCTTTGGCGGTGATGGTGACATTGGCAATATCAGCTGATGCCATCAACGGGCCCGATTTGATATGAAACGTTCCCTTGGGGGCGTCGGGCATATTATGCAGACCGTAAACACCGTCGCAGGGAAAGCGGCCAAACAGGTTGTCCTTGACCATGGCATCTCCGCCGCCGCCGCCTTCTTCTGCAGGCTGAAAGATGAAATTGACCGTGCCATCGAAATTGCGGGTTTCAGCCAGATATTTTGCGGCACCCAACAGGATGGCGGTGTGGCCATCATGACCGCAGGCATGCATTTTTCCCTCATGGATCGACTGATAGTCGAGCCCGGTCAGCTCCTGAAGAGGCAATGCATCCATATCGGCGCGGATGCCGATCGATTTACGGCTGTTGCCCTGACCTTTGAGAACACCGACAACACCGGTACGTCCGATTCCTTCGTGAACCTCTAACCCCCAGTCGCGCAGTTTCTCTGCCACGATTTCGGCGGTTCTGATTTCTTCAAACCCCAGCTCCGGATGTTTGTGAATGTCCCGGCGCCAGACCTGCATATCATCCTGGAGTTCGGCAATTCGGTTATAAACGGGCATGGAGTACCTCTTGTCGTGATGGATCTGCGGGCTTGGAGAAGGCTTGGACAACCATCTTTTGAATTTGCCAGTTAACCGGAAAAGTGACATCCTTTCCAGATAATTGTTTATGATAAGCAATTCGTGATCCGTTGATTGCCTGTGATTACTTCACAATGATCTAAATCAATGTCCTCTTGTGAAGCCGCGTTCATAGTACCTTACGAGCTAGTAGAGGTGATGGATATGGAAGGCGCTAAAATTGAGGATCAGACAAAGAAGACTGAAATTTCTTTGTTCCTTTTTCTGACATTTATTCTGATACCGGCTCTGACCATCGGTGTGGTTGGGGCATACGGGTTCGCCATATGGGTCTATCAGATACTGTATGGCGGGCCGCCGGTCGGTTAAGCCGATGCTGCAAGGAAAAGAAACCCTTAGCCTTAGCAGGCGGGCCTTTCTGAAAGGGCGAACTGGCTCTGGGAAAGGGTCCGACCGTGTGTCCGGTAGGCATTATCTGCCTTGGACAACACCAGAGGGAATCCTGAAGGCCTGCCAGAGATGTGATGCTTGTCGGCAAGCCTGTCCGGAGGAGATCATCGTCCAGGGGGACGACGGATTTCCCACAGTCAGTTTTAAAGAGGGCGAATGCACCTTTTGCGGTGACTGTCGGACCGCCTGCCCGGAGCCGGTCTTTCGTCAGGAGACAGAGAGTATCTGGCCTTTAAAGGCCTTCATTCACGACAGCTGCTTGGCCAGGCAACATGTTCAGTGCCAAAGCTGTCAGGATCATTGTGATCCAAAAGCCATTCGATTTCGTTTCGAAACCGGATCAATTCCGCAACCGATAATTCTGCAGGAGGCATGCACCGGCTGCGGTGCCTGTGTTTCCGTCTGCCCTGCTAGCAGCCTTTCGGTATCAGCGGTGGATCCGGAGGCGCCAAATAGAGGGAAATGAGCATGGAAGAAGCAATTTATATTTCGAGCCTCGTCGCGCAAGTTGATGCCGGAAAGGCAGAGCAGCTTAAGAAAACCATTGAAGCTATCCCATATGCCGAGGTCCCGCTTCTGGAACCAAGCGGAAAGCTGGTCGTGTTGCTGGATGCTCCGGGTACACAAGAACTGGCCTCAACCACAGAGCAGATCCGCGAATTGCCGGGCATTTTTTCATTGCTTCCGGTTTATCAGCATGACGAGCGCGGACAGGCAGAGCCTTTCAAGATTTCACAAACCTCTGATAGGGAGGAACGGGTATGAAGTTATCAAGAAGAGACTATATCAAAGCGAACGCCGTGGCGGTTGCCGCAGGCGTCGCCGGTATTAGCAAAGAAGGAGTGGCAGCCAACCTGATCACGGATAGAGCCAAAACAGACCTGACTTGGTCCAAGGCAGCCTGCCGTTTCTGCGGGACGGGCTGCAGTGTTATGGTGGGCACTAAAAACGGGAAAGTTGTTGCCTCACATGGGGACGTCAAAGCGGAAGTTAATCGCGGCCTGAATTGTGTAAAAGGATATTTTCTCTCCAAGATCATGTATGGCAAGGATCGCCTGACGACACCGCTGCTTCGCATGAAAGACGGAAAATACGACAAAAATGGCGAATTTTCCCCCGTCTCCTGGGATGTGGCCCTCGATACGATGGCGGAGAAATTCAAAAAAGCGATCAAGGAGAACGGCCCGACTTCCATCGGAATGTTTGGCTCCGGTCAGTGGACCGTGTGGGAAGGGTATGCTGCCTCCAAACTGATGAAGGCGGGATTTGGCTCCAACAATATCGAACCCAATGCCCGGCATTGTATGGCCTCGGCTGTGGGCGGTTTCATGCGCACATTCGGCATGGATGAGCCTATGGGCTGCTATGACGATATTGAAGCCACGGACGCTTTTGTTCTCTGGGGCTCCAACATGGCGGAAATGCACCCGATCCTGTGGACCCGTGTCACGGACAGACGTTTGAGTGCGCCAAGAACCAAAGTGGCCGTCCTCTCTACCTTTGAACATCGTTGTTATGATCTTGCCGATTTGCCGATGACGTTCGAGCCGCAAACCGATCTGGCGATCCTGAATTTTATCGCCAACTACATTATTCAAAAAGATCGCGTCAATTGGGACTTCGTCAATAAACATACCAATTTCCGTCGGGGGAATACGGATATTGGATATGGGCTGCGTCCTGAACATCCATTGGAACAGAAAGCCAAAAATGCGGGTAAGGCAGGCGGCTCTTCGGAAATGACATTCGAAGAATACAAAGAATTTGTCTCTGACTATACGGTGGAGAAAGTCTCGAAACTCTCCCATGTTCCGGAAGACAAATTACTGGAGCTTGCCGAGCTTTATGCGGACCCGGATCGGAAGGTTGTTTCTTTCTGGACCATGGGGTTCAACCAACATACCCGGGGTGTCTGGGCAAACAATCTGATTTACAATATCCATCTCCTGGTGGGTAAAATCGCAACGCCGGGTAATTCTCCGTTCTCACTGACCGGTCAGCCCTCTGCCTGCGGTACCGCCCGTGAAGTGGGAACCTTTTCCCACCGGCTTCCGGCGGATCTGGTTGTGAAGAACCCCAAACACCGCGCTATAGCTGAAAAAATCTGGAAAATTCCAGCGGGCATTATTCCTCCCAAGCCGGGTTATCATGCAGCCCTGCATAACCGGATGCTGAAAGATGGTAAAATCAATGCATATTGGGTGCAGTGTAACAACAATATGCAGGCAGCCGCTAACCTGAACGAGGAAACCTATCCAGGCTATCGCAATCCGGAAGCCTTTATTGTAGTGTCTGATCCCTATCCAACGGTAACCGCTGGCGCTGCGGACCTGATCCTACCCACCGCCATGTGGGTGGAAAAAGAAGGCGCTTACGGAAATGCGGAACGCCGGACCCAATTCTGGCATCAGCTGGTCGATCCGCCGGAAGGTGCCAAATCTGATGTTTGGCAGCTTGTCGAGTTTTCCAAACGCTTCACAACAGATGAGGTCTGGCCTGAAAAAGTCCTGGCGGACAATCCGGACTATAAAGGCAAAACCCTTTATGAGGTGCTGTTTGCCAACGGTCAGGTGGATAAATTCCCGCTTTCCGAGACGCATCCGGACTATGCCAATGATGAATCGCAGGATTTCGGATTTTATCTGCAGAAAGGCCTGTTTGAGGAATATGCCACCTTCGGACGGGGGCATGCTCATGATCTGGCACCGTTTGATCGCTATCATGAAGAACGTGGTTTGAGGTGGCCTGTCGTGGATGGCAAAGAGACTTTGTGGCGTTACCGCGAAGGATCTGATCCGTATGTGAAACCTGGCAAGGGGTTTGAATTTTACGGAAAACCGGACGGCAAGGCGATCATATTTGCCCTGCCTTACGAGCCTGCCGCTGAAAGCCCGGATGAGGAATATGATCTTTGGCTGTCAACCGGGCGGGTGTTGGAGCATTGGCATTCAGGATCCATGACCCAACGGGTACCGGAACTTTACAAGGCGGTCCCGCATGCGCTGGTTTACATGCATCCCAAGGATGCTGAGCGACGTAATCTGCGGCGTGGACAGGAGATAAAAGTGGTCTCTCGGCGCGGGGAAATTATCAGCCGGGTCGAAACACGAGGACGGAACAAGCCGCCCGAAGGCTTGATCTATGTGCCGTGGTTTGATGCCAGCCAGTTGATCAATAAAGTAACACTGGATGCGACAGATCCGATTTCCAAACAGACGGATTACAAGAAATGTGCCGTTAAAGTCGTCGCGACGGGGAGGGCATGAAGATGAAACAGTATCTTACATTTGCAGCTCTTTTAGGGACAGGCCTTGTTGTGGCTATAGGGACCGGTTTTGCTGAGGAAATTGTCACTTTGCGGCAGGGGGCTGCCCTTCAAACAGAAGAGCAGGCACCTGCTGTGCCAAAGGTGGAAAACAAGGACGTGAAGCGGGTTCGAAATTATCCGGAGCAGCCGCCGACGATCCCCCATCATATTCGGGGATATGAAGTGAGTAAAAATGCCAACAAGTGCCTGTCCTGTCATTCCCGAACCCGAACAGGTGAGTCACAGGCACCTATGGTCAGCGTGACTCATTTTATGGACCGGGATAATCAGGTGCTGGCGACTGTCTCGCCCCGTCGGTATTTTTGTAACCAGTGCCATGTCACCCAGGTGGATGAAAACCCCCCTGTTGAAAATACCTTTGTCGATGTGGAGGATGTCCTGAAATCCGGGAAGGATCCAAAATGATCGGCTTGTTTAAAAAGGGATTTGGGTTGGTACGAGAGGTTTGGATCCGTACCAGCCGGCCCGCCCGGCATTTGTCCATCGGATTTCTGGCGCTTGGCGGATTTCTTGCTGGTGTCTTGTTTTGGGGTGGCTTCAACACCGCATTGGAGGCAACCAACACGGAAGCCTTTTGTGTCAGTTGCCATGAGATGGAAGCGAATGTTTTCGCTGAACTGAAGACAACCATTCATTACAGCAACCGATCCGGTGTGCGGGCAACTTGCCCCGATTGCCATGTTCCACATAACTGGACTGACAAAATCGCGCGCAAAATGCAGGCATCAAAAGAAGTGTGGGGCAAATTGTTCGGGACGATCAACACACGGGAGAAATTCCAGGCTAATCGACGGCGGCTTGCCGGGCATGAATGGGACCGGCTCGAAGCCAATAATTCTCTGGAATGTCGCAACTGCCACAGCCCGGAAGGCATGGATATTACCCTGCAAAGCCCGCGAGCAGCGGCGGCCCATCAGAAGTTTCTGTTTACCGGGCAGAAAACCTGCATCGAGTGTCATAAAGGTATTGCCCATGAGCTTCCCGATATGACCGGAGTGAAGGGGTGGGAATAAAACGCTGCAATCGAGGTGTTTAAAAGAAAAGCGGCCTCTTTATGAAGCCGCTTTTTCTAATTCTGTTTCTGTTCAAGCCATTGGATAGAGTCTTCAAGTGTTTCTTCAAAGGCGGGCAGGATGGATTTCACCTGATCCAGATCATGTGAATGATCCTGAATGAACGCAGCCTGTTCAGCCAGCCTCAACGCATACAGGGCGCCAGCAGAGCCCTTGATAGAATGGGAAGCCTCTGTGATTGCTTCGTTATGGGCATCAGCGAGAGCTTGCTGAATAAGACCCAGATTTTTTCTGAAAGAGCTTGGCGCGACGTCGAGCATGGGTTTGACGACATCTTCACCCAGAATATTCTTGAGTTCTTCAAATTGTGTATCGTCTCCGATAGGAGAAGAACTGGCGGGGATATCGCCCATCTCCTCAACGGATTCGGCATCCAGCTTTTTTATGGGAGCCTCAAGAGCCTCCCCAACCGTTTCGGGAATAAATTTCGCCAGGACAGCCTGCATTTGCTCTTCGGTAAAGGGTTTGGTCAGGACGTCATTCATTCCTGCTTTTTCGAATTTCAGGCGACTTTCCTTGAAGGCATCAGCCGTCAATCCAACAATAGGTATGTCATCACATTTGGCGTGTTTGCGAATTTCAGTCGTTGCCGTTACCCCGTCCATTTCCGGCATATGGATATCCATGAAGATCAGTTCAGGCGGGTTGGTCGTTGCTTCTTCAACAGCCAGTTTTCCGTTTTCAACAACGGAGACAACACAGCCCAATTTCTCGAGGAAGGATTTGGCGATTGTGATATTGACGAAGTTATCCTCTGCAACCAGGACATGTATGCCTTTCTTATGTTCCCTTTTTTCGACTTTGACATTGCTGGCGGCACATAAGGCCTCTGATGCCTGAAGGGGAAGCGTAACCGTAAAGCAGGTTCCTTTCCCCAATTCACTTTCAGCTTCGATCGTACCGTTCATCAATTCGATCAGCTTTTTCACAATAGACAATCCCAGGCCTGTACCACCAAATTTCCGAGTAATGGTGTTATCTTCTTGAGTGAATGGGTCAAAAATATCTTTTAACCGATCCGGCGCTATGCCGGTGCCCGAATCCTGAACTCTGAAAATTGCAATTTGATCTGACCCGTTCTTTTCCAGAGAAAGTGAAATATCAATGGAGCCTTCCGTTGTAAATTTCAGAGCATTGCTGACCAGATTCCAGAGAATTTGGCGAATGCGGACTGGGTCTCCAATAACATCGTGTTTCAGATTGGGAAGTTTGGCAAGATTGAGGCTCAAGCCCTTATCACTGGCCAGCATCTGGAACGGTGTGAGAGTAGAGGAAATCAGATCCTGCATGTTAAAGGGTGTTTCTTCCAGCTCAAGCGCGCCCGCTTCAATCTTGCTCATGTCAAGAACGTCATTCACGATAGCAAGCAAGGTGTTACATGATCCTTGAATGGTCTTGAGCTGTGATTTCTGTTCTTCCTGCAATTCGGTTGCCGACAGCAATTGTGTCATGCCCATTATACCATTGAGAGGCGTTCTGATTTCATGACTCATGGTGGAGAGAAACAGAGATTTGGCCTCGTTGGATCTTTCGGCCTCGATGCGCGCTCTGACAAGATTGATACGATCCAGCCTGCGTTCTGTGACGTCGGTGGTGATTGCAATAAAACCGCTGAGGAGACCTTCGTCATTTGTCATGGGATTGCAGGAGATTTCCATCCAGATTTCTTTTTCTGAAGCTGTATAGAGAAGAATTTCCTCCTGAAAAGCCTCTTTTGCCGCAATCGCCTGTCGGATCCGTTCGCGTGTTTGGGCACTTGTTTTTTGCCCTTTTAGCACAGAGGCCGGATCGCGCCCGACCAGGTCTTCCCTTCTATGGCCAGTCATGCGGAGCAATCCGTCATTAACCCACTCTGTGATCCCCGCTATATCCATGATTATGACGCCGTTTTTCGATTGACTGGCGACCGTGGACAACAAGGAAAGTTCGGCGGTTCTTTCCTCAACTCTGGCTTCCAGCGTGTCTCTCATGTCGGTGAGCTGCTGCACTGTATTGTAGGTTTCATCGGAACTTAGCTGCAGAACCTGACCAAGCTCATCATACTCGCGGATAGGGCTTCGCGGGAATTTGACACTGGCCAGGTGATTATCGGCCGTTTGAAAAGAGGACCCTGCATTGGCCAGGCGTTGAATAGGCGAAACCAGCAGACCGCTCAGAAAATGACAAACAACGAGAGCGGCAGCCATCAGGAGACCAAGGGCAATCATTGTCTGTGTTCGGAGTTCATCAAGAGCTGTGATAACCGGCGACGCGGAATGGGTTACCAGAACTTCGCTGATATCAAGCTCGACGTTTACCGGCAGGGTCAGGAAATACTCACTGTTTTTCCAGCGTTGTAATTCCGGCATATCTCCGTCTGGTTTCCAGATATTAAGATCGCCGTGAACGGGTTCGAGATCCCCCGAACCAGAATATTGCCGGATCCAGCCGATTTGAACCCGCCGAACAGGTTCTGAATAGGTAATTGAAATTCCAAGATCAGGCACTTTCAAACGGCGCTTGGCAAATTCCTCAGCTTTGAAGATCGCTTCTATTTCATCGCCTTCTACAAGAGAACGGACACCATTTATTTCATGGACGACGGCATTGCCATAATTGGTCATCAATTGAATCAGGTTTTCTTCCTGTAAGGTTTGAACTCTGTAATTGTTGAAGATAATAGGGACGCCGCCAGCCAAGATTGTCATCAGCATGAGTGCGCTGGCAACCAATTGTTTTGCTGATATTCGGGCAGAATTTTCCAAATCGGATTTTCGCATCAGCGTACTTAAACTGACAATCAGCGGCGCAATGATCGCATTTAGAACACCATTGATCGTTTGTTTCAGAGCGATGAGAAAGACAGTAGTGTCTGGCAAACCCATAACTTTTGAATAGAACAGGATGACGAGGGGGATGCCCAATACAATCCAGAACAGGAAATCTGAATAAGCGTAAACCTTGATCTTGTTTCGCAAAAGACCAACAAACAGAATCTCAGCGACAAAGATGGCAAAGGCGTAGGGATGTCCCCAAAGGATCCAGGTATAGCTGCTGGCAATCGCGCCCACGATTAATGCCGGTACTAATCCTAGAGTTATAAGGGTCACAAAGGCGGCAATAGAGCCAAAAATCAAACTGACGGAAAAGAAGAGGGGTAGATTAAAATGATTTCCTGCAACCCCGACCAAAGCAAGAAGCGCTGTATACATAGCGATTTGCATGAATGAGAGGTTTGTTACCTGACGAATCATTCTGAATACTCCGGCGTACAGAAAGATCCATGCGAGAGGGACGGGATGGATCCATAAAATTAAGCCATAGTATCATCAGCTGTTGTTAATATTGGGTTACTATCGCCAAAAGATATACTACTTTTGGATAGTGTTGCGATTTCCATGTTCAATCGACAAATGCTTTTTCGACAACAAACTCACCGGGCATCGAATTTGATCCTTCTGTGAGGCCAGCATCAACGACCAGAGATCGAGTGTCTTGAATCATATTCATTGAACCGCAGATCATGACACGGTCACGGGTTCGATCAAATACTTCCTCACCGATTGTCTGAAAGAACTCACCCGATGCAATGAGGTCCGTAATCCGGCCCTGATGGATATGGGGTTCTCGCGTGGCGCTGCCAAAATAAGTTAGTCTGTTTGCGAATTCCCCGATCAGTGGATCATTTTTAAGATCCTCGACCAGCATTTTGCCATAGGCCAATTCCCCGACCTCGCGGCAAGTGTGAGCCAGGACAACCGTGTCGAAGCGATCATATGTGTCAGGGTCACGCAGGATACTGGCAAAAGGGGCGAGGCCGGTTCCTGTCGATAAAAGATACAGCGTTCTTCCGGGAAGCAAAGCATCCAAAACCAATGTACCTGTCGGTTTTTTACCAAGTAATACTGTATCCCCCACCCTGATTTTTTGAAGTCGGGAAGTCAGAGCTCCATCGGCTACTTTGATGGAGTAAAAGTCCAGCCCGTCATCCCAGCAAGGGCTGGCGAGTGAGTAGGCGCGGAGGATAGGGCGGGTCTCTCCCGGCAGTCCGATCATTACAAACTCCCCGGATCTGAATCTGAATCCGTCAGGGCGTGACAAACGAAATGAAAAGAGATGGCCTGTCCAGTGGTGAACCTGCAAGACGGTTTCAGCGGTTACTGATTTCGGAAGAACGGAATTGTGGATTCCCATGAAGCGGCCCTGTTTCTCTGAACTGTTGCAAGCGTCTTTGTCGATGAATTGAAAGACGAGCAGATATGGTTGACTGATGTTGAAAGGCACAATACAAGGTCATTTTATAAATGCAAATAATTATTAATTGCAATATTAAATTTGCGTTTTATGCTGCTCCAAAATGAGTTTCTGTTCATAATTTTAGGAGTTTATTGTGTCTGAACCGGCGAATGATGCGACGTGGAAATCTCTTGTCCTGCAGGGAAATGAAGCATTTTCCGAGGAAAAATACAGCGATGCTGACCGCTCTTTCACAGCCTCTTTGCGGCAGGCCGTCCGGCTTCTGGATCTAGCGCGCGGGGGTGCGAAAATAGATGCCGCTTTTCCGATTGTCACCTCGCATCACAATCTGGCTGATACTCTCCTCAGGTTGGGCCAGGTTGAGGAGGCATTGCTTCACCTGAAGACGGCCTATGATGTCATCAGTGAAGAAAAAGACCGTTCGGGCGTGCCATATTATCTGAGGAGCTGCTGCCGCCAACAAATGCCAATCGCACTGGAGAAACTGATCAGGCTTGCCTCTGCCCTCGGGACGGACCCTTGTCAGCTCGAAGCGTGGCTGTCCAAGTCCGAAAGCTAAAGGGTTGAGGGGAGGCCGTAAAATCAGACGCGGATTATGAAATCCTCCTCACACCAAACGTTTGTTTTATAACTAATTGATTTTAATCTCATTTATGGCTTGCAGCGGACGCTGTGCGGGAATAAACAGAAGTTGTGCTATCAGAAAATTAACCATCTTCGGGCTATCGATTGGCGATAGCCGCCCGTTCGTATTCTTACCCTCATATTGTTTCACGAAGGTTTCACCAATATTTGATGGAAACTGATCCTGTAAAATCAAACATGAAGATTAGTTTATATCTGAAAAGAATACGTTAACACTCATCTTGCATAATATTTGATTAAATTACTTTCTTTTTAAGTAAGCACCAAAGAAATGGGGACTAAATCATGGCATTGACCGCGCAGGACCTGAAGGCGGAAAAAATTTCCGAAATCCTGGCTATGATAGATAATCGGTTAAAGCTGGACCAAGCTGACGATATCAAGCTGTTTGTTGAAAAGCTTTATGAGCGGTTAGCACCGGAAGATGTTTTGGGTATTCAACCCGATAATCTCTATGGATCAGCATTGTCGGTTTATAAGTTCTCGGCAAACCGGGACCCGGGAACTCCAAAAATCCGTGCTTTCAGTCCGAGCCTTGATGAGCATGGCTGGAAAACCTCCCATACGGTTATAGAGATCGTCAATGACGATATGCCCTTCCTGGTGGACAGCGTCACTGCGGCTCTAAATCAGAGAGGGATCAATGTCCATCTGGTTATTCACCCTGTTATTCATGTGGAGCGGGACAAGAAGGGCAAGCATATCGCCTTTCACAATGCCGCTGGCAAGGGAAAGCAAAAAGGATCACTTGAATCCTTTATGCACCTGGAAGTCGATGAACAAAGCGATCCGGAAATTCTGGCCGATATCGAGCGGGAGCTTTTCCATGTTCTGGAAGATGTCCGGGCGGCGGTCACCGACTGGAAACCGATCCTCTCGCAAGTGGACAAGATTGTCGACAAGCTCAAAAAATCCCCTCCGAAGCTGGAAAAAGCAGAGATTGATGAAGGGCGCGCCCTGCTTGAATGGATGGCCAATAACCATTTCACCTTTCTGGGTTTCCGCGAATATGATTTCCGTAAATCGGGGAAATCAAAGGCTGAAAACTGGGAAGTTGTCGAAGGATCTGGCCTTGGAATATTGCGAAGTCCGGTCCGCCGTATCATGACGGGCAAAGCGGAAATGTCACCTGAAGTACAGGAATTCCTGCACCGGCCTGAATTGATCATTGTAACCAAGGCCAATGCCCGTTCAACGGTTCATCGTGCCGTTCATCTTGACTATGTTGGTGTGAAGAAATTCGATTCAAAAGGAGAGGTGGTCGGCGAATATCGCTTTACCGGTCTCTTTACATCGGCCGCCTATAACCGTGTTCCCCGCGATATTCCCTATTTGCGGCGCAAAGTAAGCCGGACACTGGAAATGGCGGGGCTGGCCAAAAGCAGTCATGATGAAAAAGCGCTGGCTCATATTCTGGAAACCTATCCAAGGGATGAGCTTTTCCAGATTTCTACGGATGAGCTTTTCGAGATTTCTTCCAAAATCCTGGCCTTGCAGGAAAGGCCGCGGATCAGTGTTTATCTGAGGCGTGATCGCTTCGAGCGGTTTGTGTCGGCTCTGGTTTATGTTCCAAGAGAGAAATTCAATACAGATCTACGCCGCAAATTCGGCAGCATTCTGGCCGAAATGCATAATGGTGACCTCAGCGCTCACTATTCGCAAGTGGGCGATGACGCGCTTGCCCGTATTCATTTTATCATTGACCTGAAGGGCGGTAAAAAACCGGAAGTCGATGAAAGGGATCTTGAGCATCGCCTGGTCGCTGCTGCGCGGGAATGGGGCGATGATTTGAACGATGCCCTGCTGGAGCGCTGGGGTGAGGAGAAGGCCTTGCGCCTTAAAGCCCGCTATGGAGATGCCTTTCCAGTGGGTTATAAAGCCCGCTTCAATGCCAGCCTGGCCTTGCATGATATTGAAAAACTCGAAGAGATTTGCGGCGAGGATAATGTCGGTTTGAACCTGTATCGGTGGGTGGAGGATCCGGATCATAAAGTCCGTTTCAAAATCTACAGCCCGGGTGAGCCCCTGCCACTGTCCAATTGCTTGCCCATGATCGAGAATATGGGCCTTAAAGTTTTGGCCGAAAACCCCTATCTGGTTACGCATGAAAATATGGACAGCCAAGTCTGGATCCATGATTTTGAGCTCCTGGAGCCCAGCGAACTTGAGCTGGATCTGCAGCAGCTGAAGTTGAAATTTGAAGAAACGTTCCTCCGCGTCTGGCAGGGAACCACAGAGAGTGACGGATTTAACAGACTGGTAATGAGGGCGGGCCTGAGCTGGTCCAATGTCGCTGTCCTGAGGGCATATGCCAAATATTTGAGACAAGCGGGCATAACCTTCTCGCAAAGCTATATGGCCAATACGCTGGCCGAAAATGCTGGTATCTCCAGATTGCTGATCGAGTTGTTTACCGCCCGCTTTGATCCGGCCTTTGACGGAGAACGGGAGAAGGACGCGAAGGGGATTACGGCCAAGATTTTTGAGGCTCTGGATTCTGTCGCCAGTTTGGATGATGACCGTATCATTCGGCGATTTATCAACCTTATTCAAAGTACACTTCGAACAAATGTCTATCAGGAAGGCGCAGGAGAGCGCGGCAAGCCCTATTTCTCCTTCAAGCTGGACAGTCAGAATATTGAAGAGCTGCCCTTGCCGCGACCCCATGTGGAGATTTATGTCTACAGCCCGAGAGTTGAAGGCGTACATTTGCGAGGCGGGACAGTTGCCCGCGGCGGCTTGCGCTGGTCTGACCGGCGAGAGGATTTCCGCACAGAGGTTCTGGGCTTGATGAAAGCCCAAATGGTGAAGAATACTGTCATTGTTCCTGTCGGATCCAAAGGGGGTTTTTATCCCAAGCGCCTGCCGGTTGGCGGGACGCGCGAAGAATTCATGGCAGAAGGGATAGCCTGCTACCGAATCTTTATTTCAGGCCTTCTTGACCTCACAGATAATCTGGTCAGTGGGGCGGTTGTGCCGCCTAAGGAAGTCGTGCGATATGACAAAGACGATCCTTATCTCGTGGTTGCGGCCGATAAGGGAACGGCAACTTTCTCCGATATTGCCAATGAAGTCGCCATTTCCTATGGATTTTGGCTTGGCGATGCTTTCGCATCCGGGGGAGCTGCCGGATATGATCACAAGAAAATGGCGATTACCGCTCGCGGCGCCTGGGAATCAGTGAAGCGTCACTTCAGGGAACTGGGTAAGAATATCCAGGAAGAAGAATTTACCGTTGCCGGGATTGGTGACATGTCAGGGGACGTTTTCGGTAATGGCATGTTGCTTTCCCGTCATATTCGCCTGGTGGCGGCCTTTGATCACCGCAACATCTTCATTGATCCCAATCCGGATGCCGTGAAAGGGTTTAAAGAGCGGGAAAGAATATTCAAACTGCCGCGTTCATCCTGGGAAGATTACAATACCAAACTGATCTCTAAAGGAGGCGGGATTTTTGACCGCAAGGCCAAGTCGGTTACCCTGACACCCGAGATCAAGAAATTACTGGGTCTGAAAGAAAGCAGCCTGACACCAAACGAGTTGATCACGGCCATTCTCCAGGCTGAAGTTGATTTGCTGTGGTTCGGTGGTATTGGCACATACATCAAATCTTCGAGCGAGGGTCACGCGGCAGCCGGTGACCGGGCCAATGATGCCATTCGCATTAACGGAAGCGAGGTTCGTGCGAAAGTTATTGGTGAGGGCGGAAATCTTGGGGTGACCCAAAAAGGCCGGATCGAATATTCTCTGTCTGGCGGCAAGCTCAACACGGATGCGATTGACAACTCTGCGGGTGTTGACTGTTCGGATCATGAGGTCAATATCAAGATCCTGTTGCGCGCCATTATGGATGATGGCGAAATGACCGAAAAACAACGAGACCGACTGCTGGTTGATATGACCGATGAAGTGGCAGCGCATGTCTTGCAGGATAATTATCTGCAGACCCAGGCTTTGACGACAGCTGAGCGCCAGAGTATCGCCAATTTTGCCGAACAAACCCGTTTCATGCGCGAGCTTGAGAAGCAGGGGCGGCTCAATCGTATGGTGGAAGACCTGCCGGACGAAGAGGAGCTGGAAAACCGGCGCGCTGCCCAACGGGGCCTTGCCCGGCCGGAAATGTGTGTCTTGCTGGCTTACGCAAAAATGACTCTCTATACGGACATTCTGGCGACATCACTGCCGGATGACCCGTTCTTTGAAAAGTGGCTGATCGACTATTTCCCACCGCAATTACAGAAAAAATACAAACCCTTTATCAAAGGCCATCGTCTCCGCCGCGAGATTATCACGACGGTTATTGTCAACAGTCTGATCAATCGGGCGGGCATCACGTTTGTTATGCAGATGGTGGAAGAACTGGGTGTTGGTGTTGATGATGTTGCACGCGCCTATGCCCTGACGAGTGAAGTGTTCGAGCTTCCCGCCTTGTGGTCCGAAATCGAAGCGCTGGACAATCAGGTGGCCAGCGATGTGCAGGGGCGCATGATTGATGCTTCCCAGCAGTTGCTTCGCCGGGCAACACTCTGGAGTCTCCGTCATTTGAGGAGCCCGATCAATATCACTGAAAATGTCAAGGAACTGGCGCCTGATATGCGAGAGCTGGAGAGCAAACTGGAAGGATTGCTGAGTGATGCGGGCAAACAGGCTTATATGGAACGGGCTCAATATCTGACCGAGATGAATGTGCCAAAAACCCTCGCTCAGAAGATTTCAGGCCTCGCACCACTCAGGTCTTCCCTTGATGTTGTCCAGGTTGGCAAAAGCGCGTCGCGTCCTATTCAGGAAGTTGGCGAAGTATATTTTGCTGTCGGCGCCGAGCTTAATCTGGATTGGTTGCGCGTCGCAGCAGAAACCATAGAGCCGGAAAATCATTGGGAAAGGCTTGCAGTAACAGCCATTATTGATGACCTTTATGGTCAGCAAAGAGCGTTGGCCAATTCGGTCTTTACAAGAGCGAACGGTCATAAAGGCCGGGCGGCCATGGCGCATTGGGAAGAACATAATCAGAATCCGATTAATCGATCCCGTGAACTGATCGAAGAATTTAAAAGCTCGGGCGGCGTTGATATTGCCAAACTTGCCTTCGCCAATCGTCAGTTCCGCTCTTTGATCAATTAACTCTGGTGTTGATAACTTAACATTTCTCCTTCCTCGTTTTTCCTTTAGACTGAAAAAACGGGGGAGGGGACGTTACGCATGATACCAGGGAAGCAAGCGGGCTCGGGAAATTCTCACCAGCTTATCAATCCGACCCGTTCCGGCCACTAATCGACGAGACTAAGCTTTAGTGTCTGGAGACAATGACGACATACAGGCAGGGTATTTTGCTGTTGTTAACAAACGCACAATTGGCAGGCGGTCCCAAGGTGAGGCAATCGCCAGCAAAGAGTGTGTGCACGTCATTTCCTTCTTCGAAAGTCAGGCATCCCTCCTGCACCCATACACATTGCCGAATAAATGTGTAGGTATCCTCTGGGAAGTCTATCCGCTGCCCTGAAGGCAAGGTCACTTTGACGATATCGATGCCACTTTCCGAACCCTCGGTAAATCCACCGGCTATTTGTTCGCGCATATAGCCCGAGCCAGGATCCTGCCACATTTTCCTTTGGTTAGAGCGCGTGAGCTGTGACTTTGGAGGCATTTTTTCTGTAGCCAGCAGTTGGGACATTGTAATATCAAAAGCACCGCAGAGTTTCCCCAGCAAGACTGCCGTCGGGCTGCTAATGTTATTTTCAATTTTATGAATCATGGCTCTGGATACGCCAGATTGGTCGGCAAGTTCCGTCAAAGACCAATTCCGGCTCAAGCGTTCCTGGCGGATAGTTTTTGCTAGACAGGCGCTTTGATCGTCTACTATAGTAGACGAATTGGTAGAAATATCTTTATGGCTCATGCATAAACCTCAATCATTTATTCGGCAATTTAGCACATGAATGCCCTTCTCGTTACTCTGATGGTTATAGCAAGCGGTTCTGCGCTCGTAATGCAAAATAAACTTATGATGCATGCCCGCGACATCACTGGCTCCCTATCGGCAGCCCTCTGGCTCAATTCTCTGGTTGGACTGATTGCGTTGACTTTCGTCACTATCATAGCGGATGGTCCTCGGCCATTTTCTTATCTTCTGGCCCAGCCTTCATGGTGGTTTGTTTTACCGGGCTTACTGGGCACGTTCTTCGTCGCTGCTGGCCTTGTTGGCTATTCGACCCTGGGGGCGGGGATGACCATTGCCTTGCTTGTTGCAAGCCAATTCTGCTCAGGCCTAATTTTTGATATGTGGCGATATGGAAATATCTCCAGTGTGCAAATTTTCGGCGGAATTTTGCTGGTGTCGGGTGCAACGCTTGTCGC
Organism: Sneathiella sp.; assembly: GCA_039975135.1. Taxonomy (GTDB): domain Bacteria; phylum Pseudomonadota; class Alphaproteobacteria; order Sneathiellales; family Sneathiellaceae; genus Sneathiella. The sequence continues at coordinate 334,277 of JBDWHS010000046.1, read as the reverse complement.
ATGGCGGTGATTTCATAATCTCATAAAGGAGTTTACAGGTGCCAACCCAAGAAAAAGATACATCCGTCATCATACGTGCCTGTGCCCCATCGGATATGCTGACGGTGACCTCAATTTACGCTTATGAAGTCGAGTGCGGGCTCGCCACATTCGAGATAGACATCCCAGATGTCAAGGAAATGAGCCGACGGCGACAATCTATTCTAGCGCTGAATTTACCGTTTCTGGTCGCTGAGAAAAACGGTGACGTACTCGGGTATGCCTATGCGTCCCCATTTCGTCCGCGTCCAGCATACAGATATACGGTTGAAGATTCCGTCTATCTCTCTCCTGCGGCGCGAGGCCAAGGGGTTGGAAAACTACTGCTGACGGGGGTTATCGATGTTTGCGAAAAGGGGGGCTATCGTCAAATGATCGCGGCAATAGGAAACAGCGCAAATGCAGGCTCAATTGGTTTGCATAGGAGTTTGGGATTCGATAAAATGGGTGTTCAAAAATCTGTGGGTTTCAAGCTTAACCAATGGGTTGACGTGGTCATTATGCAACGCACTTTGGCTGAGGGGGATATAACACGGCCGAGCCGCTAATTCTGCGATGATCAGTGATCGCATTAAGCCCGCCGATGTTAGAGGTGGTATAATAAAATGGATGTGTGCATACGGTGAATCACCTCTGGACGACCTGATGCATTGGAAGTTCTGCCGCATTAGTATCGAATTTGAGAAAGCCTTGATCCAGATAGGACTGGAATTTCTTCAGGTGTGAGAGCATCACCAGAATCCGATTAATCGATCCTGTGAATTGATTGAAGAGTTTAAAAGCTTGGGCGGCGTTGATATTGCCAAACTTACCTTCGCCAATCGTCAGTTCCGCTCTTTGATCAATTAGCTCTAAGGCTGATAAGTTAACACTTCTCCTTCCTCGTTTTTCCTTTAGACTGAAAAAAACGGGGGAGGGGACGTTATGCATGATACCAGGGAAGCGAGCAGGCTCGGGAAATTCTCATGGGCTCTATTTGACTGGGCCAATCAGCCTTATTTTACAGTTGTTACAACCTTTATTTTTGCCCCCTATTTCACCTCTGTCGTTGTTGGCGATCCGGTGCAAGGCCAGGCTTATTGGGGATATACTCAAGCCGCTGCCGGTATTCTAATCGCCCTGTTGAGCCCGGTTTTTGGCTCTATTGCCGATGCGGGAGGCCCCCGAAAACCCTGGATTGCCGTCTTTGTTTCCTTCTGCGTCATTGGCAGTATCTCGCTGTGGTGGGCGACACCGGATATGCAGGAAGGTCTGATCTGGATTCTGGCGGCGATTGTTTTTGGCACACTTGGTATTGAGTTCAGTCTTGTCTTTAACAACGCCATGCTGCCTTCTCTCACGTCGAGAGAGAAAATGGGCCGGCTGAGCGGCTATGGGTGGGGGCTTGGATATCTGGGCGGTTTGATTGCTCTTTTCATTGTCTTGCTGGGTTTTTCCCTGCCGGATGCCCCGGCCTTTGGTCTGGATAAAGCCACCCATGAGCATGATCGTATGACGGGTCCTCTATCGGGCCTTTGGTTTCTGGTTTTTATTATTCCGCTTATGCTTTTTACGCCTGATATAAAATCAAAAGGGATCAGTAAAACCGAGGCCGTGGGACAGGGGTTTCGGCAATTGATTGAGACACTGAGATCGATCGGCCAATACAGGAATGTCGTTTATTTTCTGATCGCTCGCATGTTTTATAATGACGGCATTCTGGCTCTCATCGGCTTTTCCGGTATTTACGCGGCGGGCCTTTTCGGATGGGATACAACGTCTCTTGGTATTTTCGGTATATTGATCAATGTATTTGCCATTGCAGGTTCGTTTGTCGGCGGTTGGCTGGATGATAAACTGGGCTCTAAACCCACCATCGTTATCTCTGTTCTGGGTCTTGCCTTTGCGTCCGTTGGTGTTCTCTCGATCAGTGACGGGCAAGTGCTGTTTGGGCTGCCCGCCGCTATGCCAAGCGAGAGTAGCGGATTGTTTGGCAGTCCGGCAGAACTGGTCTTTATGGGGTTTGGTTTTATCATGGGGTTTTTCTTTGGGCCCGCCCAAGCGGCCAGTCGGACACTGGTCGCTCGCTTATCACCTCCGGAAAAAATTGGGGAGTTTTTTGGACTTTTTGCTTTGTCCGGCAAAGCAACGGCTTTTGCGGCACCGCTTTTAATCGGTGTTGTGACCGATGTAACGGGGCAGCAACGCCCGGCGATGCTGGTTATCTTTATCTTGCTGATGGTAGGAGCGGCTCTGATGAGCTTCGTGCGCGAGCCTGAACATTAAAAAAATACTAATATAATTTCTGTTTTGCGTGACTTTGGAAAAGACTGTTCTATGTCAAAAAAGAGGGTCGTCTATTCAAGAGGGGAATAAATGCAAATTCCACTGCGCGTTGGCTTTTTTGCCATACTGCTTGCTTGCAGCCCTGCGCGGGCAGAAATGCGGGTGCTGACAACAGATGAACCCCCGACCAACTACAAGCAGCAGGGAAAAATAACGGGCATTTCTGTTGATATTGTTCGGGCCATGCTGACACAGATGGAGCAACCGGACAGGATAGAAATGCTGCCTTGGGCCCGGGCCTACGAGATTGCTGTCACCAAACCGAATATCGTGATTTTCACAGCAGGCCGTTCACAAGAACGCATTGATCACGGATTTCATTTTATTGGACCGCTTACAAGCCGGAAACATATCTTGTGGAAGAAGAAAAACAGCGCGTTGACGGTAACCTCGGATGCGCACGCTGTCGCAGATGGCTTGTCGATTGTTGGACTGCGGCAGGATTGGCGGACCAAATATTATAAGGGATTGCAGGCGCGGGTTATGGAAGTCTCTTCTCCGAAGAAAGGGCTGCAGATGCTTTTGCTGGGACGGGCGGATTTATGGATTTCGTCAGATTTGGAAGCCCCTGCCGTCGCGGAGCAAGTCGGGGTCAGTATGAACGCCCTGGAAATTGCCCATATATTCCAGGAAGCCCCCAGTTACATGATGCTGTCCCGGGATAGTGACCCAAAGCTGATACAGGACTGGAGACACGCCTTTTCAAAATTGAAAGAGACCGATTTCTTTGCCAAAATGGCGCGCAAATGGAGTGGCATTCTGCATTACCAGCTTGGGCATAACCCGGAAACAGGATTTTATATCCGGAATTTCAATCCTGAAGGCGAAGGATAGGCCAGATCCTTCTTAATCCGGCCCCTATTATTATTCTGCTGTGACAGCTGTTCCGGAGGCAACAACCATCAGCATGCTGTCGCCCATCACTTCGGTATCCAGGCTGATGCCCACGACGGCATTGGCCCCCAGTTCTTCGGCTTCTTCAATCAATGCTTCCATGGCAAGAGCCCGGGCTTTCTTCAATTCTTTCTGGTACGCACCGGACCGTCCGCCGATCACATCTGTCACGCGTGCAAAGAAGTCGCGGATAAAATTGGCGCCCATGACCGCTTCACCTGCGACAATACCGTGATAGGCGGAAATGGTTTTGCCCTCAATTGAGCCTGTTGTCGTTGTGATCATCTCTCTCTCCCCTGATCTTAGTGGCGGAAGTGTCTCATACCTGTAAAGACCATGGCAAGACCCGCTTCATCTGCCGCGGCGATAACTTCCTCATCCCGCATGGAGCCGCCGGGTTGAATGACGGCTGTTGCGCCGGCTTCCGCCGCAGCCAGCAGGCCATCGGCGAAAGGGAAGAACGCGTCGGAGGCCACAACCGATCCTTTTGCCCAAGCTTCAGTCTCCCCGGCATTTTGCGCAGCTTCCAGGGATTTCGAGGCGGCGATTTTGGAACTGTCAACGCGGCTCATTTGTCCTGCTCCGATACCAACGGTGGCACCGTTTCGAACATAGACAATGGCATTGGATTTAACATGTTTGCCAACAGTGAAGGCAAATTTGAGATCTGCCAGTTCCTGTTTTGTCGGGGCCCGTTTGGTGACCACTTTCAGTTCAGGCTCTGCGGTCAGGGCATTATCCCGCCCCTGAATCAGATAACCGCCTGCGAGAGATTTAATCAGGCATCCGCCTGCCGCTGGATCTGGCATGCCGCCCGTCAGCAGCAGTCGCAGATTTTTCTTTCCGGCAATAATGGCTTTTGCATCCTCATCCGCGTCCGGGGCGATGATCACTTCGGTAAAGATCTTGACGATTTCTTCAGCCGTTTCTTTATCCAACATCTGGTTCATCGCAATGATGCCACCAAAAGCGGATGTCGTATCGCACGCAAAGGCCGTTTTATAGGCCTGTACGAGAGTTTCTCCTGTTGCGACACCGCATGGGTTGGCATGTTTGATGATCGCGCAGGCCGGGCCTGAGAGAGCAGGCTCAAACTCGGCAACCAGCTCGAAAGCGGCGTCAGTATCATTGTAATTGTTATAAGAAAGCTCTTTTCCCTGGATTTGAGAGGCTGTCGCAATCCCGATCCTGCTTTCTGAATTGGCATAAAAGGCGGCTGACTGATGCGGGTTTTCACCATAGCGCAGGCCTTGCTGTTTTATTCCGGCAAAAACCAGGCGTTCTGGAAACTCGTCGCCCAACTGCTCCGCATACCAGGCAGAGATTGCAGCATCATAAGCGCCCGTGCGGGCATAGGCTTTTGCTGCCATCCGCTTGCGGGTTTCAAGGCTGGTCTTTCCGTCATTAGCCTGTAATTCGTCAATCACAGCCTGATAATCCGCGGCCTCTGTAAGGACTGTGACGAAGCCGTAGTTCTTTGCGGCTGAGCGGATCATGGCAGGTCCGCCGATATCAATATTTTCAATGCAGGTGTGAAAGTCAGCCCCTTTGGCAACCGTCTCCTCGAAGGGATACAGATTGACTACAACGAGGTCGATCGGGCCGATATCATGATCGGTCATGGCGCGGCGGTGATCGTCATTGTCACGCAGGGCCAGAATTCCGCCATGGATCGTCGGATGCAGAGTTTTAACGCGGCCGTCCATCATTTCCGGGAATTGGGTATGATCCGCTACTTCTTTCACTGGAACGCCAGCCTCTGCCAGCATTTTGGCGCTGCCGCCGGTGGAGAGAATTTCAATATTCAGAGCAGCAAGTGCCTGACCAAACGGAACAAGGCCGGTTTTATCGGAAACGGAAATAAGGGCGCGGGTAACGCCTTGGAGGTCGGAAGCAGACATCGACGAAGTATCCTGTTTAACGTTAAGGAACGGAGCAGGGGAGAACCCCACGCGGGCGCTATAGCATGAGACACGTCGTTTCGGAACCATGTTTGCAAAAAATCCGTCAGTCTCGCGACGAATAAACACTGTCTCTCATAGAGTGAGTCCCGAGATACGTGCCGGTCAAAAGTGAAAACAGGAAACAGATTGACATAAAATATAACAGTGTTATTTATTGAAAATGACTCAGGTAAAAGCAAATGACAAAGAACAGGTGAGACGCCAGAAAATCCTCCAGGCGGCCGTTCGGATCTTTAAACGGGAGGGGTTGCCAAAAGCCAGCATGCGGTCAATCGCCCTGGAAGCCGGCTGCACGACCGGCGCGATTTATCCGATCTTTGCCGGCAAGGAGGATATTTATGCCAGCCTTCTTGAAGACAGCCTGAAAAGGCTCCATAGCCGTGTTGCAGAGGCTTCAGCCTCTGAAGCAGAGGCGTTTTTGGCGCTCTTCAAGGCAGCCAATGCCTTCTTTGATTATTATGCAGCAACCCGATTTGAACTGGATCTTGGCTTGTATCTGTTTGGAGAAGAAAAAGCCAAAAGCCTCGGGCGGGATCGGGATACGGTATTGAACGCAAGCCTCTTTAAAAGCCTCGATATCTTCACGGCGTGTTTTAGACGCCTTGCTCCGCCTGAAAAGCCTGAAAACTGGCCTGTCAATGAGCGGGACGCGCTGTTCTCAGTGCTGCTGGGTGCTCTCATGCTGTCTCATACAGGCCGGGCAACGTCAATTGGCACACAAGCGAAAACAATTTTGCTGACCTATCTTCGCGGGATCGAAGAACGCGTTATGAAATAACACCGTTACAAGGAGAGAGCTATGTCCGTTTCCATCGATAAAGCGGGAGATGTCTGGACAATCATCCATGACCGGATTGGCGCCAGAAATGCAGTGGATCCTCAAGCCGGAGATGACCTCGTCGCTGCATTCGAGGAATTTGACCGAACAACGAGTGCCAAGGTGGCTGTTTTCTGGGGAAAAGGCGGCGCTTTTTGTGCTGGATGGGATTTGAAATATGCATCGACTCTTTCCGATCGAGACAAATTCCAGAAGGAATTGGTAGAAGATCTGGCTCTGCCACTTGGCTCTGCGCCTGCGCCGAAGGGACCTTTGGGACCTTCCAGACTGGAGCTGACAAAACCTGTGATCGCGGCTGTCGAAGGGCCGGCTGTTGCGGGCGGTATGGAACTTGCTCTTTGGTGCGATATCCGGGTCATGGCGGAAACTGCCTATCTTGGTGTTTACTGTCGCCGCTGGGGTATCCCTTTGCTCGATGGTGGTACCGTTCGTTTGCCAAGGCTTGTGGGGCAGGGAAAAGCGCTGGAAATTACCATGACCGGCCGCAAAGTGCCTGCAGATGAATGTTACCGGATTGGCCTCTGTGAGAAAGTGGTTCCGGAAGGATCTGCACGGGACGCCGCCGAGGAAATGGCCCGGGAAATAGCCCGTTTCCCTCAAGAAGCTGTTCTGGCAGATCGCCAGTCGATTATCGAAAATCGTGGTTTGCCTGTTCGGGAAGCTCTGCGAAACGAATGGGCAAATGGTGTGCAGGCTGTCTCGAAAGAGGGGGCGGCTGGTGCGGGCCGTTTCAAAGCGGGCGCCGGTCGCGGAGGTGATTTTTCCAATATCTGACGACAGGATTGCCGGTCGGAACATTGACAATAATGCCTGAATGCGTCTACCTACAATCGTCAGACTTAATTCAGGAATTTCAATGTCCTCTAAATCTCCCGTTGTGAATGATGGTAGTCCTTTCATTAGCTCCAATCCGTCCATTTCCGTCGTTGGTCTTGGTTATGTGGGATTACCCTTGGCGGTTGCGCTTGCGCGTCGGTTTGAGGTTACTGGCTTTGATATCAGCGAGGCCCGCGTCGATGAACTCCGTCAGGGTCATGATCGGACATTTGAAATAGAAACGGCTGTATTACGGGCAAGCAGTATGTCCTTTACGACAGAACTTGCGGAAACGGCCCAGGCTGATCTCCACATCATAACTGTTCCCACACCTGTGGATAAGGACAACAAGCCGGATCTGGGGCCGCTTGAGATTGCCTGTAAAGCGATCGGACCTGTCCTTAAAAAAGGATCAATTGTCGTCGTTGAAAGCACAGTATATCCGGGTGTAACGGAGGATATCTGTGGTCCGATCCTCGCCAAAGCGTCAGGTATGGTATGCGGTCAGGATTTCTTTTTGGGATATTCCCCGGAGCGGATCAATCCGGGCGATAAAGTTCATACGGTTGACAAGATTATCAAGGTTGTTGCGGGTCAGACTGATGCGGTCGCAGATATTCTCGAAGAGGTATATGGGGCTGCTACAACTGGCGGTATATTCCGGGCCCGGAACATAAAAACCGCGGAAGCGGCAAAGGTTATCGAAAACGCTCAACGAGACGTCAATATTGCCTTTATTAACGAAGCGACCATGATCTTTCAGAAAATGGGTTTGTCGGCGTATGATGTGTTGGAAACAGCCGGTACAAAATGGAATTTTCTGAATTTTACACCGGGGCTGGTAGGGGGGCATTGCATCGGCATTGATCCGTTCTATCTGGCGCATAGAGCAACCGAAATTGGGCATGATCCGGATCTTATCCTGACGGGTCGGCGCATCAATGACTGTATGGGACAATTTATTGCAGAAAGTGTGGACAGGCATTTACAGCCTCACAGTCGGGTCTTGATTCTTGGGCTGACATTCAAGGAAAATGTGCCTGACCTTCGTAACACGAAAATCAGGGATATCGTCTCTGGACTTGAGGAATGCGGACACAGCGTCGATGTCCATGATCCGTTGGCGGATCGTGAGGAAGCGTTACAATTTTTCGACATTGATCTGAGGGAAAGTTTGAGCAATCTTGAAGGTTACGACGCTGTTGTAGGGGCTGTGGCACATTCGGTTTACAAGGACTTGTCGCCAGCCGCACTCGAAGGGTTAATCAAGCCTACCGGCCTGATTGCCGATGTAAAAGGGATGTGGCGAGATAAGAGTTTTTCCGAAGCGATTAATCGCTGGCAGCTTTAGAGGCTTTCTCAGAAGGTTTTTCGTCTCCGTCTCCCAGCAGCCGGAAAGCCCATTTGACCGTCAAATCTTCGCCGTCATGAAGGCGCCCCTTGAGGACGATTTGCCAGCTTTTTCGTTGTTCGCCAGCATGTCCGCAATAAACGCTTTCTTCCAGGGACATATCGGAAAGGCTGCTGATGAATTGCCAGCCAACTCCGACGCTCGTTCGGATCAGCAACTTGTTGCCGCCGATATTTTTGGACACGCTGAGATCAGGGTGAAGATGAAAGCGTATGTCAAATTCGGTTGTTTGATCTGTGCTTTTGTCGATGGAGACCGTGTCCTCACCTCGCAGATTTTCGCCGCTTGCATCCAGAAATAAGCGGCGGGTATGGAGAGCGCCCAGCTTCTCCAGATAGCCAGGATTGCTGAGCTCAAGCCATAAATTCCCGCCCTCTTCATGGGTAGAGACCTTCGCGCGTGTGGCATTTTTTTTGTCCGGCTGCGGAAAAGCCGCATTGAGATCAGCAATTGAAAGTGTTGAATGGGCGGCAGTCGAGGCCAGGGCCTTGCCCCAGTGGCTGTGTGTATCCGGATGCGCTCCGCAATTGACAACAAGCCGCTCCCGTCCGTAACTGAATTCGAAACTGCCAATTCCGAAATGGCTTTGTAACTCTTTTGGTCGGCCCCCCTCACTCGTCTCCAGGAGTAGGAGGGCGCGTCCCGCTTTTAGTCGCTCAAACCCACCCAACGGGCAGCGGTGCGGGGACCGTCCAGGTGCATCAGCAATGGCCAGTAGATGGTCGCAGTCTCCGTCTTCCGAGAGAATAGCACCATTGAAAAGAGCCAATCCTCCATCCCCGTGCTGGAAGAAGCGGACGACGGGCGCCAGTCTGTCAATCCCGTCCATCAGAGATTTGGGGATTTCTTCCTGATCATTAAGGAAATCATGTTTCAGTCCAATCAAATCCGCCATTACTTCCTGATGACGGGATGGATTGCGTGAGATATGGCATCCATCCGCCAGGATTGTTTTATCGATGCTGGCGAGCAGCTGATCCAGTAATTTTTGCTTTTGCGCAGCGCCATCGGGGAAACTTGAAGCACAGAGATAAAGCGCCAGATCAATTGTCAATTTGTCCTGTGATCTGTCGATATATTTACGCAGTCGCAGGAGATGAGAATATTGGTGACGGACGGATTTGAGGAATTGGTAGTTAAAATCCCCATCATTCGCTGTCATAAGAAAGCTGGCTTGCCGGATCCAGTTGATCAGCCGTCTCGCCAGGATATCGGTATCCCACAGATAGCTGGTATAATCACCGAAATTCCGGATCCAGGAAATAAGCAGGGCTCTGACATGCCGCTTGGCCGCATCCGTGTTGTTGGCGGCGAAATCCCGAAGCCACGAAAAGCGATGCAGTTCCAGATGCCAGTGCATAGGCATGTCACTTGCAAACCACGGTTCAGCGTTACTGACATGTGTCCCGAAGCCTGCAAATTCAAAATGCCCCTGAAACAGATGATCTGCCTTCTCTCCGCGACCGGGAATGGCATCGACATGGGAAGCAATCAGTTTTTTAGGCGTGCGGCTTTTCAGGCTGGCGGCGTAAAAGGACGTTGAGAACAGGCGATCGAGAAATGTTCGCCGGGGCGGCAGTGATCCGGCCTTTGACGCAAAACCTGCCGCCATCTTGTTCATGAGTGACCGCGGATGGCCTGGATGTTAGCGGCATATTGATCAGGATTCCCCTTAAAGGCGGCGCTTCCCGCCACCAGGAGGTCCGCACCGGCTTCAATCACCAGTGGTGCCGTTTCAATATTGATACCCCCATCAACCTCAAGATCGATATCTCGGCCTGTCTCATCAATCATTGCCCGCAGGGTCCGGATTTTATCCAGTTGGGAGGGAATGAATTTCTGCCCGCCAAAGCCTGGATTGACACTCATCACAAGAACCAGATCTACTTCTTCAAGAACATGTTCCAATGTGGAGGCAGGTGTCGCAGGATTAAGCGAAACACCAACTTTTTTATCCAGAGATTTGACCAGTTGAATGCTGCGATGCAAATGGGCGCCGGCTTCCTGATGCAGGGTTATGATATCCGCCCCCGCTTCAGCAAAATCGGGAATGTAGGGATCAACAGGAGAGATCATCAGATGAACATCAAACGGTTTGTTTGAATAGCCCCGCACAGAATTCATGATGGAGGGGCCAAAACTGATATTCGGAACGAAGTGACCGTCCATGATATCGATATGAATATAGTCGGCTCCCGCGGCGTCGATCGCTGCGACTTCAGCCCCTAAAGTGGCAAAGTCGGCTGCAAGGATGGAAGGGGCTATTCTGACCGGTTTACGCATGATCTTCTTATACCTTGTAATGATGTCCTGCTCAAGGTGCCGGGACTTACTCTTTTATCAGGCGGCACGCGAAAAATCCGTCCATTCCGCCCAGTTCCTGTTTCTCTTCGTTTTTCATGTGACAGGGAAGGCATCGAATTTCCCCGTTCTCATTCAAAATTTCCTCAAGCCCGCCGACTTCTGAAGGGCTGACGGAATCCCGCTTCATTTCAGGATGCCGCGCAAGGAAGCTTTCAATTTGCCTCTCTCCTTCTTCGGGTTGTAAGGAACAGGTACTGTAGACCAGCGTTCCGCCAGACTTTAACAGTCCGATTGTGGCATCGAGAAGGCGTGATTGCAGTTGGACAAGTTTTTTCAGATCGTCTTCGGTTTTCAACCAGGCGACATCCGGATGGCGGCGTATGGTGCCAGTGCTGGAGCAGGGGGCATCCAGAAGGACAGCGTCAACCGGAGCATCGGTTTTGAAGGTTGTCGCATCTGCCGTCTGAACCGTGACAGTGAAGCCCAACCGGTCCATATTTTCTGTCAGCCGCTTGAGGCGGATTTTTGAGCGGTCAAGAGCGGTTACCTCCGCGCCCATGGCGGCAAGCTGTGCTGTTTTGCCGCCAGGTGCTGCGCAGATATCCAGAACGGTTTTGTTGTTTATGTCTTTAAACAAATAAGCTGGAATGGCCGCCGCGGCATCCTGTATCCACCATTCACCTGCGTCAAATCCGGCAAGGTCCGTCACTTGCCCGCCTGCGGATCGCCGAAGCGAGCCGGTTGGCAATTTTATGGCCGATAGCTTCTCTGCCCAGCTTTCCGCCTCCGATTTGACGGTGATATCAAGAGGCGCCTCCCGCAGGTGCGCCAGAGCAATCTCTCGCGCCCTGTCTTCTCCGTAGAAATCAGCCCAGCTTTTCCAGAGCCATTCAGGCAGGTTTCGTTTGGCCTGATCGATTTTGCCCAGCAGTTTGGCTCCCTGGCGGTCTGTCCGGCGAAGCAAGGCATTAACCAATCCGCGAAACTTGCTGTTCTCCGGAACCAGCTGCACGGTATCATGAACCGCAGCATGTGGCGGAATATTGAGGAAGAGAATCTGGGTGATTCCGATTCGGATAATCTGCCGGATATTGGCCGCTTTTTGCGGCAGAGGCCGGTCGACCATCTTGTCAATCAGATGATCAATGATCCCCAAATGGCGCAGGCATGTAGACGCAATGGCGCGGCACAGGGCCCGATCCTTGGGAGACAGGTTTTTAAGCCCTTCTGGCAGAACGTCTTCCAGGGGCTGATTTTTACCGAGAACCCGGGAAAGGATCAGGACAGCGCGGGCACGGGGATTTGGACGATTATCACTCATGGGCATTCTGTACGGCAATTCTGTCGCCGGGTCTATAGCGGCCTTGGCGTTGATATGATAGGAAAGGTATATTCTTTCAAAAAGGCATTTAAAATGGACCAGGATACGTCAAAACCCGACCAAAAGGCAGAGAATGCAGAACAGGCTGAGGAGACTGAAACAAAAAAACCTGCCTATAAACTAGAGCAGGCTGATGGGGAAATTGGCGGACCTGCTGGACTTGAGCCAACACGTTATGGAGATTGGGAACGCAAGGGAATTGTTAGTGATTTTTAGGAATATGGTTTCGAGTTTAGGAAATCAGGGGCGGCTGTCTCTGTTGAAAGCAATGAGCCCAATATTCCGCGAGGTGACGGATCGCCGGGCTTGTTACCTCAGGCTTGCTATACAAGTGCAATTGAATATCGGGCAAACTCGGTAATTCCGAAAGCTCAGCCAGGGTGTTTCGCTTTCGTCTCATAAGATCTGCGGTTCGAACTGTCACTCCCATCCCTGCTTCTGCCGCCGCGGCGACGCAGGCCAAACTCGGACTTGTCAATTTAATGTCCCATTGAATACCGGCATTTCCAAGTGCTTTCAGAGCCTCTTCTCTAAAGAGGCATGGTCCATCAACCAAAACAATAGGGAGCGGCGCATGGGTTGAGATTTTGAATTCCTTTTGCCCCAGCCAAATCATTTTTGAAGAGTTAAGCAGGGTTGAAACGACGTGTGTCGAATGTTTGAAAGCAATAACCTGGTCGAGCTGATCCTTTTCCAGTAAATCCAGCAATATACGACTTCGCTCAACCAGGACTTCTACCCGTATATTTTGAAATTGATCAGAGAACTCCAGGAGTGCTTTGGGGAAAAAATCTTCAGCGAAGTCCTGGATAATGCCAAGCCTGATGATACCTGTCACATCTTTGGTTGCACCAAGACGTAAAGCAGCGTCATTCTGGGCGAGTATCGCGCGGGCATGTTCATAAAATTCCATTCCAACCGGCGATATATCTCTGTTTCGGCCGTTTTTTTTGAAGAGTGTTATACCGATCTGATTTTGTAGGCGATCCATTTGCAGGCTGATAGCAGACGCTGTGCGGCCAACCTTATCTGCAGCGAGAGTGAAGCTGCCCAACTCGACGACGGTGATAAAGGATCTCAGGCAATCCATGTTAAGATTTGTTTTCATAAGTTAATATTATTAATATATTCTATAAAAAAAATAAATTATTTTAATGTATAGATTTGTGTAATGACTCTCACATATTTCAGTGAGGAGTTTTAAATGCCTTTTATTAGTCTTCGGATTGCCAAGTCAGAAATCTCAGATGATCAGGCCGCCGCCTTAATTGAGCAGACGACAACACTCATGACTGACATCATGAAAAAGAAAGCCGAACGTGTATCGATACAAATCGCATTGGAAGATCCCCGATTTTGGTCTGTTGGTCGTAACCGTTTGATTCATATGGATCGTTGCGGTGCTCGCATGGACATTGATGTGACCGCAGGCACGAACACGATTGAGGAGAAAGAGGATATGGTTGCCGCCAGCACCACCATGTTGGATGACATTTTAGGCATTGATTTCGAGATGACTTATATTGTTATCAATGAGATTCCTGGAGAATCATGGGGCAAGGGTGGTATCATGTTGGCAGACAGGGCAAAGGTTGATCGTCTGGCTCAGCGAGGAATTTAGATCCTCATTTTTTCTTCCCAGCCTCCGCTAATCCAATGCCACCCAGAACCAGGGTGAGAGCAATCCCGTGATAGAGCTCGAACGGTTCCCCCAGAAAAAAGACGGCAAAAATAGCGGCAAAAACCGGGACCAGATTGACAAAAATACCGGCCCGGCCCGGCCCGATGATCGAAACGCCATTGATGAAGCAGATTTGCGCCAGAAAAGACGGCAATATGGCGATACATCCGATCAGGACCCAGCCTGTAAGGGTCGGTGCCTGAAACTGGCCCAGGGCGATTTCCCCGGCAACCAATGGCAAAGACGTCAGAAAGGCGGAAAAGGCTAGCACGGCGAACAGAGACAGGGCAGCCACATCCGGTTTGTTCCGCAGCGCTAGAGTATAGGCTGCATAAAGGCTGCAAGCGATCAGCATGAGCAGATCGCCAAAATTGAAAGCCAAAGACGTCAGACGTTCGAGGCTGCCGCCCGCGCCGACCAGGATAACCCCGACAATGGTCAGAATAACGCCGACAATCTGTGCGAGGGTGACGGGTGTCCTGAAAATCAGAAACGCCGCCATCAGAACAATCACAGGAATGGATCCCTGGATAATTCCGATATTCACCGCTGTTGTACTATGGGCGGCGACATAGAAAAGGGAGTTAAACCCCGTAAAGCCAATGGCCCCGATGGTCATGATAAAAGGCAGGCGCGGTTTCAAGATACTCCAGTCCCGTCTGACATGTCGCTGTGCCAGAAAAAAGACGAGTACCATCACAGTAATCCAGCGAAGCGTAACCAGTGTCATGGGAGAGACTTCGCCAACCGCAAGACGGCTGAAAATAGCATTGCAACCCCAGCACAGCGTCGTAATGGTCAGCAGCAAGTACGCTTTGCGGCTGCTGGCTGTATCGGCAATGACGGTGGGATTGCTACTCATAATGGTTTACTCATTTCTGTCGAGGGAGGTTTGAAAACGCTGACAGGATCTTAACAGGGACAGCCTAGCAGATAAGGGCGTTTTTTCGATATCTGAATTGCGTGTTGCACAATAACCAGGAATAAGCGACAGAGCGAGGCTGGATTAGAGTCCGCCCATAATACGGATAAGCGACCAAGAAGCTTCATCAATGGGGACAACGGAAAGGCGGCTTTGCCGGATGAGGGCAAGCTCTGACAGGCGGGGTTCTGCCTTGATGTCGGCGAGAGTGACGGGTGTTCTCAGTGTTTCAATGGCTTTGACATCAACCATGCCAAACCGGTCGGAAGCGTCGGTGTGATCGGGATAATATTCCTTGATCACTTCGACAATGCCGACGATCTGCTTTTCCTTGACGGAGTGGTAGAAAAAGCATTGATCGCCGTTTTTCATGGCTTTCATATTATTGGACGCCTGATAATTGCGAACGCCATCCCAGAAGGTTCCTTTTTCACCGGCATCCAGCTGATCCTGCCAGGACCAGCTACCGGGTTCTGATTTGATCAGCCAGAAAGCCATGATTTAGATTCCTTCGCCCAATGCGTGTTTCCAGGGTTTAACCTCAACGGAAGCAAAAAGTCCGGCCGCAGCATAGGGGTCGCTGGCGATCCAGGCTTTTGCAGCCTCCAAGGAGGCATCTTCGAAAATAATCAGGCTGCCATCCGGTGTTTCCCCGTCATCAGCCGTTGATGGGCCCGCAAGCTTGAGCGCTGCGCCCTTTGCTTTCAAAAAGTCGACATGAGCCGGGCGTGTTTCCATTCTGACGGATAGATGGTCGTTTTTATCAATGCAGCGCGCGATGAACAGCATAAAAAGTCCTTTCAAATATTTAACTGAAGCCTGCCAGCTTTTCATCCCGGAACGGGCGAGCCAGCAAATCTTCGACAACATCGGTAACGGTTGCACCCTGATTGAGGATCTTATCCACTGCAGTGCAGATTGGCATCTCAATTTTATGTTTTTCTGCCATTTGGCAAAGGGCAGCGGCCGTATGCACCCCTTCGGTGACAGTCTTTCGTCCAGCCAGAATAGCCTCCAGCACCTCACCTCTTCCCAAAGCTTCGCCCAGGGAGAAATTTCGGGACGCGCTGGAAGAGCAAGTCAGGACAAGATCACCAAGACCGGAGAGGCCCATGAGCGTTTCGGCGCGACCGCCCAGTTTTTCGCCCAGCCTCAGGATTTCCGCCATGCCCCGGGTGATCAGAGCCGCCCGGGCATTTTCACCGAGCTTTGCACCGACAACGATCCCGCAGGCAATGGCCAGGACATTTTTGATCGCACCGCCCATTTGAGCGCCCACGACATCATTCGTATCGTAGGGGCGAAAAGTTGGCAGGCCGATCGCTTTGCTCAGGCGCGGGCCCCAGTCGGCTGACGGTGTGGCAAGTGTGGTGGCGGCGGGAAGCCCTTTCGCGATTTCATGGGCAAAGTTAGGACCGGACAGGATCGCGTAAGGTTGTTGTGGCAGGCATTCTGCGGCAACCTCACTCATCATTTTGCCTGTCGTTTTTTCTATTCCCTTGGCGCAAATCACCAGCGCGGTTTGGGGATCCAGAAAGGCGCTCATCTGCTGCAAAGTGCGGCGGACATGCTGCGCAGGAACAACGACAAGCAGGATATCAGCCGCAGCAGCCAGCTGGAGATCCGCTGTTGCGGTGATGGTATCGGGCAACGGAATGCCGGGCAGATAGCGCTGGTTTTCACTGTCACGATTGAGTAAATCAGCCTGATTTTCCTGACGGCACCACAAGGCGGGAGAGCGGCCGGCACGCGCCATGGCAATGGCGAGAGCTGTCCCCCAGGCACCGGCTCCAATGATGTTGATGCTGTCCATAATCGCCCCTGTTCCTTTAAGTTACGTCTGATGTAGCATGAAGTGTGACTTCGCAGAAGAGGAGTTTGTGATCCAGTGTTTTCTTGTTTTAGTATCCACGAATATAGTATATTTATTGAAGATTGAATATTTTGATAATTATTCATATTTGGCATCACCAACATGAATGTGAGACTCTATGAGGCGAGGACAGGAACAGATCCGTCATCAGATTATTGCGGCAGCCAGAGCCCGGTTTCTGAAAATCGGATATGGGAAAACAACGATGTCGGAACTGGCCGAAGACTGCGATATTTCGCCCGCTCATCTGTATAATTTCTTTTCTGGAAAACTTGATCTTGCTGTGGCGATTACGGAAGAAGAAAGTCGGTATCGACGGGCAGAGCTTGCGAAAATTCTAGCGGATGACAAATCTGCACAGAATATCCTGCCCGCCTATTTTTCTCGCGAGCTCATCCTGAATGTTGAGGCGCTTGAAGCACATCCCGGTATGCAGGGTCTGATTGACCTCGTGCGCCGCAAACGTCCTTTGGTCGCAGAAGGCTTGCACCGGCGCTTGCTAAAGGATCTCAGTTTGTATCTCAACAAGCGTATTCAGGCGAAGGATGTTAAATCCGGGGATCCTTTTCATCTTGCGGAATATTTGCATCAGGCGACCTATGCGTTTCGCCAACCGGGTTTTTTAGCCAGCCATTCGGCCGAAGACCTTTTGGCGTTAAACGCGGGGGTCCTGGATTTATTACTCTCAGGAATACAAAAAAAGTAGCTGAATGTCCCTGAATTCAACAATAGTATCAAAATTCATACTATATATGAAAATACTGCCTACTTGCCAAAATTGATGAGAGACATACTCTTTATCTCGAATGTGAGCGTACCAGCTTCGGAGACGGGAGAGAGACATGAAACCGGTATCAGTTGTAACAAAAGAAGAATGGATTGCGGCAAGCAGGGCTCAGCTTGCCCGGGAAAAAGCTTTCACCAGAGAGAAAGACAAACTGACGGAACAGAGAAAGCAACTTCCCTGGCTTAAAATCGAGAAGGACTATGTTTTTGAAGCCGAGGCAGGAGAGGTTTCGCTTGAAGCCCTGTTTGGCAATAAAAGCCAGTTGATTGTCTATCACTTCATGTTTGGGCCTGACTGGGAAGAAGGATGCGTCAGCTGTTCCTATTGGGCAGATAACTTCAACGGTCTGCAAGCTCATCTGGCGGCAAGGGACATCGCCTTTGTCGCGATCTCCCGTGCGCCAGTTGACAGGATCATGTCCTTTAAAAAAAGGATGGGATGGGATTTTAACTGGGTGTCTTCCCACGGCAACAGCTTCAATGAAGATTTTGATGTCTATTTTGGGCCGGATCATACGGGCGCCGAGCCTGTTTTTTACAATTTCACAGACAATACAGTATATCCCGCGACTGAAGCACACGGTACCAGTGTGCTGGCAAAGGGAGAGGATGGAAGTCTGTATCGGACCTATTCCACATTTTTCCGCGGATTAGATATCACAAACGCAGCTTATAGTTATATGGATATGACGCCGAAAGGCCGTAACGAGCAGCCGGAAGGTAATCCCATGTCATGGCTTCGTCACCATGACAAATATTGAGCAAAACCAACATATTTGTCCTCGTTTTGGCGCTTTGAGCATCGTGATCGGTATTCTGGTTGCCAGCTGGGTATTTATACTAAGCGGCGCGGGCACTGGGATGGACGTCCTCAAAATGTCCATCCTGAATTTCCCGTCCGCGTCCCCCAAAATGAGCATGGAAGCAAAAACGTGGCCGATCTTTTATGCCTTGTCTATTGGCATGATGTGGTGGGTGATGATGATTGCCATGATGCTGCCGGGCGTTTTGGAGAAGGTTTCCAGATTATCCAGCCCAAATGCGATGAAAGTAATGGCCGGCTATGCTGTACCATGGCTGTTTTTCTCAGGAGGCGTAACCCTGTTTCAGTTTGCCGCAGAACAGGCGGGGTGGATGCAGAGCCAGATGATGGTCAGTATCCATCCGTTCTTTTCGGCAGTTTTATTTTTTTTCGCCGGTCTGTATCAGCTGTCACCCGCCAAACAATCCCGGCTGGCCCATTGTCGACAAGAGAGGGTGGAGCAGGGCTCTATCTATGCTGGAAGGGCGCTTGGATGGGACTGTGTCTTGAATTCAACGCCGTTGATGCTGTTGCTGTTTGTTGGCGGTGTTATGAACCTTTACTGGATTGTCGGCCTCACATTGCTCAATCTCATGGAGAGGCTTCTGCCATTGCCGGGCCTGATTTCACGCGCCGTAGGCAGTTTCTGTCTGATTGCCGGTATTCTGCTGCTGTTGATTTGAAAAGTACTGCAGATCAAAAAACGCCCCCTGCCGGGACAGCAGGGGGCGAAGTCTGAGCTAGAGAGGATAAGCAAGGCTTATTCTCGAGACCAACAATAGCGGTAGTTTTTAAAAATGCAAATCATTATTAACTGCAATTTGATTTTTTTTCAGAAAGACAGTTTTTTGCTCGTATTACAGCATGTGAAGATCGTGATTATGCTGTTTAAACGAGCCCGTATCTGTTCAGATTTTCTTAGTCAAAGGAGGTGGAGGCTGAGCCGGTTTTTGAAAAAAGGCCTGAAGAAACTTCTGTCATTGGTTCTGAATAAAAGCTTCGTGACCCGCTAACAAAGCACCGAACAGCGTCGGCAATCCGATTGAGTGCTTGGGAAGCCGAGTTTTGTGTGCTGTCCAGTAACTGAAAATCGTGCGGCATGTCTGGCCAGATATCCAGCATAATATCAGACCCGAGCTGTGCTTGCTTTTCACTAAAATCCACAATCATATCGTGAAGGATTTCGCGCCCTCCGGCTTGTAGGTAAAGAGGCGCCAGCCCCTTGAAATCATGAGAAATTGGCGAGAGGGCTTCTCGCCCGTATGCCTGATGTGGATCAAGCCATTTTCCAAATTCCAATGCCATCCAGCTCTGCACCAAATCGTATTTGTCATTTTCATACAGGCTCGCCCCGCGGTCGCCAATGTCGGTCCATGGACAGAGACCAATACCGAGAGCAGGTTGCTCCTGTCTCTCATTCCTTAAACTCAGCAACAGCGATAGCATCATATGCCCGCCTGCACTATCACCAATAACAACGACATTTCCAGCCGCTTTTTCTGCTGTAATGTATTTCCAGGCGGTCAATGCATCTTCTGCCTGCGCAGGGTGCGGATGCTCAGGTGTCAAACGATAGTCTGGTGCAAATACCGGTGCGCCGATATGGTGCGCGAGCATGGCAGCGAACCTGATGCTCATTGCACCATGAAATGCGTAGCCGCCTCCGTGAAAATAAAGAACCGTTGCATTGCTTCTTTTTTGATGTGGAATGTACCATCTACCCTTGGGAATTGATTGGTCCAGATAATCGACTGCGTAGATATCAGGCGTTTCTGTTTGTACGGCGTCAAGTATTTGCCGTCCTTTAGAAATATTGCCTTCAGCCATTGCAAGTGTGAATTGTCGCCTCCAGAACTGAACGCCTATTTCCAAATTAACATCCCACTGTGGCGCCAGCCTGATCTTCCTGGCTCTTCGCAGATAAGCGGACACAGCAATCCTGTTCAGGGCAAGAAAACCTGATACTCTATATGGCACCGGGCCTGAAAATTTGATGTTAGGCACGAAATAATCCCTTTCTGTAAAAACCCGGTTAGTGTGACAAAAGCCGGCTAGACGGGATAGAATGATCCCGACGGTTGATGAGGAAAAAAAGTGTCAAAATCATCTATTCTGCTTTTGCCTGAAGCGTCTTTGGCAGGCTGCATATTTGCGGCAGTAGTACGTGATACACGGAGCCTTTTGCTGACAGACCAGGAGCGTTTCAATTATTTTCCGGCTTCGCCTTTGATGACGCTTACAATTGTGTTTGAGGGCGACATCCGAATTGTCTCTCCGCTCGATCAACCATCAGACGGGAACATGGAAGCGATTATTTTGCCTCCCGTTAGTTTGTCGGGGCCGCAAGACAAGCCGCTGGTAAGCTGGAATCCGGGGACTGTGTTTGCAATTTCCATTGGTTTTTTTCCGGAAGCCTGGGCAAAATTGACCGGCACTGTTCCCGTTGAATTTCTAAATCAGACGCATGCAGATATCCCTGCCGTCATATCAACCGCTGTAAATGCCTGCGAAGATATCCAGGACGTAACAGAGTGGTGGGATGTATTTTGCCAGAGAATTCAGCCGAGTTGGCAATCCATGAAGAATAAAAACAGCATACCAACTTGGATCGGTGGAGATCGTATTGGTAACTGGGCAAAGTCTATCGTTGCCAAAGCGGCGATCTCTGGCCCTGGTAAGAGCGCGCGTGCAGCTGAAAGGCGCATCAGGCGATGGACCGGGCAAAACAAGCAGTCGCTCGCTTTCTATGAACGTCTTGAAAGCCTGCACCGACGTGTGGAACAAAATGATCGTGAGCCGCTCGTCAATATTGCCAGCGATAGTGGGTTTGCTGATCAAAGTCATATGAGCCGAACTGTTCAGCGAGGGACAGGTTACCCGCCAGCGCAGCTCAATCGATTAATTGCGACACATGAAGCATTCTGGTGTTATCGCTTGTTGGGCAAACGGTTTTAATCCTTCAGCTCAAACGTTTCTTTTTCAAAATGCGGTCAATCTAGGAGCGCTCAAATTTCTGCACGCCGCTTTCTGTTCCGATCAGCACAATATCGGCGAAATCAATGAAAAGGCCATGTTCGACAACGCCGGGCATTAAACTCAAAGTGAGTGCCAGGTCTTCAGGATTTTCGATTTGATCGAAAGCACAATCAATAATGAGGTTGCCCTCATCGGTTCGAAAAGGTTTGCCTTCTTTCGTCCGAAGAGACGGCTCGCAACCCAGAGCTTCCATTTTCGGCATCAAAGCTTCAGCAGCAAACGGGATGACCTCAACCGGGAGTTTGAAGGCACCCAATTGATCGACCATTTTTTTATTTTCGGCGATGACGATCATCTGATCTGACAGGGAAGCGACAATTTTCTCCCGCAGATGAGCGCCGCCGCCGCCTTTGATGAGCCGCATTTCGGGGTCTACTTCGTCTGTTCCGTCGATGGTGAGGTCAATGACTTTTACATCCTCAAAACCGACCACATTAATACCAAGGGATCTGGCTTGCTCTGCTGTGGCTTCAGACGTGGGGACGGCAATAATTTCGAGTCCGTTTTTCACTTTTTCTCCGACAAGATCTACCATCTTCGCAGCTGTAGAGCCGGTGCCGAGACCAACAACCATGCCGTCTTTGATGTAGTCTACGGCAGCAGCTGCTGCGGTTTGTTTCTGTTCGTCTTCCGTCATTATTCTGTATCCTGTCTTCGAAAAGCGGTCGCAATGATTATGCTTTATAGCCCGCGAATGGGGCAGGCTCGGCTGTAGGGTCAAGGGGCCATCTGGCCCGCGCCGCCATATCCAGTTCATTTGTCAGGCCCAGTCTCAACCGCTCAATACCGGCCCAGGCGATCATCGCGCCATTATCGGTGCAAAGTGCTGGAGGCGGAACAACAAGGCGGAGATCTTTTTCGGCTGCTGCATTTTCCAGGGTTGATCGCAGGACCTTGTTGGCGGCAACGCCTCCGGCGATAACAAGGGAGTGGCAGTCAGGATACTCTGTCTTGACGATCTTCATCGCTTGCCGGGTCCGGCTGATCAGTGCGTCAATGGCGGCGGCCTGAAAACTGGCGGCAAGATCCTGCTTGTCCTGCTGCGTGACGCCAGAGCCAAGATCTTCCAGTGCCTTTCTGACGGCTGTTTTCAATCCGGAAAAGGAGAAATCACAGCCGGGCCGGCCTTTCATGGGCCGCGGCAGATTGAACCGGGTCGGATCTCCTTGCGCCGCCGCTTTTTCCACCGCAGGACCGCCTGGAAATCCTAAATCCATGAGTTTGGCTGTCTTGTCAAAAGCTTCGCCCACGGCATCATCAATGGTTGTACCAAGGCGGCGAAACTTTCCGACCCCTTCCACCACCAGAATTTGTGAATGGCCGCCGGAAACCAGTAGAAGCAGGTAGGGAAAGGCAATCTTGTCTGTCATCCGCACTGTCAGCGCATGCCCTTCCAGGTGATTGACACCGATGAGCGGTGCACCGGTCACGGTAGAGATTGCTTTGGCCGTCATCAGACCCACCAGGACACCGCCAATCAAACCAGGACCTGCGGTTGCTGCGACGCCGGAAAGCTCGGCGAATGAGACATCCGCTTCTTGCATGGCCTGCGCGACAAGCCGGTCCATTTGCGTAACATGGGCACGCGCCGCAATCTCGGGAACAACACCGCCAAAAGGCGCATGTTCTTCCACCTGCGACAATACAACATTTGACAAAATTGCCCCTTCTGCCGTAACGACGGCAGCGGCAGTTTCATCGCAGCTACTTTCCAGACCGAGGACAATCATTTGTTTTCTGTTCAAAAGCGGTGCAAATTGGGAACAGGATCTATAAATGCTTTATTTCTAGATCCTGATCTTTGGTATGGCTCTATCATCGAATAGGTAATCTCGCAATATGACGACCGATAAAAAATACAAAATCGGAACAAGAGGCAGTCCTCTTGCTCTTGCCCAGGCTTACGAGACACGGGATCGGTTGCTGGTAGCACATCCGGGCAAGCTTTTCGAAACGGATCTGGAGATTGTGATCATCAAAACCACGGGTGATCAGATCCAGGACCGTGCCCTGAGCGAAGCAGGCGGAAAAGGTCTGTTTGTAAAAGAGATAGAAGAGAAACTTCTGGCCGGAGAGATTGATCTTGCCGTTCATTCAATGAAGGATATGGAAACATCCCTGCCTGAAGGCCTGGTCATTGACTGCATCCTGCCCCGCGAAGATCCGAGAGATGCCTTTATTTCCAGAGACGGAAAGTCCTTGTCTGAATTGCCTGCGGGTGCCGTTGTCGGAACCTCCAGCCTGCGCCGGCAGGCACAAATTCTCAACCGCCGCCCGGATCTCAAGGTTTGTTTGTTCCGCGGCGCCGTGGAGACACGTCTGAGAAAATTGCAAGAAGGCCAGGCGGATGCGACATTGCTGGCATGTGCCGGTCTTAATCGATTGAACAAATCCAATGTGATCACAGAGGCACTGGAGAAATCTGAGATGTTGCCAGCGGTTGCGCAGGGTGCCATCGGGATTGAGCACCGGGCCGCCGATACGGAAATGGGCGCCTTGCTGGCGGCGATCAATCATGCGGACAGTCGCGTTCGGGTGAATTGCGAGCGGGCGATGCTGGCGGAACTGGACGGTTCCTGCCGGACACCGATTGCGGGTCATGCGACCCTCCTGGAGGATAATCAAATCAGGCTGGAAGCCAGTCTGCTCAGCCCCGATGGACTGAAGAGGTTTGACGTGAGCGGGGTAAGCGATGTTACCGATGCGTTAGAACTTGGCACAAAGCTGGGCCGGGATCTTCGTGCAAAAGCGGGGGAAGATTTCCCGGCTTTTCAAATCTGAGCACCGATTTAGCCAATGGCATTACTCGTCACTCGCCCAAAGCAAACAGCCTTAGAACTTGGATCCCGGCTTGAAAGGCGGGGGCATTCTGTTTTTTATGCGCCGATGTTGGATATTGAGTTCCGTCAAGCCCTAACTCTGGATCCCGGAAAGGCGCAAGCGCTCCTGGCCACAAGTGCAAATGGGGTTGTCGGTTATGTCGCTTTAACCTCGAGCCGGGATATTCCGGTTTACACGGTGGGTGACAAATCAGCGGAAACGGCCCGATCTGCCGGGTTTGAGACGGTTTTCTCAGCGCATGGTGCCGTTGAAGAACTGGCGGAACTGGTGATCGGAAAACTTGATCCTGAAAACGGGCCCTTGCTCCATGTAGGCGGCGCACGTCTGGCCGGAGATTTGAAGCAAAGGCTGGAGCGTGCTGGATTTTCCTATCGGCGTGAAATTCTGTATGACGCCCACGATATCGAAGAATTTCCGGATCGTGTGTTAAGAGCGCTGGAAGAGGAGACCCTAACTGGTATACTCTTATTTTCACCTCATACGGCTGGTACTTTTAAGAAGAATATTGAACGATCCGGGCTGAAGGCACATTTAAAAGGGGTAACAGCCTGGTGTCTGAGCCAGAATGTAGCAGATAAACTGGCAGGATATCCGTTTGCAGCCTGCCATGTTGCATCAGAGCCGACAGAAGACAGTCTGTTGACCCTGATGGCGGGTATGGAAGAAAAAAGCATCGAGGACGGGACGAGGGAGCAAAGCGTGTCCGATAAGCCAACAGACGATAATCAGACGGGACTGAAAAGCAAAACAGAGGCCGAGGCGGCCTCAAGGGATGCATCGGCCTCACATGACCTCAAGAAGCCGCTTCCGGATGCGCTTACAGGTGCTGGAAATACGGTAGAGACTGAAGCGCCGCGCACGTCTTCCGGTATTGGACGCGTTATACTGGCTGTTTTTGTCTTCTTTTGTCTGGGCCTTGCTGCCTGGCCGCTTCTCTATCCCAAAATCAGCGCTTATCTGCCTGAACAAACCCGGGATATTGTTCGGGGCTATATGGGGGAAAGCGAGACAAATGTTGCGCTTCTTGCCCGGGTGGCAGCACTTGAAAAAGCAGTGGCGGCGGCAAAAGCCCCGGCTGCAACCGATCTTTCTCCCGTTCAATCGGAACTCAGAGCGACCCAGGAGAAGACTGCGGCACTCAGTCTCCAGATCGATGATCTCAAGGTAAACACAGAAACGGCCTTGTCAGGCCTCTCCAATCAGTCGCGTGATGAAAAGGCGCGGATTGAAGCCATTGAAGCTGGCATTTCGGCTTTGAAAACCGAGCTGGCGGCGATAGAGGTCACAGCGCCGGATACATCCGCTGTGGAAGCCGGCGCGCAATCCTCAGCGGAAATGCAGTCAAAGCTATCCGATTTGCAGAACGCGTTGGAACAGGTCACGTCCGATGTAACTGGTTTGAAAACCGGTTTGTCTTCTACACAGGCAGAGGCCGCCGATCGCAAGTCTGAACTAGCCACGCTTTCAACCGTCATTCAAAGCCGGCTTGAAAAAGAAGCGTCGCAGGGCGGAGAAACGGACGAAGCCCTGGTGCTCCTGGCCATTGGGCAGCTGCAGCGGACCAGCAGAACGGCCGACAGTTTTGAAGGCGCTATTGCACAGGCGCTTTCCGTTGCACCGCAAAGCATGCAGGCGGATCTGGCTGCCTTGTCCAGCGTTGCCAAAACCGGCACGGCAACAGATCGGGAATTGCGTGACGCATTTACCAGCATTGCCAATGACATTACCCAGGCTTCACGGCTTCCGGCCACAGAAACCTGGTATGGTAAAACCCTGCATAACCTGGCGTCCCTCGTTAAATTTCGCCGGGTGGATGATGTGAGCGGCGAAAGTGTCGATGCTGTAGTTGCCCGGGCTGAGCTTAAGCTTTCAAATAATGATCTGGCAGGTGCGGTCGAGGCTGCAGAACTGCTGACAGGGCCTCCCGCGGATGTTGTTGCGACATGGTTGGAGAAAGCAAAAGCGCGCTTGCTGGTCGATCGGTCTATTTCCAATCTCCTGGGACAGGCGACGACAAAAGCTCTCGGAAAAGACGGGTGATAGGGAACTGACATGATACGATCTCTCTATCTTTTTATCCTGATTGCCCTGCTTGCGCTGGGGGGTGTCTGGCTTGCCGACAATCCGGGGAGTGTTGCAATCCGCTGGGATAATTACATTGTTGAAACCAATGTTATTGTCCTCGCCTTGATCATGTTGATTTTTGCGCTCGTTGTGATGCTTCTATATCAGGGATATGCCTGGATGAAGGCGTCCCCCGGTCGGTTGGGCGGTGCATTCTCGGCCCGGCGTCGGAGTAAGGGTCTGGAAGCGCTCAGTAACGGGATGGTGGCCATCGCCGCCGGAGATGCGGATGAAGCCCGCAAGGCTGCTGTTGCCGCTGAAAAACACCTCAAAGGGGAGCCAATGACATTGCTTCTGGCGGCCCAGGCAGCTGAGCTCAATGAGGATGACCGGGCAGCACAGATTTACTACGACAAGATGACCAAGCGAGAGGATACGGAATTTCTGGGTCTGCGCGGCCTGATCGCTCGGGCCAAAGCGGATGGGGATCTGACCGAGGCTTTGGTGCATACAAAGCGGGCGGATGAATTGAAACCCGGAACGGAATGGGTTTTGAAAGAATTGCTCGAGACCTATCTTAAAACCCGGCAATATAAAGAGGCAGACACGGTTTTGGCCCGTATGGCCCGGGGAAAGGCTGGAAAGTCTGCCAAGGTTCGCCGTTTAAAGGCGGTTATCAGTTATGAGAGGGCGCAGGCCCATTACAAAGCGGAAGAGAAGGCACTGGCGCTAACGCTCGCTCTTCAAGCGCATGACCTGGATCCGGACTTTATTCCGGCGTCAGCTTTGGCCCTCTATTTGTCGGAACCTGGCCGCAAGCGCGAGAAGCTGATCACCGATGTCTGGCGTCATACACCGCATCCGGATATTGCAAAAGCCATCAAGGAGGGAGAGCTTTCCGGCGCCCCCTCTGACTGGTATAAACGGGTCAAACAATTGTTTGCATCGGTTCAGCCTGAGCACCGGGAGACTGCCCTTGTGATGGCCCGCGCCGCGTTCGAGGCACAGGAATGGGGTGATGCCCGCCAGTATCTGGACAAAGCAGCGCAAATCGATCCCTCCACATCCGTCTACCGTCTGTTGGCTGAGCTGGAAGAAAAAGCCAATGCAGACGCCGCCGCGGCGCGTAACTGGATTATCAAAAGCACCGAAGCGCCGCAGGATCCCTTGTGGATCTGCGGAAACTGCGGCCGTCAGGAACCAATCTGGGCGACACACTGCCCCTCTTGCGATGCGTTTGACAGCATGACCTGGCGCAAGCCTGACCGGGGGCATGGTACTGACGAGGTTCTGGAAGCTGAAATCGTTGAGGAGATTGAAGCGCCGTCCTGATAGTGGGCCGCCTAAAAAACCTACTTCATGATTTTCTTGCCCTTCGACTTTGATCGGATTATGGTGCAAAAAATCTCGGATGTGCCGCTGTAGCTCAGTTGGTAGAGCACCGCATTCGTAATGCGTAGGTCGGAGGTTCAAATCCTCTCAGCGGCACCATTTCCTCTATTGAAGTGAATAAAAGATCAGGGCACGTAACGGCGGGTTGTCGCTGTCTCATCTCATGTGTGCCGGTCCATCATGGCTTTCAGTGCTGCTGCAGAGCGGTAACCCACTTTGGAGGCAATATGCGAGAGCGGCTCCCCTTTGGCGATGAGTTCAGCCGCGGCCTGATAGCGTAATCGTTGTCGCCACTGATCGAAACTCATGCTGGTGTCAGCGCGGAAGGCCCGGGTAAAGGTTCGCCTGCTCATGCCCAATTCACTAGCCCATTGATCGATTTCCTTAGACAGAGAAGGGTCATTCAAAAGGGCGTCAGCAATCACCTGGCACCGCGAGGAAGCCGGTAACGGAAGGGCCATCGCCGAAAGGGGTGTCTGTGTGATCTCAGCGATAATGATAGCAGCAAGATGTTCTGCAAGATCCTCCTTTTCATATTCAACGGGCCGGGTGGCAAACCGGTCAATGCTGGCGGACAGTAAAGGGGATACAAGGATAACACTGCATTCTCGGCTTCGTGCTTCCGGTAAGAATTCCGGCGAAAGATAAGCCGAGCGAAGTGAGACTTTTTCAAACATCTCAACGTCATGTTCGATTGCACCAGGGATTAGCAGACCATATCCGACGGGGACGATCCATGAACCAAGTTGTGTCCGAGCCCGCATGGTGCCCGATTGCGCAAAGAGAAATTGTGCTCTGGGATGGGTGTGCAGACCTGTGTGATACCCTGACTCATATTCTTTCGACAGCATAACGACGGGGCGTTCTACATTTTGAATAGGATCCGCTGCAGATGTACCGGGAGAGCCCATACAAAACCATCTCCTATTTGACCTGATTAAGTGAATAATGACCCCATTACGCAATCAGGTCAAATTACAATACCGACCCAATCAAGAGAGCCATGCGGAGGAGTATGGCCTCCCGTACGATTTCTTCACGCTTACGAGGCAGTAATATGGCAGATAAAGTTTTTTCACCAGCAACCAGAGCGCTTCACAGTGATGAGGGGTTTCGAACTGACAATGCGATCTCCCCTCCCATATGCCAGTCCGTGACATATCTTGCGGACTGCCCCGAAGATTTCGCCCGCAAGGCCGTTGAGCCGCATAATGCCGAGTTTTATGGACGGCATGGAAATCCCACCGCCGTGAGGCTTGCGAAGACCGTGGCCGACCTTGAAGGCGCAGAAGCTGGAATGGTCCTGTCGTCAGGAATGGGGGCGCTGACAACGACGGTTCTTACTTTTGTAGGGCAGGGGGATCACATCGTTGCTCAGAGTGGCCATTACAGTGCGACTGCCAATTTTTTGCGTAAATTCCTCATCCGTTATGGAATTGAGACAACATTTGTTGACCAGACAAAACCGCATGAATTTGCGGATGCCATTCGGCCCAACACCAAGCTCATATTGTTGGAAACGCCGGTTAATCCGCTTGCCACCTTGACTGATTTGCACACGGTTGCTGAAATCGCCCGCGCATCCAGCGTTTTGAGCCTGTGCGATAACACCTTCGTTTCTCCAATCAATCAGAGGCCAATTGAGTTTGGGATAGATCTTGTTGTCCATAGTGCGACGAAATATATTGGCGGGCATCATGATTTACTGGCGGGCGTGGTTGTCGGTTCGCAAGATCATATGAACCGGATTTGGGATACGAGTATGGATCTTGGACCAATCGGAGCCCCTTTCGACGCGTGGCTTGCGCTTCGTGGGATACGGACCCTGAAAGCGCGTATTGATCTTCATAATCAGAACGCCATGACAGTCGCGATGTTTCTGGAGGAGCATTCAGCCGTCGATGTTGTCTATTATCCGGGCCTATCCTCTCACCCGCAATACGACCTTGCCAAGCGGCAGATGTCGGGTTTTGGCGGGATGTTGACCTTCGATTTGAAAGGCGGGTACGAGGCGGGTCTGAGTTTCGTCTCCAAACTGAAATTTTGTCAGAATGCAGCCAGTTTGGGTGGCGTTGAAACACTGGTTGTGCAGCCGGCAGTGATGTTCCGGGCTCGATTGACGGATGAGCAAATCAAGATGCAGGGCATTACACTTGGCATGATCCGGATGTCTTTGGGCATAGAGGATATTGAGGATCTTTTATGGGATATTGATCAGGCTTTGCAATAATCTTTGGTCCCCATAAACCGGGAGCCGGCCCTGTACAGCATTTCAGCCAAAGATCGGTATCTAATTTATCCTTCACAGTGGGAGAGTGTTTTTCTCAGTGTCAGTGAAATATTTTCTGATCCTCAATTCATCTTCTAATGTCAGTGCTAGAACGTCTGGATGCTCTGGACTCTGTGTGGCCGAGCCATTAAGTTAGAAACAGCCAGGCGCCAAGGGGCAATCCGTTGGTTGTTGGGCCTTGGACGATGTGGTTAGGCCTTAATTAGAGATCATTGACTTTGTTTTTTTTTCGCGCCCGGTTTGTTGGCATTCTGATTGCTTTGATGAGTGCCCTCCCGGCGCTGGCCGAGGAGGCGACGCCTGAAAAACCGACGCCCTCCTGGGCCTATGAGGTCGAAATTTCCGGTGCATTGGCAGACCCTGAAAAAGACTTGATCGAGCAGTCTTCCCGCCTCCTTCAAATGCAAGAAAAACCACCGGTTAGTCTGGCAGCACTGCGCCGCCGGGTTCAGGAAGATACGGAGGGTTTTGATAAGGTTCTGCGGTCAGAGGGATATTATGCGGGTAAGATTGAAAGCCGCATTGATCCTTCTTCAAAACCGGTCCTTGTTACTTTTACCATCGATGCCGGCCCCCGTTATCTGATCAACCGCTATCAAGTCGTCTTCAAGACTTTGCAAACGCAGCCCGGTGTGCTGGATCCGGCTATGCTCGGGATTGCGGCAGGTATGCCTGCCCGGTCTGAAACCGTTGTTGCCGCGCAGAAGAAAGCCATTGCCGAGATGAAAAATCGCGGCTTTCCAGCGGCAAAATTCTCCAAACAGGACGCGATTGTTGATTACGCGACGAACAGCATGGATGTCACGCTGACTGTGGAATCGGGCCCACTTGTTCGGGTGGGCACTCTTCAGTTCGAGGGACTTGAAGAGGTTAATCCTGTCTATCTGAAGCATCTTGCAGATTGGCGAGCAGGATTAATATATAATCGGGCATCGCTGGAGAGAGTTCGCAAGATTTTCCTGGAAACCGGTCTTTTTAAATCTGTCCGTTATCAAATCAGGCCAGATATAGGGCAGGACATGACGGTCCCGGCGGTATTCATCTTTGCAGAAAAAGACCATCGATCAATCGGTATCGGGGCTTCCTGGTCGACCAGTGAAGGAGCGGGCACCACCCTTTATTGGGAAAACCGCAATTTTTTCAGCAATGGAGAAAAAGTCCGGATTGATCTGGATGTCTCGGAAATTCGCCAGGAAGTGTCAACGCAGTTTGTGAAGCCAAATTTCCTGAAACGCCATCAGAATTTCAAGGCAGAAGGGAATCTCAAACACGAGGATACAGATGCTTATACGGAAGATTCTGCGCGGGTCTATATCGGGTTGGATCGGCGTTGGCGAGAGAATTGGATATTAGGCGCTGGCGGCCTTTTTGAGTTTTCCAGTGTTGAAGAAGATGGTGAGACAGAAGATTTCATGTATCTGGGTCTTCCGCTGACCGCCCGCTATGACAATACCGATGATCTTCTCGATCCCTCAAGAGGAATCCGGTTAAGCGGGACCTTGACCCCGTATCTGGGGCTGAATGATGTCTCTTCCAATTTTCTCTCAGCGGAAATAGAAGGCTCCGGTTATTATGAGCTGCTGGACAGAAAACGCCTTATTTTGGCCGCCCGCGGAAAGATTGGAAGCATACTGGGAGACAGCACGTCAGATATCCCGGCCGTGAAGCGGTTTTATGCTGGTGGCGGCGGTTCAGTTCGGGGCTATGAATTTCAGTCAGTGGGTCCACAAGATCCGGACGGGGATCCTAATGGCGGCCGGTCGGTTCTGGAGGTCGGCTTTGAAACCCGTATCCGCATCACAGACACCATCGGACTGGTTCCCTTTGTCGAAGGCGGCGCTGTTTACGACGATGAGAGTCCTGATTTTTCTGAAGAGTTTCTGTGGGCGGCGGGATTGGGCGCGCGCTATTATACGCCTTTTGGTCCCTTGCGGTTTGATGTTGGCGTCCCCTTGAACCCACGCTCCAACGATGACTCCTTTCAGTTTTATATCAGTATCGGGCAGGCTTTTTAGAGGATGAAGCGCATTGGCCGACAATTGGGGCGTGCGGCTCTCCTATTATTTCTGTTGCTCAGCGTTCTTGCGGGCGCTGCCTTTGTCTTCTTGCAAACAACAACAGGGCGACAATTTCTGGTCTCGCAAATTGAAGGGGCCGTTCATGATGATGCAGGACTTTCACTTAAGCTCGGGACACTCTCCGGCAATATTTTTAGTGATTTTCAAATTGCCTCTCTGACGCTCAAGGACACAGAGGGTGTTTGGCTTGCAGCACAGGATATTAAAGCCTCCTGGTCTCCATTTGCGTTATTGAGCGGTACCGCCCGGGTTGAGGCGGTATCAGTTGCCAGCATTGACATCCATCGCCAGCCGATTTTGCCAGCTGCCGCAGAAGATGCTCCTTCGGGCTCCCTTTTTCCACTGCCTTTACGGCCGTCCCTGGCCTCTTTGAAGCTGGACAGGGTTATGGTGGCTGAAGCATTGCTGGGACAGCAGGCCATCCTTGGTGTCTCGCTCACCCTGAATACCCCAAAAGAGACGCTTCTGCAGAGTGCGTTAAAGATTGTCCCGCTGGATAATCAGGGAGGCGCGGTAACGGGCACGGTCGATTATGATATACGTTCAACAAGGTTGGGAATTGTTGCAGAGCTGGAGGGGCCGGAGGGAGGTTTTATAAGCCGTCTTCTGGGGCTGCCGAACTATTCCGCCCTGTCTGCGTCTGTTGTTGGAGAAGGCCCACTCACGAGCTGGCAAGGACAGGTCACCGCGCATGTTGACGAGATCTTTGCTGGTGACATGCTGATCCTGACGAAGGGCGACGACGTCATCGATATAGAGATGTCCGGCGGCGGCGGTCTGTCCAGTCAGATAGCCTCCTCCCTCCCTTTGGTGGATGATGATCGTATCGCCCTTGTCGCGACACTCTCCGTCGATCTGGAAAATGAAAATGTGCGTCTTCAATCAGCAGTGATTGAAAATGACGCACTTTATCTGGAAGCCAAAGGACAGCTTGATTTTCAGTCCCTTGATCTGGCGGGGGATATGCAGACGGTCGTGAAGGACGTGGCGTCTTTGAATGCGCTTATCACTCCTGCAACAATCGGTGCTTTGCGGGCCAATGTTGCTGTTAAAGGAACGCTGGAGAAAGCCCATGTGAAAGCAACCGCCCGATCGGAGACTGTCGCGCTGAAAACGGAGGAGGCAGTCCCGCCGGTGATGGCAAAAACCGCCCTTGTAGAAGGGACTTCTACCCTTTCACTAACAGATTTGGCGATTTTGCCGTTTGAAGGCTCTTTAACCCTTTCCGGTCTTTCGAATCTGCCACCTGCAATACAAGGGACGGTTGGGGCGGCGCTGACGCTGGATATGGAAGGGCGTTATACCCTCTCCGAAGGTGCACTTGATATCGCACAAATGCATCTGCAAGCGGAAAAGGCCCAGGCGGAGGGTACTGCTCAGCTCACTCCGGGGGCTGGCCCTTCGGGCGGGACGCTGACAGTGAAGCTGGATGATATCGGTACATTGGCAAAGGGCTTAAAAGGAAAGGCGATCGGGACGGCCGTCTTTAAAAGTTCTGACATCACCCAAGGCGGGGAAGGGCAGCTCGATCTGAATGTGACGGGCTTCAATATGGGGAATACACAAATCCAGCCCCTTCTCGGATCTGATTTGAGGCTTGGAGCGGCGGTGTCCTTTCGCCAAGACATGTTGGTTATTTCCGATGTGACAGTGCCCCTTGCGACAGCGCGCATAACCGGCGCGGCGAAAATTCCCGCACCGTTCGAGACAATAACCGCAACCGTCAATGCAGCGTTGCCAAAGCTGGACCCTTTAAGTGATCTTGCCGGGGTCAAGCTTGCAGGTGATATGCTGCTGACGACTGATATCTCAGGTGCTTTGGCGGATCCGGCCGTTCTGGTGGATGTCGCTATTCAATCCCTGACAGTCGACTCCCAGTCTGTGGGAGAGGTTCGTGCCAGCCTGACAGCAGAGGACAGTCTATCATCCCCTAATGGGACACTGGAAGGGGAGTTTGTGGCCCCGCATATCGACACTGATTTTACCATCCCCTACGCTCTTGTGGATCAGGTGCGCCTGCAGATGGAGGGGATTTCAATCGCGCAGAATGACAACACCCTCACTGGCTCTTTGAGCGTTCCTCTGGACGGGACGCCCGCTGCGGGATCGCTCGTGATTGATTTTCCTGATTTGACACGTCTGGCAGCTGCGGGTGATCTTCAGATGAGAGGGAGCGTCTCCGGGGCGCTTGGTCTTGAGGACGCCGCAGGCACACAAAGCCTCGTCCTTGATTTGACCGGAAAACAAATATCGGTTGAGGAGGAAGATCTTCGGATTAAGGCCGTTCAAATGGCCCTGAACGCAGAAGATGTCTTGAACGATCCTCGATTTGAGATGAACGCAGAGATCGCGGATGTCGCACAAGGTGACGTGAGGATTGAGACAATCAAGTTGACCGGGAGCGGGACAACGGCCTCCGCGGATCTTGGTTTCGAGATGGCGAGCGGGACGGCACCGGTACTGGATTTATCGGGAGCGGCGACTGCGCAGATATCTGACGCTGCAACCCTCCTGACAATCAAGGCGCTGAAAGGCCGTTTTTCCGAAAAAGAGCTGGCGCTGCAGAACCGGTTTACAGTGCAGAAGTCGGGAGATGACGTGACAGTGGAAGCGTTCACGCTTGCTTTTGGTCGCGGTCAAGTAACCGCTTCGGCGTCGTTGCTTGAAGAGCAGGCAAATGCGGATGTTGCCATAGAGAATTTTCCACTGGATCTGGTTAATCTGCTTCAGCCGGACAGACCCGTTTCGGGTGATGTGAGCGGGCAGGCGGTGTTTCAGGTGACATCCCAAAGCAGCACCGGGACAGTGTCGCTGAACACCCGGAATGTGGTTTTAACGGGTCCGGATTTTGAAGATCTGCCGCCTATCTCAAGTCAACTGGAGGGCCGGCTTGCTGATGGCCAGTTGAGCTTTACCGGTCAGGTTTCCGGATTGCCTGAGACACAGCTACAAACATCGGGTGCTGTCCCGGTTATCACGGCGCTTTCCCCCTTGGTTCTTGAATTGCCTGAAGATCAGCCGATTGAAATGCAGCTGGATGCGACGAGCAATCTGGACAAGATTTGGCCACTTCTGGGTCTTGATCGACACTTGCTGACGGGCTCGTTGACGGCGAAGGGGAGCGTTTCCGGAACATTGGCTCAGCCTGCAATAGAAGGCGGTGTTCGCCTGACCGGCGGCCGATATGAAGAAATTGAGCTTGGGACCATCCTGGAAGACCTTAACGTTAGCGTGTTGGCCGAGAAGAATGGGAAGGTTGAGGTAACCGCGGCCGCTATTGATGGTGATAGCGGAAGCCTGTCCGCATCGGGCCGTCTCGATTTTGCGGATTTGAGCAATCCGGGCCTTGATATGGTGCTCAAGCTCCAGGAAATGGCCTTGCTGCGTCAGGATACGATTTCTGCCACAACCAATGCGGACCTGACTTTTACTGGCACCCAGCAAAGCCTCGCCATTCGCGGGGATATCGAAACCCGCCAGGTGGAGGTCAATATTGGTGGCTCTCTTGCTCCGGGTGTGGTCGAAATTCCGGTAACGGAGATTAACTTCCCTAAGGAAAACGGTTCTGATGCCAACGCGCTTACCCCCAAGAAAAGGCAAATTGTTTCGCTCGCAGTAGATGTGAATTTACCGCAGCAGGTCTTTATCAGAGGGCGTGGCCTTGATTCTGAATGGGAAGGAAAGCTGTCGGTAACGGGTACAGCTGCCGCCCCAGTCCTTAAAGGATATCTTAGCCCTGTTCGAGGTCAATTCTCTTTTTCCGGAAAAGATTTCGTACTCCAAAAGGGAACGATACGGCTTACCGGGGAGGCAGATATCGATCCCGAACTGTCGTTGTCCGCAAAGTATGACAGCAAGAATGTGACGGCAATTGTCGCCATCGAAGGCACTGCTTCCAATCCGAAAATCACGTTTTCCTCTCCGGATAATCTGCCCGAAGATGAAGTTCTATCGCGGGTTCTATTCGGCAAATCAGCTGCGAAACTGTCCGCGTTGGAGGCCTTGCAGCTGGCGCAAGCCGTTGCCAATGTGTCAGGGCAGCTTGGCAGTGGTGGCGGTGTTCTGGATTATGCGCGTCAGACCCTGGGCGTTGATACATTGAGCGCCGGGGTTAATTCAGAGACCGGGGAGGCAGAAGTCGCGGCGGGTAAATATATTACGGACAATATCTATGTGGGGGTTGCACAAGGGGCAACAGCCGGGAGCACCAAGGCCCGCGTGGAGATAGAGGTAACCCCGAACCTGTCCATCGAGAGTGAGACAGATCAGACAACAGACAGCCGGGTCGGGGTTTTCTGGAAGTGGGATTACTGACGACCGATCAGAATAGCTTTCAGAGTCTCAAAGATCCGCGGAGAGTCAGATTGCGCGACATTAAAGCGCAGATAGTGAGAGGCTGAGGGTAAGAGGCTGAAGACATTACCGGGCGCCAGCACAATGTTTTCCTTGAGCGCTTTTCCGGCGATATCAGCGGCCTCAAAACCGGTGGGTAGTCGACCCCAAAGATACATTCCCGCTGATGGCATAATCCAGGGTTCGATATCAATCTCTTTCAGTCTCACGCTGGTTTTCAGTCGGGCGCTCGCCAGACGCTCATGAAGGGCCGTTAAATATTTGCGGTAGGATCCGTCTTTTAGAACATGCCAGACCAATTGTGCCGCCAGGGGATTGCCGCCGAAGGATGTGGCAATTTTCAAATCGATCAACCCCTCGATCCAGTCAGATCTTGTCGCAATAAATCCGCATCTGGCGGAGGCTGACAGGGTTTTGGAAAAGCTGCCGATATGAACCACCCGTTGAAGCCCGTCCAGGGCGGCCAGGCGCGGGGCAGGTGTTACTTCCAGATCTGCAAAAATGTCATCTTCAATGATCACAAGATCGGTTTTATCGGCGAGTTTGAGCAGCCCGTGGGCTGTGGCCGGGCTCAAAATGGCCCCGGTTGGATTATGGATCGAAGAATTGGTGATATAGAGGCGGGGTTTGTGGGTTTTCAGGGCCTCTGCAAATTGGCCGAGGTCAGGACCGGTTGGTGTATAGGGAACGCTGACCACATGAACACGATGGGCTTTCAGAAGGGCATGGAAATTAAAATAACAAGGGTCGTCTACCAGCACTGTATCACCGGGCTCCAGAAAGAAACGGCACAGCAGGTCAATTGTTTGAGTGCCCGATTCTGTCAGGATCGTTTGCTCCAGATCCGAAAAGATGCCATATCCGGCCATGCGGCGAACCAGATATTCCCGGAGCGGTATAAAACCACCGGGCGTGCCATAGTCCGTCAGCGCAGCCGGGGCTGCCCGGGACAGGGAACGCAAGGCGCGTCGCAGGCAGTCTTCGGGCATCCAGGAGGCGGGAAACCAGCCACAGCCGGGCTTTAACAGATCCTCTTCTGCCTCCAGGGACTGTCTTGAGACCCACAGAGGATCAATATCGCGGTCCAGCTTGGGGGCCAGTTCGGTCAGGGACAAAGGCGGAAGGGCACCTGCCACGTAGAATCCGGCCCCTTTTCGAGCGGTGATGGTCCCTTCTGCTGTCAGCCTGTCATAGGCATCAACAACCGTGGATTTGGAAACTTGCATATGCTCCGCAAATTTGCGGATGGACGGCAACTTCATCCCGGGGTCGAGCCGGCGCCCCTTTATCCGGCGATGAATTTCCTGCATCACCTTTTCCACAAGTGTGATTGTACGAGACCTGTTCTCTTCTGGCTGTATCATATCCATCACCCGTACAGTTTATAAAAATTGTACTGTATTGTCTCTAGAATCCTTTCGCAAGCCGCGCCATACAGAGGGCCGATGTCACAGAAAGGGATGAAGGATGGCGAACGGTTGGATAAACGGGTTTTTAGGTGTCCTGATTTTCAGTGGATCATTGCCTGCAACGCGGATGGCTGTCATTGATTTTGACCCGCTGTTTCTGACCTCCATTCGGGCGACAATTGCTGCTCTTCTGGCGCTGCTTTTGCTGTTGCTCTTTCGTCAAAAGAGGCCTTCAAGGCGGCAGATTTTGTCTTTGTTGATTGTAGCATCAGGCGTCGTTGTTGGATTTCCGTTTCTCACTGCCCTCGCGTTGCAGCATATCACAGCCTCCTATTCTGTCGTCTTTATTGGGTTGTTGCCGATTACCACGGCTATGTTTGGGGCGATCCGCGCCGGGGAAAGACCCTCCCGGGTTTTCTGGATTTTCTCCTGTCTTGGCAGCGTCCTGGTCGCAGGATATGCGTTGACAGAAGGGGTCGAGACATCTTTGCAGGGGAATATTTACATGGTCTTAGCGATTCTGGTTTGTGGCCTTGGCTATGCAGAAGGCGCCAAATTGTCAAAAACACTGGGGGGGTGGCAGGTCATTTCCTGGGCGCTGCTCTTCTCCTTTCCGCTTATGATCATTCTGACACTCTATTCTCTGCCGGAAACATTCGACAATGTAGGTGAGGCGGCCTGGGCGGGACTGGTTTATGTCTCTATCTTCAGCATGCTGATCGGCTTTGTGTTCTGGTATCGGGGCCTGGCGCAGGGCGGGATCGCAGCGGTCAGTCAGTTGCAACTCCTTCAGCCTTTTTTTGGACTGGCGCTCGCCGCTTTTTTGTTGGGCGAGACGGTTGGCTGGATGATGATTGTCGTGACTTTAGCAGTGACCTTGTGTGTGGCTGGGGCCAAACATTTTGCCCGCTAGCTCACAATCCGGCAAAAAGCCGTTGCTGCAACCATAAAATGGAGGGATAGGCAGCAAGCCAGATCCAGAAGAAGCGGTTCAGACCAAAAAAGCAGGCATTGCTGAAATGAAAGAGCGCGGCGATGGATAGGCCTGCGATTAATGTCGGCTGGCTGATCAGGGTGAGCGGGAAAATCAACTCAAACAAAATGACAGCCCAGGCGGCAAAAAACAAAAATCGGGGGCGTTCCGCCCAGATGCGCAAGCCTTCGCTGACCGGATAGGCGGAGAAGCGAAAAACGTCCTGCAGGGCGGTGCCGCTGCGCCATTCGGGGTTTACGATCTTGACCCAGCCGGAGATGAAATAGGACAGCACCAGCTGCAAAGCGAGATACCCGAATACATATTCCTGCCATCGCTCGCTCGGCATAAAATGCGCGAGCGTCAGGCAGCTCAGGATCAATAAACTCATTCGATCACTACCGCCATTATAGGGTCCTTGGAACCGGTAGAGCGTCAAAAGGGCGATCAGAACGAGAGCGAGGCAAATCCAGGGTGTCTGAAAGCCGAGCAGCAAAAGCAGGCTAAACCCAAAGCGCGGTATGAAAAGGATCTGCTCCTTTCGAGGGGCCTGGAAATGTTCAATGCTTTGCAACAGGAACGCGAAGGCCAGCAGCATCTCAGTGACCCGAAGAGCCTGATCCAAAGTCATACCATTCCCTCGGCCGATACGGGACATGGCACCGACAGGTAACAGATTTCCTGTTCTATTTCATTCCCTTCCCGGCTCAGAAAAACCAGTCTGAACTGAAGGTAGGGCGTTTCTGTAAGGTCCAACGTGCTTTCCGCTAAATCCTTTTTAATCCGATTATTGATTTCCAATTGGCTGTGGAGGGTTGGGTGGGCAATCAGGCGTTCAGCGCAGCTGACCAGAAAAAGAGACTCATTCCAGCTGGGATTCCAAATTATCCTTCTTAACAATGTGCGGGCGGAAACATATTGTGGCCGAGGCCTGAAGGTCTGCCAGCTATCGGGCGTGCTGTCTGCTGCTTCCAGCAAGGCAAATTCAATGCGGGGAGACGGCTCAATCGTGTCAAAAAACCGCCAAGAGGGAACCAGTGCGGGCAGAAGAAGTTTGATTGTGTGCAGTGCGATTTGAAAAGGCCCAGCGCCCACTTTGCTCATCCTTTATAAGAGGGATTTCTGACGCCTCCCCGTTGGAATCGTAGGCAGTGGAGCAAACCCTGTCAACAAAGAGACAAGGCCTGCTGCTTTTTGCACTGGGTTTTATCTCTTTAGAAATTTTCCAGGACAACTTTACCTTTTGTTGTCCCGGTTTCGATCATTGAATGCGCTTTTCGCATATTTTCAGCATTGATAGGTGTGAGTATTTCGGAGACAGTTGTTCGAATACGGCCCATGTCAATTTCCTCCGCGACATAGGTGAGGAGTTTGTGCTGCTCTATCATATCCGGTGTTTGGAACATGGCTCGGGCAAACATAAATTCCCAATGCAGGCTGGCGGCTTTCATCTTCATGGCTTCCATCGGCATGGGCAGATCGGTATCGTCAATGGAGACAATTCCGCCTTGTGGCCGGATAAGCTCCACAGCGGACTCCCAGTGACGCATATCGTTGAAGATGGCAATGTGGTCGATATGCTGAAAACCAAGAGCCCGAACTTGAGATATCATATCCTCTCGATGGTTGATGACATGATCAGCACCCAATTCTGTCACCCAGCGGTTTGTCTCTGGTCTTGATGCTGTTGCCAGAACGACAAGGCCCGCTTGTTTTGCCAGTTGAATACCGATGGAGCCGACACCGCCTCCCGCTCCGATAATCAGGATGGTTTCTCCTTTGCTATTGCCATTTCGACTGATCTGCAGGCGATCGAAAAAAGCTTCATAAGCTGTGATTGTTGTGAGCGGTAGAGCGGCGGCTTCGGCATGGGAGAGTGTGCCTGGCTTGCGGCCAACAATCCGCTCATCCACCAGATGATATTCAGCGTTGGTGCCAGAGCGGGTAATGTCACCCGCATAATACACTTCGTCTCCGACTTTGAAGAGGCTGGCGTCTGGTCCAACGGCTTCGACGATGCCAGAAGCATCATAGCCGATAATACGGGGAGTCTCTTCAACCGTTTCTTTTGGTGCACGAACCTTTGTATCAACCGGATTTACGGCAATCGCTTTAACGGCAACCAGAATATCGCGGCCTTGTGGCTTCGGAGTTTCTATGGTCAGGTCAAGAAAAGAGTTTCGGTTTTCAATGGGTAGGTAGTGTGTGAATCCAACGGCTTTCATGCTGGCGTCTCCTATTTGGATGATAGATCTGTCTGCGTCATTTCGTGCACTGTGAATTCAGTAACGGCGCCCTCTGTGGCTTTCAGATAGTCTGCAAGATGAGGAGCATTCATGTGAGTCTGCCATAGGTCGCGCGTTTCCCAGGTTTCATAAAACAGGAAATGGTTCGGGTTTTCGTTATCCTGATGCAAGTCATAGGTGATGCAGCCAGGTTCATTTCGGGTTATGGGAATGAGTTTTAAAAGCTCATGCTTCACGCTATCGGTTTTTTCCGGGACGGCATAAATGTGGGCGATGATGGTAAGAGGCATATCATAATATCCTTGGGTTCGGTTGACTGTTGATCCGTAGATGGACTAAATATACCACTTGAACAAGTACGCACTATTTATGCATATAGGTACATTTTGGATACTAAGGAAAAAATCGATACTCAGCGTCAACAACGCTTTGCGAGCTATGAATGCAGCAAGGGATGCCCTGTTGAAGCGACGCTGGAGCTGATCGGCGGAAAATGGAAGGGAATTGTCCTATACCATCTTCTAGGCGGTACTCTGCGCTTTAGTGAGTTAAAGCGGTCTGTCGGAACAGTAACGCAGCGCACTTTGACCAAGCAGTTACGCGAGCTTGAGGCTGATGGCTTGCTGAACCGGAAAATCTATCCTGTGGTGCCGCCACGGGTAGAATATAGCCTGACGAAACGCGGGGAAAGTTTAAGACCGATTATTGTGGCATTGCGTGAGTGGGGCCAGCAGAATGTGTTGGAGGGTTAAACTGAAAAACCCTTCTTATCTGCTTTATTTATCGCGGAAGCGCCAGAAAAGTACCGCCGTTGCGTTTGGTTACTTCCCGCATCAAAATGCCAAAACGGTTTGTGGCACCGGGGGAAATAAAGCCGATCGCGTGAATTTTGGCCAGTGGTTTACCCGTGCTTTTGTTGGTATTACGCCGCCCTAGCTGATCAATGACGGTGTTGTAATTGGATCCTGTATAATCGTCTCCCAGAATGTAGATGGAAAGGGAGATATTGGGATTAGCATATTTCTGAAGGGCGACGCGCAGTCCTTCAACAGGGCTGGAGTTGGAGGCACTGTTCCAATTTCGAAACGCCTTGAAAATATTTTTCCGGCGATTGGCCGTATCAGGTATCCATTTGCCATTATAAGCGGAGATCAGGTGAATGCCGTTATCGTTCAGAATCTGGAACCCCTTGACCTTCGGATGAATGGAGAGCACATTTTGCATTTCCTTTGAAACGCGGCTCCAGATGGCTTGCATACTTCCGGACGTATCGACAATAAACAGGACATAGTCGCTATCCACCGGGATCCCGCCAACTTCATCGTCGCGTTTTGCTGTATTGGTGGCGGGGGTGATGGTGATGCGGTTGAGGGACTGCTCAACCAGTTCGAGGCCCTCCACATCGTCTTTGGCTTTATCATTTTCCTGCGCTGCTTTTTTAAGCGCGTTGGTCAGGCCTTTTGATGTCTCCTGAAGCGCTTTCATAGCACCTGCCTGTTTGGCGATTTGCTCAAGCTGTTTTCGTTTTTCCTCCTCGATGTCAGAGATCGATTTCTCGGTCGCGGATAGCTGGCTAATCAGGTTTTTTGCTTCTTCCAGTGTGCCTGACGCCACATCTTCGGATGTTCGTGAAATCAGAATGAGCAAGACAACCGCGCCAAAGCCACAGGAGATCAGATCCAGGAAGGACAAGTTGAAAATCTCGAAACTGCGATTGCGTTTTTTCATGGCCAATTCACCGCAGGACTAATGAGAAGGCCGCCGGTTATAAAGCTCCAGCTCCAAAATTCCGGTGCAGCATGGGGATCGCCCTCCAGGGGGAGCAGGATAACATTAACAGGCCTTCGGCCGCCCGGGCCACTTTCCTTGACGGTTTGACGAAACAGCTTTACCCGACATTCCCCTGAAATGGTGCTGGAGCTGCCGCGGAGCGAAGAACAGGCGGCAAAGGGATTGAGGCTGCGATAATTGGAATTGCCCTGTGTGGGAAGGCCATCTGTCACGATGTAATAGTTGGTTGGCTGGGGTGCGAGCTTCTTTGCGTGTTGTAATGCTTCCTGCAGATTGGTCGAGGCCGTTGGAATAAGAGAGTCCATGGCGGAAAAAACAGATTGCAGAGAGCTTGTATCACTGCCTTTGAACCAATTGGCAGGGCCGATCGATTGGGCTTTATCATTAAATCCAATAAAGAGGGCATTAGAGCTTTTAGGAAGGCGGCCTGCCAGCCATTTGACAACGCGGATGGTTCGCTGCCATTTGGGTCCTTGTTTCTTGTCATTGGTACTGCCCGCTTTGCGCTGCAGAATATCGATCAGCCTTTCGTCGGTCATGGAGGCACTGGTATCGATGAGGAAGACAATGCGTTTTCCCTCGACCTTCAAGCCCAGCAAGTAATTCTCTTCTCCTTTTTTTGTATCCTGAACAACATCCTGTTTCTTTAAGGGCGGCCGGGATTCGATCCGCTTTTTCAAAGCCTCCAGATCTGATTTTTTCTCTTGAGTTTCTGAACGGGCGCGGGAAAGTGCCTCCCCCGACTGTTGATTTTTCTGCTCGAGGGAGGCGAGCTCGGCTTCCAGATCCCGGGCGCGTTTGATCTCTTTGGCCAGTTCTTCGGCCACGATCTCTTCCGTCTTTTGCAGATCGCTCAACTCTGCTTTCAGAATATCCACATCAATCGGAGTCTCTTCCGGTTGCAGTTTGAGAAGGATCAGAATGAGAATAACAGCCCCCAGCCCGCAAGACATAATGTCCAGAAAGGCTAAGTTAAATCCTTCTGTTTTGCGTTGCCGTCTCAGAGATCACCTATTTGCTGCTGATGCGGTTAAGCAGGAATTTTTCGCAATAGGCCTGGGTCTGAACAATTTGACCGTCTTGCAAACGCTGTAATTGGTGGAGCAGGAACATCAGGCCGATACTGATGATCAGCGCGACCAGCGTTGAATTAAAGGCCACACCGAGACTGTTTGTCATGCCGGAGATATCGCCTGCCAGTGCCTCGTCAGCTTGTGCCAGGGCGGCGCCAATCCCGCGAACAGTGCCGATAAAGCCGATGGAGGGGATCGCCCAGATCAGGTAACGGATCATAGAATTTTCAGTTTCCTGACGGAGGGCCAGAGCATCAATGCTTGTTTCGATGGCATCGGATGTATTCTGTACATCGTCGGTAATGAGATAGCGGCGAATACTCGATGTCAGGGCCTGAATGAGAGGCGTGGATTTGATCTTCTCCGGTAGGGTCTCGATTTTGGACAGCGCGTTTGAGAGGTTCATTTCCGCGTCGTCTTCTTCCGTATTCTCCAGCAAATCAACGTCATAGAGATAGGCATCCTTGATAATCCCGTAGCATTTCTCGCCCATCAGGAAAAACCCCCAGAGCATCAGCATCAGACAGATTTCCTGTTCTGCATCTTTGAGAATGACAACCAGATCTCTGGGCGCTGAAACCCCAGCCAATCTGGAGGCTTCCATGACCCGATCCGCCTCCGGCCAGATATATCCAACATAAAGCAGATGTATGACGACCACTGAAACCAGGAGGCCGATCAGGCTTGTCACTATATTTTTCATCAGATATCCACCGGAAATGAGACGGGAGAGTTCAGGTTGATCACACCACCACCGCTCTGAGCCGTCGCATATTGAAAGGCAAGAATGGCCGCGGTCATGGCGAAGAAGATAAACAACAATCGCCGGAACGGGGGTTTTTTAGCGGGCATGTTCGTTCTCCTTATAGGTAACGGGCGACGCGAAAGCCAACGGTTTTACTGCCTTTATCGGCGGATTGCCTGTAAGCGGGACGGATTTCAGTCAAAGTCCCTGAAGACCAGTTTGCGCCCTTGATCACGTGTTTGTCGCCAACCTGTTCACCAAGAGGATCTTTGAGAGTCTCCCCCTTGGACGGTGGAATAAGCGAGTAATAATCATGAACCCATTCGGATACATTGCCAAATAGATCATACAGGCCGGCCTTGTCGGTTTTATAGCTGCCAACCGGTGCCAGCCTCGCGTGACCGTCCGTATAGTTCGGGACGTAAAACCGGGTAATGCCATTAGCGGATTCGTCGGCAATATTGCCTGAACC
The DNA here is from genome assembly GCA_039975135.1 of Sneathiella sp. Taxonomy (GTDB): domain Bacteria; phylum Pseudomonadota; class Alphaproteobacteria; order Sneathiellales; family Sneathiellaceae; genus Sneathiella. The sequence continues at coordinate 289,478 of JBDWHS010000046.1, read as the reverse complement.
CGGCGGGATGACAGCAGTATCCCCCCACGGAAAGAGGCTTTGTTTGTTCCGGCCTGCTTTACGGGCGAGCCATTCCCATTCAGCCTCACTGGGCAGACGGTAACCATTGCTTGCGGGATTAAAACCAGCATAGCGCGTACCTTTGAATGTGTAAAAGGAAGTGAAGCCTTCTTTCTTGCTGAGCCAGTTGCAATATTGAGCCGCCTCTATCCATGTCATGTTGGCTGCAGGAAGCCTTGGAGAGGTTCCGCGTGCCGCGCCCTTAAAGGCTGCGAACTGTTTTTCAGTGACTTCATTTTCGGCTATATAAAAATGCCGGGTCAGAGAGACGTTGCGGATAAATTCGTTAGCCCGCTGGCCTTTTTCATGGCGCGGTGCCCCCAGAGTTATCCGCCCCGGCTTGAAGAGTTTCAAGGTCATGCCGGCGGTATTCTTATAGCTTTTTCGGGCAGCCGCGAGCCTTGCTGCCTGCTCGGTTTGCAGGGTTACGGAAAGCCGGGTTGTCGATTTTGAGGAAGGACGGATGGTTTTCGTCACGCTTTGATAGCCTGATTTGACGAATTTAACCTGATGTGGTTTTGCCGGAAGGCGAATTTTAAGAGGGCTTTGCCCAACGGGCTGTCCGTTGATCAGGATTGTTGCTGTTGGAGTGGATGTCAGGCTGATCTCTGCGATTTCAGTTCTGAGGGATATGTCCAGTTTGCGGTGATCTCCCGGTGCCACGAAAATTTTCTTCTCAAAAGGAAAGAATCCGGCTTTCTCATATTTTAGAAAATATGACTTTCCAGCCCCGACCGGTATCTTCGACGTCTTTTTAAGGGGCTTGCCATTGAGTGTCAGGACACCGCCTGTTGGGCGGGGTGTAACCGTCAAATAGGATTGCAGAAGTTGCATCTGGTAATTACGAACGGCAACGGGTCGGTCCGCGGTAATTTCAACGGTGTCTTCAATCGTCTGATAGGTGTCTTTTTGAATCCGAACAGTGTAAGCCCCGCCGGGTTTTTGCAAGGTCACAGGTAATTCTGTCTGTTCAATATCATCAACAAACAGGTGAGCATCCTCGGGTTTGACAGACAAGGACAGGCTTCCTTCAACCGGCTTCAGTGGAATTCTTTCTTCATAAAGCTGCCCGCGTTCGACCGTTAGGTCCCAGATTTCAGATTGATGATATTTGTGGTCGATCTGAACCTGGTAGGTTCCCGCCTTTACCTCTGTATCCAGTGACGGATCGACCGCAACCGGTTTGCCGTTCAAACTCCACTGGACGGCTTCTGGCAAACTGGTTTTCAGAAGGAGGCGTGCCGGAAGCTCTTCAAGGGTCAGGACAAGGGTCTGCCCCTCGACTGCCGGCGCTACGGTCCGGGTTTTGGTTTTAAACCCCTCTGCTGAGACTGTTACAGTCGGAGATCGGGAAAAGGAAAAAAGGGTTCCCTCGAAAATGCCTGAAAAGCCGCCAGATGCTTCAATATGGGCGGTTTTTGAAATTTCCAGTGGCTGAATTTGAAGCGGAGTTCCTTTCAGCAGAAAGGCAAAAGCACCGAGGCTGAGGCTCAGGGTCAGAAAAATGGCCACAAGCGACAGAATAAAGATCCGCTGGCGATTGGCAGCTTTCTGTATTTGGTCATTAAATACGTTCATCTGCGATCACTTTGACTTCCAGAGATTTATCCGCGGTGGTAATTGTAACAGGGACGCTTTTGACTTTATAGCCCTCGCGGCGGCCTTCAAAAACATAATGACCGGGTTTCAGCTCAATACGGTATTGCTTCTTCTTGCCGATCTTGCCAACGCCTCTCACCTGGATATCGGTCAGGTTGTCGGATGTAACGATGATTTCAACAGGTCTGTTTCTGTCCTCAATTTCCTTCTCCAGCTTTAGTATCTGGGCTTCGAGTGACGGGCTGACAGCACCGTATAACCCAGCGTCCTGAATTGCGCCTCGGGCATCTTTTATCACCGCTTTGTTTGAAAGGCGCTCAGGCCTTTTCAGGTAACCCGCGATTTTGGCACGATGGTCAAGGATCTTGCGGGAGAGGTCCAGGCCGTCCTGAACCTCCTTATGCTGTGTATCCAGTGCCGCGGCATTTTGAAAGGCGGTATTTGCATCTTGCCAGCGGTCTTCCCGGATCGCCTGAGAGGCCGCTTTGAGGAAGCGAGCGAAAGCAAACTGTTGCTTTAGGTCAATCACTTTTTCTTCGAGGTTGCGGGTCTGAGGGCGCAAAGGAAACAAGGCTTTTGCCTGATCTTTCGCCTGTTCCAGAGATGTCAGTTTTTTCTGATTATAGGCATTTAATCCTGTGACAATGATTTGCTCATACCGCTCCTCAATGAGCAGAGCTTCGATTTCTTTCGCCCGCTTTGCATAGTCGTCGCGATCCGGATCCAGAGCGACTATTTTTTCTGCCAGTCGTTTTTCTTCGATTAGATTATTTTCGGCCTTGGCGATTTCCAGCGCTTGTATCAAAGCCAGTATTTCCGGCAAAGCCTCTATCTTCTCTTTAAGAGCCAAAGCATCCGCATCCTCCGGTTTGAAGGAGAGGGCTTTGTTAATCGCAAGATTGGCTGCGTTATACTGATCCGTATCAAGGGCAATGCTGGCCTCTTGTAAATGGTCCTGAAAAGCCTTGTCGAATTCGAGGATGGCGGTGTTGGCTTCCACCATAAGATCCATCATGGCTGCATGGGCTATATCTGTATTGCCTGCAGCGAAATCACTGACGGCCTGGTTTTTTTGCTCAATAAGAGTTTGTTGCCGCGATTTGTTCCAGTTTGCGAAGCCGGGCTGTTGGATTTCAGGTTCCAACTCTTCTTCGTAACGGCCCAGCAGTGTCACAAATTCTTTACGTTTAGCTTCCAGATCCGGATCTGGCAATCCGTTATTCTCTGCTGTTATTGGTCGGGGGCTTGCTGTCTGTTTTTCATTCCTTTTTTCATCCGACGAGGATGTTAGATCAGACAGCCCTACGCTGCTGGAAAACAGGAAAAAAAGAGTGCCGCCTAACAGGGCGATGACACCCACAAGGCTTATGACAAGGAGATTTTGCTGCCTTCGTCGGGCCGCTTCTTCGAGTTTTTTATCAAGCATGGAACAGGATCAAAGTTGTTTTTCTGGTGTTTTTTCCTGAAGGTAAATTTCCTTCAGAAAAGTCCGCCATTCAGCAAACTGTTTGGCAGCATCACCTGTCAGCTCTTTTGTCTTGTTTTCAAAATCGACAACCTGAGGAGCTAGATTGATATTGATTGACTCGCCAAGCTCATCGAGCGTTTCCCTGTGAAATTTGGATTCTTCACTGGTTCTGAAGCTGCTGGCAAGAAGGGCGGCACCGCCGACACCTGCGACAACTGCACCGGCGCCTGCCGCAGTACTGCGGCCACTATTGCCACTATTCCCGCTGGCAGCGGCCAAACCGACGGCTGCGACAATGGCGAGGACCCCCAAAACGGCTTTTGTTGTCGCGGCTTGATCAGCCTCGCGTTTCGCCAGCACTTCCACCTGGCTTTGCTCCTGCCAGGTTGCGTAGCTTGTCGCCATTTTGTTGTTAAACTCTTCATAATGGCTTTGGAGATTATCAACATAGAGTTGATCGCGTATGCGAATAGACCGGGTTCGAGACAGCATTGGATCATCGTCGCTCGGCAGGCTCACCAGTTTGTAGGTGTTTCCTTCTTTCTTCAGATGCTCAGAAAAAGCCTCCTCGGAAAAATGGGCACCAAAACGCATTTCCGTGACATTCTGCAGAAGCGCCAGATTACTGTTATCTGTTTTTTTCAGTACTGCGACCAGATCATCGGCGGCCTGCTTGAAGGCAGGCTGATAGGGGTCTTTGCCCTTATTGCGGAGATTCTTGTGAAATCCTTCGGGTACTTCATGCTCATACTCTTCCGCATACCATTGCTTGCCGGTGATATCATAAACCTGCAAATCAAATTCAACATCGGCACCATTTGATTCAACTATTTTTCCGATCAGATAGACATCGCCTGTTGCATTGGCATCAGGGGTAACGCGGACAGCACCGAACTGGCCTGTTTTCTCCAGCTCTTCCTTCAGTTTCAAGGCAAACCGGTTGGCTTCAGCACGCCTGAGTTCTGGCCAGATGCCGTTTTCCTTGATCTCGTCGGCCTCTGTGGGAATGCCCGGGTCAAAAACGGGAATGATAACATCCAGCTTTGTTTGGGCGATGATAGCCTGTTTTTTGGCTTTTTGGACCATTTCGGACGAGAATTGCGGCCCGACGCGCGCCGATGTTCCCGGCGTGACACAGCTTGCCAGTGTAAAACAGCAACAGACTATCCAGACAACTGATTTCTTGAAAAACATGGGTTATCCTTAACTATCCCTCAATGCTGAGTTTTGGGAATGCCTTTATATTTGCGATATTCATCCCAGAGCTTTGCCTTTTTTGCAGGGTCTGTCTCATTGATGGCTGCCTGCCGGATCTGTTTTTCAAGAACGGTATCGTTATCGGCAGGAGGTATGTCTTCCGGCACTTTTCCGTTAGGGAGGGCTGGTTTTTGAGGTTGTGTGCTGGCGGTTTGGTCATTTTTCGGATCGGCTGCGCTATCCGCCGCGGCTGCAGCAGGTGGCGTTTGAGTGCCCTCAATATCGGAGGCTGCTGCTGAAGAGGCTGTCCCGCTACCAGATCCCCCGCTCGTGCCGCTACCTCCCCCTTCGCCGGAAGACTGGCTGCTGGCGGTATCGTTCGAGTTTTCCAGGCAGTCATCATACTTGTTCAGAGATCGGTTGAGGGCTCTGTCCATTGCTGTAAGACGTTCCTGTTTTGTCAAGGTTGTGTCATTGGCATAATCGACATTACTTTGGTCGCACTCTTCTTCCACCGCGGCTTGATCCCGCTGGTCCGCGAGTGCCCATCCTGTACCAGTGAGTACAGTGAAGAGTGAGGCAAAACAGAGTGTATAAACAGATCTCATCAAACACCGAACATTAGAATAAGAACGCCTTGTTTTTTATCACAGAAACGCCGCATGAGCCAGTCAATCATTCGTGCGGCATTGTGAAGTAAACCACGCTTTTCCGCATATTTCAGGACGATTGTGGCTCAATCAAGGCAATGTCAGGTTCGGAAAAAGGCAGAAACGGCCTCTTTGAGATCATCTTCGAGCAAATAATGCAATCCGAAGACTGCACCGATACCGATGGAGGCGGTGGCGATGACAGATCCGATGGACAGGGTGGAAAGGCCAGTGATTCCTTGCCCGACGGTACAGCCAAGGGCCGTGATGCCACCGAATCCCATCAGGGCAGCGCCGATCAGATAGCGGCGCATCTCACGGCCGTCATCGAATGCCTCCAGTTTGAATTCCTGTTTGATCAAGGACGCAAGGCAGGAGCCAAGTAGGACCCCTCCTGTTGCCCCGACGGCAAAGCTGATGGTCGCGCCCGAATAGGTCATCAGATAAATCAGAGAGTTTGCCACGGAGGAGATGTAACTGAAAGACAGGACGGCCTGCGGATCAAATTCGTCATTGCCAAGATAGCCGGTTGCAAACCACCCGCCTGCAACGCAGAAACCGATGATCAGACCCGCCAGGATGGCACGGCGTGAGGCTCTGAATTCGGGGCTTTTGACGACCCAGCCAAGAAGGAGGGCTGCAATAATCAAGGCTGCAATGAAGAGGCCCGTCTCCCCCGTTATCCCTAACAGAGCCGGGATAGACTGTAATCCACGTGCATCAAAGTCATGGTGAACAGAATCAAGGAACGCTACACGGGCAAGAGCGGTGATCCCCCGCATTGTCATATAGCCGATTATCCCGATGACAATCAGAACAACCAGAGCCCGCATATCCCCAGTACCGGCTCGAACAAGGGCGCCAAAGGGACAGGTGCCGACTTGCGCCATCCCGAAACCAAAAACCAGGCCGCCTATGATCAAGGATAACCAGGTGAGTTCCGGTCTTAAATGGATAGCCTGCCGGATATCGATCAAACCGGCAAAATCCAGGCTCCATGTGGTGATTATGGCGACGACAACCGCGAGCGCCCAGGACCGAAGCCGTCTGAAATCCCCGCATATGCGGGCATCTTCTATGGCACCAAACGTACAGAAACGGGCTGTGCGTGCCGTATACCCCATGACCCCGCCCCCGAGCAGCCCGAGCAGGGCCATCAATACAGGAACAGAAAAATCAGTCATAATCGGAATCCCTTGGGAAGTGGGGTTTCATGCTACTCCGTGTCGGGAGAGCAATAGAGACTGTAGAGCAGCCGGATAATCGAACGCACCTCGGCACTTGCAATGGCATAATAGATGGTTTTGCCGTCTCGCCGTGTCTTAACCAGGTTATCAGCGCGCAGACGGGCCAACTGCTGAGAGACAGCCGGTTGTCGCATGGACAGCTTTTGCTCCAGCTCGATAACCGACTTCTCTCCGTTTGCCAGCAAACAGAGGATCAGAAGCCGGCTTTCATGAGCCATCGCCTTTAAAGTCGTACACGCTAATGAAGCATTTTCGACCATCTCATCAGGAAAGTCCAAAAGCTCGTCCAGCTGTTCAAGTTTTACTGCGCTCATTATTCTGTTTATCCAACCTGCCGCTCCGGAGCGGCCTTATTAAAAATCAAGCTTATCACTTATTTGTTCAATCCCGGCATTTGCGCAGTTGTCATCAGCCTCACCAGAGGGAGCGCCGGATACACCAACACCGCCGACAAGAGCACCTGCCGCAGTCACGGGAACACCGCCGCCAACCATCAATGCCTCCGTCACAAACCGGATGCCAGACGCTTCCTTACCCGCGAGCGTGCTCTCCGCAAGAGATAGCGTATCTGTCCGGAAACTGACAGATGTCCAGGCCTTTCGCCGGGCTGTCTCAGGCGTGTGGCTTCCCGCAAAGCGATCCCGCAAAACCACCTGCAGAATACCAAATCTGTCAACAACGGCAACCGCTACCTGATAGTTACCCTCCTGACAGGCTTTCAAGGTTGCTTCGGCAAGTTCCAGTGCCAATGCGGGAGACATGGTTTTGAAGCTGATCAAAGCTTCATCCTCCTCCGCTTGTGCCAAGGACAGGCTCCCCAGCAAGATGAGTGTCATGGATCCTGCAGCCAGGATTTTCAGCATTTTTTTCATCGTCTTTCTCCCCAGTTTGATCGATTATTTTTTTGGTAATTTTCCGACAAGTTCTTCCAGGAACCACCAGAAATTATCCTCCCCCGGATAGCCCGTAATCCGTCCGATTTCCTGCCCTTGATCCACCAGAACGAAGGTGGGCGTGAAATGTACGATTCCCTTATTTTCAATGAAATCGGGGATCTCGTCATGAATGTTTATTTTACGAAGCGGGGCTGTTTTGCCTTCCGTTGTCTTGGGATAAATCGGTCTAATTTCAGCATCCCATTTTTCGCACCAATAGCAGCCCTCTTCATGAAACATCAACAGTTCCGCGGCCCGTATAGGAGAGGCTGAAAGGACAAAAGCGCCTATAAGAACAACACAAAAAATTGATTGTCGGATCATGGTAAAAAGGGCCGATCGCAGGTCAAGAAATGGATTTACTCCAAACACATTCTGTGATTTAGATATATAAAAAATAGAATGTGATGGCAAGGGACGGGGTGAGATTAATGTTCGATGTGACAAGTTCAGGGGCTTTTCTAGCCGGGATCCTGTCTTTTCTGTCCCCTTGTGTTTTACCGCTTGTGCCGCCTTATCTTTGTTATCTGGCGGGGGTAGGGCTTGAAGATCTGACGGCGGAGAGTGACGCTCGGGAGGTTCGCCGGAAAGCTTTTTACCGCACCACATTTTTTGTACTGGGCTTCACCACCGTTTTTGTCGCGCTGGGGGCCGGGGCATCAACTTTCGGACAAGTAATTTCCGATAATTTCTATATCCTTGAAAAAGTCGCGGGCGTGATCATTATCATTCTGGGACTGCATTTTGCGGGTTTGTTTAAAATCACCCTGCTTTACCGGGAAGCACGGTTTCAGACAGAGAAAAAGCCCGCAGGGTTGATCGGCAGTTATGTGGTCGGCCTGGCATTTGCCTTTGGTTGGACCCCCTGTGTTGGCCCCGTGCTGGCCACGATCCTGATGGTCGCCAGCACGGAAGAGAGTGTGAATGAGGGGATTTTGCTTCTGACATCCTATTCACTGGGCATTGGTATCCCCTTTATTCTGGCGGCTATTTTTGTGAATCCGTTTATCCGGTTTATGCAGAAATTCCGCCGTCATTTACACAAAGTTGAAATTGCTGTCGGTGTTTTACTGGTGGCAACAGGCCTCTTGTTGCTGACCGGCAATATGCAGGCTATCGGCTATGGATTGCTGGAACTCTTCCCGTCGCTCGGACAAGCCGGATGATTACCCGAAATGCAAATACAGCATCCTTTCGATTGATTTGAGTTCTCTCAGATAATTGATGAAGCCGAGGGTGTTTTTCCCCTCGATCTGCTTGATCATGGCGGGAGACGATGTCTTGGCCGTTCCCATAAGCCGCTGATAGATCTCATTTTTACGCATCGTTGGTGTGGCCCGGGCGTCACTGGCGAGGATGGCTTTATAAAAAGCTTCGGCATGTTGTTTGATGATGTGCCTGATTTGATCTTTGCCCAATTCAGGAGAGGGGCGCCTGAATTGCATCAGGGCATCCATTTGGACCGAGACCACTTCATATTCATCGGCAAACATAATAACACCATTTCTCGATCTCAGGTCATGGAGCTTGCGCCGGATCGGTGCCAGACTCTGTTCGGCATTGTCTATGTCGCCGCTCTCGAGGCTTGTCAGGCTCAGTGACATCAGTTTTTCGATTGCAGCCATATCCCAGGCCAGGTTTTGATCATCCGCGTAAGCGCCAGGCGCTGCTTTCTCATATTGGGTCCGCATCTGTCGCCAGTTGGCAAGGGCTTCTTCCAGCTCAATTCCAGCAAAAACGACGTTACCAGTATGCAGGTAATTCATGGCATTCTTGTAAGGCGTGTTCGCTTTTTTAAGCGCCTCGTGGAAAGGCGTAACAGCGTCTTCAGCGCATAAAACAGAGGCATTCAGGCAGCAGAATACGAAAATAGCAGTCGACATTTTTCTAATAAAGGTCATTTTTCCCTCTTGTCAAAAATTCATGCATATGAATTAATGAATGTTTGAATAGTGAGGAGGAAGGCACGAAATGTCAAATCAGGATCTCACCCGCCGCCGGTTCGCGAAACTCACCGCCGGAACCCTGATTGCCGGTGCCGGAACAAGCCTTCTACCGATCCGGGCAAGCCGAGCCGAGGCGCTTAACGAAGACGGTTTGCATCATCAACCCTGGTTTCTGGAAAGTTTTCTGGAGTTGGAGGATGATCTGAACACAGCGGGTGAGGCAGGGAAGCATTTCGCTGTTATGTGGGAGCTGAAAGGCTGCCCCTATTGCGCTGAAACCCACAATGTCAATTTTGCGCAGAAGCGGATCACTGATTTTATAAAAGCAAATTTTGACGTTCTGCAATTGAATTTTATTGGCTCCCGGCGGGTAACGGATTTCGATGGTGAAGAGCTTTTTGAAAAAGACCTGGCCCGTAAATATGGCATTCGATTTACGCCGACAATCCAGTTTTTTCCAAAATCTGCTGAGGGGCTTGGTACGCGCAAACCCGTCAAGCGGGAGGTAGCGAGAATGCCCGGCTATATGAAGCCTGATCATTTTCTTCAAATGTTTCAATATATTGCCGGAGAAAATTATCAATCAAAGTCGTTTCGGGATTATCTAAAATCCGGGCAATCATAACATATTCAAAAAACGCAATTATTGAATTGATAAACCTATAAAAACAGTGTAGCGTTTTTGGGACAAAATGCCGCAGTTAGAAGAATAAACCGCAACTGACGGACGTTTCTGGAAAGTTTTGTGAAGTTATACAGAGGATAAGCAGACACCCATAAATCTGCTGATCTGTAGGCTGGGGAGGAAAATATGAGGGAATTTATAAGAACGGCAGCGGGTCTGTCCGTGGCGGGTTTGTGGCTCGCTGTTTCAATGACGGCTACTGCCGCTGAAAAAAAGGGAATGCCGGAAATTATTGATGGTGGTATTCCTGCTTCGCTGACCGGTGTGGCCGGTAGTGCAGATAATGGCCGCAAGACAGTGATTAATCGAAAACAAGGTAATTGCCTTGCTTGTCACGCGGTGTCTTCCCTGAATAATCAGCCGTTTCATGGCGAGGTTGGACCCTCTCTTGATGGTATTTCAGAGCGGTATTCCGATGCCGAGCTTCGGCTTATTCTGGTAGATTCCAAAAAAGTGTTTGATGGCACCATCATGCCGTCCTTCTACCGTAAAGACGGGTATGAGCGGGTCGCCAAGAAATTTGCCGGCAAAACAATTTTGTCGGCACAGCAGGTCGAAGATGTACTGGCTTTCCTGAAGACACAGTAACGCGACCAATTCAATACACAGTTTGATACACGAAAAGGAAAGAAAGATGACAGAGCTTACGCGTCGTCATTTGCTGGGACTGGGAGCGGGGGCCATGGTTATCTCCACACTGTCCATCCCTTTCTCTGCATTGGCAGACACTTCGAAGGCTAAAGAAGCGATTATGGCTTTTACCGGCGGAAAAACGCCCAAAGAAGGCTTGGTCACCGTTGATATGCCGGAAATTGCCGAGAACGGAAATACGGTTCCGGTGGGCGTCTCCGTAGACAGCCCGATGACCAAGGATAATTACGTAAAATCCATCTTGGTTCTGGCGGACGGTAATCCAACCCCAGGGGTGGCTACTTTCCATTTTTCTCCTGCCAGCGGTGCGGCAGAAGCATCCAGCCGGATGCGCCTTGCGAAAACACAGAACGTTATTGCGGTTGCCGCTATGAGTGACGGGTCATTTCACTCTGCCCAGACGACCGTGAAAGTGACGATCGGCGGCTGCGGCGGTTGATCCAGATAAAGGACGAAAACAATGGCGAAATCAAAACCACGCGTAAAACTCCCCAAGAAAGCATCTGCGGGCGAAGTTATTACGATCAAAACCATTATTTCCCACAAGATGGAGTCCGGACAGCGTAAGGACAAAAAAGGAAATAAAATCCCAAGATCGATTATTAACAAATTTACCTGCAAACTGGATGGTGATCAGGTATTTGGCTGTGACGTTCAGCCCGCAATTTCGGCAAATCCCTATTTCCAGTTCAATGCGAAAGTTGAGAAAACGGGTGAATTTGAGTTCATCTGGGAGGATGACAATGGGGAAACATACCGGAAAAAACAAAAAATCAAAGTGAGCTGAAGCAGGTAGGCCTGACAGATATTTTTGTCTGTCGGGCAACTGGTAAAGTTTGAGCGAATGGGAGGGAGAAATATGAGGATCAAGGCAAAGACTGCGATCTCTCTGTTGGGAGCCGGATTTTTGGCAATCAGCACAATGACAGCGGCGGTTGCTGCGGATGCAGAGCGTAAATCGATTGCAGCACCAGAGGGACATCCGCTGGACGAAATTATTTCAGGCTATGAATTCAGGGCGCCTGAAACACAGAATCTGCAAGATGACGATTTTGAAAATCCAGCCTATCTGTGGGTCGAAAAAGGCGAAGAGCTGTGGGATACAGCAGACGGCAAAGCCGGTAAAGCCTGCTCCAGCTGTCATGAAGATGCTGCTGAGACCATGAAAACAGCGGGCGCAGAATTCCCCAAATGGAACGCAAAACAAGGCAAGCCGGTTAATCTGGAACAACAGATTAATCTTTGCCGGACAGATCAGATGCAAGCATCGAAATGGAAATGGGAATCAGAAGAGCTTCTGTCCATGACATCCTTTGTGCGCAGTCAGTCGCGCGGTGTGCCGGTCAATGTGCAAGTTGATGGACAGATGGCGCCGTTCTTCGAAAAAGGCAAGGATCTGTATTACAAGCGGGTTGGCCAGCTGGATATGGCCTGTGCGAATTGTCATGAAGACAATTATGGCACTAACATTCGCTCTGACATGTTGAGTCAGGGACAAAGTAATGGCTTTCCTACCTTTCGTCTCAAATGGCAGAAAGTCGGCTCTCTTCATCGCCGGTTTAAAGGCTGCATGAAAAACATCCGGGCAACCCCGTACAAGGTTGGATCAGATGAATTTGTTAATCTGGAGCTTTATGTCGGCTATCGAGGCAAAGGCCTTCCGGTCGAAGCGCCAGCTGTTCGAAACTAGGCGTTTCTTGCGCTGATTGTCTGTGCCGCCCTGGCGGCACAGATACCGGGCTGGGCCTTGCCGGATGCGCGCCTGTTTCAACCTCTACTTTCAAGGTTATAGATATGTTTTCCCGCCGTGATTTTCTGCAGGTTTCCTGCGCGACCGTTGGTCTTCTTGGATTTGGTAGCAACCTGGTGAGCGCTGCTGCGAAACAGACCGTAACCCAGGACGATTTGCTGGCTTTTGAGCCGCTTGGAAATGTGACACTCACACATATTACGGATATCCACGCACAACTGGTCCCGATATACTTTAGGGAGCCGTCCATCAATCTGGGCGTTGGCGCCATGACGGGCTTGCCGCCTCATATCACCGGGCCAGATTTTCTGAAGAAATTCGGGATCGAGAAAAGCTCGGCCAATGCCTATGCCATGTCCAGTGAAGAATTCACGGCGCTGGCCAAAACCTATGGCCGGGTAGGCGGGATCGACAGGATTGCCACTTTGTTGAAAGGCATTCGGGCGGAACGGTCTGACAATACGCTTTTCTTTGATGGCGGTGATACCTGGCAAGGCTCTTATACGTCACTCAAGACCGGTGGGGAGGATATGGTCAAGGTGATGAATGCCTTGTCGCCGGATGCAATGACGGCTCACTGGGAGTTTACTTTCGGTCAGGAACGGGTGCAGGAGCTGGTAGAACAGCTTGATTTTGATTTTCTGGCAGGCAATGTGCGGGATACCGAATGGGATGAGCCGGTCTTTGAGGCAATCTCCTATTTCGAACGCGGCGGCGTCAAGGTCGGTGTTATCGGGCAGGCATTCCCTTATTCACCGATTGCCAATCCCCGCTATATGATGCCGGACTGGAGTTTTGGTATCCAGGAAGAACTGGTGCAGGCAAATGTGGAGAAAGCCAAAGCGAATGGGGCAGAACTGATTGTCCTGCTCTCCCATAACGGCTTTGATGTGGACCGCAAGCTGGCCTCCCGGGTGACGGGTATCGATGTTATTCTGACGGGCCACACCCATGATGCCCTGCCGGTTGCCGTGGATGTGGGCGGCACCCTTCTGATTGCCTCTGGCAGTCATGGCAAGTTTCTGTCACGCCTGGATCTGGATGTTCGGGACGGCAAGGTTCGCGATTACCGATATAAACTCATCCCGGTTTTATCTGATGTTATCACGCCCGATCCGGAAATGGCCGCGCTCGTGGAAGAAATTCGCGGCCCCCATGCATCAGAGCTTAATCGGGTTCTGGGTCAAACCAACTCCCTTCTGTATCGGCGGGGAAATCTCAACGGGACATTCGATGACTTGATCTGCGATGCTCTTCTGTCTGAAAGGGATGCCGAGATTGCGTTGTCGCCGGGTTTTCGGTGGGGGGCGAGCCTTCTACCAGGACAGGATATCACGGTGGATGATGTCTATAACATGACGGCGATTACCTATCCGAATGCGTACCGAAATTCAATGAGCGGTGAGACGCTTAAAAATGTGCTGGAGGACGTGGCGGATAATCTGTTCAACAAAGATCCCTACTACCAGCAAGGCGGAGATATGGTGCGGGTCGGAGGTTTGGGCTATCGGATGAGCCCAAATGCAGAGATCGGCAATCGGATCAGTGATATGACGCTTCTGAAGTCAGGGCAGGCAATTGAAGCGTCCAGGGACTATACTGTTGCAGGCTGGGCCAGCGTCAATGAGGATGTTGAAGGTCCCGCCATTTATGATCTGGTGTCAGATTATATCTCCAAACAGAAAACAGTAACTGTTAAACCTCATGATGCCGTCAAGCTGGTTTCCGGTTAAAAGGACAATTTGGGATTGCGCAGGATGTTGAAATAATATATTCATATATTGCAATGTGTTTAGATGAACATCAAGGAAGAGAGAGATGACATCATCGGATAGACGGGGATTTCTGAAAGGCGGGCTGGCAGCGCTTGGCGGTGGGGCCCTTCTCTCAACGGCCGCAAAAACGCCAGCCCTTGCTGGAAAGACATCCGATATTCGGATCGAGGACTGGAACCGGGATCTGGGTGATGCGGTGATTGATAACCCATACGGACTGCCGTCAGAGCATGAAGCTCATGTGGTGCGTCGGAATGTGGAATGGCTAACCGTTACCCAGGAATCCTCTGTCAGTTTTACCCCGCTTCATGAGCTGGATGGTTTTATCACTCCCAATGGGTTGTGTTTTGAGCGCCATCATGGCGGTGTTGCGGCTGTTGAGCCGTCTTCTCATCGTTTGATGATCAATGGTCTTGTTGACAAGCCAATGGTGTTCACCATGGAAGACCTGATGCGGTTTCCGCGGGTCAACCGATTTGCTTTTCTGGAATGCGCTGCCAATAGCGGCATGGAGTGGCGCGGTGCTCAATTGAACGGCTGTCAATTTACCCATGGAATGGTTCATTGTGTTCAATATACCGGGGTACCCCTTAAACTTATCCTTGAAGAGGCAGGCCTCAAACCCAACGCTAAATGGCTGATGCCTGAAGGCGCGGACTCAGCGGGTATGAACCGCTCTGTCCCGATGGAAAAGGCGCTTGAAGATTGTATTGTCGCTTTCAAGATGAACGGAGAGGCCTTGCGCCCTGAACAGGGATATCCATTGCGTCTTGTAGTTCCCGGATGGGAAGGCAATATGTGGGTCAAGTGGCTGCGTCGCATCGAAGTTGGCGACAAACCCTGGCATACCCGCGAAGAGACGTCCAAATACACAGATTTGATGGAAGATGGCACATCCCGGCGTTTCACCTGGATTATGGATGCAAAGTCGGTCGTCACAAATCCAAGCCCGCAGTCACCCCTGACGTCAAAGGGGCAAAATATCCTGAGCGGTCTGGCCTGGTCCGGACGCGGCAAGGTAAAACGGGTGGATGTGACGCTTGACGGCGGAAAGAACTGGCAAACGGCCGAACTGGCCGGACCTGTTCTTGATAAATGCCTGACCCGCTTTTATCTGCCTTTTACATGGAATGGGGATCCTTTGCTGATCCAGTCTCGCTGTATTGACGAGACCGGTTATATCCAGCCGACCAAGGAAGAGCTTCGCAAAGTCCGGGGCCTTAACTCGATTTATCATAACAATGGCATTCAGACATGGCATGTTCAGTCCAACGGAGAGGCGGAAAATGTTGAAATTTCCTAAGATTGTCTCTGTCATTCTCGCCCTGTCGGTTCTATCAGCGCCTGCCATCGCCGGGAAATTGAATATTGGCCGAGCGGCCACACCGGAGGAAGTTGCCCTTTGGAATATTGATGTGCGTCCCGATGGACAGGGATTGCCTGAGGGAAGCGGAACTGTCGAAGACGGGGAAGTTCTCTTTGCCGATAAATGCGCCTCCTGCCACGGTGAGTTTGGAGAGGGAAATGGTCGCTGGCCGGTTCTGGCCGGCGGTCAGGATTCGTTGACGACCGAAGATCCGGTGAAAACCATGGGCTCCTACTGGCCTTATCTTTCAACAGCTTACGACTATATTCGCCGGGCCATGCCGTTTGGAGAAGCCCAGACATTATCGGCGGATGAGACCTATGCGATCGTCGCCTACCTTCTTTATCTTAACGACATGATGGAAGAAGACGGCCATCTGAGCCGGGAGAATTTCACCTCCTTCAAGCTACCCAATGAGCAGAATTTTGTGGATGACGCTCGCCCTGATGTGCCGAAGATCAGCGATCAAGAGCCGTGCATGAAAGACTGCAAGGCAGATGTCAAGATCGTCAAGCGGGCCCGGGTTCTGGATGTGACACCGGATGGGGATGACTAGGCCGTAAACCGGGCCTCTGAATAACGCATAGATGTCTGTTATTCAGATGATATCTCCCTTTATACTGGCCTTTGTCGCAGAGGCTTTGAAGGAGAGTCAGATGTTTTTGAAACGACCATTTCTATGTGTTTTCTTATCCGGTTTTGCGTTGCTGGCACCTGTTTTGTCAGCCTTGGCGACTGAAGATGGTTTTCACAGGCTTGTTTTACAAATCAGCGATAATGATCCGGCAAAAATGACGTCGGTTCTCAATGTGGCCGCCAATGTTTCCCGGCATTATAGCGGGATTGGTGAGGAAGTTGAGATCAAGATTGTCGCGATCAATGCAGGCCTGCATATGCTGCGCGCCGATACCTCTCCCGTTGCGAAGCGGGTCAAATCCTTTGGTAAAAGCATGTATAATGTTGAATTCATCGCCTGCGGGAACACGGTTGACAGTATGACCCGAAGCGAAGGGAAACCACCGCCCCTGATTGCCGGTTATGAAATTGTCCCTGCGGGTGTTGTGACGCTCATAGAGCTGGACGAGGAAGGCTGGACTCTGGTCCAGCCTTAAAGATCCCGTTGACCAGATTGTTTGGGGTGTTTCTTTGCCAGAGGGTCTGTTAGGGTGGCCGAAATTTCACCCGTGATTGTTTTCCTCCTCCAAATCCGGATCAATCCAGTTCTGTCGGATCTGCCATGTCCCTTGAAGAAACCTTATCCTTAAGAAGCCAATCGGTCTGCGAACTTTGTGCTTCCAAAGACGCTTTGTTCGTTCTTGATGTTTCACAAGATGGCAATCCAACAGAGGATAACGCAGCATATCTGTGCCAGATATGCCTGACACAGATTGATGGGCAACAAGACCTTCAGCCTCGTCATTGGCATTGTCTGAATGAAAGCATGTGGAGTGAGGTGCCTGCGGTTAAAATTCTGGCTTGGCGACTGTTATCCAGGCTTCGGGCGGAGAGCTGGGCACAGGATCTTCTGGACATGTTGTATCTGGATGAGGAACAGCTCGTCTGGGCGGAGGATGATCTGCAATCCCCTTCAGAGGAAGATGTTCTTCATAAAGACAGCAACGGGACAGTGCTCGCCGGCGGCGATACCGTGACGCTGATTAAGGATCTGCCCGTCAAGGGAGCAGGATTTACGGCAAAGCGCGGAACAGCGGTTCGGGGTATCTCCCTTGTTCCTGACAATGCAAATCAGATTGAGGGCCGGGTAAGCGGGCAGCAGATTGTTATTCTGACCCAGTTTGTCAAAAAATCAAATTAGCGGCTTACCGATAGCGCATTCTTTTGGATGGATTGTAGACCAGATCGTGATTGCGAACGACCAGCCGTATCGTGTGATCTCCAGTATTATTCATGAAATCCTCTCCGGCTTGATCATATCCTGACGGTGTAATCAGTGGGCTGACCAGATCGTTTTTGGTCCGGTGAACCCCGTGAGAGGGGCGTTCCCCCAAATATCGAAGCCGGGCTGCGCGGGCATTTTTCCAGACCCCGGTTCCTCGCGCCTCGGGTTTGACATAAAGCCAACAGACTTCAACGCTATCCGGATTGTACATTTCAGGGACGCCCGCCATCTTGAACAACTGACGATGATAATTGGTGTTGGCATAGCGAACAGCGCCCACTCCCATGATGTTACCTGCTGTACCGGTGAAAAACAGCATATCCGCCATGGGAACGCCGCGTTGCAAGTTAATGAGAGGGACCTCGCCTCCGGCCATCACCAGATTGATGAAGATTTTGAAAGAGGCTGGCGGGCAATCAACCGGCCTTGCCATAACAGTTTTGATTTCTTCTTCCGGCATGCTTCCCCTCAAAGATATCGCCTTCCTGAGCATTACTTTGAGGCTGTCTAGAATGGCAGGTCAAGCTCAATCAGCGGCCTTTCCAGACAGGCTTTCTTTTTTCATTAAAGGCTTTACGGGCCTCTTTACTGTCTTCGGATGCAAAAGCAACCGCCATAGCGTCAAGGGCGGTTGGCGGCACGTCCTTGAAGCTCATATTCTCGACCCGGTACATCAACTCCCGGGCGGCTTTCAGGCCAACGGGGGACAGGTTGGCCAGTTTCAGGGCGAGGGTGCGAACCTCTTTTGCCAGGTCGTCGCGCTTGACCATTCGGGTGATCAGGCCAAGCCGGTCGGCTTCTGCGGCGGGCATAGGCTCGCCGGTCAGGATAAGTTCAGCGGCCTTCATGCGCCCGATCAGTTTCTGTAGATACCACACATGCATACCGGGAGGGGCGGCAAGATTGGGAACGCCTGGATATCCAAAATCCGCATCGTCGGAAGCAATCACCATATCGCAGGCAAAGGCTAGTGTGCAGGCGCCCTCGCGGGCATATCCATGAACAGCGCAGATAATCGGTTTATTCAGCGCCCGAACCCGCTCGACCGTTTTTACATAGAAAAGACTTAGGAACTCTTTCATTTCTGTCGGACCGAAGCTTTCCAGAAAACGCAAATCCACGCCGCCGGAGAGACCTTTTCCCTTGCCGCTCAGGATAATGACCTTCACGTCGGGATCCTGGTCAGCCCGATCCAGGGCGTCCAGATAATCATAGGTCAGTTCATAGTCGATCAAATTAACCGGTGGGCGATCCAGGGTGATTTCTGCGATACCTTCAGACACGGAATAGGTGAGTGTCGTAAAATCAGTCATGACAATTTTCCAATCGGATATTCAGGATAAAGGCCATTTCATACCGCATCCGAAACGATAAATCGGAAGGTGTCAAGAGATGGTCAAATCGCTTTTGTTTCTTATTCTTTATTCTCTCAATGAGTTTATCGATATCTTAGAAAATGCGCAATTGTTTGTCAGTCATATTTTTAAAATTGCCTTCTAATAGATTGAATAATATGGAGAAAAATGACTGTGCTCGCAAAAAAATCTCTTTTAAGCACATGTTAAGTTTTTCGCGTCAGGATACTGGTTAATTTTAAATGGGGGTTTGGAATTCGCCGGAGGGGGCGTTCCAACATAAATCAGAAAAGACCAGGTATACACTTCGACCTGGACTAAACTGCAGAGGACGTAAGAGTACCATGGGAAAAAACCGCATGGCCAGCATGCCCGGACGAGACACCGTAAAAAATACTGTAACAGCCAAGTTCTCCAATCTTAAAACCAAGACTAAAATATTGATCGGCATATGCTCGCCACTTGTCTTGCTGGTTGTTTTGGGCATTGTTGCGGTTGTCGATATTAACTCCATGGTCTCGACAAATGCCAAGCTGGACGAATCCCGGGCGGTCGAAGCCCAGGCAGCAGCCGTTGTTGCATCCGCCGTTAATATGGAAACGGGTATGCGGGGTTACTTGCTTGCCGGGCGGGAAAGTTTCCTGGAACCCTACAAAAATGGAGAAAAAGAAACCTACAGGCTTCTTGAAGAGTTGAAAGAAATTCAGGCAGAGGTGCCTGAACAGCTTGCGAAACTTGAAAAAGTCGAACAGATTTTGCGGGATTGGCAGAAGAATGTCACCGAACCTTCCATTGAACTCCGCCGTCAAATCGGTGATGCACCGACGATGAATGATATGGCTAAACTGGTTGGCCAAGCTAAAGGCAAGGTGTTTTTTGAAAAATTCAGAAAGCAAATTAGCGATTTCATTGCAGTTGAACATGAACGTCTGACTGCACGGAGTGAAGATTTTTCGAAAGCCAAGGACGCCGTGAACAAGCAGTTTGCCGTGGTCAAGGAAACCGCTTCAGCGGTTGAATATACTCAATCTGTTTTGACGGCTGTATCAAGTATTGAAGGCTATGTTGTTGAAATGCAAGCGGCATTGCGCGGATATCTGATCGGCGGCGACAAGCAATTCAAGGAACAATATCAGCGGGCTGAAGACATCATGTTCGCGGAACTTGAAGTGCTGGGTATGGTCGTTGAAGAAGATGCGGATCACGTTAAAAAGGTAGAAGAGGCGGACGAGTTTATCTACAATTGGGTGGAAAAAGCGGTGAAGCCGGCGATGGTTCTGCGTGAAGGTGTGGATAATGGTACGAAAAACCTGATCCAGTTGAACGGTTTTATCGGCAGTAACACTGCGGGAGATCAGCTCGAAGGCTTCCGAACAGCATTGGGTGCTATTTCCCAAAAAGAAACGGAAAGAGTTCACTACCGCAAAGCGGATGCACTAGCGGCAGAGCAGGAAGTGGAAGCAGGCCTTGCGACCATGATTGTCAGCGAGAAAAAAGTCGGTGAAAGCTACTCGATGATTGAGGATGCCAAAGGGGTTCTTGTCGCAGCTGTGGATATGGAAACCGGAATGCGCGGCTACTTGTTGTCAGGCCGTGATGACTTTCTGACACCTTTTAAAGCCGGGAATGTGGCCTTTGATAAGGCCGTCAAGAAGCTTCTTGAAAGCGTCAGTGAAGACGAGGCGCAAACAGGCCTTCTGAACGAAGCGATCAAAACAGTCGACGGATGGAAACAGGAAGTCTCCGAGGTCAATATTGCTTTGCGAGCCCGGATCGGGGATGCAAAAACCATGGATGATATGGCCGATCTTGTTGCAGAAGCGCGCGGGCAAAAATATTTCTCCGAATTCCGTTCTGTCATGGCGAATTTCCGTCAGGTTGAAAAAGATCAAATGACACAACGGTTGGATGCCGCTGAAGCGGCTGTTACCAACACATATATGATTATCGCCTTCTGTGTTCTGGCTGCGGCGGCCATCGGTCTGGCCCTGGCTTTTGTGATCGGGAACGGTATTGCCAACCCTATTCGCAAAATGACAACGGCCATGAACGAGCTGGCAAACGGTAAGCTGGACGCTGATATTCCATCCTCCGATACAAAAGATGAAATCGGTGAAATGGCGGCGGCGATGAGTATCTTTAAAGAGAATGCCATCGAGGCGGAGCGATTGAGAGAAGAAGCTCAGAAAAACGAAGCGGAACAGCGGGAGCGTGAGGCCCGTGAAGCTGAAGAAAACAAACGCCGTGAAGAAGAGGCGGCAAATGAGCGGAACCGCCAGGAAGAGGAAAACCGGACCAATCTGATGAAACTGGCAGATGAGTTCGAGGCTTCGGTCGGGACAATTGCGACCACTGTTGCTGGTGCTGCCAAAGATATGCAAGGCTCATCCCAGCAAATGCTGAACACGGTTGAACAGACCAATCAGCAGACATCTGGGGCTTTGGGAGCGGCAGAACTGGCCTCCGGCAATGTTCAGACAGTGGCCTCAGCGGCCGAAGAAATGTCCAGTTCTATCCGTGAAATCAGCCAACAGGTTAATCAGTCGGCCAAAGTTGCAGGCGATGCGGTGAAACAGGCCGATGAAACCCATCAGAAAATCCAGTTTCTGGTTGATTCGTCCCAGAAAATTGGCGAAGTGGTGGCCTTGATCACCGATATTGCAGAACAGACCAATCTGCTCGCTCTTAATGCGACGATTGAAGCCGCGCGTGCCGGAGATGCCGGTAAAGGCTTCGCTGTGGTCGCATCCGAGGTGAAAAACCTGGCCAGCCAGACGGCACGTGCGACAGAAGAGATCAGCAGTCAAATCGGTGGTATCCAGGGAGCTACCCAGGAATCCGTTGAGGCGATTCAGAATATCTCGACGACAATCAGTCAGATGGATGAAATTTCAGCGGCTATTGCGGCGGCGATTGAAGAACAATCCGCCTCCACTGATGAGATTACGCGAAGCGCCGGGGAAGCCTCTTCTGGCACGAACGAAGTGACGGGTAATATCTCCAATGTGACCCGATCCGCTGAAGAAACCGGCTCTTCTGCCAATCATATGCTGGAGCAGTCCAACAGTCTGGCGGACCAGTCCCAGGAACTGAATGAACAAGTGGCATTGTTCCTGAAAAGTGTTCGGTCAGCCTAATCGAAGGATAAAGAGGGTCGCCTGAGAAGGCGGCCTTTTACACCTCTTCGAAAGAAAGGGCCTGCCCTAATCCTTCTGCCGTATTGCCAAGAGCTGCGAGGCAGTTGGTCGCGCGTTCTTTGGGAATATTGACGGAGAACCGGGTGATATATCGCGTCCCGGCAGCGGTTTCCATCTGGTCCGATTTTAACCTGACAATATTGGCATCGAAATCGATGAAAACTTCAGAAAGGCGGGCCAGAAGACCAGGCTGGTCTTCGCCTTCGCACTTGATCCTGTGGGTAATTTGGGTTGGTGGCGTTTGGGCGTTCCGCAGGCTGAAGCGCTTGATATCAATCTCTGCCTCTTCCAATCCCTCTATGGATTGCAGTTCACGAACCAGAATGTTTTCCGGTTGATCCTCCGGAATATGGATAATGCTGGTAAATTCCCCGCCCTTTCCCAGAATGGCGAAACTCGTATCTCCCAGATTGATTCCCCGGTCAAATAAATGACTTGTAACCTCAGAGATCAGTCCAACGCGATCGTGAGAATAGACAGAGAGCAGAGCCTTGTAATGTGCCATGATATGATCCTTTCCGAGACGGGAATGATTTTACA
The DNA here is from genome assembly GCA_039975135.1 of Sneathiella sp. GTDB lineage: Bacteria > Pseudomonadota > Alphaproteobacteria > Sneathiellales > Sneathiellaceae > Sneathiella. The sequence goes on along the minus strand of JBDWHS010000046.1, from coordinate 267,157 downwards.
CCTTTATAAGGGGCGCAGAAACCGAATTTACCAAATTCTATTCTAGCAGGCGGCGGATGCCTCAAAATTTTCCTATTTCCTAACCGGGTGTTAACGAAAATTATTGATAATGATCGCAGAGAATTGACGGGTCTGTTTTTGGGCAGGCCCTCTTGTTTATAACGGAGAAACAAGAATGCTGATCGGCGATCTGTTGCTGGCCCACGGCCTTGTTACGGCAGAAGATATTGAACTTGCTTCTCATCGGCAGAAGGAAACGGGTGGCCGGCTGGGTGACAATCTTGTTGCACTGGGTGTTCTGACGCAGGATCAGGTTGACAAAGTGATCTATGAAGCGCCGCAAGCCCCAAAAACCATTGCGGATACCGGTATTCAATCCTCTAACCTTTTACGGATTTTATTCAAAGCCATCTATGTCAACAGTCTGGAGACAGCGACAGAGTTTTCAACAGCTATAAAACTGCCGGTTCCTGTAATTAACCGTTTGATTCAGGAAGCAGGAGACCGAAAATTCCTCGAAGCACTGGGCACTGCAGATCAGACAACTTTCTCGGAGAACCGATATGTGATGACAGAAGGCGGGCGCCGGTTTGCGCTTGAGTCCTTGCAGCAAAATCAGTATGTCGGCCCGGCACCGGTGTCCCTTGAAGCGTATCAAGACAGAATTCTTCAGCAGAAAATCACGAATGAGCGGGTGGAGCAGTCAGAGATCGATAAAAGCTTCGCCAATCTGGTGATTGCGGATGATTTCGTCCGCCGCCTGGGACCCGGTATTAATGCCGGTAAAAGTATTCTGCTTTACGGACCACCTGGCAATGGTAAAACCACGGTGGCGGAGAAAGTCGCTGATATTTTCGCCAATGTTATTTATATCCCCTACTGCTTTGAAGTGGACGGGCAGATCATCAAGGTCTTCGACCCTGCCATTCACACGCCAGTTTTGGGAGACGGGACTGAATTACCAAAATTCGGTTTGCGACGGGAAGAATTTGACGGGCGCTGGGTCCCTTGTGAGCGACCCATTGTCATTACCGGCGGTGAATTGACGTTGGAAATGCTGGATCTCAGTTTCAATGCCCATGCTAAATATTATGAAGCGCCTCTTCACGTCAAAGCTTCCAACGGAACCTTTATCATTGACGATTTTGGCCGTCAGCTTGTCAGCCCGGAAGAGCTCCTGAACCGCTGGATCGTCCCGCTCGAAAGCCGGATCGATTTTTTGAAATTGCATACGGGTAAAAGCTTTCAACTGCCGTTTGACGAGCTGGTTATTTTTTCAACGAACCTGTCGCCGGACGATTTGATGGATCCCGCTTTCCTTCGGCGTATTCCCTATAAACTGGAGACAATTGGTCCGAACCGGGATCAATATTTCGAGATTTTCAAAATTGTTGCAGGATCCCGCGGCCTCGAAATGACAGAAAAAATACTGGAGATTGTTATTGATGAACTCCAGGTTAAAAACAGCTTTGATCTGGCTTGCTACCAGCCCAAATTCATTGTGGATCAGGTGATTGCAGCCTGTAAATACAAGGGAACAACACCCAAATTTACCGAAGAACTGGTAACGGATGCGCTTAAAAACCTGTATACCAGTAGTGCACAAGGGGTCGGTAAAACAGCTGCAAAACCACTGCAGTCAACGGCTTCTCAAATCGCAGCAGCTGAATAGGAAACCGTCAATCAGGGTTAAGCATATTCCTTGGCATGAAGGACAGCTTGCGTTCTGTTGCTGACACCGAGAGTTCTGAAAATCGCTGTAATATGGACCTTTACAGTACTCTCCGCCAATTGGAGGGCGCTCGCAATTTCCTTGTTTGATTGCCCCTTAGCCATGAGTTCCAGCACATTTTTCTGGCGCCGGGTCAATTGATGAGTGGCCTGGAGATTACCTGTACCTGTTGCAACAGACGGTTTGGCTGTGGGCTCTGAAAATGAGGTGCCCGCCATGGAGAAAGCCTGTGACGGAATATATTTGCCGCCAGACAAAACCAGACGAATGGCACTGATCAGCACCTCTCGGGTTGAGGATTTGGGAATATAACCATCTGCACCCAAGCTCAGGGCCTTGGTCATATCGGCAACTTCTTCAGACGCAGAGACAACGACTACCGGAATAGCCGGGTGTTTTTGCTTCAACTCTCCCAGGGCATCCTCAAAAGTAGCGCCTGGCATACGAATATCCAGGACGATCAGATCCGGCAGCGCAGCATCCCGCGCCATCTCGGCTCTCAATTCATCGAAATCATTACAATCTACGATATTTGTTTCAACATCCAGCTGTGCAAGCAAGCCTGAAAGAGCCATGCGATAAAGCGGATGGTCGTCAGCAATCAGTATTTTCATTTTTTTATAATATTTAGAATTCTATTTCTAATATACTGTTACAAAGTATCACAGATTGTTATTGTTGTATAGGTAAATAAACCATAGGGGGAAATCCCCCATGGCGTGTGCACGGAAAGATCTACCAAGCCAAGTGATGACGATGGCCAGGATATAGATACCGTGCGGCCGATAGAATCCCGCTTCCATTCCAGGTTTTCCGGCTTATCTCAATACAAGGTGTTGGTTGCTCCAATTCCAGAAAATGATGGGCTTCGACGGTTGACATGACGGCTTGCAAGTGGTGATCGTGACGCAGTTTTTGATGACAATTCTGGAAATAGCGATCAGCCGTCTGTTGAGAGAAGTCAATAGATAGATAATCGGAGGCCAGGTCAGGATTGACATATCGATCTTCGAGCATAACCGGGATCCCGTTTTCCCGGTGGACCGCATAGGAGCGATAAACAGTGTCTCCTTCATTCACATTCAGTTCAGAGGCATATTCAGGGCTTACAGGTTCTGACTGAAGAAAATGCACGTCGCATTTATAGATATTTCCTCGTTCGCGAATGAGGGTGTCGATGTCTTTAAGTTCAAATGGCGGTTTTTCCAACTGCTTCTCAGCCACAAATGTGCCGACACCCTGAATACGCTCCAGATAGCCGTCCTGAGTGAGTTCACGCAAGGCCCGATGGATCGTCATCCGCGAGATCTGCATGTTGCGGACAAAGGTATGCTCGGACGGAATTTGGGAATAAGGAGGCCACTCATTTGTCCGGATTTTGCCGATAACATAGTCTTTCACCTGCTTATACAGGGGTTTGGGAGGTTGTACGTCTTGACGGTACCGGTTTTCATTCGGGATCATAGGCAGGCTCCGTTGTTGATCTGTTCATGAGGTTACGGTTTAAATAACGACGGAGCGGTTCGCGTGTGAAAAACGGGAGGGTTTTGGATCTCTCAAAAGAATTTTGATTTGTTTGAATTTAGTACTTGAACGAACATTCCAAATAGATATATGCTCATAGGTGATCAACACCATCTACACACATCGGTTGATGATCATTTGGGCCCGCTCCGAATTTTTGCGCCCCTCGGAGTGGGCCTTTTATTTTCTCCAGGATATTTCATTGAACAGAATTTGTCGGAAGGCCTTGATCCCGGACCCTGTTCTCGTCATATAGAATGCTGACGTTTTTTAATCGTTGTGAGAAAAATAGAAATGACCGGAAATACGCACGAGTTTCAGGCCGAAGTTGCCAAGCTATTGCACATTGTTACCCATTCCCTATACAGCGAAAAAGAGATTTTTCTTCGGGAACTTGTATCCAACTCATCGGATGCCTGTGATCGACTGAGATATGCTTCTCTGACCCAACCGGAACTGATCCGGGATGACCCGGATTTCAAGGTTACGGTTCTGCTCGACAAAGAGGCAAAGACGCTGACCATTGATGATAATGGTATCGGCATGACAGAGCAGGAGATGATTGAAAATCTGGGCACTATCGCCCGCTCGGGGACATCCAGCTTTGTGTCAGAATTGACAGGAGATGCTGCAAAGGACCTGAGCATCATCGGTCAGTTTGGTGTCGGTTTCTATTCTTCCTTTATGGTAGCCGACAAGGTGGACGTTACCAGCCGCAAGGCCGGTGCTGATGAGGCTCATACCTGGTCTTCAGACGGTCAGGGTTCCTTTACCATCACAGCGAGCGATCGGGATGTTCGCGGAACCACCATCACCCTTCATATGAAAGCCGATGCAGAAGAATATCTGGAAGATCATCGTGTTCGCACGGTTATCAAGACATATGCCGATCATATCGCCTTGCCGGTTATCCTGAAAATTGCCGGAGATGAGGACAATGGAGAAGGAGAGGCAATCAACACGGCCAGTGCTCTCTGGACCCGACCGAAATCAGACATAACAGAAGAGCAATATACAGAATTCTATCATCATGTCGGGCAGGCGTTTGATACACCTTGGGCGACCCTGCACAGTCGGGTTGAAGGTGTGATCGAATATAGTCTTTTGCTGTTTATTCCTGAACAGCCACCGTTTGATCTCTTCAATGCGGAACGGAAATCCAGCCTTAAGCTCTATGTGAAGCGTGTCTTTATCACGGATGAATGTGAAGAACTGATCCCGGCTTATCTGCGCTTCTTGCGAGGTGTTGTCGATTCTGAGGATCTGCCGCTCAATGTCAGCCGTGAGATGCTGCAAAACAATCCGGTGCTGATGAAAATCAAATCCGGCTTGGTCAAAAAGGTAATCGGCGAGCTGGAAAAGCGGTCCAAGAAGGATGCAGAGGGCTTTCAGAAATTCTGGAGCAATTTCGGAGCCGTCCTGAAAGAAGGCATCTATGAGGATATGGAGAACGGTGAGCGTATCCTTAAATTGTCAATGTTCAACAGCACAGCGGATGAGAAGGCGACTTCTCTTTCTGATTATGTCAGCCGGATGAAAGAAGGGCAGGAGGCGATTTATTACATTACCGGTGATGATCTTGCCGCTTTGAAGCAGAGCCCGCAACTTGAAGGCTTCCGGGCCAAGGGCATTGAAGTACTGCTGCTGTCGGACCCTGTGGACAGTTTCTGGTTGAGCCGTCATTCTGAATTTGAGGGTAAAAGCTTCAAATCCGTCACGCGAGGCTCTTCCGAGCTCGACAAGATGGCAGATGCGGACAGTGAGAAGAAGGATGACGAAAAAGACAGTCCGAACCTTTCCACACTGATCGCCTCCTTCAAGCAGTCTTTGGACGGGAAAGTTAAAGATGTACGCTCTTCTTCCCGTCTGACCGACAGCCCGGTTTGCCTGGTGGCAGATGAAGGCGATATGGATATTCATCTGGAGAAAGTGCTGAAAGCGCACAAGCAGCTAGGCAGTGAAATGTCGCAGCGCATTCTGGAGGTTAATCCGGACCATCCGCTGATCCGCAAGCTTGCAGGAAAAGCAGACAAAGACGGGACGAGTGACCAGATGGAAGATGCCGCTCTTCTCCTGCTGGATCAGGCCCATATCGTGGAAGGTGAGCCCATCTCCGATCCGGTTTCTTTTTCCAAACGGATGGCCGACTTTATGGCCGCCAGCTTGTAAGGGCTTCCTACATTTCTCCTGAAGGGTCGTTTATTCGCGGCCCTTCAGGAAACTTCTATCACAGTTTACAGGCGCGGAACGTCTTACCGGCATCTTGCTTTATGACTGCCAGGTGCCTGATTGATCTTTCTAAGACGCTATATTCTTATCTGTACGCTTCTTCTGGCCCTGCCGTCCGGCTGTAGCCTGGCAACGGATCCGGCGCTCGCAAAAGCAGCCTCTCAGTTTGCGGCCTCTGTTCGTGTTCTCACAAAAGTCATTGATCAGCATTACGATGATACGGAAGCCGCCCATAAGCTGGCATTGCGGGACAATTTTAACCTGCAGTTTGATTTGGGTGGCCGTCCGGAAGTCAGGATTGCTCCTTTGTTCAAGCTTTCGGAGCGCGCCGCCAGGCGCTCTGTCCTGAATGCCGTGAAGGTTTATGCATCGCAATTAAGCGATGCGTTGGTCGGGGATACATCTGAGGCTTTGGTTCGAACCGGTGAACAGTCCATCAATGATCTCCGTTATCTGAATGCAGATACGATTAATCTCTCCCATTCCATGAACCGGTTTCAGACACGGGAGCTGATTTCGTCCCTCTCCGGCTTTTCAAAAATACTGCTATTGCCCAAACGGGATCGGGAATTGGCAAAGATTACGGCAGAGACGCAAATTTATATCAAAGAATTGGCAACCCTTTTCTATATTGATATCGGAACATCTGGCGATGAAACAGACAAATGCCGGTTTTCCGTCGCTGATATCAAGGCGGACTCCAAGCTTTCATCCTTTACCCTATGTAAGGGAGGTTTGAGGGGATTAATGCAAATAGCGTTTCAATCCGATCGGACCACATGGCAGCAACGTCTCAATCTGTCGGCTGTTTCAGGGTCGCCATATGCTGACAAAAGAAGCCAGCTTATCGACCATATCCTTGATATCGAGCAATCCGCCAAAGAAGAAGATGCGCTCATGAAAGAAACTCAGGTGGCGCTTGTTTTGCTGATAGAGGCCCATGCCAGCCTTGCCCGGTCTCTCTCCTCTGGCAAACGCCCGGATTTGGCGCGAGAAGGCCAGTCCGATATGGCGGAAGATGTGTATCAATTTGCGGCTCAAGTGGCCGGGTTGCCCGCCCGCCGCGCGTCGGCAGCCAGATTTCTCTTAAAAAACCTAGCGGAGCAATGATGTCTGCCAGTTATCATCAAGCCTATCAAACCCTGCTCGCCTCCCGCGATGAACTGGACAGTCAGGATATTGCTGTTTTGCCTCGGGAGGGTCAAATAAATCTGCTCAGATCCCAACAAGCCGTCTATTCCGAGATCCAGGCATTGATGGTTCGGAAGATGACGGAAAGGACGGATCAGTTCTCTGCCGTCACAGCTGAATTTCGTCAAAGCAGACAGGGCTTCCAGGCCATTCAGCAATGGGCGGAAGAAGCCTCCAAAACCGGTGAGATGGTGGGAGGCTTGCTAAAAGGTGTTTCCCTGGCTTTAACGCTTCTATAGGGCCAAAATTACAGTTATTTTTTCTGGTCCATCAAGGGATCAATCGCCCGGCGTGTCACACTATATCCGGCCTCTGCCGGAATGTTCAAGAATTTACCGTCTTCTGTTTTTTCAAGGACTGGTAGGACGGAGACGGTTTTACTTTTCTCTGCTTCTTCAATGGCTTCAGCTGTGGATGAATAGCGGGAAAGATATTCAACATTCATCAGTGTCGGGAAAATAACGGTATATTTTCCATCTTTCGCTCCCCGCAGCGCTTCTTGCGGTCCGATCCAGACTGAATCGACCGATTCTTCGCCATCATGAATAGCCAGTTGTTCGGCTGGTGCCTGAGCGATGAAAAAATGAGTGTCAAATCGCTTGGGCATAAATGTCGGTGTCAGCCAATGGGAGTAATGGGCAAGTTGATCTGTCGCCAGCACCAGCTTTTCCTGCCGCGCCATGGTCAGAATGTCAATTTTCCCTGCTTGCATATCTTTGCGATAGGTTTGCACCAGCGTCTCCAGCCGCTCTGGCGCAATCATGTCACCTGTTGTTTCGTCCCGCGCCAGCAGAACACAGCATTCCTCAAAAGCTTCCCGGATAGAGGCAATTTTGAAGGAGAGAAGAGGGTCATCAGAGGCTTGGGTAGCCGGTAGGTGGTTTTGTAATTCGGGGTTAAAGTCAGCATCGTCAACCTTGCCACCTGGAAAAACCAGCGCGCCGGAAGCAAAATCGATCTGGTGGTGGCGGACAACCATGAACACTTCAAGCTTGTCGGGTCCCTTGTCACAGTCCCGAACCAGAAGAACTGTTGCCGCCGGTTTCAAGGGAGAAGGTTCTTTTGTCATACTCTATGCACCCGCATTCTTGTTATTTTTAGCAAGTATAGCGTTAGCGGGTCAGTTGCGGCAAGAGACTACAGACAGAAGAAGTCAGAGGCTGATCTCCAGGGCGGCAATAATCTGTCCGAAGCCGCGTTCCTGAACAAGGATGGCACAGCCGTCCCGGCCGTCCTGCATCAGGGTTTCAAGGTCCAGCGTTACGGTTTGCCTCTTCCCGTTCCAGTCTTTGATATGCCGGGTTTTGCGGACAATATTGTGATAGGTGATAGACTTGCCGGAATTTTCACCTCGGCCGATTTTCACTTGCTTCTCATGGTCAATGTCCACCTGCCAGATGGTCGCCGCTTTGTCATGATCCGGTAGCGTGATATGTAATTTCCCGTCTTCCAGTTTCCAGACAAGCGGGACCTGTTCCGCATGGCCTTTGAATTTATGAAGATTGGATTCCAGTTCATGCGCATTAGAGCCCACAAAATGATCAGAACCTGCGACAATCATCTGCGGTGTATAGACGTAGCGTGCATTGAACTGGTCGCGATACTTAACTTGTCGGGCATCGTTTTCGGCACTGCCAAAAACATCTTTCCAGCCAATATAGTCCCAGTAGGTGACGGCAAACGAGAGTCCGAGAACTTCTGGATTACGGGTGATCTTACCCATAAGTTTATCCGCGGGCGGGCAGGAAGAGCATCCCTGGGACGTATACAGCTCGACAACGGTTTTAGGCTGCCTGATATCGCCTGCGAAGGCGGCCCCGGATAGAAGGCTGATTAAAAAAACAGCAGAGGTAAATTGAATAATAGTCATCATGATCTCAACATATGGCGCATCGCTTTCACAAGCAATTCACCCTTCGGTGAACAAAAACGGCGACCCGAAGATCGCCGTTCTGACATTTTCTTCTCCGGTTTCTCAAGAGGCTGAGAGTTTACGCAGAACATATTGAAGGATGCCGTCGTGACGATAATAGTCGACTTCATCCTCTGTATCGATACGACAGAGAAGTGCCAGAGACTCTGAAGAGCCATCGGCCCGTGTAATCGTGCAGGGAACCGTCATTCGCGGTGTAATCCCGTCTTTAATTCCAGTGATGTCTACGGTTTCACTTCCATCAAGGTTCAGTGTCTTGCGGGTGACTCCCTCCGGGAATTGAAGCGGCAGAATGCCCATACCAACCAGGTTTGAGCGATGAATACGCTCAAAACTTTCGGCAACAACAGCCTTGATACCGAGAAGAAGCGTGCCTTTTGCAGCCCAGTCACGGCTCGACCCCGTGCCATATTCCTTGCCGGCAAAGACAACGAGCGGAATACCATCTTTTTGATACTGCATGGAGGCGTCATAGATCCATTGCTGCTTTCCGCCTGGCATGTGACGGGTGAGCCCGCCTTCGGTGCCGGGTGCGAGTTCATTACGCAGGCGGATATTGGCAAAGGTGCCACGCATCATCACTTCATGATTTCCGCGTCGGGAGCCGTAGGAGTTATAATCCTGTACGGCGACTTGATGTTCACTCAAATAGGACCCGGCAGGGCTGTCGGCCTTGATCGCGCCTGCAGGTGAGATATGGTCTGTCGTAACGGAATCGCCCAGCAATGCCAAAACCCGGGCATTGCTGATGTCAGACAAATCACCCGGTTCTTTTTGCATACCGTCAAAATAAGGAGGATGCTGGACATAGGTTGATGTCGAATTCCATGTATAAGTCTGACCTTCAGCCGTTTCTATCTCCTTCCAGGCGGCATCACCTTCAAAGACATTGCTATATTGTTCAACAAACATGTCCCGGTTCAGCGCCGATTTGACAGTCTCCTGAATTTCCCGGTTTGTTGGCCAGATGTCTTTCAGATAGACAGGATGACCATTCTTGTCTTCTCCCAGAGCATCTTTTGTGATGTCAATATTCAGAGAGCCGGCAAGCGCATAGGCGACAACAAGGGGCGGGGATGCCAGATAATTGGCCCTGGCCTGAGGGCTGACCCGTCCCTCAAAATTCCGGTTTCCTGAAAGAACCGAGCAGGCGACCAGATCCCCTTCATTGATCGCTTCTGCGATCGGAATATCAACTGGGCCGGAATTACCGATACAGGTCGTACAGCCATATCCCACAAGGTTAAAGCCCAAGGCATCAAGATCATCCTGAAGGCCTGCCTTATTGAGATAGTCGGTCACAACCTTGGAGCCAGGTGCCAGAGATGTTTTAACCCATGGTTTGACAGTCATCCCTTTGGCGAGTGCGTTTCGGGCGAGAAGGCCTGCCGCCAGCATCACACTTGGGTTAGAGGTGTTTGTACAAGAGGTAATCGCGGCAATGATGACATCACCGCTGCCAATGCTGTAATCAGTGCCTTTGACGGCAATTTTCTTCTGAATGCCATCGTCATTGCCCGAAAGGGCTGGTAAGGCATCTGCGAATTCACGGGTGGCCTCTGTCAGTAGGACCCGGTCTTGCGGCCGCTTGGGGCCAGCGAGGCTCGGAACGACCGTTGAAATATCAAGCTCCAGAGAGGCTGTAAAGAGCGGATCCGGTGTTGCTGCATCCCGCCACATGCCTTGGGCTTTCGCATAGGCCTCGACCAATTTCACCCGTTTTGGATCGCGCGCCGTGAAATTCAGGAAGTTGATGGTTTCCTGATCGATCGGGAAAAAGCCGCAGGTTGCACCATATTCCGGCGCCATATTGGAAATGGTTGCCCGGTCTGCCAGTGCCAGCTCATCAATACCGGGGCCGTAAAATTCGACAAATTTTCCGACGACACCATGGGCGCGCAGCATCTGGGTGACCGTCAGGACCAGATCCGTGGCGGTTGTACCTTCTTTCAGTTTGCCGGTCAGTTTGAAGCCGACAACTTCGGGAACCAGCATGGAAATCGGCTGCCCCAGCATCACGGCTTCCGCCTCGATACCACCAACACCCCAACCGAGAACGGCTAATCCGTTGACCATCGTTGTATGACTGTCGGTACCGACGAGCGTATCGGGATAGGCGACTTCCTTTCCGTTCTGGTCTTTGGTTGTCCAGACAGTCTGAGCGAGATATTCCAGATTAACCTGATGGCAGATCCCGGTTCCCGGAGGGACAACCCGGAAGTTGTCAAATGCCTTCTGGCCCCACCGAAGGAAGGCATAGCGTTCGCCATTTCGTTCCATTTCCAGGTCAACATTTTCGGCGAAGGCGGAGGCCGTTCCCGCTTTGTCTACCATCACCGAGTGATCGATCACCAGATCACACTGGGCAAGAGGATTGATCTTTTTCGGATCACCGCCAAGGCTGACCATGGCATCGCGCATGGCCGCCAAGTCCACAACAGCGGGAACACCCGTGAAGTCCTGCATCAGAACCCGAGCAGGGCGATAGGCAATTTCGCGGTCCGCTTTCTTTTCTTTCAGCCATCCGGCAAGCGCACCGACATCCTGTGAAGTCACAGTGCGGCCATCTTCATGGCGCAAAAGATTTTCCAGCAGAACTTTAAGAGAAAAAGGGAGGCGGGAGATATCTCCTAATCCGGCTTTTTCGGCGGCTGGAAGGCTGTAATAATCGATTTTTTGCCCGTCGATGTCGAGAGTTCGACGAATTTTGAGGCTATCGTGACCAGTTATTGTCAACGTTTCGCTCCTTGCTCAGAAGTGGGAACGGGACGGTGCCGTTTGATCGGGCATCCGTGAACTTTAAGTCCTTATATACTTTATATATGCACCATACTTATGACTAAAAGTGCGGCTCACCTTGAAAATCACACAAATTATTGCCTTGGAATGCTTACCATGCTCTTAATGAGCGCCTTCTCCAACTGTTAAAAAGAACAGAACTTCACGTCGACCGAGTGCGATAATTACGGAAGGTGGGGTCCCTTTATAAGATTCGCGAAAATTTGGTGAAAATGACGTTATTTTTTTTCAAAACAGGGTTGAGATCCTCTCGATCAATGATTTGGCAGCCTTCCGATAATACTGCTGAACGATAGTTAAACTAACGAGCGTTCAAGTTTGCCTTTCCGTCAAAATATAAAAACCATTTTGTTTAGAAAACTATAGTAAAAAACATTATTTAGAAATTCGATTTATATTTTTTATAGAGTAAAATAGATTTTATATAATTCAAATATATATATTCTATATTATTATTTTACTTTTTAGAGAGCGTAATCGTTCTTGTTACTTCTAATACAAACGCTTGTTTTTTTTTAATATTTCTATTTTTATAATTTTTTTTGTGTTTTTTGAACAAAAAAAACAAATAAATGTTATTTTCTCTTGACGTTGCTGAGGCTGTTCGATTATTGACTTGAGGCAAGGCTCACGAAGAAGCTCACAACCAATAATAAATAACTATCTCGGTTCTGGGAGGAACTTTTGCATCCATTATGCCTGTTAGTCAGGCAATGATGATGCGACTTTCGTGTCTTTTGACGCCATGGGTTTTGTGCCTTCCCGGACAAATAAAAATGATTGTAATTATCTTTTTTGTTTAAGGATCAGGGAGCCTATGACAAACAAAGGCCAGGTTTTTGACACCTTTCCGAAGCTGCTCCGGCGGAATGCCCAGCAGCGTCCTGACGTACCCGCCTATCGTGAAAAAGAATATGGCATCTGGCAGACTTATAGCTGGAAAGATGTCTATGACAATTCTAGAGCGCTTGCGCTCGGAATGGCGGATCTTGGTCTCAAGCGAGGTGACGCGGTTGCGATCATTGGCTCAAACCGACCGCAACTATATTGGGTTTTCGGGGCTGCACAGGCGCTCGGTGCTCTGCCAGTTCCTCTCTATCAGGATGGCGTTGCTGAAGAGATCCAGTATGTTCTCGGGCATGCTGAGGTAAAAATGGTGGTGGTTGAAGATCAGGAGCAGGTGGACAAGGTTCTCTCTGTTCTGGATCAGTGCCCGACGATCGAGCAGGTTATCTATAAAGAAACCCGCGGCATGCGTCATTATACCCAGCCAAATGTTCGCTCATACGAGGATGTTCAGGCTCTGGGGCGCGCCTATGACGCCAAGAATTCTGATCATTTTGATGCAGAGACTGACAAGGGTGTCGGTTCAGACATCGCGACTTTGATGTATACGTCCGGCACAACGGGCCGACCCAAAGGCGTGATGCTCAGCTTTGATAATATGGTTGAGGCAGGCAAATTGTCTGTTGAGTTTGAAAAGCTGACCGAGAAAGACAAGGTTCTGTCATATTTGCCTATGGCGTGGGTCGGCGATCATCTGTTTTCCTATTCCCAGGCTATTCATGCCGGTTTCTCGGTCAATTGTCCTGAAAATGCGGAAACGGTTCATACGGATCTACGAGAAGTCGGGCCGACATATTATTTTGCACCACCTGCAATCTTTGAGACGATGCTCACTCAAATGATGATCCGCATCGAAGATGCAAGCGCGATCAAGCAGAAAATGTTCCATTATTTTGTTGGTGTCGCGAAGAAATGCGGTGTCGAAATTTTGGAAGGGAAATCGGTATCCCTTGCTGACAGGCTTCTGTATGCGCTTGGCGATCTTCTGGTTTATGGACCGCTTAAAAATACACTGGGTTTTAGTCAGATCCGTGTTGCCTATACAGCGGGTGCCCCAATGGGGCCGGAAGTCTTTAAGTTCTATCGCTCTCTTGGCATTAATTTGAAGCAGCTTTATGGTCAGACTGAATCTTGCGCTTATGTCTGCATCCAAAGTGATCATGACGTGCGTCCGGATACGGTTGGTCCGCCTGCACCAGGCTGTGAAATCAAGCTGGATGAGGTGTCTGGCGAAGTTTTGTATAAAAGCCCTGGTACATTCGTTGGCTATTACAAGAATGATGAAGCCACCAAAGAGACCAAAACAGAAGGCGGCTGGGTGCATACTGGTGATGCCGGCATTATGACGGATGATGGTCAGCTTAAAATTATTGATCGGGCCAAGGATGTTGGAAAGCTTCAGGATGGTACGTTGTTTGCTCCTCAATATATTGAGAACAAGCTGAAATTCTTCCCGTCCATTTCGGAAGCAGTTTGCCACGGCGCCGACAAAGATACGGTCACAGCCTTCATCAATATCGATCTGGAAGCTGTTGGCAACTGGGCCGAACGTCGCGGCCTTTCCTATGCCAGTTATATGGATTTGGCAAACCTGTCGGAAGTCTATGATCTCATCAAGGAATGTATTGAAGAGGTCAATCGTGATCTGGCCATCGACAGTGAGCTCGCGGGCGCACAGATCAGCCGTTTCCTTGTTCTTCCCAAAGCCTTGGATGCGGATGACGGGGAATTGACCCGGACGCGCAAAGTTCGCCGCCGCATTATCGCAGAACGATATGGCACGTTGATCGATGCGCTCTTCTCAGATGTGAGTGAAGTGCATATTGAATCCCAGATGACGTTTGAAGATGGCCGTAAAGGCGCTCTCAAGGCAGATGTCAGGGTTGCCAATACAGAAACTTATCCGGCCATGCGCGCCGCCTCCTAATTCACAGGGACTGTAACGTAATGGAACAACAAGGAAGACAAATCGGTGATGTCCTTCTGTCTGTAGAAGGTATCAGCCTGTCATTCGGAGCCGTTCGCGCGATTTCGGACGTCAGCTTTGATATTCGCAAAGGGGAAGTCCGGGCGATTATCGGACCGAACGGTGCGGGCAAAACCTCGATGCTGAACTGCATCAACGGTTTTTACCACCCTCAACAGGGCACAATTACCTATAAAGGTCAAAAACGGAGCGCCATGAAGCCCCACGAGGCGGCTGAGCAAGGCATTGGCCGGACTTTTCAGAATGTGGCTCTTTTTAAAGGGATGTCGACGCTGGATAACATCATGACAGGGCGTAACTTGAAGATGAAGTCTGGTTTGCTGGCCTCCATGGTCTGGTGGGGAAAAGCGGAAAAAGAAGAGCTGGAACATCGGCGGTATGTTGAAGACATTATCGATTTTCTGGAAATTGAAGCCATTCGCAAAACACCGGTAGGCCGGTTGCCATACGGCTTGCAGAAGCGGGTTGAACTTGGACGGGCACTGGCGGCTGAACCGGAGCTTCTTTTGCTGGACGAGCCGATGGCCGGTATGAACCTGGAAGAGAAAGAGGATATGTGCCGTTTTATTCTCGATGTGAATGATGAGTTCGGTACAACCATTTGCCTGATTGAACATGATATGGGTGTTGTGATGGATATCTCTGATCGTGTGATGGTTCTCGATTATGGCGGGAAGATCGGGGACGGTGTTCCTGAAGAAGTCCGTGCTAACCAAAATGTTATCGACGCCTATCTTGGCGGCGGCCACTAAATCGGCATCAGGAGCCTAACTCATGGAATTTTTATCAGATGATGTTCTGTTCTTCATTGAAGTCCTGATCAGCGGATTATTGACCGGAACACTTTATTCTCTCGTTGCCCTTGGCTTTGTACTGATTTTTAAAGCTTCTGGCGTTTTCAACTTTGCCCAAGGCGCCATGATGCTGTTTGCAGCGCTTAGCCTTGTAGGTTTTCAGGAGCTTCTCGGTGTTCACTGGACTGTCGCGTTTCTGATTACAATCGCCGTTATGGTGTTGTTTGCCTGGTGCGTCGAAAAATTTGTCCTCGGCAAGCTTGTCAATCAGGAGCCGATCATTCTCTTTATGGCAACGATCGGTATTACCTTCTTTATTGACGGCTTCGGTCAGACCATTTGGGGAAGTGATATCAAGACACTGGATATCGGCCTGCCCAATGGCTCAATTGACTTTGGCGGCATCTTTATCGATGAGCTGGCGCTGGTTGCCGGTCTGGTTGCCGGTACCATGGTCCTGGTTCTTGCCATTTTCTTTAACAAGACGCGGATCGGTCGTGCGCTTCGCGCCGTGGCGGATGATCATCAGGCAGCGATGTCTGTTGGTATCTCCCTTCGTACCATCTGGATTATTGTGTGGACGGTTGCTGGCCTTGTCGGTCTGGTCGCCGGTATCATGTGGGGGTCGCAACTTGGCGTCCAATTCAGCCTGAGCCTGATTGCCTTGAAGGCATTGCCGGTTCTCATGCTGGGTGGCTTTACCTCGATCCCGGGCGCCATTCTTGGCGGTTTGATTATCGGGGCAGGTGAAAAGCTTGCTGAAATTTATCTGGGGCCGTTCGTGGGCGGCGCTATCGAAAACTGGTTTGCCTATATGCTGGCGATGGTCTTCCTTCTTTTCCGGCCGCAGGGTCTGTTCGGCGAAAAGATTATTGAGAGGGTATAAGCAGAATGTTTTATCGTGAAGCTGGACAGTTCAAGTCCTCTTATAAAGAAGATCAGGCCGTCTTTCCGATCCTGCAGGACCGGATTGGTATCGGGGTCATTCTTCTCGTCGCCTTTCTGGGTGTCCCTTTTCTGGCCAGTGAATATATCCTGAGTGCGATCATGATTCCGTTCTTGATCCTGGCTCTGGCGGCTATCGGCCTCAATATCTTGACGGGATATGCCGGACAGATTTCACTGGGAACCGGCGGCTTTATGGCAGTTGGCGCGTTCGCCGCCTATAAATTTGCAACCTTTACTATTCCGATTTTTGGAACAGACGGAACGATGCCACTCATTCTGACAATTCTTTTGTCAGGTGTTGTTGCGGCTCTGGTGGGTATTATGTTCGGTATTCCGAGCTTGCGGATTAAAGGCTTCTATCTGGCAGTGGCAACACTTGCAGCTCAGTTCTTTATTGAATGGCTGCTGGTCAAGGTCGGCTGGTTTACAAATTACAGCCCGTCCGGTGTGATTACCGCCCCGCCACTTGAAGTGATGGGCTATGTTTTTGCATCGCCGTCTGAGAAATATATTTTCACACTTGGCTTTGTTGTGGTGCTCGCCGTTGCCGCCAAAAATCTGGTGCGCAGTCATATTGGCCGCGGCTGGATGGCGATCCGGGATATGGATATCGCTGCTGAAATTATCGGCTTTAAACCGCTTCAGACCAAGCTGTCAGCTTTTGCGGTTAGCTCCTTCTTCTGTGGTGTGGCGGGCGCTCTGTGGGCCTTTGTCTATCTGGGAACAGTGGAGCCGGAAGCGTTTAATATCAACCGCTCCTTCTCGATCCTGTTCATGGTTATTATTGGCGGAACGGGCAGTATTCTCGGATCGTTTATCGGAGCGGCCTTTATCATGTTGCTGCCGATTTTCCTGAGTAACGTACCACCGCTGATCGGTTGGAATATCGGCGTCGATATGGTTGCGCATCTTGAGTTTATGATTTTCGGTGTGCTGATCATCTTTTTCTTGATTGTTGAGCCGCATGGGCTCGCACGGTTATGGACAATTGGTAAGGAAAAACTGAGATCCTGGCCTTTTCCATATTGATCTGTTGCCAAAAGGCGGCCAGAGTTGATCTGGCCCCTTCGGGCGATAGAAATTCATCTCTTGGCGATGCAAGTCGCATAACAACAAGAGTAATTCTGGGAGGAAAGATATGAGTTTGAAGAAATTTATACTCGGTGCTTTGGGAGCCGCAGTTGTTGCAGCTCCGTTTTCAGCACCGGCCCCGGCTTTGGCGGAAGACACGCTTTACTTGCCAAAACTGGTTTATCGTACAGGACCATTTGCTCCAGGTGGTATTCCGACAGCCAATGGCGCTGCTGACTACTGGGCAATGATCAATGACCGCGATGGCGGCGTTGGCGGTGCAAAAGTTATCCATGAAGAATGCGAGTTTGGTTATAACACAGACCGTGGCGTCGAGTGCTATGAGCGGACGAAAAACAATCACGGCGGCGGTTTGATCTATCAGCCTTATTCAACAGGCGTGACATATGCGCTTGCTGACCGGACGCGGACTGACAAAATTCCGCTTCTGACAATGGGTTATGGTCGTGCCGATGCCGGTGTTGGTACTGCTTTCCCTTGGGTTTTCCCGTTGATGACCAACTATTGGGGTCAAGCAACCGGTATCATGAAATACATGGCCAAGGAACAAGGTGGCATCGAGAAGATGAAAGACAAGACAATTGCGCTTGTTTATCTTGATATTGCCTATGGTAAAGAATCCATTCCGATTTTCCGCAATATGTCCGAAAAATTCGGCTTCAAGCTGAAAGAATATCCGGTCGTTTTCCCGGGCCTTGAGCAGAAAGCAACCTGGTTGCAGATCCGTCGCGCGAAGCCTGACTATATTGTCATGTGGGGCTGGGGTGTAATGAACCAGACCGCGATCAAGGAAGCTGCCAAAATCAAGTTTCCATCGGAGCGGTTTATCGGAAACTGGTGGGCCGGTGCCGAACAGGACACTATTCCAGCCGGTAAAGCAGCCATTGGATATAAAGCCGCAGCCTTCGGTCAGCCTGGTACGGATTTCCCTGTCATTCAGGACATCATGAAGCATGTCTATGGTAAAGGAAATGGCCAGGGCAAGGACAATGTTGGACAGGCTCTGTATAACCGTTCGGTCCTGACTCAGACAATTATCCATGCGGGTATTCTGACAGCTCAGGAAAAATATGGTGTTAAAGCCATTACTTCAGAGCAGTTGCGCTGGGGCATGGAAAATCTTGTGATGGATGACGCAATGGCTTCCAAACTTGGTGTTAAAGGTATGGCGCCAAATCTGAAGCCTAGCTGTGAAGATCATGTCGGCGGCGGTTCCTTCTATATTCAGCAGTGGGATGGTAAGCAGTGGAACAAAGTGTCTGACACTTTGACACCAATGCAAGATCTGATCCTGCCTGCAATGCAGAAGTCTGCTGACAACTACCTGAAGGAAAAAGGTCTCGAAGCGGCTTCTTGCAGCTAAGACCTGACGGTAAACTTTAAAGAGAGAGTCTTGTTCATGAGTGCATCAAGCAATCCCCTTTTGAGGGTCAATAATATCGAGGTCATTTATGACCATGTTATCCTTGTCTTGAAAGGGGTCTCGTTGGAGGTCACAGAAGGAAGCATTGTTTCCATTCTCGGGGCTAACGGCGCGGGCAAGACGACCTCTTTGAAAGCCATTTCTAACCTCCTCCGCTCTGAGCGCGGGGAGGTTACGAAAGGCTCCATTGAATATGAAGGTCGTGACATTACCGAAAAATCTCCGGCAGAGCTTGTCACCGAAGGTGTGATCCAGGTGATGGAAGGCCGGCATTGTTTCGAACATTTGACCGTTGAAGAAAATCTTCTGACAGGCGCTTATACCCGTAAAGGGGGCCGAGCCGTCATCAATGAAGAACTTGAAAAAGTATATCATTATTTTCCGCGTCTTAAAGAGCGCCGGACCTCTCAAGCAGGCTATGTATCCGGAGGTGAGCAGCAAATGGTCGCCGTGGGCCGTGCCCTGATGGCGAAACCAAAACTCATTTTACTGGATGAGCCGTCCATGGGGCTGGCCCCGCAGTTGGTGGAAGAGATTTTTGAAATCGTGAAGCGTCTGAACGAAGAAACCGGGGTGAGCTTCCTGGTTGCCGAACAGAATGCGACCATTGCCCTGAAATATGCCCATTATGGCTATATTCTTGAAAATGGCCGCGTTGTGATGGATGGCGATGCCAAAGATCTGTCAAATAACGAGGATGTAAAAGAATTTTACCTTGGCCTTGGCGGTGACGGCCGTAAGAGCTTTAAGGATGTGAAACATTATCGGCGGCGTAAACGCTGGCTCGCCTGATATCCCCCACACAACAGTAAAAACAAGAGAGTTCCATGACAGCTGCAGGTAAATATTACGACGAACTGGAAACCCGTGAAGCGGCTGTTCGCCAGGAAGAGCAAATGCAGGCCTTGCAAGCGCAACTTACGCATGCAAAGGCGAACTCAGATTATTTCGCTGATCTGCTGAAGGATGTCGATCCTGCTTCCATTAAGTCGCTAGAAAATCTGGCACGTCTGCCTGTCACCCGAAAATCTGACTTGATTGCCAAGCAGCAATCCAATCCACCGCTAGGCGGCTTGAACGCTGAGCTGGTCGGAGATGTGGCGAATGTCTTTATGTCGCCGGGGCCCATATTCGAGCCGGGTCAGCGCGTCAAAGACTATTTCCGGATGGGCCGCGCCATGTGGGCGGCCGGCTTTCGCCCAGGTGACTTGGTTTACAATACCTTCTCCTATCATATGACCCCGGCGGGCCACATGATGGAAAGTGGCGCCCATGCCGTTGGCTGCCCTGTATTTCCTGCCGGTATCGGCAATACGGAGATGCAAATCCAGGCGATTGAAACTCTGAAGCCACGGGCCTATGTGGGGACGCCTTCCTTCCTTCGTATTCTCCTGGAAAAAGCAAAGGAAACCGGAGCCGATCTGTCCTCCATCAAGGTTGCGAGCGTGGGCGGTGAAGCTCTGCCACCCTCCTTGCGTCAGGCACTTCAGGATCTGGGTATTGATTTGGTGATCCAGTCCTATGGAACGGCTGATCTTGGCCTTATTGCATACGAGACCGAGGCGATGCAAGGCATGACGGTTGACGAGGGCGTGATTGTCGAAATCGTGCGCCCGGGCACCGGCGACCCGGTCGAACCAGGTGAAGTCGGCGAAGTTGTTGTGACAACTTTCAACAAAACCTACCCGCTGATCCGTTTCGGAACAGGCGATATGTCTGCCTTGATGGAAGATGGCAGTTCTTGCGGTCGAACAGGGCCGCGCATCAAAGGCTGGATGGGCCGGGCTGATCAGACTGCAAAAGTCAAAGGCATGTTTGTGCATCCGGGTCAGGTTGTCTCCGTGCAGAAGCGGCATGACGAGATTAAAAAAGTCCGCCTGGTTGTGACCAGCACAGACAATGTTGATGCAATGACATTGAAGTGTGAGACGGAAACCGGCAGTGATGATCTGAAATCAGCCGTCGAAGCCAGCGTTCAAAGTCAGTGCAAACTGCGTGGTGCAGTCGAATTTGTTGCGGTCGGCAGCTTGCCGAATGATGGCAAGGTGATCGACGACGCCAGAAGCTACGAATAAGGACGGGCCGGCGACCATGGGTCGCAGTGCCAAAGGTTGCGAGAAGGAGAACATTCCTGTAGTCAGAAGGGTGTTCTCCTTCTTTTTTTGGATAATCGTATACGGATGACCCTTCACGCGGAAAACCTCAGTTGCATTCGTCAGGATCGCCTGATTTTTGACAAACTGACTTTTTCAGTGGCTCCAGGCTCTGTTCTCTGGATCAAGGGAAAAAATGGCGCGGGCAAGTCTTCCTTGCTGCGGATCGTTGCCGGTCTTCTGAAACAGGCTGAAGGTGATATTCTGTGGAAGGGTGAGAATGTCCGAACGGAGCCCGATTGTTTTGCCGGGCAGTTTCGTTATATCGGACATCAGGAACCGTTGAAGCCGGTTCTCAGTGTCGAAGAAAATCTGAAATTCTGGACTGAGTTTGCCGGGAGGGATGATGTTGATAAAGCCCTGGAGGAGTTCGAGCTTCTGCGGATCAAGGAGACACCGGCTCGGATTTTGTCAGCCGGCCAGAAAAAAAGAACCAATCTGGCCCGCCTGATTGCGGCCCCGGCCCCCTTGTGGATTTTGGATGAACCGGTCAGTTCTCTGGACAGTCATTATATCGATCTGTTTTGCACACATCTTACGCGCCACATTGCGGCAGGCGGTATGGCTCTTTTGGCAACCCACCAGGATCTTAATCTGGAGAGCACGGAAATTCTCAATCTCGATAAACAGGAAGGGTCTCTTTGATGGGCAGTTTCCTGATTGTCTTGAAACGGGATATCCGGCTCGCTGCCCGTCAGGGGAGTGCCCTGACCATGACCTTGTCATTCTTCGTCATTGCGGTCACGCTTTTCCCTCTTGGCGTGGGACCGGAACTTTCTGTCCTCGCGCGGATAGGGCCCGGCGTTTTATGGGTCGGCGCTCTGCTCTCCTGTCTGTTGACGCTGGACCGGATTTTCCAGGCAGATTTTGAAGATGGATCACTTGACCAGCTGATGATCGGCGCGGGATCCATAGAGCTGGTTGTTCTGGCGAAGATTATCGCCCACTGGATTTCTGCCGTCCTGCCTTTGATCCTGATCACGCCCGTCCTGGCGATTTCTTTTAATATGCCGATCGACAGCCTGGGGGTGGTCATGCTTTCCCTGTTGCTGGGATCTCCGGTCTTGAGTCTGATAGGGGCGGTTGGTGCGGCGTTGACAGTTGGCATGAGGCGAGGGGGGGTATTGTTGTCTCTGTTGGTCTTGCCTCTCTATATACCTGTTTTGATATTTGGTGTCGCGGCAGTGGAGGCGGCGATCGCGCTTCTTCCAACAGCCCCCCATCTTCTGCTATTATCCGGGCTGTCTCTCGGGGCTCTGGTTGTTTGCCCGATTGCGGCAGCGGCTGGATTAAGGCTGGCCGTCGAATAGTGGTTGCTACGTTTATAAGGAGAAGATGTAAGGTGCTGAGCGAGCGAGGAATAAAAAATGGCTGTTGATCTTCACAGATTTGCCAATCCAGCGCGATTTATGCGTCTGGCATCTGCGATCTTCCCCTGGTCTGCCGGACTAACAGTCTTGTTACTGGCCGCCGGCCTTTATACTGGTCTCATTTTGTCACCAGAGGATTATCAACAGGGGGATACGGTCCGCATTATGTTTGTCCATGTTCCCGCGGCCTGGATGTCAATGAGCATTTATACGATGATGGCGATTTCTGCCGCTGTCGGCTGGATCTGGAAACATCCTGTTGCAGATTTGTCCGCCAAGGCTGCGGCCCCGATCGGTGCATGCTTCACATTCCTCGCTCTGGTGACCGGGTCTCTCTGGGGGCAACCGATGTGGGGAACCTACTGGGTGTGGGACGCTCGCCTTACCAGCATGTTGATTCTGCTCTTTTTGTATCTTGGTTACATGGCGCTTTGGGAAAGTTTTGATGAGCCATCGAAGGCGGCCAAAGCGGCGGCTATTCTGGTTTTGGTCGGTGCTATCAACATTCCGATTATCAAGTTTTCTGTCGACTGGTGGAATACTCTACACCAACCAGCCAGCGTTGCGACTATGGAAGGGCCCAAAATCCATAGCTCCATCCTGACACCGCTGTTGATTATGGGTGGGGCCTATATGGGATTGTTTGTCAGCATTTTCATCATCCGGGTGAAGACAGAGATTCTCGATCGTCGGTTAAGAATATTGCGGGTTAACGCCTTGCAGGAGTAGAATGTTCTGAAGACAGGCAAGGCTCGCGGCATTGTGACGCATTCAAAGCAGCTTGGTATGGAACTTTCGAGATAAGCGAATATAGTGCCGCTTAGAGTTAGAGTGGCCAAGAGAAGGCTTAGCAGGTTGGAATGATGGAAGAATTTCTACATATGGGCGGATATGGTGCCTTTATCTGGCCTTCCTACGGGATTTCTGCCTTGCTGCTTGTTCTTCTTGTTGTGTTCAGCCTTCGCCGCCTGCGTAAAGTAGAGCAGGCACTTGAGCCGCTTGAAAAAGATCGCAAGGTCCGCCGCCGCCGAAAGCCTGCGAAGGAAGAGAGTGCTCCGTCATGACCCGTAAACGTCGTCGCCTGTATTTTGTAATCGCCTGTATGGCAACCCTCGGGTTGGCAGCGGGCCTTGTTCTGATGTCTTTTGAAGATAGTCTGGTCTTTTTCAGAAGTCCGTCTGATCTTGCTGAGAAACCTATGCCTGCCGGTCGGAATTTTAGACTGGGGGGACTGGTTGCGGAAGGCAGTGTGGTCAAGGACGGTGTTGAAATCAGTTTTGCAGTCACCGATCTTGCTGAAACTGTCCCGGTCCGTTTCCGCGGATTGGTCCCGGATCTTTTCCGGGAAGGGCAGGGCGTTGTCGCCGAAGGCCAGCTGGATGAAAAAGGCGTGTTTATCGCCAGTAATGTTCTCGCTAAGCATGATGAAAATTATATGCCGCCTGAAGTCGCGGAGAGTCTTAAAAAGGCGGGACACTGGCAGGAACAATCTGGTGAAAAGGCAGCGAACTGATGACAGCTGAAATAGGGCAATTCTCGCTTATTCTGGCGCTCGTCGTGGCTATTTTGCAAGGAACCGTTCCCCTGATCGGTGCCTCCCGTCAAAATGCTTCTCTGATGAATTTCGGCTCCTCAGCCTCCCTTGTGCAGTTTCTGGCAGTGACCACCGCTTTTGTAGCTCTCACCGTTGCCTATGTGGGAAGTGATTTTTCTGTCCTCAATGTGGTCAAGAACTCACATTCCCTGAAACCGATGATCTACAAGATTAGTGGCGTGTGGGGAAATCATGAAGGCTCCTTACTTCTGTGGGTCTGGATACTGTCCTTGTTTGGCTTTGCAGTAGCCGCGTTTGGCAGGAATTTACCCGGTAGCCTGAAAGCGCGGGTCATCGCTGTACAGGGACTTGTCGGTGTCGGATTTCTGCTGTTTGTGCTCTTCACCTCCAACCCGTTTGAGCGGATCGATCCGGCTCCCTTCGACGGACAGGGCCTTAATCCTCTGTTGCAGGACCCCGGGCTCGCTTTTCATCCGCCCTTCCTCTATCTGGGATATGTGGGGCTGTCGATTACCTTCTCTTTTGCCATTGCAGCCCTGATCGAAGGTAAGGTTGATCCTGCCTGGGCCCGTTGGGTGCGACCTTGGACTCTGGCTGCCTGGGGGTTTCTCACTCTTGGGCTCGCGCTTGGCTCCTGGTGGGCTTATTATGAGCTTGGCTGGGGCGGCTGGTGGTTCTGGGACCCGGTTGAAAATGCCGCTTTCATACCGTGGCTTGTGGCAACAGCCCTGCTCCATTCCGCTATCGTTGTTGAAAAACGGGACGCGTTGAAGAACTGGACTATTTTGCTGGCCATTATTGCGTTCAGTTTTTCATTGCTGGGAACCTTCCTGGTGCGTTCCGGTGTTCTGAATTCCGTTCATGCTTTTGCAACGGATCCAGCGCGCGGTATCTTTATCCTCGCTTTCCTGATTGTTGTGATCGGTGGATCGCTTTTGCTCTATGGATTACGAGCGCCAGCTATGAAGGGCGGAGGGCTTTTTTCTCCCATAAGCCGGGAAGGGGCGCTTGTTTTTAATAATCTGCTGCTGTCGACAGCAGCAGCGACGGTTCTTCTGGGTACGCTTTATCCCATTTTTCTGGATGCCTTTAGCGGCGCGAAAGTCTCTGTTGGGCCACCGTATTTCAATTCAACTTTTCTGCCGCTGGCCATACCTTTGGTGATCGCGCTGGCGGTTGGCCCGTTGCTACCCTGGAAAAGAGGAGACCTTAAAGGAGCTCTGTCGCGGTTGAAGCTGGCCGCTGTCGCGAGTCTTTTGATTGTTGCGGTCACCTGGTGGATTGTTGACGATGCTCCTGTTCTTGCTTTTGCCGGGATGGGTTTGTTTGCCTGGCTGTTGGTTGGCTCCTTTATGGAATGGGCTGGCCGGATAAAACTTGGTCAGATTTCACCGGCGAAAAGTTGGAACCGAATGATCAATTTGCCGCGAAGCGCCCATGGTATGACCCTGGCTCATATGGGGGTCGCGATGATTGTTCTGGGAATTACAGCGTCTGAAGCCTGGCAAAGTGAGCGCCTCGGCGTTATGCGCCCGGGGGAGAGTGTGACTGTTGGCGGGTATGAATTCCGCTTTGACGGTGCCAAGGATCTGAAAGGTCCGAACTACGATTTCGTAAAAGGAACCTTTACCGTTTTCAAGGACGGGCATGAAGTTGTTACGCTTGAGCCAGAGCAACGGGTCTATGCAACGCCGCCCATGGAGACGACGGAGGCCGCTATCTGGCCCATGCTTTCGGCGGACCTCTATGCTGTGGTTGGCGAGGAAGATGGTAAAGGGGGCTATGCAACACGGATTTACCACAAGCCTTTTATTTCCTGGATCTGGATTGGCAGCATCGTGATGTTTATTGGCGGCGGGTTCAGTTTGAGTGATCGGCGTTTCCGCATCGGTGCGGCGCGCAAGAAAAAAGCAGTTCCGACCCCTCCAGAGACGGTAGCAGGAGTTTAGAAAATGCGTTTGGGATTTTTGGCACCTGTTCTGACATTCTCTGTGATTGCGGGTGTGATGGCTTATGCTCTTTTCTTCTTAAATCCAACCGAAATACCGTCAGAGCTGGTCGACAAACCTGCACCGGAATTTAAACTGGAACCTGTTCCTGACTATGGACCGGGGTTGGAGACGGCCCATGTGAAGGAAGGTAAAATTACACTCCTGAATGTCTTTGCTTCCTGGTGTGTGGCCTGTCTTGCGGAGCATCCAACATTAATGGAGCTTCAAAAAAGCGGGGCTGTGGAAATTTATGGCCTGAACTATAAGGACAAGCCCAATGCGGCGGCTAAATGGCTGGGCAAAAACGGCGACCCCTACACCCGGACAGGTATGGATCTGAACGGTCGGGTGGGTATTAATTTCGGCGTTTATGGTGTTCCTGAGACCTTTATCATGGGGCCGGATGGCACCATTTTGGATAAAATTATCGGGCCGATTACGGAAAAAGATCTGCAGACCCGCATCCTGCCGAGACTGAAAGGCGCAGAAAGTTGAGGCGGACCGTCCAGAAATTCCTGTTTTGCACGATATTGCTTTTCGGAGGGATTCTCTCGCTCTCTGTGGGTGCTGTTTTTGTTGAAGAACGCCTCACAGATCCGGCTGAGGAAGCAAGAGCCCGCGAGATTGCTGATGAAATCCGATGCCTTGTCTGCCAAAACCAGTCGATTATGGACAGTAACGCTGATTTGGCAAAAGACCTCCGGGCGATCATACGAGAACGGGTGGCGGCGGGCGACAGCGATGACGATGTGAGGGATTTTCTTGTGGTTCGATATGGGGACTGGGTTTTACTGGATCCACCTTTTCGGATGAGAACCGTTATCTTGTGGCTGGGACCTATTGTTGTCTTTGCGTTTGCCCTGATCGCGACACTGATCTTCTTGAAAGGGCGATCCGTTAAAGCGGCAGGCATGGAGCCATTGACCCGCCAGGAGAAAGCAGATTTGGAAAAACTGCTGTCCGAGGAAGAAAGAGATCGTTCATGACCTGGTTGATTTTGGCCGCCTTGTGCTTGCCCGCGCTGGCCTTGCTGGGCTATCCCCTGTTGTCTCGTCGTTCACAAACGGTTGGGCGGGATGAAGGCGGATTGGCCGTTTACCGTCAGCAGCTAAAAGAGCTCGAGGCAGATATCGCCAGAGGCGTTTTGAGTGAGCAGGATGCAGAGCCGACGCGGATTGAAATCCAGCGGCGGATCTTGCGGCTTGGCAAATCCGGTTCTGAAGATGGCAACCTGGCCTCCGGGAGGATGCCTTTGCTAACGCTTGGCCTGCTCCTTGTTGTTACCCTCTCTTCCTTTGGGCTTTACAGCTATTTGGGAACGCCTGATCTAGCCTCCAAGCCACTGGCATCTCGCAATATAGCGCTTGAGAAACGAGATCTTGCCGGCAGGGACCTTGGTAATCTGGTGAAGCGCCTGGCGGAAAAGCTTCAGGAAAATCCTGAAAACCTGGATGGCTGGATCTTGCTGGCCCGTACGCTTTCCCGGATGGAGCGGTATGAACAGGCAGCAGAGACATTCCTGCAGGCAACAAAGCTCGCGCCAAAGGATGCGGATTTGTTTGTTGGTGCGGGAGAGAATTATTACTTCAAGTCAGACGGAACGGTCTCGCAGCAGGCGGTTGAGGCTTTTGAAGCGGCTTATGCGCTGGATCCCACCCATGCCGGTGCTCGATATTATCTGGCGCTTCATGCGGCCCAGAATGGTCGCCGGCAAGAAGCATTGAACAGCTGGATGACCCTGTTTGAAGAAAGTGACGCTTCAGCCCCCTATATGCGCATATTGCGAGGCCGGATTGCGGAACTGGCGAGTGAAATTGATGTGGATGTCTCCGCCTTGCTGGCCAGCAAGGATGGTGAGGGAACTGCCCCATCAGGACCAAGTCAGGATGATATGCAAGCCGCGGCAGATATGTCGAAGGAAGACCGTGAGCAGATGATTCAGGATATGGTGGGACGTCTGGCGGAGAGAATGCAGACAGAGCCTGAGTTTGAAGGATTGATGCGATTAGGCCAGGTTTATGGGACATTGGGCCGGTATGATAAATCCGCAGAGGCGTATGGTCGCGCCGCCGAGATTGAGGACAAAAACCCCGCCCCGCTTGCAGGACAGGCATTTGCCCTTATTCGACATGCTGAGGAAGGTTCGCCACCGCCGGAAGAGGCGGTTGCTCTTTACCGCCGGGTTCTTGAACTGGATGAGGCAGCACCGGAAGCGTTGTGGTATGTGGGGATTGCAGAAGCGAGAGAAGGGAATAAAGATGCGGCGCTTCAATATTGGACCCGCCTGAAATCATTGGTGCCAGAGGGAAGTCAGGTCAGTGCAAATGTGACACGGGCCATAAACGCTCTTTCCGAAACACCGCAGAATTGATAGATTAAGAGGACGGATAGAAATCCCGCACTCCGGTCACGAGGTCAATGGTGAAAATATCAGGCACCCTGTCAAGCAATGTAACCCTGTCCAGCAAAATGACAAGGGAACAGCCACATGCTTTGCAAACGGAGGTTCAACCGGTTGAAAAACCCGACAAGCCGGTATTGCGTGATGATCAGCGACCAGATATGACATTCAGTGGTATTGGTCGCCAGATCGATATTCGCGTCTGACCCAGCGGGTTTGGACAGGCTTCTGAAAGGGCATTAAAAAAGGAGCATCTGTGACTTCTACGAACCCCAAAGACTATGGATTTGAGCGGAAAATTCCGAAAGGTGACAGTCTGGAGCGGCATGTCTGCACGGATTGCGGTTGGGTGCATTATGAAAACCCGAAAGTTGTCGTTGGGTCGGTCGTCACGTATGAAGACAGGTTTCTGTTGTGCAAGCGCGCTATTTTCCCCAGAAAGGGGTTCTGGACCTTGCCAGCCGGTTTTATGGAAGAGAAAGAGACCACAGAAGAAGGTGCGCGTCGCGAAGCAATGGAAGAAGCCGGGGCCTGTATTCGTATTCGCGATCTTCTGGGTATTTACAATATCACCCATATCAGCCAGGTGCAGATCATGTATCGGGCGGTGCTGGATAAACCAGATTATTCAGTGGGTGAAGAATCCGAAGAGGTTGGATTGTTTACATGGGATGAAATTCCCTGGGAAGATCTGGCTTTTCCAACCGTCTACTGGGCTTTGCACCAGTATCGCACCATTCAGAACCAACAGAGTTTCGTGCCGTTCGGTAATGCGGCAGGCGATCTGTTGAAACGCTCCTTTGACATTATGAAACGACAGGATTGAAGATGGTATCTCCTCGTATTTCGGCGGCTCTTTTTGGCTTGACCTTGGCCTTTGTCGCAATCACCGCCCCAAAGGCGAGTTTTCTGAATGACCTAAAAGGGGCTGCGGAAAAGGCTGTTGAGTCAGCCACAGGCGGCAGTAACAGTGGCTCTTCCGGTCAGTCACTCGGGGTTGCAAAAATTGCTGAAGGCCTGAAGGAGGCGCTGAGAGTAGGCACCGAAACTGTTGTGGGCCAAATCGGTGCCGATGGCGGTTATGAAAATGATCCCTCCATCCATATTCCGCTGCCCGAAAAAATGCAGCAGGCCCAGAAATTTCTGCGTCAGTTTGGCCTTTCCTCCATGGCGGATGAAGTAGAAGCAAAACTCAATGCAGGCGCGGAAGCAGCCGCGCCGAAAACCAAGGAACTGATCTGGAAGGCCATCAACGAGATGACATTGGAGGATGCCCAGAAAATCTACAAAGGCCCGGATGATGCGGCGACACAATATTTCCGGAAAGTTTCGACCGCAGATTTGAAAGAGACGGTGCGTCCGGTGATTGATCAGTCCCTGCAGGATGTGGGTGCCATTCAGGCCTATGATAATTTGATCGGTGAATATAAGAAATATCCGCTGGTTCCCAATATTCAGTCAGATTTAACGGAACACGCGACCGATCTCGCGTTGGAGGGGCTATTCCATTATCTGGCACAGGAAGAAGCTGCCATTAGAAATAATCCAGTTAAGCGAACGACAGATATTCTGAAATCTGTCTTTGGGGGCTAGGCACTTCTACCAGCCAGATACTCAAAAAGCAGTGCTTTGTAGCGGGCAACGGCTTTGTAGTGACGCATGGCTTCTGGCATGGTTCTAAGAGAGCAGAGCAAGATACCTGCTCGCGCCGGGTTTTTGGTGACGTCGTCAAGGGATGTATTGAAGATGCGGATGGTGAACAGGGTATCTTTGGCGGAAGGCAAGCGTTGAAGCGTTTGCCTTTCAACCCGGAAGAATAGCTTCTGGCCAATAGTCTCTGCTGAAACAGGCTTCTTGTCAGCTTGCTGCTGTCTCGCCCATTCCGGTTGGAATAAAGCCGGGTTGTCAAAAATACCCCAGTTGAAACGCTGGACTTTCTTGCGGGGGTTCAGCCGTTCAAAGAACTGATCAATAGAGGGGCCGATTTGAGTATTGAGGGCCGGTACAGGGGCGTGAATATCGAAAAGAGACCGGCCGATTTTTTCGGTCAAATTCCAGCCTGAAGGAAAACAGACACAAGCCGCGGTCAGTTTAAAAATGCCATCCACCGGCTGCATCAGAACCAGATCTTCCTGTACGAGGCAGGCTGCCTCTGTAAGAGGGCTGAGCGAGGGGGTGGGCGCGGTGACAGGTAAGTCTTGGTAGCAATCCTTCAATTCTGTGCGCACTGCATCGAGGATATCACCCTGAGCCTTTTCAGTTCCCGGCAGGGCGGCGAATACATGATCACGGCGCTTAGACAGGAGGTTTTGTTTAAGCGCTATATCGGCCCGATAATTATCGTCCACATCCAGCCAGGATGTATTTTTAAGAGCCTGCAAGCCCATGGTAATCTTGAAATCTGAAGATCCAAGTGGAAAATAACGCAAGGCTTATTCCGGGTTATCAGAGGTATCGGATTTTTCCGGCTCCAGCCCGTGTTTGCTGAGCAGGGGAACCTGCGCCATGAAAAAGGCAAAGGTTGCGATCGTAAAGCCAAAGACTTTTGCATTGACCCAGATATCCGTTGAGAAATTACGCCAGATCACTTCATTGGCGATCGCCATGACGATAAAGAAAAGGGTCAATCTGAGGGTCAGTTTTTTCCAGCCATCATCCGTCAAATTCCAGAAATTGGAAAACAGGGTTTTGACAAAGGACTTACCCAGCAGCAGTCCGGTGGCCAGTGTCAGCGAGAATAAAGCATAGATAATGGTGGGCTTGAGCTTGATGAAAGTCTCGTCTTGTAAATAAAGCGTCAAGCCGCCAAAGATGGTGACAACAACTGCTGTGACAACCGGCATGGCAGGGAGTTTGCGTTCGTAATAGTAAGAAACGGCCAGGGCAACCAATGTGGTGACCATAATGGCGCCGGTCGCGACAATCAGATCATAGAGATAATAAGCCGCAAAGAAGATGAGAATAGGCCCGAGTTCAGTTGCGGATTTCACACCGGGATGCATTTTACCTGTGGACATATTTCTACCCTTGTTCTCCATTATCTGCGCCGGACAGAGCCCGGGCGAAGTCACTCGCCGCAAAAGATTGCAAGTCATCGATGCCTTCACCGACCCCGATGGCATGAACGGGCAAGCCGAATTTATCTGCGATGGCAACCAGAACACCGCCCCGAGCTGTGCCATCCAGTTTGGTCATGACCAGGCCCGTGACATCACAGATCTTGCCGAAAATCTCGGTTTGATTAATGGCATTTTGTCCGGTTGTCGCATCCAGCACAAGAAGACAGGAATGAGGGGCATCGGGGTCCAGTTTCTTCAGAACACGCAGGATCTTCTCCAGCTCCGCCATCAAATCTGATTTGTTCTGCAAGCGCCCGGCCGTATCAATGAGCAGCAAATCCGCTCCCTCAGCCGTGGCCTGTTCGAACGCTGAATATGCCAGACCTGCAGAGTCGCCGCCGACTTTTGTCGTAACGACTTTGGACCTTGTGCGTTCTCCCCAGATGGTCAGCTGTTCAACAGCGGCGGCGCGAAATGTGTCTCCCGCTGCCATCATGACCTTTTTGCCCTGATCCGCATATTGCTTGGCGAATTTACCGATGGTTGTTGTTTTGCCGGACCCGTTCACACCCACGACCAGAACAACATGGGGTTTCAGGTTTTCCTTTAATTCGAACGGTTGGGCGACAGGCTCGAGAATAGTGCTGATTTCCTCGGCAAGGGCGCCGCGAATTTCTCCGGGAGAGATTTCCTTGTCGTAGCGGCTTTTGCCAATATTGGCGGCAATCCGAGCGGCTGTTGTAACACCAAGGTCAGAGGTGATGAGAAGTTCTTCCAGCTCTTCCAGAACATCGTCATCCAGCTTCCGTTTGGTGAAGATGTCGGATATGCCGGAGGAAATACTGTTGGAAGAGCGTTTCAAACCATCCTTGAGGCGCTTGAACCAGCCTTTTTTCTCTTTGATATCCGGATCACTCATTAATCTACTTGGGCTCCAAGGCTGGCATACAGCTTCTTGTTATCGGTCTTGTTGATCACAACGTCAATGATGGTGCCGGGCTCTGCACTGAAATCGAAGGCAACGGGCGCATAATGTTCCGTCCGCCCTGTCGTCTCATTCTCTACCAGGACAGAGAGGGTTTCTCCGATTTGCCTTTCCAGGAAGCGTTTCAGGTTTTCTTCTCCGATTTGGCGGAGACGGGCCGCTCGTTCTTTTCGGATATTACCGGGAATCTGAGGCATCTTTGCCGCCGGGGTTCCCGGGCGTTCCGAATACGGGAAAACATGCATATAGGCAATGTCGCATTCTATTGCGAGGCGCTGGCTGTTTTCCGCCATTTCGTCGGTCTCGGTTGGAAAACCGGCAATAATATCGGCGCCAAAAACCACGTCAGGGCGCAAAGCACGGGCCTTTTCAACGAAGGCATAAACGTCGTTCCGTAAATGACGGCGCTTCATCCGTTTCAGAACCATATCGTCTCCCGCCTGCAAGCTGATATGCAAATGGGGCATCAGACGGGGTTCGTTTTCGATAAGCCGCCAAAGATCATCATCCACTTCAACAGGATCCAGAGAGGAAAGCCGCAAGCGCTGAATTTCCGGAACTGCTGCCAGAAGCCTGCGGCACATTTGTCCAAGCGTCGGCGTACCCGGAAGATCTTCGCCATATGCCGTGATATCAACGCCGGTCAGCACAAATTCCCGGTAGCCGTTTTGGGTCAGCGATTTTGCCTGATCGACAATGGCACCGAGCGGGACCGAGCGACTGTTCCCCCGGCCATAAGGGATGATGCAGAAGGTACAGCGGTGATTGCAGCCGTTCTGGATTTGCAGGAATGCTCGGGCGCGTCCTTCAAAGCCTTCAATCAGATGGCTGGCGGTTTCCTCGGCTGACATGATGTCATTCACCTGAACCCGTTCTGTCTGTTCCAGGCCGAAAGATGAGGCTTCAAGTTTTTCCAGATTACCCAAAATCTGGTCTACTTCTTCCATCTCCTTGAACTGGTCCGGGTTGGTTTGAGCAGCACAGCCGGTTACGACGATTTTGGCATCCGGCTTATCCCGGCGGGCTTTGCGAATGGCTTGCCGTGCTTGCCTTTCAGCTTCGTTCGTGACCGCACAGGTATTGATAATGACGGTATTGTCCATGCCCGCCGCGATGGCGTGGCAGCGCATAACCTCGGACTCGTAGGTATTGAGCCGGCAACCAAAGGTAATTACTTCCGGGGACGCAACAGGTTTTTGGTTTCCCATCACTCTGCCCCTTCCAGCAAATCGGAATGCAGGATCCCAATGAAGGAATAGGCAATCGGCCCGGCCATGAAGACAGAGCCATTCCATTCCCAGCGCATATCCAGCGGGCCGCCATTCAGATGCAGTGTTGCAGCCCCGTCCGCCAGACCGCGAAGGCTGGCAGCGACGATGGTCGCGCACGCTGCTGATCCGCAGGCAAGCGTAATGCCGACGCCTCTTTCCCAGACCCGGAGGCGAATACTGCCATCCTCGTTCAGGCTTGCGACGCTGATATTGGCTTTTTGAGGCAGCAGCGCGTGATGCTCCAGAACAGGCCCCCATTTTTCAAGCTCGATCTGGTCGGCATCCTCGACAAAAAAGACCAGATGCGGATTGCCCATATTCACGCCAACAGCATCTTTGAGCGGGCCAGCTTCGATATCGATATGCAGTGTGTCCTGCTCTTCGGCCAGCGGAATATCCTGCCAGTCCCTTTTGGGCACGCCCATGTCAATCATGATATTGCCGTTGGGCATAACTTCGCCTGGCAGAAGGCCCGCAACGGTTTCGATCACAACGTCTTCTTTTTCCAGCTCTTTCATCATCAGGTAGGCCACGCAGCGAGTCGCGTTACCGCAAGCCTCTGCTTCGGTTCCGTCCGAATTATAGATGCGCATGAATATATCGGCCTTTTCCGATGCCTCCAGAACGGCGAGCTGATCATAGCCCACACCCCGGTGACGATCACCAATGGCGCGCAAGGACGCTGGCGTTAAACCCGGGTCTCCGTCGCGCCCGTCAATAATGACAAAGTCATTGCCGAGGCCATGCATTTTGATAAAAGAAAGCTGTTCCATATGCCGCGATATAGGGGTTAATCAGCGCCCGGTCCAGAATTATGTGGAAAGAGGTCTCGTAATCCTTGACAGAGTGGGCCCTCTGTGGCTATTTCGGGGCACTCCAGAAATGTGAGCCATACAAATAAGTACCCGAATGGGTATCCGTCAGCCCGCGAGTTTCGCGCACTGGCGTTTTTTGCGTTGTATGATTCGGAGGACTGGAATGAAGGATTTGAAACAGTTTTGGACGGGTTACTAACCGAATGTTCGAAAATTTAACAGGCAGACTGGGTGATGTTCTTGGCAAACTGACCAAGCGCGGCGCACTTACAGAATCAGATGTCAGCGACGTGATGCGCGAAGTGCGTGTTGCCCTGCTTGAAGCTGATGTTGCCCTGCCTGTTGTTAAAAGTTTTATCAAGAAGGTTAAAACCAAAGCTGTTGGCACTGAAGTTCTGAAGTCCATCAATCCGGGCCAGATGGTGATCAAGGTGGTCCATGACCAACTTGTTGAAATGCTGGGGTCGGACAGTCAGGACCTGAACCTGATGGCGGTGCCGCCCATCGTTTACATGATGGTGGGCCTGCAAGGCTCTGGTAAAACGACATCAACGGCCAAGATCGCAAAATACCTGACTGAGCAGCAGGGCAAAAAAGTGATGATGGCATCACTGGATGTTCGCCGCCCTGCCGCGCAGGAACAGTTGCGTGTCCTGGGTGAGCAGACCGGAATTGCTACCTTGCCAATTGTTGAAGGCCAACAGCCTGTTGAAATTGCGAGCCGCGCTGTCCAGGCCGCGAAACTTCAGGGCATTGACGTTATTATGCTCGATACGGCAGGCCGCTTGCATGTAGATGAGCAGCTGATGGCCGAAATGAAGGCCGTGCACCAAAATTCACTGCCGACCGAGACTTTGCTGGTTGTTGACAGTCTGACCGGTCAGGATGCGGTGAATGTCGCTCAGCAGTTTAAAGACCGCGTCGATGTGACGGGTATTGTCCTTACGCGTATCGATGGTGATGGTCGCGGCGGTGCGGCTCTTTCCATGCGGGAAGTGACCGGCTGCCCGA
The DNA here is from genome assembly GCA_039975135.1 of Sneathiella sp. Lineage (GTDB taxonomy): Bacteria > Pseudomonadota > Alphaproteobacteria > Sneathiellales > Sneathiellaceae > Sneathiella. The sequence goes on along the minus strand of JBDWHS010000046.1, from coordinate 232,048 downwards.
TCAAACTGCTCGGTACCGGTGAAAAGCTCGATGAGCTGGAAGTCTTCCATCCCGACCGGATTGCCAATCGCATTCTGGGAATGGGCGATGTGGTGTCCCTGGTTGAAAAGGCCGCTGCCACAATTGAGAAAGACGAAGCTGAAAAGCTTGCCCAGAAGATGCAGAAGGGTGTGTTCGATCTGGATGATCTGGCCTCACAGCTTCGGCAGATGATGAAAATGGGCGGCATGAACAGTCTTGTTGGTATGCTGCCCGGTGTTGGCAAGATGAAAAAGCAGCTTGATGGCGCCAATCTGGACGACAAGATGTTGAAGCGCCAGGTTGCTATTATCGAATCCATGACGCCAAAAGAGCGTCGTAATCCACAAATTCTTGCCGCCTCCCGCAAACGCAGAATTGCAGCGGGAGCAGGCTTGTCCGTACAGGATGTCAACCGCCTGCTTAAACAGCACAAGCAGATGGCCTCCATGATGAAGAAGGTGAAGAAGCTCGGAAACAAAGGCGTCATGCGTGGCGGCCTGCAAGGTCTTCTTCCCCCTGGTATGAAATTTTAATTTGAGTTTTGACTGAAGAGAAAGAACGCACGTTATGGCATTGAAAATTCGCCTTACCCGTCAGGGTGCTAAGAAACGTCCCTTCTACCGTATTGTAGTTGCTGATGTTCGCAGCCCTCGTGATGGCCGTTATATCGAGATTTTGGGCACGTATAACCCGATGCTCGCAAAAGATGACGAAAATCGCATCACGCTGAAAGAAGAGCGTGTGAAGCATTGGTTGAGCGTTGGCGCGAAGCCGACAGATCGTGTTTCCGGTTTTCTGGCAGCTGCCGAACTTGGTGAGAAGATTGTTCGTAACAATCCTGAAAAATCCAAGCCAAAAGCAAAAGCACAGGAACGCCTGCGCGAAGCTGAAGAAGCTGCTGCCGCGGCCGCTGAAGAAGCCGCCGCTGCTGCTGAAGCACCGGCTGAGGAAGCTGCTGAAGCCTGAGGTTAGGGTTCATGCCTGAAACTGAACGGCTTCTGCTGGGTGTCATTGCCGGGCCAAAAGGAATTCGCGGGGAAGTCAAGGTTAAGACTTTCACGGAAGATCCGGGAGATATCGTCTCCTATGGTCCGTTGGAGAGCAAGGACGGAAAGACCAAATATGTTCTTTCTCTTTCCGGTTTTTCAAAAGCAACCCCGGTTGTCCGTATCAAGGGAGTGTCCAGCCGAAATGAAGCAGAGGCCCTGAAGGGGACCGAGCTTTATGTCAGCCGGGATACGTTACCGGATACGGAGGGAGACGACGAATTCTATCACGCAGATCTTATCGATCTTGCTGCAATAGAAGAAGACGGAACCCGCTTTGGCAAGATCCTGCGCCTTCATGATTTTGGGGCAGGGGACATGCTTGAGATCGTACCGGAGGGGAAAAGCGCCAAAGCCGCCATACTGGTTCCTTTCACTCTTGAAATGGTACCGGTGGTGGATGTGAAAGCCGGGCATGTTGTTATAAGTCTGTCTGATGATTTTTTTGATGTTCCGGAAGCGGAACAATCGCAAAAGGAACAGAAGGACGTTGAATGAAAGGGAGTGCTGACCAGAGCGTGAAGCGCAACACCGATAGAGAAGGAAAGACAGATCCTGATGTGTGGTCTGCTCATATTCTAACTCTGTATCCGGATATGTTTCCGGGACCTGTGGGCCAGTCTCTGGCCGGGCGGGGACTGGAAAAAGGGGCCTGGGATTTACAGGTCACCAATATTCGGGATCATGCGGTGGACAAGCATCATACTGTGGATGACAGTCCTTTTGGCGGTGGTGCCGGTATGGTCATGCGACCGGATGTACTGGGCAGCGCGATAGATGCGGCGAAAGCCTTATCGGGTGATGACAAACGGTTGATCTATTTCAGCCCCCGGGGCCGGGTCATGGACCAGGCCTATATCCGGGAAATATCGGAAGGACCGGGCGTGATCCTGGTTTGCGGCCGGTTTGAAGGAATAGATCAGCGGGTGATTGAAGCCCGGCAAATGGAAGAAGTCTGTCTTGGTGACTTTATCCTGTCGGGCGGTGAAATCGCTGCATTGGCCTTGTTGGACAGTGTGGTTCGCCTTCTTCCCGGTGTGACCGGGAACCAGGCGTCGCTGACGGAAGAAAGTTTTGAGAGCGGGTTGCTGGAATATCCACATTATACCCGCCCTCCGGTTTGGGAAGATCGGGATGTGCCGGAAGTTCTGCTTTCGGGGCATCATGAGAAGATAAAAGAGTGGCGGCAACGCTGTTCTGAAGAATTGACGAAACAACGACGGACGGACCTTTGGGATCGTTGGTCAGGTAAAAATTTGAAATAGAGGTGAAAGCTATGAATGTTATTCAAAAGCTAGAGCAGGAACAGATTGAAAAGCTTACAGCAGAACGTCCTGTTCCGGACTTTCGGGCTGGTGACACATTGCGTGTGCATGTGAAAGTTGTTGAAGGAACGCGTGAACGTATTCAGGCCTTTGAAGGGGTTTGTATCGCGCGGAATTCCGGCGGCATCAATGCAAACTTCACAGTTCGCAAGATTTCTTACGGTGAAGGTGTGGAACGTATTTTCCCGCTTTATTCTCCGCGCGTTGACAAAATTGACGTTATTCGTCAGGGCGTTGTTCGCCGTGCGAAACTTTACTATCTACGTGAGCTGCGTGGCAAGAAAGCCCGTATTCGCGAGCGTCGTGAAGATCGCAACGCAAAGACAGCGACCAGCTAAAGCACAACTCGCTTTTCTGTGAGGGTGAAATAACCCGGCTCGGGATAGCCCGTGCCGGGATAAGCTGTATAATGAAGAAACAAATCCAGGCTTGAGAGGACGCAACAATGGGCGAAGCGAAAACCCTGTATGACAAGATTTGGGACAGCCATCTGGTCGATGTTCAGGATGATGGTGCCAGTCTGCTTTATATTGACAGACATCTGGTTCATGAGGTGACAAGCCCGCAGGCCTTTGAAGGCCTTCGTACCGCTGGCCGTAAAGTCCGCCGTCCCGATGCCACTTTTGCTGTTGCGGATCATAATGTTCCGACAAAAGACCTGGATAAGGGCATTACAAACCCCGAAAGCAAGCTTCAGGTGGAGACACTCGAAGCCAATGTGAAGGAGTTTGATGTCAATTATTTCTCCATGACCGACGAGCGGCGCGGCATCGTGCACATCATCGGTCCGGAGCAGGGCCTGACGTTGCCCGGCATGACGATTGTTTGCGGCGATAGCCATACCTCCACACACGGGGCATTCGGCTCTCTGGCGCACGGTATCGGAACGTCCGAGGTTGAGCATGTTATGGCAACCCAGACATTGATCCAGAAAAAAGCCAAGAATATGCGAGTTCTGGTCAATGGCGCGTTACCAGCAGGTGTGACAGCTAAAGATCTGGCCCTGGCGATTATTGGTAAAATAGGCACCGCTGGTGGTACCGGCTGTGTCATCGAATATGCTGGGGATGCTGTTCGGTCGCTGTCCATGGAAGGGCGGATGACCCTCTGCAACCTGACAATCGAAGCGGGCGCGCGCGCGGGTCTGATTGCACCGGATGAGACAACATTTGAGTATGTCAAAGGCCGTCCTTACGCTCCGAAAGCCGGTGCGTATGAGCAGGCTGTTGCTTACTGGAAAACACTGGTCACAGATGAAGGCGCGCATTTTGACGAAGAAGTTGTTATGGATGCCGCCGAGATCATCCCGTATGTGACCTGGGGCACCAGTCCGGAAGATGCGTTGCCGATTACCGGAATTGTCCCGGCTCCGTCTGATTTTGCCGATAGCGGCAAGCAGATTGCGGCGGAACGGGCGCTCAATTATATGGGCCTCAAAGCCGGTATGAAGCTGACGGATATCGAAGTTGATCACGTCTTTGTCGGTTCCTGCACCAACGGCCGGATCGAAGATTTGCGGGCTGTTGCGGCAATTGTTGAAGGTAAACAGGTGAAAGACACTGTCAACGCCATCATCGTGCCGGGTTCTGGCCTTGTTAAAATTCAGGCGGAGGAAGAAGGTCTCGACAAGATCTTTACAGCGGCTGGATTTGAATGGCGCGAGCCGGGATGTTCCATGTGCCTTGCGATGAACGCTGACCGGCTTGATGAAGGCGATCGTTGTGCCTCCACATCAAACCGGAATTTCGAAGGCCGGCAAGGCCGCGGTGGACGGACTCATCTCGTCAGTCCCGCCATGGCAGCAGCGGCAGCCCTGACAGGGCATCTGACTGATGTACGTGAGCTTGGGTAAGGGGATTAAAAATGGATAAGTTTACAAAACTCACCGGCGTTGCGGCGGCCATGCCTTTGGTCAATATCGATACCGATATGATCATTCCCAAGCAGTATTTGAAAACCATTCAGCGCGCAGGTCTCGGTCAGCATTTGTTTGCCGAAATGCGGTATGAGCAGGAAGGCGGAGAGAAAGAGGAGTTTGTTCTCAACCAGCCTGCTTACCGGAACGCTGAAATTTTGGTTGCGGGTGATAACTTTGGGTGTGGCTCCAGTCGGGAGCATGCTCCCTGGGCGCTTCTGGACTTTGGTATTCGCTGTGTGATTTCCACAAGCTTTGCGGATATCTTCTACAATAACTGCTTCAAGAACGGTATCCTGCCCATCCGTGTCTCTCAAGACGAGCTTGAGAAATTGATGGATGATGCGGATCGGGGATCCAATGCGACCCTGACTGTGGATCTGGAAGCCCAGGAAATTAAAGGTCCGGATGGGGGCACAATTTCCTTTGAGCTGGATCCGTTCCGCAAGCATTGCCTGCTCAACGGGTTGGACGATATCGGCCTCACTTTGGAAAAGAAAGACAAAGTGGACGGATTTGAAACCCAACAAAAACTCTCTCAGCCTTGGCTGCAAGGCTGATCTTTGATCCTGCCAGTATTGTCTGGCAGGGATGAGGAAAAAAAGCCGGGGCGGCCGTGTCTGCTACCACTCAAAAAAACGACTGAAAATAAGGAAATCAGGAATAATGGCGTCAAACAAATCCCTTCTTATTCTGCCTGGCGACGGCATCGGTCCGGAAGCCATGACAGAAGTGCGCCGTGTTGTCGACTGGATGGAAGACAAGCGCGCGGTCAAATTTACTGTGGATGAGGATCTGGTTGGCGGGGCGTCTATTGATGCCCATGGTATTCCGATTACAGACGATGTTGTTGAGAAAGCCCAGAATGTGGATGCGGTCCTTCTGGGCGCTGTGGGCGGCCCAAAATGGGACAACCTGGATTTTTCTATCAAACCTGAACGCGGTCTTCTGCGCCTGCGCAAAGATCTGGAGCTGTATGCGAACCTGCGCCCTGCCATCTGCTTTGATGCGTTGGTGGATGCTTCCAGCCTGAAGCCTGAATTGGTCGCTGGTCTGGACATCATGATCGTTCGGGAACTTACAGGCGGTGTTTACTTCGGCGAGCCACGGGGGATTGAAGATCTTGGCGGCGGCGTTCGCAGAGGGATCAACACGCAGGTTTACACAACACCTGAAATCCACCGGGTTGCCCGGGTTGCTTTTGAGCTTGCACAGAAACGCGATGGCCGTCTGTGTTCCAGTGAAAAAGCCAATGTGATGGAATCTGGTGTTTTATGGCGCGAAGAAGTCATTAAGATTCACGAAGCAGAATTTCCAAATGTGGAACTGTCTCATATGTATGCGGATAACGCAGCCATGCAGTTGGTCCGGGCGCCAAAGCAGTTTGATGTGATTGTCACAGATAATCTGTTTGGGGATATCCTTTCTGACTGTGCAGCCATGCTCACAGGCTCGCTTGGCATGTTGCCGTCTGCTTCTTTGGGAGACCTGGATGACCAGGGCCGCCGGAAAGCGCTCTATGAGCCGGTACATGGTTCTGCGCCGGATATTGCCGGACAAAATATGGCAAACCCGATTGCCACAATTCTTTCTTATGCTATGGCGCTTCGCTATAGCTTCGATATGCCTGGTGAAGCGGATCTGGTCGAAAAAGCGGTCCAGAACGTTCTGGCAGGTGGCGTGCGGACCGCCGATATCATGGCGGAAGGCATGACAAAGGTATCAACCACGGATATGGGCGATGCCATTTTGCGTGAGCTTGATAAACTGAACGGGTAACCCTAAGTTAAAAGCTCATTTATAGAGTAACCCAGTTCTGGCGGGACAATGGTGTGTCGCCAGGATCAATTGAAAGATCAAAATCATGGGATATAAAGTTGCTGTAGTCGGCGCCACAGGGAATGTGGGCCGTGAAATGCTGAACATTCTGGATGAACGTCAGTTCCCGGTTTCAGAAGTTATTGCCCTGGCCTCTAAACGGTCAACGGGTAAACAGGTTTCATTCGGCGACAAAACCCTGACCGTAAAGGCACTGGATGATTTTGATTTCACCGGAACCGATTTCGCTTTGTTTTCAGCAGGTGGATCCATCTCTGCCAAATATGGTCCGATTGCGGCTCATCAAGGCTGTATTGTGATCGACAATTCATCGCATTTCCGGATGGATCCGGATGTGCCGTTGATCGTGCCGGAGGTTAATCCGGGCGATGTGGCCGGTTATACGAAGAAGAACATCATTGCCAATCCGAACTGCTCGACAGCGCAGATGGTTGTGGCGCTGAAGCCGTTGCATGACGTTGCCAAAATCAAACGCGTGGTTGTCTCGACCTATCAATCCACGTCTGGCGCAGGCGGTGAGGGTATGGATGAGCTGTTCAATCAGACGAAAGGTATTTTCGTCAATGATACACCAACACCAGCCAAATTCAGCAAACAGATCGCCTTCAACGTGATCCCGCATATTGATGTCTTTATGGATGATAAATACACCAAGGAAGAATGGAAAATGGTGGTGGAGACAAAGAAAATTGTCGATCCCGCCATCAAGCTGACCGCAACTTGCGTGCGCGTTCCAACTTTTATTGGACATGCGGAAAGTATCAATATCGAGTTTGAAAATGAGCTTTCAGCGGATGAAGCCCGCGAAATCCTTCGGGCGGCCCCGGGTATCCTGGTTGTCGATAACCCCGAAGAAGATAGCTATGTCACACCGGTTGAGTGCGTGGGCGATTATGCGACCTTTATCTCCCGGATCCGGGATGATGCAACGATTGAAAATGGTCTTAATCTGTGGTGCGTGTCGGATAACCTCCGCAAGGGCGCAGCCCTCAACACAGTGCAGATTGCTGAGTTGGTCGGCCGGGAATATTTGAAGAAAGCCGCCTGATCCCAGCGATTAGAAATTGAAGAAAAGCCGCTCCGGAAACGGGGCGGCTTTTTGTATGCAATGTGCGTCACGCCTGCTCCGTTTAAGTCGTCCTTTTCCTTTATTCGGAAGAGAGTGATGCATTATATCCTGGAAGATACCTCGGACGGCGATTTCATAAAATGCAAGGTGCATATCAATGTCCCCAGTATTCGCCTTCATCTGGCGAAAGCTGGATATAGGATCGCCCGGACCGCGGAAGATAACTACAAGCTCGTCCAGGTAGGGGAGGCTGGCTACAGGCTCGCCCGAGTAGAGGAAGTGAATGACGGCGGAGAAGAAAAGAAGTCAGTAGAAGGAGAAGAAGTACAGGGCGACCAATATGAGTCACTTGCAAAGATTGTTCAACAGTGCACCGTCCGGTTTTTGCTTCGGCATAATGGCTCTGTTGAACCGGACAGTCATGAGCGCATCGTCAACGTGATGGCAGCTGGCATTCCCGAAAAATATGTCGAGCATCTGACCCAAGTTTTTCTATACACCCGGAAAAACGAAAAGGACACGAAACTCCGGGGAAAAAAAATAAAAAGTCACCTGGACAGACATGGGTTAAACAGGCCGAAACTGGCTTCTCTCTTTCTGGATTTTGCTTTTACCACTTCCTTGCATAATCTGGCAGAGCAGATGGAAATCTGGATTATGGATTTAAGATGCCAGGCCGCATACATTATCTGCAAAAATGACCTTCAGCTGATAAAACGCTTTTCGGAGATTTGCGGAAAAGACATTGTTCGCACGCTGTTGGAAGAAGCGCGGGAAAAACAGAAACTCTGGAAAGGCCATTTTGGTTCTGATTATCCCAGATTGTTTTATTCAGAATCTCTGACCACAATCGAAAATCTTTTCACACAGCATGGGAATAATCCTGAACACTTGCAACAGACGGCTCATTTTGTTGAACGGTTTGTAACCCAGATACAGTCTTATCATGTAAAGGAAGGTGATTGGAACAGTCGGATGTTTAGATATTTCCGCGAGTGTTTGCAGCATAATGATCCACATAAAATGCAGGAAAGGTACGAAGGATTTGCAAAAGAAAAGCGACTAAAGCACCCTAGCGAATTCGAGGCACTTGATTCTGTCCTGGGGGAAGTTTCCCTTCAGCTGTTCTCCGGGGCAATAGCGCGCAGTCATGTAGAATTTTTGCAAAAGATAACTCAGAAAAAAGAAGGCGTTGATGAAGGTGTGAGAGAGAAGGCCCGGGAGTATGTTGACGGCAGGGCGGAAGCAAAGCAGGACGAAAACCCTGACCAGGAGATGTTGGGCCGGGAAGCAGCCTATAATATCTATCTAGAAGATTTTTTAAGAGAACTTGAAGAAGAGCAAAAAGAGGGGATAGAGCAGGCCCTGGCAAAGGCAGTTGCAAAAAAAGGGAATAAAAAGAAGAAACGGAAAAAGAAAAAAGCCGCTCACGCAGCCGAACAACACCGGAGTGTGCGTGCAAAGGAGAATTCTTCTGCCGTCCGTAGTATCTCACCTTTTGATATTGAACGTTTTCTGGAATATGCCCATCAGGTATTGCCCGAAAGGCTTCAATCTGTGGAAAATTATGCGCTAGGCATTGGAATTGAGCCGGATCCCAACTTTAGGCGCCTAAAAAAAGAGATAGAAGATTTTGTGGCACATCTCCCTTTTTCCAATGGAGGAGATGTGCTGACCCGACATAAGATTTGCGAGCTGGATCAGGAGGTTCAGGCCTCTTTACGAGCGTTGGAAAGCTGGGTAGAGGATAAGCTGGAGGCGCAGACGCCTGACGACGGCGGGCCGGATCAGGAACAGATATTGGAAGATCGCATGTCAGAATTTATCCGCCATGTTTTTGATGTGATCGCAAAGGCGGACCTGGCAGAAGCCAGAAATAATGGAGAGAGCACCTGCGTGGATGTAACGCCAGAGATGGTGCCGCATATTAACAGGTATTTTCATAATTTGCGATTGAAGCTGAACAGGGAAATACGGATCGGTAACAAGCGTCGCTTTCTTAAAATGAATGAAGCGTTGGCGTTTTATGTGACGCGTAAAAGCAAGACGCCCGATATCCTGTTTTGCATTTCAGTGCATCGGTGGCGGCTACGGCAAAAACCGGATCTTGATCGGAAGCATTCCCAGTCACTTGCTCATATGGACGAACGATTTTGGGAAGACCTGGATAAACGGGACCGAAATTCATTTTATGTATTGCATATTCCCAAGCTAAGAAAATAGGGGAGACAGGATCTTTCTATGTCTTGGCCTATTAGTGAAACTATTGTGCGGCTATGTTGGGGATAAGGCGGTCTAATTGCGTTATCTCAACACTCTTCCAGAACGCGGGAGGTCTCGTAAAAACGCGTATCCTGCTCCAGAATTAGACCAACATCCTGTTTGGGTCTGTCTGTCCATATTGGCATGGTGGAAAACAAGAGCATGTTGACCTTTTCCTTGTCTTCACTCAAGGGAAGAATGAGCCGTGAAACATTAATTCCCAAATCGTTTCTCAATATAAAGCGGGATCTCGAATAAACAGCAGCTTTACTTGTAACGGCATCTGAATAAAGGCTCTGGAGAATTCTGCCATACTCTCCGGTCTTTCCCTCTTCCACCGCCATGCCGGTAAAGTCTTTTCTGAATAATTTGACCATTTCAGTTCCGATCAACCTATAGCGAAACAGGTCGTTCTCAAGGACATCAATGAGCCCGATGTGAGGAAGAAGGGAAACGATCTCCTCCGGATGGATGTCTTTCCGCCCAGGAAGGGTAAGGCCGGATCTCTTTGAGTTCCAGTAGATAAACAAATCCTTCTGTATGCTTTTTTCCAGATGAGATGTAAAATTCACGTCAATATCTCGGCAATGCAACATTTTTACATTATTATATTATGATATAGAAACTGGATTAAGTTTCATAGATTTGATTTTCTCCGCAACTTTGTTGCGTTGCAGCAAAAATGGCGTATGATGTCGCTAAAAAACAAACGTTTGCTGTAACGCAAAGAGTTTCGGAGAGAAAACATGACCCAATCCATTCGCCCCCGTCGTTCCGTTCTTTATATGCCAGGCTCGAATGCCCGTGCGCAGGAGAAAGCAAAGACCCTGGCTGCTGATGGCCTCATTCTGGATCTGGAAGATGCCGTGGCGCCTGATGCCAAAGCAGAAGCCCGGGAAATCGTCTGCGGGAATGCGGCGTCGGGCGGCTATGGTAATCGGGAGATTATTATTCGGGTTAACAGCCTGGATACGCCATGGGGCCGCGATGATGTGATTGCTGCTTCGAAGGCCGCGCCGGATGCGATTTTGCTGCCTAAAGTGGAAAGCGCTGAGCAAGTTCACGCGCTTGAAAAACTGATGGATGATAACGGCGCGCCTGCAACGACCAAAATCTGGTGCATGATGGAAACACCGCTGGGTATTTTGAAAGCGGAAGAAATTGCTTCCGCCAGCGATAGAGTGGATTGTTTTGTCATGGGAACGTCTGATCTGGTGAAGGATCTTGGGGCACAGCATACTGCCATGCGCCTTCCGGTAATTACGGCATTGGGGCTGTGCTTGCTGGCAGGTCGGGCGTACGGGCTGACTGTACTCGACGGTGTGTATCTGGACCTTGGGGATGAAGAAGGCTTTCAAGGCTCATGCGAACAGGGTCTGGAGCTTGGTTTCGATGGTAAAACCCTAATCCATCCCAAACAGTTGGGACCAACCAACGATGTTTTTGCGCCCTCAGCTGAGGAAGTTGATTTCTCCCGCCGGGTCATTGAAGCCTTCGAGGCCGCGACACAAGAAGGCAAGGGCGTGGTCCTTGTTGATGGCAAACTGATCGAAAACCTGCATGTTGAAATTGCCCAGGCAAAAGTCGCCATGGCAGACGCCATTGCAGCCGTGGCAGAATAAGGAAGAGACAGATGGCGAGTAACAAAACCAATCCCGGCAACTATTTTGAAGATTTCAAAATCGGTCAGATCCTGACACATGCGACACCGCGAACGATTACCGAAGGGGACGTCTCTCTCTATACAGCGCTTTATGGTGGCCGTTTTGCGCTGCAGTCAGCGGACAGCTTTGCAATCGATTGCGGCTTGCAGGCAGCCCCCGTCGATGATTTGCTGGTCTTTCATATCGTCTTTGGCAAGACGGTGCCGGATGTGTCCCTGAACGCCGTTGCCAATCTGGGCTATGCGGATGTACGGTTCCTGGCGCCGGTTTATCCGGGAGACAGTGTCCAGACAACGTCTGAAGTTATTGGTCTCAAGGAAAACTCTAATGGCAAAACGGGCGTTGTCTATGTGCGCTCTACCGGTACCAATCAAGTCGGTGAAGTTGTTTTGGATTACGTTCGCTGGGTCATGGTGCGGAAAAATAATGTGGATGCACCGGCTCCGGATCCTGTTGTTCCTGAATTGCCAACTGTCGTAGATCCTGCGAATTTTGCGCTGCCTGCTGATTTGGATATGCGGGGTTTCAATCCGGTTCTCTCTGGCTCGCCTCATTTCTATGAAGACTATGAAATCGGCGAGAAGATTGATCATGTGGACGGCATGACCATCGAGGAAGCCGAACATATGATGGCGACCCGCCTGTATCAAAATACAGCCAAGGTTCATTTCAATCAGCATGTCCAGCAGCATGACCGTTTTGGTCAGCGCCTGATATATGGTGGCCATATTATATCTCTGGCCCGGGCGCTCAGTTTTAATGGCCTTGGAAATGGCGTCCTGCTGGCGGCGATCAACGGGGGCTCTCACACGGCTCCGACTTTTTCAGGCGATACCATCTACGCCTGGAGTGAGGTTCTGGACAAAGCAGCGGTTCCTGATCGCACAGATGTCGGGGTGATCCGGATCAGAACTTTGGGCGTAAAAGATACGGCTTGTAAAGACTTTCCTGATAAAGGGGAAGATGGCAAAAGAAACCCTGCGGTTGTTCTGGATCTTGATTACTGGGCGATATTGCCAAAAGCCACAATTGAGGTATAAAACAGATGATTGTAGACAAGGTTAAGTTGACTTCAATATTTCCGGGTCTACAATCCGACCGAAAAAAGAGCCACTACATCCTGTATTGACGATCGAGCTAGAGAGATATTCATGGCGAATGTAGAAAGACCACTATCGCCGCATCTGGGGATTTACAAGCCACAGATCACGATGGTCACGTCCATCACACACCGTATCACAGGCGTTGCGCTTGGAGCGGGTACCCTCCTTCTGACCTGGTGGCTGATTGCCGCTGCAACCGGCCCCGAAGCCTATGAAACTGTAAACGGTTTCATCTCTTCCTGGTTTGGCCGTCTTGTTCTGTTCGGGTTTACCTGGGCGCTTTTCTATCACCTGTGCAATGGTATTCGCCATCTGTTCTGGGATATGGGAAAAGGGTTCGAGCTGCCGACCATGCGTAAAACCGGTATGGCGGCCATTATCATGTCTGTTGTCCTGACATTGCTCACCTGGGGCATTTCTTACGGAATTGGAGGCTGATCATGAGTATGAGAACACCTCTTAAAAATGTTCGTGGCCTTGGCTCTGCCAAAGAAGGAACAGCCCACTGGTGGCATCAGAAGGTAACGGCGGTTGCCTTGATCCCTTTGTTCATTATTGCCCTGGCCTATGTGATTTCACTGGTGGGTGCAGATTATGAGCGGGTTCGGTATATATTAAGCCTGCCGTTCACCACCATCATTCTCCTCCTCCTGATTGGGGCTACTTTCTATCACCTGAAGCTTGGTCTTCAGGTTGTCGTGGAAGATTACATCCATACGGAGAGCACCAAGATTGTGTTGTTGATGCTGAACAGTTTTTTCTGTTCGATTGTTGGTCTTGCCGCTGCGCTGGCCGTTTTGAAGCTGGCGTTTGGGGGATAATATAGATGTCTGAAGCCTACCCGATTATTGAGCATGAATATGATGTTGTTGTTGTAGGAGCCGGTGGTGCGGGCTTGCGTGCAACCATGGGCATGGCGCAAGCCGGCCTGAAAACAGCAGCGATCACCAAAGTCTTCCCGACCCGCTCTCATACAGTTGCCGCTCAAGGCGGTATTTCTGCCTCTCTTGGCAATATGGGAGAAGATAACTGGCAGTGGCATATGTATGACACAGTCAAGGGCTCCGACTGGCTTGGCGATCAGGATGCGATCGAATATATGTGCCGGGAAGCCCCGGCGGCGGTTCTCGAGCTGGAACAGTTCGGTATGCCGTTCAGCCGGACGGAAGCCGGTAAGATTTATCAGCGTGCCTTTGGTGGCATGACCACCCAGTTTGGCGAAGGCCCTGCGGCGCAGCGGACCTGTGCTGCAGCTGACCGAACCGGTCATGCCATGCTGCATACGCTGTATAGCCAGTCCCTGAAATATGATACCGATTTCTATATCGAATATTTCGCACTGGACCTCATCATGGACAAGGACGGCGCCTGTAAGGGCGTTCTGTGTCTGTGCCTGGAAGATGGAACGCTTCATTTGTTCCGCTCCCATATGGTTGTATTGGCAACCGGCGGTTTTGGCCGAGCCTATTTCTCCTGCACCTCTGCACATACCTGTACAGGGGATGGCGGCGGTATGGTTCTGCGGGCGGGCTTGCCGCTTCAGGATATGGAATTTACCCAGTTCCATCCAACCGGTATTTATGGTGCAGGCTGTTTGATCACCGAAGGAGTGCGCGGCGAAGGCGGCTACCTGGTCAATGGCGAAGGGGAGCGCTTCATGGAACGCTATGCACCAAGCGCCAAAGACCTTGCCAGCCGCGATGTTGTTTCCCGCTCCATGACCATGGAGATCCGCGAAGGTCGCGGTGTTGGCGGACGGAAAGATCATATCTTCCTGCATCTGGATCATCTGGATAAGGCAATGATCGAAGAACGCCTGCCGGGCATTTCCGAGAGCGCCCGTATTTTTGCCGGCGTGGATGTGAATAAGGAACCGATCCCGGTTATCCCGACCGTTCACTATAATATGGGCGGTATTCCGACCAATTACCATGGTGAAGTTGTGGATCTGAAGGATGGTAATCCGGATGCGGTTGTTCCTGGTCTGATGGCTGTCGGCGAAGCCGCCTGCGTGTCCGTGCATGGTGCAAACCGTTTGGGCTCAAACTCCCTGATTGACCTTGTGGTCTTTGGCCGGGCGGCAGCGCTTCGGGCGAAAGAGACGATCAAGCCGGGTGTGGCTCATTCACCGATTGCGGTGGATGCGTGTGATGAAGCACTGGGACGTCTGGACAAATTCCGGAACGCGAGCGGTGGCCAGTCGACAGCTCAGATCCGTGACAAGATGCAGCGGGTTATGCAAGACGATTGCGCGGTCTTCCGGACAGGAGATACCCTGAAAGAAGGCGTCGATAAAATCAACGATGTTGAAAAACAGATGGCGGATATTGCGACCACTGATCGCTCGCTTGTCTGGAACTCAGATCTTGTTGAAACCCTTGAGCTGGACAATCTGATCCGTCAGGCTGTGGTCTCTATGACGGCAGCTGAGAACCGTAAAGAAAGTCGCGGTGCCCATGCCCGAGAAGATTTCCCGGATCGGGATGATGAAAACTGGATGAAGCATACACTCACCTATCATACGACAGAAGGCGGTGTGAAACTGGATTACCGTCCAGTACATGATTACACGCTGACGGAAGAGATTGACTATATCAAACCCAAAGCCCGGGTCTACTAAGAGGATTAGGGACGTAAAATGGTTGAATTAACATTACCCAAAAATTCACGCGTAGGCACAGGCAAGACCTTTCCAAAACCGGACGGGGCAACCAATACCAAAGCGTTTAACGTTTATCGCTGGTCTCCGGATGATACGGAAAATCCGCGGGTTGATACCTATCATGTGGATCTGGATGATTGCGGTCCGATGATTTTGGACGGACTGATCAAGATCAAGAACGAGATTGATCCGACCCTGACATTTCGGCGGTCCTGCCGTGAAGGAATTTGTGGCTCCTGCGCCATGAATATCAACGGCACCAATACACTGGCCTGTACGAAAGGTATGGACGAAGTGGACGGTGATATCAGCATCTATCCGCTACCGCATCAGCCGGTCGTGAAAGATCTGGTGCCGGATCTGACCAATTTTTATGCACAATATGCTTCCATCAAGCCTTGGATGCAGACACAAACCCCACCGCCACCGGATCGGGAACGCCTGCAATCCAAGGAAGACCGGGAAAAGCTGGATGGCTTGTATGAGTGTATTCTCTGTGCCTGCTGTTCAACATCCTGCCCAAGCTACTGGTGGAATTCCGATCGGTTCCTGGGGCCAGCCATCCTGTTGCAGGCCTATCGCTGGCTCGCAGACAGCCGGGATGAGAATACGGGTGAACGCCTTGATGACCTGGAAGATCCTTTCCGGCTTTATCGCTGTCACACGATTATGAACTGCGCCAATACCTGCCCTAAAGGCCTTAATCCGGCCAAGGCCATTGCAGAAATTAAGAAGATGATGGTGGAGCGCCGCTAGTAACGCTTCTCGTTTCTTATGCGATTTTAGAAGGCCGCCTTCCGGGCGGCCTTTTTTTATTTTACTGATCCGACTGATTGCTGCGTTAAACTTTCTCCACTACATTACCTAAAAGTTCCGGTGGAGATATCATGGTAGAATGGACTAATTTGACGACCCAGAGGGGCGAGGTCATTCAAAATCCTGGCGATGAAGATTTAAGAACGGCCCTTCGTCGGCTTTTTCAGTCGAAAAACAACGAGCATCCTGATGCCTGGATCGAATGCGGGTCGGAGAACGGCCCCCTGCATTCCCTGTCAGTATTCTCAAGCGGATACGCTCTTTACACCAAATTCAGTGATGCTGATATGACTGAGGAGCTTGAGTATAGGCGAATTGATGGTGTTACGGAAGAGCTGGCTTATGCGATATGGAAGAAGCTAATGGATATCGGCGAGGTCTAATTCACGGAAGCTGACCGTCGTGTCAGATCCGATTTCTTAGTGGCGATGGGGCTTCTCTCCCTGAATGTCTGTTGCAATTTGCCACAGATCCCCTGTATCGAAAAAGAGCCCTAGAAGAGGGGCGCCTAAGTAAGCCGTCTGACCTTCTAAAGTCACGGTTAACCGGGAAAGCTTGGCCGAAAAATCCCCGAGAATATAACCGCGGATATAAATATTACTGCCCTTGTGAGCTTTGAAACCCAGCTGTTCCATTGTCTTTTCCGCGCTTTCCACATCTGAAATCTGAAAAACATATTTAGGAAAGAAAACAAGGGCTGGTTTTTGAGCGGAGAGACTTTTGTATGGCAGGATCCTGTAAATCACAGCGAGAAGGATCAATGCCAGCCCGACAAGTAGAATAATATTGGTGATGTCCATTTATATCTCCAGGATTTTAAGGCAGCTTTTATTGGCTTTGAAAGTAACCGGATTTATAGGAAAGGCACAGGTAATAGGCTTATCAGATTTGTGACTGAAGGCACAGTTGGGTTACCGCTCGCCCAGTAAGAGCGGATTCGCGAGAAGCGGCCATTTACTGTCTCTCGTTGGATGAAAGAAAATCCTGGTGGGCCACTCCCTGCATTGTCAAAGGCTGCTTAGGGCCGCTATAAAAAGAAGCGAACCTGAATGGAGGAGCCGAAGAGGGTATCGATGCTTGATTATGCGCTAACACAACTGGTTGATGGCCCCTCCCTTCCGGGGCTTCTCCTTTTGCTGCTGCCGGTTGCTGTTCTCTATTGGTGGATCCGGGGTCGGGGGATGTTTCTGTCCATCCTCGCCAGCCTGTTGATCCTGATGAGTGTGCAAGCCACAGGAAAATTGCTTCTCTATCCCTTGGAGATTGGTGTGCGTTTTCAGGATTTTGATCCGGCAGGTTTGCAAGGCAGAATCGGCGCTGTGGCCGTCATTTCAAACGGGATCTACCGGGATGCTGTTTTGAACGATGCGTTGCCCTCCACCTCTTCTTTCTCTCGGGTAAAGCGGGCCGCACACTTGGCGGGGACGTTGGGGCTTCCAATATTTCTATCCGGCGCAGAAAGTCGCCAGGGCGATCAGGCGGATGTTGAATTCCTGAAGGCCCTGCTACCGCCCGAACAAAGCGTGTTTGTCAGAGCCGGGGCGATCGGAACGTTTGAGCATGCGGCGGCAATTGCATCCATGGCCCGCGAAGCAAATGTCCAGGATATTACCGTTTTTGTCTCAGGCAATCATGCCTTGCGAACCCAGGCCGCTTTGCGGGCGGAAGGCGTCAGGGTGCCCGTGGTGATCGTGGGGGTCAGGGATTCCATTTTTAGCGCTTCCGACGCCATGCCAAGCTTTCTTGGTTTCTTTTACTGGAAGCATGCTCTTAAAGAATATATGGCGCTGGCAGCTTATCTGGTTCAGGGAAAGTTGGCATTTCAGGATCTGTTTGTGTCAGATTAGAATTGGCACCCTCAAAATCCTGATTTTGGTGCTGGAAAGGGGGCCAAAATTTGCGCTATTTAGGGCCGATATTTGATTATGGATCCGATACATGTATACACCATCTTATTTTTCTGTCCCGGCAAAAGAAACCCTGCTGGGTATCTTGCCTGACGCGAGCTTTGTGACAGTGACAACTGTTGCCGAAGACGGTGCGCCGCAAGTAACGCATCTTCCTGTGAGTTATGATCCGGGCCGTGGTGACCACGGGACTATCATTGGTCATATGGCGAAGGCTAATCCCCATTGTCAATGGCTGGAACAATCTCGTTCTCTTGTCATCTTCAGCGGACCGCACGCTTATATCTCCCCTCGGGATTATGCCTCGGTTGTGAATGTCCCAACCTGGAACTATGTTGCTGTTCATGCATCCGGGCGGGCGCGAATTCTGAGTGGTGAGGCCGATGTGATCGCAGTGCTGAAAAGGCTGACGGCCGAAAATGAAGGGGATCGTGCCAATCCCTGGTCACTGGAAGAGATTGAGGCAAAACGCATCTCGGCAATGACGAAAGCCATTGTTGCGTTCGAAATACCGGTGGATCATCTGGAAGCCAAGGCAAAGCTTGGCCAAAATAAATCAGCCGAGGACAAACAGGCTCTGGTATCCGCTTCAGCCGGAAGCGATCTGGAGGAATGGCAAAACTCTATCCTTTGAGAGATGTTGAGAGATGGGACTGACCTGGTTTTCTGAAAAAGTGGAGAAACGGACAAGCTCTATTGAGGGGCGCGGTCTGTTTGCATTGACCGATATTGCCGGCGGAGAAACTGTGGTGGTCAAGGGCGGCACCGTTATGACCCGTGCGGAGCGGGATGCGCTTGAAAGGGTGATGGGGCCTTCCGAAATCCAGATTGCTGATGACTTGTTTATCGGGCCAGTGACACCGGAGACACGGGAAGAAGGCATGATGCATCTCAATCATTCCTGTGATCCCAATGTCGGGATCCAGGGGCAAATTTCTTTTGTCACAATCAGACCTGTCAAGGCAGGCGAAGAATTGGCGTTCGACTATGCCATGGGAGATCACGATGGCTGGGAAATGACCTGTCAGTGCGGCGCTGTTATGTGCCGAGGAACGATCTCCGGCTATGACTGGCGCATGCCGGCGTTGCAGCGAAAATACAGAGGCTATTTTTCCCTTTATCTACAGGAGAAGATTGACGGGCTCTCCTGATCTTCAAAAAGAGGCAGCCAAATCTTTTCCTGTATTCTTTACTTAAAACCGGGATGTATTATGTCCCATAAAGGGGCGATCTGGGAGATAGCCGCTATCCGGATCGTGATTCTGACGCCATGCGGCGTGTTCTTTTGCGAAGGCCGGTTTTTTCAGAAGGACGTGATCTCTGTCTCGTTCGAATTCCTCCAGATCGGGTGCGCGGGTCATCAGCATTTTGGCAAAACCTGACAAAGCGCGGAATTTACCCCTCAAAGACGGGAGGCCGTCCGGGCTGCTTTCGATAAGACGCCGTGCGAGAGTTTCGAAATCTTCCGCCGGTCTGCCTGTCAGATCCTGCACGGCGGTTGTCGGGCTGTGAACGGCAAAAGTGCCGCGCCGATATTCTTCGCAATACAGAGCCAGTTGCGAAATCATCGATAGGGGAAAACCATTGGCAAGCATTGCTTTCACGAGCAGTTTTTCAGAAATGTTGGTATAACGCACTTTCCGGCCCAGAATTTTTGACAATGTGACTGCCATGTCGTTGGGTGAGAGCAAAGCGGGTCCGGTGGGCCGATAGGTTTTCCCGCTATGGGTCTCAGGGTCTATCAAGGCTGCCACATTCACTGCAGCAATATCCTCGTTGGAAGGCGGTGCATTTTTCTTCTCCCCTCCTTCCCCAAGGGGCATGGCCAACATGCCAAGCTGGGCGATGGGGGCGGTTACCATCAGATAGTTGTGGGCGAACCAGCCAACATTATTCACAGTATGAGAGAGTGTGTCGAGATTAGTCATCAGGGTTTCATTGAGCCAGACTTCCCTTGTCAGGACCGATGGGTGGTCGGGATGGGCTAACCATTGGCTCAGTGTGACGACATGTTCAAGTTTGTTTTCCTGCGCCGCCAAGGCGAATATGGCTCCAAAATGCAGGCCATTTAGAGCGGTTGGGGCACAGTGATAGGCCCGCTGCACACCCTTCATGGCTGCGTTCATATCCCCATAGGAATAGGCGTTGCCAACGAAAATGTCTGCTCCGGCTTGTTTGAGATGGTCACTGCGTTGGTCCTGCTGGCGGACAAAAGCGCGAACAGGATATCCTTTTTCAAGGAGTTGCAAGGTCGTGGGAAGGCCGGTTTTTCCAGCGGCACTGGTCACAAGGATTTTTGGTTTTCTAGGCATGAACAACCCCGGCAATAACAGTGATCTTATCGCTTAGAAGGGCCGTACCGACGTTGCCAAGCCGCTCTTTCCCTCGGGGAATGATCGCCCCCAAAAAGGGCCCGGGGGGTACGCCCTTATCCCGAATTTCGAGAGCCCAGCTTTTGACCCAATCGGTTTTATCTTCCCAGCTCGTGATCGTGAAGCCTGCTGCTTCCAGGTCCGCACGGGCGACATCGGCGGACACAACATGGCTTTCGTCGTCAGATAGGGCCCAGGGGAGCGGGTAGTGCAATGTATCCGGAGTATGGGAGAAAACTTCCCATAGGAAAAGTGGGGCACCGGGTTTCAGAGCTTTGTGGATGTTGGTAAAAAGATCGGCTTTGCAGGCGATATTCATCTGAACATGGGCAAGGAACGCGGCATCATAGGCCGAATTTTCAAAATCTGTGGAGGCAATGTCACCTTGGCGGAATTGGATGCGATCATCTAATTGGCAGCGTTTGGTCAGGGAGCGGGCGATCTCTACATATTTAGCTTCCTGGTCGATACCGAGGATTCGGGCAGTGGACTGTGAGGCGACAAGCCGGGAGATGCCGCCAAAGCCAGAACCCAGATCCAGAACGGATGCCTCGTCGGGAAGTGGATTGCGAGAGAGTAAATCCATTAGAGGCGCAGGCCCTCCCAGATGAAATTGATCCATTGTGAAGATTTTTTCCGGGCTGAGCGGGCCTTCCGACAGGCCATGGAGGCCCAGTTGCTGCTGTACCAGATCAGTTAATTGCGGATCATTATATGTTTTCATGGTTTTCAGAACTCTCCAGCGTTATGGATAGAGGGATAATGGAGAAATAGAGATTAACTTTATATTTTCAAGTAATAACTTTATTATATAAAGTATATTGTGACAAGAGGTCGATATGACAGGCTCCAAAAGCTACCGATTGCTTTGCCCGATTGCCCGCGCGCTGGATAGGGTGGGAGATCGCTGGACGCTGCTGATTTTGCGGGATTTGCATGCAGGACCTGCCCGGTTTTCAGATTTGCAAGCGGGCCTTAAAGGAATGGCATCCAATCTGCTGACCTCCCGGCTTGGTCAGTTGATCGAGGATGGGTTTGCCGAAAAGCGGGAGGCGGATTTTAATATGACGCTTTACGCCCTCACAGAGCTTGGCAAAAAAACGGCCCCTTTGCTTTTTGAGCTGGCGTTATTGGGTGGACATCTGACGCCTGCGGAAGACATACGGGAGCCTGGTAACCTGAGGACAGTTGCTGTCACCTTGCAGGCTGCCTGTCAGCGTGTTGCCCCGGCGAATTTGGACTTGCGGGCTTCTTTGGTCATTGAAGGAGAGGAGTTTGCTTTAACGGTGGCGGCTGGCACTGTCAGTGTTCTCAGTAAAGTCATGGTGGATCCTGATATTCGGATGACGACAGCTTATGAGCCGATGATTGATGTTTCTGATGGGAGGCTCGCTCTCGACCTTTTTGTAAAGAAACACGCATCTCTCGAGGTTTTCAAAGAAGGGGCTGATCAGAACTTTATGATCTTGATGGGAGATGCTATCGGTGTCTTGCAGCCCGGCTAGTCAGCTGATCGCACCTTTCAGATATTCTTCAGAGCGCATTTCCATCAGTCTGGAGACCGTCCGGGCAAATTCGAAATGGCCATCCCCCTCTTCATAGAGATTTTCCGCGGCTACATCGGCAGACAGCACCAAGTTGGCACCCGCTTCATAAAGAACATCCACCAGGGTCACAAAGCGCTTTGCTTCATTGCGATTGTTCGGCCCCAACTTCGGAACATGATCGACCAGAAGGGAATGGAAGTTGTCAGCAAGCAGCAGATAGTCGGAGGCACCGAGTGGCCGCGCGCACAGCTCTTCAAACGAGAAGCGGGCGACGCCTCTGGCCGTTGTATGGGCATGCAATTCCCGGCCTTGCGTTTTCAAGGTTTGGCTCGTGACCTCTGATCCTTCGGTTAGCAGATCGAAAACGCGAGCCATTTCCTGATCCGTGTCAGACCCCAGCGGATAAAAATAAACCGGGCTTTTGGACAGGCGATCCAGGCGATAATCAGTTCCACCCGACAAATGAAGAATATCCAGTTCTTCCTTGATCAGATCAATGAATGGCAAAAACAAGTCCCGGTTCAAACCGTCTTTATAAAGGTCTTCGGGGATCCGGTTTGATGTCGCGATAACCACAACACCATGCGAGAAAAGAAGCTCGAATAGTCTGCCCAGCAGCATGGCATCGGCAACATCCGTGACTTGAAATTCATCAAAACACAGAAGCCAGGCATCATCGGCGATTTTCTGCGCCAGGGGCTCAATCGGATCGTCCCCCTTGCGGTCTTCTTTCTGTCGCCAGGCGTGAATATAGGCATGCACTTCCAGCATGAAAGCATGAAAATGAACCCGCCTTTTCCGATCGACCGGTGCGGTGTCAAAGAAGAGGTCCATGAGCATGGATTTTCCGCGTCCGACATCCCCATACATATAGATTCCCTGGGGAGGTTCGACCCGCGGTTTGCGGGCGCCAAGGCGGAACACATCTGTCCAGTGCGGACTGGTGACCGGATCATAGGATTGCAGACGACGGTGCAGGGTCTGCAGTTTCTCAACTGCGAGTTCCTGTATGGGATCATGTTGAATGGCATTATCACGGCGAAGAGCACGATATGCCTCGAGCGGGCCTTCTGAAGTCATGTGGGCCTTAAAGCAATCTTCTGCTGCCTTGTAAAGAAGAATACGGTTTGTTTCTGACTAAAAAAGCCGCCCGTCGATCAGCCGTTTTCGTAAATCTACCTTGGCAACAGCATCGACGGTAAGTGCGGCCGGATCAAATGCCTGAGTTGCTTTTTCCAATTGAGGCAGAAGCGCTGTTACGTCCCGTTGGCTAAAAGTCCGTGTGTCGCGCGGGCCGGTTTGCCGGGTAAGCGTCGCCAGAATTTTTGCTGAATTTGCTTTTGCGATCGGATTGATATCAGGCAATTGCTCTTTTCCAATGGGCAGGTCCGCAAGCTGGATATCCTGTCCGGCAGGAGTATCCAGAAGCGCCACCAATCCCTTGAAATCATCTTCTGTCGCAACTGAATTCTTAGGTTCGCAAATTGCCCGGTCTTTTCTGAAGACAGCTTCCAGGATCCGGCAATCCTGACCAGTGACAATATCCAGAGCGTGTTCTCCAAGGCCCTTGCCGGTAATCAAGGCAGACCCAATCGAACCTGCAGTGAGAATTTCACTGAGGGTCAGGCCGGCAATAATGGTTCCCGCACATCCGCTCAAAGAGAAACAGATAACACCGCAAAGTGCGGCCTTTTTGAAGAATCGAGCTGATTTGTTACGCATGGTTAATAGAGTTCACTGTTTATTAATGCTACCGAAGATATAACAGGTAAATCTTACTAACTGCTTACTGGAATGGATCGAATTTTATCCAATCTCATCGGTGGATGAATAGGTTTCAGAGGTGTCGCTTTTGGGTATCGGTGTGAATGTGTGGTTTTTCAAATTCGGGATCACAAAAAAATGTCCTATTTTTTTCGGCTGACCTTGCTCTTGGTTAAGAAACGAGGTAGACCCACCCGAGAATTAATCACAGAGGACTATGTGTCTTCGCACAGAGCCCTCTCAATCAAATCCGGAGAATAGAATGGCTCGCAAAAAAATAGCGCTGATCGGCGGTGGAAACATCGGAGGAACCCTTGCTCACCTGGCTGGGCTCAAGGAACTTGGCGATGTTGTCCTCTTTGATATCGTGGACGGTTTACCGCAGGGTAAATCCCTTGATATCGCGTCGTCTTCTCCTGTTGATCGTTTCAATGCAAATATGACCGGCGCGAATGACTATAGCGCGATCGAAGGGGCGGATGTCTGTATTGTAACCGCCGGTATCGCCCGCAAGCCCGGCATGAGCCGCGACGACCTTCTGGGAACCAATATCAAGGTTATGCAATCCGTTGGTGAGGGCATCAAAAAATACGCGCCTAACGCTTTCGTTATCTGTATTACCAACCCGCTGGATGCCATGGTTTGGGTTCTGCGCGAAAAATGTGGCCTTCCCCATCATAAAGTGGTCGGTATGGCCGGTGTTCTGGATAGTGCCCGTTTCCGCCTTTTCCTGGCTGAAGAATTTGAAGTCTCTGTTGAAGATGTGACGGCCTTCGTTTTGGGTGGACACGGCGATACAATGGTGCCGCTCACACGCTATTCGACGGTTGCCGGTATTCCGATCCCTGACCTGATCAAAATGGGTTGGACAACCCAGGAAAAAATTGACGCGATTGTCGACCGGACCCGAAACGGCGGTGCCGAAGTTGTCGCATTGCTGAAGACAGGGTCTGCTTTTTACGCACCGGCCTCCAGTGCGATCACAATGGCGGAAGCCTATTTGAAAGACAAAAAACGTGTTCTGCCCTGTGCAGCTTATGTTGACGGTCAATATGGTCTGGACGGCATGTATGTTGGTGTCCCGACTGTTATTGGCGAGGGCGGCATTGAACGTGTTGTAGAGATTGACATGAATGATGAAGAGAAAGCGATGTTTGATCATTCAGTCGATGCAGTGAAAGGACTTGTTGAAGCCTGTAAAGGCATCGACCCAAGCCTCGGCTAACCAGAAATTAAAAAGGGCGCAACTAACCGGTTGTGCCCTTTTTTTTGACTGTTATAGTCGAATTTTAATCATATATCCGACCAGCATTGCGCTGATCCAAACATGCGAATAGCGGAAGAATATGAATATCCATGAATATCAGGCCAAAGGCCTACTTGCGAAATACGGTGTGACCGTGCCGAAAGGCGGGGTTGCCTATACTGCTGAAGAAGCGAAAACTGTCGCACAAGGGCTTGGCGGCCCTGTCTGGGTTGTCAAAGCTCAGATCCATGCGGGTGGTCGTGGCCTCGGTGGTGGCGTTAAAGTTGTTAAATCCCTCGAGGAAGTAACAGAAGCAGCAAAAGCCCTGATCGGCATGCAGCTTGTAACGCACCAGACCGGCCCTGAAGGCAAGGAAGTCAAGCGCGTCTATGTTGAGGACGGCTGCGATATTGCCCGGGAACTTTATCTGGGTGCGATCATCGATCGGGCCAAAGACTGCGTGACATTCATGGCGTCGACAGAAGGCGGCATGGAAATCGAAGAAGTCGCCGCCGAAACGCCTGAGAAAATCAAAATGGTCAGCATTGATCCGGCGACCGGTATTTCTGCTTTCCATGCCCGCCAGATTGCTTTTTCCCTAGGCCTAGAAGGAAAACAGGTTGGTGCTGCCGTGAAGTTCATTATGGCTTTGTACACTGCCATTATGGATACGGATGCCAGTCTTGTTGAAATCAATCCGCTGGTTGTGACCGGCTCTGGCGAGGTCATTGCGCTGGATGCCAAAATGAACTTCGACGACAATGCCCTGTTCCGTCAGAAAGAAATTGCGGAACTCCGGGATCCGGATGAAGAAGATCCTTCCGAGCTGGAAGCCGCAAAGGATGAGCTGAACTATATCAAGCTTGACGGCAATATCGGCTGCATGGTGAACGGCGCAGGCCTTGCCATGGCAACCATGGATATCATCAAGCTGAACGGTGGTGATCCGGCCAACTTCCTTGATGTTGGTGGCGGAGCGACCAAAGAGCGTGTGACAAAAGCCTTCAAGATCATCCTCAAAGATGAAAATGTTGAAGGTATTCTGGTCAATATTTTTGGTGGCATCATGCGCTGCGACGTGATTGCAGAAGGTGTTGTTGCTGCAGCCAAGGAAGTTGCCCTGAGTGTTCCGCTCGTTGTTCGGCTGGCGGGAACCAATGTTGATCTGGGCAAGGAAATCCTCGCCAATTCAGGTCTGCCTATCACCTCTGCTGACAATCTCGGAGATGCAGCGGAGAAAATTGTTAAAGAAGTGAAGGAGGCAGCATAATGGCCGTACTCGTCAATAAAGACACAAAGGTCATCTGTCAGGGCTTCACAGGCTCACAAGGGACTTTCCATTCCGAGCAGGCGATTGCCTATGGTACGAAAATGGTGGGCGGTGTTACGCCCGGTAAAGGTGGCGAAAAGCATCTTGATCTGCCGATCTTCAACACGGTTGACGAAGCTGTTCACACAACTGGCGCTAATGCCAGTGTGATTTATGTGCCGCCTCCGTTTGCGGCAGACGCCATTCTGGAAGCCGTAGATGCCAATATTGAATTGGTTGTCTGTATTACAGAAGGCATTCCGGTTCTGGATATGGTCCGGGTGAAGCGGGCTCTGAAAAACAGTGGAACCCGCTTGATTGGTCCTAACTGCCCGGGTGTTATTACGCCTGATGAATGTAAAATCGGTATTATGCCGGGTCACATTCACCGCCGGGGTAACGTTGGGATTGTTTCTCGCTCCGGTACTCTGACTTATGAAGCAGTTGCACAGACAACAGCGGCAGGCCTTGGTCAGTCAACCTGTATCGGTATCGGCGGCGATCCGGTCAATGGCACGAACTTCATTGACTGCCTGGATATGTTCTTGGGCGATGATGAAACCGAATCCATTATTATGATCGGTGAAATCGGCGGATCTGCTGAAGAAGAAGCAGCAGAATTTCTGAAACAGTCCAAAACCAAGAAACCTGTCGTTGGCTTTATTGCGGGTGTTACAGCCCCTCCAGGCCGCCGTATGGGACATGCCGGCGCCATCATTTCCGGTGGTAAAGGCGGTGCAGATGACAAGATGGATGCCATGCGCAGCGCGGGAATTACTGTTTCTGACAGCCCTTCTGCACTTGGTTCTACTTTGGTAAGAGTTTTGAAAGGGTAGTATTGTAATACTATCATTTCGTTTTAACTCGACTTTTACTTTGGGGGTGGGCAAATGCCCACCCAGATGACCGGAAATGGCACAGCAAGTGGACAATTCTTCCTTCCTCTCTGGCTCAAATGCTGGATTTATTGAAGATCTATATCTTCGCTACCAGAACGACCCAACTTCCGTTGACAGCAGCTGGCAGCAGTATTTTGAAACACTGGGTGATGACGCCGAAACCATCATAGCCGAAAATAAAGGCGCCCCCTGGACCCCCACCAACGGAATTTCTCCCGAAGATGACTACGGTATACTCGGTGATGCCGCGTATCGCGCCATCGAGACGGCGGAACAGAAGGGACTTCCGCAACAAGATGTGAGAGCAGCAGCGATTGATACCATTCGCGCTCTCATGTTGATCCGCTCCTACCGGGTTCGGGGTCACCTGAAAGCCAATCTGGACCCGTTGGGTTTGGAAATTCCCAAGGAACATCCTGAACTGGATCCACGCACGTACGGCTTCGATGAAAATGACTGGGACCGCCAGATCTTCATCGATAATGTTCTGGGGCTGGAGACAGCATCGATCCGGGAAATTCTGGAGATTGTCAAACGAACCTATTGCGGCACCATCGGTGTTGAGTTCATGCATATCCAGGAGCCCGATCAGAAGGGCTGGATTCAGGAACGGATCGAAGGCCGCCATAAAGACGTTACTTTTACTGCTGAAGGAAAAGTAGCGATTTTGCAGAAACTGATCGAAACCGAGGGTTTTGAGCATTTTCTCAATGTAAAATATACCGGTACCAAACGCTTTGGCCTTGATGGTGGCGAGGCCCTTGTGCCGGCCATGGAAGGTGTGATCAAGCGGGGCGGTCAGCTGGGGGTTAAGGAAATTGTTCTGGGGATGCCGCATCGGGGTCGCCTCAATATTCTGACCAATGTGATGGCCAAGCCATTTCGTGCTGTTTTCTCGGAATTCCAGGGAAATCCGGCAAATCCTGAAGATGTGGAAGGCTCCGGCGATGTGAAATACCATCTGGGAACCTCTTCTGATCGGGAATTCGATGGCAACAGTGTCCATATGTCCCTGACAGCCAACCCTTCTCATCTGGAAGCCGTTAATCCTGTTGTTCTTGGAAAAGCGAGAGCCAAGCAGTCGCAAATCGGTGATGATGTTGGTGGTCAGGTTATGCCGCTTCTCTTGCATGGTGACGCTGCTTTTGCGGGACAGGGTATTGTCGCTGAATGTTTTGGTCTGTCCGAACTGAAAGGCTACCGCACGTCCGGTACCATTCATTTTGTGGTCAACAACCAGATCGGCTTTACGACAAGCCCCAAATATTCCCGATCAAGCCCTTATCCGTCTGATGTGGGCAAAATGGTACAGGCCCCGATTTTCCACGTGAACGGTGATGATCCGGAAGCAGTTTGTCATGTGGCAAAGATTGCAACTGAATTCCGTCAGCAGTTTCAGATCGATGTGGTCATTGATATGTTCTGCTACCGGCGGCACGGTCATAATGAAGGGGATGAGCCAGCCTTTACCCAGCCATTGATGTACCGCACGATTGCCCAGCATCCGACAACCATGCAGATTTACGCCAAAAAACTCATTGCTGAAGGCGTTGCAACCGAGAAACAGGTTGAAGGCTGGATAGCCGAGTTCAAGGATTATCTTGAGAAGCAGTTTGAAACTGCCAACAGCTTCAAACCCAATAAAGCGGACTGGTTTGAAGGTCGCTGGCAGGGTTTTGAGCGTGCTGATAAAGGCGCACGGCGCGGCACCACGGCGGTTGAAATCGATACATTGCGGGATATTGGCGGTAAACTGACTGCTATTCCGGAGGATCATAATGTCCACCGGACCTTGCAACGGGTTTTGAAAGCCAAGAAGAAGATGATTGATTCCGGTGAAGGGATCGATTGGGCAACGGCAGAAGCACTGGCTTTTGGCTCCTTGCTGAAAGAAGACTATCCGGTTCGGCTTTCCGGCCAGGATTGCGGTCGGGGCACTTTCTCTCAGCGCCATTCCGTATTTGTCGATCAGATGACAGAAAACCGGTATATCCCGCTGAATAATCTGGGGGGTGAACAAGCTCATTACGAGGTTATTGACAGTATGTTGTCAGAGGCCGCCGTTTTGGGATACGAATATGGCTACAGCCTGGCGGAGCCGAAAACACTGGTTCTGTGGGAAGCGCAGTTTGGTGACTTTGCCAATGGCGCGCAGGTTATCATTGACCAGTTTATTTCAAGCGGGGAAGCCAAATGGCTCCGTATGAGTGGGTTGGTGATGTTGTTGCCTCATGGCTATGAGGGACAGGGACCGGAACATTCTTCGGCCCGGCTTGAACGGTATTTGCAGTCTTCTGCGGAAGATAACTGGCAGGTTGTCAATTGTACGACACCGGCAAACTATTTCCATGTTCTGCGGCGTCAGATCCATCGGAAATTCCGCAAGCCACTGGTTGTCATGACTCCAAAATCTCTACTGAGGCACAAGTCAGCGGTTTCCACGCTGGAGGAAATGGGCCCGGGCTCGACCTTCCACCGTGTTCTGTATGACAATGAAAAATTGTGTGAAGACAAGGATGTCAAACGGATCGTCCTCTGTACTGGTAAAGTCTATTATGACTTGAAAGCCCGGCGGGATGAGCTGGAACAGAGCGAAACCTTCTTCTTGCGAATGGAACAGCTTTATCCGTTCCCGGAACAGGCCTTGCTGGAAGAGCTTAAACGCTTCACCCATGTTGAGGATATCGTCTGGTGCCAGGAAGAGCCTAAAAATATGGGTGCCTGGTCCTTTATCGAACCTCATCTGGAAGACGTTCTGGCAACTGCAGGGATGAAAAATGTCTCTCGCGTCAGATATGCTGGTCGGTCCGAATCTGCCG
This sequence comes from Sneathiella sp., assembly GCA_039975135.1. Taxonomy (GTDB): domain Bacteria; phylum Pseudomonadota; class Alphaproteobacteria; order Sneathiellales; family Sneathiellaceae; genus Sneathiella. The sequence continues at coordinate 202,463 of JBDWHS010000046.1, read as the reverse complement.
CGACGGCAACGGGTCTTCTCAAGAAACATAATTTGCAACAAGCCGCATTAGTCGATGATGCACTTGGCCTTCAAGCCAAATAGGAAAGTAAAGAACATGACTGTCGAAATTCGTGTGCCTGTCCTTGGTGAATCCGTTACGGAAGCTACTGTGGGTCAATGGTTTAAACAGGTTGGTGACTCTATCAACAAAGATGAGCCGATTGTTGAACTTGAAACAGACAAAGTGACGCTGGAAGTCAATGCGACGGAAAGCGGACGGCTGGAAGAAATTATCGCCGCTGAAGGTGAAGATGTCGAAGTGGGTGCTCTGCTCGGCCAGATCATCGCTGGCGCTGCCGGTGCTGCCGCTGCGGCTCCCAAAAAAGAGGCGGTGGCCCCGGCTCAGGCATCTCCTGCACCCGCTGAAAAACCTGTTGTGGCTCCTGTTCCGGCGGAAAAGCCTGCACCAGCAGCGGCCCCAGCTGGGAACAAAGACGCAGAAGTTCTGCCTGCGGCCCAGAAGCTTATTGATGAAAACAGCCTGAATGCAGCAAACATCCGGGGAACCGGTAAAGATGGCCGGATCACAAAGGGGGATGTTCTCGAAGCTCTTGAAAATGGCGGTCAGTCACCTGCGGCTCCGGCACCTGTCTCTGCTCCGGCGGCAAGTCCTGCTCCAGCAGCTCCAGCAGCGCCGACGGGCCCACGTTCTGAAGGCGATCGCGAAGAGCGGGTGAAGATGACCCGTTTGCGCAAGAGCATTGCTACCAAGTTGAAGGAAGCTCAGAATACAGCCGCCATGCTGACCACTTATAACGAAGTGGATCTGACAAATCTGATGGCCCTTCGGGCCGACTATAAAGACCTCTTCACCAAAAAACATGGTGTGAAGCTGGGCTTTATGTCCTTCTTCACGAAAGCCTGTATTGCGGCTCTGCAGGAGTTACCTGCGGTGAATGCTGAAATTGAAGGCGATCACATTATCTACAAGAACTATTACCATATGGGTGTCGCCGTTGGCACACCGAACGGTCTGGTCGTCCCGGTTCTCAGAGATGCGGATCAGTTGAGCTTCGCGGATGTGGAAAAAGGGATTGTCGAGCTTGGCAAAAAGGCGCGCGATGGCAAACTGAGCATGGCGGACATGCAAGGCGGAACCTTCACGATCTCCAATGGCGGTGTTTACGGATCACTGATGTCTTCACCGATTATCAACGCCCCTCAATCTGCGGTTCTGGGTATGCACAAGATCCAGGAACGTCCGATGGTCGTGGATGGCGAGATCAAGATCCGGCCGATGATGTATCTGGCCCTGTCTTATGATCATCGGATCATCGATGGCAAGGAAGCGGTTACTTTCCTGGTCCGGGTCAAAGATGCACTGGAAGATCCGCAGCGTCTGCTGCTGGACCTGTAATTTTATAATCAGTCCCTGAAGGGTGAAAAATGAGCGACGATACATTTGACCTGATTGTGGTCGGAGGCGGCCCCGGCGGTTATACAGCAGCTATTAGAGCGGCTCAGTTGGGCCTGAAAACGGCCTGTGTTGAGAAACGTGGTGCGCTTGGCGGTACCTGCCTCAATGTGGGCTGTATACCGTCCAAGGCGATGCTGAAATCTTCTGAACTCTTTGAAGAAGCGCAGCATGATTTTGAAAGTCGCGGTATTAAAATCGGATCCGTAAAGCTGGATCTGAAAACCATGCTGGGCCAGAAGGATAAAACGGTTGATGGCTTGACTCAAGGCATCGAGTTTTTGTTCAAAAAGAACAAGGTCACGTATATCAAAGGCGCTGGTGAGCTTCAGGGTGGAGGCCGCGTTGAAGTGACTGGCGATGAAAACAAAATCATCAAGGGCAAGAATATCCTGATTTGTACAGGGTCGGAAGTTACACCGCTGCCGAATGTCGATATCGATGAAAAACAGATTGTCTCCTCTACTGGCGCATTGGAACTTCCAAAGGTGCCAAAGAAGATGATCGTGATCGGTGCGGGTGTTATCGGTCTTGAACTGGGAACCGTCTGGCGCCGCCTGGGTGCTGAGGTGACGGTCGTCGAATTTTTGGATCGCATTTTGCCGGGAACGGATAACGAAGTGGCCAAAACCACTCAGCGGATCCTGAAAAAACAGGGCATGAAATTCATGCTGGGTAAAAAAGTGACCGGTGCCAAGAAGACAAAAACGGCGGTTACTTTGACTGTTGAGCCTGCCAAAGGCGGTGACGCAGAAGAGTTGAAAGCGGATGTCGTGCTTGTTGCCATTGGCCGCCGCCCTTATACCGATGGTTTGGGTCTTGATGATCTGGGTGTTGAGCGGGATAAAGCAGGCCGTATTGTTGTCGACAAGACTTTCAAATCCAGTGTCGACGGTGTTTATGCCATTGGCGATGTCATTGATGGTCCGATGTTGGCTCATAAGGCCGAAGACGAAGGTGTGGTCTGTGTCGAAATGCTGGCCGGTCAAAAACCGCATATCAATTACGATACCATTCCGGGCGTAATTTACACTTGGCCTGAAGTGGCGACGGTTGGAAAATCGGAAGAACAGTTGAAAGAAGCTGGTGTTGAGTATCAGGTTGGCAAGGTGCCGTTTATGGCCAATAGCCGTGCGCGTGCCAACGGATTTACCGATGGTTTTGCCAAAATTCTGGCGGACAAGAAAACCGATAAAGTGCTGGGCGTTCACATTGTCGGACCCGATGCCGGGACGGTGATCCATGAATGTGTGCTGGCAATGGAGTTCGGCGCGTCGTCTGAAGATATTGCCAGAACCTGTCATGCTCACCCGACATTGAACGAAGCGGTCAAGGAAGCGGCCCTTGCGGTTGCCGGGCGGACTTTGAACAGTTGACCTTTAGGTCTAAATTTCTGAAAATGACAGGGCCGGTTCTCCAACCGGCCCTTTCTTTTTGACTCTGCCACCAAACCCCAAGGAGCCGTTATGAAGCTTTGTTACAGCGCCACTTCGCCTTTTGTCCGTAAAGTTGTCGTATCTGCGAAAGAGGCGGGATTGTACGAAAAAATCGAAACCTTTGGCGGCGATACCAGCAATATTTTCAAAGGAATAAATCCACAAAATCCACTTGGTAAGGTCCCGAGCCTCACGCTGGAAAGCGGCGATGTCTTGTTTGATTCTGTTGTCATTTGTGAATATCTGAACGGCCTGAGCGAGTCGGTTGATCTTTTTCCGGGAGCTGGTGCAGACCGCGCTCGGGTGATGACACTTCATGCGCTTGCTGATGGGATGACTGACGCCGCCTATCAACGCCGGATGGACAGCGCGGCGATGCCGGAAGGAGAAGGATCTCCCTCCTGGAATGCGCGTCTGCATGTTGCCATGGAAAAAGGGCTGGATGAGCTTGAGAAACAGGCCCCCGACTTCAAGGATGATGTAAATATCGGAACGATTGCCGTTGGTTGTGCCCTCGGCTATTTCGATTTCCGCTTCTCTGCTGAAAACTGGCGGGAAGGTCGGCCACAACTCGCTGCCTGGTATGAGACGTTTTCAGCACGCCCCTCCATGCAGGAAACTGTGCCGCCACAGGCATAAGGATCCAAATCTATGTCTGCAGCCAGGCTGACGCTTTTTCTCTGTCTTGCAGAAATCCTATCGATGACATCCTTCGCTTCTTTCCCGGCTCTTACCCCTCATTTTTTTGACCACTGGGGTTTGAGCGGGACAGAGGCTGGCTGGATTAACGGGGCGTATTTTTTCGGTTTCACCACCGTTGGATTTGTAGCGGCCACCCTGACTGACAGGATTGACGCCCGCAAGGTTGTCATTACCGGAAATATTCTGGCGCTGGTCGGCGCGTATGGATTTGCCTTTCATGCGGATGATTTCTGGTCGGCGCTCCCCTGGCGATTTACCTCAGGTGCCGCACTCTCGGCGTCTTATATGCCCGGATTGAAGCTGCTGACAGATCGCTTGCCGCCTGCCAATCAATCCAGATCTATTGCTTTTTATACGGCCTGCTTTTCAACGGGTTCGGCACTGTCTTTTCTGCTGGTGGGGCAGGTTCAGAGATGGGCAGGAGCCGACATGGCATTATTGTCTGTGCTGCTGGGGCCGCCTGCCTCCCTCGCGCTTGTTCTGTATGCAACGCGGGGCAAGCCCAATCTGACACCACGTTCCTGGCGGCAACTTTTCAATTTCAGGCCGGTCTTGAGAAATCGACAGACCATGGGATATGTCATCGCCTATTTCTGTCATTCATGGGAACTGATGGCGATGCGATCCTTTGTTGTCGCTTTTTTGACATTCGCGCAAAGCCGTTCCGAGGCTCCGGCCTGGATGGATATCAGCGTGATTGCTGCAGTGATCATTTTCTTAGGGTTGCCTGCCAGCGTTCTTGGCAATGAAATGTCGCTTAAAATGGGCCGTCAAAAAGCTATTACCCTGATCATGATGGCGTCTTTCCTCTTTTCCGCCATTCTCGGATTTTCTGCAGAACTACCCTTTATTCTTGTTGTCCTTCTGGCCGCAACCTTTGGCTTTTTTGTTACGGCAGATTCGTCATCCATCACATCGGGTGCTGTGGCCAACTCTCCGCCTGATTTACGAGGCTCCACCATCGCTGTGCATAGCTTTATAGGATTTACCGGGGCCATGGCGGGACCGGTGATTGCCGGTTTTGTCCTGGATCTTGGCGGAGGGCATGAGAATCTTACCGCCTGGGGATTGACATATCTTTCCATGGGGGCGATTGCGATTTTTGGGCCTCTTGCTCTTCGGATGACCCGTGCCTCCTGACGCTCAGCTTTTCGGATGGGCGTTTTTATAGACGCTGAGAAGCTTGTCCGTTTCAAGATCTGTATAGACTTGCGTGCTGGAAAGAGACGCGTGTCCTAATAGTTCCTGAATAGTGCGCAGATCCCCGCCGCCCGCCAAAAGATGGGTTGCAAAGCTGTGACGCAGGGCATGGGGCGTGGCCGTTTCCGGCAAGCCCAGTTTACGCCGCAAGCTCTGCAGGCGAAGTTGAATCGTCCGTGCGTTTAGCCGTCGTCCGCGTTGACTGAAAAACAAAGGACCGTCCTGTTCGAACGGATAAGGACAATGCTGAAGATATTCTTCTATGGCCTCTCTAACGACAGGCAGGACAGGCACTAGCCTTTCTTTTGCCCCTTTACCCAGCACAGTCATCACGTCTCCGGAGGGACGGTTCTCATAATTGAGCGAGAGAGCCTCGTTGATCCGGAGGCCGCAGCCATACAGAAGTGTTAAAACAGCTGTATCCCGCAAATTGATCCAGATTTCTTTCCGCGTCTCATGACTGACTTCCGCCAAAAGGGATTTGGAGTCGTTCTCTGATACCGGCCTTGGGAGGCGTTTGGGCTTCTTGGGGGAGCGCACGGTTTTCAAATACGGATTATGAAGAATACCATCCTTCTCCTGCTTGCGAAAAAAGCTGCGAATGGAAGAAAGAGTGCGGGCCAGTGAAGAGGCCGCCAACCCTTCTTTTTTTCGGATGGCAAGAAAGGCGCGAAAATCAGCGGCTTTCAAGGCTTCAAGATCCTGGATATCAGGCGTTTTTCCCAAATGCCCGATCAGGAAATCGAGAAACTCTGTAAAATCGCGTTCATAGGCCTCAAGGGTATGCGGGCTGACTTTTTTCTCGAGAGCGAGCCAGCTTTCCCAATTTTCAATGAGGGCTGAAAGGGGGGACGACATGATGCCGTCAGGATGTTTTATGATCCAGCCACATCTGCAAACAGGATTGGATACAGGAGGCCAGAAAAGACAGATACTCGGTGCCCTGTTCAGGATGGAAATGGTCAACCTCCCGACTGCCGATGGCCAGCATCGCTGGCGCATGCAGGGAGGGAACATCCAGCCTGATCAACGCATCCGACTGGACAAGATCCATGGCAGGGCCGAAAATGGCTTTGGATTTCGAAGCGGCAGGACGCATCAGAATATTGTTCTTCTGCCAGTTTGCCCGCCCGATATTTCCCTTTTTCAATCGTTGCAGACCGGTCATGTCCGGCAACGGGATTGGGCTGTCTTCCACGCAAAGAGTGATCACGTCGACTTCCAGTATCTCCGGTAAATCCTGGGTCAGGATATGAACAAAATGCGGAAATCCGGTTGCGCCCAAAATTGCCTGAACAGCGGAATGAACCATTTTCTGGGTGTGCTGGTTAATCCGGGCGGCACCAACGAACTCATCCTGAATGGCAGTCAGACGCCGGACCTCACCTTGCAACCGCTCAACCAGAAAAGACTGCATATCGACAACCCCCTCTCCCGATTGGCGGGAAGGGGTAGCCGCCTCGGTCAGGAGATCGGCATTGTCTTTTAGGAACTTCGGGTGGGCATTGAGCCAGTCCCGAATATCAGCCTCGGAAAGGGAAACTGCTTTGTCTTTTTCCGAAGCGTTACTTTCCTTGCTCTTTGCCACATTCACACCCGTAAAGTTGCGCGTTAATCCTTAGCCGAGAATCTTCTGGCCTGTTTTTTCCCAGTCTGCCAAAAAGCCTGCAAGCCCTTTGTCGGTCAGAGGATGGGAAACCAATTGTTTCAGTACCTGCGGCGGCACCGTACACACATCTGCGCCCATCAAGGCCGAGTTGACGATATGCACTGGATTACGAATAGACGCGACCAGAACTTCTGTGTGAAAAGCGGGATAGTTTCCGTAAATCTGAACAACGTCGGAAATAAGGCCCATACCATCCTGACCAATGTCATCCAGCCGTCCAACAAAGGGAGAGATGAAGGCTGCGCCCGCCTTTGCTGCCAGGATCGCCTGGGCCGCAGAAAAGCAGAGAGTTACATTGACCTGGGTTCCCTGCTTGGCAAGCTGTGAACAGGTTTTTAAGCCCGCCAGTGTCAATGGCACTTTAACCGCAACATTTTCCGCAAGTCCGGCCAGCTTTTTTCCTTCTTCGATCATCGTGTCGTAGTCGGTTGCTGCAACTTCTGCACTTACCGGACCATCGACCAATGCGCAGATTTCTTTAATCACATCAAAGAAGTCACGTCCGGACTTTGCGATCAGGGAAGGATTGGTTGTGACACCATCCAGAAGGCCTGTATCAGCCAGCTCGCGAATCTCTTCTGTATCTGCGGTATCTACGAAAAATTTCATAATGTTGCCTTTGCATCCTCATACTGCGACAAATGACGTAAGCGATCGTTATTTAGGATCCTGACAAACCGTGCTAACCAAATTTTCAGGCTGGTTGATGCGCCTTTTCAGTGTTGATCCTGTCCTGTATCTGGTATCACCATAATCGAACAAGAAAGCAAAGACCAGTGTGAGGCGAATTCTAAATAAATGACGCAGGCGGAGAAGGATAAGCGGGTTCAGGTTCTGTTGCCGATGAGTATTGGCGGAGCCTATGACTATCGGGTTCCCGACCATTTATCCGTCCTGCCCGGACAGTTTGTTAAAGTCCCTCTCGGCCCCAGAGAAGTCGTGGGTGTTGTATGGCGAGACGCCGTGCAATCAAAAATAGAGGCATCCCGCCTGAAGGATATTATCGAGACACTTCCCGTCTCATCGCTGCCGGAAGCCAGTCGTCGTTTTACAGATTGGGTGGCGAACTATACGGTTCAGAAGCCTGGCCGTGTCCTCAGAATGGCAATGAGTGTGCCAGATGCTCTTTATCCAAAAGCACCCAGGACCGGTTATTCTAAAACCAGGGAGATGCCGGCAAAGATGACAAGCGCCCGGAAAAGGGTTCTGGACGTGTTGGAAGGAGAGATTGCGCGGACGGCGGCGGAAATTTCTGATATTGCGGGCGTCAGTTCCTCTGTTGTCAAGGGATTGGAGAAGCTGGGGGTTCTGAAGGCTGTTCCGCTGCCCGCTGAACCGGATATCCCGGTTCCTGATGCACATGGTCCCGGATTCGAGTTGTCAGATTTACAGATATCTGCGGCCTCTCTCCTGAAAGAGCCTGTCGAAAAGTCAGAATTTGTTGTCTCCCTTTTAGACGGAGTAACCGGATCGGGAAAAACCGAGGTTTATTTTGAAGCCATCGCAGCCTGTCTGCAAAAGAACAGGCAAGCCCTTATTCTGCTGCCGGAAATTGCTCTTTCGTCCCAATGGCTCAGCCGGTTTGAGCGTCGGTTTGGCGTAAAACCGGTTGAATGGCATTCGGATTTGACTCAAGCCGAGAGACGGCGGAACTGGCGCGCCATTATTGAAGGGCGGGCAAACGTGGTCGTGGGGGCAAGGTCTGCCTTGTTCCTGCCGTTTCCGGATCTGGGTCTACTGGTTGTGGATGAAGAGCATGAAGCTTCTTTCAAGCAGGATGAAGGTGTTCCTTATAATGCCCGCGATATGGCCGTTGTTCGGGGGCATCTGGGCGGGTTCCCCGTTATCTTGGCGTCGGCAACACCGTCACTGGAAAGTCTTGTAAACGCGCGATCAGGAAAATATGTCCATGTGGAACTGCCGTCGCGGTTTGGCGGTGCGACGCTTCCGTCTGTAGAGCTCGTCGATTTGACTCAGCATCGCCCGGGAAGCCAGCGCTGGATTTCTGAGCCCTTGAGAGAGGCTGTCGAAAAGACATTGGCCTCGGGTCAACAGGCCATGCTGTTTTTGAACCGTCGCGGGTATGCGCCGCTCACCTTATGTGATGCTTGCGGGCATCGGCTACAATGCCCTCATTGCAGTGCCTGGCTGGTGGAGCACAGGCTGGTTAAAAAATTACAATGCCATCATTGTGGATTTTCCGCCGGCGCGCCAAAAGCCTGTCCTGAATGCGGGGAAAGCGATAGTTTCAAGGCTTGTGGCCCCGGTATCGAGCGATTGACAGAAGAGGCGGGCCTGCTCTTTCCAGATCGTAAAATATCCATGATAGCCAGTGATACGCTGGCCAGCCCTCGTGCGGCGGCAGACTTTGTGGATGCTATGAGCCGGGGCGATATTGAATTGTTGATCGGGACACAAATCGTGGCGAAAGGCTATCATTTTCCCAACCTCACGCTGGTGGGGGTGGTTGATGCGGATCTGGGTCTCGCAGGTGGGGATTTGCGGGCCTCCGAGCGGACTTATCAGCTTTTGTCTCAGGTTGCGGGCCGTGCGGGCAGGGCCGAACAGCCCGGTCATGTGATTGTACAATCACATATGCCAGACCATCCGGTCATTGAAGCACTGTGTCATCAGGATATCACGGCTTTCATGGAATCAGAGCGCGCTGCCCGGCAAAGTGCCGCAATGCCACCTTATGGGCGACTGGCCTCCCTGATTCTGTCCAGTAAAGATGCCGAATCAGTGGCTGCCTGCTGCCGAGAACTGGCGAGGGGTGCGCCTCATGGTGAAAATTTCATGATTATGGGTCCCGCACCTGCTCCTCTTTCCATGATCCGGGGGCGTCACAGGTACCGATTTTTAGTGAAAACCGCGAAAGAGGCAAATATACAATCAATTATCAGGCACTGGCTCAAGGGCAAAAAAATTCCCTCCAATACGCGGCTGCAAATTGATGTAGATCCCTATAATTTCTTGTAATTCTGCCACTTGCCAGCCGGAATTATGAAAATTTGGTGAATTTTGGGCAATAAACTACCCTTGGGGATATTGCTTCATAGAATTCGCTGTGCTAAGAACCCGTTGCCTAGCTAAAGGGGGCTCTTCAGGCAGCCTGAAAGTGGGGGCAATTCAAATTTTCGTTCGACGCATTTCGCGTCGTTTTTTTCAGGCTTGGGGATCTTTCCTTGTCAGCTGAGAACATAACAGTTTCTGGTATCGCTGGCCGCTATGCGACAGCACTCTTCGATCTTGCTTTACAAGAAAAGCAGGTTGACGTGGTTGCTGCGGATATGGCTACGATCAAAACATCACTGGATGAGAGTGCGGATCTCGCACGGCTTGTCCTTAGTCCACTTGTTAGCCGGGATGATCAGGCGCGCGCCATGGCGGCCGTACTTGAAAAGCTGGGCGTAAGTGATCTGGTTCGTCGTTTCGTCGGGACCGTGGCGCAAAATCGCCGCTTGTTTGCCCTGTCGGACATGATCGATGACTTTGGTAAATTGCTGGCCGCAGAACGCGGTGAAGTGGTTGCCAAGGTGACCTCCGCCAAAAAATTGACTGCCAAGCAGGTTGAAGCTCTGACAAAAGAGTTGAAATCTTCGATCGGCAGCGACGTTGCCATCGAGGCGACGATCGATGAAGAACTAATCGGTGGTCTGGTAGTTAAAGTCGGTTCGCGCATGGTCGATAGTTCGATCCGGACCAAGCTTCAAAATCTTAAGTTTGCGATGAAAGGGGTTGGGTGATGGACATCCGCGCCGCAGAAATTTCCGAAATTCTAAAACAACAGATTGCTGGCTTTGACACGCAAGCTGAAGTTTCAGAGGTTGGTCAAGTACTGTCCGTAGGTGACGGTGTTGCTCGTATTTACGGTCTGGATAATATTCAGGCGGGTGAAATGGTTGAGTTCCCAGGTGGTATTAAAGGCCTGGCACTGAACCTGGAATCAGACAATGTCGGTGCCGTGATCTTCGGCTCTGACCGGGACATCAGAGAAGGTGACACCGTTAAACGGACCGGCGCCATCGTCGAAACACAGGTTGGTAAAGGCCTGTTGGGTCGTGTTGTTGATGGTCTGGGTAACCCGATCGATGGTAAAGGTCCTATCGAAGGTGGTGAAGCGCGTCGTGTGGACGTGAAGGCGCCTGGCATTATGCCTCGTAAATCCGTTCATGAGCCGATGATGACAGGTTTGAAATCTGTCGACAGCCTGGTTCCGATCGGGCGTGGTCAGCGTGAGTTGATCATTGGCGACCGCCAAACAGGTAAAACAGCGGTTGCAGTTGATGCGATCCTGAACCAGAAATCTGTGAACGCAACGGACGACGAAGGTAAAAAACTTTACTGTGTTTATGTTGTGATCGGTCAAAAGCGTTCGACGGTTGCTCAGGTTGTTAAGACCCTTGAGGAAAACGGCGCGATGGAATATTCCATTGTTGTTGCCGCGACAGCGTCTGATCCGGCTCCGCTTCAGTATCTTGCTCCGTTTACCGGTTGTGCGATGGCTGAATATTTCCGTGACAACGGCATGCACTCTCTCATCATTTATGATGACTTGTCTAAACAGGCTGTTGCTTACCGTCAGATGTCTCTCCTGCTGCGTCGTCCTCCTGGACGTGAAGCTTATCCGGGTGACGTTTTCTATCTTCACTCTCGCTTGCTCGAACGCTCTGCGAAGCTGAACGAAGATAACGGTCTTGGTTCGATGACGGCGCTTCCGGTTATTGAAACTCAAGGCGGTGACGTGTCGGCCTATATTCCGACAAACGTGATCTCCATTACGGACGGTCAGATCTTCCTGGAAACAGAGCTTTTCTATCAGGGTATTCGTCCGGCCATTAACGTGGGTCTGTCGGTGTCTCGTGTGGGCTCTTCCGCTCAGACAAAAGCCATGAAACAGGTTGCGGGTACCATTAAACTGGAACTCGCGCAGTATCGTGAAATGGCAGCCTTTGCACAGTTCGGTTCTGACTTGGATGCCGCTACTCAGCGTTTGCTGGCCCGTGGTGCACGCCTGACAGAGTTGCTCAAGCAACCTCAATATTCACCGCTGACGATGGAAGAACAGGTTGTCGCTATCTTCTCTGGTGTGCGGGGCTATCTGGATCGTATTGAAGTTTCTCAGATCGGTGATTTCGAGAAACAGCTGCTGACAGAAATGCATGGCAAGCATCAGGATCTTATGGACACAATTCGCAGCGAAGAGAAGCTGTCCAAAGAGACTGAAGAGAAGCTGACCAGCATTCTGGAAAGCTTTACAACTACTTTTGCGTAACCTTTGAGCTGAAAAGGGGGTAGCCTCACATGGCGAACCTTAAAGAACTCAAAAATCGGATCACCAGCGTCAAGTCGACGCAGAAAATCACCAAGGCCATGAAAATGGTGGCTGCGGCGAAACTGCGTCACGCTGAAGAAGCAGCCAATTCTGCCCGTCCTTATGCAGAGCGGATGGAAGATATGATGGTGTCCCTTGCTACTGGCCTTGAAGGCCGGGAGGGTCCTCGTCTTCTGCAAGGCAGTGGATCCGATCAGAAGCATTTGCTGATTGTTGCAACCGGTGAACGCGGATTGTGCGGCGGCTTTAACAGTTCCATTGCGAAAGCAGGGGCTAAAAAAGCGGATGCTCTCATTGCCGAAGGCAAGGATGTAAAAATCCTGTGTGTCGGCAAAAAAGGCAACGATGCTCTGAAGCGGAAATATGGTCACCTGATCATTGATGTTGTTGATCTGTCCGGCTCAAAACGGATTGGTTTCAACGACGCTCAGCCGATTGCGCAGCGTGCTCTTGAGATGTTCGACGAAAGCGAATTTGACGTTTGTACTCTGTTTTACGCCAAGTTTGTTTCTGTCCTGACACAGGAAGTAACTGCACAGCAGCTGATCCCGGCCTCTCTTCCGGAAGTCTCCGAAGAGGTGGAAAGCGAGATCGACTATGATTATGAGCCTGAAGAAGAAGAAATCCTGGCAGAACTTCTGCCGCGGAACGTCTCCGTTCAGGTTTATCGCGCGCTTCTGGAAAATTCTGCTTCCGAGCAGGGCGCCAGAATGTCCGCTATGGACAGTGCGACGCGAAATGCAGGGGACATGATTGATCGATTGACCCTGAAATATAACCGCGAACGTCAGGCCGCGATTACAAGTGAACTGATTGAAATTATCTCCGGTGCGGAAGCCCTCTAGGGTTTTCATACTGGAATTTGGAAGAATTAAGTGACCCTTTAGGGAGCATTAAAATGGCGAATAAGTCTGTCGGCAAAATTACCCAGGTGATGGGTGCCGTCGTGGACGTTCAGTTTGATGGCGAGCTGCCGAAAATCCTGAACGCTCTGCATTGTGAAAATAACGGTCAGCGTCTTGTCTTGGAAGTTGCCCAGCATCTTGGTGAGAATACAGTTCGGACAATCGCGATGGACGCGACCGAAGGCTTGGTTCGGGGACATGAAGTTTCTGACACGGGCGACGCCATTCAGATGCCAGTTGGCCCTGAAACGCTCGGTCGTATTCTGAACGTGGTTGGTGAACCTGTGGATGAACGCGGTCCGGTCAATGCGAAAGCTGTGGCACCGATCCATGCGGATGCACCTGACTTTGCCGATCAGTCTACTGAATCAGAAATTCTGGTAACCGGTATCAAGGTTGTTGATCTTCTCGCGCCATACGCGAAGGGTGGTAAAATTGGCCTGTTCGGCGGTGCCGGTGTTGGTAAAACCGTTCTGATCATGGAATTGATCAACAACGTCGCCATGGGTCATGGTGGTTATTCTGTTTTCGCCGGTGTTGGTGAACGGACACGTGAAGGGAATGACCTTTACTACGAAATGATTGAAGGCGGCATTATCGATCTCGAAGGCGATAAATCCAAAGTGGCTCTTGTATATGGTCAGATGAACGAACCTCCAGGAGCGCGTGCTCGTGTGGCTCTGTCCGGTCTGACAATCGCGGAATATTTCCGGGATCAGGAAGGCCAGGACGTGTTGTTCTTCGTGGATAACATCTTCCGGTTTACACAGGCTGGTTCAGAAGTGTCTGCGCTTCTGGGTCGTATCCCGTCTGCTGTGGGTTATCAGCCAACACTGGCAACAGATATGGGTGCGCTACAGGAACGTATTACATCAACGAACAAAGGCTCTATTACCTCTGTTCAGGCTATTTATGTACCTGCCGATGACTTGACGGACCCTGCGCCTGCCACATCCTTTGCCCATCTTGATGCGACAACAGTTCTAAACCGTTCGATCGCTGAGCTTGGTATTTATCCTGCGGTGGATCCGCTTGACTCGACATCTCGTATGCTCGATCCGGCTGTTGTTGGTGATCGTCACTACAGCATTGCCCGTCAGGTTCAGGAAACATTGCAGACATACAAGTCTTTGCAGGACATCATTGCCATCCTGGGTATGGACGAGCTGTCAGAAGAAGACAAGTTGATCGTGGCCCGTGCCCGTAAGATCCAGCGTTTCTTGTCACAGCCGTTTCATGTTGCTGAAATCTTCACAGGTTCACCTGGTAAATTTGTGAAACTCGAAGACACCATTGATGCCTTCGAAGCCATTGTGGCTGGTGAGTATGATGATCTTCCTGAAGCTGCCTTCTATATGTGTGGTGGTATCGATGAAGTGAAAGAAAAAGCTGCCGCTCTTGCTGCGGAAGCGGCTTAAGTCTGGTTTAAGGAGAGCGAATAATGGCTGAAACGGTAACCATGGATCTGGTATCGCCTGAGAAGCTTTTGCTCTCGGATGCGTATGAGATGGTTGTTGTGCCGGGCAGTGAAGGCGATTTCGCCGTCATGGCTGGGCATACTCCCGTCACATCTTCATTGCGCCCTGGCGTCATTTCCATTTTTGAAGGCGATGTTGAAAAAGATCGCATTTTCGTCAATGGTGGTTTTGCACAGATTGCGGATGACAAATTGACCGTTCTTGCAGAGGAAGCCATTCACGTGGCGGATCTGGACCGGGCAAATCTGGAACAGCGTATTCAGGATGCATCCGAAGATATCGAAGATGCAAAAGATGACGAGACCATGCGTAAAGCACAGGAAAGTAAAGAGCAGTTAGAGCTGCTCCTTGAAGCCCTTGCTTAACGGGTTTTAGAAAAGAGATTAAAGAGGGGTCTTATGGCCCCTTTTTTATTGCGTTTTTTGGTGGCTCCGATTCGCAAGATATGTCAGAATCACGAAATCGTTATGCGAGGAAGTAATTCTGGCCGTCTGATATGAACAATAGAGCTGTTATTTTGGGAAGTGGGATCGCCGGTCTTCTGGCAGCTCGGGTACTCTCTGACTATTTCAGCGACGTCGTCCTGATTGAAAGAGATGCAAAGCCGGATACTGTCGGACCTCGAAAAGGCGTTCCTCAAGGTCACCACATCCATGTTCTTCTCAATCGCGGTGAAGATATACTGGAAGATCTGTTTCCCGGCTTCAGAGATGTTTTGCGGGAAAAAGATGCGGTTGAGGCGACTTTGGGTAAGGACGTTCGATGGTATCTTGCAGGGCGCTGGATGCCGACATTTGAAGATGGCATGGTTTCTTTCTTCCAATCAAGACCCTTGCTGGAAGACATTATTCGCTCCTTCGTCAGCAAAATCAGCACCGTGCACATTCGGTATGGGACGACATTTGAAGACTTTGTCCTGAACGATGAGAAGGATGCCGTTCGATCTATTACGGTGCGGGAAAAAGGGTCAAAGGAGAGCGTTGATCTGGAAGGAAGTTTCTTTCTCGATGCAACGGGACGTGGGTCTCGATTGCTCTCTCAACTCACGTTATTGGGATATTCGGAACCCGCTGAAAGTCGGGTCGGTGTCGACTTCGCCTATTCGAGTGGCATTTTCACGCTGCAAGAGGCTGATCAACGGGACTGGCGCGCGGTGCTGATATATCCGAAAGCGCCAGAGGAGACCCGTGCGGCAGCCATTGTGCCGATTGAGGATAATCAGTGGCTGGTAACAGCGGCAGGGTATAACGGTGATCATCCGCCACTTGATCCGGAAGGGTTTCTTCAATTCATCGCCAGCCTGTCGCAACCGCAAATATATGAGGCATTGAAAACAGCCTCCGCAGTAAGCCCCTTGAAGCCTTTTAAATTCAAGGCTGGTATCCGCCGCCATTTTGAAAGATCTGATTGCCTTCCCAACAATCTGCTGGTCATTGGTGATGCTATTTGTAGTGCAAACCCGTTTTTCGGGCAGGGGATCGCCGTCGCCGCCCAGGAAGCAAAGGTTTTGCAAGATCTCTGTCAGACGGAAGGAACAGAGGCCTTGTGCCAGGATAAGTCGGTCCGGCGAGATTATTTCGAGCGGGTGGCTGGTATTCTTGATATCTCATGGGGCCTTGCAATTGGGGAAGACCTGAAATATCCATCGACAACAGGCAAGAAGCCATTTGGCTATGCGCTCAGCCGCTGGTTCAAGGACCGCATTATGTCGTCCAATGACCCAGATGTCGCGCGACAGTTCTATCGGGTTATGCATTTTGCAGAACCTCCCTCATCGTTGGCATCAGCGAAAGTTTTGAAATCTATTTTATTAGCAAAAAGGTAAAATAGAAAAGCTGTACTTGTTTACTTTGTTTATATAAACGAAAAAAAAGGAAAGTATTCGCGGAGTAATTAGAAAACAATGTTAAGATTCTATTTACCTTTCGCTACTAGGGTCTAATGCGGCGAAAAGTATGTATATAAGGGTCGCGGGGAAACAAGCGATTTATTTGAATGTTTACCGATAGGCTTGCTGACTATTACGGTAGCGGCAAAACGAAAATGAATGTTTTCACTCTCCGGTTTGCAGACGGAGAGGAAGAGAGAAAACACCACGAAGCGGAGCTGACAAAAGCTCTGCCCATAATGCGGCTTGCCCTTTTGGGGGCCGTCCTCATTTATATCGCGTTTAGTTTTCTGGATGCGTATGTTATCCCGGAAGTGCTTTTTGAGGCCTATGTCATTCGATTTGGCATTGTCGTTCCCATTTTTATCGCCGCGGCTGTTTCGACATTTCTGCCACTGACTTCACGGTTAGCCCAACCGATCGCTGCGGTCTGTATGCTGGCTTCGGGAACCGGTGTGATTGCGATGATAGCCATCGCCGACCCTGTTGGCGGGGCTGTCTATTTTGCCGGCCTTGTGCCGGTGATGATTTATTGCTGCTGTGTTCCGCCTGTCCGCTTTCTTTATGCCCTGTCGGTCACCGTCATCCTCCTGGTGCTGTATGAACTAACCGTTCTGGTCATCAACCCAGCCCCGATGCAGATCGTGGTGGAGAACAATTTCTTTCTGGTTGTGGCGGCCTTGATGAATATTTTTGCGAGCTATATTCAGGAGCTTGCCCGCCGCCGTGATTTCATCAATATGCAATTACTGGATCAGGAACGCTCCAAGTCGATTGTTCTGGCAGACGAAGCGCAATCTGCAAACCATGCGAAATCAGAGTTTCTGGCCATCATGAGCCATGAGCTTCGGACGCCCTTAAACGCCATTATCGGATTTTCGGAAATTCTGGAAAAGGAAATGTTTGGCCCGCTCGGCACCGCTCAATATAAGGAATACTCTCAGGACATTAAAACCAGTGGCCAGCATCTGCTGGCAATTATCAACGATATTCTCGATCTTTCCAAAGCGGAAGCTGGTAAACTTACTTTGCAGGAACAAGAGCTCTCATTGGTCAATATCATCAATTCGAGTTTGAGGATTGTGCGGGACAAAGCCGCGGAAAATGGTGTCAGGATTGCCTTTGATATTCCAGTGGCGGAGCCGTTTGTCTACGCAGACAGTCGATTACTTTCCCAGGTATTTTTGAACGTTCTGTCTAACGCGGTTAAATTTACGCCAAAAGGCGGTTCCGTTACGATCAGCTTCACCCAGTTCGAAGACAGAGGGCTGGATGTTCGTATTGAGGATACAGGGATTGGTATTGAAGACAAAAACCTGGATAAGGTTTTTGCGCCCTTTGTTCAGATTGAAAGCAGTCTTGCTAGAAGTTATGAAGGGACCGGGCTCGGTCTTCCCTTATCCAAGAACGTGATGGAACTCCATGGCGGGGGCATTCATCTGGAAAGTCAAATCGGACAGGGGACAATCGCCCATATCTATTTCCCGCCGGAGCGCAATCGCCAGAATATGGAAGAAGAGCCTGAGGCCCTTCTTCATGCACGCGCGTAATGGAAAAGTCTATTCAGGCTTTGTAATTACAAGGATGTGGCAGTGACCTGTTGAATCAACGATCACTTCCCGTTTGACTGAATTAGGCAGTTTTTTCGCCATATCGAGCATGCCTTGCTCGTTTCGGTACTCCAATTGCCAGTCTGTGACAAACTCAACCTGCCATTCCAGGCTTGTTTCAGAATCTCGCATACTGCCGATCATCAGAGTTCCGCCGGGCTTGAGATTCTGGTAGAGATCGCTGACCATTCTCTCTGCCCGTTTGTCCGACAGATAATCCACCAGACCAACGGCATAGATTACATCCTGAGCGTCAATCCGCTTGAACAGGTTCCCTGCTGCCAGAAATTCGACGAAAGTCGCATGCAGGCATTCTACAGCCGCATTTCCATCCAGCCGGACCACTTCCGGATAGCAATTCTTATAGGCGTAGTCGAGCGCATCATGATCCTGATCGATCAGGGTGAAGTGAACGGAGAGAGGCAGGGCATGCCCTTTCAGGAAGTTCGCCGCTTCTTGCGCGGGGCCGCAGCCAAGGCTGGCAACCCTGAATTCTTTTTTCCCCTTTTTGTCCGCAAGAACGGAGAGCTCTGCCAGCTTCTGTTTGACCAATGTCATCCGGGTCGCGATGAAGTCTCCGGTTGATGTTCCAAGCTTGTGGCAGAGTTTTGCATAAGCTGTGTCACCTAAAAGAGACAAATTATAGGCAAAGTTCATGACCTGAAAGTCGCCGGGATATCCCAGCGGTTTGGTATAGGCGCGCCACCAGCTTGCACCATCCAATAATTCAGGAGTAAGGGTTTTTTCTGAGTAGTGCTTGGCAGCCTTGATGGCGCCGGCATTTTTTCGGATCTTGTTAAGCTCTTTCATGCCACGTCTGGAAATTTCTTTCCAGCGCGCGTGAACCTGTCTTTCACATTCCAGAATGACTTCCTGAATTCGGTCTTCCCGCCGTGGTGTGTCTGAGGGCAGATCTTTCTCCACTTTGGCAAGGGTCTCGCGTGTTGATCTCAGCAGATAAACAGCATCCGCAATCACAGCCTTGAAGCCAACAGAAACTTCAGCTGAATGGTCATTCAATCCGGCGCGGATGTGATTTTGAAGAGCAAGGTCATCGTGATGTTCCAGAATACTCTGGATATCCAGATATCCTTTCGTCAATTCAAGCGCAACTTTCTGGCTGCCTTCATGGGACTCAACCCGACAGATTTTTCCCTGACCCTGAAAAATTTCATTGGGGCCCAGTTTCAATTTTATCGGAACATCTTTGTCGATTTCTGCCGACCATTCGGATTGGTCAGGGCTGACGAAGCTCAGGCCGCTCATACTCATGTCAAAAATTTTGAAAGATTTGTCCTTAACATCGACGACGGCGGATATGTCCTGCATGACAACTGAAGCACGAAACCGTTCGGCCCTGTAAAATACGCGTCTACCTTCGCCACCTGTGAGTTCTTCGTAATGTTTCATTTTACTTCTACTCTCACTAATCAGCCGATTGTTGTATACCGGCTGTGCTTTGCGGGACCGTTTCCGAGTTCAATTTTCATTCTTGGTCTTTTTCGTTCGGTTCCGAAACGTTTACAAATATTAGGCCTAAGCTTATATATGCTAACTAAAAATCTGCATCGCCAAATGAAAGATAGCGTTAACAAACTATTAAAATTATAAGCTCAATTGTTTTGATAAAACAACCGCTTAAATTTTTACAGTGTCTTTTCAGATAAGAGATACTAGATGTAGTGGGCGCGCGTTAACCATAACCGACAAGTAGAAATGGCAGTTATGCTCGAATTCCGATTGCTCGATTATTGAAGATGATAAGAGAATCTTTTCGCGATGATTGAATAAAGTTCTCTCTTGAAGGGAACGATCTCTTCAACCAGTTTTTCAGGCGTGGTCCATTTCCAAGCCGCAAATTCCGGGTGGGCTGTTTCGATATTTATATCGGAATCCTTGCCTGTAAAGCGAAACAGGAACCATTTCTGTTTTTGACCGCGGTATTTTCCCTTCCAGATCTTGCCGATCAGGTGATTCGGCAAATCATAGGTCAACCATTCGTCAATTTCCTGAATAAACTCGGCCTTGTCGGTGCCTATTTCTTCCAACATTTCGCGCCGGGCAGCCTCAAGCGCATCTTCCCCTTCATCTATGCCTCCCTGCGGCATCTGCCAATGCTCGGATTGCATATCCAGCCGCTTGCCAACAAGGATCTTATTCTCGGCATTGATCAACATTATGCCAGCACAGGGACGGTAGGGAAGAGAGGTGGGGTCGGTCATTGAATTTCCTGTCTGTTGACGACGGCTGAGACGGGAGCGAGGACATATCCTTTGCGGGCCAATGTCTGTGTCCAGTTTCTAATTCTTTCCAAAGTAACCGGATAAGGGTAACCAATGCCGACGGCTGTTCCGGTATAGCGGGCAATCCGCTCAAGATCTGCAAGTCGCGCATCAATCGTCGCCCTGTCGGCTTTATGGTCAAGAAAACGATTATTGATGGCAACAGGAATACCGATTTGTGACGAGAGTGGCCCCGCCACGCTTTTAGAGGAGGTCCGCCCATCAAGAAACAGCAAGCCTCTGGATTTGATAATGTCGAGAACAGGTCGAATATCATCGGGGGAGGCTGTGAATTTCGAGCCCATCTGATTGGTGACACCAGAATAGCCAGTAAAACGACCCAGCATCCAGGCGAGGCGTTTTTCATTTTCCTTGTCAGTCAGGCTTGTGAGCAGGCTTTGTGCTCCCGGGTCATTTTTTGGATATCCAAAAGGCTCCATAGGAAGTTGTAATAAGACTTCGTGCCCAGCCGCTCGGGCTTGTTCGATCCAGTTTTGCAGATCTCCACGTGCGTAGGGGTTGAAAGACAGCGTAACGGACCCTGGAAGGTTCTGGATGGCTGAGCGGGTCGCGGTCTTGCTCATACCCATTTCGCTGATGATGATCGCAATGCGGGGCCTGTCCAGCGGATCTTCGAAGGGTTTGCCATAAATGCGCCAGGGTAACCGGCCTGTCGGGCCGATCACCGGCAGAAGGCCATAATCAGATTTACGGGTCAGTTCCGGATCGGGGACGGGGGGTAAAGGCTCTTGTTGAGTTCGAACAGATTCTTCGGCAAAAACTGGCGGTTTTGCTTTTGCAGCTTGAGCTGGTTTTATGCTCTCGGGCTTCGCCGGTTTTTGTTCGGCTGCTGGAACATCAGTTGGGAGTTCAGCCGGCTTTTGCGATTCTTCCGCGGTGACGGCCTTCTCCTCCGGTTGCTTGATATCCTTCTCTTGCGGATCCTCTTTTTTCTCAGCTGTTGGCGATTGCGGCTGTTCGTCGTTCTTTTCCGCCGTATCAATTTTTACGTCAGACTCGTTATCAGGGCTCGGGGCCAATTCTTCAGAATCAGTCGGCGCGGAGCTTTGGAGAGGAATCTCGGCGGGTTCTTCTTCTGATTTTTCAGGGACCTCCTCCACCACCTGTTGGGGTTTCTCAGGTGTCTCTATAGGCGCCTGCTCAGAAGTAGCGCTCTTTTTCTCTGCGTCCTGTTTTGGTTCAGGTTCAGAAACTGGATCTTCCTTTTGTGCTGTGGGAGCGGGGGCAGGTTTTTCTTCGGTTCCTGCCTCGTTTGGTGGCGTGGGAACGGGGCCTGCCAATTCCAGGATTGCAGAGGGAAGGTCACTTTGTTCTGTTTGCAAGCCCTGCCAGTACAGCCATCCCACCAAGCCTGCCACGGACAGGATCAACAGGCTGTATAAAACAGTTAAAACCGACGGCCGTTTGCCGGCCGCCGGTTTTTCGTTTTTCTTTATCTTCGAGTTTCGCAAGGAACACTCGCTCCATTGAAAAAGGTTTGGTTAATTAAAAACCTTTTTCGCAAAGAGTGAGACACCTTTCAACAGATCTTTTGCCCGAAGGAGCTGATAGTCTTGGATTTCAGGTGCATTTTCCGCTTTGGCGTCTTCACCTTTGTCGCCAGCAGCATTCCCATTTTCAAGATGGTTCCTCAAATCGGCTTCAGATCGGCGAGAACCTTGTTCCAGAACTTCGAGCCGCGCCTGCTTGACTTCAATATCCGGCTCAATGCCTTTTGCCTGAATAGAGATGCCAGATGGTGTGTAGTAGCGGGCTGTTGTCATGCGCATGGCACCATTGCCCTGCAAGGGAACAATGGTCTGCACAGAGCCTTTACCAAAACTCTTGGTTCCCAGCACAACGGCTCTGCCATGATCCTGCAGGGCACCTGCGACAATCTCAGAGGCACTGGCTGATCCGCCATTGATGATCACAACAATGGGTTTGCCATCCACAATATCATCAGATGTCGCATTATAGCGTTGAGAGTCCCGGGCATCTCGACCTCTGGTGGAGACAATCTCTCCCTTTTTCAAAAAGGCATCGGAAACGGCAATGGCTTGATCCAGCAGGCCGCCCGGATTATTCCGTAAATCCAGAACAAGACCTTTAAAGTCTCCGCCTGCTTCCTCACGGAGTTTCTTGATGGTCTTGCGCAAGCCTGCATTTGTCTGCTGGGTGAAGCTGGAAATGCGGACATAAAGAACATTGTCATCTTCCACTCGCCCGCGGACAGATTGAACCGTAATGGTCGCGCGGGTAATGGTCAGTTCTATTGGATCTTTTGTTCCTTTGCGGCGGATTGTGATGGCGATATCCGTATCGACCAGCCCCCGCATTTTTTCAACGGCATCTGACAGAGAAAGTCCCAGAACCGGTTCTCCGTCCAGATGAGTGATATAGTCACCAGCTTCGACGCCCGCTTTTGCCGCTGGCGTTTCGTCAATCGGGGCAACAACTTTCACCAGGCCGTTTTCCATAGTGACTTCGATCCCAAGACCCCCAAATTTACCCCGGGTCTGTACTTTCATTCCCTGATAGTTTTTTGGGTTGAGGTAACTTGAATGAGGGTCCAAAGACGCCAGCATGCCATTGATTGCGGCTTCAATCAGCTTGGCGTCGTCCACTTCCTCCACATAATCTTCGCGGATTTTGGCAAAGACATCGCCAAACAGATTAAGCTGTCTGTAGGTTTCTGAGCTGGCTTCAACCTTTCGGTCCGGCGTCGTCAGAATAGCCAGGGAGAGCGCGACGACCGCTAGCGCCAGGAAGCCCGTAAAAACATGTCTCATTATCCGCTGACCTTTCTGTTTTCCGTCTTTAACCAGGGAACTGGATTAACCGGCGATCCCTTTACTCTTAGTTCCATATATAGCGTCGGTTTACCGCTTTTGTCATTTTTCATCTGACCGACGGGCTCACCAGCCAATAAAAGCTGACCAACAGAGCCATCAATCGCCCCCATTCCGGCAAGAAGGGTATGATATCCCTCTCCGTGGTCAATAATCAATAAGAGCCCGTAATTTCTAAAGGGCCCTGCAAATGCTATTTGGCCATCATAGGGGGAAATAACAGCTGCATCACCTCTGGTTTCGATCACAATTCCGTTGCGGCGGCCCGAAGAGCCGGATTTTTTGAACTTTGAAACGATTTTGCCGCCAACTGGTAAAAAAAGTGTGCCTTTTGCTCTGGCAAAGGGTTTTTTACTGCCAATGGGAGCTGTACTGCGAGACGGAGCAATAGATGCTACCTGAGTTTCTTTGTCTCCGGATTTATGAGAAGGGACAGGCTTTGGAACCGGTTTTCGGGCTTCCGTTTGCTGTTTTTCTTGTTGCTGTTCTCGCTTCGCCTGCTGTCTTTCTTCTTCCCGCCTGGCGGCATTTTCTCGTCTGAGAGCTTCCTGCCGGGCAATTTCTGCTTCAATTTGCTGGCGTTCTTCTGCCAGGCGATTCTGTTTTTCCTTTTCAAGGCGGCTCATCAGAGAAACAAGATCCCGAGCCTCCTGATTCAATTTTCGCTGTTGACGTTCTTCTTTTGCATTCAGACCTGACAGAGCGGCTCGCGCGGTTCTTTTTGACTCCAGCAAGGCTGTCAGTGTTTTCTGTTCTGATTTTCGGCTCTTTCGCAGATCGGCATATTTTTGCTGTTCCCGAATAAAGTTGTCCCGGAGGCTGGCAAGGGTATCAAGCTGTTCGCTGAGATGATCCGATTCCTTTTTTAAAGCCGGGATGGCAGCTTTCAGAAGGGTTGCCGCCCGCAGATTGTTGACCAGATTTTCCGGGCTGCCGATCAATGATCCTTCTGGTTGGCGTGAAAGTTGAAGAAGGGCGGATAGCGTACCTGCCAGTCCTTCATTTTGCTCCGCCAGAGTTTTAAGGGTTTGCGTTTCTACTTGCTGGATATCAACAAGGCGTTCTTCGGTTTCAAGGAGGCCCCGGTCAATATTGATCAACCGATTGGCCACCTTAACCGATTTCTCTTTCAGTGAGGCTATCTCGCCGCCGAGAAGTTGCAAGCGTCCGGATATTTCATTTTGCCGTTCCGAAGAAAGAATGAGCGCTTTTCTAAGCCGCGTCAGTTCTTCATCCGGCGAAGCCGCGAAGGATAGAGGAACCCCTTCAAGCGTCATAAAGCCAGCAAGAAGAGTGGCGGCTATTGCCGTCTTGGTAACAGCGCGTTTCCCGGTATCAGGAAGCCGCACGGCTATCTGCTACCTTGTCTGCTCGGCTCGCCAGATTTGTGCCGGTCATGTCATCAGGAATGTCCAGTTCCATAAAAGACAGAACGGTCGGTGCGACATCTGCCAAAGTTCCGTTTTCAAGTTTTAGGGCCGGGTCGCCAACGGCGAGAACAAAAGGGAC
The DNA here is from genome assembly GCA_039975135.1 of Sneathiella sp. Taxonomy (GTDB): domain Bacteria; phylum Pseudomonadota; class Alphaproteobacteria; order Sneathiellales; family Sneathiellaceae; genus Sneathiella. The sequence goes on along the minus strand of JBDWHS010000046.1, from coordinate 178,142 downwards.
CAGATTGGTCGTATGCGCTGTATGCGGCTTATGACTGTCCGGATCTTTCATCAGTTCAATATTGCCATGATCTGCTGTTACCAGCATGACGCCTCCTGCTTTTTCGACGGCGGCCGACAGGCGACCGATGCAGCCATCAATGATCTCCACCGCTTTGATCGCGGCTTCCATAATGCCTGTATGACCGACCATGTCAGGATTGGCAAAATTCACAACGATCATGTCGAATGTGGCATCCGTGATCGATTTGAGCAGATTGCTTTCGACTTCCGGCGCGGACATTTCAGGCTGCAAATCATAAGTCGCCACTTTCGGGCTTGGGATGAGAATACGCTCTTCCCCCTGATAGACCTGTTCTTCCCCGCCGTTGAGGAAAAAAGTGACATGGGCGTATTTTTCGGTCTCGGCAATGCGCAATTGCGTCCGTCCGGCGGCTGCCACCGTTTCACCCAGGGTGTTGCGGATGTTAATCGGGGGAAAGAGGGCCGGGATAAATGGGGCGAGTGCAGCAGAATATTCCACCATGCCCGTCACGGAGGTGAGGGAGGGCATGTCACCGCGGTCAAAGCCGTCAAAATCGTCATTCACCAGGGCATCTAGAAATTGCCGGGCCCGATCTGCTCGGAAATTGGCCATCAAGAAGGCATCACCGTCCTGAATACCCTTATAATCCTCTGCGATCCGTGGTTTCAAAAACTCATCGGTTTCGCCCGTATCATAAGCCTCAGAAATAGCTCCTGCAGGGTCTGTCATTCCAATGCCTGTGCCACTGAAAATGCCGTTCCAGGCGATAGAAACCCGGTCCCAGTTTTGATCCCGGTCCATGGCGAAATACCGTCCACACAGTGTTGAAATCTTAACATTCTGCAGGGATGACAAGGTCGTTTGGACATCTTCAACATAGCCGGCGCCGCTGGCAGGTGGAGTGTCCCTGCCGTCCATAAAGCCGTGTAAGTGAACGCGAATCCCGTTTTCACTGAGGATTTTACAGAGAGCGACAAGATGATTCTGGTGAGAATGGACGCCTCCGGGCGATAGCAGGCCTGCGATGTGACAGGCACCGCCGGATATTTTCAATTTGCTGATCAGATCCTGGAGGCGGGGATTGCCCGCCAGCGTTCCGTCAGAAATTTCACTATTAATACGCGGTAGATCCTGCAGAATAACCCGGCCGCTTCCGATGGTCATATGACCCACCTCGGAATTGCCCATCTGGCCATCCGGTAATCCCACATCCTCGCCCGACGTTCCCAGAAGGCTCATGGGGCGGTTTTTCATCATGGTATCCCAGTTGGGAGTATTGCCGCGGGCGATGGCATTGTCGGTTACGTCTTCGCGATAGCCCCAGCCGTCCAGAATGCACAGAAGGACAGGTCGTTTCAGTTGATCTTTGGCGATATCAGTCATGGGATCTTTATATACTGCTTTATGGTTAAATTACCATTGATTTGAGCGGGATAGGTTTTCATCTATGTCTGGTCAAGCCCGGTGGTAGGGATGATTGGTGAGAATGGAATGAGCCCGGTAAATCTGCTCGGCCAGCAAACCTCTGACCATCAAATGTGGCCATGTCATTTTACCCAGAGAAATAAGCCGGTCGGCGCTTTGTAAAGTTGTTGAACTATGACCGTCTGCCCCACCGATTAGAAAGGCAATATCCTGGACACCGCTATCGGCATACTGACCCAGCATCTTTGAAAAATCGACGCTGCCATATTCTTTGCCAAATTCATGGAGCGCCAAGACGGTTGCCCCTTTGGGAACGGCTTTCATCAGAAGGTCCGCTTCCCGGGATTTCAGCTTGTCGCCTTTCAAGGGTTTTTTTTCTTCAACTTCCCGGAGGGTCGTTTGCCATGGAATACGATCAACATAATGAGTGTAAAGCGCCTCCAGCGGCCCCCCACGGAATTTGCCAATACTGGCAATCGTCAGGCGCATCCTGATCTCCTGATCGGTAACGGCGGCTGAGAGCCGCCACCCTTTTAGTTTGCTGCTTCCGACGGTATGGTCGGTGACCAGATTTTCTCGAGATTGTAGAAATCCCGCACTTCAGGGCGGAACAGGTGAACAATAACATCTCCGGCATCCACCAGAATCCAGTCACCGTTTGTTTTTCCTTCAATCTGAGGAATACCAAAGCCGGCATCCTTGATGCGATCTTTCAAATGATCAGCCATCGCGCCCACCTGACGGGAGGAGCGGCCATTGGCAATCACCATATAATCTGCAAAGGAAGTTTTACCAGAAAGGTCAATGGAAACAACATCTTCCGCTTTATCGTCCAGCAGGCTCGCTTGGACCAGATCGCGGAGTTTTGAAACGACAGCTTCTTTAGCTTTCATAATGAGGTTAAGTCTACTCCAATGATAAAAAGTAAGCACGATACCAAGTTGACAGGTCTTAACCGGAAACCTGCATCGACACTCTCTTAATGTGGGAATTTTTAAGGGTGAGGGCAAGCTTTTCCTGCAGTGTCATCAAGATTTCTTATCGCTGTGCTGCTCAATTTATGTTTCGTATGCGAAATGAATGTCCAGGCGGGAGCTGAATTAAGCGCAAAATTGTGGACCGGGCGGTTAAATCCGGGCGGAAAAATCCTGTTTCTTGCGTTCAAGCGGGCGGCTTTTCCGGAAAGGGCCTTTAAGGTATGGCCCGGTCGATCAAAAACAGCCACCGGCACCTGGTTAAAAATATCACGCCAGCGATACCAGTGCGGAATTTGCTCCAGATTATCTGCGCCCATCAACCAAACAAAGCGATGAAACGGATATCTTTTTTTAAGAGCAAGAATCGTTTTGGCCGTATAGCTTTGCTCGATCTCAAACTCGAAAGTCGAGACCTGTATCCGCCTCGATCGGGCCAGCCGTTCAGCCGAGGCGATCCGCTCTTTTGCGGGAGCCATGCCGTTTGCAGATTTGAGAGGATTTTGCGGAGAGACCAGCCACCAGACCTGATCAAGGCCCAGACTGCGTAAAGCGGTCTCACTGATATAGAGATGCCCCTCATGGGCGGGATTGAAGGATCCGCCCAACAGGCCGATTTGTTGCGCTCGCATGGATTAAGGCCGGGTTTGCCCGGTGCCTTTGACTTGATATTTGAAGCTGGTCAGTTGCTCAACGCCAACGGGCCCGCGTGCATGCATTTTGCCGGTGCTGATACCGATTTCTGCGCCCATTCCAAACTCACCGCCGTCTGCAAACTGCGTGGAAGCATTGTGAAGCACAATGGCGCTGTCCACATAGGTGAGGAACCGCCCGGCGGCGGCATCATCTTCCGTAATGATGCAATCCGTGTGATGGGAGCCATATGTTTCGATATGTGAGACGGCCTCTTTCAGAGTGCTGACAACTTTGACCGCCAGAATGGCATCCAGATACTCTGTTTGCCAGTCCGCTTCAGTGGCGGCGGTAGCTCTTGGATCTGCGGCACAAACGGTTTTGTCTCCGCGGATTTCGCAGCCAGCCTCAATCAAGCGGTCCAGCACAGGTTTCAAATGACTCTCGACAATGGCTTGATCAACCAGCAATGTCTCAAGGGAGCCGCAGACGCCTGTGCGGCGAAGCTTGGAATTGAAAACGATATCAATGCTTTTCTGCAGATCGGCCGCTTGATCCAGATAAATGTGAACCAGCCCGTCTAGATGAGAGAAAACAGGAATACGGCTTTCATTCTGGACCCGCTCGATCAGGTTTCGCCCGCCACGCGGTACGATCACATCCACAGTTTCTGACATGGTCAGCAATTTACCAACAGCGGCCCGGTCTGTGGTGGGAATGATCTGGATTGCACCCGCCGGAAGGTCTGCAATTTTGAGTCCTTCTTGCAGGCAATCCCAGATAGCCCGGCTTGAGGAGAAGCTTTCGGATCCACCGCGCAAAATGCAGGCATTCCCGGCTTTCAGACAAAGCGCACCGGCATCGGCCGTTACGTTGGGGCGGGATTCGTAAATTACGCCGATCACACCAAGGGGGACGCGGACACGAGATATTTGCAATCCGTTGGGTCTGTCCCAATTTGCGATGACATCTCCCACAGGGTCCTTGAGGGTTGCAATCTCTTCAAGGCCGGTGGCCATGCTTTCAATTCGCTCTTCATTTAGTTCTAGCCGGTCGAGAAACGAGCCGGAAGTTCCTCTTTCCCGCGCCGCAGCCATATCTTTGCCATTGGCCGTCAGAATTTCTGACGTCCGCGCCCGTAAAGCCTTTGCGGCCTCCAGAAGGGCGGTATTTTTGGCGTCCGCCGGGCTTTGTGACAGTATTCGGGCGGCTTCTTTTGCACCGCGGCCGAGATCCTCCATCACACTGTCGATAGAACCCGTGTCTGCAATGTTGGAATATGCTGTCATAACGTTTATCCGTTTTTGTTTTTAAATCAGTCGAGGACCAATTCATCCCGATGAACAATTTCATCGCGGCCAGAATAGCCCAGAATTTCTGCAATCTCACTACTTTTGTGACCAATGATGCGAACGGCGTCGTTCGATGAATAGGCGGTGAGGCCTCTTCCCAGTTCTCGGCCGTCCTGATCGACAATACTCACCAGATCACCCCGTTCAAACTTTCCGGTGACAGCGGCAACGCCTGCCGGCAGAAGGCTGGTACCACGGGAAAGGGCAGCGCTGGCGCCGGCATCCACGTGATAAGTCCCTTGTACTGACAGGCCGCCAGCGATCCATTTCTTGCGTGCGCTTCGGGGCGTATCCTCTGCCACAAAGCATGTGGTTCTGACGCCCTGCTCAATGGCTGCAAGGGGGTGGAGGACTGCACCGCTGGCAATATACATATGACACCCAGCTGCCATGGCAATTTGCGCTGCTTTCAATTTAGTGACCATGCCACCGCTGCCAAAAGCGGTTTGAACGCCCCCCGCCATGGCAAGAATGTCGTCTGTAAGGGCGGTGACTTCCGGAATGAACCGGGCATCCGGGTTTTGTGTTGGATCAGTGTCATACAGACCATCGACATCGCTGAGCAAAACCAGACAATCCGCACCGATCATCTGAGCGACCCGGGCCGCAAGTCGGTCATTGTCACCATAGCGGATCTCGCTGGTCGCGACGGTGTCATTTTCGTTCACAACCGGGACCGAGCCGAGAGACAGCAATGTTGAAAGAGTACTGCGGGCGTTAAGATATCTACGCCGCTCCTCTGTATCGCTTAATGTAAGCAGAATCTGGGCAACCTTGAGATCGACAATGCCCAGAATTTCCTGATAGGCATGGGCGAGGAGAATCTGGCCAGTTGCCGCAGCTGCCTGGCTTTCTTCCAGTTTCAGGGGGCCGGATCGTAACCCCAGAACATGGCGGCCCATGGCGATTGAACCTGATGAGACAATCAAAACATCCTGGCCGCGAGCCCGACATGTTGCGATATCTTCGGCAAGCGCTGTCAGCCACGCTTTACGTAACTGGCCACTGGTTCCGTCCACCAGGAGGGTGGAGCCGATTTTAATGACAATCCGCTTGGCGGCCGTCAATCTTTCGCTTAAGGCTGCCATTTTTCCGCTTCTTCCCCGGCTTCCTGAAGAGAAGCCTCCTCCTCTTTCTCCTTTTCCGCTTTCTTGTCGACACCGATCATGTCGATGAGCGTGAAGAGGAGTTCCTCGACATGATCACCGGCAACGGCAGAAATGGTTTTCACCTTCTTGCCAGACAGTTTCTCAAGTTCGGCGACCTTCTCCTCGATTTCCTCATCAAACAGAGAATCAATCTTGTTGAGAACGAGAATTTCCTCTTTCTTGGCTAAATGATCAGCATAAGCCTCAAGCTCTCCGCGTATGGTCTTGTATGCGGCTGAGACATCTTCCTGTGTTCCGTCAATCAAATGCAGCAGGACGCGGCACCGTTCAACATGGCCGAGAAAGCGATGACCAAGCCCAATACCTTCTGAGGCGCCTTCAATGAGGCCTGGAATGTCGGCCAGAACAAATTCTTTTCCGCCTGCACCAACCACGCCGAGCTGCGGTACAAGTGTTGTGAAGGGATAGTCCGCAATCTTCGGTGTTGCCCGGCTTGTGGCACTCAGGAATGTTGATTTGCCGGCATTAGGCAATCCGACAAGGCCAGCATCGGCAATCAGTTTCAGGCGCAGCCAGATCCAGCGTTCTTCGCCAGGCCAACCGGGTTCGGTTTTTCGAGGTGCCCGGTTGGTAGATGTTTTAAAAGCGGCATTGCCGCGTCCGCCGTCGCCGCCTTTGCAAAGCGTGATGGTCTGACCGACCTCTGTCATATCGGCGATCAGGGTTTCGTTATCATCTTCGAGGATCTGCGTGCCAACGGGTACTTTCAGAACGCTATCGACACCGGAGGCACCCGTTCTGTCCCGGCCCATACCATGACCACCGCTTTTGGCTTTGAAATGTTGCTGATAGCGATAATCGATCAGCGTGTTCAAGCCATCGACGCATTCGACAATAACCGATCCGCCGCGTCCGCCATCTCCGCCATTGGGGCCGCCAAATTCGATGTATTTTTCCCGCCGGAAACTGAGGGCACCTGGACCACCATTGCCGGATTTTAAAAATACTTTTGCCTGATCAAGAAATTTCATGATGCTCGCCGTCGATAGATGCAGGTCGTGCTGCAGATTTTCCAAAACGCAAAAAAGGGGAATGGCCTGACCATTCCCCTTCTTCAATCTTTTTAACCGTGTTGGGTGGCGTTATGCCTGACCGTCTACGGATACATAGATCTTTCCGCCACTTTTCTTGGTAAATTTAACTTTACCCTCAGTAACGGCGAAGATGGTGTGATCCTTGCCAATGCCAACATTGTCTCCCGGGTACCATTTCGTGCCGCGCTGACGCAGAATGATGTTGCCTGGGATAACGGCTTCGCCGCCATATTTTTTGATGCCAAGGCGGCGACCAGCGGAGTCGCGACCGTTGCGGGATGAACCGCCAGCTTTCTTATGTGCCATCTAGTTTACTCCTCGCTTTTCTTTGCCGCGGCCTTTTTAGGGGCTGCTTTCTTTGGAGCGGCTTTCTTTTCCGCTTCTTTCGCAGGGGCTGCCTTTTTCTCAGCGGCTTTCTTCGGGGCTGCCTTTTTCTTGGCGCCAGACGCAGAGATGTCAGTAATTCTCAGAACAGTGAGGTCCTGACGGTGGCCAGCTTTCCGGCGGTAATTCTGACGACGTTTTTTCTTGAAAACGACGATCTTGTCGGCCCGTGCCTGCTCCAGCAAAGTGGCAGATACGGTTGCCCCTTCCACTGTTGGCGCGCCAACTGTCAAAGCACCGTCATCACCGGCAACGGCCAGAATCTGATCAAGCTGTACTGTATCGCCAGCTTCACCTGACAGGCGCTCTACCTTGATAACATCGTCTTTGGCGACTTTATATTGCTTGCCGCCGGTTTTGATCACTGCAAACATGACTGATCCGTTTCGAACATAATGGATGGTCGCCGGGACGTATCCCTGCGCACCTCAATTGAAGGCCGCAATATATCTATGGGCTTCCTTAAGTCAACATGATTCAATGCGTATATTGAAGTTTTTATGTCAAACCCCTTTCATCGAACGCAAGAACGGGCTTTGCACGGCTGAATTGGCGCTATTTCTATCCCCGCTTATCAAATCCTAAAGCCTGTATCTTGTTTGTAGTATGCATTTTCTCCGGAAAAATGAATCATATTGAAGAGGGAGGACGAAATTGCTAAGAAATACGGGTTGGCGCCTCTTTAAGAGCCCACACCGCTGATACAAGAAAAATAATGAATAAGCGATCCGGCAGGTACTAAGATCGAAAGCGATCGGTTTGCCCGAAATTGAGGAATTAAGATCATGGACACCGTATCCAAGACATCTGGAAGGTATGATCCTTTCAGCCATACGCTGGTGGAAACCAAAGGGTTTGAAGATTTGAATATCGGGGACCGGTTTCCCATTCCGTCCCGGACAATTGGCGATGCCAATTTTGCAGCTTTCCAACTGGCATCAGGGGATAACCATCCCATTCACTATGATGAAGAATATTGCAAGGAACTAGGCTATGGCGGGTTGCTGGCACATGGTTTCCAGGTTCTGATACAGACATGTCCGGGAGCCGGTTTGTTTCCGCATGTGATGGGAGGTTGCATGATCGGGTTTATTGAGCAATCAAGCAAATTCCTGAAGCCTCTCATTGCCGGGGATACGGTTTATCCAATGCTGATTGTCACAGATTTAAAAAAACAAAGTAAAACCGGTGTCATTACAATCCGCTCAACGGTTCACAATCAACGGAATGAGCTGTTGATGGAAGGGGAGCAGAAATTTCTGGTCAGACTGAGACAGGAATAAGACATGCCCCAGTTTATGTCTTATAGGGATCAAACCCGTCACTACTTTAATCGACCCCACCAGTCTCCTGCAACAGCGCTCGTCACGACCCCGGCAGCCTGGTATGGCCGGGATCTCCGCCGGATGGTGGATTGGATTGAGGCATTTTCAGCCTCCGAGATTGCAGAAATCGAGACGGCCCTGCGGGCGGCCCGAGAAACAGGCAAGGAGACGAAAGATCTTCAGGTTTCGGATTTTCCATTGCCAGGCCTTAAACAGAAAATTTCCGGGTGGCGGCAGGATATAAAATCGGGGCGGGGCTTTCAGGTGTTGAGAGGACTGCCTGTAGAAGGTTGGAGCAAAGAAGAAGCGGAGCTTTTCTTTTGGTGTTTTGGTCTGCATCTGGGCACGCCTGGCGCACAGAATGTAGCAGGAGATTTGCTGGGACACGTGACTGATACGGGGGCAGCGAAAGAGGATACGCTCTCCCGTCTTTACAAGACGGCGGCCAATATCGACTATCATTGCGACGGTGCGGATGTGGTGGGACTGCTTTGCCTCAAGAAAGCCAAATCCGGTGGTCAAAGCCGAATTGTTAGCTCTGTCAGTGTGTTTAACGAACTGATGGCAAGGAGACCGGATCTGGCAGCGCGACTATTTGAAAGCCGGCCGCTGGATATTCGAAATGAAGGTCAATCCGGGGCCAGGCGTCACATACCGGTTACGCCCTGTGCCTTTGCAGACGGCGTGCTGAGGACTTTTTATCACGCTGACTATTTTCGCTCCGTTGTGCGGCATGATGATATTCCGGCCTTTTCGAAGGAGGATCAGGAAATGCTGGATCTGTACGAGCAGATCGCGGCGGACCCTGAGCTGTTTCTGGATATGGATTTGCAGCCTGGAGACATTCAACTTCTGTCCAATCACACAAACCTGCATGCCCGAACAGATTACGAGGATCATGACGATCCTCGTGAAAAGCGGCATCTGCTCAGACTCTGGCTTTCTCTGGCGTAAAGCTTTCGGCCCGATTCAGGGCCGTACCCCGAAACTCGGGCGGCCCGTTTTCCGTAAAGGGGCGGCAAGTTCTACAAAATCACAGAGGAGCTTGCGTGTCTCCCGCGGATCAATGATTTCCTCGACCATAAAGCGCTCAGCTGTTCGGAAAGGGGATCGGTAGCGATCCAGACGCTCCTCAATTTCCTGCAGCTTGGCAGCCGGATCATCTGAGGCCTCAATCTCCGATTTGTAGGCAGCTTCTAACCCTCCGGCGATGGGCAGCGATCCCCAGTCCCCGGAAGGCCAGGCATAACGCAGGTTGAAGCGAGACGCGTTCATATGGGCGGCGCCGGCCACCCCATAGGCTTTGCGCAGAATAATGCTGCACCAGGGAACACGTGCCTGGAAAATGGCAGTCATGGCCCGCACACCATGGCGAATGGTCGCTTGCTCTTCCGCTTCGCGCCCCACTAGAAAGCCCGGAATATCGACCAGATGGACGACAGGCAGATGGAAAGTTTCGGCCAGGTCAACAAAGCGAAGAACCTTGTCCGCTGTATCGGACGTCCAGGCCCCTGCATAGTGATAGGGGTCGCTCGCCATGACGGCAACAGGCCAGCCATCCAGGCGGGCAAAGCCGGTAATCACGGAGCGGCCCCATTTTTTGCCCATTTCAAAGAAACTGTCTTCGTCCATGACAGCGTTGATGATCTTACGCATTTTATAAACTTGCCGAGGATTGCGCGGAATGGCCTTTATCAGCCAGTCTTCTGAACGATCAGCGGGATCAGTGCAGTCCGTTCGCTCGGGCAGTTGGTGAACGGAGGGCGGGAGGTAAGACAGAAACTGTTTTGTCCGCTCAAACGCTTCCTCTTCTGAGCTGACTTCGTCATCCACGGCTCCGTTTTTTGTATGAATGTCGGAACCGCCCAGCTCGTTCTTGTCCAGCTGCTCCCCTATTCTGGCAACAACCGGCGGGCCCGCGACAAACATCTGGGATGTGCCTTTGACCATCATGGAATAATGAGTGGCAGCCACTCTGGCTGCCCCAAGACCTGCTGTTGATCCGAGGGCCAAGCCCACAACCGGAACAGTGGACAGATTATCGACAACAACTTCCCATCCTCTGACCGCTGGAATATAGGTTCGGCCCTCTGTCTCGATGGTTTTGACAGAGCCACCGCCGCCTGTGCCATCCACCAGCCGAACTAGCGGTAACTGCAGTTCGTTCGCCATCATCTCCACATGGGTGAGTTTTTCGCGAATGCCGGCATCATTGGCACCACCGCGCACCGTGAAATCATCTCCCGCAACGACGACGGTTTTACCGCCCAGCTTACCGCGCCCCGTAATCAGGTTCGCAGGCTGCATTTCTGTGATATTGCCCTCTTCGTCATAACTGACTTTACCGGTCACTGAACCGACTTCCCGAAAAGAGTCGTCATCAAGCAATTTGTCGACGCGATCCCGGACGGTCAGTTTTCCCGCATTAACATGGCGGGCAATCTTTTCTTCGCCGCCCATTTTTTTGGCAAGTTCCTGACGGTGCCGAAGCTCTTCTATTTCTTTTTCCCAGGACATGCAGTCTCTCCCCTTATTCTTGTTTTTTCTAAAGTCTAGGGGAGAGAGTGGTGAATGGCGAGGGCTTTATGATCGGATTTTTGTCGACTTCGGGTCATAAAGCGGAGAAAGAGAAACTGCTGTCGGATATTTTCTGCCGGCAATTTCAATTTCATATTGGCTGGAAAGCAACGCTTCTTTATCGAACCGGCCTTCATATTTAACATAACCAAGTCCGATGGGGCCGCCGGTCACGTGACCATAGCCGCCAGACGAAATATAGCCCACCCGCTTACCATCTCGCCAGATCGGCTCGTCATGAAAAAGGAGGGCATCTTTATCTTCTAGCGCAAAGACGAGAAGGCGCTTGGAATATCCTTCTTCTTTTTGCTTGAGCAAAGCTTCCTTGCCAATAAAGCCGCCCGGTTTCTCCCAATCGATGGTGAAAGCGAGGCCGGCCTCCAGCGGGGTGTCTTCATCCGTAATATCGTGCCCCCAATGCCGATACGCTTTTTCAATACGCAGGCTGTCCATAGCATGGTACCCGGCATGCTTCAGGCCAAATTTATCTCCAGTGGCGGTGATGGCATCATAGACATTGCGGGTAAATTCCGCCGGGATATAAAGCTCCCAACCCAATTCGCCAACATAGGTGATGCGCGTTGCCCGAACCCGGGCGTAACCAAGGTCAATTTCTCTAGAAGTCCCGAAGGGAAATCCTTCATGGCTTAAATCATCGGGGGTCAGGGACGATAGAAGCGCCCGGGCATTCGGGCCCATAATACCCAAGACCGTATAGGCAGAGGTGACATCTGTCGGGATCGCAAATTCATCCGCCTTGATATGTTTTTTGAGCCAGTGCAGATCCCGCACCTGTGATCCGCAGCCGGTGACAACAAGATACTTGTCCTTCGCCAATCGGGTAATGGTGAGATCTGCTTCGATGCCGCCTTTATGGTTCAGCCACTGGGTATAGACAACTTTGCCAATAGGGACGGACATATTGGCGGTTGAAAGCCGGTTTAATACTACCTCGGCATCCGGCCCTTCCAGTGTGAATTTGGAAAAGGAACTTTGATCAAACAGGCCAACAGCCTCACGAACGGCGCGATGCTCTTCAGCCGAACGCTCAAACCAGTTCTGACGGCTGAAACTATACTCATACTCTGCTTTCATATCGCCTGTGGCGTACCAGTTGGGACGTTCCCACCCAGCCAATTCTCCGAAGCAGGCGCCTGCGCTTGCAAGCCGATCATGAAGAGGAGATTGCCGAACATTCCGGGCTGTTTCGGGTTGTCTATAGGGCCAGTGCATCTGATAGAGCAGGCCCAGGCTTTCAACGGTTCGGTCATAAAGATAATGACGGTTGGATTGAAACGGCATGACACGGCGGATATCCACATCCCACATATCCATCGGGGGTTCACCCAGGTGGATCCAGTCTGCGAGAACCTTGCCTGCGCCGCCTGCAGACTGAATACCAATGGAGTTAAAGCCGGTCGCGACAAACAGATCTTTCATATTCGGCGCTTCGCCCAGCAGATACCGATCATCCGGTGTGAAGCTTTCCGGGCCGTTAAAGAAGGTCCTGATGCCTGCATTTTCAAGCAAAGGAATACGTGCCATGGCGTTCATCAGGAACGGCTCGAAATGATCCAGGTCAGGCGGGAGTTCATCAAAACAGAAATCATCAGAGATCCCTTTGTGACCCCAGGGTTTGGCGATGGGTTCAAACGCGCCAACCAACAGCTTTCCGGCATCTTCCTTGATATAGATGCTGTTATCGGGGTCACGGATCACCGGCATGTCGGAAGGCAGTTCGTCAATACCTTCCGTGACAATATAAAAATGTTCCGCCGCATGGAGCGGGACGGTTACGCCGCATGCTGCAGCCAGATCTCGTGACCACATCCCGCCGCACAGGACAACTTTTTTGGCCTTGATATTGCCTGCCTCGGTTTTGACGCCGGTAATGCGGCCTTCTTCATGCAGAATGTCTTGAACCTTGACACCCTCATGGATACAGGCCCCATTTTCCCGGGCAACAGCGGCCATGGCACGGGTGGTGTCAATCGGGTTCGTTTGCCCATCACTCGGCAAGTAAATGGCGCCGGACAAATCACCAGTTTCCAGTAAGGGCCAGCGTTCCCGAACTTCTTCAGGTGTAAAGATTTCACAATCCAGCCCCAGATTGCGAGCCATCGAGCCACCGCGCAGCATTTCCTGCCACCGGGCCTCACTGGCGGCGCAACCAAGAGAACCGGTTTGACGGAACCCGGTGGCATGCTCCGTCTGGGATTCAAGATCCTGGTAGAGGTCACTGGTATATTGGGCCATTCGGGTCAGGTTGCTGGTCGCTCTTAGCTGTCCCACCAGACCGGCGGCGTGCCAGGTGGTGCCGCAGGTGAGTTCTTTTCTCTCTAGCAGATGGATATCTTTATAGCCGAGCAGGGTCAGATGATAGGCGACTGAACAGCCGATAACACCGCCGCCAATAATAACAATTTCGGCTTCCTCTGGTATATTGATCGGGCGAGACATGCGTGAACTCCTAATAGGTTGGTGGTGTAATGACCCAGGCAATAACGAGATCTTCGTCTCCGGGATTGAAGCAATGATGCTGGCCTTCTGCCGGAAGTGAAAAACTGTCTCCCTCTTTCAGGGTGAACTTGCGCCCCTGAATGGTGAGTTCGAGCTGACCGCGGAGGACAAGGCCAGCTTCTTCCCCTTTACGGGTTCTGGGCCCGTCGCCGGTGCTGGCTCCCGGAGTATAAGTGGTCAGGAGGAATTCCAGGGATCCACTTAAATTCGGCGAGAGAAGTTCCTCGGTTAGGCCGACATTGGAAAGCTGAAGGGTTTTCCTGTTTTCCTTGCGGACGATAAAATCCCGTTCTTCCCGGGGGGCATTGGCCTGTCCGCTGAAAAACCATCCGGCCTGAACCCCCAGGGCTGATGCGATTTCCTGAAGCACAGGAATTGTCACAGCACTTTTCCCGCGCTCAATCTGGCTAATATAGCCGACAGATTTTCCAATCGTCTCTGCCAGCTCGGTAAGCGTCAGCCGTTTGGCTCGGCGAAGATCCCGGATCTGATGTCCGATTGCCAGTTCATCAAGAGGCGGACTGTTCCTGTCTTCAGGGAATGGTTTTACCATAATATTTCCCATAAATTTCTTTGTTATGAAAATTTAATGAATTTTTTCACAATAAATAAAAATATCAAGAAAATTATTTCGTTAGACCAGAATCGGTCTGCGACAGAGTTTTATCCTATGAAGGGGAGAAGGAGAGGTGTGAGGTACTGAGACCGGGCGACAAAAGTCACCCGGTCCAACGGTTACGCATACGCTACTGGTTACGCGACTGATACTCACTGAGGCACAAGATGGCGTGAAATATTTAAGATCCGGTTATGGAACAGGGTTAATTTCTTGTTGCTTTATTTTAGGCGATAAAAACTGTCTAATGAGAAGATGAGGGAACAAGGAGACATGCGTCGATGACCGAAGAGAAGATTCTCGACTTTCTAATGCGCGCCTGGCAAAGCGTTAGTCAGGCCGTGTTGGAAGTGGAGATACCGGTTCAGATTGTAGCGGTTATTCTGGGCTATGGCCTCGCCAGACTATTGGCCCCCCGCGTGATTGCTACCGCAAATGGTTACCATGAGAAAGTTACAAGTAATTTTGTCCGGAAAATATCCGGGGCTTTTATTTCGATTATTCTGCCGGCCCTTTGGCTGATTATTCAGTTCCTTGTCCTGGCCGTGATTCAGGGAGCCGGGTATCCGTCCCGCATCCTGAGTGTCACCTGTTCTCTTTTGACCGCGTGGATCGTGATTCAGCTTCTCACTCGCCTGATGCAGAATACCACATGGGCAAAGCTGGTTGCCCTGTGTATTTGGGTTATTGCTGCGCTGAATATTGTCGGGTATCTGACACCAACCCTCGAATTTCTGGATAGTCTTTCCTTTACATTCGGCGAGACCGACATCTCGATGTTGAAAATTGTTAAAGGGGTCGTTGCCAGCATTATCGTCTTCTGGATTTGTCTGGGGCTCTCCAAATTCGCTGAAGGTCAAGTTCATAAAAGTAAAGCGCTGACCCCTTCTGTGCAGGTTTTACTGGCAAAATTAATCCGGGTGGGATTGATTGCTGTGGCCATCATGGTGGTTCTTTCCAATTCCGGTATCAATATTACTGCCTTTGCCGTGTTTGGTGGTGCGCTGGGTGTCGGGATCGGCTTTGGCCTTCAGAAAGTGGTCTCGAACCTGATCAGTGGTGTGATTCTTCTGTTGGACAAAAGCATAAAGCCCGGTGATGTGATTGAAGTGGGCCAGACATATGGCCGGGTACACGCCATGGGGGCCCGCTATGCGTCTGTGATAACTCGCGATTCAATGGAATTTTTGATTCCTAACGAAGATCTGATCACCCAACAGGTTGTCAACTGGTCTTACAGTTCAAAAAATGTCCGCTTACGGACGCCGATCGGGGTGGGATACGGATCCGATATCCCTGCCGTTATCGAACTCGTCGAAGCCGCTGCGGCGTCTGAGGATCGGGTATTAGGCAATCCAGCACCGCGTTGTCTGATGCAGGGATTTGGAGATAATTCCATCGATCTGGAACTGCGGTTCTGGATTTCCGATCCGGAACAAGGATGCGGGAATATCAAAAGTGATGTCCTGATCGCTGTCTGGAAGACTTTCAGGGATAACGACGTGGATATCCCGTTCCCGCAACGAGATATCCGGGTGGAAATGGTGGAAAAGGCATCGCAGGACCAGGCCTAGTTTTCACTTTCGTTTATAATATCTCCTTCAAGGATCTGTCGGTCATAAACAAGACGCCAGCGATGCAGTTTGCCTGCAAGCTTTGAATCGTTTTTGTGTTCCGCGATCCGGGTGAGTTGTCGGAGGGTGTTGCGAACAGCAATCCGCTCAAGCCGGAAAGCCGGAGGCAAAATGTCGTGTGGTTTGTCATTCTGGTCGATTGCGCGGAGAACAGACTGCCTGATAGCCCAGTAAGAAGGCGGCGCATACTGCTCCAACAGACTTTGAAAACGCGTGTGGTGGTCTGGATTAAACGGAGTGCCTTTTCCTAGTGAATCGCTAACAGGGCTGGCAGGATGATAGGACAGAACAGGGAGAAAACCATTCGGAACCGGTATATTGGCTGAATGGGTGCGGCCCGACTTGAGGAGCTTTGGCAACAAGTGAGTATGGGGGCCTTCCGGCGACTGATCTCCCGTATCGGGGCCGCCAATTTTCTGGTAGATTTCAACCCGTCCGGCTTTGGATTGGACGATGCGGTGAGGGTGTTTTTCCAAAATAGCACCCATGGCAGGATTATCAGAGTCAAACAGAGATCTACCCGTTTGTTTATTTAGAAGGTCGATAAGATCCGGATCTGTGGTTCGGACGCAGAAATCAATTTGTGTTTGGGCGAGCCCCATATCAAATAGAGATGCAGAACTGTCTTTTTCAAGCAGTGCTTCACAATCCGGTCCAAGAGATGTCAAAACATCACGCTGACTTCCCGTTCCTGTTTCTTCAGGAAGGCAGAAAACAGTACCTTGCCCCCATCTTCGAGGATCGGGGGACAGGGTTTCAAAGCCTATCATTTTGAGGTTTTGAAGAGTGTCAGAATTGATCCGGATGCCGCCCCGCTCGGTCACGCGGAGCAAATCCGCTTCACTGCTGGCAAGAACGGTTTCATCTGCGGTCTGATGAAACTCTCCGATGGCTCCGAATGATCCAATACTCCAGCTATCCTCCGGGTGAAGCAGGCTTTGTTGAATTAGGGTGTGAATGTTATTTGTCATGGGCCCCTCCTTCCTCCAGCTCAAGCGGGATAATGAGTGGTTTGTTTGAGTGAACGGAAATGTAACCCCCGACGCCAAAGGCTGATTTGAGGGTTTGCGTCTCTAAAACGGTTTCGGGTAATCCGTCCTTTGCCAGAACACCATTTTGCAGAAGAAGCAGCCGGTCGCACCAGCGGGCGGCCAGCGTGAGTTCATGGAGAGACAGGATAACCGTTCTGCCTTCCTGCACAATGCGCTTAAGGCGCTGCATGAGACTGATTTGGTGAGCGGGATCCAGGCCAGCCAGGGGTTCATCTGCGAAAAGAAGGTCTGTTTGTTGTGCCAGCGCCCGGGCGATGAGCACGCGCGCCTGCTCCCCTCCGGAAAGCATCTTGAAAGGTCTGGATGCAAAAACGTCTACATCCATTTGGGCCATGGCGCTCCGAACGCATGCGATGTCTTTCGCGGTCGGAGCGGCAAAACCGGACCGATAGGGATGGCGGCCCAACATGACAACATCCTCCACAACCAGGGGCCAGTGAAGGTTTCTGTTTTGCGGCAGATAGGCGAGGAGACGGGCTCTTTTGGCAGGAGGAAGAGATTGTAATGGCTGCCCGGAGATCGTCACCTCTCCGGTTTGGAGCGAGTGTTGCCCGATCAGAGCCCGGAGCAAAGTGGTCTTCCCTGCGCCATTGGAGCCAACCAGCCCTATGAGCTCAGGTTTCTCGGAGGTAAAACTGACCGTGTCCAGGATTTGCGTCTTGTGAAAAGAGACGGAAATATTGGCGGCTTTTAATATTATCATCGGCCTTTTCGCCTTTCTTTCATCAACAACCAGAGAAAGAAAGGAACGCCGACAAGAGCGGTGATCACTCCGATTTTGAGATCTTTGCCGGGCAGGACTTCCCGAACGATGATATCAGCCAGTAAAATAAAGCAGGCGCCGCCCAACAAGCTGACCGGTAGAAGCCTTCCAGGGCGCCCTCCTACCAGAGGGCGTAGTAAATGGGGAACGACCAGGCCGACAAATCCGATCGCCCCTGTTACGGCAGTGGCAGCCCCAACGCAGGCGGCGGTTCCGACCGTGATCATCAAACGGGTTCGGGTTAAGTGAATACCAAGGCTGTGAGCGACATCATCCCCAAGACTCAATCCGTCCAGGGCTCGGCCGGAAAGCAGAAGCAGCATACATCCTGCCAGAATAAATGGGGCGGCGATCTCAACATGTGTCATGCTGCGGTCTGTCAGGGACCCCATCAACCAGAAGACAATTTCCAGGGCGGCCCAGGGGTTCGATGATAAATTGAGGGCAAGGGACGTCAGGGCGCTGGCAAGAGAGCTGAGAGCGACACCGGCCAGAATAAGCGTCAGAATGCTATGGCTTTTCCCTGCGAGAACATGCAGTAGGAAAACAGCGGTGAACGAGAAACCAAGCGCCAGGAGGGGAAGGGCATAGGGAAAGATGGTGGCAAGGCCGGTATAGATGGCGATAACGGCACCCAGAGAGCCAAAGGCACTGACACCAATTAAGCCCGGCTCTGCCAAGGGGTTTCGCAAAAGACCTTGCAAGGCAGCACCGGAGAGGCCAAGGCTTCCGCCAACCAACAATGCCAGGATCATTCTGGGCAGTCTGATTTCCAGCAAGATCAGCTGGATTGCACTTTCATCCGAAGCGAAAACGGCACCCCATAGTTGCTGGATCGAAAAATCGACATATCCGGCCGCCAGGGAACCGATACACAAGCAGAAAGTCAGAAGAATCAAGCTACCCAAGAGAAGGCCGTATCGGAGATTGATTGCTGTCATATCAAGGGTTTACCCTTTCCGAAGAGGTATTTTGTGCCTGTATTAGTTTCAAGAGTGTTTCC
Source organism: Sneathiella sp. (assembly GCA_039975135.1). Lineage (GTDB taxonomy): Bacteria > Pseudomonadota > Alphaproteobacteria > Sneathiellales > Sneathiellaceae > Sneathiella. The sequence goes on along the minus strand of JBDWHS010000046.1, from coordinate 159,657 downwards.
ACGATGAACGGGGCACCACAAATCCAGTGCTTGGAGGCAATATCAAGGCGGGAAGACGGAGAAAATGCTTTTGTAAGAGCCGGATGATGGAGGGCTTCTTCGGATCTGGAAGAGATGAGGTCTTTGCCATATGTCACAAGCATATCCGGGGCTTCATGGACTAGAATTTCCAGAGGTAAATATCCTGTCCCCGTGATTTCCAGGCGGCCCGCCAAATTTTCAAAGCCAGCAGCTTTTATAAGGGCGTTGGCAAGGGTTCCGGCTCCGGTTGTTCTTCCATTTGCCCCATAGAGAGACAAAGTCCGAGCTGAAGAAGGTGACTTCAATGACGCCAGTTCCGCAATTTTTGTTAAGTCCTGATTGAATTTTTTGAGGATAAAGCGAGCCTCTTTTTCTCGGCCGAGTATTTTCCCCATCCGGGTAATGTTGGCCTTGATATCCTCCAGGCTGTAAGCCGGGTTAAAGGTGACAACATTCTTTCCCAGCCTGCGTAACAGAGCGGTCGTATAGCGGGCTGAGTAAAGCCCGGAGAGCACAAGGTCTGGCTTAAGGGCGAAGACTTCTTCAGCCAATCCGTGATTGACTGGATATTGGCGCGCCTGTTCATAAAGAACAGAACTGTTTTCATCGATCGAGAGATAGCTGAGAGAAAGAATTTGATTTGGATGGGCAATCAGCAAAGCGAGCTGGTCGGTACATAAATTTGTTGAAACCACGCGCGTTGGTTCTGAGTAGGATGCCGAAATAGGCATTCCAAACAATATGACAATGAGCGAGGCGAGGAATGTGTTTTTCATCAGAATTCGGCTCGAAGTCCAATAAAGGCACCGATCCCAGGTGAGTTGAAACCTAGGACTTCCTGGTAATTTTCATTCAACAGATTTTCGATGCGGCCCTGTAACTCAATTTTGTCCGTCAATTGATAGCGGCCTCCAATATTCAGAAGGAAGTACTGATCCAGCGTTTCCCGGCTTTGAGGGGTTGCCGTGATAAATTCAGAATCCTCCATCTCGCCGTTGAAAATCATGGCGCCAAACAGGGACGCCTTTCCCGCAAGAAAGACATAATTCAACCCCAGTGCCCCCGAATGGCGAGGCCGTCTGACTTCCTGATCGCCATCCGGCTCCGTGGCATCAAGATATGTGTAGGAAGCTGTGCCAGTAAGATTTTCCAGAATGTCATAGGAAACCGAGACCTCAATTCCTTGCCGGTCACTCTTTCCATCCAGATTGATAGGCGTGAAGGAGCCGCCGCTAAAGATAGTTGATATTTCGTCGGTCAGAGTCTCGTTGAAATAAGTAATATCAACAACCAGCCTGTCCTCAAGGAATTTCTGTTCGATGCCCACATCCCAGCCAAAACTTTCTTCGGGTTTCAAGGATGAATTCCCCACAAATGTGCCTGGATTAAAACCAAACTGCTCGTAGAAAGTCGGGTTTGTTATGCCGGTGCCGAGAGACGCATGAAACCGGGAGCCCGTTTCTTTGATATGATAGGAACTGCCAAGGCTGTATGTGAGGCTGTTGTCAAAGCTGTCATTACGATCTTGCCGGATAGCCGCTGTTACAGAGAAACGATCCAAAAATTCACCGTGGTATTCCAGAATGCCGCCATACAGGTTTCGGGATTGGGTTTTTGCTTGCGCTGCCGACGATGGATAGCGGTTTTGGAAGGTCTCCCGCTCAATTTCAAGGCCTCCTGTGACTCTGTGATTAGCTTCTGCAAAGGTTGGGGTGTCCAGAAAATATGTCGCCTGATAGCTGGCATGATAGCGTTCGCCATTCGTCCCGGATCCGGCGCCGGATCCGTTGACGGTTTTTGACGTGATATCCGTCATTTTCAGGTTTAGTTTATGAACAAGGTCGGAATTGAATGTATCCAGGGTGAGGCCAATGCCGCCTGAAAACTCGTAGCGTGTTGCATGCCCGTTTGTGTCAATGACCAGACCCTGGGTTGGTGTGGCTGGAAAGGCAAAATCCTGTGTATCTGTGTCTGATGTCAGCCTGGAATATCTAAGAGAACTGTTCAGGGAAAGGGTGTCCGTCAAATCGGCGTTGAAGCGTCCGTTGAGCGTTGCATTCCCGCTTCCGTCTTCTTCAGAGCCGAAATCGGAAATATTGAAACCACGGTTTTTCCGAACGGTTCCGGAAAGGGCGAAATCATAGGCTTCTTGCCCGCCGCGAACTGTTAAATTGGCTTGCCGGGTAAGGTCCGTCCCTGTCTCAACGGAAAGGCTGGTTTTGAAGTCGTTCCGGATTCCTCTTTTTGTCGTGATGTTGATGACGCCGGCGGTGGCGTTTGATCCCCAGAAGGCACTTTGCGGTCCGCGAATGACTTCAATTCTTTCAATATCCGAAGTCAGAAGATTGCCAAAACTGAACTCACCCTGTGTCGGATCGGAGACTTCAATGCCGTCAATCAGGACAAGGACATGATTGCCCTCTGAGCCGCGAATACGAACTTGTGTTAGGCCGCCAAATGAGCCTGTTCTGGAGACATGCAGGCCCGGAACGGAACGGAGTGCATCGGAGACGGATCTGATCTGCTTTTGTGCTAGATCTTCAGCGGTGATAATCGTATGGGCTTTACCCAGCATTTCCGATTTGACGGGCGTGCGTCCGGCGCTGACAAGGATTTCTTCTATTTCTACGGTTTGATTTTCAGTTGTTTTTATCAGCTGCTCTGCTGCCAGTGCTGCGTTGCCTGCAAAGAGACACACACTGAAAAGACAGCTGGGAATAAATCGGTTTCTCATCCATACACCTGTTGTCCCACGCCTTTGAAAAGGCATGGATTAATATTTCAATTTGGTCGGCTGTTTGATGAGAGAAAGGCTCTCCGTCAGGCCTGCACCACTAAAGGTGTCACCTCAACGGAAATCCGTACTCTGACACACCCCGTGTCAAAGATCGGGTGACAGATAGGGCAGGTCTCCTGGCTCGCGGGTCTTCGCCTGTCTTTCACCTTCCCGATTGCTGTTCAGCAATCAGTGGTTTATTGAAAGCAGGCTATTCGCTTACAGTTGCGGGGGCAGCTATGGTTTTGATCCCTGATGGGTACGTCGCACCATATTCCCTTTTCACCGTTGTCTATCACGGAACCACTATCTGATCCCTAAAATGAGGAAAGGGCTATTGCCTGTCAACACAATTATTGTGCGGTGCACAGTGCTGCAAATCAGTTGCCTTTTTTTAATTATGTTATAATGTAACGTCATTGATTTCAAAACTGGATCCGTCATGCATAGCTGTCATGAACATACCGTCTGTATTGAAGATGCGATAAGCACTGCCAGCCGCATATGCGAGGAGCGTGGGCTGCGTTTTACCGATTTGAGAAGGAAAGTGCTGAAACTGGTCTGGGAAAATCATGGTTCCGCCAAGGCTTATGATTTACTGGAAAAATTGGGTGAGGAGTACAGCGCAAAGCCGCCAACCGTCTATCGAGCCCTGGATTTCCTTCAGGAAAATGGTCTGGTTCACAAAATTAACTGCCTGAACGCCTATGTCGGTTGTAGCCATCCGCTACAGCACCGGGATTGCTTTTTTCTCATTTGTTCTGCCTGCAATGAGGTTCAGGAATGTTGTGCAAGCGATGTAGCAAAGGCAGTGCGGGGAATGGCGGAGCAAAGTCATTTTTCCCCTCATCACACCACCCTTGAAATACAGGGTGAGTGTCAGGACTGCAGAGCGGAAAACTGAGAGAATAATGGATAATTTGATTTCGGCGAAGCATGTGAGTGTGCTGCGTGACGGACAGTCGGTTCTGAAAGATATCTCTCTCGAGGTGGCTGACCAGGATTTTATAACGATTATTGGACCAAATGGTGCTGGAAAATCCATGCTGCTCAAATGCCTGATGGGTTTTTATGCGCCGGATGAAGGGCATGTCACAACCCGGAAAAATCTCAAAATCGGATATGTTCCGCAGCGGCTGGTTGCCGACCCCACCATTCCCATTTCGGCAAAGCGGTTTTTAACACTTCGAAAGAATGTGACAAAAGCCTCCCTCGCCTCGGTGATTGAAGAAACGAACATCGCCTCTCTTATTGACAAACCGCTTGCAGTTCTCTCTGGCGGTGAGTTGCAGCGTGTCCTGTTGGCCCGCGCGTTGCTGAATGCGCCGGATTTGCTGGTTCTGGATGAGCCTGCACAAAACCTGGACATTACCGGTCAGCTGGGTTTTTACAAATTACTTGATAAAGTCTATCGGGAGAGAAAGCTTAGTGTCCTCATGGTCTCTCATGATCTACATCTGGTGATGTCATCGACAAAAAATGTTGTTTGCCTGTCTCGGGAAATCTGCTGCCATGGTGAACCCCGGCACGTGACCCGGGATCCGGAATTTATCTCTCTTTTTGGAACGGATATGGCTGAGTTGATGGCCAGCTACCAGCACCATCATCATCCCGAAGATCACGATTGTCCCGTCGATCACGCTGCAGAAGACAAGGCAGAAGCCCATGCTTGATCCGTTTATTCTTCGGGCACTGGCGGCCGGTGCCGGTATCGCCTTGATTGCCGGCCCTCTGGGCTGTTTTGTCGTCTGGCGGCGGATGGCCTATTTCGGGGATTCTCTGGCGCATAGTGCTCTTCTGGGTATTGCGCTGGGCTTGCTCACCGGTATCAGCAGTAATCTGGGAACCGTTCTGGTCTGCAGTGGTTTTGCCCTTGTTCTCTTGTGGTTGCAGCATACCCGTATTCTGGCGACGGATACGTTGCTTGGTATTTTGGCGCATGCTGCCCTGTCGATCGGAATGGTTGCCCTCAGTTTTGCGGGAAATCAGCGCTTTGATCTGCATTCCTATCTGTTTGGGGACATCCTGACGGTTCGAATGGAGGATCTCTACTGGATTTTCGGGGGCGGGATCGTTGTCCTCGTTCTCTTGCTGAAAAACTGGCTGTCTCTCACTCTGATGACCATCCATGAAGATCTGGCTAAAGCGGAAGGTGTCAAGACTTTCTGGGTTAATCTGATGTTGATGTTGCTGATGACAATCGTGGTGGCGGTATCAATCCGGATTGTCGGAATTTTGCTGATCACGTCTTTACTGGTCATTCCAGCTGCGACGGCCCGTCAATGGGTGCGAGGGCCCGAAACCATGGCTATCCTAGCCGCTTTCCTAGGCCTTTGCTCTGTTTTCGGTGGTATATTCGGCTCTGCTTATCTGGATACCCCTACAGGTCCGTCGATTGTTACGGCGGCCACAATTCTGTTTGCGCTGCTCTTCCCGCTGTCCTATTTGGCGCGAAGAAGCCGGATGTTCTCGAACGCGGGCTGACTGGAAGATGTAAATGGCAAAAATGGATCCAAACAATGTGACGGAATATTGGTGGGATCCTGCTATTTCCGGCTTGAGCTTGATGTGTGCTGATTTCAAAACACTGGAATATCCGCTCCATGTTCATGATGCTTATGTCATCGCGGCGACTGAACAAGGCGGTGCCATTATTCAAAGCCATGGTATCAATGAGCTTGCAGACACATCCTCTCTATTTGTTTTTAACCCAGCTGAACCTCAAGCAAGCCAAATGGGAAGAAGCAACCGTTGGCGCTATCGCTCGGTATATTTGACGCAGTTCGGAATAGATGAGGTTACATCAGGATTGGGTGTTGAAGATATTCCCTATTTTCCGCAGAGCATGCTTGGTGATACTGATTTGACAGCAATGTTTTTATCTCTTCATAAAGCGTTTGAGAATGGGGTGGATGAATTCCGCAGGCGCGAGTTGCTGTTTTGTCTGTTTGCCGAGCTTTTTTCTCGCTATGGGAGCGATGAGAACAAGATACAGACTATTGATGCAGATGGCCCTCTTCTTCTTCAGGCAATGGATCTTATGAGTGATCAATATAGCGTGTCACTCTCTCTTCAGGATTTGGCGGCCGTCATAGGACTGACACCTTTTCAGTTGATCCGCCTATTTAAGCGGAGCGTGGGGATGTCACCTCATGCTTATCTCACACAGGTTAGGCTTGGCCGAGCATGTCAGTTTTTGAGGCGGGGCCTTTCCATCGCTGACGTTGCGGTGAGATGTGGATTTTATGATCAAAGCGCCCTCACTAAACATTTCAAAAGATCATATGGTATTACACCGCGACAGCTTACAAGAGCTGCTTTTTTAAAGCTTGAGCCATAACCTTTTTTCTGGATTTCAATTTTAGCCAATACGATCGGACTTGTATTGATCGATACTCGCTGGAATTTCTTATTTCAGGAGTGAAGATATGCTCGATGAAACACAATCTCATATCAGGGATATGTCCCGGCGATTTTCTCAGGAGCAGCTTGCACCATTTGCCAGCGAAGCAGACCGGATGGGGAAATGGCGAATGGATCCATGGCCGAAAATTGCGAAAGCAGGCCTGAGTGGTATTTTGATCCCTGAACAATATGGAGGAGCCGGCGCGGATTATGTCTCCTTTTCTCAGGCCATTATGGAAATCGCGGCTGCAGACGGCGCGTGCTCGACTGTTGTGCAGGTTCACAATGGTTTGGTGTGCGGTGGTATTTTACGCTACGGAACCGAAGAGCAAAAACAGGAATTCCTCATCCCGCTGGCCAAGGGTATTAAGCTTGGTTGTTTTTGCCTGACTGAACCAGATGCAGGTTCTGATGCAGGTGCGCTTAAAACGCGTGCGCGCCGTGAAGGTGAACACTATATCCTGACCGGCTCCAAACAATTTATTACTTCCGGGGGAAGTGCAGATATTGCAGTCGTGTTCGCTGCAACAGATCCGTCCTTGGGCAAGAAAGGGATCTCGGCTTTTTTAATCAATACCGATACATCCGGCTATGACGTTTCTCGACATGAAGCCACAATGGGGCAAAAAGCTTCTGATCATTGTCAAATAACTTTCAATGAATGTCGGGTTCCCGTGAGCAATCTCCTGGGCGAAGAAGGGGCAGGATATCGGATTGCGCTTTCTAACCTCGAAGGAGGGCGTATTGGTGTTGCTTCTCAAGCTGTGGGTATGGCGAAATCAGCCTATGAAAAAGCGCTGGAATATGCACAGGAGCGCAAAGCATTCGGAAAGCCAATATTCGATCATCAAGCTGTCGGATTCAGACTGGCCGAAATGGCAACTGACTTGTTTGCCGCAGAATTGATGATTTGGAGAGCCGCTACCTTGCGAGATCAGGGAAAGGCGTGTTTACGGGAGGCGTCAATGGCCAAGCTGTTCTCTACTGAGGTAGCGGAACGGGTTTGCACAAATGCTATTCAAACACTGGGCGGGTACGGGTATCTGGCGGATTACGAGCTGGAACGTATCTATCGGGATGTTCGGGTTTGTCGGATTTATGAAGGTACCTCAGATATTCAAAAACTTATTATTATGAAGGAGTTATAAAATTATGGTTGTGCGAAAATGGATCGGGTACGCCAAAAAAACACAGGCAGAGGCCTATAGAACCCATATCTCTGAGACAGTTTTCCCGGAAGTCAGGCTTATGCCGGGATTTAGGCAGGCCTTGCTTCTTGCACGGGAGGTAAAAGAGACAGCATCAGATGAAGTGGAGTTTCAGGCTCTGACCTTTTGGCAGGATATGGCATCCGTTCATGCGTTTTCGGGAGATGATCTCTATACGGCGGTTATTGAACCCCGCGCGCAGGAAGTTTTATCCCGCTTTCAAACAAAGGTCGAATATTATGAGGCGCTGGAATGCGTGTTTCCCATAGAAACGTAAAAGGAGTTTGAGGATCAAGGTTCTGTACCTTCCCTTAGGGCACCGTTTACATCTTTCTTTATGCTCTCTAGAGTGAGCACAAGAATGAATTTAAAGGACGGAGAGCCTGACGATGATACAAAAAACAATTGATAACTGGCATACGCTGCTTGAAACAAAGGATGTGGCCGGGCTGGATGCCATTTTGCATGACGATGTCGTTTTTCACTCTCCTGTTGTTCATACGCCGCAGCGCGGAAAACAGATAACGACATTGTATCTTGCGGCTGCCTTTAATGTTCTGAACGGTGATGACTTCAAATATCTTCGTCAGGTCATCGGAGAGAAGGATGCTGTTTTGGAATTCCAGACAGTGATTGATGGTATTACCTTAAACGGGGCTGATATGATTTCCTGCGATGACGCGGGTTTGATTACAGATTTCAAAGTGATGGTGAGGCCGTTGAAGGCCGTTAATCTTATTCATCAGAAGATGGGCGAAATGCTGAACCAGCTTGGTAAGGCCTCTTGATAGACATCTTGAGACGATACGCCTAAAAAAGGGGAAAGTTATGTCCGCGGATCAGATAACGCTTTTCGCCTTGTTTGCGGGTGTCTTCGTTTTTCTCCTTTGGGGGCGTTGGCGGTATGATCTGGTCGCCTTTGTTGCCTTGATATTGGCGCTGGTCATTGGTGTCGTGCCAACCAGTGAGGCCTTTTCCGGTTTTGGACATCCCGCGACGGTTATTGTGGCTTTGGTGCTCATTGTCTCTCGCGGTCTGGTGAATTCCGGGGCTATTGACATGATCACGCGCAAGATCACCGCAATGGAACTCAAGCTGTCCAATCATATTATTGCCATGAGTGGTCTTGGTGCTGTTTTCTCCGCCTTTATGAATAATGTTGCGGCTTTGGCGTTGTTGATGCCGGTTGATCTGCAGGCTGCAAAAAAAGCAGAAAGATCACCTCGCATTACGCTGATGCCTCTTGCTTTTGCAACGATCCTGGGCGGCATGATTACATTGATCGGAACGCCGCCCAACATCATTATTGCAGCCTATCGGGAGCAAGCACTGGGCGAAGCGTTTGGCATGTTTGACTTTGCACCCGTAGGGCTTGCCTGTGCTGCCGTGGGGATCGCTTTTGTTGCCTTTTTCGGATGGCGGCTCATTCCTGGCGGCGTAAAAGATAAAAGTCCGGGGGGAGAGCTTCGGGATCTGGAAGGGTATCTGGCAGAACTATATGTCCCCGAAGGGTCCTCAGCTGTCGGTAAAATGGTTCGAGACCTGGATACAGAAGCAGATGAAAACGATGTCTCTGTTATTGGCCTTGTCCGAAACCATAAACGCCTTGCCGGATATGCCCGCAATGTTGAAATTCGAGCGGGTGATATTCTGGTTGTTGAGGCAGGGCCGCAGGAAATTGACCAGTTTCGCGGGGCCTTGAAACTCCGGTTTGATGGAGAAAACCGGCATGAAAAGGTAGCGGCTGGCGGGATGACGATTACAGAAGTTGTTGTGCCGCATAATGCTCGTATTGAGGGTCGGTCAGCTCTTTCTCTTCGTTTGCTCGTTCGTCACGGCGTTACACTTCTTGGTGTCTCACGAAACGGCCAGCGGTTCCGCGAAAGAGTGCGCAGGCTGGACATTGAAGCCGGAGATATCCTGTTACTTCTGGGGCCGACAGAGCGGGTTAATGATGTCATTACCTGGTTGGGCGTTCTTCCGCTGGCAGAAAGAGGGCTTTCTGTCACTCAGTATAAGAAAGCCTGGCTGGCGACTGGCATTTTTGCGGCTGCCATTGGTGTTGCAAGTTTTGGGGGGCTCTATCTGGCTGTTGCATTAGCCATTGTCGTTGCAGCCTATGTCTTTCTGGATATCGTCCCGCTCCAAGAAGTGTATCAACAAGTCGAATGGCCGGTTATTGTCTTGTTGGGATCCATGATCCCGCTCGGGGCGGCGCTCGAGCAATCAGGCGGGACCGCCCTTATAGCGCAAGGGATCGTCAATCTGACCGATGGGCTGCCGACAATGATTGTCCTGACAGCTCTGATGATTGTCATTATGACACTGTCAGATGTTTTGAATAATACAGCCACGGCTGTTGTTGGTGCCCCCATCGCGGTGGATGTGGCGGCCCGCCTTAACGCGAGCCCTGATCCGTTTCTGATGGCGGTTGCCGTTGCTGCATCCTGCGCGTTCCTGACCCCGATCGGGCATAAAAACAATACACTGATCATGGGGCCGGGTGGATACAAGTTTGGTGATTATTGGCGCATGGGATTGCCGTTGGAAATCATTATTGTGGCAACGGCCGTGCCTGCCATTCTTTTTTTCTGGCCACTCTAAAGGTCAGGGAGTGGCAATCTCGAATGTCAGCCGGTCGACGACTGATTCCATGACGATAAAAGTACTGGTCTGCTGAACTTTTGGAAGTTGCGCGATTGTTGTCCCAAGAAAGTGCCGGTATTCCGCAACGTCTTTTGTGCGTACTTTAAGCAGATAGTCAAAATTCGCCGCAATCATGTGGCAAGCTTGGATTTGCGGAATTTCTCGAACGGCCAGGTTAAATTCCTGCAAGGCCGCTGTGGTTGTTGTGCTTAAAGTGACTTGGACAAAGGCGATATGTCCAGCCTCCAGATGTTCGGGATCCAGTTGGGCGCCATATCCTTTGATGACCCCCCTGGCTTCAAGCCGTTTTAGCCGTTCGATACAGGGTGTTTTGGTCAAGCCTACCCGGTTTGCAAGCTCCGTCATGGTAACGCGGGCATTTTGCTGTAACTCGCGTAGAATTTTTCTGTCTATATTGTCCATTGAACTGTATTTTTCATAAAATATAGTCTTATCACATATAATAGAACAATTTTATAGGAAAAATAGTCTGTATTTTGTAAAAATTCAGTCTCTTTTACCAAATATTCCACCCTATCTTAATTATTGACCGGATCAAGAACCAAGGAGTGGAGTCCATGCAGTACATATCCAACATATCTGAAAGTGCTCACCGGCACCGGATCAGGGAGGCTCATCTTTGTGACGAAGACAAGGCTGTCTCTGCACTGATTGAGTATCTGGACCTTGAAAAATCCGCTCGGGAAAAAATAGTGGTGGATGCAGCGGAACTGGTGCGGGTCTTAAGGCGGGCGCGAAATCCGGGTCTGATGGAAACCTTTCTTGGTGAATATGGTCTGAGTACTGAAGAGGGTGTTGCCTTGATGTGCCTGGCTGAAGCCTTGCTGCGGGTTCCTGATGAAGCGACCATTGATATCCTGATCCGGGATAAGATCGCACCGGCAGATTGGGGGCAGCATTTAGGGCATTCCACATCTTCTTTGGTCAACGCATCCACCTGGGCCTTGATGTTGACCGGTAAAGTGATCACACCAAAAGAGACGGAAAGCTGGGATGTGGTCGGGAATATCCAGCATTTGATCAAGCGTGCGGGAGAGCCTGTGATCCGCAAAGCTGTTGCGCAATCGATGAAGATCCTGGGACATCAGTTTGTTCTTGGCCGGGATATTCGCGAAGCAATGACACGGGCGAGTGCCATGGAAGAGAAGGGGTACCAATATTCCTATGACATGTTGGGAGAAGCGGCCCAAACGGCAGCGGATGCCCAGGCGTACTTCCTGAGTTACTCCCGGGCTATTTCCAGCTTGTCAGAGGCGGCGACAAGCGAAGACATCCGGAATAACCCCGGAATATCAGTGAAGTTATCCGCCTTGCATCCGCGCTATGAGTATTTCCAGAAAGAGCGTGTCATGCGTGAGTTGGTTCCGCGTGTTGCAAGTCTTGTCCAGCAAGCCAAAAATGCCCGCATGGGGTTTAATATTGATGCGGAAGAAGCTGATAGGCTGGATCTTTCCCTGGATGTGATTGAGGCTGTTCTTTCTGATCCGGATCTGGCCGGGTGGGATGGTTTCGGTATTGTTGTGCAGGCATATGGGCCGCGCGCTTTTTATGTTCTCGACTGGTGTTATGATCTGGCGCAACGGCTCGATCGGCGGATCATGGTTCGTTTGGTAAAAGGAGCCTATTGGGACACCGAAATCAAGCTGGCACAAGTTGAGGGTTTTAAAGACTATCCCGTCTTTACTCGCAAAGCTGCCACCGATATCAGCTACATGGCGTGTGCCCGAAAAATGCTCTCCATGACGGATCATATCTACCCGCAATTCGCCACCCATAATGCCCATACAATGACAGCCATTCTGACATTGGCGGGCGAGGAGACAAATTACGAATTTCAGCGCCTTCATGGCATGGGGGAGGCTCTGCATGGTCTGGTCAAAGATCAGAATAGAGGGCGCTGCCGTATTTATGCACCTGTTGGCGTGCATGAAGATCTGCTGGCATATCTCGTTCGGCGGCTCCTGGAAAACGGGGCCAACAGCTCTTTCGTCAATCAGGTTCTGGATGAAAAAGTGCCAGCACGGGAAGTGGTTCGCGACCCGGTGCACCAATTGGATTTACAGCGCAGCAAAGGCGGCTTTTCCCTTTCCCGGCCAGCAGACCTTTTTCCGGATGGTCGGCGAAATTCGGCGGGTATGAATTTCTCCGATGAACGAGAGTTGGCTGCGATCCTGACGGAGAGAGATGCGTTTGCGGATCGTCAGTGGGTTGCCGGCCCTATCCTGAATGGTCATCTGATAGAGACGGAGGCGAAACCGGTGGTCAATCCTGCTCGCCATGCTGACACAGTTGGTCTGGTAAGTGAGGCAAGCGAGCAGGATGTTCAGAAGGCATTTGAGAATGCACAGGAGGCCCTGCAAGGCTGGCGCGAAAAACCAGCGATTGAAAGGTCTGCTGTGCTCGAGAAAATTGCTGATCTGTATGAAGAGAGCCGTTTGGAGCTTATGTCCGTTCTGGCGCGGGAGGCCGGAAAGTCTCTTCAGGATGCTCTGTCTGAAGTGCGTGAAGCCGTTGATTTTTGCCGGTTCTACGCCAAAGAAGCTGTTAAAGAAGAGCTGGCGCAGTCAGGTCAGGCACAGGGTGTTATTGTGTGCATTTCTCCATGGAATTTCCCCTTGGCAATTTTTACAGGCCAGATCGTTGCCGCTTTGGTTGCGGGCAATGCTGTTATGGCCAAACCGGCAGAGCAAACACCTGTTATTGCAACATTAGCGGTGACACTGATGCATCAAGCCGGAATTATGCCTTCTATTCTGCAGTTGTTGCCAGGGGACGGGGCGACTGTGGGGGCTGCACTGGTTTCTCATCCTCAGACCGCAGGTGTCTGTTTTACCGGTTCGACTGAAACAGCCTGGATCATCAATCAGACTTTGGCAAAAAATGCGCGTAAAGACGTCTCCCTTATTGCGGAAACAGGTGGCCTTAACGCGATGATCATTGATTCGACAGCACTGCCTGAGCAGGCCATTCGCGATATTATCGCCTCAGCTTTCCAAAGTGCTGGTCAGCGATGTTCTGCCTTGCGTGTTCTCTATGTTCAGGACGATGTGGCAGACAAGGTCATCAAGATGTTGATGGGAGCCATGGATGAACTGGTGATTGGAGATCCATGGGATCCGGCAACTGATGTGGGGCCTGTTATTGATCATGAAGCCCGGGAGGGAATTCTTGGATATTGCCGAACAATGGAAGATGAGGGAAGGCTCCTGAAGAAGCTGTCCTTGACGGAGGACCTGCGCAATCAGGGATCCTATGTTGAACCTTACTTGTTTCACCTTGAAAGCATTACGCAGCTGGAGAAGGAGATCTTTGGACCGGTATTGCATGTCGTCACGTATAAATCCGGTAATGTTGAGACGGTTGTGAATGAGATCAACAAAACGGGGTATGGCCTGACCATGGGGCTGCATACCCGGGTTGATGATCGTGTGCAGAAGGTTGCAGATCTTGCTCATGTCGGCAATCTTTATGTTAATCGCAATCAAATTGGCGCTGTTGTGGGTGTGCAACCATTTGGCGGAGAGGGAAAATCGGGGACAGGGCCGAAAGCGGGTGGTCCGCTGTATCTGCATAAACTGGTTGGAAAAAACGGGGACCATTCTGAGTATTCAGCGGGTATGGCGTTAGCGGACTTATCGGAGAACGCATCCTATGCCGGGATGACTGACAGTCTGGAAGAGCAGGAACGCTGGAACAGAGTGCCAGACAGGATCTCTCTTTTTGAGGAGAACAGGCTGGCAATTTGCTCGGCAGGAGACTTTTCCGAGCAGACCTTTAAACGCCTGCTTGCAGGTTATCATCAGGAAAGCATTGAGCTTCCGGGTTCCACAGGAGAAAGCAACAGGCTGCAGTTCCACGGGAGAGGATTGGTGTTCGTGATGGGCACGCGGTGGAAGCAGGATGCTGTGATCGCGTTGGCGACGGGAAATGCAGTCATGGTCTGGGGCAAGCCGGAAGGCTATGAGCCCTTTGCGAAAGGCCTCATCCAATCAGATATTCCAAGGGCGTTGATCGCGGCGATAGAGCAGGGCAGTCTTCGCTCGTTTATTTGTCAGGCAACGGACCTGTCTGCGGTTTGTCTTTCCGTGGATTCTGAAACCCGCAAAACAATTCAGACCTGGCTGGCGTCCCGCTCAGGTCCACTGGTGCCGACTTTGCAGGGCGATAAGGGGTGGCGGGAATTTGTTCATGAGAGAACTCTGAGTATCGATACCACAGCATCCGGTGGCAATGCTGCATTATTAGCAGCTGTGGAAGCCTGATTGAGGACCGTAATGGTCTGAAGCGATTGGCAATTTTTCGAGAACGTTACAGAAATATAGGAAATTTTAACTATAAGATGATAAATAAATTAGGTTACCTATAATATAGTACATGTGTTTACGACGCGCTGTTCCTGTTTGGTGAACCGGTTCTGTAAATAAGGCTTGGAGTGTATGCCTCATTCAAAGGCTGTATCTGTATTTGTTCTTTTGACCGTTGCTGTTGCTTTGTTTTATCTGGAGCGCCGGATCGAGCATGCGGCCATCGAAAATGAGGTCAGTGTTCAGCAGGACAACGTTCTTCATGCAACGCAGGATCTGAGAATTAAGCTGACAGCGCAGATTTCAGAAGCGGTCTATGTCCTGAGTGGTTTGAGAGCGTTTATTGAAGCGAATCCAGACTTAACCCAGTCAGAATTTAAACTTTATGCGGAATCGATCAGGCGACTTAAACCGAGCATAAAAAATATTGCGGCGGCTCCTGACATGGTGATCCGGTATGTATGGCCTTTGCAGGGAAATGAAGCCTCACTGGGACTTGATTACCGCAAAGCTCCTGTTGAACAGCGGGCTGCTGCCTTTCGGGCATTAAGAGAAAGCAAGCCCATTATTGCGGGACCGGTAGAATTGGTTCAGGGTGGTGTTGCACTGATTGTGCGTCTTCCCGTTTATGTCAAAGCTGCGGAAGAGGTCATGAAGGAATGGGGAATTCTGGCCGCCGTTATCGATATTGATGAATTCTATCAGCGCGCCGGGATTATGTCTTTCGTGGAAAAATATGATTTGTCACTCCGCGGCACTGATGGTCTGGGTGATCGAGGCCCGGCCTTTTTTGGCAAGGACTTGTTGTTCGATGTTTCTTCACAAAGTGTTATTCTGGAAATGGAGCTGGTTAACGGATCGTGGATCATTGCGGTCAAGCCCAAGGAAGGTTGGCCAACGGAGTTTTCCAATCAGTGGGTTGTCAGGCTTTCTTTTATTACGGCCTTTTTTATCTTTTCTATCACATTACTGACCGTGACCGGGTATTTGTCGGAACGTGGTCAAGCACGCAGGCGGGAAGCTCTCGCGGTTCGGGAAAAATCGGAATTTCTTGAAATCCTCAGCCATGAAATCAGATCACCGTTACAAGGTGTCTTGGGTGCCCAGAAATTTCTGCTTGATAACAATATTGATGAGGAGCTTCGATCCATTGTTGAGACCGCTCATCAATCTGGAGAGTATATCAACAGCCTGATTAATGATTATCTCGATTTACAACGCGCTGAGAGCGGCGGACTTTCTGTATCAAAAGCCCCGGCCGATATTCGGGGGATCATCGAAAATTCCTTCAGGATTGTAACAGCGGGCAAAAAAAGCAGTGCTCTTGCCATGAATTTTTCCATCGCAGAAGATGTTCCATTTTATCTGATGCTCGATGAAAGAAAGGTACGTCAGGTCCTTGTCAATATTATCGGGAATGCGCTGAAATATACGAATAAGGGGTTTGTCAGTGTCACGGCGCGATATACAGAAACAGAAAACCCACCAGTTCTTATTCTGAAAGTTGAAGATACAGGTATTGGTATCGAAAAGAAGGATCTGGCAACATTGTTTGATCGCTTCACCAGAAGTAAAAGAGGGGAAAACAAGACGGGTTCAGGGCTGGGCCTGGCGATTGCCAAATCTCTGGTTGTCACTATGGGCGGTAAGATCGAGGTTGAAAGTGATGTTGGACAGGGGACGGCCTTTATCATGTCATTGCCAGCGGTACGATCTTCAGAAGAAAAATATAATCCCTCTGACGCTGCTGTTGTCTCTTCTGCTGCAAAGGGCCCGGATCTGCTCAGTAATCTTAGTATATTGGTGGCCGATGACGTTGTGGTTAATCGGATCCTGATTAACGCCATGTTGGTCCCTCTGGTGAAGAATGTTGTTGTGGCTGACGATGGTCATCAGGTTCTGGAGGAACTTGATAAAGGGTCGTTTGATCTCATCATAATGGATGTCAATATGCCCAAGATGAACGGAGTTGCCGCCACCAAACATATTCGCTCTAGCGCCAAGCACCGCGATATTCCGATCATCGGCCTAACAGGAGAGGACTCCGTGGATTTTCAAAAAATGCTGTTTGCAGCAGGCATGAATGCAGTGCTGACAAAACCCATCAATCTGGAGCCGCTCCTCGCGACAATCCGCGAACAACTCCTGATCAATATGACAACACCGCTTTCTGCTCCTTGCGAGGATACGGTCTAGTTTTTCCCGGTGCAGCTTGCATAATAAGAGGTTGTTGCCGGCCAATCCGAAAAGACACCTACCACGCCGACATCTTCCGCCAGAACATGTAGAACACGCATCATGTCTCCGTCCTTCTGGATAGCATTTTTGACGGATTTGTAATACCAGCCACCGCCTGTGTTTAAAGGACCGGAACGTTCCAGACTCCAGGCAATAATTTTCAATCCGGCTTCTTTCGCCTGCTTGGCATAGGCGGAAGGGATGATTTTATTGTTGGTATCCAGCGTCAATAGCATCCACAGAGGCGGGGCAATAATCCGAACACCTTTGTCTGCAAGGTCCTGCATGGAGGGGGAGATGCTATCCGGATTGTCCGGATCAATTTCCCGATAGCGCCCGTCTAGATAGACGGCCTGTTTGCCAAATTCCGGCTCTTCCTTGATCCAGTATAGAATATCAGCCAGATTGAAGGACTGCAGGAAGACACGAGAGGGATCAATATTTCTGGCCTTATAATCATCGACCAGCTTTTGAGCATAATCCTCCTGGCTGAAGTCGCCCTCATAAGGCATTGAGACAGCTGCTTTCTTTAATTCTGGCGTAAATTTTCGGCCCAGACGGTCGATCAGATCGATGCTTTGTCCGTGAGTCAGCACCGTTCCTTCCGTTGCATAGAGGTCTGTCCGCCAGGGAGCTGTCCCCTTTACATAGCTCTGAACGGTTTTGGCGTCGGGATTTGCGCCGTCCATTTTGCCCTTCAATGTCAGATATTGAGACAGTGTGATATCCGAAGTGCAGCATTTTGCGCTTGCTTTTTTACTGCCCTCTGCCGGTGTAAACGGCTGGCTGCATTGTCCTGCCAGATCGGGGCGCAACAGAATGTCGGTCGTTGTGTGCAGATCACATTGCGAATGGCGGCAAACAAGTTCCCTGTCTTTGGTGAAGGTCGCATCGCATTCAATGATACCGGCTCCCATTTGGGCGGCGGCTTCATAAGATTGTCGGGTATGTTCAGGAAACTGAAGGGGCGCGCCGCGATGACCGATTGAAAAATCCGTTTGATAAAAAGGACCGGATTTACAGGACCCAAGAAGATCCTTCAGGGCACCTTCTTCGAGGTTGTTGACCAGGTAATGAGGGCGCGGGCCAATATCGGCCCGATTTGCCTTGTCTGCCGCTTGACTGTCAGTTTCTAGGCCGGCAAAGAGGCCTCCGATCAGGCAACTAAAGAGGATTGTCCGTGTGATCACCCTGCATATTCTGATCATCATTGTCTCCCTGCTGAATTCTGATTAAGGGATGAGATCGTCATCCGCTGCAAAAGATAGGCTGATATTGCGATATCGTCCATCCATAGTCACGTCTTTGCCAGCCCAACTGGGTATTTTAAAAGGCTCGTCAATCCGGGAGAGCTCGATTTCGGCCAGAATCAGGCCTTTGACTGGTTCCTGGAATTCATCAATCTCCCAAAGATGGCCATCGGAGCCTTCTACCTGATGGCGTGTTTTGTATATAACCCGGCTTTTGGCTTTCTTGATTTGCGCCAGCACATCCCCTTTCGGAATACTATATTCAAACTCGTCCCGTGCCAGTATGGCCTCTGAGACGGAGGGGTATTTAACTGTGAGGTAGCCTGTCTCTCCTTTTATTCTCAATCGAACAGTGGGAGTTTGATCCAGATTTGTCAGATAAAACTGAATAATTTCTTCAGAATTCAGAATGCGATTTTTCCAGTCGGCATTCTTTGTCAGAAATTTACGCTCTATTTCCATGGTTGAAGGTCGGAGCCTATGAATGAATAGTTTGAAGTTTGAAGCGATTTGTCTTTATGCCAGGAGGAAGACATTATTGATAGGCAGGAAAGTAAAGAGTGACACAGGTTCCCCGCTCCGGTTCGGATTGGATCGTAGCGACCCCTTTTGACTGCTGGACAAATCCGTAGACAA
This sequence comes from Sneathiella sp., assembly GCA_039975135.1. Taxonomy (GTDB): domain Bacteria; phylum Pseudomonadota; class Alphaproteobacteria; order Sneathiellales; family Sneathiellaceae; genus Sneathiella. Next base: position 141,152 of record JBDWHS010000046.1, on the reverse strand, counting down.
CACTCAGTCCTAATCCCGTTCCTTTGCCGATTTCCTTAGTTGTAAAAAAGGGATCAAAAACGAATTTCAGGTTTTCTTTGGGAATACCGGTACCAGTATCGGATATCGAGAGACTGACATAGAGGCCAGCCGGGAACAGGCTTCCATTGACAACCTGGTCTTCTTTTTGTTCAAAGATATCGGTTCGAATAGCAATCTCTCCGCCATTTGGCATCGCATCCCGGGCGTTTAAAACCAGATTAAGCAACGTATTATCGATCTGATTTCCATCAATATATGTTGGGCAGAGATCAGGGGTATGGGACAGTTTGATCTCATATTGTTCGCCCAGCGTTCGCTCCAGAATGCCGGTCATGTCGTTGATCCGGCCCGCCAGATTTATAACGCTTGGATTCAGAGTTTGCTTGCGGGAGTAAGCCAGCATGCGTTGGGTCAGATCAGCTCCTTTGTCTGCCGCACGGGTGATCGCATCCAGTTTTCTGGCATGTATTTTATGATCCGTCAGATCGGGGCTTTCCTGCAACAGCTCGGAATTGCCGCGAATAACAGCCAGTAGATTATTGAAGTCATGGGCAATCCCGCCGGTCAGCTGCCCGATCGCTTCCATCTTTTGAGATTGTTTCAGCTGTTCCTCCAGCTCAATCTCTTTGGTGATGTCGGTATTGGATCCCCGATATCCGGAAAATTCACCGTTTTTGTTATAATAGGGAAGGGCGCTGCAGCGTATCCAGACCGTTTTGCGGGTCACTGAATTCCAGCGGGAGAACTGAACGTTTCGAAAGGCTTCTCTTCGGTCGACTTTATTCAAAATATCTTCGAGGACCTTATCGGTTTTGGCGTCCTCCCCAAAAACGTCATGGATGTTTCGGCCAATATAATGCTCTTTCGGATGGCCAACAATTTCCTCCACGATATCGGAGATAAAAGTATAAGCCAGCATCTCGTTGGTTTCCCAATACAGATCAGTGGAAGCAGTGGACAAATCCCGAAACCGTTGTTCGCTTTCCAGGATGGCATGTTCCATTTTCTTGTGTGCAGTTATATCTTGCGAAACCCCGAAAATTTTTGTCGCCCAACCTGTATCGTCATAGGTTGCATGCCCTCTGCCTCGGGCATAGCGGGTTTGGCCATCGACATAAATCTGATGTTCAAAATCAAATGGTTTTTTTGATTTGAGGCCCGCCAGGAGCGCCATACGCAACTTCTCAAATTCACCTTCCGGGAACATGCTTTGCAGATGATCAAATGTCAGCTCTCCCTTGCGCGGGTCAATACCGGTTATGTCGTAGAGCTCTTCGGAGCTTGTCAGTTCCCTGGTTTCGGTATCAAACGTCCAGTAACCGATTGTTGCAAGCTTGTGCGCTGCCTTCAGGTCTCGCTCTCGTTCGGCCAGTTTTTCGATAATATTTTTTCGGAATGAAATATCCCGGATCGTGCAGAGATTAGCCTTCTCACCCTGCCAGGTAACAGTACCTGTTGTCAGATCGCCGTAAAATGAAGTGCCATCCAGCCGTTGCAAGCGAATTTCAAGGGGGCGGGCCTCCAGGAGGTTGTCAGCATTTTCAGTTCGATATCGGGCAACCAGATCAATATCATCTGGGTGGATGATCGAAATGCCGTGCTTTCCCACAAGATCTTCAGAGCGGGTTCCATGGAACATTTTTATCATTTTGCGGTTGGCGTAAATGAGTCTGCCTTTTTTGGTTATACAAATCGAATCCGGACTGACTTCTAGCAAGTTTCGGTATTCGGCCTCTCGCTCCTGATAGGCGAGTTCCTTTTTTCGAACAGCCGTGATATCGGTCAGGGCTGCGGCCCGCCCACCACCCGGTAGCGCGGTTTCCCGAACTCTGACGATGCGACCGTCCTTCAATTCCATATCTTCCAGATACTGCTCGGATCCGCGGCTATTGAGGCGGGACTCCATCCAGGCGACTTCCTCTCCCTTGATATTTGGCAGCGCGCCACTGAAAGCGACAACATGAAGAAGATCTTTCAGGCTTGCGCCTTCCTTCAAATGTCCTTCGAGCCAGGGATAATAGGTCACATGTTGGGGGCTGAATGTAATAACGCGATCGTTCTCATCATAGATGATGAATGAATCATTGACTGCCTGGAAGGCTTGCAGAATTGGATCATCTGCACGGGTGATCCGGTCACTCTTTTCTTTTCCGGCCTCCCCAAAAGAGACAGAACTGACACCGCCCGTTTGTGTCGGTTTTTTATGACTGCTCATCAGGGTGTTACCTCAAAACTCAACGGGTGGACCTCAGCCTTTCGGCGGAGGAAGATGTTGTAATTCAGCAGAGCATTATATTTTGACATGCGCTATAGAACAACATATCTTTACCGTCTCAAGACACATCTTTTACGCGCTTTTCTGGCACTGAAGAACGGGATATCCGGGATTCAGGTGCCTTTTTTATTTTTTGGCAGGGAATTCCACTATGACGCTTCCTCATATCGGGTTGGCGCTACTGATCAATATCATTTGGGGATTTTCTTTTGTCGCGGCAAAAATCGGGATAGAGCACTATTCTCCCTTGTTCTTCACAGCCCTTCGCTTTTTCCTGGTTGCTCTCTTTCTGGTGGTTTATCTGAAACCGGTCAAGGGAAGCATGAAACTGATCCTGGCCATTGGGGTTCTTGTCGGCATTATTCATTTTACGTTTCTCTATCTTGGGCTGTCGATTGCCGGTGGTGTTTCAGCTGTTGCGATTACAATCCAGTTGGTTGCCCCGTTTTCCCTTGTCATGGCGGTTCTGTTTCTTGGGGAATCTGTCGGTTGGCGCCGAATTTCCGGGATGATACTCGCTTTTAGCGGCGTTCTTATTCTTGGCTTTGACCCCATTGTGTTTGAGCATCTCGATGGTGTGATGCTCGTCGCCCTTGCGGCGTTTTGTATGGCTGGTGGGTTGATCCTCATGCGAACAGTCAAAGGAGTCGGCACCATGTCCATGCAGGCCTGGATTGGTCTGGTGTCCTTTCCAGGGATGATGGCATTATCCTTTCTCTTTGAGGACGGGCAGATTGCATCCCTTCAGAATATCGAATGGCAACCGATCACGGCCTTGTTATTCACCACCGTCATTACGACGATTTTCGCCCATGGGGGATGGTTCTACCTTTTGCAGAAATACCCGATCTCTATCTTGACGCCTTATGGCCTGCTGGCGCCCATATTCGGCGTTGGCTTCGGGGTCTTGTTATATGACGAGCCGATTACCTGGAAATTCATACTGGGAGGCTGCATCACCTTGGTGGGGGTCTTTGTCATTAATATTCGAACGGCGACCCGCGAGGAAGAGAGTCACACCTGATCCCGCGGGCTTATTCGATCCGGGGAAAAGGGTGCCAGATTGGATAAAAACTGATCCGCGCTTTTCTTCCACGAGTAATCCAGGGAAAACGATCTGCACAGATCCGTGTTCAGGGATAGGGCATTGAGGGACGCCTGTTTGAGATCTGTGTCCAGCGATCCTACCGGGGCATTGCCGATGACATCGAGAGGGCCTGTAACCGGATAAGCAGCAACCGGTACACCCGATGCCAAGGCTTCAAGAAGCACCAGACCAAAGGTGTCTGTCTTGCTTGGAAAAACAAACACATCAGCAGAGGCATAATGAAAAGCGAGATCGGCGCCCGTTTTCATGCCTAGAAAATGCGCTTTTACATATTTCTTTTCCAGCTCTTTTCTTTGGGGGCCATCGCCAATAATGACCTGGCTGCCAGGCAAGTCGAGTTTCAGGAAACTTTCAATATTTTTTTCAACAGCTACTCGGCCGACATACATGAAAATGGGTCTGGGTAAGTTCTGTAGTCCCTTTTCTCGCGGATGAAAAAGGTCGGTGTCGATACCCCGGGTCCAGCGCATGATGTTTTTAAACCCCCGGGCTTCAAGGTCTGCCTGCAGGCTTTGTGTCGCCACCATGACGGAGGAGGATGGTTTGTGAAACCACTTGAGGAAGCCATATCCCCAGCTGAGAGGAATGCGGGTTCTGGCGTGAACATATTCGGCGAAGCGTGTGTGAAAGGCTGTTGTAAAGGGCAGTTTTTTTTTGAGGCAATATTTTCGCGCCGCCAAGCCAAGCGGGCCTTCGGTAGCAATATGGATCGCTGAGGGAAGCGTTTCTTCGATAATCCGGGTAATGCGGGCGGCGGGAAACAAGGATAACCGGATTTCCGGATATGTGGGACAGGGGATCGAGCGGAACTGATCCGGTGTGATCGTAACTATTTCATGGCCTTGCCCGGTAAGATGCTCTTTGAGCGTCGTGAGGGTACGAACGACACCATTGATTTGAGGAGCCCAGGCATCTGAGACGATGATACAACGCATTCTTCTGATCCTTCAGGACTGAATTTCTGGTAGACGGGTGTCATCCAGTGAATGATTTCCAGGCGTCCGTCGAAATGTTCGACCAACGCCGAACAGCTCTCGACCCAGTCCCCGTCGTTACAATAGGTGATGCCGCCAATATCCCGGATTTCCGGATGATGGATATGTCCGCAGACGACGCCATCGATGTTGCGGCTTTTGGCAACGTCGGCCAGTGCATTTTCGAAATCGGCGATGAACTGGACCGCGTTCTTGACTTTCAATTTCAGGTAAGCGGAAAGGGACCAGTAGGGATAGCCAAGTTTTTCCCGAACCATATTCACACTGTCATTGAGTTTCAGGCAAAGGCCGTAAGCCCAGTCCCCCAAAAGTGCCAGCCATTTGGCGTATTTGACAATCACATCAAATTCGTCGCCATGCAGGACCAGAAACCGGCGGCCATCGGCCATTTCATGGATCATTTCCCGAGCAACTTTGATGGAGCCGAAATCATGATCGACATAGTGGCGGGCAAAGGCATCATGATTGCCCGGGATGAAATTGACCCGCGTACCGTGCCGCGCTTTTCTGAGGATTTTCTGCACCACATCGTTATGTTCCTGTGGCCAATACCAATCTCTTTGCAAGCTCCAGCCGTCAATGATATCGCCGACGAGATACAGGTAATCAGACTGTGTATGCTTTAGGAAATCGAGAAGAAAGGGAGCTTTGCAGCCAGGTGTCCCCAGATGTAAATCAGAAATCCAGATCGTTCGGTACTTTCGTGGAGAAGCCTGCGCATTCATAAGCGATCCTCCAGGCAATAAAACGGTATACTCGTTAATCTCTGTCCGTATACTGGCGTGAGACAGGGTCAGCTTCATGACTTCTCGATGATGGTTTTATTGCGAAGGGACGTCATTTACATGACAGAAGGTGACCGCCGGTTTCTCATTATTCATAATCCGACTGCCGGATCCCGCAATGCAAATCGCCTCTCAAAAATTCTTAAACTGTTGGAAGAGGAAAATTGCCAGATTACGCTTGCGGGCACACAATATGCCGGGCATGCCACTGAGATTGCTGCCGAAGCCGTTGCTGTGAAAGAGAACTGGTCGGCAATTGTCGCAGCCGGAGGGGATGGTACCATTTGCGAAGTTGCCAATGGCATGCGGGACACGGATATTCCCCTTGGTATCATTCCGCTTGGGACTGCAAATGTGCTGGCGCGTGAGCTGGAAATTGGTACGACATCCAGACGTGTCGTCTCAGTTTTGACATCTGTGCCTCCCATCCGTATTTTCCCCGGTTTAATGGGCCGAAAAAGATTTATGCTGATGGTTGGCGCCGGATATGATTCGCTTGCCGTTGCGGAATTGAATCCGCTTGAGAAGAAAAAATATGGGGCGTTTGCCTATATTCTGGCAGCCCTGCGGGCGGTCAAACGATTTAATGGGTTAAGAGTTCGTGTGACAACAGATGGACAAAGCTATGAAGGTGCATCTGTTATTGTATCCCGTTCCCGGCTTTATGGTGGTCCTTTTACGCTTGTTCCTGACGCGGATTTGCGGCAACCAGGGCTTCACATTGTCTTGCTCAAGAATACAGGGATCTGGGCTGCTTTAAAATACGGGGCGGCTCTGGCAACGAACAGGATCTGGAAGCTCTCGTCTGTTGATTATATCAAAGCGGAAGGGGAGGTAACCGTCGTGATGGCACCGGAATTTCTTTGCCAATGTGATGGAGATCGCGGCCCAGAAACCCCGGTAACGCTCTCCACCGATCCTGGTGGCCTACATGTTCTGTCAGGCAAAGTCAGCAAGGTCTAACGGTTTTCGTCGAAGAAAACTTTCAGTCTGTCGAGATAAGTAAAAAAAGCGTGTTTGTCTTCCTCATTCCAATGGTCAAAAACCGTACTCATCGTTGCAGTTAGTCTGCCTCCGGCCATAGCGTGGGCTTCGCGTCCAATCTCCGTCAGGAATAGAATTTTTGAGCGCCCGTCTTCGGGGTGAGGCTCTTCACGCAAGAAGCCTTTCGCCAGCATCTTGGCAATTGTTTTTGTAATGCCGGGTTGGGGTTGTTGCATGGCCCAGGCAATACGAGAGACCGTCTTCCCTTCATCCGGCTTGTGACTGAAATGATTGAGCATGATGAATTGAGGCATCGGCACGTCGGTGCCATTCAGCGCCTGTCGTGCCTTTGTGCTGCTCAATTGTTCGATAATGCCAATCCAGTTAATAATCCGGAATTCAACATCAGGGGTTGATCTTGTTTGTCTCTTTTGCGTCATGCCCTCACTATATCAGCTAAATTTCGTCGAGGGGAAGGGCTGGGACTGTCCTGATAGCCCAGGCGGAAAAACATTTGGACTTTTTGTGTCGCGCGGATACCCAGATGCTGATTGAACTGGTGTTGTAAATCTTGCATTTCGGGGTATTCCTGTAGAATTTGACTGACTGGATGCATCGCAACGCCTAACTGAGTTGCAAGCAAATTGAGCCTGACATAACTGCGCCCGGCCTGCACCTGTGCCACTCGACTGTTGTCATCGGTGATTAGCCACCCCATCCCATGGGTGCCTTTTGCCCAGCCGAGTGCATAGTCAATACCGCCCTGATACGCCCCGGTGCCTGGTGTCATAGCTTTTTCCATCGTCATCTGCCCCAATGCCTTGAGCCACCAGAAAAGAGGGCCATGCAAGTCAATCCCGTCCCGGTACTTTTTAATTTCATCTGCCCCAATGCGGGTCCTTTCGATGCTTTCTATATACGTTCTGGGGGTTTTTATTTCGGTCAACATGGCGTCTCCGGCAAAATCCCGAAAGGGCTGCACTTCTTCTGCTGTGAGGGCAAAGCCGGTTTGCTGCCCTGCCAATAATGGCTCGTTCTTCAGGGCTTCATGATGAGCGACGGAGAGCGGTGTTTCCGCATAGCCATCTTTTGTCGACCGTCTGTTGAGGATCGCTGAGAATAAAGGATCTTTCTGGACAGCCTTGTCAGGTTGCAGCTGGATCCGGGCCACCGGTTTTCCTTGAATGTCGAGACTGTTTTCAGACGGCGTCCCTTCAGGGTAGAGCGTGAAGTCCGCACGAAAACCCCTTTCTTTGGCAGCAATGTCGAGAAGCTCAAGGAAAGTTCCCTGCCCGATGGTGATCTGGCGGGCAAATGGATCCGTTTCCGGCAGCAGGCGTTTGCCATCCGCGTGGAGTGTGATGACGTTCTCTTCCCTTAAATCCGCGATCCAGGACTGCATGTTGTGCGGGTTCGGCGCCAGTAAGGCATAGGATAATATCCATTCGCGATCCGTCAGTGAATTTTGCGGACCTTGCCAAGCCTGGATCGCTTCCTCTGGCATTTGATCGCATTGGGTTAATCCGCCTGCAGTTGCCGCTAGAACAAGGCCGCTGCCTCCCAATGTTTTTAGAAATCGCCGTCTGTTCATTATATCTCTCCATAAATATTCCTTGGAATATATAATTATATTCTTAGGAATGTAAATAGAAAAATATAGATGACCAATCTGATTCTGATGATATTGGGCTGGAGCCGCCGAACAAATGTCGATAAGCTGGCACACGCATTCCAATAGGATCTTCATGCATATACCGGAATATTCAAAAAGATCGGTCGAGTTCAGATTGACCGGTTATTACACCGCTTTTTTCGCCGTTTACGGCATTGCCATTCCCCTTTGGCCGCGTTGGCTGGAAGGGCAGATTTCCCTCGAATATGTTGGTCTGGTTCTGGGAATGTCCTATTGGCTCAAGTTGGTGATTGTGCCGCTGACGTCCTGGATTGCCGACGTGACCGGGGATCGTCGGAAGATCATGATTTTCCTGGCGCTGGTCGTGTTGGCCGGGCTTCTGTGCCTTCCTTGGCTGGAAGGCTGGTTCCTCTATGCTGCTATCTGGGGGATTGCAGGGGCTGCGCTTTCAACCGGGATCCCGTTATCGGACGGTTTGACTATGCGGCTGGTTCAGCTAACCGGCATTGAATTTGGCAAAGTACGTCGCTGGGGGTCTGTCAGTTTTATGGGGATCTCTATCGGAGTGGGAGCTCTGGCCGATCAGTTCGGTCTGGATGCTATTTATGCGTCTATTCTGGCCGCCGCCTTTCTTTTACTTGTAGCTGCCTGGTTCGTTCCAAAGATCTATACGAAACCGGAATCAGATGCCGTTCCCTTCTTCAAACCCCTGCGCCTGCCTAATTTCCCGCTTTTTCTGCTGACAGTTTCCCTGTTGTTGGCGACACATGCTGCTTTATATGGCTTCAGTGCGATCTACTGGAAGTCTCTTGGATACAGCAATACGATTATCACAGTCCTCTGGGTCATTGGCGTCATCGCAGAGATTATCATGTTCAGTCTGTCTTCGCGGCTGATCGACCGGTTCGGTGCGATGCCCATGATCATTGTTGCGGGCGTGGGAGGGGTGATCCGCTGGACGCTTCTGGCTTACGGGGAAACATTGCCTGTGCTGGGTTTTGCGCAAATCCTGCACGCCTTTACCTTTGCCCTGCTTTATATGTCACTGATCGCCTATATGACCAAACGGGTACCGCCGTCTATTTCCGCTTCGGCGCAAGGTCTCTATGACAGTTTGTCCATGGGCGTCTTTTTCGGGCTTTTGACCATGTTGTCGGGATTGTTGTTTGAAATGAACCCGACATACAGTTTTCTACTCATGACAGCATGTTCAGCCATCGGGGTTCTTCTGAGTATTCTTTTGCTCTACCGGGTTCGGCAGTCGGAAAAATCAGGCTGAGGCCTTTCCGCCGGGTATCTGACTTAGTCAAACGGACTGCTTTTGAAGTTCTTTTTTGTGCCGTTGCTAATAAACCGTACTTTATTGCCTTCGAAGAGACCCGCTGTGATCTGGCCTTTCAGCCGGTAACTTCCTGTATCCAGACCGATGCGGTGTTTTTTGATCTCTGGCCGGAAATTAGAGGTGATCGTATGCCCATGAACGATCAGGTATTTTTTTGGCGGGCCTTTCCAATTGAGAAACGTCCCCCTTATCCAGATAAGGTCTTCTTCCTGCTGATCTTTCAGAGGCTTGTCCATTCGAATGCCTGCATGGACAAATACCAAGGGGCCGACACGATATTGAGTTTCCAGACGGTCAAAAAATTTGAGATGAGAGTCAGGGAAGTTTTCCCGCAGTTTTTCAAGGTGATGTGCGATGATATCGCCGGATAAATCGAACCCACAATAATCCGCATAATGGTGAACTGTCTCTCGGCCACCATTGCGCCACCAAAGGTCTGACTTCTCCGTTTTGCCACTTAAAGCATCGAGAAGAAGCTGCTCATGATTGCCTTTGAGAAAGATTTCAGTATGGTCGGACTGCTTGGCGTTCTTCTTTCGCGCCAATAGATATTCGATGACATCGGCTGATGCGGGGCCTCGATCAGTGAAATCGCCGAGGAAGACAATATGTTCCTCTTGAACAGGGTTTTTCTGGCGATAGTGATCAACGTCTTCCATGACGGCACGGAGCCGGTCTATCTGACCATGAATATCGCCGATTGCAATGACGCGAACGCCCTGATCCAGTTCTACCCTGATTTTTCTTTTGGTAAATCCAAACATGGTTCTCAACTGTCAGACGGTGTCGGCGATCAGGTCTTTAAAGTAACAGGTTCTGGAAAATAAAAAAGGGCGGCGATGACGCCACCCTTTAAAACCAACTTCCGATCGTTATAACCCGCCAAGGAAATTCAGAAGGACTGCTGGTCGTATCCGCAGGAAATCCGCACCGGGATCTAGAACTCCAGGCTATAGCTCAGGAGAATGCCAAGTCCGCTATTGTCAACATCGTCCTCTTCCGCATGACGCCATCCCCCGGCAACGCCAATTCCATTCTCGAAGGTATAGCCAACCGTTACATCGAAGACATAGTCATCTACATCAGATGATCCGGCTTCTGTGTTCCGGTGCTGGAATGTTGTGGAGGCTGCCCAAGCATTATATTCAAAGCCGATGCCTGCTGTTACAAACTGCGCGCTGTCTCCGTCCGCTCCGCCAAGGTTGTCAAGATAGGCATATTCGAATAGAGGTGTCGCTGTAATCTCTTCTGTGATCGGGAAGCCATACTCGGCGCCAACGACATAGCCGAGCTGGTTTTCGGTGCCGTCATCACCTTCAGCAAGGGAAGTGAAACCCAAATGATAGCGAAAACCATCCAGTTCGGTGAAACCGCCGTCAAGGGCGGCGGCGAAAGATTCAAGGCCTTCAGTATTCGCCGGTCCGCCATCATCCTCGTCAAGAGGACCCCGGCTGTCGCCCACGGAATCACTTAAAAAAGTTGTATCTGCGAAGAAGCTGCTGGCGGAGACTGTGTGATCGCCAGCAAGATTGAAATGAAGCGCACCGCCAAGACCGATCATTTCGGCAAATTCATAATCTTCATTTAAATCTGTTCCATAAAGGCCCGGCGCGGCATCCCATGCGATACCAAAATTCGGCGTAAATTTACCGGCATAAACAGAAAAGAGATCCGTATCATAGTTGATGGTGAGTATATTGAGATACCCGCCCAGGTCTTCAAAAGCCCGGTCATCTGTTGCGTCTTCAATTGGCTCAAGGGTTGCTTCCAGATTAACGGACAGCGCGTGAGTGAATGCAACTTTTGTCGTCAGTGTCACCGTCGGATAAAGATCATTGATCTCAGCAGTTTCGTCATCTGAGTTATAGGTCCAGTCATCTTGGAGTTCGAGCGACAATTCGCCGGAAATGTTTGGATAACTTGTTTCTTCATTGGCATGTGCGGAAAAAGTAGCACCAAGGAATGGTATCAGAAGCAGAGCTGCTTTTCTCATGGAAGATCGCTTTCTTTTTGACCTGAATTCGTGGCTTTATTCACCTTGAAGACGGTGTGGGTGAGGTTTTGTGAAATGTCTTATTGCTTTTGCGATTTATTTGCAAGTTAATTAGTAATGATTATTAATATTAAATAAATGGCATGTAATTTTTGAGAGATATCTCGCGCGAAAACATTGTTTTCCGGGCACACTATTGTATTTCACCCTTAAAAAGGTGACTTCATTTCAAGGGAAAAAGCAGCTTGTTTTTGACCGATAGACTTAGCAATCAGCAGATCTAATTTTGCGGAAGAAGGTTTCGATTTTCTCCCGCACAGTCTCGAGAGGCAGGATGCTTTCCGCGACATTCGGATCGCCATGAATTGGATATCCGGCAGGTGTGCCGGTGATACACAGAGATTTCTCACCCCAAGGGCCGTAAACTACAGGTTTTCCAATCCCAAAAAGGCCAACAGTCGGTATACCAGTTGCGACGGCGCTATGCATCAAACCTGAATCGTTGCCGACAAAAAGGGAGGCTTTGGAGAGCAGTGAGGCTGCCTCCATCGGAGTTGTCTTTCCGACAAGATCAATGACCTGATCATCCGGCAACCCATGAACGACCGGCATGGCTTGAGCTTCCTCACCGGGCGCCCCAAAAATGGCAATGCGGGCACCAGGAAGGATTCCGTCCGAGCTGGTCAGGGCTTTGGCGAGCATCAGGTAATTTTGATGATGCCACTGTTTCTGGTCAAAATTTGCGGTGGGGGCGAGGGCCAAAATAGGCCGATCGTCTCTTTCTAGCTTTAATATGCTATTGGCATGCTCCAATTGTTCCGGTGTTGGAATAATCAGGGGAGGGATTGGGTGGTCAACTCCAATCATACGGGCATTTGCCACAGCCTTATGGACTGTATCGTCTCCCCCTTTCCAGATATGCCGATGACGTCCCGGCATGATACTGAAAGGGCTGGCGCGAAAATCAATAATCCGATGCCAGAATGTTGGCCCGGCATTCCAGATAGCATCGAGCCAGTGTTTGTTGAATTTTTGTTTCCGGATGCCGATGACCCGCTCAACACCTGGGATGTTCTCGAAGATGTCCTGCGGGATTGTGCCGCATATAACAGTCACTGGAATATCTGATTCCTGGCGGATAATATGATGCAAAACCCCGGTTGTCAGAACTGCGTCTCCCAAACGATTTGACGTTACAAACAGGTTGCGTTTCATGCGCGGCCTTACAGTGAATGTTGCTATGGACAAAGTATTTGATGTCTGTCTTTTATACGAATTCGAGAGGTGAACCCAGATTTTTCTGGAAATCAACAGGAGTCGAAATGACAGAGGGCATGAACGCACAGTTCAGCCGGCAAAACTGGTGGCTTTTCCGCCATGCCCCGGTCACGGCACCGACGCTTTATGGGCAGCTGGACATAGACGCGGATCTTCCCTCCGATAGTGTTTTCAAAGGGGTTTCCGCCATTCTACCATCGCGGTTCAGGTTGATCAGCAGTGATTTGAGGCGATGTCGCCAAACCGCTGAGAAAATTGCTGAGCACCATCCGACTAAACCCGATATCGCACAGACACTTCCCGGCTTCAGAGAACAGCATTTTGGATATTGGCAAGGTCTGTCTTACCAGCAAATTGAAGATGCAAATAAAAGTGAGTATGACGCTTTCTGGCAAAATCCGGTGAGCCATAAACCGCCAGGGGGGGAGAGTTTTGAGCAATTGGCGGAAAGGGTGTGTGAACTCCGCCGATCCATAACTGAACATGAGAACGCGGAGGATGTTTTGTTGGTATCCCATGCAGGTACAATCCGGGCGCTTGTAGCAGAGGCGCTGGATATACCACTGGCGCGATCTTTATCTCTTGTAATCGAGCCACTATCTTTGACAAAATTGACCGTTTTTAACTCGTCTGAGGGGGAGAGTTGGCAGGTGACATGTGTCAATCAGTCTGTCATCCAGGCGGGTTAGGTTTTAGGACCATCACTGACCCCTGCTTCTGCAAAACTAGCCATACCGGTATGGGTGGCGAGAGCTCCCTTCAGAATGCCGATGGCTAGGGCTGCACCTGATCCTTCTCCCAAGCGCATTTTTAAATCCAGAAGAGGTTCTTTACCGAGATGGCGAAGAAGGAGAATATGTCCAGGCTCTGCAGAAACATGTCCCGCGACACAGTGATCGAGCGCCTCAGGATTGGCTTTAGCAAGAACAGCGGCAGCAGCGCAGGTTACAAATCCGTCTAATATTACAGGGATCTGTTGATGTCGGGCAGCCAGAATAGCACCGGCCATTGCCGCAATTTCTCGCCCGCCCAGATATTGCAGGATAGAGATTGGATCTTCCAGGATAGCGGAATGCTTTTCTAAAGCCTGGTCAATGACCTCTGCCTTGCGAGACACCCCTTCCTGGGTGACGCCGGTTCCAGGCCCCGCCCAGTCAGAACCAGTGCCACCAAATAAGGCGGCACATAAAGCCGCTGCTATTGTTGTGTTGCCAATACCCATTTCACCGACAACCAGGAGATCGCTGTGGGGCTGAACAGTAGCCCAGCCGATCTTCAAGGCCTCACAGTACTCTTCCTCAGACAAGGCTGGTGTGACTGTAATATCACCCGTAGGTTGAGAGAGTTTAAGGGGATGAACGGAAAAGCGGGCGCCAAATGCATTGGCAAGTTGGTTGACGGCTGCCCCCCCTGAGACGAAATTGGCAACCATTTGCTCTGTTACTTCAGCTGGAAAAGCAGACACACCTTGCGCACAAACACCGTGATTTCCAGCGAAAATGGCAATTTGCGGTGCCTCTAGAGTTGCGGGATGCTTCCCTTGCCAGCCTGCAGCCCAAACAGCGAGTTCTTCCAGCCGACCAAGCGAGCCAGCAGGCTTTGTCAAGGTAGCGTCTCGTTTTGCAGCGGCACTGGCAGTTTCCTTGTTTGTTGAAGGAAGCGCTGTGAGCGCGCTGCGGAAACTTTCCAGAGTTGAAATCGACATTTAAACTTCCTGATTTTCGAGGGAATATAGTGAGATTATATCATTTTAGAGGATGATGAAGGAAAGGCAATGCCGCCTTCTTTTTCACAAAAGTGAGAAGTCTGCGGAATTCTCTTGATAGGGCAAGTCACCCGCTTTACAAATAGAACGATCGTTCCACAATAAGGGCAAGTTTCAACACTTGACGTAACAGGAGAGATTGTCGATGACTGAAAAACTGGCGGCTGGCGTTGCTTTTCCAAAAATAACTGTTCCTTTGATCGCAGGTGGAGAAATCACCATTGGTGGGGCCAGTGACACAGGGCGTTGGACGTTGGTTGTCGTGTATCGTGGTCGCCATTGTCCGCTTTGCGTTAAATATTTGGCAACATTGCAGGAAATGGCGGAGGCGTTTGCCGAGGAAGGGACCGATATTATTGCCGTTTCCGGTGATGGTCTGGAGAAAGCCAAAGAACAAGTGGACGTTGGTTCCCTGACCATACCGCTGGCCTATGATCTGTCTATTCCCCAAATGCAATCCATGGGATTATATATTTCGGATCCGCGTTCACCAGAAGAGACGGACCAGCCTTTTCCTGAGCCAGGATTATTTGTATTGCGTCCCGAGGGAACAGTTCAGATCCTCGATATCTCGAATGCCCCATTTTCGAGGCCGGACTTGCCTTCAATTCTGCGAGGTATCACCTTCGGTCGTGACAAAGGGTATCCGATCCGGGGCACTCACTCAGCATAAAAGGAGATTTGTGACTTTATTGTTACAGATTTTCCCATCCTTCTAGATCCCTCCCGGATTTGGCAGTAATTCTCTGCTATGTTGTGTTAGACGAGGGCAGCCTATTGGGCGCGTGCAATTTGCGAATCAATTTCTCCAAGGTTAGTAAAAATAGGTAAAAGCATCAAATTTTATTGTTCTTTGGGTTTAGAACAAAAGTAATATAAATTTCTGTGTATAATGTTATTTACATATAAAGAGCATTGATATAGATGATGTTTTTCGATTCCGAGTGTAGGTTTCAGAAAATTGGGGGATTATCGAAGCTGATCACGGGTTTGTGAGGAGTGATTTATTCTCCTCTTTTCTATTTTCTGCTGGCATATTCTCGAGACAGGTGAAAAAATTGCGACGTGTGTTAGACGGTGTGTTGATTGGTAAGTTGGGGACTGGGCATAATGCAAGATAACAGTACTGTACAGTCAAGTATCGAGATACGTGACGGTATTGAATGCAAGGTGAAGTGGTTTAATACGGCAAAAGGGTTCGGTTTTGTTGAGCCGTTGGACGGATCAGGGGATGCGTTTGTCCATATTTCGGTATTACAGGACAATGGATTACAGGGATTGCCGGAAGGCGCACCGATTGTGTGCAACCTGGCGGCCGGATCCCGGGGGCAACAGGTCCAGAAAATCGTGAATCTCGGGCCTGCGCCGGTATTGGATCAGATTGACGGAGATACAGAGCTGATAGAAGGCACGGTCAAATTCTTCAATGCCGAAAAGGGTTTTGGATTTGTTACGCCGGATGATGCGAGTCGGGATATTTTCGTTCACATGAAAGCGTTGGAAAAATCCGGCCTTGGTATGCTGGAAGCGGCGCAGCGCGTTCGGCTTAATGTCAAGGGAGGCGAAAAAGGCCCATTGGCAGAAGGTGTTGAATTGATTTAGCCCGCGAAGCGAAATGAGGGGCAGTCAATATCTGCCCCCTGCAGTCTTTGTCCGTTGTTTTCCTATCGAATATCTCTCGCAAACCTGACTGTCAAAAGAGTTGCATTGAGCCTCTGATTTGAGGCACTCTAGCACTCAGACAGGAAAAACCTGAAAAAATAACGAAGAAAAATCAGGAGAGAGAGTATGTCAGGCATTCTATCAGGCGTTAGGGTTCTCGATTTTGGCCGCTATATCGCCGGGCCTTATTGTGCAACCATTCTGGCCCAACTTGGCGCAGAGGTTATCCGGATCGAAAAACTGGCCGGGAGTGAAGACCGGTATATGACGCCCCTTACTGAAAGCGGAGAAGGCGGTCTGCTTTTTCAAATTGCCCATGACAAAAAAGGCTTAACTCTTAATCCCATGAAACCCGAAGGGCGGGAGATCGTAGCGCGGCTGGTAAAAACCGCGGATATCGTTGTTGCGAATTTACCTGTCGATACCCTGGAGGCTATGGGTCTTGACTATGAGACTCTGAAATCAATCAAAGAAGATATTATCCTGACCCACCCGTCAGCTTTCGGTGATGTTGGACCTTATAGCACGAAAGTCGGATTTGATGGTATTGGACAAGCGATGTCAGGTGCAATGTACATGTCCGGTGATGGGAACGAGCCCAGAAAACTCTACGGCCCCTGGGTTGATTTTTCTACGGCAATGGCAAGTTGTATTGGTACATTGGCGGCGCTGATGCATCGGCGCGCAACGGGCGAAGGTCAGGTGGTCAACAGTTCGCTTTTTGGCTCCTCCATTCTGATTTCCAGTGTCACATTGATGGAACAGGCCATGCTGCAGCTTGATCGGGTGGGAACATCAAACCGCGCTCAAGGGGCTGGGCCGGCAGATACATTCCAGACCAAGGATGGTTGGGTTCTTGTCCAGTCCATAGGGCGTCCGCTTTTTGAACGCTGGGCGAAATTGATGGGCGAAGATCATTGGCTGGAAGACCCACGTTTTGAAACAGACCAAGACCGGGGGGACCATTCTGAAATCCTGTCCGAGCGTATGGCCAAATGGTGTATCGAGCGTACAACTGATGAAGCGCTTGAACAAATGGCGGCCGTTCGATTGCCTTGCGGACCTGTTCTGTCGCCTCAGAAGGTTCTGGAAGATCCGCATCTGCAGGCAATGGGGTTGCTTAAGGAAATGGAATATCCAAACTCCAACAAACCTATTCCCGTTGCAGACTTTCCGATCAAGATGTCAAAGTCGGATACGTCCATCAAACGCCGCGCGCCGACACTGGGAGAACATACCGGCGAGATCATGGAAGAGCTTGGATATTCCAGCGATGAAATCCAGGAACTTAAATCCAAGCGCGTGATTTAAGTCTGCCTTATCGGGCCAGCAGCTTTACGAGGCTGGCCCAACCCATCTATCCAGAAACCTGTCTAACCATTGCCGCGAACGTGTATCATGAAGCCTCCGGTCTGTAAGTTGGTCGTCTGCTGATTGAGCCCCTGGTTCTTCTAACATGTGTGCGGCTTTTCGGAGCCATTTCCTGTTCATCGCTTCGGTGACTTCCGGGTGAAACTGGATACCAAAAGCCTTGTCACCGTAGCGATAAGCCTGATTGGGGAAATGGTGGCCGGTTGCCAGTAAGTCACACCCGGCAGGGAGATCAAATCCCTCCCTGTGCCATTGATACAGCTTCAGATCTTCAAGAAAATAGTCGTTTTGATCGTGAGCAGGCCGAACCGGGTAATATCCGATTTCTACCAAGCCCTCGGAATGCTGCCGAACTTCCGCGCCCAGGCACCGAGCCATGATCTGAGCACCGAGGCAAATGCCAAAAAACGGCAAGTCTGCCTTCAGGGCCTTTTCAACATACCGGGTTTCTTCCCGGATGTAGCTCTCGTGATCATCATTTGCACTCATGGGGCCGCCAAAAACAACAGCGGCACAATGCTCGTTAGTATTCTGGGGAAGCGGGTGTCCGATTGCTGGTACCCTCATATCCAGCTCGTAGCCAAGCGTTCGAAGGGCTTCTCCAACCCTGCCGGGGTCGGAGCCAGCCTGATGCATGATGAGAAGTATCTTTTTTACAGGCATGAGTGACCTTACTCCGAAACCCTCAAAAGCCACTTACATGGCGCTAATACCGCCATCGAGAACGAGCTCGGCGCCTGTCATAAAACGCGACTCGTCGGAAGCGAGATATAAGACGCCGTATGCAATATCATCTGGTTCTCCAATATGACCGATGGGCACTTGTCGGGCAAGTTTTGCAATGCCTTCATCCGTACCATGGCGGGAGAACATGCCTTCCAGTATGGGGGTCCTGACGAAGGTTGGGTGGACTGAATTTGATCGGATACCGTTTTTCTTTCGGGCGCAATGCAGGGCGACGGATTTGCTGAGATGGCGAACACCTGCTTTGGCCGAATTATAGGATGCCATGTTATGGCCTGCTATGATACCGGCGATGGAAGAGATATTGACAATCGATCCCAGTCCCTCCGTTTTTTCCATATGGGCAATGGCATATTTACATCCCAGAAAAACAGAATCCAGATCAACGGCGTGAACGCGTTTCCAGGTTTCGAAATCGGTCGTCTCCACATCAGAACCGCCTCCAATGCCAGCATTGTTGACCAGAATATTCAGTCCGCCAAATGCTTCCATCGCCTCTTGCAAGACAGATTGCCACCGCTGCTCATCTGCCACATCATGCTGAAGCGCGATGACGTTTTTCCCGATCATATCGGCTGTTTCACGGGCGCTTTGTTCATTTATGTCCGTTGCAACAACCTTGGCCCCTTCTTTTGCCAGCATGATTGAAATCGCACGCCCCAACCCGCTTCCTGCTCCGGTTACAAGGGCGATTTTATTATCTACTCTTCCCATTATTTTTCCTGTTCTTCCGCTTTTTATCCCCTGTCAGGGCGGGCGGGTTATTTATTCTTTCGTTAGCAATTCTGTGTCCAGTCTACCCTTCTCTCTGGTAGACACAAGTCAATAACTGTATATAGCATCTGTGCTTGAATGCGTGTGAACAGGATTAGATATATGAGCGGATTGACGGGAAAACATGAGTTGCCAGCATGGCTTTGGGTTTGGCTGCCATTGATCATGTTGGTCTCTATCTATTTCATTAATTGGTACAGCCCGGTCTTTTTTGCGGAACATATGGCAACCGAGCAGGGGGCCATCGAAAATGTAATTATACTGTTCCTCGTTCCCGCCATTGCCATGTCGGTTATTCTGGTTCGTTGTCGTCGATCTCTTCCCAGCTACTGGCTGGCGATCTGGTACGGATTGATGGGGCTTGCCAGTCTTTACTTTGCGGGCGAAGAAATAAGCTGGGGGCAACACTGGTTTGGCTGGGAGACGCCGGAGGGTGTCGCGGTGTTAAATGATCAGGGCGAAACCAATTTGCACAATATGTCTTCTTGGCTGGATCAAAAACCGCGTCTGATTGTCGAATTGGGAGCCATCTTCGGCGGCGTGCTTTATCCACTATACCGGTATTTCAAACGGACCAGTTTACTCCCTGGCCACTGGACTTACTATTTTTGGCCAGGCTGGGTTTGTTTTCCGACCTGCCTGATTATCGGACTTATCAAATTGCCGGATCGTCTAATTGGCGGACAGAATATCCCCTTTCCGCTCAATATGAGGGTCAGTGAAATTCAGGAAGTCTATGTTGCTTTGGGCTTTATGATTTATCTCCTGTCTGTCTGGATCAGAGTATCGCGCGACCGAAAGACAGGGATATTACCGAGTTAGCGTCAAATGCGGGTTAAATGTAGACTCTTTTAACAGACAAGGATATATCAGGGCGAGTTGACATGAGCCGATTGTAAGCGGATTAATTTAACGGGTTATCGGACTTTGTATCTGAAAGAGAACGGACTATGAGCTGGACTGACGAACGCATCGAGAAACTGAGAAAACTTTGGGGATCCGGAAAAACGGCTGCAGAGATCGCTGAAGAACTCGGCGATGTGACTCGGAACGCGGTGATCGGTAAAGCTAATCGTCTTGGATTGTCAGCTAAGGCAACCCCTGCCGCAGCCCCTAAACCCAAGAAAAAGGTTATTCCGGCTCACCGGGCTTGTCAGTGGCCTATCGGACATCCGGGTGAAGCCAACTTTCATTTTTGCGGTGAAGAGTCTGTGCCGAGCAAGCCTTACTGTCTGAAGCATTGCAATATGGCCTATCAGTCAAAAGACAATAACTAGACAGTTTTATTGAACAATAATGCCTAAACGATCCGTTTCGTTTAGATATTGATACTCAATCACCGATTTAAGTACTTTTTCTGTCGAAACCATCTTCCCGGATTGATCTCTCTTATACAAGTATCCGATGCGGGCTGCCGTTAACGGGCGGCCTTTGGAATCTTTTGTCAGGACACGTGCTCCATGCCTGGAAAATTCCGTTGTTCCTGATTTTCGCGTTCGCGTCCAACCGATGAGTTGCCCGCCATTATCATAGGAATACTCATCTCGCCAGTCCCGCTGGGGGAATACTCTTGGATCGAGATAAGCTTTTCTTTTTGCCCGATGATCAATGGCTAAGAGTCTGCCTTTTTCATCATAATAGCGTTGTTGAGTCGGAGGGTAAAAGAAATTGATGAATGAAGGAGCTGATAAGCCCTTCCCATTATCTGAAAAAACGCCGATCTCTACGCGATGTGTCTTAATATTTGAATGAAGCACAGACGGGAATGCAGTGTGCCATGCAACCTTGATTTCGGCTGAGTTTCCTTGAGCGTCCCTAGGGGTAATTGTAACGCGCTTTGGGTCACCTTTGAGGAGAACCCATTTAAATTTTAGGGGCGCACTATTTTCCCTTTTTGTATTTTTCGTGCTGACAACAAGGCGTTTTTCATAAGATGTATTGCGGATAACCCGGGCAATACTCGCCGGTGAATCGAATAATTTCTCCGGTAACTCGCGGGTGAAATCATCGACGCCAGTGACCCCGGAGCTTTCTTCTGTAACTTTTAGAAAAGCACTTGGTGGTAAATCTTCAGCTCGAAATTCATTGGCCAGTGTAATCATTTTGTCGAGATCAATTCTGGTGCCGTCGAAAACAACAGGATGAGCCCGGCCGGATAAGTAATCCGCTTCTGTTTCAATACCCTTCTGTCCTTTTCGAAAGATCACCTGAACCGCTGGAATAAGCTGTTTGTTTTGGATCAGCTGGTCCTTTTCTGCGGGCTTGAAAGCAGCCAATATAGTTGCAATTGCTTTTACATGAGGCCGATCAGATCCAGATTTTCCACGGGCAATAAGAAGATACGGTGTGTTAGCCTGAAACAAGTCCCCTCTCTTTGGAGTGAAATCGCGAACGGACGGATAAACATAAAGATGATTGTTTATATACTGCAAAAAGAGCTTGGTGGGCCCGCCCGTTGAGGTGTAAGCCAATCTGGCCTGGCTTCTCCAGAAGGAGCCGCTATTAAGCGCTGTCGAAGAATTGCCAAAGGTTGGTGCGTTGAAGATGATGTTATTATTAAGCCCATAATCAATATTCTGTTTTTGGGCTGTTTTGCGATATTGCGTAAAGCTTAGCTGAGGAAATTCTTTGATGGGCAAGCCAGAGTGGCGCCGGTCCCGGTTATCATATAGATCCCCAGCATTACCTGCTGCAAGACCTCGTCTGAACAGTTCGTTGAGTTTCACAGCGGCCGTGGTTTTATTGTTTTGGACGGTAGCCGGAGCCACTTTTCGATCATTGAACAGAAAATGGCTCTTCAGGAGCGTAAAACGCTTGTCCCATATCGTGTTTTCCGCGCTGACAATGGCTTGGTTACTTACTATTTTCGCTGGAGTGAACGAGGGTCGAGGGGTTTTTTTTTGAGTATTCAGGCGCGCAATGAGCGCCTCTGCCAAGCCAGAAAATCTGGGGTCTGAGCGTATATTGTTCAGATTTGGATCTTTATAAAGCGCAGCTTGATTGGAAAACCCATTTTCAATAGCGGCTTCAAGAGCCTTAAAAGCCTCATCTTTTTTATTCTGAATGGCCATCAAGGATGCTTTGAAATAGTGACTTTCCATATACCACGGATAAGTATTGATCATCTGATCCAGATTTTTTTCCGCGATGGAAAAGCGCCGGGCTGCTAGGGCCGCAATAACAGTCTTTAGCTGATTGCTGATCTGTGGCATCAGAAAAATATTCTGCTCTTGCGTCGTGGTTGCTTTCGCTGATTGGGCTAGAGAAAATTTATGAGGAATCAAGACGACGCCAGCTGTCATCAAGGTGCCTGCAAGAGCAAGGCAATAGCTGTATTTCCTGATCTTCATGAGAGCTTATATATCCTTGGCGATGACGACATTACGGGGTCAGTTTACAGTTTCGACCAATCCAAATCCAGTTTGTTGCCTAACCAGAGAGCATGGGTCGAATGATCTTCCAGATCATCGCCCGTCTCCGGATGGATTAGAATATCAAGACCTCTGCGATTCAGCATTAGCCACGGGACTAAGTCACTGAAGTCTTCTGCGCTGAAGAGGACTTGATACATAGGGGCTGTGTGGGGCCCGACATTGATGTCATGCATCCGGCCCAGTTTGACAGAGAAAAGAGTGTCAAGCTGCCCCCTCAATTCTTCAGCGGCCGGGCGTGTGTCTGCCACATAATAAATGTGCGCATGATAGCCTGAGATCTTGGATGTAGGTGTGTTCACAATAAATCCTTATTATTGAGCCCTGTTTCTATGTGGTTCCCTCAAGATAAGCGATTGTCAATATCAATCAAGGAAATGCACCGGTCTGCAGAACTCATTCAGCCTATTTTTTTGTAGGCGTTTACCGACTGCTCTCTTGCCTGAAAGGGGATGATCCGGCAGAGTAAAGGCGCAATAATAAGCCGAATGCGGAACATCAGTTCCTATGGCACAAAAAAGGAATAAATGCATGTCATATGAGACAATCACTTATGAAATTGAAGGTCCTCTCTTAATTCTGACCCTGAACAGACCTGATAGGCTCAATGCCTTTACACATGTCATGCGGGATGAACTAATCAATGCTTTTGACCGGGCTGATGATGATGATGAAGTGAGAGCCATTATCATGACAGGCGCGGGCCGAGCCTTTTGTGCGGGTGCTGATTTGGCGGCAGGTCGGGATACATTCAATTACGATGCGCGTGGTGTCAAAAGTGATACCGATATTCACCGGGATGGCGGCGGCCGGGTAACCTTGAGAATGTTTCAGTGCAAGAAACCGATTATCGGAGCACTCAATGGGCCAGCCGTCGGTATCGGCGTGACTATGACATTGCCAATGGATATCCGAATTGCTTCAACAGAATCAAAATTCGGCTTTGTTTTTTCCCGCCGCGGCATTGTACCTGAGGCGTGCAGCAGTTGGTTCCTGCCCAGAATAGTTGGTATTTCACAAGCACTGGACTGGGTGTATTCCGGGCGTGTTTTTCCGGCGGAAGAAGCTAAGGAAGGTGGCCTTGTTCGCTCTTTGCATGCTCCTGGGGAACTGATGGATGCCGCCCGTGAAATTGCAATGGGATATGTTGAGCAAACGTCCGCTGTTTCTGTTGCGCTGAGCCGGCAGATGATGTGGCGTATGTTGGGTGCAGATCATCCTATGGAGGCACATAAGGTCGATAGCCGAGGAATTTATCATATGGGGCAGAGTGCAGACGTCGCCGAAGGTGTGAATTCTTTTCTTGAGAAGCGACCTGCTAAATTCTCTATGAAGCCTTCTTCCGATATGCCGGTTTATTATCCTTGGTGGGAAGAGCCTGACTTTAAATAGACACAACAAAAAAAGGGAGCCTTATGAGGCTCCCTTTTTAATCTGACCTGGAATAACTTCAGGCTGCTTTGCGTGTCTTGCTCAACCATCCAAGCCCCAGAAGAGCGCCGCCAAACAGCAGAAGAGCAGGCGGAAGAGGGACAACGGAGATACGAATGGCCATATCATCAAAGTCGTGATCTCCGGCACCGTCGCCAAAAAGGGCAATGATGGACTTGCCGTCCTGGGATAATTGCGAGAAGGCAATGGCGAGAGGGTTGTCAATGTTGCCATTTTCTGCTTCACGTCCACCGCCGCCGGATGTCGTAAATTTGAAGGGTAAAAGACCGTTTGCACCAGGAGTGAGGGTTACTGTTACACTGGACGCGCCAGCAACAGCAGTATCTGTACTGAACAAGATGCCGAGTCCTGCAAGCTCAATCGCCTTGTTAATATAACCCGCTTCTTTACCCAAATAATCAAAGCGGATGGTTGCTGTGCCGGACAGGGCCAGTCCCTGATTGGGAGTACTGCTGTCAAATGTTGTTACCTGGTCAACGCCCGCCTGTAATCCTGTCAGGGATAGATGAGACGCTCCACTAAAATTACCGGGCAGAGTGACACCACTATTGCCTCCAATGAGGGAAAGTGTTGCTGCGTTCACTGCGGCAGAGGGAAGCAAAACAGCCAGCGATAGAAGCGCTACTTTAATCATCTTTTTCATCTACAGATACTCCACTTGATAGGTGAGCTTGTTGGTGAAATGTCATATTTGCCTGCTCACAAATTCTTTTGTTGTCCTGTAGATAGAAAATAACAGAGGTGTCGGTCATCCCCCATTTGAGCGAAAAAAGACGGGTTAAGCAGAAAATTATGGTTAATATTCCCAAGGGTTCCATATTGTTGCCCCAAATTTGCCCCTTTTGCGGTTGAAAAGCAGACATCCATATGAGGAGGCAGACTTGTTTGTGAATCAATCATGTCGAAGACAGGATTTACGCAGGAACGATTCTCCGATGGTGGGGAAGTTTTGTAAAAGCATGCCTTATTAGTGCCTTATTTTGCCAGCTTTGAAAAAGTGTTTTCGAGGGTGATGACGCTTTTTAGATGCTCGGGCTGCCAAAATGAATGTGGCAGATATTGGGCAGTATTTGGTTTTCCAAATGTCTGGAACTATAGAGCCTATTTGATGAATTTGGTGTATGAAAATATAAAATAGAAACATAATAATTTTAAGTAAATAAGTATATTATTTTTTGTTTTTTTCAAGAAAAATGAAAAATATACTAATTGATTTTGTATAATATCTATTTATTTAAGAAAAAGTATTTATTTTTATTTTGATAATATTTGATTATAAATATGTATACAATTTTGTGTAATTTATTTTCTATTTTTTCTATATTTTTTTAACAATATTGATTTGCTTTTATTTATGCGTGGTAACTAATTGTTTATGAATTGCGCCTAACTTCCTGATGAAATTTAGTAGATGTACCTCGGATGCTGACTGTCAGGCATCCGCTTCAGGAGAATGATCGTTATGAGTTCAATGATTTCCGATACAGAAAAAGAGTTGCTTAATTCCGTTGCTTCCGATTTTGGCAATGGTGTTCAGAATCTTGGTCGTGATCCTTCTATGTTTGGGATGGACAGTTTTACCTTAAGTGCCACTTTCGAGATGAACAGTTTGAGTGGTGGTTCGCAAACATTGTTATGGAATCATACTCAATACGGAATAGGGATAGCTGATAACGATCTGGTCGTTGCTCTTAGGACGGAAAGTGGCAAACTTGACTACATCAAGGTCCCTGATGTTTTTGATGAAGCAGGGTGGCATGATGTTCAGGTTGTCTTGGATGATGAGAGCGGATCACTGGAATTTCATGTTGATGGCCAGGTGGTTTATTCTGGGCCAGCGGACGATTATGAACTCTCACCAACCTCCTATTGGGATGTTACTGCCGGTGGGAAACCATGGGGAAAAGCTCTTGATGGCCAGGTCGCCGACATTTCTATTCATGATGAAGCACTCCCAATTGATAATTCTCAGTCTGTATATCAGCGAATGTATGAATTGGATAAGGACGATACATCAGCAGAAATCGAACAACTTGAGCAAAATGATAACGATAAGCCCCAGCCAGGACCACAGTTGTCGGAAGAGGAATTGCTGAATAAGGTTTCTGACAGCTTCGGAGACGGCATTGTCAAGCTGGGACGTGATCCTTCCATGTACAATATGGATGAGTTTACGCTGAGTGTTACATTCGATTTAAACAGTCTGACGGGTGGCGCTCAAACCCTGCTCTGGAACCATACGCAGTACGGCATCCTTATTAAGGATAACGATCTAAAAATTGCCTTGCGGGGCGATGATGGCAAACTTGATTATATTAAGATCCCTGACGCGCTTGAAGATACTGGTTGGCATGATATTCAGGTCGTGTTGGATAAGAGTACTGGCACACTAGAAGTCTTTCTTGATGGTGGTGTTGTCTATTCCGGATCTGGAGAAGAATACAGCCTGCAGTCATACAAGACGTGGGATGTTACGGCAGGTGGAAAGCCGTGGGGCAAAGAACTTGACGGTAATATTGCCGACGTATCCATACATAATGAAGCGCTGGATATTGACGGTTCACAGTCGGTTTATGAGCGAATGTACGAGCTGGACAAAGGCGATAATGTCACAACAATTTCAGAGCCTCAGCAGACCGGTGGAAATCCGGGACCTGGAGAGAACACCGACGCCGTTATTTCCGGGAGTGATACAGGTACGATTAAGGAAGATCAGTCCCATATTGTAGCTGGGAAACTGAACGTAGAAGATCCTGATGCTGGCGAAAACGGTTTTCAAGCGGAAAACCTAGCAGGTAAGTTAGGAGAACTTACTATTGATGCTGAGGGCAACTGGTCCTATGCAATCCCGGCTGGAAAAGAAACTGCTCTTCAGGCTCTTGGAGAGGGTGAAGTCGTAACTGAGGTGTTTGTTGTATTGTCAATTGATGGTACTGAACATGAGATCTCCGTAACGGTTGAAGGCACCAATGATGCTGCTGTTATCACGGGAAAACAGAATGGTGTTGTTACCGAAGATACGACTCTAAATGTTATCGGCAGTCTGGATATTCAGGATGCTGACAAGGGTGAAAGTGTCTTCAAAGAAGGATCATCTGTCGGCCAATATGGTGTCTTTACCGTCGATGCGGGTGGAAACTGGGCTTATGTTGCTAATAACGGTGCTGAAACACAAGCGCTTGGTAAGGGCGATACGGTTCAGGAAGTGTTTAAAGTTACGTCAGCTGATGGAACAACAGCAGATGTTACAGTTACACTTAGCGGCACTGATGATGAACCTGTTGTAACCGGAACACATACGGGAACAGTAGAAGAAGACGGTATTTTGGAAACTGGAGGAGCGCTGTATGTTGAGGATGCAGATCAGGGCGAAAGTGGCTTCCAGCCAGCGGTGGAGAGCGGTACGTACGGAAATTTCTCTGTAGATGCAACGGGAAATTGGTCTTATGTGGCCGAAGACAGCGATGCATTACAAGCTTTGGATGGTAGTGACAGTTATGTCGAAACTTTCACAGTAAAAACACTGGATGGATCAGAACACACAGTCTCTGTTACTGTTAATGGTGTTGATGAAGTGACAGAACCACCCGTCGGAGATGGAGAAATTCTTGTCTCTAATGCAGCAGAGTTGGAACAGGCATTGGAAAATGCCACGGGCGGAGAGACAATAGTCCTTAAGAGTGGAGATTACGGTGATTTCCACATGGATAGTATGAATTACTCTGCTGAAGTGACGATCAAGTCTCTTGATGCTTCAGATATGGCGACCTTTCATTCCATCGATCTGAATGGAATGAATAACCTGACATTCGACTCTATTTTCGTTGATAATAGCTTCGTTGATGGTGAGACAGTCCGCTGGTCAAACTCCGTTGATATTCGAGGCTCTTCCAACATCAAGATTGTTAACTCCAGACTTGAAGGTGATCTGGCAACAAGTGGATCTCCAGCGGATACAGAACCGGGTGAGCAGCTCAGTAACGGTAATATTATCGGATATCCTGCGGGTACTGCCATTGGCCTTTATGACTCTTCGGGCGTTACTTTGGAAAATAACGATATTTCTGTTTTCAGTAAGGGTATTTCCCTTGCCGGAATAGACGGGCTTGTTATACGAGACAACGAAATCCATGATCTACGCTCCACCCCGGTTCGAGGCGGAGATGTACGGAATGTGTTGATCGAAGATAATAATTTTCACAGCTCTCAACCGTGGGCTCTTGGTGGACAGGGTGATCATGGTGACTATGTGCATTTATGGATCCGGGATAACCAGGAAGAGCCCAGCAACAATATCGTGGTGAAAGAAAACTACTTTGCTCAAGGGGATGGTGAAAGCCTGCTGGGGATTTATCTGGATAATAACGGCCTTGTGAATGGCGTTCAGTTTGAAGATGTAGAAATTACGGATAACGTCATCTTCAATGGTGATATGCAAGGTATTCGTCTTGAAGGGGTTAAAGGCGTAGATATTAGCAACAACACTTTGTTGCAAAGTAGCGGTGACCATCAGGATGGGCCGGGTATTGTATTGTCTTATGGTGTAGAAGATGCAGTCATTAAAGATAATATTCTGTCGTCACCCGTCTCCGAAGGCAATGGTAGTGAACTGAACAAGAATATATCTATTTCTGGCAATTTTGAAGTCCAGCGGCATGACCCGCAAGGTGAAAACTATGTGGGCGATCTATTTGTGAATGCGCTGGATCAAACAGCAATGCTAGATGACCTGATGGCCCTGCCAGGAAGTGTTCTTGCTAAATTGGGAGTGGGAGCCGCAGCAACACAGTTTGATGAAACGCCGGAAAATATCGATGGTTTTATGGTGCTGGATTCCGGCAGCGGCGTGGACATGATGGTTCGGGGAATAGAAGCCCTTAAGCTGTATGACGAAAAGGGTCCTCTCAATCTGGACAATGCTTCAATTGATTGGGTGTTCGGAGATGGAACGGAAGCCAGTGGATTAACTCCAAGTCACCGATACGAGCAAGCAGGTGAATATACAGTAACAGCCAGAATTACACTCGCAGATGGACGTGAAGTATCCGTTTCCAAGATGATACTGGTGGAGACACCTGACGCGCTGTCAGCAAAATTCGAAAACAACTTTGTGGATTCTACTGATAATCAGAACTCCTATGAAGTCATCGGGAGCGCAGAAATCGTAGATGTTGATGGGCGTGATGCAATTCGCGTAAATGATGGCGTTGTTGCCTATGAATCAACTGAGGAGCTGGTGAATAACAGCGAATATACAATTGAGTTCGACTTTAAAAAGGACACATCTGCTTCCGTTGGCAAGGCAATCTATTTTTCATCCTCTTTAATTGTAGATATCAAGGAAGATGGTATCACAGTTGCTGTTACGACAGATCAGGGTACTGTCTGGCTGAAACCATCAGGGATTGGCATTAACGACACAGAGTGGCATACATTCTCGCTGACTTTCTCCGGTGTGGATGGTGTTGCCAAGCTTTATATGGATGGACAGGTTGTTGCTAGTGCAGCCGAACTGGATGGTGCAATTCAAGTTGGGCGTAGTTCTGCAGATTTCTATGTTGGAGACCCATTTGGAACTGGCTTCGATGGTGTAATTGACGATGTGGAATTTGTTCGATACGCCAAAACTGAAGAAGAAATCCAGAATCCGGGTAGTCAGTCAACTCAGAGTGCATCTTACGAAACTGCACAGGATGAAACCGCTCAACAACAAGAGAATGACTCTGAGGAGCCAACTGTGGAGAGTGCAGAAGGAGCGGATGTTTTAACTGGCGGCGCTGGAGCGGATACGTTTACATTTGATAGTGTTGAGGATTCTGCTCCCGATAGAAGAGATGTTCTTGAGAACTTCAATGCTTCGGAGGGAGACAAAATTTTCCTTGATGGACTTGTGGAGGGAGATATTTCTTTCATCGGAGATAATGAATTCTCTCTTTCTGGAACACAGGAACAGAAATTGGACATTGCAGCCAAAAACTTTGGATCGGGCAGTGTCAATCTCGGTCGGCCAGATGATTTCTTCAATTTGGATGACATGACACTTAGTGTGACTTTCGAATTGAACGATTTGACAAGTGGCAAGCAGGCACTTCTATGGAATCATGCTCAGTATGGTATTATGATTGAAGATAATGACTTGCAAGTTGCTTTGCGTACAGATGATGGTAGCTTGTCCTATCTAAAATTCCCGAATGCTTTAGATGACGCCGGCTGGCATGATGTGCAAGTTGTTATGGACAGCGTAGCCGGCACACTTGATATTTGGCTGGACGGAGATGTTTTACATTCCGGATCAAATGTTGGTTATGATATTAATGCTGGCGGTTCATGGGATGTAACTGCTGGATCAAAACTTGGCGGAAGTTTGTTAAACGGCAAAATCGCAGATGTTTCTATTATAGATAAAGTTATTGACTTTAATGCAGATGGTCTTGCGTTCGATCGCATGGTAGAGATTGATCAGGACGATGACAATACGGCACTTGATTTGGCAACTGGGGATACTCAGGTTCGCTTCGATGATGAGACCAAAATCCTGTCAGTTGATCTTGATGGTGATTTAACGGCTGATATGGAGATGGAGCTCGTTGGAGTCAATCTACAGGATCTTGATAATTCAAATTTCCTGATTTAAGAGTAACTATTCAACTAACCGTTACCAAAGGGGCTCAAACGAGCCCCTTTTTTGTTGAGACCAGGAAGTTCATGTTTCCAGTATTGCTATTGTCACGTATTAAAAGTCCCAATGCATATTGTTAGGTAGGTTTAAGCATTTGCTAATTCGGCCTGAGTAGTTTCTAGTCCAGAGACGCGCACAATATGCGAATGATAAATGATGGTGACATATTCAAATGAAGAAACTGGCGATATTCGGGGCAGCTCCTGATACTGGAAATATGGGGGTTTCAGCCTTGTTTCATTCACTGATTACAGGGCTGCAGGATTATCTGCCGGGCTTTAAGCCAGTGATTATGGATAATGGATGGGGTGTTCGCGAAATGTCCCATACGCTTGATGACAAACGTTCATTGGATGCCATTCATATTGGTGCGCGCGGCGGAAAAAAGTATTACCGTCAGGAGAATCTTGGCAGCATGTCGCTGCTATCTGGTGTTGGGGCGCTCGGGAGCATACTCAATCCGGTTCTGAAGCAGCTCGATGAGTGTGACGCGATCCTTGATGTCTCTGGTGGAGACAGCTTCAGTGACATATATGGCAAAAGTCGTTTTTTGAACGTTACACGGCCAAAACTTATTGCGCTCAGGCGTAATATTCCTTTGATTTTGCTACCCCAAACATATGGTCCTTACTTTGATCCGCGATGGGAAAAAATGGCAAAACATGCGGTTGAAGGCGCGGAACTTGCCTGGGCAAGAGACAAAAGAAGTTTTGATATTCTTAAAAATATGCTGGGGTCTTCCTTTGATGAAACCAGGCATCGTTCCGGAATAGATATGGCATTTCGTCTCAAGACGCGGTCAGCGGCGGAGTTGCTAGGTCCGGAACTCATGCAATTTTTGAATTCAGACCGGGCAGTTAAACCGGTTGTCGGCTTCAATATCAGCGGCCTGATTTATCAGGATCTGGGAAAAGCGCGTTCACACTACAAATTCAAAGCGGATTATTCGCAGCTTATACAGAAATACTTCAATTGGTTGCTTGAAAAGACGGCAGCGAATATCGTCATCATTCCTCATGTTATGAATCCTCCGGGGCATTATGAATCCGATTTCGGAGCATCCCTTAAAGCGGTAGAATGCATTGCGGAACAATACAGAGACAGAGTGACAGTTTCTCCTAATACTCTGGATCAAAATCAAACTAAGTGGTTGATTTCAAAAATGGATTGGTTTTGCGGAACGCGGATGCACGCGACGATTGCTGGATTGTCTACGGGCGTTCCGACAAGCGCAGTTGCCTATAGCGATAAAACTCAAGGTGTTTTTGAAAGTTGCCAGCAAGGCGCGCAGGTCGCTGATCCTCGTGCCTTGGGCACGGATGAAATGGTTGCCCATCTTATCGCCTCTTTTGAAAAGAGAGATGCTTTGAAGGCCTCTCTTGTTGAGCACTTACCAACGATAAAAGGGATTGTTGATAAGCAATTCGAGTTGATTGCAAATAAAATTAATAGCCTGCCAGCTAAAGCGATGAATTAGAGAACGGAATGCTTTCTACCAATCTATTCAAAAGCGGTCTTACTCTTACTATCGGGAGTGCTTTGGGGGCTTTGTGCTCGTTTTTGCGAAATATTCTTGTTGCCCGCCTCATTGCAGTTGAGGATTATGGTATCGCGGCAACTTTTGCATTGACAATGACGCTTATTGAAATGACCAGCAACCTTGCCGTTGACAGGTTAATTGTGCAGGCGGAGGAAGGCGATGATCCGAAACTACAGGGCACGGCCCATGTGTTTGAGATTGGGAGGGGTGTTCTCAGTGCGTTGATTTTGTTCGCGATCGCTAATCCGGTTGCCCTGCTTTTTAATTTACCAAATTTAGTATGGGCGTATCAGCTCCTTGCTGTTGTTCCTCTGGTTCGAGGTTTTATTCATCTTGATAGTGTAAGGTTCCAGCGGGAAATGAAATTCCGGCCCGCCATGTGTATTGAGGTGTTGCCACAACTGATTTCATTTGGTGCGGCCTGGTTTATCGCGCAAGAATTTGGCGATTATCGGTTGATGCTTGCACTGATAATCGTGCAGGTCGTTACGACAGTTATTTTTTCGCATCTTCTGAGTGACAGGCCATATCGGTGGTCATGGAATGGCCGGTTTTTTAAAAAAATAATGAAGTTTGGCTGGCCACTTATGCTCAATGGTGTGCTGCTTTTTGGCGTTTTTCAAGCAGATCGGGCCATTGTAGGTGCTGCAATTGGTATGGAGCAATTAGGTTGGTTCGGGGCTGCTTTTACACTTACACTTTTCCCCTCCATGGTAGCTGCCAAAATCTGTCAGAGTTTTCTCTTGCCTCTTCTCTCTCGTAATAAAGCAGATCATAAAAGGTTTGTTGACGGGAGTAATGCTACCCTTGAAATCTGCCTTGTTGTCGGGGCTATATTAGCTGTTGCGACTGCCGTCGGTGGCCCTGCTGTACTGATCTTGTTGTTTGGCGAGAGATATAGCGAAGGGGCTTCTGTGATCGTGTGGTTAGGGTTGATGCAAGGTTTGAGATTGGTGAAAGCGGGTCCGGTGATTGTGGCTATGTCCAGAGGGATTACGACCCTGCCGCTATTGAGCAATATTGCACGAAGTTTGGCCATCGTCATGGCCTTGTATTCTGTCTGGGTTGGATGGGGGGTTCTCGGTGTTGCATTAAGCGCGGTAATTGGTGAGGGGCTAGCCGTTGTACTTTCCTTTGTTTTGTTGCATTCGAAATTTACGCTTGGTTTTTCTTTTATACTGGTTCGCATCGTTTGCGTAATCACGGGGGTTGCGTTGGTTGCCATTTTGTCCCAACCATATTTTGATGGTAGTAAACCATTTATTGAGTTGAGCGGCGCTATAGCGGCGGTTCTGGTAACTCTAGGTTTGAGTATTTTGTTGATGCCGGAATTTATACGTTGGATTAAACAGCAGGCTGAACACAATGTATAGTCGGTCAGGAAGCGATTTGCGGGGTTGCGAGTGTCGGAAAAAATAACCTTTGAACGGAAAGACATAGAGAGAGCCACGAAGCTTGAGGCCAAAGGAAAGTGTTTCGCTTCGGGTTTGTTGCTTTCTCTATACAGCTATCGGAGGCTGAGGAAGTTCTGTTTGTCCATGTGTTATCGCCTTGAAGGCGATCGATTTTTTTCTAAAACGCTTCGTGACATTTTGCTGCATTATCACGAGGTGACAGTGGGTTCCTACAGCTACGGGCCTTGTCTGGTCCCTGGCATATTGCCACGGGGAACGATTGTTGGTTCCTATTGCTCTTTTGGGGGAGAGCTGCAGGTTTTCCGCAGAAACCACCCGGATACAACACTGTCTCAACACCCCTTTTTCTATAACGCAGGACTTGGTTTTGTTGAAAATGATACGATCCAGCTTGATCAAGAAAATCCGCTTGTTATTGGAAGTGATGTGTGGATCGGTAGTCGGGTGACGATATTACCAGGATGCAAGAACATTGGGGACGGTGCCATGATTGGTGCAGGATCCATCATTACAAAAGATGTACCTTCATATGCATTGGTTGCCGGAACGCCGGCAAAGGAACTGAAGAAGAGATATAGTGAAGATATCGAAAAACTGGTTCAACAATCCAGATGGTGGGAGATGCCATTGCCAGAGCTCCTACAAGCAGGAAATCTGCTGGTAGACGAAATGACAGTGGAGGGCCTTAGAGGGTTTATAAGCAAAACTGGCCGATTGAACTGATTAGAATAGACTGAATTATATAACAAATGATCTTGGAAAGCATTGATTGATGGCACGGCAAATTCGTTCGATTCAGGATGTTGTTGAAGGCCAGCTTTGTACTGGATGCGGTGCCTGTGCCGCCGTTGAGGCCAACAGGTTTGAAATGCGTGATACTCTTGATTTTTGCAGACGCCCGTTTGTTAAGGAGGAGGCAGTTGCCGAGAACGGGCAAGGACTGCAATCATGCCCTGGCTATGCATTGGCACATGATAAAGATCTTGCAGACGCGGATATTCAATCAGATCTGACGGCGGGTTGGGGGCCTGTTCTGGATGTGTGGGAGGGATATGCGACAGATCCGGATGTTCGTTTCAAAGGATCCAGTGGAGGGGCTGCGACAGCGCTTTCTGTTTTTGCTATAGAAAAAGGAGGGTTGTCTGGGGTCCTACATACCAAGGCAAATGATGAGATAGCCTATTTGAATGAAACAACTATCAGTTTAACGAAAGAACAACTGATAGCTGCTAGTGGATCTCGCTACTCTCCTTCCAGCCCTTGTGAAGGGTTAGCCGATTTGAAATCATTGCCAGGACCAGCAGCATTCGTAGGAAAACCTTGCGATGTTGCAGCTCTTTCCAAAGCCAGAAAACTTGATGCTGAAATTGATAAAAAGATTGGTATTAGCATTGGTTTTTTCTGTGCAGGCACACCTTCCACAAACGGAACACTCAAGTTGCTGCAGAAGTCAGGTATTTCCGATCCGAAGAATCTTCAGTCTTTGAGGTTTCGTGGGAACGGTTGGCCAGGGCTTTGGACAGCCGACTATACCGATCAGGAAGGTTTGTCGAATACAGTGCAGATGACTTACGCAGAATCTTGGGGATTCTTGCAAAAGTATCGTCAATGGCGATGTTATATATGTCCGGATCATACAGCGGAATTCGCCGATATATCGGTTGGAGATCCTTGGTACAGAGCAGTAGAACCTGGGGAAGCGGGTAAATCCCTGATTGTTGCAAGGACGAAGGCCGGCCGGGATTTTATTCTTAAGGCTGCAGCAGAGGGATATATTACGCTTGAAACGAATGAAGCAGCGTTGCTGCCAGCCTCCCAGCCTAATCTGTTGAAAACGCGAGGATCTTTGTGGGCCCGCTTGATTGTGCTACGTATTCTGGGCGCAGCTAGTCCTGAATATAGTGGGTTTAAAATGGTTCGATATTGGTGGCATGACCTCAGCCTGCGTAACAAGATGCAGTCATTTTTTGAAACAGGTAAGCGCGTTTTCAGAAAAAACTTACACAAAAGAGTAAAAATTGCAGCTTGGTCTCCGGATGAAAGGCCGCAGAACGATGACTAAGCCATCAACAGGACAGCTCGAAACAACGAATGTTTCGGATCAGGCAAATGAATATAAACCTGTTCGGTATAAACCGGAGACGTTCCGGCAAATGCTGGGGTGGTGTCCTGCTGTAATTATGATTTTCCTGGTGGCTCTGCTGATCCCGTCGGAAATCTCCTTCAAACTCGGAAGTATTCGGCTTACGCCTTATAAATTAGTACTTCTGGTGACTTTTTTCCCCAACTTTGCCAAATTGCTGATGGGGAAAGTCGCCCGGTTTAATTTCGTGGATTTCTTGATTTTCTTTCATCTTTTTTGGACGTTTCTCGTCATTGAAGTTCATCATGGATCTGGGTATTCAATTGAGTCTGGAGGACTTCGGTTCATTGAATTGGGTGGAGCTTATCTGCTGGCCCGCGTTAATATTACCGATGCCAAATCCTTCAAAGGGGCCTTTGCTTTTCTGATTTTGATTATCTGTGTTCTGGCACCTATAACTTTCATGGAAAGTGTGACGGGACAACATTTTATCAAGGAAACTGCATCTGCCTTGAGCGGGACCGGGTTTTCCAATCGAATAAATCCTCGTTTCGGGTTTCACCGTGCTTATGGTCCGTTTGATCACCCCATTTTATATGGGGTTTTTTCCGCAAGCCTTTTCGGTGTCGCCTGGTTCATGCGTCCTACCACCAGAAAAACACCAATGATGGCCTTAGTTCG
The DNA here is from genome assembly GCA_039975135.1 of Sneathiella sp. Lineage (GTDB taxonomy): Bacteria > Pseudomonadota > Alphaproteobacteria > Sneathiellales > Sneathiellaceae > Sneathiella. The sequence continues at coordinate 105,141 of JBDWHS010000046.1, read as the reverse complement.
GCAGGCAGCAATCGTTCTGGCCGCTGTCAGCTCTGTTTCCTCCGGTGCGGTTGCCGCATTATCAACTCAGGTTATTCTTATCGGTTGGGAATTGTATACTAGGAGAACGAAAAACAGGTGGAGAATACTATTTGGCTTGTTCGTCGCCCTTTATATGGTCGTGGATGTAATTTCGAACCGGTCTGCGATCAAAGTGTTCCTGTCATATTTGTCTTTTAGCGCGACGACAGCTTACAACAGGGTTATCATTTTCAATTACGGCATTCAGGATGTCTGGGCCAATCCGCTGTTTGGCATAGGCTTCAATGTCTGGACTAGGCCAAGCTGGATGCATAGCACAAGCATGGACAATTTCTGGCTAGTCCAGGCGGTGACATATGGAATACCAGGGTTTGGGACATTGGCTTTGGCTGTGATTCTGTTGCTGAGCCGGAAATGGAAAACGGTTGATCCTCAGATCAAGCGTTTGCGAATGGGATGGACTATTTCAATGTTTGGTATTGTCTTGACAGCTTGTACGGTTCATTTTTGGAACAATTCGTTTGTTTATTTTGGGTTTCTGATTGGAGCGGGAACTTGGTTCCAAAGCCGCCAAGCCCTGATTCAAAGAAAACGATAGCGATACTAGTTGACTTTGCGGGCATCGATAAGCTCCTGATAGAGCTCAATCATACGGGCTCTTTTTGATGGCCAGTTAAAATAGTTTGCTGCTCGATCCAGAGCCCCTATTGCCAGTTTTTCCCTCAGATCTTTATCATCCACCAATGTATCAATTGCTTTGGCAAGGCTGGATGCGAATTCAAGCTCTGACTGAGGTTTAATCCGAATACCGGATTCATCATCAATTAGAAAATCTGGGCCACCGTAACCGCAAGTGATGCTCGGTAATCCGTGTGACATGGCCTCAAGAAATACAACTCCTACTGGCTCACGAAATGTTGGACAGATGAAAATGTCGGCTTCCTGGTATTGCTGATGAACTTCTTCGCGGGACCCCCAGCCAAAGAAGGTGATTGTGTCTTCTAGTTTAAGTTCCTTTGCTTCTCGCTTACAGGCTTCCAGATCTTCTCCGTCACCGACAATTGTTAAGCTGAGTTTGGTCAGGGTTTTGGCTTGAGCGAGGGCACGAATAGTGTCACGAAGTCCCTTTGTCCGGATCGCGCGTCCTACAAAAAGTAATTTCACCTTGTCTGAAGCCGTTTTCTTTGTTGGCTGATTGTTATTGATAACACTCTCTTCCAAGCCATGCTCTGCCTCCAGAAGAAGTCGCTTTGGCTTTAGGGGAGAAAGCAAATCTTCAACATAAGGGGCGGCCATCATCAACAAGTCAATCTGAGCATAGGATGACCGCAGAACAGGGTCGAAGTTTTTCCGAAATTTGTCGCTTTTACGAAGGATATCAAAAGGCTTTTTACTATTCAAAAGAGCGGGCTCGAGAACCGGAGGGGTTGGTAATCCTCCGGCAACAGGTCCTCTTACCAAGGGAACGCCCAATCCAGCCGCAGGCGAAGGATACCGCCAAGCATAAGGGGAAAGCTGATGCACAATGTCATATTTCTCAGTTTTGAAAAGCTTTTTTAGATAGCGGCGCGCCTTGATGTAATAGGGGACATATCCGGGCTTTACGATGGCGCGGAAACGCTCTAGTGAAGAAGGAAGCCACATGTCCTTCCATTCAACCACGTCCAAATCTGGAAACTGTTCTTTCACACAACCAAATCGATCTCTCTTGCTATTACAAAGCAGGGTAACTTCATGGTCTTTGGAAAGCTCACGAACCCATGTATAGGATGTGCGGGGTTCGCTTACGTCATCCCTGTCGCATCCGAATGTTATGATAAGTATTCGCATTATGTCAGTTTGCCCGGCCAGTAAGAAAAGTTTTTGCGCGTTACGCTACGGAAATGAAGTGCACGCTTTTTACTTTTTGAATCAATCAGAGACCTGAGGGACCAAAAAACGGCTCTTGAAAAATTAAAACTGAATAGCAAAAAGAAAACTAAAATAGCAGGAGCCATTCCGCCATATTTGAGATGAAGTTTGACTTTTGCTTCTCCCAGAAGAAGATCTCGTCTTTCATTAAGCTTCCAGGCACTAACGCTGCCATGATGAATAATTTCACCAACAGGAGAGAATTTCAGGAGCCAACCTGCACGATGGATGCGGCGGCACCAATCCGTTTCTTCGCCAAAGAAAAAGAAGTTCTCGTCGAGATATCCAACGGTGTTCAATACTTCCTGACGAACGATCAGGTAACACCCGCTTATTACTTCGACCTCCCGTTCTGTGTCCCGATCCCAATGCCGCATTTGATAGCGTCCGAAGAATTTAGGGTGAGATAACCGATCGACACCAAGGGTTTGTAGCAATTGATTGGTAAGAGAAGGGAATTGTGAACAGGTCCTTTGGACGGTTCTGTCGGTATTGAGAACGCGACAGCCGAAGGCACCGACACTGGGGTTGTTGTTCATATAAAGAACAGACTCTTGTAAAACATTTCCCAAAACCAGCGTATCAGAGTTGAGAAGCAGGACCAATCGGGCTTTGCAAATTTCGAACGCTTGGTTGTTCGCGGCTGCGAACCCTCTGTTGTCATTATTTTCGATTAGGATTGCTTCCGGAAATTCCGAACGGATCATCTCCACTGAGCCGTCTTGTGAATCATTATCTACAACGATTATTTCTGCATTGAGTACGCCGATATTCTCATAGACAGATGTGAGACAATCCCGAGTATATTCAACAGTATTGAACGAGATGATCACGATTGACAAATCTTTGGCGTCATTCGATGTAAAGGTGTTGCCTGCCATGGTATTCCGTATTTTGCGCTGAATTTATGAGGAAAATTAGTATCGACTGAAGGATATTTGATTAAGTGCAAATGATCTTATCTGGAAAAGTTTAATTTCTTATGTGTGAACTCGGCATCAATCAAAAAAACTAAAGGTCCAAGATTTATTGTCCAAAGGCATCCGGATTATTTTTGAAAGGCAAAATAACCTGCCGCATGTTTAACAGGCAGGACTCTGACGCCCGCTTCCGCTACCAGATTGACAACAGTCTGGAATTCTTCTGGAGTACAACCAAATTTACCAGGTCGGGCTGTTACGTCATGGGTGTAGAAAATCAACCAGCCACCTTCCTTTTTAGCCTGCTGTAGAAGGGCTATATATTTTTCTTTCGAAAATACATTTGAGTAGATGGCATTTGCTTTCAAGTTGAGGAGGTCTGTCTTACCTGAGTTCAAGCCTTCATGGATCCCGCGCGCTACAGAAAATCTCTGACCTATCAAGGTTCGCGAAGAAAATGACACTTTTCCAAATGGGTAGGCGAAGGATGAAGGGACAATATTCGTGATATTTTTGATGATCTCTTCGTTGCGGCTAAGATCGTTCTGTAGTTCTTCCAGTGAAGCGGCCTGGCAGCTTAAATGACCGTATGTGTGACATCCTATTTCATGCCCTGCATCTGATGTTTTACGAACGAGTTCTTTGTCGCAAATCGGCATGTCATCATTTTTTTTTCCCATTAGACCGCCCGCGAGGTAGTAACTGGCCGTCATTCCGAATTCCGCCAGAATTGGGCCCGCATCTGACATGGCAGAAGTTGGAAAATCATCAAAAGAGAAGCTGACAATAGCTTCTTCGCCTTTTATTGTTTGGGTGCGCTTTGGTATAAATTTGGTGAGCTTTCGCTCTACTTTTTGGGCATACTTATTCTGAAACATGTTGGAGTTCCACAATATCGTTGAGAAGAGGTGCGGCATCTTCTGATCGCGTCAGAATTTGAACACCGTTTGTTTCCTGTGTTACTGAAAAACCGAGCTCTTCAAAGATTTGAGCGGATTTCCGATTTTTTTGAGTAGCTTTGTAAGAAATACTCAGCTCATCCCCCACTCTATCAACAAAATCTACGAGTACCGCATGGTCTACATATTTTGACTGAATACGACAACTGAACATCAAATCTTCAAGCCTTTTTTCTGGAGCATTAAAAACCGCAAGACCAACAATGCCGTAGTCGCCGAACCGGTCTTTGCATCGAATGATATGCGCTTCCATGATGTCGCTCGCCGTCAGGTCTTGAATTTCATCCATCGAATAGCGAGTGCCAGAGAAATTCATTTGATTAGTTCGCTGAGCCAATTCAAAAGCCCGTCGGCTTGTTGTCTCGGAAAGCGGCTCCATTTCTACTGTGATTTGGCACTGCGTAAGGAAATCCTGATAGTCATTATTGTCTTGTTGTTCGAAATGTGTCTCTCGGATGATTTGATCCGCATACATTTGGCGCCGCTTAGCACTTTCAGTGCTTACCGGAACATCAAAGAGCGGTGCGTTTTTCCATGCTTCAAAATCAGCAATGTCAAAAGCCCGAATCTCGGGGTGACGTGTTTTTACCTCTTCTCGCTCAAAAATCTGATCGTCGATAAATACAAGTGTATCCATTCCGATGTTGAGCGCCTGCTGTATATTTGCAATTGACTGGCTTTTGGGATCCCAACTGATTTGTGGGTAAAGAAACATGTCTTCCAGTCCCAGTTTTTCCAGCACTTTTAAGGCATCTTCCTTATTGTTTTTACTTGCGACACTGTTTAAAATACCTTTTTTATCCAATGCATGAATAAAGTCGATTGCTGGTTGATTTACGACGAGCCCGTCAATTCCATCTTCCACGAGAATGCCTTGCCAAAGCGTGTTATCAAGATCCCAGATAACGCATTTTGCTTTTTTCTCAGTCGATTGAGGAGCTGTGCTGAATTCGGAAGATTTGGAGTTGTTCATGTTGGCATCTGGATTCAGTCTTACGAAATCGAGGACTCCGAATATCAGTCTTGCTGTCTCATCGTTCCCTACGGGTTCGAATGAACAAAGATATGGTTGGTTTAAATCCACTTGACGGGTAATGTCACTTACGGAGATTTGAAACCTGTGATAACCGCTGGATAGTATGAATTGCCGCTGAAAGAAAGCTGCTGGATTGTCACAGTTTCTGAATGTAACAGTCAGGGAGATATCTTTTTCACCAGGATTGGCAATCTCGACAAAGAAAGCATCGGCTGCGTAGACATGTTCAGGTCCCGTGTTGGCACCTAACTTGTTTTTGGCGCCATATATTTTTTTTCGTAAAAGGCGTCCTGTTTCAAAGGAAAGCGGTAATTTTTTCACTGCTTTTGCTGCAAGTATATCTGTCGTTTCGTACAATGCTCCACTAAATCGGGTCATCATTTTTGAGGCTCCTGCAGCTTCCAGCTTGCCCCAATTTTTGAATGTGATGTCGAGTATGCTTTGACGTTGTGTATCGCGGAGTACTTTGATTCCACCCTCAAATCGATTGCATTTCATGTCAGGGCGAGGGGTGTAAAAACTGCAGCTTGTAAAGCAATCCGGCATCACACATTCAGTACAATGCTCTGCCCAGTTCATATGGCTTTTTAGGATAAAACTATCCTTTTGATCGCAGAAAAGGGAGAGGAGGTCATCAATACCATTTTGATCCAAACTGTGACTTTGATAGATTTCCCGCTCAAACAAATTTTCACCTGCTCATTGAATATTCAGCACATGGATACAGAGACATATGAGAGGTGTTGAAAACAGACCCCTCTGCTATTTTCGTCAATCCAAGTCCGTATTTAGCATTTTTTTTATGTATTAAACATTAAATCTTCGCGTAATTATATTCTGTTCCTGTATCACTTTTGCATTGCTGTGATTCTTTTTTGACACGAGGCCCTCAATGACATTGGAAAATTCACTGTCTCTTCCGAAACAGTTTGCGATTGTTGAAAATGCCCCTGATTTGCCAGGGCAGTGGAATAAAGTTGTTCTAGGTGCCTGGACGATTGTGTCGGCCGAAAAGGTGCCGATTGTGAAGGTAGTTGCACCCTCAGGGCAGGTTGCGGGATATTTGATCGGTTGGGCTATTTCCGCTGGGATGCTGCTTGAGCATGGGGATTCTATCACCGTAGGCGCGATAAGGAAATGGGAGGCAGAACTGTGCGGGCGCTATGTCTTTTTAGAACAAGAGGATGAAAAAACTACTCTCACGCTGGACGCAGGAGGGCTGTTGCCTGTTGTCTATCATACTAAGAAAAGAATTCTAGCATCAACACCTGCTATGATGGGGTTGATCTCAGATGTTGAAGAAGATGTTTCACTTATAGATGTTTTCCAAATTCCCCAAAAAAACGGCTGGTATCCGTTTGGGCTAACACCCTATTTGAATGTTGCTCGCATCATGCCTGGTCAGATTTTCGACATGCAGAACTGGGCACCACAGCGGTTCTGGCCAATGCAGTCGTTCGGTGCGGTAGAGTTGGATAAAAAGGAGCTCGTTTGCGACATTGCGAATTTGGTTGTGCGCAATGTCGGTGCGATTGTTGGCCGTGGGTCAGGCGTTGCCCATTTGACGGCGGGATATGATTCACGCATGATCCTCGCAGCCTGTCGTCCTTATGTCGATAACTGCCAGTTCGAGACGGTCCGCCGGCCAGATCAATCCACTGAGCTTGATTGTTTTATTGCCAATGCTATGGCAGAAAAATTTGCGTTGAGGCATGAATTTCTTGAATATACTGAATCCTCTCAGACAGAGATTGCGGAATGGATGGGCCGAACATCTAATTGCGTACACGATGCCGTGACATATCTAGGAGCCACTATGAGCAGATATGATCGAAAATGCCACTCGATTACTGGAACATGCGGTGAAGTTGGCCGCGCCTATTATTGGGCTGATCCATATACTGAGTTGGGGAGGATTAACCCAGATATGTTGCTTGCGGCAATGAAAATTCCTAACACTCAAAGGATCCGCGAACTTGCAGGGGGCTGGCTTGATAGTTTGCCTGTGGAGAGACCGTCGCTGGTTTGGGATCTTGCTTACATAGAGCAACGACTGGGAGGATGGGCAGGGCCTAGCGTTTATGGTCATGATATTGAATATCCGACACTTAGCCCGTTTAACAGCCGAGTTATTTATGAGAAGATGGTTTCGCTTCCCGAGAAATACCGGCAGACAAATCAATTCGCACGTGATTACATCTCTTATCTGTGGCCGGAACTTCTTGAATTTCCGTTTAACCGCGCAATGGGCTTGCAGCGTTTGAAGTTTTTTAAATCAGAAATTAGAGATATGTTGCCGCCGAAGGTCAGGAAATTTGTGAAATCACTAATGTAGGTTATGAGCCGCCGAGAATAAAATTCCGAACAGCATCGATTAAATCCTGATTGGCAAACGAGTTCGCCGAACCTGTTTGTATATCTGATGACTGATTTACCAGATGATCAAGTATGTCTGGCAGCTCTTTCTCATCTGACGCAATATGAATTCCTTTTCGGGATTGAAATTGCTCGGCCGTCGCAAGTTGGTGGTCGTTTCGGTGTTCGTTTAAGGACGCTTTTCTAGGCATTATAACAATAGGCTTGCCGACAGTGAGGGCCGTAATGATGGATCCCATGCCAGCATGGGAAATGATTAGATCAGACTGTTCAAGTTTTTGCTTGTATAGATCAGGTTCCATAAAAGCCTGATGTTCCATGTGTTGAGGGATGTAGCCATCTTGTATCAACGTGGCTGTTTGAGCAAAAACGGAGACTTCACGATGGTTTTCGCACCAGAGGTCGACTGCTCTTATCAGTCTTTCATAAGGGAGCTGAGTTCCAACAGTGAGAAAAATCATATGACACTTCCTTTATAGCCAGGCGAGCGTTTGCCGTTTTCGTATGATTTGGCAATATGTTCCCATTGTGTGAGCCAAATATCAGCGGAACCGGCAATTTTCTCTCCGGACAAAGAGAGCGTTTCCGCATTCGCGATACTGTCTACCCAGATCGTCTTTGCCCCCATTATTTTTGCAAGCTTCAAGGCAAAGAAACCAGGCGCTGCACCTGTTGAAATAACAATATTCGGTCGCTCTTTAACAAGGATGATAAAGATCTGAAATAACTGGAAGAGAAGCATAAATTTGCGATCAAGATTGGCATCTTTCACCGCGTAATAGCGAGGTGTCTCTTGATGGCGTTGTTTTGCGTCGGCAATGACTTCAGCTTTATAGCCTTCAGCAGTTGTCAGATACGCAATGCTGCAGTCGTTCCAAGCCGGACGCATCCTGAGAAGCTGCACCCAATGCCCTCCAGCAGAAGCAACAGCAAGAACTTTTCTGATTTTCTGCTTTGATCTCATAACGCTATTCATTGCCTCAAGATTAGGGTTGTCCAGGAATAATGGGCAAAAAATAACCCTGCAATTATTACTAACTGTTTTAAAAGCAGGGCAATTCTAAAAAAATCTATAAGGTTGTGTTATTTCCGGCGGCGGCTAATAATGCCAAATGCCAATAGGCCTACGCCAAATAAGGGTAGGGCTGCGGGGAGAGGGACAGCGGATATATCACCAGAAATTCTTTCGAGACCGCTCGCACCAACGACTTCTATCGCCCATGCGGCAAGTCGATTGTCCCCGCTTGCATTACAGAAAATGCCGTTAGAACAACCTTGGATACTGGTGTAATTCGTCTGGCCTGTCTTAACAAAACCATCCCCAAGAACGCCAAGATTGAAGTTTCCAAATTGCGATATTGCTACAGTGTAGGATCCGGCGACTAAATTGGTTTCAATTCTTGAATCACCACCGCCTGCCAAGAGAGGATCATCATCACTAAAATCTATCCAATTCCCGGTCCCGTCAAATAAGGCAAGCATCGGATCAAAACCGCCGACTGCATTGGATGTTGTTCTGAATGTTATGATGCCTGGGGTATTGACTGTTACATTAAACAGCTGAACATCGTCATCTGTTTTGAAATTCCCGCTCATTGACAATATTGCCGCGCTTGGCGAGGACATGTAAGTGAACGTCACCAAAAACATAATTAATAGAAGCCGCATAACCCCCTCCGAACTAATTTCGGGATGCCGAAGCAAAGCCCATTAAACAAACGCATTACAAATATTGTGTAGCATCTAAAAACCTGATGCCGCAATCAGTGGTTAGTGTCCACCAATGGGTACATTCTCTTGCTACTCTATAATAATATTAATTTTTCGTTAACAGTCTAATGCCCTAAATACGATGTTAGGCAATTGAGGCATTATTTCTTTTTGTTGTCGATTTAGAGACGCAAATTTACCATGTTTCGACAGAGACAGCATCCTATAAGATGTATTTTTCTAGATAAATACATCTAAATATAGTTTCTTTAGATCCTAAAGATTAAAAGTTATATTGATTCGTTTCAATCCAATTGAATGAATCCAAAATTTGGAGACCCTTTCCAAATTTATTCGACTAAGCATAAGCGGGGAGTGAACATTGATGATCTTCATAAGAACCATGGCGAGAATGTTTTTGGGATTAATGATGTTTCTTGCAGGCATAACGAGTGTTTGTGCGAATGATATATATGTGGATTTTGCAAAGGGGGATGATGGAAATTCCGGGTTATTACCAAATCAGCCCTGGAAACACGCTCCAGGCGATCCTAACGCTCAGGAAAATGCTAGGGGATACGAATTATCGGGAGGAGATCGTGTTCTCTTAAAGGGAGGAATTCCATATTACGGCCGTATTGTTGTTCCAACAGACGGCGAAACAAATTTACCGATCTCGTATATTGGGAATGGATGGGGAAATGAATCTGCCATTATTGATGGGTCGATAACCGTTTCCAGCGGGTTTGAACCTTGTCGCTCACAAGAAGCGTGTTTAGGGAACAAGAACTGGCAGCATATTTATGTTGCAGCTCATGAGGGAGGACTGGATCCTTTTGCACCGCTTTTTATAACTGACAATCGGTATTGGCTGGCGCAGACACCAAATATGCCAGACCCCTTTTGGTTTGATGATTTGAAAAATTACTCAGTTGTTCCTAAAGGGAGTTCGGAGATACAACTGGGATCTGATTTCTTAAAAATGCAGCAAGTGGAGTTTGAGCGCCCTGATTCAGATTGGGACAATGCATGGATTGCGGCTTGGTTAAAGCCCAATAAAGTTGTCGTTGCAAAAGTGATCAGAATAGATAAAGCCCGTAACACGATTTTTTTTACCCCGCAAAAACATAAGCCCTATGTAAAACGTGATAGCTTTTATTCATTTTTTAATCGGCCCGGTGATTTGGATCGGCCGGGCGAGTTCCTTGTGGATAACAGAAATCAAAAAATACTGTTCTGGCCTCATAAAGAGGTATCGCAAAAGTCAAAAAAAATCAGAGTAAGTAGTCTTCCACGCGCTTTTGACCTGAACGGAAAGAGCAATATTCGAATAGAAGGGTTTGAAATCAGGAATTTTCTGGGAGGGCTAAAAGAATGGCAAAGCGGAACGGCCATCATAAATTACCGCAAAACAAGTAAGAATATCGAAATTAGAGATAATATTGTGAGGAACCTTCGCTCTGCAGAAGGGGTAGGTGCTATACAGATTCACAATGCTGAAAATGTCATTATTTCAAACAACAAAGTTCTGAATAGCCAGAAAAATTCGGGCATTCGTTTTGCGAAATCACGAAATGGTATTATCGAAAAGAATGAAATTAGCCGTATCGGGCGGACTGGCATTCGTCTTATCGGGAATCAACATGTGCGTATTTCCGACAATTACCTTGAAAAAATAAAAGGCGTTCATGGAAACGGAATGTCAATATATCTGGAAAACGTAGATATTCTGGTGGCCAACAATGTTATTGCGGAAACACCAAGTGCATTTACCTATCATGGGGCAAGAGTTCCGGGTAAAGCCTATAATCTTTGGATTCTCAATAATCAGTTTTTTGGCAGAGTGAACAGTTGGGGTAAAAAAATGGCTGGAGTATATATATATCACAACCTGTTTTTTGCTCCCAATGAAAGGAAGAAGTCGCTGCAGATTCCTGATCGCGACCGCCGTGTTGTGGTACAAAATAACATTATTGATGGATGGTTACGGAAGGGCTCTCCTATCGACTGGACCATATCGAATAATCTTTATACATCTTTCAGTATCTTCCAGAATTCCAAATATAAGTGGGTTTTAGAAGAAGGAGCGGATATCGACAGGGCGCTCGCACACCAATTGATTGCAAATGACTCTCAAAAATTGAATCTCAGGAAGCCTATAGGTGTCAAGATCATTGATGCATTGCCTGTGAAGCTTTTTCCGGATTTTGATTTCAGTCACTGGACTGTTCAAAGGCCTATCGGGCCGAGCAAAATCAGGCCTTTAAAATAATCGATAATCTAATCTCGGAAATTGGTACGGGAGTTAATGCAGGCTGAGCCAAATTCAAAAATCACTGCCGCGATTTGCTTCTCCTCAAAAGCTTTTGAGCTCCTTGAAGCACAGTAAGTTCATGCCTTTCTGCACTAATTTAAAGGTATCTACATTTCTAGTTATTATTCTGCGCGTTTGGACCTAATAGTGCTTTTTCGTGCTTTGACGAACGATAGCGAATGAGTGTGAATATGATTGTTCGCAGGCTGTTTCTTCAATTTGATAATAATAAATTTAAGGTTCATTGCCTAAAACACCTCTCCAATCTATATGTGAGACGTAAATTAAGCGAGGTGTGGAGATGGAAACTAATCTTTCAGAACATATGACTGACTATGACGGTGTCATCTGTTTTGGTGGTGTGGATTGGTGGTACCACAATCGCGGTCATTATGATTTACAAATGATGCGAGAATTTAGTGAGCATGTACCTGTTTTGTATATCAATTCAATTGGTATGCGCCCTCCTAAAGTGGGGGAGGGGGCAATGTTTTTCAAACGTATTAAGCGGAAACTCCAGAGCCTGTTTCGTGGGTTGGTTCGAGTGAAACCCAACTTTTCTGTTTTCAGCCCGGCAACATTACCTGGCGGAGGACAAAGTGCTGCAGGAGCATTTATTGCCAAATGGGCCCTTTCCCTGCAAGTCAGAATTGCAGCTCGCCGATGCGGTATTCGTAATCCCCTTGTTTGGGTTGCTTGTCCGCCTGCTGAAACGGTTATCGAGTCCCTAAGACCTGTAAAACTTGTCTATCAGCGCACCGACCGATTTGAAGATTTTGCCGGAGTGAACCCGGAGCGCATAAAAGAATTTGATCAAAGCTTGAAACAACAGGCAGATTCTGTTTTGTTCTGTGCTCGCGAGTTATATGAGGCAGAAAAAAACCAGAACTCCGGATCTCTATTTGTGGATCATGGCGTCGACTTTGAGTATTTCTGTAGAGCTGGTATTCAATTTGATGAACAGGGTGTACAGCCTTCTGACCTGAAGGAAATCTCTCATCCAAGAGTTGGCTTCGTGGGTGGTATTGATGCGCATACCTTTGATCCGACTCTCTTTGTCCAAACCGCATCCGCAATGCCCGATGTCTCTTTTGTCATGATCGGCGCCTGTTCTTTGCCGCCAAGCTGGTGCGAATTGTCAAACGTACATTTGCTGGGCCAGCGCCCTTATGACGAGGTTGCCAGCTATATGGCAGCTTGTGACGTTTTGATCATGCCCTGGAATCAAAGTGACTGGATCAGGGCCTGCAATCCGGTCAAAATGAAAGAATATCTGGCTGTTGGGAGGCCGGTTGTCAGTACCTATTTTCCAGAGGTAGAGTATTTCAGTGATCACATTGTCGTCGCAAAAACTTCTGATAGGTATGTTGAGGAAATTAGAAAATCCTTGAAGGATGCTGGTTCTGCTCACGAACGGCGGGATCGGGTCCGGGACCATACGTGGACATCAAAGGCAAATCATGTGAGAGAGTATTTATCGCCCCGCTAGCAGTATATGCTCTCGAAAGTATGATTTTATTTGTGATTATTTTATTACAATTGCGATATAATGTAGAAAGAGGCCGCATTCGTAGAATTATTTCGTTACTTATAGTATAATCTTTACGCTGTGTTTAGAAAATTTGGATTATCCAGTGATAACGAAATAAACAGCGCGATCGGGAGGGGGATTACCTTGACTCCTGGCGGGTATTTTCTGAAAACTTCAGACGAGCTCAAAAGGCAACCAGGACACATGACCAGATTATTGAATAAGATATCCTTCCGAAAAAAAGCTTTCTATCTGATTGCCGGTATCGCAATGCTGGCACTTGCAGGCTGCGATTCACCGGAAGAAAAGGCGCAGTCTCATTACGAAAATGGGAAACAGCTTTTTAAGGAAGAAAACTATGTGAAGGCTGGACTTGAGTTCAGAAACGCCTTGCAATTAAACGGTAATTTGGCGGACGCTTGGTACCATCTAGCGCTTGTGGAGGAAAAAGAAGGTAAATTCCGGGAATATGCCGGTGACCTTTATAAAACTATTGAGCTGGACTCTCAGCATGTCAAAGCTCAAGTCCGAATAGCTAAGATTCTCTTATTTTCAGGGCGCCTCGAAGAAGCCGCGCAAAAAAGTGAACTTGTTCTAAGGCTCGCACCGGAAAGTGCTGATGTCTGGTCTCTGCAAAGTGCTGTGTTATTCCGTCAGAAGAGGAACGCTGAAGCGGTAGACGCTGCGGAAAAAGCTCTTGAAATTGAACCCGCTCATATCGAGGCTTCTCTGGTTGTCGCTGTTGAAGCACTGTCGAAGGGATTGCCTGGCAAGGCGTTGGATGTTCTCGATGAAAGTTTGAAGACTCACCCAGAAAACGTTCCGCTACAGCTCGCCAAAATGCAGGCACTTGAAAAAAAGGGAGACAAGGCTGGCATTGAAGCTGTTTTTCGGGAGTTGATTAAATCTAACCCTGATCAGCTGAGCTATCGGAATAACCTGACCCGCTTCTATTTGCAGGAAGGGAAAAAGGACGAAGCTGAAGCCGAAATTCGAGCAATCGCGGCGGAAAACCCTGATGATACAGATGCGAAATTGAATATTGTTCGGTTTATGCGTTCTGTCGGCGGAAACGACGCCGCCAAAGCTGAACTTGAAAAAATGATTGCGGCTGAGCCGGAGAAATACACCTATCAGTTTGCCTTGTCGGAAATCTTGTTGCAGGAAGGCAAAATTGAGGAAGCTAAATCCCTTTTGGCAACTGTTATCGAAAAAGGCGGCCTTGCAGATGAAGGATTGCAAGGGCGAAATAAAATGTCAGAGATTCTTCTGCGCCAAGGACAGAAGGAAGAAGCTTTAAAATATGTTGAGGAAGTCCTGGTACAGGATAATCGGAACGTTGTCGCTCTCATGTTGAAGGCGGCTATGCTAATTGATGACGGGGAAGTTGAAGACGCTATTACTGACTTGCGTTCTGCATTGCGCGAACAACCGGATTCAGTGAAAGCAACATTGCTTTTGGCGAGAGCTCATGAAATGACAGGCGCGGTAGAACTTGCCGAGGATCGCTTTGATGCTGCTTTTAAAATGGCAAATGGTAAGGTTGGCGCGGCGCTTCAATATGCTCAATTTCTTAATCGGCGGACCCAACATGAGCGTGCCGAGACTGTGCTGGAGCGGGGATTGAAAATATCTCCCAATAATCAGGCTTTGCTCATTAATCTGGCTCAGGTCAAATTGATTCGACAAGACTGGAAAGGAGCTGAAGAGATTGCAGTCAGGCTTCGCGAAATCAATGAAGACAATGTCGTTTCCGATCAGATTCTAGGCCGCTCTTATGCCGGACAGAAAGATTTTGACAAAAGTATCCAGGCTTTTCAGAAAGCACAGGGTCGGACTTCGGGAGGCATCAATACGCTGGTTGCACTCGTTCGTTTGAATATTAGCCAAGGCAAGGTTGATGAAGCCAATGCGATGCTGGACGATATCATTGCGGCGGCGCCTGATAACTATCCGGCGCGATTGTTAAAAGGACAGGTCCTGGTTTTGAACGGTGATGAAGAAGGCGGCCTAGCTGAATATAAAAAAGTGATTGCGGATAATCCGGAGTTACCATCTGCCTATACTGTCCTATTCACTCATCAAGCTCGGAAAAAAGATTATAAAGCAGCTCAAGAGACGCTGGATGCCGCCCTCAAAGCTCTTCCGGATAACTATTCATTGATGATGGCGCAAGCAGGTTTACATGAAATTCAGCAGAAATATGAAGACGCTATCAGTGTCTATGAAAGTATTTTGACTAATGTGCCTAATTCTGAAGTCGTCATCAATAATATCGCGAGCCTTATTTCGACAGTCTATAATGATGAAGAAAATCTCCGCCGTGCTTACTCTTATGCAAAGCGGTTCAGAAGTTCCCCTGTCCCGCATTTTAAGGATACATTAGGATGGATTCACTACAAGCTTGGTGAATATGAATTGGCAACTCCGCTCTTGGAGGATGCTGTTGAGCAACTCCCCAATTTTGCACTTCTTCGCTATCACCTGGGCATGTCCTACCATGCTGAACAGAACAAAACGCGTGCCCTTGAGGAACTGACAAAAGCCATGGAGCTTTCAGATAATAAGCCAACCCCGGATATGAAAGATTTGGAAAAAACACTTAAATCCTTGAAAGCTTCCTGATAAAGCCCAAACGGGTCGTTATTTATTAATGGATTCCCTATATAATAAGGGCAAGATACGCCAAGGGTCTTGCCCCTATGCTGTTTTCTGCGAGATGTTAGAGACAGATGAGTGATTAAAGCGAATGTATGAAGAGTTTTATGGGCTTGATCGCAAGCCATTTTCTATCCAACCGGACCCAGACTATATCTATTGGGGACGGACGCATTCGCTTGCTTATGCCATGCTTGAATATGGCGTGATGAACCATGCAGGCTTTACAGTTATTTCTGGAGAAATAGGTTGTGGTAAGACGACCCTTATCAGGCATCTTCTGAATCGTTTGGACCAAGACTACACGGTTGGCTTGGTCTCCAATATTCATGATGGAAGCCTTCTCGAATGGGTTCTGTCTGCCTTTGATCAACCCTATGAGAATAAGTCTCATGTTGCCCTGCATGATCAGTTGCAGAAATTTCTGATTGAACAATATGCGGATGGCAAAAGAACGATACTCATCGTTGATGAAGCCCAAAATTTGGGCCCTAACCTTCTTGAACAACTTCGGTTGCTGTCAAACATCAATGCAGATAGTGATCAATTACTTCAACTGATCCTCGTCGGGCAACCTGAACTTAAAAAACTTCTGCAAGCGCCCGAGTTGGTCCAGTTTGCACAGCGTGTCGCCTCTGATTTCCATCTGGTGCCACTGTCAAAAGAGGATGTGCAGGAATATATAAATCATCGCCTTGAGGTTGCCGGGCGGAAGAGTATTCTCTTTACGGAACTGGCATGCGAGAGAATTTTTAAAGCCAGCAGGGGGATACCTAGAATTATTAATGTGCTGTCTGACACCAGTCTTGTTTACGGATTTGCTCAAATGGCGGAGCAGATTGACAGTGCGATTGTAGACGAAGTAATTGCTGATAAAAAGGAACACGGTGTGTTCAAGCTGGAGGAGGATACGGCACCTGCAGCGGCACCAGCTTTTGAGGCTAAGCCCGCTTTGCCAGAGAATGATGAGCCGGCTCTTATTATACGTGACAAGGATTTGGCAAAGCTGCTTTTGTCAAAGTTGCAAAATTAATGATAGAGAAAAAACATCTTCGAGAGTGCTGAGCGATCTGAGGTCTGACGTTTTTCTAAAGCTGCAGTGCAATTTATCAAACATTATTGGTATGTGCGGACCTAATGGAGAGGCAGATCATAAAAAACTATGGCAATGCCATAGATGCAGGCGAAGTAATAATTACTGGTTTAGAATTTCTTGCGAATGGAGAGGGAGAGGGCGTTTTCGGTAAGATCTGATTCAGAATCATTGCTTCTGTTGAGGAAGTCATAGGAGATCGTTCCCGACAGCCCTCTGCCAAAATTATATCGATAAGTCGTCCCAAATGTTAATGTTGTCTCTTCGTCTGCTGAAGCTTGGCCTTCAAGAACTTCAGCATATCCGGCATTAAAGCTCAGGTCGGCTCGAGGTGTGAGACTCCTGCCATAATTGGCATTTACTGAAATAACATCGTCATTTGTATTGTTTTCCAGAATTTCTCGCTGAATATAGCGACCGCTCACACCGTATCTGTTTCTGCCGCGATCCCGAGACCAATCGAGGCTAAAAGTTTCTGATTTTGTGACACTATCAACATAGTCTATAACGGTAAACTGAGGCTGTATCAGGTCACCTTGCTGATCTAGCAAACGTGCATTGGTAAGACTCTGGTCTGCGGTCTGAACAGTCACTTTGTAAGAAGCTGTTAATCGATCGGCGCTTGTCGGCGAATAGGTAATGTCCATGTCAAAGACAGGATCCCCAAAACGATAACCAATCTGGAAACTTGCATCTGTGCGGCTGCTAGGGTGAAAGCGAATACCTGTGCCGCCGTAAACGCCGCTTATTTCCTCGTTATCGATATTATCCGCATCAAAGTCATCATATCCTAATGTCCCGATTGCAGAAAATAGGCGATTGATTGGCACTTGTCCTGATGCTGCGCTGTTAAAGTGGTCGAAATTTTCCCCGGCGTCGGATTCCGAGGAGATAAGGCCAGTCTGCAACCCCCAGCTTGCCCGTGCAAACCGCCGGCCACTATTGAGATTCAATCGGTATTCGTTTGTTTTGCGATCTGCTTCTTCAGTGGTGGAGGCTCCGGCATCCGGTTCAGAAAAAATGGTTTCAGAATAGCTGTATCTGGCGATACCTGTCATCCATCCGCCGAAGTCGTATACATAATATGGACTGATCTGTCCGTTAAAGACCTGCGTCCGATCACTGGCCTGAGTTCGATTCGTAGCGGTGGTCGCACCACTGGTGCTGAGCGTTTCTTCTGTAAAGGTAATGCGGGCATCAATGAAAAAACTGTCATCTAACAGTTCGATAGAAGCATCGCTCAGGAAGTTATGCCTGATTCCGTCCAGGTCATGATTTTCCGCGTAATAATCTTTGGATAGATCATAGGATGTTTCTAATTTAGTACGGCGCGTTTCTCCGGATATCGTAAAGCCAAGGTCGACTGTCGTTATAAAGTCGCTTTCCTTGTCCGTTCGAGAGCTTCGGGCATTATCTGTAAATTGTTCACTGATGCCAATATAAGGAGAAAAATCCCAATCATTGCCCAAAGCTGGCGTAGCAAAAAAACCAACAAGGCCAGCAATCGTCAGCATTGAAGCTGACGAGCGGCAAAATAATTGTTTCTTGAAATACGCTCTCGGGTGCTCCCCGATGACAACTTTGTTCACAATCAGACCTGTCTTTAAAACCGGATCAATACTCTGGTTCTAGAACCAGCTTTCCGGAATGATAATGATATCACCGGGAAGCAAAGGAACATTTGCGGAGACATCTCCGTCAAGCAGGAGATCATCAAGTCTTATATTATAAGTTTTTTCAACACCGTTTTCGACACGGACAATGACAGATCGGTTTCCTGCTGCAAATTCGGTCATGCCACCGACGATAATCATGGCATCCAGTAAGGTCATGCGATCACTAAAAGCGATACCCGTAGGTTCGACAGCTTGTCCCACAATACGAACTCGTTGACTATAAGGGCCCGCAAACCTGGTTACGGATACTGTTACAACAGGATCGACGATGTATTTCTTGAGTTTTTCGGCAATTTCTTGCGATAGAATCTCTGCGGTTTTCTCTGCAGCTTGGATGTCGCCGATTAAAGGAGTGGAAATTTTACCGTCGGGGCGAACAGACGCAGTTACGGACAAGTCAGGATTTTGCCAGACAAAAACACTTAATTGATCCTGAGCGCCGATGATATATTCAGGAGCTGAGTTGAGCGTTCCCGGAGCTGCCCCGGAGAGTTGAGGTGGCGTCGCACAAGCCGACAAGATGAGTGCCGCTCCAACGATTAGCCAGGCTGCCAGCCCCTTGATTGGGTTGTTGTTAATCACTTGCTTCTCCCAAGGCCTTAAAAATTCCAAAATTCGCGCGCATTTTAAATCAAAATTCACATAAGGCCGACTATATTCTATCCTGTAGGAGAAAAAACCTAAAAAGGTGAGGGTAAGCCGGTTTTGTTCTGGTTACCGTTGTCAAATGGCAACGCTGTACTAGATTGAATAAAATTTTGTTATTAACCCTTATATAGGCAGCTATCTCTGCTTTTGTTTATCAAGCGATTTACTATATGAGTCTCAGAAACGTCACGTGAGCAGCCAGGTATACAGTGAAACACACTAAAATTTCTCTTCTTCAAGACACGCTGAGCAAATGTAAACGCGTGTTCGTTGTTATTGCCCTGTTTGGCCTGGGCATCAACCTGTTGATGCTGACAGCTCCGCTTTTCATGATGCAAGTCTTTGACCGGGTTATTACCAGTCGCAATACGGATACATTGGTCATGCTGGTCCTGATTGCAGCGCTTGCTCTTGTTACAATGGCGGCGCTCGAGTCAATTCGTACATTTGTTCTGGTGCGGCTAAGCGGCTGGCTGGATCGTCGGCTGGGCGGCGGTGCCTTGAAAAACAGTATTCTGACCCCCCTTAAAACAGGGGAGAACCCTTCCATTCAAGGATTGCGGGACCTCTCACACTTTCGCTCTTTTCTGACAGGACCGGGAATTTTTCCGATCTTGGATGCGCCGTTCGCGCCTCTTTTTCTTTTCATTATGTTCCTCCTCCATCCGATGCTGGGAGGCATTGCTCTTGGTGGGGCTGGCATCCTGTTTTTTCTGGCTTTGCTCAATGAAATAGCAACACGCCGACTGTTAGCCCAAGCCAACCACAATACGATGGTTGCCATGAACCATGCTGAGGCGGCAGCGCGGAATGCCGATGTCGTTGAAGCAATGGGAATGATGCCTAACCTGCTAGGGAAATGGCGGAAATCCAATTTGGAAGCGTTAAAACAACAGGCACAAGCAAGCGATCGAGGAGGCATTATTTCCTCGCTCTCCAAATTCACACGCTCTGTTTTGCAGATTGCTGTCTCCAGCGCCGGGGCTTGGCTCGTGATTGCAGGCGATATGAGCCCGGGTTCCATGATTGCAGGGTCAATTATTATGGGCCGGGCACTTGCTCCTGTTGAGCAGGCGATAGGATCCTGGAAAGGCTTTCTAAATGCCCGGGCCGCCTATACGCGCTTGAAAAACAGGTTGGCGGAAGAACAACTCTCTCAGCAAAATATGCCGTTACCGCGGCCTGCAGGAGCGATTGATGTCGAGGCGGTCAGTTACGTTCACCCCGGCAGCGCTGAACCCGTCCTGAGGAATGTCAGCTTTAAAATTAATCCGGGAGAGGCTATTGGTCTCATTGGACCGACTGCCGCCGGAAAATCAACATTGGCCCGGATCCTGGTTGGCAATATTATGCCCAAAAGTGGCCATGCGCGCCTTGACAACATGGATGTTGCTGAATGGCCGGCAGATGATCGCGGAAAATATATCGGGTACTTGCCGCAGGATATTGAGCTGTTTTCGGGTACTATTCGGGAAAATATTGCTCGGATGGGGGAAGGAGATCCTGACGAAGTGATTGCCGCGGCTGAGAGAGCGGGTGTTCATGATATGATTCTCCGACTTGAAAAAGGCTATGAGACGGAAATAGGGGATGGTGGTGCGGCCTTGTCAGGTGGACAGCGCCAACGCATAGCACTTGCCCGGGCTGTTTATAATAACCCCAGTTTCCTAGTCCTGGACGAGCCGAATGCCAGTCTCGACAGTGTCGGAGAATCTGCTCTGATGCAGGCAATGCGGAGCCTGAGAGAACAGGGTATGACTGTTATTGTTATCGCACACAGACCCAACATTCTTAAACATGTTGACAAAATTGTTGTGCTACGAAATGGCATGGTGGATGATTTCGGTTGGCGCGATGATATTCTGGAGAAACTGCAAGGATCTCAAAAAGCAATCAGTCCGCCTCGCCCCGAAGCGCCGGAAATTGTTAAATCCGTTTCTGCGGCGGCATTGGGTGAACTTCCCATTCCCGCGCAAGTGGAGAAACAAGGAAGTGGTGGTGAAGTGGCAGCGGTGACGGACAAGGTAGGAAAGAGCAAGGCCTCCCCTCCTGACGGCACTTCAAGTCGCCCTTCATCAAAAGGCGAACTACATCAGTTGCGCACTGGCAGTCGGGCGGATCGTATTGCCAAATTGCAGGCCTTGCAAAATAAAGCGGCTGAACGGGGTGCAAAAGGAGCGGCAGGTGTTTCCGAACAGGTTGTTCAGAAACCTGGTGTTGCTGCTGAAGAGCCGCGCAAGGCTGTTCTCCAGCCGGAGCCTATTTCAGACCGCGTTCGAAGCGAAATCATTTCACTTGCCGAGCGGCCTTTGACTGAGAACGAAGTTCAAGAAATTTATATGCTGTATTCTGCCGGCGACAAGCAGAATATGCTTAAAAAACTGAAGGGGGTTGGCTGACATGCTCTTTTCACAATTGGTTGATGTAACATGACACAAGAGACTGAAGCGAATAAAATCCCGGACGATATGGGGATTGCGAGACCCATTACGTTCGGCATACTGATCATCCTTCTGTTTTTTGGTGGTTTCGTGGGTTGGGCAGCTTTGGCGCCGCTGGGAAGTGCGGCTTTGGCATCTGGTGTCATCAGTGTTGAGGGCAGCCGTAAAACCATTCAGCATTTTGAAGGTGGTATTGTCCGTGAAATTCTGGTGAAGGATGGCGATCTGGTTAAAAAAGGACAGGTGTTGCTTGCTCTGGAGGAGACCCAGGCAGAAGCCTCCCTTCAATTGATCCGCGGCCGCAAAATGGTAGCACTCACAGAAATGGCGCGATTGATTGCCGAGAGAGACAATACAAATACGATCACTTTTTCTGACTGGTTGATGGCACAAAAATCTGACCCCAATGTCAAACAGGCGATGGATGGTCAGATCAGCATTTTCAAAGCCCGGGACCTCGCTCGGAAAGGGCAGATAACCATACTCGAGCAGAAGATTGCACAGTTGGATGAGGAGATTAAAGGTCTTCAGGGACAGATACGGTCTGGCGATACACAGCTTCGATTGATCCGCGAAGAGCTGAAGGATGTCAGGCAATTGGTTGAGAAGAAACTGGCCAAGCGGACGAGACTGAGATCTCTCGAGCGGACAGCTTCCGAGTTGTCCGGCAATCGAGGGCAAAATATAGCACGTATCGCGCAATCCAAGCAGGCAATCGGAGAGATCAGGTTGCAAATCTCGGAAATTCGAAATGCCGTTTTGAATGAAGCAGTGGCCGAACTGAAAAATGTTCAGTCCGTATTGTTCGATCTGGAGGAGCAGGAACGTGCCTCCATGGATGTGATGAACAGGACAGAGATTAAAGCGCCAACGGATGGCATAATTGTTAATCTGGATATCCATACGACGGGCGGGGTTATTTCATCGGGACAGCCACTGATGGATATCGTCCCTGTTGACCAGCAACTGATTGTCGAAGCAGAGGTCAATACGGCGGATATCGATGTTGTGCAGGTTGGTGCTGATGCCCATATCCGGTTTCCGGCCTTTAGCCAGAGAACGTCTCAACCGGCCGAAGGTGTCATCATTGGCGTTTCAGCAGACAGTATTCTGAACGAACGAACAGGGGCCTATTTTTACCAAGCTCAGGTCAAAATAGAAGATCTTACCGGCAGTAATGTTTCTATTGAGCAATTGCGGCCCGGTATGCAGGCTGATGTCATGATTGCGACAGGGGAGAGGACTGCTTTGGACTACTTTCTGAACCCGATTCTTCTCAGTTTTGGCCGAGCAATGACGGAACAGTAAAGCAGCAAAAGGGCAGAGGCGAAAAGCCTCTCACATCCTTTTTCTCAGGCATGTCGATTCTGAGAGTTTTCCTGTGTTGCAATCAGTCTGGTTTCACCAGAGACTCGGATGCTTTCGCCCTTTTTCGGAGTAATGTCGACTGAGATGACCGAGGGCATTTGCATGTCATCTCCTTGATAAAATGTCAGAGAACCTTCTGTCATCCAACCGATATCGCGGAAATAACCTCCTAATGCAGCCGCGGCGGCACCGGTCGCGGGATCTTCATAGACACCACCAATTGCAAAAGCATTTCGGCAATGAATGACATCCGGTTTTTCAACATAAAAAAGAGCGATCGTTGTCAGTTCATCACGTTTCATGATCTTCAAAAGGGCCTCAAAATCGTAGGTCATTTCGGATAAAATTGACCGATCTTTAAGGGCAATGACAATGTGTCGGGCCCCTGCCGAGGCAATTGATAAGGGGAAGCGGAGATCAAGATTCTCCCTCATCAGTGAAAACACAGAAAGAATCTCTTTTTGTAGCGAGGCAGGTGCCAGAGTGGATTGAGTTTCTGGAGACAGTAGGGCGGCACCCCAACTCTTTCCGTCTAGCTTTATGGCTTCTACTGAGATAGATGCTTCGTTCAGAACAAGATCATATCGCCCGGCGCCATACAGGCGCCCCAATTCGGACCCGAGTGCAATCGTTGCGTGCCCGCAAAAAAGGACTTCCTGTTCAGGTGAAAAGTATCGAACGCGCCAGCAGTTCTCCTCCGGCGCAGCAAAGGCCGTTTCTGAATAACCAACCTCTCGCGCGGTGGCTTGCATGTCATGTGTCGCCGGCAGGCGATCCGTAATCTTGACACCTGCTGGATTGCCGCCTTTTCCCTCGCAAGAAAAGGCGGATATTCGTTTCAGTTCCATAAAATGTCGCTTTAACGCTTTTTAAAAAAGCCGCGCTCCAATCCGGTATTATGCGTCCGGAATGTATTTGGGAAGAATAGGAAACAGATTGTCTGAAAATTCAGCAAGCCGTTGATCAGCGACAACCTCGGACATGGTCGATGAAATCGGCATTGAAAGTCTCACCAAAGCACCATCTGTGCGGGAGGAGGTCAAACCACCCAGTAGGAGATTGAATTTGGCAGCATATTCATTTGCAATGAATTTTCCACGTTGCTGGAACCAGTAATAGACCAGCAATTTCTGCTCTCCCTTGCCAATAAGAACCCGGTTTACAGGCACTGTACTGCCATTCCGATCCAGTTCAATGGTTTTAAGGTTTTCTATTTCCCAGCCACCGGAAGGAATACAGACGCGCGGCGAATGGGGAGTCCGGCCCGCAGACTGTTGATCATAGTACCCAATAAACAGTGAGATGGGCGGCAGGTCAGATTCCTTGTAGTGCCCAAGGAAATAATCACTCATCTGAAGGATCTCGGCTTCAATGCCGGGGATTTGATCTTCTTCAGCAATAAGATTACCGACTTTAAGCGGGAAGCTTGAAAAGCTGGCCCGTGCAGGAATGGTTGGTTCAATATTACGGAGATATACGGTTAGTGGTGCAAGAAGTGCACATAAAATAACAGCACTGATAATCGGAGTGCGGACGCGGATCTCGGTACGGGGTGACGAAATATCGTCTATATTTAAAACACCATTGCCCAAGGTTGCTTTTTCTTTCTTCGTCAATGTTATCCAGCAGGCTCCCAGAACAACAACAAATGAGAATAAGAAAAAGACCCATCCTTCGAACAAATGGAAGAAACCTTCGGATACGCCCAAGTCAGTAAATTCAACGAATGCCCCTGTTAGGAATATTCTGACACTGTTCATAATCACAGAAATAGCCGCCGCCAGAACAAGAAACAGGCCGCGTTTCCAAAGTGGAATATCAAACAACATGCCGGACAAGGCACCAAGGCCAATCATTGGGTACAAATATCTCAAGCCACTACAAGCCTCGACAACGGCCAATTTCATTTTTCCAAGATCAATAATATTTCCGTCTTGAAAAACTGTAATACCAATGGCCCTAAGGGCAAAGACGCTGACATCGGTCGAAAAAAGCTGGAGGCCATATGACAAATTTGAATTCAGGAAGCTGGGTGGAGGCACCACAAACGGCAGCAGGATAAGGGCAGGAAGCACATATCTTGCATATGTTAAGCCGCCGAAACTCATGAACAGTCCAAATAGGAGCAATAGCAAACTAAGATGGCGAGCATTTTGAATGCCTGCTTTAATGGCAAGGCTGTAAACGGCTATGGAGATAAATACCAATAAAACACCAAGCATCTGCCCACGAGAGTCTGGGGTGTTCAACAAAGCGCGACGTCGCCAAAGCAGGAATAATGAAACACCGAACATCAAAGGTCCGTGACTAAATTCTTCCTGCTCCATCCAAGACGTCCAGAGAAGCTCTGCATCGGGTGCGTAGAAGACCAGTGCCAGAGCAACTGACAACAAAAGCAGTATTTTTGACCATTCAAAACGAGGCATTGTTGTATCCACTAAATTTGTCACTGCTCCCAAACCTTTCCAGTCTCAGTAGGAGGATTAACTTTACACTATTTAGGTGTAAGGGGAAATCTCCAGATTATAGCATTTTCGTGATAATCAATAGTATAGAGCTCGGGTTTCTGCTGACTTGTTCAGCACAACACCGATCATATTTGACGACTGCAATTGCCTTCTGCTTTCTTTAACTTCTGCAGGTGTTGTTTCACCGCTTGCAACAACAAGTAATACACAATCTACCTGTGGGAGAAAAGCAATCGCATCATCTCCGGCCATTAACGGGGGAAGATCGAAGATTGTTATTCGGCTGTCATACCTCTCTCTCAGGTCTTTCACCAGAGATCTGACTTTTCTTGAAGTTAAGGTTTCTGCGGAATTGCGGACCGGAACTGTATTTGGTAGGACAACCAATCTTGGTAAGCCCGGATTCACAAGTATATCTTTTAATTCTGTTCCTTGTTCAAGATAGTCAAACAACGATTTTTCAGCATGTAAGCCTAGATATTGCGCGACTCTTGGCTTTCTGAGGTCAAAATCAGCAATTAACGCTGTTTTTTCGGTTTGTTTTGCAATACTGAGAGCCAGATTGAGAGATACAACTGTTTTCCCGCATTCAGGAGAAGGGCTTGTTACAGCAAGGGTCTTCCAGCCATTCTCTTCCATTTTTGTTAGAATTTGGGTTCTGAGAATATCGAATGCGACAGAATCAGGATCTTCGCTATCGAACGTGACTATCCGATTCATTTCCAAATGACGCGTATCAAGCGTGACTACTCTTGTGTCCTGATACGTTATATTTTCATTGATATCTTCGGCTTCATTCGCGTTGACCTGAGCTCTGCTTGGGATCTTACGTTGAGATCCTTGAGACTGCCGCGCCTTGGAAATGGCTTCTTTGATTCTTTCCAATTTGCTCTCCTAGAATGCTGAAACACTGAGTTTTTCAAGATAAACCCAAGTGCGGTAGAATAAGACGTCTAAAGGTTTATATAGAACATGGATGGCACCTAACCCTCCGAGTCCGAGCAATACAGGCAATATCATAGCAGCACCAAGTTTGTAGCGCTTTTTCTTGATATCCCGACTCGTTTTAATAAAGGGGATAGAGACCAGAGGAGGATGCCTCAGCAACGTCTCCAACTCAGAAGCGGTACGAACTCGCTTGTCAACTAACTCGACAAGTAAGGCTGTGCCAATGCCGCTTGCAAAAGCCAAAAATCCGCCTATTGCAATAACTTTGATCCGATCAGGCCATACAGGCTCTGTTGGTATAACGGGAGGTTCCAATAAGATGAAACGTTCCGCTTTTTTTTCTTCTTCAAGGTTTTGAGCGAGTTGTGCCTTCCCTTGCTTTGCCTGCAGCTCGGTATATTTTTCAAAAATTTCCCGGTGTGTTCTGGTAAGGGTGACTAACTCGCGTTCAACTTCCGGCGTTTTAAGTATTTTTTGTTCAATTTCTGACGCCTTTTTTCTGAGCTCAATGAGTTCACTTTGAAACTTTTCAATATTCGCACTATTGCTGGAAATTCGGATTTGAAGCTTGTCCAAAAGGCGCTTTATTTTTGGGTTTGAAGCCTTTAAGCTTTTAGGTTCAATCCCATCTTCCGCGCTTGCGGCTTCTTCATCCGCCAGCTTCTTTTCGAGCGCGGCAATCCTGCGTTTGAGCGATTTTATGTCTGGGTGGGCATCTGTCAGGCGAACCGATGCATCTATGAGGAGGTCCTCTAGGCGGTCCAGTTCTTTTTGAGTTTCGGATGCCGCAGCGACTTCGCCTGTTGTGGGGTCCTCTCCTGACTGTGCAGCTTCAAGTTCTACGTCAAGATATCTCCGTTCTTCACGGAGTGATCTGACTTGTTCTTCCAGAATTTTAATTTCTGCTTTGGTTCGCTCAAGTCTGCCCAAACGCAGATTGATATGTTCTGGCAAATTCTCACTGTGGGTTTTCTTGTATTCTGAAATGGCTGTTTCCATTTCGACCAGTTTTTTCTTCAGCTTTTCAGCTTCTTGCTCCAGAAAGTCTGTGGTTTCTGTCGCTCTGGCCGTTCTGGTCTTGACGTTTTCGCTCAAGAAGAGAGTAACCAATTCATTCGCAACTTTTGTTGCGATGCTTGGAGATTCATGTTGGAAGGAAACTTTAAACGCGATAGTCGTTGCTCCGCGCCGCCCACGGCCGCTGTCCGCTGTAATCACGTCGACTGTTACAAGGCGCTGCATTTCTTCAATGAGCTTAGTAACAGAAAGTTTCTTCCGCTCTGCTGTGAATACTTCGTATTTATCTATGATCTGCAGTAGGTTATTTCTTGTCATCACCCGTTGTTTGATGATCGTTATGCGTTGGTTTGGGTCTGACGTTACCGTGGATTGTACTAATTCAACAGGGATCTGTTGAGACTCAACAAGAACGGTTGCTGTCGACTCGTAGCGCGGTGGCAAGAGATATGCAACGGCCACGGCTATGACACCCGCAAGAATGAAGGGTATCAGGAAAAAGAAAAATCGTCGTTTTCCAATTGCGACAATCTGCCCGAAATCAAAAGACGGGCCTTGTTCTTCGTGGTCGAGAATATCAGAACTCATAACGGTTTTCAGACTTCCGTTGTTGCCTATAAAAATTCAGCTTACGATGTGTTAAAGACAGAAGATAACAGTTCAGTCAAATGACAGTTTGGTCGATTTTATTTTGCGATAAAAAAGTTACAAATTGTAAAACCTGAAAAGCCTTCCCCCTTAACTTAGGTTTCGTGTTTTGAGGAGCAACTTAAAAACCGTGAAACCCATCTTCTTCATACGCCCAAACAGTAAATTTTTTGTGCATCACCCCTGAATTAGGGGCGATTAATGCCGTTAAAAAAAGCCCCGGCGAACCGGAGCTTTCTTATGATACCATTTCTACAGATAAATGGCAGATAGATCTTAGTCCATCAATACAGTTAGGCTATTTTGCGCCGGCGTCTACCGAGCCAACCCAATCCTGCCAAGGCAGCACCAAACAGAAGAACTGCAGGTGGTAGTGGGACTGCTGAAATTTTGGCAATATAGAAATCAGTGCCTGCCCATTTCAATTCAAACGTTGTGCCTGTTAGGCCATCAAAGTTTGTGAACCCTACTACATCCAGAGCCATAGCCATAAACGGGCCACCATCGATACTAAGTTCTAATACATCTCCTGCTGAGAAGTTGTTGCCGTGTCCTGGACCATTAAAACCCCAATCAGCAGTGAAAACGGCTTCGCTGAATGTCAGTTTGAGAATTTCACCTGTGGTAACATTGTCATCAGAACCTGGATTACACTGGCCTGCGCCTGTCAATGCACCACAGACACCCATGCCAGCCGGTGCTTCATGTGTGGCAGGTACACCAGATTTGTCAAGATAAGCAAACGCCGACAAACCGTCTTTTGTTGCAGTGGCATCAAGGCCGATTGACCCTGACAGGAAGGAAAGCGGATTTCCACCAATTTCCCCATAATTTGGTGCGGCGCCAGCATCTGCTAGTTCCACAAAATCAAATGTTGCTGCATTCGCACTACCAAAGGCGAACATGCCAGCTAGCAACGCGCCAGCTGCAATCCTAATTAAGTTTTTCATCCCGGAATCTCCTGCTCAGAGTGGATATTTTGTTTTCCGATAAACCCCTAATGGGAAAACATTATCGTTAAGGCTTCCCTTTACCTGTCAAACTTAGCCAGTTGGGAAGTCATCTTTTGCTGCCATCCGATGCATATACGGTATCCAATCGTGGCCAGAATAATCGCACAATTTATCAAATGTTATTATCAGCATTACTCATATATACCGCCAGTGAGATGATCGCCCCAGCGAAAATGTTAAAAAAAAGTAAAATTTTAGGCGAAATATGGTTAAATTCGATAAAAATGTGGTTAATTGTTTGTTAAAGTAGTAGGTCTGATGGCTAAAAATCTATTTAAGTGTGTGAGTTTTCTGAGAATGAAAATCATTACTTAGTTAGAGCGCAGAATCAGATTCGAATCAATTCTGAATAAATGCGATTACTTGATTTTAATAAGCATTCTTATTAATGAAGCCGACAAATGCTGTCATGGTCAAGATTTGCAAATCGAAGAACAAAGACCAGTTCTCGCAGTAATAAGTATCATACTCCACGCGCCCTTCCATTTTATCCAAGGTATCAGTCTCGCCGCGGAAGCCATTGACTTGTGCCCAGCCGGTAATGCCGGGTTTGACCTTGTGACGTGTAAAATAGCCTGAGATCAATTCGGAATATTCTTCGTTATGGTCAACGGCATGGGGCCGCGGACCCACCAGTGACATTGTTCCGAGAAAGACATTGAGCAGCTGCGGTAACTCATCCAGGCTCGTTCGCCGTATGAAATTCCCGACCCGTGTGATGCGAGGATCATTTTTCGTGGCCTGCTTGGTCGTTTTTTGAGGAATTTCCTCGAAATACATGGAGCGGAATTTGTAAATTTCAAAGATTTGATTGTTATAGCCAAACCGTTTCTGTTTGAAGAAGACAGGCCCTTTGCTCTCCAGTTTAATGGCAAATGCAACGCACAGAAGAACCGGAGCCAGAAGCAATAGTAGAAGCCCGCTCAGAATGCGATCTTCCAGCCATTTCAGCATTCTCCCCCAACCGGAGATCGGAGAATCGATCACTTCGATCATCTGGATATTGCCAAAATGAGTTGGTGATGGCTTGTTGGGGAAGCGAAAACCAACTAGATCCGATACCAGATGGACATGGGAGGGGAGTTCACGTAACTGCTGGACAATGCTGACTTGGCGATCATCAGCATTCCAGGGAAGAGCGACGATAATATCGTCGACATCATGCCGCCGAACAAATTCTTTTAGATCTTTCATATTTCCAAGGATAGGAAATTGCTCGCTTAGTGCACTGACCCGC
Organism: Sneathiella sp.; assembly: GCA_039975135.1. Classification (GTDB taxonomy): domain Bacteria; phylum Pseudomonadota; class Alphaproteobacteria; order Sneathiellales; family Sneathiellaceae; genus Sneathiella. The sequence goes on along the minus strand of JBDWHS010000046.1, from coordinate 75,148 downwards.
GTCTGTCTGTCATCAAAAACACCAATGATGCGGTGAAAGTCGAATTTTCGCTGGCTTAACTGCCGTAACAGCCGATTTGCCTGCTCACCCGATCCAAAGACAACAACGTTACGGGCGCAAATCCCCCGGCGTGTTAAAGCCGTGATGATTTGCCAGGCGACCAGGCGGTAGGCCAGAACAATCAGAAATGATGACGCCGTAAATGAATACATCCAGATGCGCGAATAACTGTCAGCATGTTTTAGGGTAAAGGCAACGGCCAGCAGCAGCATGAATGTTGTCAGGCAGGTGACCGCCAGGCGGGACGTATTGTGAAGCGGACTGACGATTGTTGAAAATGAGTAGATACCCGCAAATCTGCCAACGAAGAAATAAGACAAGCCAATAAAGAAAATGGCGAACAGATAAATCTCTCTCATATAAAGGGGATTACCGATGATCAGTTTGTAGCTCATCGTCCCGGCGACGAGCAGAAAAAAGATATCAAGAAAACTGAATAATCCGGTCAGAACAGAGGAGGAAAGAGGGTAACTCGTCGTGACGGCCTTCTTGGTTTGACCAGAAAATGTCTCTGCCTTATTCATTATGTCCAGGTTTCTCCGGTGGCGTAGCTGATAATGACTGATCCCGAGCTGTTTTCCAGTTGGGAAACAGCCACGGCGCCATGAGATATCAGGCTATAAAATCTATATGCAATAATTATTAACAGTTATGGTTAAAATTTTCGCAACATACTATACAATTGTGAGTAAAAGAACGCCAATCATGGATCAGACGACTTTCAAAACCATCAAGCCCCTGTCCTTCACCTTGTGGGTTTTTCTCCTTATCTGTGTGACAATTGGCTCTTTACTGCCGGTATCAGCGATCCCTGATGGCCCGCCCTTGGTGAGTGATAAAATTCAGCATTTTTCAGCCTATTTTTCTTTGGGGATTCTCGCTCATTTAAGCGTCCCACAGGTGCGCGGAAAAATCCTGCTTCTGGCTTTGACATTTTTTGCCAGCGTCCTGATCGAATATGTACAACCGTTGTCCGGCCGACATTTTGAAGGATGGGATATTGTGGCTAACAGTGTTGGAATCGCCACCAGTATATTGGCATCCTGGAGCCTTCAAGCTGTTCGTAAAGTGAGACGATCTCAAATCTCCGAAAAGCGTTCGAATAAATAAAATACTATAATATGGAGTATTATATTGATTTAATAAAACCATAAATTACATCCAGCAAGACTATTTTACTGATCCATTCTTGCCGGAGAAAATTGTTATGTCCAAAAAGTGGTTGATGACTTCTGGAGCCGTAGGGTTGATTGCTGTGGGGCTGGCAGCGGGCGCGTATTTTGTGAATACCACTTTTCAAACCAGCTTCCAGAAAGCCATTGCAGATTTGGGAGCCGGTGCAACGGGGAAAAAAATCTCGTTTGAAACTGCGGATCTCAACATTTTCACCGGATCCGGCTCCATAACGGGATTAAAAGTTGAATCAGGATCCAAAGATCCGGACATTTTCGTGCTGGAAACCATAGCCGTGGATTTTATCCCCTGGAGTCTGCTTTTGGGACCGATCAAGGTTGAGCAATTGAAAATCGGTAAAATAACCGCAAATGTAACAATTTCAGCAACATCAGTAGGGGCTGCAGCCGCGGTCGTGGCGGCGGCAGGTCAGTTTCTGAAAAAACCTAACCCTGACTATGTGGACATACATATCCTGTTGCAGAAAATCGAACAGGGCTCCGGCGTTGTGAATGTAACGTTCAAACTGCCCGGCAGATCTTACAACCGCCGCTTGTCCTTTGCCGGCTATGACAAATCGTTCGATGACAAGAGCGAGGATGCCGTCACGCCTGTTGAGATCGCTTCGAGATTCGTGAAGACAATTGCCCAGAGTGCGATCACGGCTGCCAAAAAAGGGTAGCCGGTTCTGGAGAAAGAGAGGCCGGTTTCAGGACAGGTCTCATTTTCTGAGCGAAATCGAGCAGAGTTATCTTGCTCTCCCCTGTCCATACGACTAAATGTAGGGGAGTCTTCATAAAGCAAGGTTGAAACATGGTTTCTGTGGTCTCTTTGATAAGCTCGATAATCCAGATCTTTATCTGGCTTCTTATTGCAAACGCCATTTTGAGCTGGCTGGTCGCATTTAACGTCGTGAATGCCCGGAACCAGTTTATTGCGACAGTTGGCGAATTTCTGTTCAAGATAACGGAGCCGGTGCTCCGTCCCATTAGACGGATCATTCCTTCCTTTGGCGGGATCGATGTTTCTCCCATTGTTCTGATCCTCCTCCTTATTTTTATTCAAAACCTCATGTTTGAGTTTCTGGTGCGGTGAATGATGTTCCGTGGCAGCCTCATCCAAACGGAGTTGCTTTGCGGATTAGAGTGACCCCGAATGCCTCCGCCAACAGGGTGGATGGTTGGAACGAGAGGGCAGACGGGCAGTGCTGGTTGAAAGTCAAAATAACGGCGGTTCCTGAAAAAGGGAAAGCCAACAAGGCGCTGATAAAATGGCTCACGAGGGTGTTGGGATATGCACAGCGCGATTTTGAGTTGATCCAGGGAGAGACGGATCGGAATAAAACAGTTTTGATAGCAGGGGAGGCGAACACTGTTATCAAGGACTTGAAGAGAAAGTTCGCTGAATTTCAGTAAAAGAGGCGTCCGGGATGTCTGCAGAAATTATCGATGGTCGGGTTTTCTCCGCTAAAGTGAGAGAGCGGGTCGCCTCTCAAGTCAAAGAGCTGAAAGAGAAACAGGGCCTTACGCCAGGGCTTGCCGTGGTTCTTGTGGGAGAAGATCCTGCCAGCCAGGTTTATGTTAGAAATAAAAATGTAGCCACCGTTGAAGCAGGTATGAAGTCGGAAGAAATCCGGCTGCCGGACAGCGCGACGGAGGGTGAGGTGTTGTCCGTGGTTGAGCGGCTCAATGCGGATCCGCAGATCCATGGTATTCTGGTTCAGCTGCCCTTGCCGCCGCAGGTGGATGAGACGGCCATTCTGGATGCCATTGATCCGGCAAAAGATGTGGATGGATTTCATGTCATCAATACAGGGCGTCAGGCGGTCGGTCTGCCGGCGATGGTTCCTTGTACGCCTCTTGGCTGTATTATGATGCTGAAGGATCGGCTGGGAGATCTGTCGGGTTTGAACGCTGTGGTTGTTGGACGCTCTAACATCGTAGGAAAGCCGATGGCTAGCCTGCTGCTTGCTGAAAATTGCACAGTCACGATCGCCCATAGCCGCACGCGGGATTTGCCGTCTGTTTGTGCCGCGGCTGATATTCTGGTCGCGGCGGTTGGGCGCCCGAATATGATCAAGGGAGACTGGATCAAGTCAGGGGCTACTGTTATCGATGTTGGTATTAATCGCATCCCGAAGGAGGATGGTAAAACCCGGCTTGTTGGCGATGTTGATTTCGCAGCGGCGAAAGAGGTTGCCGGTCATATTACACCGGTTCCCGGCGGTGTAGGGCCGATGACAATTGCCTGCTTGCTGGCGAATACTGTTACGGCTGCCTGCCGCATTGCCGGTGTTGAGGAACCCGCTGCGGCGAGGGAAGGATAGGGGCTGTGCGATACACCCCGGAACAGTTTAAACAACTGGCGAAATCAGCAATCCTGGGCGCTTTTACCGGGATTGTTTTTGCTGTGGTTGGCGTTGCGCTGCCGGGGGCTCTGACTTTGTTTCTTGTGGGTGTTTTTAATCTGGACTGGGATCTGAGCTGGTTCCCCGATGCCAGTCTGATCCTTACCGCCGGCGCGGCACTGGGGGCTGTATTTGCGACCATCCTGTTTATTAAAGACCAGTATATCCCCTATGTGGAAGAGGTTCAGGATTTTGAAGAGGATCCGGATGATCCTTTTGGAAGTCGTTAGGCAAAGCCTATAAAAAAGGCGGCCGAAGCCGCCTTCATCTTATTCGCCCTTCTGGCGATGTAGTAATCTCAACCGCAGGGCGTTAAGCTTGATAAAGCCTTCTGCATCCCGCTGGTCATAGACGGTATCTTCTTCAAATGTCACATGTTCCATGGAATAGAGTGAGAATTTACTCTTGCGTCCCACCACACTGACACGGCCTTTATACAATTTCAGGCGAACAATGCCGCTGACTTTTTCCTGGCTCTTGTCGATCAGGGCCTGCAACATCTCCCGCTCTGGCGAGAACCACAATCCGTTATAGATCAGCTCTGCATAGCGCGGCATGATATCATCTTTCAGATGCATGGCGCCGCGATCCAGAGTGATCTGCTCGATGCCGCGATGGGCTTCCAGCATAATGGTACCACCCGGTGTTTCATAAATGCCGCGCGACTTCATGCCGACAAACCGACCTTCCACCAGATCAAGACGGCCAATACCGTTATCCCCTGCAAGCTTGTTGAGGGCCGTCAGCATTTCAGCCGGGCTCAACCGCTTGCCATCCAGACCGACAGGGTCGCCTTTTTCATATTCGATCTCGATATATGTGGGTGTCTCTGGCGCATCTTCCGGTGCGACAGAGCGTGTATACACATACTCACCAGCTTCTTCCCATGGATCCTCCAGAGCTTTTCCTTCTGCGGAAATATGCAGCAGGTTGGCATCCACGGAGAAAGGAGCCTCACCATGTTTGTCTTTCGGGATCGGAATCTGGTTTTTCTCAGCAAATTCGATCAGCTTCGTCCGGGAATTCAAATCCCACTCGCGCCAAGGAGATATCACTTTGATATCCGGATTGAGGGCGTAATAGCCAAGTTCAAAGCGAACCTGGTCATTCCCCTTGCCAGTGGCGCCATGAGCGACGGCATCTGCGCCAACTTCCCGGGCAATTTCAATTTGTCTTTTGGAGATCAATGGACGAGCGATCGAGGTGCCCAAAAGGTACTGGCCTTCATAAACCGCGTTTGCCCGAAACATTGGAAAGACGAAGTCGCGGACAAATTCTTCGCGAAGATCATCGATATAGATTTCCTTGATGCCCAGCATTTCCGCTTTTTGGCGGGCAGGCTCAAGCTCTTCGCCTTGGCCCAGATCTGCAGTGAATGTAACCACTTCGCAGTTATAGGTTGTCTGTAACCATTTCAAGATTACAGAAGTGTCCAGGCCTCCCGAATAGGCCAATACGACTTTCTTGATGTCTTGTGACATGAGCGCGTATCCTCAATGGAAATCGATATCTGTTGTGTTTAGAAGCGCGCAAAATAGGGCAAAACCGGGGGCGCTGCAAGGGAAAGGAAAAATTGCCCGTTTAGGCCTCCACGTCAGACACTGATCCGTCAGATGACATCGCGAAGCTGAGTATCTGCAGTCTCCAGATTTCCGATCAGGCTACTGGTGAGTTCCATGTTTTTGGCGGATCCGGTAATGGCACCATCGGTGTTGGCCTTGATCTCACGAATGGCCTCTGTCAGGGATGGAATGATGGATAATTCGCTGGAGAGAGTATCCAGTTGACTTTGAGATTGCCGGAGATGATCTGACAGATGCTGTTGTGTGAGTTCCGCACTCTCCCGGTCTTTACGAACTCGTTCTTCCGTGGTTGCCATGGTTGTCTCCAGTCCCCCAATGCCGTTCATCAAAGTAGCGAGCTCGCCAGACAGGCTTTCAAGGAGCGCATTGACCTGATCTACGGACCGGGTCACATTTTTTGCCAGATCTTTCACTTCGCTGGCGACGACAGCAAATCCCTTGCCTGCATCCCCGGCACGCGCGGCTTCAATGGTAGCGTTCAAAGCCAGAAGATTGGTTTGTTCGGCGATTTTCGAAATTCCTGATGCAATATTATTGATTTCAGAGAACTGCTCGCTGAATTGTTTGGCATTTTCGCAGAGCTGTTGACTGTTTTCCCGGCCATCTTTCATCTCTTGACAGATACCCTGGAAGGTGGCGGTTATGCTTTGAGCGGCTTCTCCAACCTTGTCGAGGTTGGTTTTGTTTTCAATCATCTGGCCCAGAACGACATCAACCTTCTCGGTCAGTGTTTCGGATTTATGGATCAGGTCACCGATAAAAACACTACGCTCTTTTGACGTGGAATTGACATTGGCCGCATTGGACTTGATTTGAGATCCTGTCGTCATCGCAGCGTTTAATAAGTCATATACCGGGGAGAAATCGGGAAGAGGATCGGATTCCTCTTTGGAGATGTTCTCGCTGATCTCAGTGTCTGCAAATGCCGTGGCGCCTACTGTTTGATATGGGGCCGGAATTTCAGGTTCAAGGACCGGGGCACTTGTCATTGCCGCGGAGCGGCAGGGCTCGGTCTCTTCCTCATCTTGGCTGGCTTCTTCTGCTTTTTGTTTGGCGTCCGTAACCGCGGATAAGTAACTGGAAACAGAGGAGACAAGATAGGGCACACAGTATGTCAGGAAAAATTTTGGGAGGCTGAAGAGAGCGTTTCCAAATAATCCTTCCCACTGATTGATGAGTGTCAGAATTGACCCAGCAACAAGGGCGACAATCGCTGCACGGCGCATTAGATTTTTGTTTAAAAAGTGTGACAGGGGGACATGGTTCACCTGATAACTCCGTGTGAGATCGATTCTATTGTGCAAATTAAATCGAGACACACTTTATATAAAGTTAATGTTGTGAACAGAGGCATATCGCCAGGCGTTTTCGTGCTATGTATCCCTGTTCACAATATCCTTTAAAAAACGCTTCAGGTTGCCGCAGCCCGCCGTGCCGACGCCGGTTCTTTCTTACTGGCAGATTTGAGTTGACCGCAAGCTGCCATAATATCCTGGCCGCGAGGAACGCGAACCGGAGAGGAATAACCGGCGTCATTCACGATTTTGGCAAATCGATGAATCGCATTGTTGCTGGAACATTTATACTCACTGCCAGGCCAGGGGTTGAAAGGTATCAGGTTGACTTTGGCTGGAATGCCTTTCAGCAAGCGAACGAGTTCCCGGGCATCGGCAGGGCTGTCATTGATCCCATCCAGCATGACATATTCAAAGGTGATCCGGCGCGCATTGTTGCTGGAGGGGTACTCCCGGCAGGCTTGCAGGAGTTCCTTGATCGGATAACGTTTGTTAATCGGCACCAGAATATCCCGCACATCATTTGTCACGGCATGCAGGGAAATGGCTAGATTGACACCCAGTTCTTCACCGCACTGACGGATTTTTGGAACAACGCCGGATGTGGAAAGCGTGATGCGGCGTTTCGACAAGGAAATTCCTTCGCCATCCATGATGATTTCCAGGGCCTTGGCCACATTGTCATAGTTAAGCAGCGGCTCTCCCATGCCCATCATGACAATATTGGAGATCATGCGATTGCCTTTAGGGCTTGGCCATTCCCCCAGAGTATCTCTGGCAATCATCATCTGGGAGATGATCTCACCGGCGGTTAGATTACGGACAAGCTTCATGGTCCCCGTATGACAAAAGCTGCAAGTCAGTGTGCAGCCAACCTGGCTGGAGACACAAAGCGCCCCTCTGTCTTCTTCGGGGATGTGAACCGATTCGACTTCCTGACCATCGGGAAACTTTACCAGCCACTTGCGAGTACCGTCTGTCGATTCCTGCAGGTTGGTAATGTCCGGCCTGTCAGCGGTGAAATGTTCCGGCAATCTTGAGCGCATTTCCTTGGAGATGGTTGTCATGTCGTCGAAGCGACTGGCCCCTTGATAATAGAGCCAATGGAACAGTTGTTTCGCCCGCATTTTGGCAGATTTCTTCGCTTCGCCAGCCTCAACAAGGGCGGCGGCGATTTCTTTGCGGGTCAGGCCAACGAGGTTTTTACGGATGGCTAAAAGCTCAGGCTGTCTGTTGACAGCCTCTACATCCGGAATCAAATGTTCCATCACATACGATACTTTAAAATAGGGGGCTCCGTCAGGGCCCGTTTCCAAACGGCGTTTAACTGCAGCTTTTTCTAATCTGCTTGTGGGCAGCTGTAAAGCCCTGCAGTGAATAACTGTCCGTTGTCAGGGTCCCGCGCGAGGATCGGCCCTTGATCACCAACTTTGATCCACCGCGCATGGCATTGATCAGTTTGGCGTCGCTTTCCCCTTCCGGGACCCAGGCGACATCTGCATCGGTTGCCAGTTTAAATTTGCGATTGCCGATGGTGATATCAACGGTGGATTTGTTTTTATACGTGTAGCCGGTTACATGGCTCACTTCTTCCTTGGACCGGGTTTTTGGCCGATATGTCACCATCAGATAAATATCCCCACGTTTTACATTCTGCGGGAGTGATTTGTTAGGCCGAGACAGGATATAGCAGACTTTTTTGCCATTTTCGAGCCAGGTATAGGCTTGCCAGTCTTTAAATGTGCCAAGGGCTCTGGGATCTGAACTTGCAGCTGAGGCAGGCGTGGTTGCTGCAAAAAAGGAGAAGCCAATCGCGATGGCGGACAGGAAACGCAAAGTGTATTTTTTCATGGTATGAGACTATCGGCTTTTATCAGTGTTTTCCAGAAATCTTGTAAAAATGGCACGCGGCATCTTGCCTTCCTTACAAATAAGAGCCTGCAGACTCCAGGTTCTTGTCCCCGTTAATCATCCGCTGTTCGGCTGATTGGCCTTCCCTGCACATGGTCTGGTATCGGAACCGCTTTGCCAAGCTCGCCTGTTGGTCGCTGAGCGAACCGGCCATGCGTGACGATCCTGTCATACATAACGATGGCACCCGCAGTTGCAACATTCAAACAGAATTTTGTCGGAATTTTGATGAAATAATCACATCGCTCCTGCATTTGCGGTGAAAGGGAACCGCGCTCCCGACCCAGGACATAGGCGGCACTTACCGGGTGAAAGAAACTGGGTAGTTCCTCCGCTTCATCCAGTAACTCCACGCCGACCAATTTGCAAAGCTTTGGAAGCTGCATGTCACCAATTGTATCAAAATCATACCAGGGAATATTTTTAGGCGCGACGCTAGTATCTGACTTGGCTTTTCGAACGGAATATTCAGCGCCGACCGTAAAAACGAAACTGCCGCCAAAGGCATTGGCGGTCCGGAATAGATTGCCAGCGTTCATGGGTTTGCTGACCCCCTCGATACCGATGCCGAAATAACCTCTACTGATCATGTTTTTATTCACGCCCCCTTAAAAAATCGGCTACTGTACCGCTTTTTGAATGATGCCTCTTCAGGATTATCCAGATGAATAACCGTTCCGCAAACATTTCTGCAAGACCTTCCTTGACGATTAACGTCTCCCGAGGGGATATGATAGAAAGTCGCCACTTGGTAAATGCTGTTATTTCTGATGCGTCGGGTAAGGTGGTCCAGGCATATGGCGACACAGACAAACCCGTCTATCTGCGGTCGGCGATCAAACCCTTGCAAGCCCTTCCTCTGGTGGAAAGCGGGGCCGCGGACGCTTTTCAATTATCGGATCAGGAATTGTCCCTGGCCTGCGCGTCTCATACGGGCGAAGAGCTTCATGTCGAGGCGGTGACCCGGTGGCTTGACCGCATGGGATTATCCATTGCCGATCTGGAATGCGGAAATCATTGGCCTACCTACCCTCCTGCTGAACGTGCGTTGGCAGCGCAGGGAAAAAAGCCGACGGCGGCCCATAACAACTGCTCCGGAAAGCATGCCGGTTTTCTGGCAACGTCCCTTCATTTGAAGGAAGATTACAAAGAGTATATTCGGCTTGATCACCCCGTACAGCAACGGATCAAGACTGTGTTGGAGGAATTTACGGATCTGGATTTATCAAGGGCGCCGATCGGAATTGATGGTTGCTCCATTCCGACAATTGGTATCCCTTTGCAAAATGCTGCCATGGCTGTCGCTCGATTTGCGGATCCTGAACAATTGGGGGACGCCCGCCGGAATGCCTGCCAGCGAATTCAGGCCGCCATTGCCAAAGCCCCTGAAATGATCGCGGGATCTGACCGGCTTTGTACAGCATTGAACGGGTCTGCGGATGGGAAAGTTATCGCTAAAACCGGTGCTGAAGGGGTGTATTTGGCGGCTTTGCCGGATCTCGGGTTTGGTATTGCCCTTAAAGCGGTTGATGGGACAACCAGGGCCGCTGAAGTCGCCCTCGGAGCTCTTTTGGAGGAGGTTGGTGTCTTGACCGATAAAATGCATGCCGAGATAGATCCTTTCATTTTACCAACCTTAAAAAACTGGAACGATTTTGAGTTTGGCAAGATCCAGGCAGAGTCAGAATAGAAGAGATCAGATTTGACCTCAGGCGCGGTTCAAGGTTAATTTATATGCAGCGCAATAAAAACCCGTGGAAACGGGCATAACAATAAATGGGAAGATAATGAAAGCACTTGTCTGTAAAGAATTTGGCGAACCGGATATTTTGGTCATGGATGAAGTTGCGGAGCCTGTTGTTGCTCCCGGCACTGTCAAAATCCAGATCCATTCCGTGGGCCTGAACTTTCCTGATACCCTGATGATCGCTGGAAAATATCAGTTTAAACCAGCATTTCCGTTCTCTCCGGGCATGGAATCAGCGGGCATCATCACGGAAGTGGGTGAAGGGGTCACCAATCTTAAAGTCGGAGACCGGGTGATGGCCAATCATGGGGTTGGTGGTTTTGCCGAATATGTTGTCGCGCCCGCTGAAGGCACCTATGTCATTCCGGATATGATGCCTTTCGATCAAGCCGCCGGTTTTCCGGTCACTTATGGTACGACCTATCATGCGTTGGTTGATCGGGGTAATTTGAAAAAGGGCGAAGTCCTTCTGGTGCATGGCGCTGCCGGGGGAGTTGGTCTGAACGCCGTAGAGCTGGGCAAAGCGCTTGGCGCGACCGTGATCGGAACCGTTGGATCTGATGAAAAGATGGATATTGTCCGTCAGTATGGTGCAGACCATGTGATCAACTATTCCACTGAAAGCATCAAGGACCGGGTCAAGGAACTTACCGGTGGTACTGGTGCCGATGTGATCTACGATCCTGTTGGTGGCGATGCATTTGATCAATCCATGCGCTGTATCAATTGGGAAGGCCGTCTTCTGGTTATCGGCTTTGCTTCCGGCCGGATTGCGGAACTTAAAACCAATTTGGCGCTGCTTAAAGGCTGCTCGGTTATCGGTGTATTCTGGGGTGAATTTGCCAGAAGAACGCCTGAGAAAAACCGCGCGAATTTCGCGGCTATGCTGAAGATGGTGGAAGAGGGTAAAATCAAACCTCATGTTTCCACGCATTTCCCGCTGGAGCAGGGGGCAGACGCCATGAAGGCCCTGCTGTCTCGTAAAACGACGGGCAAAGTGATCATCACGGTTAAGGACTAATTATCGTGGCAAAGGGGAGGCGGAGCCGGGATAAGGCTGTCAAAAAACAATATGAGCAGCTGCCCTATCCCCCCCGAAATCCCGAAGATGAGCGGGACCGCCTGATATCAGGCAGTCCCAGTCACCTCGACGAAATCAACCATTATATTTTTGGCGGCAAGCGGGATTTCTCCAAACCGTTTCGGGCCCTTGTGGCCGGGGGCGGCACTGGAGATGCCGCAATCATGCTGGCCCAGCAGTTGAGTGACCGGGGAACGTCCGGATCGGTTACCTATCTTGATCTGTCCACAGCCAGCCGGGCTGTGGTCGAATCCCGCGCCAAGGTGAGGGGTCTCGCTAACATTGAATTTCATACAGGCTCCCTGCTGGATTTACCGGAAATGGGATTTGATCCCTTTGATTATATCGATTGCTGTGGTGTCCTGCATCACCTCGAAGAGCCTGAAGCGGGGCTCGCGTCCCTGAAGTCCGTGCTGGCGGATGGAGGCGGGATGGGCCTGATGCTTTATGCAACACTTGGCCGAACCGGTGTTTATCATGTTCAGGAAGCGCTCAAGCTTCTGGTGGATGGTGACGATCCGGTACAGCAACTTCCTTTGGCCAAGAAACTGGTGGCCGGTCTGCCCTCAACCAACTGGCTGGTCAGAAATCCGTTTGTCGGAGATCATAAAATGGGAGAAGACGCCGCCTTTTATGATTTGTTGTTGCATCCGCGAGACCGAAGCTATCGGGTGGCGGAAGTTCTGGATTTGCTGACGGCCACAGAAATGGAGCTCGTCCGTTTTCTTGAACCTGTCAAATATGACCCTGAGAATTTTGTCAAAGACAAAGACGTCTTGAAACAGATCAAGTCCCTTGCTTATGAGAATAAGGCGGCGTTTGCCGAAGCGATAACGGGAAATATTAAAACCCATATCTTTTACGCGAAGAAGAGGCAGGATGCAGCAACATCAATTGCTGAGATGGGTCCGCATATGATTCCCGTACTTGCTGAGAGGACGCCTCCGACGGCCCTGGCAGACACTTTTCGGGGAAAGAAAATCTTTCAGGTTTCCTTCGATGGTGAGAAGGTCAATTTTGATTTGCCGGATCATATTGACCGGATCGTTCTGTTGATGGACGGTAACAGAACCCTTGCCGAGATCCAGACAGAAATGTCGATGAACTGGGAGGGATTTCGTCGTCTTTTTGCGCCCAGCTTCAAACTCCTGAATTCTCTGAACCTGCTCTGGTTGCGTCAAAAGCAGGATACCCCTTCGTAAATTTATTGTGCAGTTGCGAAAAAAAAGAACGGATTGCTCGAATAGGAGTTTTCAGACCTCCGCATTCGCATTATGATCCCGGCTGGATTTATGGCCTGTCAGCCTTGTTTAAAGAGGTTGATAAGTCTTCTAATATGGGAAGAGGTAGGATCATTTATGGCACAAAAAACATATGAGGATGCCGGAGCAGCTCTGGAGGGCTTGCTCTTTGATGGCATGACAATCGCCGCTGGCGGATTTGGACTTTGCGGTATTCCGGAAAATCTGATTGCAGCGATCCGCGATTCTGGTGTCAAGGATCTGACCATCTTTTCCAATAATGCAGGTGTTGATGATTTTGGCCTGGGTGTGTTGCTGCAGACCAAACAGGTGAAGAAAATGGTTTCCTCCTATGTTGGCGAAAATGCTGAATTCATGCGCCAGTATCTTTCTGGAGAGCTGGAGCTTGAATTTAACCCGCAAGGAACTCTGGCTGAGAGAATGCGGGCCGGTGGTGCTGGTATCCCTGGCTTCTACACCAAAACGGGCGTAGGCACGCAGGTTGCAGAAGGCAAAGAGCTCAAAGAATTTGACGGCGAAACTTATGTGCTGGAGCGGGGTATTGTTGCGGACTTGTCTATTGTCAAAGCCTGGAAGGGCGACGCGCAGGGAAGCCTGATTTACCGGAAAACCGCACGCAACTTCAATCCACTGGCAGCGACCTGCGGGAAAGTAACCGTCGCTGAGATTGAGGAGATGGTTCCTGTTGGAGAGCTGGACCCGGACAATATTCATACACCTGGTGTTTATGTGCAGCGTCTTTTGCAGGGCACACATGAAAAACGGATCGAACAACGGACCACACGGGTCGCCTGACAGGAGAAATTAGAATGCCTTGGGATCGTAATCAAATGGGTGCCCGGGCAGCACAAGAACTGGAAGATGGAACCTATGTCAATCTCGGGATTGGTATTCCAACATTGGTTTCCAACTACATTCCGGAAGGGGTCGATGTCACTTTGCAGTCTGAAAATGGCATGCTCGGGATGGGCCCTTTTCCAACAGATGAAGAAATTGATGCTGACCTGATCAATGCAGGCAAGCAAACTATTACCGAACTGGATCGGACCAGCTATTTCAACTCCGCCGACAGCTTTGCCATGATCCGCGGCGGTCATATTGCGCTATCTATTCTGGGTGCGATGGAGGTTTCGGAAACCGGGGATTTGGCGAACTGGATGATTCCAGGAAAGCTGGTTAAGGGAATGGGCGGTGCTATGGATCTTGTTGCTGGCGTCAAGCGGGTTGTGATCATCATGGACCATGCCAATAAAGCCGGCGAAAGCAAGCTTCTGAAATCCTGCACTCTGCCTTTGACGGGTCAGAAAGTTGTAGATCGGATTATCACCGGACTGGGCGTTTTCGATGTGGTAGAGGGTGGCCTCAAGGTTGTTGAACTTGCCCCGGATGTGACGATGGACGATGTTCGCTCGATGACGGAAGCAACCTTGGTTGCCTGAAGAATTATCGCTCTGGATCAAGATAAAAAGGCTGCCAGCAAGGCAGCCTTTTTTATTGGGATTTTGCGGCGCAGGGCAGGGTTGCAAAGAACGCGCTTTGTGTTTGTTAGCCTGCGAACTATTATGAGCTAATGTCTTCTCAGAATTTGATTTTAAAGCCCTTTCAAGAGGCTCCTCCCGCCATCCAAGCCGCCATATTGATGATTATCGGATGTGCCTTTCTGTCCGTTCTGGGTGGATTGATTAAGTCCCTTTCCAGCAGTGGTATGCCCGTTTTTGAAATTGTGTTTCTACGGAACTTGGCGGGTTTATTGGTGTTGGCGCCCTGGTTTATGAAAAATGGGGTGTCGGGCCTTAAAACGGGAAGACCAACCCTCTTTTTTATCCGCGGATTTTTTGGCTTTGTCTCCATGCTGGCCTGGTTTTATGCGGTCACGGTTATTCCGCTGGCTGAAGCCGTTGCGCTGAATTTTACGGCTCCGATTTTCGGCACTTTGCTGGCAATCCTTATCTTGAAAGAAGTGGTTCGCTTTCGCCGTTGGATGGCGATTTTGATCGGATTTGTCGGGGCGATGATCATTTTGCGCCCGGGCGTCGTGGATATGAGCATCGGAGCTTATGCGGCCATTTTTGCGGCAGCCACCATGGCCTGTTCGGTGACCTGTGTCAAAATGCTGTCAGGGACAGAAAGCACGCCTTCCATCGTTGCCTGGACTCAAATTATCATTTTACCAATGTCTCTTATTCCTGCCCTTATGGTCTGGGAAATACCGACCTTTGATCAACTGCTTCTGGTCGCCGGTATGGGGGTTTGTGCCACATTGGGCCATCTGTTTTTCACCCGCGCTTTTGCCGTGGCTGATGCAACCTATGTCCTGCCATTTGACTTCTTCAGGCTTGTATTTTCAGCGATGATTGGCTTTGCATTTTTTGCGCAAGAGCCAGATATTTATGTATGGCTTGGGGCTGCCGTTATTTTTGCATCCTCCGTCTACATCGCCATGCGTGAAGCCAGAATCAATACGCGGGTAGACGGGGCGAAAAGCACTGAAAATGCCAAGGGCGCGGCCACAAAGCTTGGCGAAAGCCAATGAGTGTTACAACGGAGACCTTGCAAAAATGGAATAGCCTTTGGGAAAGTATGCCTGACAATGCAAAAGGCGCACTCTGGATGTTGCTGGGCGGTTTTCTTTTCTCCTGCATGAGTCTCGGGATCAAATATCTGGGGCAGGAACTTGACAGTTTCCAAATCGGTTTCCTGCGCGCTTTCTTCGGCCTTCTGGCTGTGATGCCTTTCGTGTTGAAACGGGGTGTCGGGAATTTGCGAACAGGTGTTTTCAAGATGCATCTGATCCGGTCGATTGTGGGTATTACAGGGATGCTCAGTATTTTCTATGCGATCACCCATATGCCGCTGGCAGATGCCGTGGCGCTGACCTTTACCCGCCCTCTCTTTCTCATTGTGCTGGCTGTTTTATTCCTGGGAGAAATTGTCAGATGGCGTCGCTGGGCGGCAACCTTTGTCGGTTTTTTAGGGGTGCTGATTATGGTGCAGGCCAACACTGAAGTGGGGCTGGCTTCAGCAGTTGCTCTCTTTGGTGCCCTTATGGTGGCGCTGGTTTCGGTATTTCTGAAAAAACTGAGCCGAACGGAAGCGCCAACAACGATTATGTTTTATTTTGGTGTGATCGGGAGCTGTGTTGCCTTCATTCCGGCAACGCAAGTCTGGGTAACGCCGACTTGGGAACAGCTTGCCATATTGGCTGTCGCAGCAGCAGTCGGATCCGGGGCCAATTTTTGTATCATCCGAGCCTTGAGCGTCGCAGAAGCAACGGCTGTGACGCCGTTTGATTATATGCGTCTGGTTTTCTCCGGTATTCTCGGGTTTTTGATTTTTGGCGAAGTGCCAACGGCCTGGATGCTGGTGGGCGCTGCGATTATTGTCAGTTCCAGCCTTTATATTGTCCATCGAGAGGCAGGCTTAAAGAAAGAAAGCAAGCCGCCGGTGCCCGGCGACGGCTAGGAAACGTCGTCAGTCTCTGTCTGTTTTTCCAGAAAATCCCGGGCTTTTTCCCGATGTGTGTCATTGATATGCTGTTTGACAGTTGCAATGGCTGCCATAAGGACACTGGCATCATCGGTAAAACCAAGGCCAGCAATAAAGTCCGGAATAACATCAGCCGGCATGATAAAATAGGCCAGTGAGCCAAATAGAACAGCCTTTACAAAAGCCGGGCTTTTGCCGTCCATTGCACAATAAAAGGCAGCAGTGACATCTTCTGCAAACGGTATTTTCCCCAGATTGCTTTTCAGCTTCTGGCCAAATTCCCGCATGACCAGTCGTTTGTCACTTTGCAGTTTCTCCGCATCAAAGGCGGAGGTATCTTCATCATCACTTTGCATAACCCTGTATATGGCAAAGACAAGCCGCTTTGCAACAGACGGTCCTTTCCTTTTTTGGTCAGGCGGTGTATGCAGAGGGAATAGAATTTTTTTAGAACAAACGTTTGAATAGTGGGAGATGTGATATGGATATCAACGGAAAAACCGCCATCGTGACCGGTGGTGCTTCTGGTCTCGGCGCAGCCACTGCCCGGGCGCTGGCGGGCGCAGGTGCCAAAGTTGCTATCTTTGATATGAACAGTGATGCGGCTGAGGCAATGGCAAAGGAAATTGGCGGCGTTGCGGTTACGGTTAATGTCTCCGATGATGCCTCTGTCGATGCGGCTTTTGCCAAAGCCAGGGAGGCACAAGGCCCTGCCCGTATCCTGATCAATTGCGCCGGCATTGGCCCGGCGGCAAAAACGGTTTCAAGCCGGGGAATGCATCCGCTTGATAAGTTTGAGCAGGTCATTAATGTCAATTTGATCGGAACGTTCAATTGTATCCGACGTGCGGCCGACGATATGGCAAAACTGGACCCGATGGAGGGCGGAGAGCGGGGCGTTTGTGTGAATACTGCCTCTGTTGCGGCCTATGATGGTCAAATCGGCCAGGCTGCCTATGCTGCCTCCAAAGGTGGTATTGTCGGGATGACTTTGCCTGTTGCCAGGGATCTGGCAAGCGTCGGTGTTCGTGTTATGACAATTGCACCGGGTCTGTTTGCGACGCCGCTTCTGAAAGGCTTGCCGCAGGAAGTTCAGGATTCTCTGGGCGCGAGTGTTCCGTTCCCCAGCCGTCTGGGTGAGCCTACTGAATATGCGGCTCTCGCCCGGCATATTTGCGAAAACCAGATGCTAAACGGAGAAGTGATCCGCCTCGACGGTGCGATCCGTATGGCCCCTAAATAAGGCTTGAGGCAGGCGGTCCTTACGGATCGCCTGCTTTATCCATGAAGCGAGCCAGTGCTATGTCTTTTTCGGTTAAACCTTCAGCATCATGGGTCGTTAAAACAACATCCACCCGATTATAAACATTGAACCATTCCGGGTGATGATCCATTTTCTCTGCTTTCAGGGCGATCCGGGTCATAAACGCAAACGCCTCCCCAAAATTTCGAAACCGAAAGCTTTTCCCGATCGCGTCCCGATCCGGAGCCCGGCTCCAACCGTTTAAGCTAGCGATATCCATCTCCGCTTGTTCGGGTGTCAATTTTTCTGCCATTTGCGCTTTCACCTCCTCGTTTTCCCTGAATTCGCCGTTTGTGGCACACATCACCCGAGGAAAGGCAATTTAACGTTGGCTTGCCTTTAGGGTTTCCCGGGAAATGATATGCCGCATAATTTCTGACGTACCTTCCAGGATACGCACGACACGAACCTCTCGCCAAATTCTCTCTATCGGAAGGTCCTTGCGATAGCCTTGACCTCCAAAAAGCTGCACGGCCTGGTCCGCTACTCGGCCGACCATTTCAGAGGCAATCAGTTTTGCTCTTGCACCGATAAGGGGACGTTGATCAGGGTGTTCATCATATTTCACAGCGGCATCATAACATACCAGACGTGCCGCATGAAGATCCGCTGCCATATCCGCGATCTTCCATTGAATTCCCTGATTGTCGGAGAGCGGGCGGCCAAATTGATGACGTGCTGTTATATGTGCAATTGTCATATCAAGGAGGTTTTGCGCAGCACCAACACAGTAAGCGGCCCAATTGATTCGGCCCGCATCAAGACTGCTCATTGCGATTGCAAAGCCGTCACCTTCTTCACCAAGTCTGTTTTCGGCGGGTATTTTGCAATCGGTCAATATGACTTCGGCTTGAAACGCGCCTTTCCCGCCGGCCATCTCAAATATGTTTCCGACTGTCAGACCCTCGGTATTTTTTTCAACAACAAAGGCCGAGATAGGCCGCTTGCCCGGTTTTGTTGAATTCGTATGTGCAAAAATTGTGAACAGGCCGGCGATCGGAGCGTTGGTGATATAGCGTTTTCGACCATTGAGGATGTAATATCCGTCTTTCAGTTCGGCTGTGGTCTCAACGGCTGCTGCATCGGAACCGGCAGCTTCTTCCGTCAATGCGTATGAACCGATCACTTGCCCGCTTGCCAAATCAGGCAACCAACGATTTCGCTGGGCGTCAGTCCCGTATAATTCAATGCCTTTTGAGGCGATATGAACGTTCATACTATAGGTATAAAAATAGGCGATATGTGCGCGTGCCATCTCCATAATAACGAGGCTGTTCCCCAACATATCAAGGCCCAGTCCACCATAAACGGATGGCGTGTGGGATCCGAATAAGCCCGCTGATCGAATAGCATCCAGGGCATCTGTGGGAATGCGGCCTTCTGCTTCGATAAGCGAGTCATATGGTTTCAGTTTTTCATCCACCATTTGTCGTACAGATTGCTGAAGTGCCAACAGAGCGTCGTCGAATTTAAAATCCATCTGGTTTTCCTGACTTTGGCTTTGAGGGCTAAGTGCCCTTCTTGGTATTTTCGAATGTTAAAATCTAGAATAGATATTTATATTAGCGCTAATATAAATGCAATTTCATTCTTGAATAAAAAAGTCATATCGACGGCCGTGGTCTTCCTGTGCATTGCATCGTCTTGATATTGGATCACCAGGATTTCATTGAGCGGACTTTTTCACTTTCGCCTCTCCTGCCGGAGCGCCTATAAGTCAGGGTGACTAACCGCTGCTCAGCAGCATGGAGAGTGTGATGATCAGGGTTCTTTTTGTTTGTCTTGGGAATATTTGCCGCTCCCCGTCGGCAGAAGCTGTCTTTCGCGATCTGGTAATGGGCCGAAAGCTGGACAAGAAAATCGGAACGGACAGCGCTGGAACCGGTGCCTGGCATATTGGTAATCCGCCTGACGAACGCGCGCAGCTTGTGGGTCGCAGTAGAGGGTATGAGATGTCGGATTTGCGAGCCCGACAGGCGGTCGCCTCTGACTTCGATATATTTGATTATGTTGTCGCGATGGATAACAGTAATTTCAGTACTCTCGACCGAATGAGGCATCGCTCTGCAAAAGGACAATTGGTTCGCATGCTGGACTTTGGCGGGACAGGTGAGATAGAAGTGCCCGATCCCTATTATGGGGAGTTGGAAGATTACAGCCGCGTCTTTGATTTGCTGGAACCTGCCGCGGCAGGCTTGCTGGATCACATTTGCAAAACCGATTTATAGTTCCTGACCTTGAGTGACAGAAAATAACATGACGAAAATCAGTGAGATCAGCCGTACCTGGTGGCATGAAGAAACCGAAGGTATTGCCTTTACCCATGCACTGGATATGGAAAAGCTGCATGAGGAGCAAAGCCGGTATCAGAAGATCGAAATTTTTGAGCATGAAACCTTCGGCCGGATACTCACACTAGATGGCCTGGTTCAGGCGTCGGAAGCCGACGAGTTTATGTATCACGAGATGGCGGTTCACGTCCCCCTTTTGGGTCGTTCCCGAAAAGATGCCAGTGTTTTGATTGTCGGCGGCGGTGACGGGGGTATCTTGCGGGAAGTGCTCGTCCATGGTTTTGTCAGCCGTGTTGTCATGGTCGAAATCGATGAGCGGGTAGTTGAACTGTCCAAAGAGTATCTGGGTATTCACGGAAATTATGAGGATCCGCGAGTTGAGCTTGTTATCGGAGATGCCGCCGATTATATGAGAAAGGCGCGGAGCGCCGGTGACCGGTTTGACTTGATTATTCTCGATTTAAGCGAACCCGTCGGACCGTCTTCAACGGTTTTTACCGAAGAGTTTTGCGAGAACTTTTCCGCCTGTATCACTGATGGCGGCGTGGTTCTGGACAGCGACAGTATTTTTGTCGGTAAAGACAGAGCGTATTTTCTGCAAGAACTCTGCGGGGATAAAGACCAAAACCTGGTCAGTATCATGCAAAACAAGAAGTTGCTGCCCCATGTGGCGGGATATCGGTCCATTGTACAACTGTACCCGGCGGCGGAATTTGGGTTTTTCCTCTATAGCCGGGACGGATATGATTATTCAACTCCGGTGAAGGATCATGAGGGACGGCACTACAATGCCGATTTGCATAAAGCTTCTTTTGCCTTGCCAACCTGGTGGAAGAAGAACTTGGGGTTTTAGCAAAAGGGCGGCTGTATTAACCGCCCTTTTTTATGTTTAATCAGGCAGACGGAGTATTTGCTTTGCGTCTGCGGCTTAGCCAACCCAGACCAAACAAAGCAGCGCCGAACAGAGCGACTGCGGGTGGTAGCGGTACAGCTGTGATCTGAATGCGGGCGACCTGGAAATTTTCCGGATCGGACAGGAAGTCAATCTGGTTTGCATCCAGAACCTGACCGAACAAGGTCAGTCCTGCAAAATCAGCAAGGCTTTGACCTGCAGTGATCACGCCGTTTTCATCTGCGCCGCCCGGGGCGCCAGGGAAGGGGGCCGCGCCGCCAGAAGCGGAGGCGTCATTGATTTCCGTGCCGGCGTCATAGATGTCGGCTCCGGTCACATTGATTGTCTGATCGCCAAGAAAGTTTCCACCGGCATCAAAAATCTGAATGGCGTCGTCGCTCCCAATGAAGGTGTCATTAGATGGCAGGATCATGGACAGGAAGGTGAAGAGAGAGTGATCCTGTGCATTCAGTTGAAAGACGGCTGAGGCAGACTCGCCGGGTTCAATAGGCGGAACGCCATTTCCGGCGGCGGCAATAACACCACCAACGGAAGAAGGCTGTGTTTCAACACGGATGTCACGAACATCGGATGGATCACCGAGTTCCGCCAGCTGTTCTATCCCTGCAGAGGCCTTATCTCCCTCATTGAAGGCATCAAAACTGCTGTTATGGAAGGCTGTATAGAGAGGGGTGAGGGCAAAGCCTCCGGTACCTGCCAGGTTGGTCACAGTGACTTTAACAGAAACTGCGTGGGCGGCGGAGGGTATGGCGGCGGTGAGCGTGAGTGCTGTAAGCGCACTGGCCGCGAGGATACTGATTTTCTTCTTTAACATCGAAACATCTCCCAAGGCGTGACTTTGCATTTTGCAAAGCGTGAGGTTTTGCAAGTGGTCATCAGATTGACGAAAAAATCGGCAGAATTGACCGACGCCTGACGGTATCAGGATGGCGTGATCATCTCGAAACAACTCTTTTGCACAAAGGAGTGAGAGAATGTGAGGTCAGATAACAGGGGCGTTATGAGGATGTGAAGAGAGGGGTGATCTCTCTGATACCGGCTCAAGATCAAACATCATTTCTTCGGTGTAGATTGCGCCGGAATGGGCTAGATGACTGGAAAAGAGTGTGAATTCAGTGACCGGTATGGGTGGGCATTTGAACAAAGCGTTATCGGACAAGTATTGCCGGATTTTCTCGTAGGGAGACATATGGACACGCGCCAGCGTGATATGAGGCTTGAAGCGGCGGTCTTGAATTTGATATCCGGCTGTATTCAACGCAATGGCAACTTTCTGCTGAAGCCGGATCAGGTCGTCATTGAGTTTGACCCCTGCCCATAGAATTCGGGGGCGTTTGGTATTTCCAAACACCCCCACGGTTTCAATCTGAAGATCAAATGCCGGATAATCAATCTGCCCGAGGGCGAGACCGATATCCGCGATCTCGATATCCGGAACATCTCCGAGAAAGGCCAATGTCAAATGGGCATTTCCCGGTGGTATCCAGCGGGCATCCGGGATACCGCCTCGCAATGTTTCAATGCGCTGTTTGATGTCTTCTGGAAGAGGGAGAGCAACGAAAAGGCGCATTTGAAAACCTCTCTTTTAAGGACAGGGATACGGATGCTGACTATGAATATCCTCTATTTTATTGAGGATGTCGTCTGAAAGTTCAATGTCAATACTGCCAATATTAATTTCTAACTGATCCAGATTGGTTGCACCGATAATGTTGGACGTCACAAAGCGCCGCGAATTGACATAGGCAAGGGCCAGATGGTTCGGATCAAGCCCGCTTTCCTTGGCCAAAGTCACATACTGTTCTGTAATGTTGTTTGCGGCTTCTGTTGAATACCGATTAAAGCGGCTAAAAAGTGAAAAACGGGACCCCTCCGGCATTTGCCCGTTCAGATATTTCCCGCTCAGCATCCCCATGGCGAGCGGTGAATAAGCCAGCAAACCACAGTCTTCACGAATGGAAACTTCAGCAAGGCCGACTTCATAGGAACGGTTCAGCAGATTATACGGGTTCTGGACGGAGGCCATGCGCGGCAGATTATACTTGTCCGCCAGATGCAGGTAGCGCATGACACCCCACGCACTTTCGTTGGACAGACCGACATGGCGAATCTTACCGCTTTTGACGAGGGTATCCAGGGCTTCTAGTGTCTGCTGGATTTCGATGGCGTCTTCTTCTTCGGTGTGGGTATAACCCAGTTTTCCGAAATAATTGGTTGAACGTTCCGGCCAATGAAGTTGATAGAGATCGATATAATCCGTCTGCAATCGCTTCAGGCTATCCTCAACAGCCGCGTTCAGGCAGGCTGCATTCAGCCGCGAGATTTCGCCGTTCCCTCGAAAATATGTGTTGTCGGATTTACCAACCGCTTTGGTCGCCAGAATGATTTTGTCCCGATCTTTATGATCTTTAAGCCAGGTCCCGATGTATTTTTCGGTAAGGCCTTGTGTTTCTTCTTTGGGCGGAACCGGATACATTTCGGCTGTATCGATGAAATTGACCCCTCTTTCAAGGGCGAAATCCAGCTGTTGATGGGCTTCTGCTTCGGTGTTCTGCTCTCCCCATGTCATGGTTCCAAGGCAGATGACACTGACATCTAGGTCTGTTTGACCCAGCTTTCTATATTGCATTTGACGTCCTGTTATTGTTTTGGGTGCGCCCCGAAACGGTTGGGTGAAATATTTAGTTATCTTTTATGAAGGAAAGAAGAGCGGGGACCATTTTTTTTACGATAACGGCCACGCCTTCTTTGTTGGGATGGATGGCATCGTCCTGATTAAGGGTGGGAACAGCGGCGACGCCTTCCAGGAAAAAGGGATAAAAGGCAAGATCGTAACGGGCCGCCAATTCCGGATAAATCCGGTCAAATTCCTGTTGATAGTCTGGTCCCATATTGGGTGGGGCTTTCATGCCGGTCAACATAATCGGAATATTCTTTGCCTTCAGTTTTTCAATAATCTCTATCAGGCTTTTCCGGGTTACGGCGGGCTCAATGCCTCGAAGGGCATCATTGGCGCCCAGTTCAAGCAGCACAAAGTCGGCGCCCTTCCCGAGCGCCCAGTCCAGACGCTGGACGCCGCCGGTTGATGTATCGCCCGAAACACCTGCATTCTCCACCCGGATATTCAAGCCTTCGCGCTCGAGAGCCGCTTGAAGTTGGACCGGAAAAGCATCGGATTGCGGCAATCCATAGCCTGCCGTAAGACTATCCCCCAGCGCCACAAGGGTGAGCCTGTCTTTTGCATCTGTGCCACCAATCAGCATAAAAAACAGCGTGAAGACCGCAAAGACGTTGAAAAGAGGTCTGTATTTGCCATATGGCAAGAGATCACGTTTTTGTTTATGCATTGGAAGAACTGTGCCTCACTCGCCGATCGTTAAACTGGATAACCTATATCTCACACTTAAATCAGATGCCGGTCCTGTCAACATATTACGTGGTATAGACATGTCGATATTACAGGGAGAGACTGTGGGTATTGTAGGCCCTTCCGGTTCTGGCAAGTCAACATTGATGTCCATTATGGCGGGTCTTGAAACACCTTCTGAAGGGCATGTGAGCGTGGCGGGTAATCGTCTCGATCAGATGAGTGAAGATGAACTGGCGCGCTTTCGCCGGGACAATATCGGCATTGTTTTTCAATCGTTTCATTTGGTGCCGACGATGACCGCCCTTGAAAATGTGGCAATCCCGCTTGAATTGGCAGGGCGATCCGATGCCTTTGCAGCTGCGAAAAAGAAATTGGAGGCCGTTGGTCTTGGCGAGCGGGCAACTCATTATCCCGCGCAGCTTTCCGGCGGAGAACAGCAACGGGTGGCTTTAGCCCGCGCCGTCTGCACGGAGCCTAAAATTCTATTGGCGGATGAGCCGACCGGTAATCTGGACGGTAAGACGGGGGAGTTGATCGTTGATTTGATGTTTGAACTGCATGATGCCCACGACAGTACGCTGATTTTGATTACCCATGATGATGACCTGGCAGCCAAATGCGATCGGGTTATTCGCGTTGAAGACGGGCGGGTGAAAGAACTGAGTGAGGCTGCAGAGCCGGTTCTGGAAGGGCAATAAGCATGTCCATTGCTGCGAATGAGCCATTTTCCCTGGCGGCGCGTTATGCCTTTCGGGAATTGCGCGGAGGCCTTAAAGGGTTCCGGATTTTTATCGCCTGCCTCATTCTTGGCGTTGCCGCTATTGCCGGTGTTGGTACGCTCTCCAGTTCCATCACGGAAGGGTTGCGATCTAACGGACAGGTGATCCTCGGCGGTGATGTGGATATCCGTCTGACCTCCAGAGCTGCAACAGATACCGAGGCGAAGTGGCTGCAGGATCAGGGAACAGTCAGCGAGCTTCAGATCTTGCGGGCGATGGTCCGCGCGCCCTCCACTGATCAACGGCTGCTGAGCGAGTTAAAGGCGGTTGATACGCTTTATCCTCTCTACGGGACCTTGGAGCTAGCCGGGAAAAGCCCCGACGAAGTACATCCGTCTCTAAAGCCAAGCGCTGAAGGGCGCTATGGCGCGCTTGTGGAAGCGACTTTGCTCGACCGCCTGAAGATCAAGACGGGCGATGTTTTGCAAATTGGTACATTACCAGTTGTTATTCAGGCGGTGATTAACAAGGAGCCCGATAAAGCAAGTCAGGGTATGAGCCTGGGACCCCGTGTTATTATTTCGACCGAAGCGCTCACTAAAACCGGTCTTATTCAGCCGGGCAGCCTTATTCGCTATCACTACCGATTGGCTTTGAATGATGGGCTCAGCATCGAAGAATTTCGGGAAAAGGCAAAAGCGGAATTGCCCGATGCCGGATGGCGTATTACGGATTCCTCCAACGGTGCACCGGGGGTTCGGCGCTTTGTCGAGCGTGTGGCCATGTTCCTGACCCTTGTCGGTTTGACGGCCCTGATCGTGGGGGGGGTCGGGGTCGGTAATGCGATCCGGGCTTATCTGGACGGTAAGATTGAAACAATCGCAACCCTGAAATGCCTGGGTGCTAGCAGCGATTTCATTTTTCGGGTTCATTATCTGCAAGTCATGGCGCTTGCACTGATCGGATCAGTGGCAGGGCTTGTTTTCGGATTTGGCGGTGCCTTGATTGCCTCGCAGTTCCTGGCAACCGCCTTGCCGGTTCCTGCTATTGTCAGTTTTCAAGCGGGCCCCCTTCTGCTGGCATCTGCCTACGGGCTGCTGACAGCCACCTTGTTTGCCATCTGGCCTTTGGCGAGGGCGCGGGAGACACCGGCGGCATCTTTGTTTCGCGATGTCGTGGCGCAAAGACGCTGGCCGCGCCCTGGCTATCTTTTTCTGATTCTGGTCACATTTCTGGCGCTGATTGCGC
The DNA here is from genome assembly GCA_039975135.1 of Sneathiella sp. Lineage (GTDB taxonomy): Bacteria > Pseudomonadota > Alphaproteobacteria > Sneathiellales > Sneathiellaceae > Sneathiella. Next base: position 49,299 of record JBDWHS010000046.1, on the reverse strand, counting down.
TGGCAATCCTGACGGTGGAAGAGCAGATTTTTGCGGTCGCCTTTGTGATCGCCGCCATCGCGATTTTCGTTCTTCTTATGGGCGTGGGCTTTGTTATTCAGGCCGCTGCCCGGCATGCACCCCGGTCACGGATACCGACATTGCGTTTGGCCATTGCCAACCTGCATAGGCCCGGGGCGGCGACAGCGAGTGTTATCCTGTCGATGGGACTGGGACTGACTTTGTTTGTTACCGTTGCCCTGATCGAGGGCAACTTGCGGGAACAGGTTCAGGATCAGTTGCCGGAAAACGCCCCCGCCTTTTTCTTTATCGATATTCAGAACAGCCAGCTTGATCAGTTCGTTGGCACGGCGAGTGCCATTGAAGGGGTGAGCGATGTCAATCACGTGCCCAATCTTCGCGGACGCATTGTCAAAGTCAATGACATCCCCGCCTCACAAGTTGCTGTTGCCAGTGAGGTGAAGTGGGTGTTGCGCGGAGATCGCGGACTTACCTATTCCGAAAAAGTACCTGCCAATGCAACGATTGTTGACGGAAAGTGGTGGCCGGAAGATTACGCCGGGAAGCCTTTGATCAGTATGGATCAGGAGGCTGCGGCTGGCATGGGTATCGGGATCGGGGATACTCTGACCGTCAATGTCATGGGCCGGGAAATCACCGCAGAAATCGCCAACCTTCGGGAAATCGACTGGAGCACGCTCGCTATTAATTTTGTTCTGGTATTTGATCAGAATACATTGTCAGCAGCTCCCCATAGTTTGCTGGCGACAGCCAAAGCAACGGATGAGGCGGAATCTGATCTTTTTCGCGCTATCACGACGGACTTTCCCAATATTTCCGTTGTTCGGATGAAAGAAGCCCTACAGGCAATTTCCAGGATTCTGGAGCAATTGTCTTCCGCTGTAACAGCTACGGCGTCCATTACGCTGGTTGCCGGTGTCCTTGTGTTGGCCGGGGCATTTGCCGCCGGACATCGCAAACGAGTTTATGATGCGGTTATCCTCAAAGTACTGGGGGCAACCCGGGGTGATATCTTTAAAACTTTCCTGCTGGAATATGCGCTTTTGGGACTGGTAACGTCTGTCATTGCTGCCGCTGCGGGATGGGGCGCTGCCTATCTTGTGATTGTGGATGTTCTGGAAGCAAAGTGGATTAACCTGCCCTGGACCGTGTTTGGAACCATTGTTGTGAGTGTCGGGGTGACCATACTTTTTGGCCTGTTAGGCTCCTGGCGGGCGTTGGGAGAAAAAGCAGCGCCTGTGTTAAGGTCAGATTAAGATACGATTTGCCCTTGAAATTTTTGTGTTCTCGGCCAATATTTAGAACAAATCTAATTCCTTAGAGGGTAAGGACATATGGCAACCGATTTTTCGAGACTGAATACCGGACGGGCTGGCGCTGCTGATCAGGCCGTCCTTGATGAGGGCCTTCGCAGCTATATGCTGAAGGTCTATAACTATGTGGCTTCTGGTTTGGCACTCAGCGGGGCCGCTGCCGCGTTCACGGCGTCAACACCAGTCGTTTATAATGCAGTCTTCGGCACACCGCTGCAGTGGGTTGTTATGTTGTTGCCACTTGGCCTGCTGTTTATGATGGGCCGCGGCAGCGTGCAGACAACCAAGATCCTCTACTGGGTGATGGTGACGAGCTTTGGTATCTCCATCTCCTACATCTTTCATGTCTATACAGCAGAAAGTGTGGTTCGGGTCTTCTTCATTACAGCGGTCACATTCGGCGCCATGAGCCTGTATGGTTATACCACCAAGCGGGATCTGTCCGGCATGGGCTCATTCCTGATTATGGGTTTGTTCGGGATTATCATTGCTTCTGTTGTGAATATTTTTCTGGAATCCTCCATGCTGCAATTTGTGGTCTCTGTTCTGGGCGTTCTGATTTTCACAGGACTGACAGCCTTTGATACACAGCGGATAAAATCTGAATATTACCACGGACATGACCAGGAAATTCAGGAAAAAGGTGCGATTATGGGTGCCGTTTCTTTGTATCTTAACTTCCTGAACCTGTTCATGATGTTGCTGAGTTTGCTGGGCAACCGCGAATAAACCAGCTTAAAGATACGTTACAAAAAAGTCCGGCTGAGAAGCCGGGCTTTTTTTGTGGCGAAAATCATTCGGGATTTTTGGCTTGGCAGTTGTGTCTGAGATGCTAAAATAGTTTGAAAGCAAACATAGTACCCAATTGAAGTGAGCCCCTATGCGTATTCTCATCGCGATGATGAAACATGAAACCAATACCTTCTCTCCGATCGTTGCCGACTGGAAACGGTTTCAGGATTGGGGCGCATATCAAGGAGAGGCAGCGCTGGAAGCTTATGAAGGCACTGCCATGCCAATGGGAGCCTATATTGAATTGGCAAGATCCATTGGTGCTGAAATTGTCACGCCCATGGCGGCGGAAGCCATGCCGGCAGGCTTGGTAACAAAAGATGCTTACAATCATCTGGTTGAGCCCATTCTTGAAGCGGTTCGAGGCGGTGTGGACGCAGCAATGCTTGATCTACACGGCGCTATGGTCTCTGAAGTGACACCGGACGGAGAAGGAACCTTGCTGGAGAGGATCCGGGAAATTGATCCCGACCTTCCCATCGCCGTGACACTCGATCTGCATTGCAATCTGACAGACAGAATGGTGCGTAACTGCACGACCCTCATTGGCTACAAGACCTATCCGCATGTCGATATGTATGAAGTTGGCAAACAAATCGGACAGGCTCTTCTGGATAGCATGGACGGCAAGATCAAACCGGTGATGTCCTGGGGAAATGTGCCTGTCCTCAGTCAGACCCTTCGGCAGGGAACAGATGACGAGCCTATGGCGACCCTGATCAGGCTGTGTGAAGAGGCAGAAAAAGAACCCGGCGTTATTGCGGCGACCGCCTTTGGTGGATTTGCGCTGGCGGATATTCGAGAGTCCGGGAATTCGGTTATTATCGTCACCGATGGGGATCAGGCTCAAGCAGATGCCGTGCGGGATCGCATACTGGCGAAAGCCTGGGAGTTGCGCGAAGACTTTGTTTACAAGCACACCCCCCTGGAAGAGCGGGTTGCAGAAGCCAAGGAAATGACGGAGGACGGCCCGATCCTGCTGCTTGATCATGCCGATAATTGTGGCTCCGGCGCGACGCAGGATGTGATGACGGTGATTGCCGAAGTGATGCGGCAGGGGCTTGAAGATGTCGCGGTCGGTGCTGTCTGGGACCCTGAAGCTGTCCGGGAAATGCGGACAGCCGGGATCGGAAATAAAGTCACTCTGAAGCTTGGCGGCAAAACGGATATGCCTTCTATCAATGAGGTGGGGGAGCCATTGGAGGTAACTGGAACGGTTAAAGTTCTGACCGATGGCGAATGGACGGTACGGGGTCCAATGTATACGGGCGTAAAGGTTTTTATGGGACCAACTGCCGTTCTGGATACGGGTAATATGGAAATTGTGATTGTCTCCAACCATCACGAACCCTGGGATCAGGGGGTCTTTACATCCGTTGGTATTCAGCCCCAATATAAACGCTATATTATCCTGAAAAGCCGGATCCACTACCGAGCCGGCTTTGCCCCGATTGCCAAGGCAACCTTGCGGCTTGACGGAAAGGGTGTCACAACATCCGATAATACCCTGCTTGATTACAAGAATGTACGGCGTCCCATTTATCCCCTGGATTTGATCAACGAGGCCTGAAATGAAAGACGGATTTGGCAATATCGTAACAACCGGTTCCGACAAATCCGTTGAGGCTATTGATCGCTTCTCGAACAGCCTATTGGGGGGCGGTACAGACTTTGGGGTCGTTTTCCAAGCCTCCGATGAGGATCCCGATTGCGCGATTTTGGCTGCCCTGGCCGGGCAGCTTGGATTGTTCATGGAATCACCTGACAGGCTTGCGGTTGCAGATCAGTATCTGGAAAGAGCTCGTAAAGCAGCTCCCAAGGCAACCGAGAGGGAGCAGGTGTTCGTAGAGGCCATTTCCGCTCACAGAAAAAACGATCTCGTTAAAGCAATCGCCTGTCACCGGGAAATTGCCGAGGTTTACCCTGAAGATCTTCTGTCCGTCAAAATTGGACAGGAGTTGTATTTTAACCTGGGCGATGATGAGGGGATGCTCTGGCTCATAGATCAGGTGATGGATACCCACCAAGATACGGCCTATGCCCATGGCATGCGTGCCTTTGGCCTTGAACAAAGAAGTCGCCTTACCGAAGCCGAGGAAGAGGGGCGCCGTGCGACCGAAATGCAACGATGTGAGCCCTGGGCTCATCATGCGGTCGCTCATGTTATGATCACCGAAGGCCGCCTTGATGATGGTATTGCCTGGATGCGTGATTTGCAGGTCGAATGGGAAGACTGCAATTCATTTATGTATACCCACAACTGGTGGCATCTGGCTCTTTTCCATTTGGAAAAGGAAGAGTTTGGTCAGGCTCTTGCCCTGTATGACACGCATGTCTGGGGACGTGACAAAAGCTTCAGTCAGGATCAGATTAACGCCATTTCCCTTTTATGGCGGTTGGAGCTTGCCGGTGTCTCTGTCGAAGATCGTTGGCAGAATGTCGCGGATCAGGTTGCGACACGCAGCCTTGTCAATGATCAACCCTTCCTGGATATGCAATATGCTTTTGCCCTGGCAAAGGGGCAGCAACAGGAGGCTCTGGCCGGATTGTTGGACGGGATGCAACAGATGGCATTCACCGGACCGGATATGACAAGAAAGGCTTGGGCTGATGTCGCCATTCCGGCAACCCGTGCATTTGTCGCCTATGCAGAGGCTGATTACCAAAAAGCGATCACCCTGTTGGCGCCTGCCCGAGCGGAAATGCAGAAAATTGGCGGCAGCCATGCTCAGCGAGATTTATTCGAGCAAGTCTGGATCGATAGCCTGATCAAGGTTCAGGATTTTGAAAGGGCGCTTCCGCTTATTCAAGCCCGTCTGGATTTCAGAACGCCGGTCAAGCTTGACCAAACGCTTTTCGCCAATGTTTCAAAGGCGCAGGCAGCTCTCCTTTAGCGTTTGTCAGTCGACGGTTTCAAACCGCTTTCGATCAAATATTTTCAAAACCTGAGCCAGGGAATGTCCGCGCTTTAAGATACGTCCGTTCTGCCCCAGAACGGAATAGGCTCCTTGCTTTTGTGCCAGTTTAGGTTCTTTGAAGATCCGGTAAACAGGCTTTTCCGTGGTTCTGTGGAAAATGGCAAAGGTGCATGTATGCTTGTCCTGACCAATGGCGTAATCCCGCCATTCTGCCTTGGCAATCATTTGTCCGTAGATTTGCAGGATTTGTCCCAGTTCTTGCCGGTTGAAGAAAACAGGGGGTGGTGTCATGCCCGGCCTGACTGACTTGGTCGACCGGGCCAGATGGTGATCGTCGAAACTTACAACCTCACTCATAGGCTCTCCCGTTCTATGCGGATATTATTTTTTCCCATTCCAGTGATCCCGTCAAGTATTTGACAGCAAGAAAGGGATAATAATCTGATATAGGGAGTGCGGCGCTAACTTGCCAGTTTGAGCAGCTCATCCGAATAGTGGCACGCAGTCAGGTGGCCGCTCTCCACTTCTTTAAGGGCCGGTGTCTCTGATCGGCAACGATCTTTGGCCATGGGGCAGCGATCCTGGAAGGAGCAGCCTTTCCGGCGTTCTGTCTGACCGGTTACGTTACCGCTCAGCCGAATACGATCGCGTTTTTTACCAGCCGCTGGTTTTGGTACAGCGTCCAGCAGAATGCGTGTGTAGGGGTGGGCCGGACGAGCGAACAGATCTTCTGTGCGGCCTTTTTCTACAATACTGCCCAAATACATGACCGCGACCTCATCACAGAGATATTCGACAACGGCCAGATCATGACTGATGAACATATAGGTCACACCGTAAGTGTCTTGCAGATCCCGCAAAAGATTGAGGACCTGGGCTTGTACCGACACATCCAGAGCAGAAACCGGCTCATCTGCTACAATAAGAGCAGGCCGGGTGATCAGAGCGCGAGCGATGGCAATTCGCTGCCGTTGTCCTCCTGAAAATTCATGAGGGTATTTATGGATATCTGTCGGTTTCAAGCCCACAGAAGACAGAACATCGGCAATCCGTTTCTCTTTGTCGTCGGCGGACAAAGGAGGGAGCGCGGCCAGTGGTTCCGAGATAATACGGCCAACCGTGTGATGTGGATCGAGGGAACCGTACGGGTCCTGGAACACCATCTGGAAATGCTGACGAAGCGGGCGCAGTTCATCGAAACTTTTACCCACTACTTCATCACCGAGGATTTTCACGGATCCGGCGTCGGTATCTTCAAGGGCCATGACATTGCGGGCAAGGGTCGATTTTCCGCAGCCGCTCTCCCCGACAATACCAAAGCTTTTGCCTTCTTCGATTTGAAAGCTGACACCGTTCAGCGCATAGACAAAACGGGGTTTGGCAAACAGGCTTTCCTTAGGCAGAGGATAATGACGGACAAGATCGGTTACCTGGAGAACGGTTCGTGTCATGAGTAAAGCTCTCCTTGTCTCGCTTCGATTGCCTGTTCAAGATTATGGCAGACCACCTGATGTCCTGCGCCCAAATCAGACTGTGCAGGCACTGTCATTCGGCAGCCCGATGTTGCCAGCGGGCATCGATCGGTAAAGGTACAGCCTTTTGGCAGATGGATAAGATCCGGAACAGTACCGGGAATAGTGGTTAGTCGCCGCTCTCTGCCCATTCCGAGTTTCGGCATGGCAGCAAACAATCCTTGCGTATAAGGATGGGTCAGCTGCCCGAAAATCTTGTCTGTGCTGCCGCTTTCAACAGCAGTTCCACCATACATGACCATCACTTTCTTCGTGTTCTCAGCGATGACACCAAGATCATGGGAGATCAGGATGAGCCCCATGCCTTCCTCGGCAACCAGTGTTTGGATAAGTTCGAGAATCTGGTCCTGGATTGTCACATCAAGGGCAGTTGTTGGCTCATCCGCAATCAGAATGTCAGGAGAACATGACAGGGCGAGCGCAATCATAACCCGCTGTCTTTGACCGCCAGAGAGCTGATGGGGGTGATTTCGGACACGTTCGGACGGATTGGGGATCCCGACCCGATCCATCAACCGGATTGCCTCTTCGTAGGCCTCCGCCTTGGAGAGGCCGCGATGCAATCTGAGGGGTTCCATAATCTGTCGCCCAACCGTATGAACCGGGTTCAGGGAGGTCATGGGCTCCTGAAAGATCATGGCCATCCGGTTTCCCCGGATCCGGCACATTTCCTTCTCGGATTTTTTGAGGAGATCCTCGCCCGAGAGCTGGAGTTCACCGTCTGTCACAGCATTTTCCGGCAGGAGTTGCATGAGGGCAAGGGCGGTCATGGATTTACCACATCCGCTTTCCCCGACAATGCCAAGGGTTTCCCCTTTCTCGAGGGTCATGTTCAAATTCCGAACCGCCCGGGCAGGCCCCATCGATGTGGAGAGGGAAACAGTGAGATTTTTTACATCCAGAAGAGCCATCTTAGCGTTTCCTGCTTAATCGAGGATCGAGAATATCCCGCAGGCCATCCCCCAGCAGGTTAAGGCCAAATACGGCGAGGGCAATCGCGGCGCCCGGATAAACCGCCTGCATAGGCTGGAAGAACATCAGTGTTTGCGCTTCATTCAGCATCCGGCCCCAGGACGGATGAGGAGGCTGTGTGCCAAGTCCCAGATAAGAAAGCGCCGCCTCCGCCAGAATGGCAATGGCGAACTGGATGGTGGCCTGAACAATGATAATGGACAGGATGTTGGGCAGAATATGTTCCATCGTGATGCGGAATTTCCCCTTGCCAGAGGCACGGGCCGCCATGACATATTCCCGAGCCCAGATAGAATTGGCAGAGCCACGGGTCAGACGGGCAAAGACGGGTATGTTGTAGATCCCGATCGCGATAATCGAATTGACACCGCCAGGGCCCAGAATGGCGGTAATCATGATCGCCGAGAGAATGGCGGGAAAGGCGAAGGAAAAATCACTGAACCGCATGATCAGCTCTTCCGTCCAGCCTCTTCTGGCGGCGGCCAGGAGGCCCAGTCCAACACCGGCGAAAAGGCCGATTGAGACCGCAACAATTCCCACGGTAATCGAATTTTGCGTGCCGGTCATCAGCATGGAGAGTATATCCCGGCCAAATTGATCCGTGCCAAGCCAATGAGCAGCCGACGGTTTCAGAAACCTGTCAGCAATAACGATGTCGTAAGCTTCGCCCGGCGTCCAGACCAGGGAAATGATGGCGCAAACCAGGAGGAAGCCAGTGAGCGCACCGCCGACAACAAAACTACGACTTCTCAGGCATCGGCTGGCAAAAGACTGGGAGGCAGGACCGCTCATATGTCATGCGCTTTCAATCGAGGGTCGATCACGGCATACAGCATGTCGACGACAAAATTAGTGAGGACAACCATGCCGGCAAGCATCAACACGACATTTTCAACAACAATGGTATCGCGGTTGTTGATCGCTTTCAGGACCGTAGAACCAAGTCCCGGAATATGGAAAACATTTTCGACCACAACGGTACCTGCCAGCAAGTTGGCAAACTGGAGGCCCATAACAGTCAAAACAGGGATCATGGCGTTTCTGAGCACATGAAGCCAGAGGGTGGCTTGTTGGCTGAGCCCTTTTGCCCGTGCGGTCCTCACATAATCTTCGCGGAAGACCTCAAGAACAGAAGAACGGGTGATGCGGGCGAGGATTGCGCCTTGAACGGTCGCCAGGGCGATAGCGGGCAACAAGAGGGCTTTGAAGCATGCCCAGAAGCCTTCTTCCCATCCTGGAAAACCACCAGCTGGAAGCCATCTGAGGTGAACGGCAAAGAACAGGATCAGCAAAACAGCAAGCCAGAAATTGGGGACGGAAATACCCAGCTGGCTAAAGCCCATCAGGGAAATATCACTGGCTTTATTATGATTGGCGGCTGCATAGAGGCCAATGACCAAGGCCAGAACAACACTCAAGATCATGGACATGATGGCCAGCGGGATAGTGATTTTCAGTGCGCCTTCCACCAGTTCCCAAACAGGAACCCGATATGCGTAGCTGTTGCCAAGTTCTCCCTGCAACAGGCCGCCAACCCAGCTGAAATAGCGTTCCAGTGCGGGGCGGTCGAGACCCAGCTCCTTTGTAAGGGCGATGACCTGTTCTTCTGTTGCATCAACGCCGAGAATGACCAGAGCCGGATCACCCGGCAGAATTTCCATAACGATGAAAATTACGATGGAGGCACCGATCAGCGTCGCCAGAAGCGTCAAAAACCGTTTTGCAAAAAACACACTCATTAAGCTCAGACCGTCCCTGCTGCGATCAGATTTTCCAGATATTCCTGTTGCGTCACAGCCGTTCCCATTTGCTCGCACGGATTATCATTATTGGGCCGTACCCTAGCTTTAGAATTGTTTGTCGTCAATCATTCTTGCCTTTCTGACGAGGGGTTTGTTTTCTTCTGTCTCGTCATTAAAACGCCTTGTCAGGGTGATGTCATCAAGAAAGTCCAATTGTCGCACCTCGTGGTTTAACTCTTGCAGCCTTGGATCGGGTGGATTAGGGTCCGGTGATGATGTCGATCGGTTTGAAAAACAGTGTGAACAGGGCCTGTATGGCGAGCGCAACAAGGCGAAAAATATTCTCCTGGTTGGCGTTTCTGGCTGTCTTTCTGAATATGCTGGTCCCGGTCACGCACGGTTTGATCAGCTCTGCAGAGGCAGGTGAGTTTGTCGAAATCTGTACCCGCAACGGTGTTGAACTTGTAAAGCTGGATCTCTCCGCCGATGGTGAGGAAGACCCTGCGAAGATGAGCGGCATTTGCGGTGCCTGTGCGGATTGCCCCGTTTGCCATTTTGGTGCGGTTACGTATCAGGTGATGGGGGCGGGTGATCTTGCACCCTTCGACTATCGGTCGACGCAAAATACTGATTTTTGGACATCAAGCCTTTCAAACCCGGATCCGCCCTGGGCCCGGCCAGCGCTCCGGGCCCCGCCTGTTCTCTCACTCTGAAAATGATATCTGCCTCAATGGGGTGGATCTTCCAATTTGTATAGTGACCGGTTTCCGCCGGTGTTCAGTTTCAAGGTGAAACACATGAATAAAATCTTTGCCTATTCCGTTGCCGTCCTCGTGGTGGCAGGTCTTACCATTGCCGCTCTGGTCTTTACTGGTATTCTTCCCGGCGCTCCCGGGAGTAACAAGCGTTCTGGCGTTATTGCCGGTGCTCCGCAAATTGGCGGGGAATTCTCTCTTGTCAATAACAAGGGCGAAGCGGTAACCGACAAGGATTTTCAGGGAAAACTCATGCTTGTTTTCTTTGGGTATACTTTTTGTCCGGATGTGTGCCCGACAGAAATGCAGACCTTCTCACAGGTTATGGCAGAGCTTGGGGATAAAGCAGATCAGGTGACGCCTGTCTTCATTACAGTCGACCCTCAGCGGGATACGGTGCAGGTTGTTGATGAATTCGTGCAGTCTTTCCATCCGTCTATTGTTGGTCTTACCGGCACGGATGAGCAGGTTGATGATGTGAAGAAAAAGTATCGCGCCTACGGTCAGAAGGTGGATGAGGGAGATGATGAATATTATCTCGTTGATCACACCTCCTTTACCTATCTGATGGGGACGGATGGCAAACTCGCGACCGTATTCTCTTATGGAACAACCCCGGAAGAAATCACCAAAACCATCAAAGAAACCCTTTAGGTGAAAGTTAAGATAATGATCCTTTCAAAATTAACAAAAGTTGCAGCCGTTGCTGCTTTCCTTGCAACCGGCTTTGTTGCAGCCCCGTCATTTGCCGATGATCATGGCAAGGTGATGGCTGAAAATGCCTGGTCGCGAGCGCGGACAGCGTCTGCCAAAGTGGCTGGTGCCTTCATGACATTGCATAATATGTCCAAGCAGGATGACCGGTTGATTGGTGCAAAATCCTCAATCTCCGCTCGCACGGAACTTCACACGACGGAAATGAATGACGGCGTGATGAAGATGCTGCAGGTTAAAGAGGGCATTGAAGTGAAAGCAGGCCAGAAGGTCGAGATGAAGCCTGGTAGTTATCACGTGATGTTTATGGGGCTGAAAGAGCAGCTCTCTGAAGGGAAAGAATTCCCTGTTACCCTGATCTTTGAAAAAGCAGGGGAAATTGACGTGACGGTCTCTGTCAAGGCAGCGGGTGCTATGGGCAACATGAAACATGGTACAATGAAGCATGATGGCATGAAGAAGATGGATCATGGATCTATGAAAAAAACCAACTAGGTTTGGAAGGGAGGCGGCATCGCCTCCCTTTTTCGATCCTTAGAATTGGGCTGTCGCGGAAACAGCAAGCTCCCCGTCCGGACCCATCGCCCAGACACTGCAAAGTGTTTCATCGATTTTTTTGCCGCAAATTTTGAACGGTGCAGTCTCAAACAGAGGGTTGAAATTTCTGAACTCGAAATTCTTGAGACTCTTGCCTTCCATTCGCTCGGATGCGAGTTTCATGAGTAGGGTTCCGATCAACGGACCATGAACAATCAGCCCGGGATATCCTTCCGTGCCTGTGACATAGTCGCGGTCATAGTGAATGCGGTGACTGTTAAAGGTCAGCGCCGAATACCGAAACAACATGACGGGGTCCGGCGTAATTTCTTCAAACCAGTTGTAATTTGTAGAGGCCATTTCCGGTTTCTTGGAGGGTGCAGAGTCTGATGCGGCATCCCGATAAACGATGTCATGTTCTTCCTGGATATAGCGACCTGAATTGTCTTTCAGTTCATGCTCGACCGTTACAAAAACAAGCGGACCTGTGCGTCCTTGTTTTTCTGAAATCTTTTTGACGGTTGATGTTTTCTCGACGGTGGCGCCCGCTTTGAGGGGACGATCAAATGTCAATCTCCCGCCTGCCCACATGCGCCGCGGCAGGTCGACAGGCGGTAAAAAACCTCCTTTATAGCTATGCCCGTCCAAGGCGAGATCAGATGTCTTGCTGGTTGGCAGGAAATAAAGCCAGTGTCCGCCCGCTGGCACGAAGGGAGAGGCCGGGGTGTCTTCATCCATAAAAGCGGCAAATCCGTCGAGAGCTTGTTGATGGATAATTTCAGATCGGACCTCCCGGCTGCCGATCCAGCTGGACAGGTTTTTATTGTTTTTTGTCATTTTTACCGATTGCTATACTTTGAAAGGAAGATGCAGCATAGATTAACAGAGACAAATCGTAAATAAAGGGTCGTGACTAATGTCTGGAGAAGCCGTGCTAACTTATAAACTTCCAGACTTGGACCTCAAAGAAGATGGATGTGTTGAAGAGGCGGCCAAGCGTATTTTCAAAGAATGCTCGCTTCATCTGAGGATGAATTTCGATCGCTTTTCGTTGAACAGGGACGAGGCGGCACTGATGCAAATCCGGATCGGCATGCGTCGCACTCGCGTTGCAATGCGTGTCTTCAAGTCTATTATTCATCCGGAAATTCAAGCTAAGTTCAAGCGGGAATATAGATATTTCGGTGCTTTGCTTGGGGAAGCACGGGATATGGATGTCTTTCTGTCCGGTATGTTGAACGAGGAATGTCCGCTTCCCGACTTTGAAGATGCCTATGAAGAGCTACGTCATCAGGCGATCATAATGCGTGAAGAGGAATATGCTGTCATTGATCGGGAGATCATGGGGGGGCGATTTGCGCGTCAACTGGATGCTTTTGATTACTGGCGGGAAGAAGAATGGTCCAGAAGACTGGGCCGGTTGGGCCGCAATATGCTCTCTGCGCCTCTTGGACCGTTTGCCTTAGGGGTAATAGAAAATGGTCGCCAAACCCTGTTGAGCCGGGGAGCTTCCATTGAAGAGCTATCCACCGCGGAGCTTCACAGGGTTCGAAAATTCGTCAAAAGATCCCGTTATCATCTGCGGTTCTTCTCGTCCCTGTTTGACCAGGAGAAAATTGACAAAGGGTATGATCTTCTTGTCTCCATGCAGGATAATCTGGGTTATGTGAATGATGTGCGGGAAGGTTTGTTGTTAATGGGAGCGCTTGGCGGGGAAGTACAGGCGGATCATATTGCCAATATCCTGCTGTTAATGGCCGAGAAGATTTCTGATGCAGGGGAGGAAGTTCAAAGTCATCTTGAAGAATTTACGACCTTTTGGCATCGCTATGAAACATTTGAAATACTGGAGAGTGATCTGGTGATCTAGTTTTTCTTAAAGGGCAATATGATCATCCACCAAAGGCTCTGTTTTGTATCGGCTTGATATTGGGGCAATCCGATTGTCATAGCGCTATGGCCAGCATCAGGTTGATCCTTATAAGTACCAAATATCCGATCCCAAATGGCCAGATTGAATCCGAAATTGCGATTGAGTTCCGGATGGACAATAGAGTGATGAACCCGGTGCATATCCGGCGTCACGATAGCTAACCTCAACACCCTGTCGATGGCGTTTGGCAGCCGCGCATTGGCGTGGTTAAACATGGCCATGGAGCTTAAGATAATTTCAAACAGGATGACGGCAATAACAGGTGGCCCCAACAGAAAAACGACCGCCAGCTTGATGATCATCGACAGCATGATTTCTATGGGGTGAAAGCGGGCTCCCGTCGTTACGTCATAATCAATATCCGCGTGGTGGACCTTGTGAAGCCGCCAGAAGATCGGAATATGATGAAACGCGACATGCTGGGCATAAATCACCAGGTCCTGTAGGACAATGGCGATAATCACCGCCGCCCAAAGAGGAAGGTCGACGATATTCAATAGGCCCCAACTATTTTCCCGGGCGATGATCGCCATGCCAACAGCAAGAATGGGGAATGTAAAGCGCAATAGAAAGGAATTGAAAAAAGTCAGCCCAAGATTATTCACCCATCGCCAGGCTTTAGGTGCTGTGAGCGCGCGCTTCGGAACAAGAATCTCCCACAGGCCCACCAGGACAAGGGAGCCGAAGAAAAAGCTGAGCCTGATAACCGGTTCATTCTGAAAGATGAATTCAAACATGTACGGATCTTTATCTAAAAAACCTCTGATCTGTATATAGGACGTTGAGACCAAAGAGGGATCACTTTATGGTCATGTGGTTCAAAAATGAAGGAAAACCCTGTGGAATATTTGGAGAATGGCAATCCTCTTAGCAAGAAGCGTTTGATCTTGGCCCACGGGGCAGGGGCTCCTATGGACAGTCCTTTTATGGATTTCTTTGCCGATAAACTGGCGCTCGCAGGCATTCACGTTATTCGTTTTGAATTTCCCTATATGCAGTTGCGCCGGGAGATGGGGAGCAAGCGTCCACCCAACAAACAAGCTGATCTCCTGGAATGCTGGCGTCATGTCATTGCAGATTTTGCTCCTACCAGTAGTCTTTATATTGGCGGTAAATCCATGGGCGGAAGAATGGCATCTCTGATTGCGGATGAGAAGAATGTTGCCGGGCTTGTCTGCCTTGGCTATCCTTTTTACGCAATCGGTAAGTCGGACAAGCCACGGACGGAGCATTTGGAAGATTTAAAAACCAGAACTCTGATTGTGCAGGGAACGCGGGATACCATGGGCAATAGAGAGGCGGTTTCCGGCTACCACTTATCTGCTGCGATCGGTCTTCATTGGCTGGAAGATGGGGACCATAGTTTCAAACCCCGTAAAGCATCCGGCCGCACAGAAGAGCAGAACTGGCTCGAAGGATGCGCGGCAGTTGACGCATTTATCCGATAGATAAATCTCCTCAGACGGATTAATTCTCTGCCATATGGGTGATATTGCTGCTCAGGCAGTTCAGAACGGGAAGCGCTCGTTTAAAATCATCTTCTGTGGCGCTCGCTTTGAGTTCGAAAGACCCTTCGGTCAGCGCCTGTTCATTGTCAAGGAGAGGCACATTGATCCAATGAACGCCTTTCTCCTTTGCTCGTGCTGCCAGTGAATGAAATCCGTGTGTTTCGGTTCCATCACTGTTGATAATCAACGTTCCACTGGTTAGATGATCCGCTAAGTCCACTTCATTATCGTCATTAATTTCGGGATCATCCGAACGAGATACCAGCAGGATAATGGCGCCGCCAGCGGCTTTTTCCGCGATTTCTGCGGGTGATTGGCAGAGAGCAATCCCTGCGCGGGCGATTTCATACCGGATGGCGGGAGATTTGTTGTAGGCGTATATAGTTGCACCAGCGGCTTTGGCACGTGCGGCTAATGGTTTGCCGCTACCATCAAGACCAATAAATCCGACGGCAGTTCCGTCCAAACTTCCCATAATCGCCTCCTATAATATTTTTCTTATAAAGGAAAATATTATAGAAAAGAGAGCCGATTACAACCGTGCAGATTATTGGGAGGCAAGAGGAGGCTAATAAAAAAGCGGCGATCGCAAAATAGCCGCTTTTCTTTATCGGACGGAAAGGGAAGGATTATAGACGCACAAAGCGAACAGCAGAGCCCCGTTCAATGGCGGCGGCTGTCAGCCTGTCCACATCCAGACCATATCTGAGAATCTCCAGCAGGCGGAGTTCTTCCTGACTGAGCTGCCCATCACAAACGGCAATATCACAGGCAAGGGCGTAAGAGGTGTCATACAGCTTCTTGGGCAGGACAGCTTTAATCTTTTTGACAACGTCATCCAGGCCATCTTCACCGTTGAGCATTGCCATAGAACTTCTGGCATCCTCCAGAAGATGGTCTTCATTATAATCTGAGAAAACAGGAAGAGTTCGAACGATTTCGCCAATAGTGTTGAACTCCCGGTCTGTCATGTCTCCGTCTGCCGCGGAAACGATCACCATAGTCGAGATCAATGCGGTATGAAGCGTAAGTGACATGAACTGATTTCTCCTTTTGATATAAACATGTTCTTTCAGGATATGGGGATCACCCTTCATTATCCAACGAAATTTTTCTGAAATCGGTTTCTTTCTCAGCAATGAAATTCCGGGTCAGGGCAATCGCATCCCGAAGACCAAGACGATGGATCTCGGTGTCTGGCGGAAAAGCGGATGTCAGACGGGTTGGCATCATACTATCGAGCATGACAAAAACACCGAAATCGGTTTCTTTACGCAGTAGGCGTCCATAAGCCTGTTTAAGTTTGAGGCGCGTCAGCATGTCATCATATTTGCTGCCGCCGAAAGCTTTCTTCCGCGCTTTATGCTTCAAATCGGGCCGAGGCCACGGCACCCGATCAAAAACAATAAGCCGCAGGGAGCGTCCGGGAACATCCACGCCATCCCGCACGGCATCTGTGCCCAAAAGAACAGAATTTTCCTCTTCGCGGAAAATATCTACGAGCGTTGAGGTGTCAAGGGCGTCCTGATGCTGAGCAAATAAATCAATTCCTGCTTTGGCAAGCGGTTCTGCAATGCTGTCATAGACGGAGCGGAGGCGCCAGATCGCGGTGAAAAGGCCCAGACCGCCGCCACCTGCCGCCAGAAATAACTCCCGGTATGCACTGGCGACTTCTTTCATATGATCCCGGCGAACATCCGTGACAACGATGACTTTTGTCCGGTTCCCAAAATCGAAAGGTGATGTATGGGTTGTCCTTTTGGGAGGGAGAATCAGTTGATGGGCGCCGGTTCTGAGATCTGCGGCGCGCCAGCCTTCGTCAGCTTCCGCCGAATCCTTGAGGGTTGCTGATGTGATAACAGCGCCATGAGACGGTTTGAGAAGGGTGGCGGCAAAGGGGACCGTCGGATCAATCCAGCTCCGGTAATAACCCATGTCAAAATCGCGGCCGGAGATCCGTTCGATGGCGAGCCAGTCAACAAAAGTTTCAGGTGTCGGCTCATTTAAGCCCTTGAGCATGGACTGCCAGGGGGCAATCATGGTGTTGATCCGCCTGGACAAACCTTGAACGGCGGCTTCGATCCGCAGCCGGGTTGCTGTATCCAGTTCTTCCGCATCGTCTTCAAGCCGCTTGAGAAGAGATTTGGCTAAACTGGTAAGAGGGTCGGAAAGATTGGCGAGGGCTTTTTCAAGGACAAAGGCTGTCTCCTCCAGCCCCGGAACAAACTCCATCGCACCGCATTCAATCGAATAAGGGCTATCTGGCTGCCCGGACCGAGCCATCACCTGTGTTTTGACGTTTAACAAAAACTCTTCCATGGGCCCTGCCGGTATGCCGTCGGTCAGCCGCTTGAGCCATCCGTCTGCTGGCAGTTTTCGGGCTGCATGAATGGCTTCTTGCAAGGCGTTTATGCCGACCTCATCCTCTCCGAGCAAGTCGGAAATGCGTTTTTCAAGGCCTTTCATCCGCCCCTTGCGACCTGTATCGCTGCCCGATACCCACCGGCGAAGTTCTGAGCTTTCCAGCCCGGTTAAATGTGCTGAAAATGCGCTGTCAGCAGCATCAAAAAGATGATGCCCCTCATCGAAAACGTACCGTTTGGGGAGACCAGGATCATCCGGTCGGCTGGCGGCATTGATCATCACCAGCGCATGATTGGCGATCACAATTTCAGCCTTGCGGGCTTTGCGCGTTGATTTTTCGATAAAGCATTTTCGGTAATGAGGGCAAGCCGAAAAGATGCATTCCCCGCGCCGGTCGGCAAGCCGGGTGATCCGGCCTGATCCGGTCAGTTCAAACAGCCAGGCGGGAAAGTCACCGCCCATATCTCCATCCCGTGTGTTCAAAATCCACCGGGCCATCATGCCGAGGACAATCAAGTCAGGTCCGCGCGCCGCGCCGCCTTGTAAGGCCTCCTCATAATTCAGCAAACACAGATAATTTTCGCGGCCCTTTCGAACCACGGCTTTGGAGGCTTTGATAGCCGGGTCCGGATACAGACGGTCCAGCTCGTCATCAATTTGCCGTTGTAGGTTTTTTGTATAGGTGGAAACCCAAACCGATCCTCCATTTTTCTCCGCCCAGACACTGGCAGGCGCAATATAGCCCAGTGTTTTTCCGGTTCCGGTTCCAGCCTCTGCCAACACCACATTGGGCGCGTCTTCCATATCCCGGGGTAGGAAGGCATGGGAGGAGGCGGCGGCGAAGTCAGCTTGCTGAGGCCTGGTCTCCGAGCCTTCATGCAGCAAATCTTTCAGCCGCTCCCGCGCTTCCAGTTCGCTGACGGCCTCATCGTCAGGCGGCGGGTCTGGCGCGAAATCCGGCCATTCTTTGATATGTTTCCAAACATCCAGCCCTCCCAGTGGGCCGGAGTTTTCCGGTATTTCCAGGGCTGCCAGAGCAAACGCCGCCCAATTCCATCCGGCTCTGCCCATGGTTTCAGCGATCCGGGCCGCTTGTTTATGCTCTTCCGGTCTGAGCTTTGCCAGATGCCCCAGGAGCAGAGATGTTGCTTCAAAAAGTGTAAGGGCCTGATCCTCCAAAGTCTCCCCAATTGGAAGTCCTAACGCTTTGGCCAGACCGCGGGGCGTGGGAAGGCAGTGTTTTGTCGGATGACAAAAGGCAAAGAGTTCAAGCAGATCAAACGCTGTAAACGGGTTGATACCCAGTTTGCGGGCAACGGACAGGCGGTGGACCAAGAGGGGCGGTGCTTTCTCGATCCGGGTGCGGGCGGCAGGGAACGATTCTTCTTCGATCTCACCATCCGTACTCAACCAAACTGTTTTTTCGCCAGAAATTACCAGAACCGGGACATCGGGGAGGCGTATTTCACCGCCGGAGCCCTTTTCGTTCTGTTCTGTTCCGATTTCTGTCATGGGTCGCCTAAAAATGTCCTGCTATCGTTGACGTGTTCACTTTGTACGCCTAAATTCCGCCGACCACAAATATGGAGAGTAAAAAATGTCATCGGATGCAGAAATCGCGCTGTCGAGCAATTCCTGGGCTTTTGTCGAGGCGAAGAAACTTGCCGACCGCTATGCGAAGGAAGCACCGAGTAAGGGGTATGTTCTGTTTGAAACAGGTTACGGCCCCTCTGGCTTGCCCCATTTGGGAACCTTTGGCGAGGTGGCGCGCACCAGCTGGGTGCGACATGCCTTTTCTCTCCTGTCTGATATTCCGACGCGCCTGATTGCTTTTTCTGACGATATGGATGGGTTGCGCAAAGTACCGGATAATGTTCCCAACAAAGAAGTGTTGGAAGCGGCACTCGACAAGCCGCTGACGGAGGTTCCAGATCCGTTCGGGACCCATAACAGTTTTGGGGAACATAACAATGCGCGACTGCAGGCTTTTCTGGATCAGTTCGGGTTTGACTATGAATTTCGATCTTCCACCGAGTGCTATAAATCCGGTGAATTTGACGAGACATTGAAACTTGTTCTGGAAAAATACGATGACGTCATCAATGTGATCTTGCCGACCCTGGGGCCTGAGCGCCGGGCGACTTATTCCCCGTTCCTGCCGATCTGCCCGCGGACCGGAAAAGTTCTGCAAGTGCCGATTACGGCGCGCGATACAGAAGCAGCGACTGTCACTTACGAGGATCCGGAAACCGGTAAAGCCGTGACTGTTCCAGTGACAGGTGGTCATTGTAAACTGCAATGGAAAGTTGACTGGGCCATGCGCTGGCATGCGTTGGAAGTTGACTATGAAATGGCGGGCAAAGATCTGATCGACAGCGTAACGCTGTCCAGCAAGATTGTCCGTATCTTGGGGAAACGGCCGCCGGAAGGGTTCAATTACGAACTGTTCCTGGATCAGGAAGGCAAGAAAATCTCCAAATCCAAGGGGAACGGGATCACGATTGAGGAATGGCTGACTTATGCGTCACCGGAGAGCTTGTCCCTGTATATGTATCAAAACCCAAAGAAAGCCAAACGGTTGCATTTTGATGTGATCCCCAAGGCTGTGGATGAGTATTACACGTTCCTTGAAAAATATACGGATCAGGAAGCCAAGCAGCAATTTGCCAATCCCGTCTGGCATATCCACGAGGGTAACCTGCCCGATCAGAAGATGCCAATCTCGTTTGGCATGCTTCTCAATCTGGCGGCTGTCGTCAACGCGGATGATCCTTCTGTTCTCTGGGGATTTATCACCCGTTATGCCGATGGCGCGACACCGGAAAATAACCCGGCGCTGGACAAACTGGTTGGCTATGCGGTGTCTTACTATCGGGATTTTGTAAAACCAGCCAAAAAATACCGCCTGCCAAACGATCAGGAAACGGCCGCAATGCAGGATCTGGTTGCTAAACTGAAGGATCTACCTGCAGGTGCGGAAGGCTCCGATATCCAGAATATCGTTTTCCAGGTTGGTAAAGACCACGAATTTGAAAATCTGCGCGGCTGGTTCCAGGCGCTGTATGAGACACTGCTTGGTCAGTCGCAGGGACCGAGGATGGGATCATTTATTTCGCTGTACGGGGTGGAAGAGACCATCAGTCTTATTGAACGTGTCTTGAAAGGGGAAGATCTGGGCTCGGCTTAACAGAAAGGTCGCTTGTTTCAGCGTTCTATTGGTTTTAAAGGTCCAAAAAACCCCAAAATGCCTGTGATTTTCTCTTCGCTTTCATCCAGCCAGATGATGTCGATGCCTTCGGGAAGTTTTTTGCCGTCTGCCAATTTGAGGTTCCAGCCAAAACGAGCTGTATTGTGGTGCAGATCGATGCCGGTTGTTCGCTCAATTATAGAGCCGGGCCGTTGAGTAACAACCGATGCGATATGTTTTTCAAAAGCTTTCAGCCCTGAAATCTGCACGGTTGGATCATGATAGAAGCCATTCTCAGCAAAGACTGTTGTCAAGCGAACCAGTCTTTGCTCGCTATCCATATCTGCCCAGCAGGCGCAATAGGCATCAACAAGATCATCGATGGGCATTGTTTTTCCCTTTATTGATTTTTATTTTGCTTGCGTTGTAATTTACAGGCAGCTTTCTGTTTTTGCTAGCCCAGCGCCTTTTTATAATGCTCCCGCCAGATGATCAGAAGGCCGCCGCCGATAATCAGGAAGACGCCGGGGATAAGCCTATCCAGCGGCGCTTCGGCAAAAAAATACCAGCCGAGAAAAAACGAAAACGGGATCCCGAAATACTCGAAGGGAGACAAGCTGCTGGGCTCCGCCAGCCGGTAGGCGGAGATCATGCAGAAGGAGGCGAAGCCTCCAGCCAGTCCCATAACCCCGATCCATAGCCAGTGTTCCAATTCGACAATGGGTATAAATCCGGTGGTAAAGAAGACCAGGCCAAAGGTTCCTATCAAGGAAGCAACATTTGCATACAGATTGATCAGCGCCGTCGGGACGGTTTTGTCAAACAGCTGCGAGGTCACAGAGGTGCTGGCAAATCCGAGAGCTGCGCAAAGAGGGAGCAGGGCATACCAGGTGAAGCTGTCCGCCGTCGGGCGGATAACCAGCATGACGCCGGTAAAGCCTACTAGAACAGCAACCCAGCGCCAGATCCGGACCTGATGCCCAAGGATGGGAATAGAGAGCAGCGTAACAAAGAAGGGTCCTGCAAAGACAATGGCAACGGCCGTTGCAAATTCCAGATGAAAGACGGCCAGATAGAAGCAGATTTGGGCAAAAACACCTAGTGTGCCACGCAATAAAGCCAGTTTCCATTGCCGGATCACCACGGGCCGCCCGGTCGAAATCCAGTCCCGCGACCAAAACAGGATAAGCGCCGTCGGGACCATGCCGATGAGATTGCGAAGCATGGCCAGCTGCTGGGCCGGATAGGCGTCGCTTAAATGTTTAACGATAGCGCTCATCACATCATACAGCATGATCGCTGCAAGAATGGTCGCGGCAGCGGCCAAAAAGGAAACCGGCTTATGGGGGTTAGTCACAATCGGTTTCCTTTGAAAAAGGGAGAGAGGAGATTAAAAAATCTGGCTTGCCTTGGAGAAGTCCATATACATATCGCGAAGTTTGGCAGCAACCGGACCTGGCTGTAACTCGCGATCTTCGACGCGAGTGACAGGCATGACCTTGCCGAAATTACCGCTGTTGAAAACTTCGTCCGCAGTCATGATGTCTTTCTTGCTCATGTAGGTTTCGGAAACTTCAATGCCTGCAGCATCTGCCAGTTTCATCACGCGAGCCCGGGTGATACCTGCGAGGAAACAGCCCGTGGGCGCTGGCGTGAAGGCAACACCATCCTTGACAGTCCAGATGTTAGACGTTGCAAACTCTGCCACATTATCATTTGCATCCATCATGATGGCATTATCAAACCCCTGTTTCCGGGCCTCTGCAACGGCGCGGCCAGAATTGGGATAGAGACAGGAGGCTTTTGCATCTGTCGGCGCCATGTTACTGGCAGGGCGGCGATAGGTTGAGAAATGGGCGCTGAAGCCATGAACTTCCGGCATTGGCTCGTCATAAACGGCCAGAATAAACTCGGCACTCTCTGGATCAGGGTCTATAAACCCGCCGCGGGCAAAATACATGGGGCGAACATAAAGCTCTGATTCTTTTGGTAGCTTGCGGATCGCGGTTTTACAAAGTTCGGTAATTTCACCAGCTTCCAAGGTGGGGGTCATGCCAAGTGCGAGGGCAGAGCGGCCCAGCCGCTCGCAATGCAGGTCAAGATCCGGTGCCATGCCCTGAAAAGATCGGGCTCCGTCAAAAACGGAGGATGACATCCAGAAAGCATGGTCGGCAGGGCCCAGAATGCGTGGGTTTTCGTCGTGCCAGTCGCCATTGTAAAAATATACACCAGCCATTGTGATAATATCCTGTGCAAAAAATGATCCTGTCTCTTGTGACTCCCATAACAGAAATGTTGGACACTCTGCAAGACAAGTAAAGATCAACCGTGCCAGACATCAAAACCTCGTCTGTTCAAGATGCGGAATTTGAGATAGATTTGGCGCAAAATTCACACCCGGGAGATGACGAATGAGTTTGATTTATCATATGGCGGACCGAGATGCCTGGGAACAGGCTAAAGAAGCGGGTGCCTATGCAGGCAGCGAAAATGATCAGAAAGACGGCTTTATTCATTTTTCAACGGCTGAGACAGTGATTGAGAGTGCTGCAAAACATCGTGCAGGGGAAGACAATCTCCTGCTTTTGACGGTGGAGACCGATTTGACAGAAGGTGCTCTTAAATGGGAACCCGCTCGCGGCGGTGTCCTGTTTCCGCATTTATATGGTACACTGAACCCGGTTATGGTGATAAAAGAAGAACCATTGCCACTCGGGCCTGATGGCCTGCATGTCTTTCCGCCACTGGGCTAATATCTGATGTCATCTCTGTATCGTTTTTTTTCTCCGCTTCTTTTTACACTGGAGCCAGAGAGCGCTCACCATTTATCCATTCTCGGCTTGAAATTCGGATTAACGGGGGTTTCGCAAACTCCGTTCGCAGCTTCCCTATCCTCAACAGTTTTTGGTCTGGATTTTCCAACACCGGTTGGCCTGTCGGCAGGGTATGACAAAAACGGGGACGTCCTGGATGGTCTTCTTAAATTGGGGTTTGGCTTTGTTGAAGCCGGGAGTGTCACGCCAAAACCTCAACCAGGCAATCCCAAGCCCCGTATCTTTCGCCTGAAAGAAGACAAAGCCGTCATTAATCGGTTGGGCTTTAACAATGCAGGGTTGGACGTTGCCGCCCGCAATTTTTCCCGCCCAAGACGAGACGGGGTTGTTGGCGCCAATTTGGGAGCGAATAAAGACAGTGACGACCGGATTGCAGATTATGTTACAGGCCTGAAACGCCTGGCGCCGCTTGCTGACTATGTGACTGTGAACATATCCTCTCCCAATACGCCGGGCCTTCGAGCGTTGCAGGGTAAAGGCGAGCTAGAAGAGCTGCTTGGGCGGTTAATGGCGGCGCGGACTGACTTGCAGGCAGAAAGGGACCAGAAAATCCCGCTCCTTCTGAAAATAGCACCTGATCTTACGGACGATGATCAATCGGATATTGCAGCGGTGGCACTTGAAACCGGCCTGGATGGACTGATTATCAGCAATACGACGATTACCCGCCCCTCCAGCATGCAGAATCCTCAAAAAACTGAGACGGGAGGCTTGAGTGGTGAGCCGCTGAAAGCATTGTCTCATGCTTTGCTGAAAGATATGTATAGGGCAACTGAAGGAAGAATTCCGCTTGTCGGTGTGGGCGGCATCCGGACGGCAGAGGATGCCTATGAGCGGATTATGGCGGGCGCATCCCTGGTTCAGTTCTATTCCGCCATGGTTTATGAAGGCCCCTCTCTAGCTCGCAAAATCGCAGAAGGTCTTGTCGAGCTTTTGAAAAGAGACGGTTATCGAAGTGTTGCTGACGCTGTCGGCGCGGGAAACAGAATCTAGAAACTGGCCGGTGTACAGGCAGAGACAACAATGGCTTCTTCATCGCCAATACATTTGAAGCGATGGGGATGATGGCTTTCGAAATAGAAAGCATCGCCTGCTTTCAGAATTTTCCTTTCTGTTCCGACAGTAATTTCGAACTTGCCTTTGACGACGATGCCCGCTTCCTCTCCTTGGTGGCTCAACATATTTCGGCCGGTATCCGCACCTGGTTTATAAGTCTCATGAAGCACCTGAAGGGCTTTTCCTGTCAGATCTCGCCCGATTTGTTTATATTGAATTTTGCCTTCTGAAATACGGGTGAGTTCTTCTTCGGCATAAAAGATTTTGCGCCTTGATGAGAAATCGCTGGCAAAAAAGTCGGACATGGGAATGGGGAAACCATCGAGCACCTTTTTGAGGGAACCGACAGACGGGCTTGTCCGGTTCTGTTCGATCATCGAAATTGTACCATTTGTAACGCCTGCTCGTTTCGCCAGTTCCCGCTGGGACAGTCCATGTTGAACCCGAAGGGAACGAAGTCTGGCGCCAATGTCGATATCCATTTCTATTCTCTTTGTTGATTCTGACGAATGTTTATTATTTTAAACAACGAAATCAGGAAGAAAAGCTGAAAGTCGCAGTTTTGCTGAATTTTATTTTTCTCTTGTGCACACGAATCTGCTTGATACCGTTCATGCCTGTCATTTATCGGGAGGCAAAAATGTCAAATTCATCTACCCCCATTCCAAATAATCTGGACGCATTCTGGATGCCTTTTACGGCAAACAGACAATTTAAATCCAATCCTCGTATGCTGGTTAGTGCTAAAGGAATGCACTATACAAATGCAGAAGGCGGACAGGTCCTGGACGGGACTGCGGGCTTATGGTGCTGTAACGCCGGGCATGCGGATCCCCGGATTGTCGAGGCTGTTTCCAGCCAAATATCTGAAATGGATTATGCCCCTGCTTTTCAGATGGGTCACCCAAAGGTCTTTGAGCTAGCAGCTCGGATCTCGGCCATGCTGCCAAACGGTCTGGATCATGTTTTCTTCACAAATTCAGGCTCTGAATCCGTTGATACGGCTCTTAAAATAGCCCTTGCCTATCATCGGGCACGCGGTGAGGGAACCAGAACCCGGTTTATTGGGCGGGAGCGGGGGTATCACGGCGTCGGATTTGGCGGCATTACAGTCGGCGGTATCGTTTCGAACCGAAAAACATTCGGTCCTCTCCTGGCGGGTGCTGATCATTTGCCTCACACGCACATTCCGGAGAAGAATGCCTATACGCGTGGCCTCCCCGAATATGGGACCGAACTTGCGGATGAGCTGGAAAAGCTTGTCACACTGCACGACGCCTCTAACATTGCAGCGGTTATTGTTGAGCCGGTCGCCGGATCTACCGGTGTAATCATGCCGCCAAAAGGCTATCTGGAACGACTGCGGTCCATCTGTGACAAGCATGGCATCCTGTTGATCTTTGATGAAGTGATTACCGGCTTTGGTCGCCTTGGCGCTGGGTTTGCAACCGATTATTTTGGTGTTCAGCCGGATCTGATCACGATGGCCAAAGGCTTGACGGGCGGGACGATCCCGATGGGCGGCGTTGTCTGTTCTAAAGATATCTATGATACCTTCATGACCGGTCCCGACAATATGATCGAGCTGTTCCACGGTTATACCTATTCAGGACATCCTGTTGCCGCAGCTGCCGGATTGGCAGCTATGGATTGCTATCAGCAAGACGGGTTGTTTGAACGAGCGAATGATATGGCGGGTTACTGGGAAGATGCTTTGCATTCCCTGAAAGGATGCCCGCACGTCATTGACCTTCGTAATCTTGGGCTGATCGGTGCGATTGAGCTTGAGCCGATCCCCGGAAAACCGACTGCCCGCGCGTTTGATGCCTTCCTTAAATGCTATGAAAAAGGGGTTTTGATCCGCACAACAGGCGACATTATCGCCTTGTCACCCCCTCTTATTATCGAAAAACAGCATATTGATCAGATTTTTGACACCCTTCGGACGGTTCTTGGCGAACTGGCCTGACCTTTCCTTTATTTCAGGAGACTAAGTAGATGTTAATAGGCGTACCAGCAGAGATTAAAACTCTGGAATCCCGTATTGGTATGACACCAGCTGCCGTTCGTGAAGCGGTTGCGCATGGCCATTCTGTTATGGTTCAGAAAGATGGCGGGCTTAAGATCGGTCTAACGAATGAGGACTATATCACCGCCGGCGCAACCATCATTGACACGCCTGAGGAAATTTTTGCCAAGGCAGAGATGATTGTCAAAGTGAAAGAGCCTCAACCCAATGAATGTGCGATGCTACGGGAAGGGCAACTTCTCTTTACTTATCTGCATCTGGCACCGGATCCACAGCAAACGGAAGCGTTGCTCAAGTCCGGCTGTGTGGCAATTGCCTATGAGACAGTCACAAGCCCGCGCGGCGGCTTGCCGCTGCTAGCACCCATGAGTGAGGTTGCTGGCCGCATGTCTATACAGGCGGGCGCTCATTGTCTGGAGATGCGTCAGGGCGGTGAAGGTGTCTTGCTGGGTGGCGTTCCCGGTGTTCCTGCTGCTGATGTTGTCGTGCTGGGCGGCGGCGTTGTTGGTATTAATGCTGCGCGTATGGCGATGGGGATGGGAGCCAATGTAACGGTTCTCGACAATTCTATCGGCCGACTGGGCGAGTTGGATGGGTTGTATGGTCCGCAACTCAAAACGATTTATTCCAATACGGATACCGTGGATGAATATGTCAGCAAGGCCGATCTGGTCATCGGTGCGGTTTTGATCCCGGGTGCAGCGGCTCCGAAACTGGTCAATACAGACCATTTGAAGAAAATGAAGAACGGGTCCGTTGTTGTTGATGTTGCGATCGATCAGGGCGGGTGTTTTTCAACATCACGGGCAACAACGCATCTTGATCCGATTTTTGAAGTGGATGGGGTTGTTCACTATTGCGTCGCCAATATGCCGGGCGGCGTTGCACGGACATCCACATTTGCGCTGAATAATGCAACAATGCCGTTCACGATTGCGCTTGCCAACAAGGGCTATAAGCAGGCCTTGAAAGATGACCCTTACTTGTGCGAAGGACTGAATATCCATCGGGGACATGTTACAAACGAGGCGGTTGCCCGCGATCTCAACAAATCCTATCAACCCATTCAGGATGCTCTGGCAGCCTGACAACAAGATCATCGTGAAGAAAGGGCGAGTTATCCGCCCTTTTTTTTGGATTCTTTTTTGCGAACGAAACTCATAATGAGTTGCTAAATGAAGTAACGGATGATATGAGAATGTGATTGATAATCATTCTTAATAAATATTTGAAGGATCTCACATGCGCCTTTCCGCTTATATTCTGGCTGCATCTGCTGCGATAACCGGGCTTACTGCAACAACTGCGGCCTTCGCCAAGGAAGTGAACCTCTATTCTTACCGTCAGGAAAAACTCATCCGGCCTATTCTGGATGACTTTGAAAAAGATACGGGTATCAAGGTGAATGTTGTTTTCGCCAAGAAGGGAATGCTGGAGCGTCTTAAATCTGAAGGCATGAACAGCCCTGCGGATGCTATCCTGACTGTTGATATCAGCCGTTTGATGGCCCATAAACAGGCGGGTGTTCTGCAAGCAGTCTCATCCGACAAGCTGTCCGCGAATATTCCAGCTCAGTATAGGGATCCAGAAGGTGTCTGGTACGGCCTGACGGTTCGCAGCCGGGTTATTTACTATGCAACGGATCGTGTGAAAACAGGGGATCTGTCCACCTATGAAGATCTGGCGGATCCGAAATGGAAGGGCCGGATTTGCGTTCGCTCTTCAAGCAATGTCTATAACCAGTCCATGCTGGCAGCAATGGTTGCTCATCACGGATCAGCAGATGCAGAAAAATGGGCGGCAGGCATTAAGGAAAACCTTGCCCGCAAACCACAAGGTGGGGATCGCGATCAAATCAAAGCTGCGGCGGCCGGTGAATGTGATATTGCAATCGGCAACACCTACTATTACGGCAAAATGCAAAATGCCAAGGACCAGGTGCAGTTGGATGCAGTGAAGAAAGTTGCAATGTTCTGGCCAAACCAGGCTGATCGCGGGGCGCATGTTAATATTTCAGGTGCAGCCGTCACCAAGTCTGCCAAAAACAAGGCAGAAGCCATTCAGTTGATTGAATATCTGTCCGATACCAAGGCTCAGGAATTCTATGCTTCCTCCAACTATGAATATCCTGTCAAATCCGGTGTCAAACTGGACAAGACAGTGAAAAGCTGGGGTGAGTTTAAAGCAGACGGTCTGGGGCTGGATAAAGTCGCGGATCAGCAAGTCGAGGCGGTTAAAATCTTTGACCGGGTTGGCTGGCGCTAGGCGTTCGAATCTGGAATTTGAAAAGGGGCCAGATGGCCCCTTTTTTGCGTCTTCTGTCAGCTTTGAAAAGTTTTCTGGAGATGTTTAATCCCCTCATCAATGGCATCCTGCGCGCCGTCTATTGCCCCTCCCAGATTGATGAAGCCGTGGATCATACCAGGATAATCCGTATAGGCAGACCGCCCGCCCTCTTCATTGAGTCGGTCAGAATACGCTTTTCCTTCATCTTTTAGTGGATCATATCCTGCGGTTTGCACGAGTGCTGGCGGAAGGCTGGAGCAGTCTTTTGCCAGGAGCGGGGATGCCTTCCAGTCGTCTTTGTCCTCCGATCCTCTGAGATAGTGGCCCTGGAACCATGTCATCAGATTGTTGGTCAGAAAATACCCCTCCGCGAAGTCTTTGTGAGAAGAGGTATTCATGTCCATGTTGGTGGCGGGATATATCAGCCATTGAAAAACGGGCATTGGCGTTCCTTGTTCTTTAGCAAGCAGGCAAACAACGGCACTCAGATTGCCGCCTGCACTGTCGCCAGCAACGGCTATCTGTTCAGGATCACCACCAAATTCTGAGATCGTCTGCTGTGTCCAGAGAAGGCTTGCATATGCGTCGTCGACACCGGCCGGAAATCTGGCTTCAGGTCCCATCCGATAATCGACAGATACGATTAAGAAGCCTCCCTGATTGGCGATCTTTCGGCAGAGGGCATCGTGACTGTTACGGCTGCCGATAACCCAACCACCGCCATGATAAAAGACCAGAACCGGCAAGATATCGGACCCGCTTACAGGTTTGTAAATCCTGAGAGGAATGGGGCCATGTGGCCCTGAGATATCCAGATCCTGAACAGAGCCGATCGGTACGTCCTGAAAACAGAGTTTTTGCGCCCGGTCCTCATAGGCGGCTTTGGCTTCCGTTGCACTTAAGTTTTCCAGTAAGGGGGCATTCGCTTGCTCAGCGATATCGAGTACCCATTTCGCTTGTGGATCCAGGTTCATTTTTCCTGTGCCTCTTTTAATTTTTTTTCAACAAACATCAAACGATCCTGACCCCAGAATATCTCGTCTTCTATGACATAACTTGGGGCCCCAAAAACACCGCGTTTAATCGCCTGGCCTGTCAAATCATCGTAAAGCGCCGGAATTTTGCCTTCTTGGCTCTCTGCAAAAAGCTGGTCGCCTGACAATCCGAGGTCGTCGGCAATGGCAATGACCGTCGCATCGTCTGTGATATCTTTCTCTTCTGCCCAGACGGCCTTCATATAAGCGCCCGCTAGGGAAAGAGCGTCGCCGCCTTGTTGCTGAAGCAGCAAGCACATCAAGGCAGGCTTGGTATGGGGAACAGGGAAGAATTTCGGATCAAGATTGAGAGGAATGTCCAGTTCTATTCTCCAGCGCCTCAGTTCAGCATACCGGTATTCCCGGCGTACGGGCGCCCGCTTGGGGAGAGGGAGCCCTCCTGTATTGGCGAAAACGGTATTAAAGTCCACGGGAATGAAATTGACGTTTGCGTCATATTGCTGGGCGAGATGGCAGAGACGGTCATGGCCGAAATAAGTCCATGGTGATGAGAGCCCTGCATAATAGTCTATGGTAAGTGCCATGTGTTGCCTTTTTGTTGGTTTTGTAAACAGCAGATGGATTGTCTACCGATCATGATATTTATTTTGGCAACGGATCGCTGGTTTGTCCACCGGGATCGCTCAGGAAGAAAATTCGTCTCCGCGGTGCTGTTGAGCCAGAAGCATTGCCTGCGTTCTGTTTTTAACACCCAGAGATCTGAAAATGGCGGTTACATGAACTTTTACGGTGCCTTCAGAAAGATCAAGATATTCTGCTATTTCTCGATTGCTCTTCCCGTCAGAAAGTAAAAACAGTACTTCTTCCTGTCGCCGTGTCAGTGTTCCTGGAAACAGACCGTGGCGGTCCATCTGGAAAGGCAGGCGTCTTTTGACGATGGGAAGAGGAACGTGATTACCACCGAGTAACAGGGAATGAATGGCGCTTTTATATGTGGATTTGGAGGCGGCTTTTTCAATGATGCCGTTCAGCTGATAGCTGCGAAGCTCGTCAATAAGCTGCTGTGTTGGGGCTTCAATGATACACAGGACAGGCACATCAGGATAGTTCCGCTTGAAAGCGCTCAATTTATCAAGGCCTTCTTCGTTCATGATATTCATACCGATGATAACGATATCAAATTGAGTCTCTGGCATGAGAGATACCAATCCGGAGAAACTTGCAGTCTCTAGAATTGAAGGCTCTTCGGTGCTCAATTCATGCAGAATGGTCACAAGTCCCTGTCTGAAGAGGTCGTGTTTGTCCGCTATAAGCGCCCGCATCGTTATGTCCTCCTATGGTCAAACATCAGGAGCTCGTGACCTTTCATATGAACATTCCCCAAGAACACTGGAAATTACCTTCAAGATTTTATGAAGTATAGAAGAAAATAAAACGCACAATAATCGCTAAAGTTTTACTGAATATTGTTGGTAAATTTTCATATATTTTTAGCATTCATTGCACCGTATAGCTGTATTTTGGCCGTGTTTTCAACGCTGTGATATTTAGAATGGTAATAGTTTTTCCATGATAGCTTCCAAAGTAAGGTTCTCTTCATAGTTGTAGATTTTTGCAATACTGTTAATCGTGCTTTGCTCTCTGTTATTCAGATTTGCACGCGGATTTCGAGATTTGATTTTCGCAAGCTCCACAAGTGTGATTTTAAAGGCTGGATACAGGTAGGGCGGTAAATTTGCTTTCTCATACAGGCGCTTTAGGCCCAGCCCCCCTTTGTCAGAGACAAGGGCGGCAACCCGCTTGATTGAAATGCCTGAAACTTGTGAAATTCCGGCTGTAAAAAAGGTAAAATCGCCCTGTATAAGTGTTCTGAGCATGAGCGTTGCTGTCAAACGACCATCGGCGTCCAGTTGCCGGGTTATTTTCTGCTTTTCTACCAGGCTGATCCTGCCTTCAACTGTTTGCGCCAAAGCTTGCTCCCGTGCATTCGCCAGTATTCTTAAGGTTATATCTTCCGGGACATCGTATTTTTTGAAGAGCTCTTCTCGCAGATGATCGGTAACAATGCGAGAAAGATGACTTATGGTTGCCTCCGGAAGGTGGGGTCTGTTGACGACACGTTCATGAATTTCGGTTTCATCAGCATAACGGATCAAGATATGCTTATAGCCTGCTTCCGAAACCTCAGAAGTGGTATTTTCCAGACAACAATAAATAGCTGCGTAACATCCAATTTCCGATATCCGCTCGGTGACGGATGCGCTCAATCGCTCTCTCTTTGCGATAGCGACTTGCCGGGCGTCTCCGGCAGATGTCAAAATCTCGATTAAATCGCTTTCGGTTAGCACATGACAGAATTGTAAAACTGGAATTGATACGCAGTCAATATCCATTGCTAGTTGTAAGGCAAGATCCCTGGGAAGTCCTGGATAATGTTTTACCTGTTCTGCGACAGCTTCCCGAACCTCTACCTCTACATCGCTCACAAGATATTTCAAGAGCAGCTCTGCCAGCTTGAAATCCTCGCCTTCAACGGTTTCGGAGATATAGTCAAGGGCAACGGTTTCGGCTGTTGCAACGCGCGATGCAACAGTCATGGTACTGAATAGATTTTCAATCCGGTCCTTTATTTCCGGATCCCGATAGTGCATGAAACCCTCGGTTCTTGTGAAAAACAACGTGCTTCATCTCTTTTTATAAATTATTAAATTGTAATAAATAAAAGCTTAACGATGAATTGGGCCGTTTTTTTGACTAGACCGGGTTTGACTTAAATAAAACCTTTTAAGTCCCTAAATTGGCGAACTGCATAAGAATCAGTCATGCCAGAGACAAAATCCGTCATTTCCAGAAGCCATTCATATCGAGATAAGGACTTCTCCTTGCCTGGGAAGAGGTTAAGAATAACCTGTGAGCGGGGTGATATTTGTGTGCCGTCCTCTCCATGGGCTTCCCATTCCAGGTTGGTTTGAAAGAGAGCATCGAGGATTGATGTCAGGATTTCTGATCCACGGAGTTCCGCCTGTATTCGTTCGCGGTGATTGAAGATATGTTGCTTACACAGATTTTCGATTTCGGAAAAGATGGTGGCATTTGTCGAGTGATGAAGCAGATCACCCTTGTATTTACCTGCGAGAATATCGTGCTCGTTATCTGCAAAAATTTCTGAAACCTCTCCGATAAGATGGCCGATGCATTTGGCGCGCAAATAAGAGATCTTTTCCGATTTGTCCGTGAATTCAGAATACCGCCCAGGCGTTTTGCCGAGAATACGGAGCATCAGATCTTCGGTTTCCCCAAATTCCAAACGACCCAGTTTAAAGCCGTCTTCAATATCAACGACCGAGTAGCAGATGTCATCAGCCGCTTCGACCAGATAGGTGAGAGGATGTCTGCACCAATAACTTTCATGGCCGCGCTGGATCAATCCAAGCTCAGAAGCGATTTCCTTGAAGCTATCGAGTTCGGACTGCATGATGCCGAATTTTTTCCCGGCAAAATCATCTTCGATCAAGTTGCTGACATGGGAAATCCGGGGGTATTTCATGAAGGTACCAAGCGTCGCATAAGTGAGCCTTAATCCACCTGTATTTCGCCAGTTTTGTAACTTCGTGAGAACGCGAAATCCTTGAGCGTTTCCTTCAAATTCAAGAAAATCCTGTTTTTCGGATTGCTGCAAGCTATCCAGATGACCGGCGGCCAGCGGGCCTGTGGCAAACCAGTGGCGGATAGTATCTTCGCCAAAATGCCCAAAAGGAGGATTACCAATATCGTGAGCGAGGCAGGCCGCTGAGACGATATGGCCGAACTCGGCCGGGGAATAATTCGATCCTTTAAGATGCCGGTCGATAATCAATTGGCCGGCATTCGCGCCGAGGGAACGCCCAACGGATGCAACTTCCATAGAGTGGGTCAGGCGTGTCCGGACATAGTCGCTTTCAATGAGGGAATGTACTTGTGTTTTGTCCTGGAGCCGGCGAAAGGCTGACGAGAAAACAATACGGTCCTGATCTTTATGAAACGGGCTGCGAGAAGCAGAAATTGGCTCTACCGTGTCCTGACTGAAGCGCTTTGTTGAGAGAAGCCTGTTCCAATCCATCATTTCAATTGATCTTTCTATCGGGTGCTAAACAAAACCTCTATAAATGTATTTACTCTCATTGTCTTATACAAATACACCGGCTTCCTTAACAGGAGTTTAGGGTTTTTCTTATATTCTGTTTTCCTTATTTTTGTATGGCAAAAAAAAACTGAACCGCTTTTGCGTTTCACGAGAGGAAACAGATGAATAATCAGACAGCCACTGCGGTAGAGCACGACAAGCTCCCGATGCGGGTCTTCTTCTTCACGCTCCTTTTAACCATCACGGGCCTAGGCTGGATCATCTGGTCCATTTATTCGGTTAGCATTCTTGGAGAGAGAGAACAGAGAGAATGGAGTCTGACCGTCTCAAAATTGCAGGGTGATATTATCCATCTTGATGAAGTTTTGACAATGTCCGCGCGCATGTCCGTTGAAACTGGAGATCCCGAATGGGAAAGGCGGTATCGCGAGAGTGAGCCGAAGTTGGGCGAAGCCATTGAAAAGGCAATGCAACTGGTGCCCGCCGTGATGGACGATCGCAGTGTGGTGGCTACCAATCAGGCAAATGAGATATTGATAAAACTGGAAGAAGAGGCTTTTCAGTCGGTTCGAACAGGGAATGTTGGCGCAGCGCGTGAACTTTTATACAGTGATCTTTATGAAGGGTCGAAAGCCACCTATGCAATGGGAATGCAGCAGTTCAGTCAGTCTTTGAGCCGAGCGCTCGCTCTTTCGGAGGAGAGTAGGATACAAAGTAAGATGCTACAGATTTATCTGGCATCAGGAATTACCATTATTCTGCTGGCAAGTTGGGTATTCGCCTTCCATATTTTCAGACAATGGCGTCTTCATCTGACCTTGATGAAGGAGCAGGCGGAGAAGGCCAATCATGCAAAAACCAGTTTTCTGGCGACAATGAGTCATGAAATCAGGACGCCCCTAAATGGTATTCTGGGCACTGTTCAGTTAATCGCTGGTACAGATCTTGAGGAGGAGCAGCGATCCAAACTGGATGTTATTCGCAATTCTGGTGAAATCCTTCTTTCCATAATCAATGATGTTCTGGATATGAGCAAGATTGATGCTGGCGAAATGCATTTGGAAAGGACGGCTTTCAGTCTGGTAAATACAGTCGAAAACGCTTCTGCCGCTCTCAAATCTCTTGCCGAGCAGAAAGACTTGATCTTACAGGTTGATATTGCAGAAGATGTGCCGGATCTCCTGGAAGGAGACCCGGTAAAAGTCAGGCAGGTTCTCTGGAATCTATTAAGCAACGCGATAAAGTTTACCGATGAAGGATTTATCCGGGTGTCCGTTTCTGTCAGGCAGATCATGATAGAAGAAAAGAGAACTGTTCTCGCATTCTCTGTGGAAGACACGGGAGAGGGAATCAACGAGGATCGGATCGATCGAATTTTTGCTCCTTTTACCCAGGAGGATGAGTCAACGACTCGAACCCGAGGAGGAACAGGGCTTGGTCTCACTATCGTTAGAAATATGGTAAACATGATGGGCGGGGAAATTGGCGTACAGAGCGAAAAAGGAAAAGGAAGTCGGTTTTACTTTACTATTCCATTTGCACTGGTTTCAGAGAGGGACGCAATTGACCTTCAGCAACGTAAAGACAGGATAGAGGGAGCGTTGGAGCGATCTTTAAAGATATTGGTTGCAGAGGATAATGACGTCAATGCCATGATTGTTCGGGCTTTTCTCGAAAAATCCGGCCACCAGGTTGACATGGTTGAGAACGGAGAAGAATTAATTGCAGCGCTTGGTCATAGTCGACCAGATATGATCTTTACGGATATTCATATGCCGATCATGGACGGTATTGAAGCAACACGCCAAATCAGAAAAATGAAAGAATATGAAGCTCTGCCCATCATTGGTCTAACGGCAGAAGCCTTTGCAGAGAGGCAAAAGCTTTTTATAGAAGCCGGTATGGATGATGTCCTTTCAAAGCCATTTATGGAAGACGATCTTCGAAGAATAGTGCTTGCCCATATGAAAACCTGATTTCCTGCAATCAATGCCCCCAACCTGGATATGTGACGACAAGATCGGCAACGAGCTCCCGGTTTCCTCTGTCCATTGAATGAATCATTTTGCCCAGACTGCCTATTCCTTCTTGAAAGATGCGATCTGCTTGTCGCCCATCCCAAAGGGAAACCAGAAAAATCAGCATACGGCGTTGGGCATGGGAGAGTTTGAGGCCACCGTCTGATTGTTTATCCATTTCAATGGAAGAAAGATCTGGCTGCAAGTCGTAATGACTGGTCAAATTCTCTAATTCTTGACCATTTGGTAAAAAATACCGGTTTAGCTGGTTATAATTAATTGCTTCTTTAACTATTTTGGTGAATTCTTCTTCTAGCAAGAGAAACTCCCTTAAATGTCGCCTGTGTTTTGGGAGACCCTAGGGAAAGAACAGCTGGAACGCAATGAGTGAAAAGCGCGCTTTAATTATTGACGATGAGAAGATGTTTGCCGACTTCGTACGGCAGGTTGCCGAGGGCATGGATTATGAAGTCCAGGTGACCGATCAGGCTGATGTTTTCAAAGAAGCTTTTCTGAATTTTGATCCGACGGTCATCATACTGGATATGGTTATGCCTGGCGTAGAAGGAATCGAGCTGGTGAACTGGCTCGCAGAACAAGGCTGTAAAGCCAGGATCATGGTTGTGACAGGCTATAACCCCCATTATGTCGATTTTGCCAAGACTATCGGCAGTGCCCGCGGGCTTGTTTCTGTTCAAAGCTATACCAAACCAATCAGTCTGGCCGACTTGCGGGAAGCTCTGTCTTAAATTGATCTCGCAGAACGTTTGTTGCTGACGCTTGAAAAAACAAATTCTTTATGAAATTATAGTCTCAATATTGCATCCAAATATGGGTGTAATGTTCTCAGGGCAGGGTGAAAGTCCCTACCGGCGGTAAGAACAGTGTTCAAGCCCGCGAGCGCCTGTCGGTGACAGGGTCAGCAGATCTGGTGCAATTCCAGAGCCGACGGTTATAGTCCGGATGGAAGAGAACAAAATACAGAGCGAGGGTGGACGCGTGTGTCCGCGCTTCTTTCTGATATTTCTTGCCTTGAGTTTTTGATAGTCACTAACACAAGGCAAATAAAATGGTTCAACAAAAAAATACAGCGTCTGGTGTCCTGTCTCAGGTCAAAAGCTCATCCTTGAAAATCGCTGTTATCCAGGCCAACTGGCATATCGATATTGTTTCCGGGGCGAGTCGGTCTTTTAGCGAAGACCTTGTCAAAGCAGGACTGAACGAGGACAATATTTCCGTCTTCGATGTTCCGGGAAGTCTTGAAATCCCTTTGATGGCTCAGAAACTGGCAGCAACAGGAGAGTATGATCTGATTATGGCAACCGGCCTGATCGTTGACGGTGGCATTTACCGGCATGATTTTGTAGCGGGAACTGTGCTTGAAGGGATGATGCGGGTTCAGCTGGATACGGGTGTTCCGGTTCTCTCTGTTGTCCTCACACCACACAATTTCCAGGAAGTTCCAGCCCATATGAATTTCTTCCGCGATCACTTTGTGATCAAAGGGCAGGAAGCTGCAAATGCGGCTTTGCAGACACTTGGCAATATGGCTCTTTTCGAAGAAGAGACACGCCTCGCTTCATAAAGGAAAATGGCATGAGAGGGTCACCTCTCATGCTGCTCTCAAACGATTTTTGAGGATTTATCTGCCCAGTACCGGTCCCGCAGAAGCCTTTTATACAGTTTCCCGGTTGGATGCCGCGGTAATTCTTTCTCAAAGTCTATCGAGCGCGGACACTTTATATGACTGATTTCTGCCTTGCAGAAAGCGATTAGCTCAGCCTCCAGATCAGGGCCAGCCTCCTCCGAGCGGACGGCTTGAATAACAGCTTTGACTTCTTCTCCAAATTCTTCGTTCGGGACGCCGAAAACGGCTGCGTCATACACTTTGGGATGAGTGAGGAGAAAATCTTCTATTTCCTGAGGATAGATATTTACGCCGCCTGAAATGATCATGTAGCTTTTGCGGTCTGTCAGATAGAGGAAGCCTTCTTCGTCGATATATCCGACATCTCCCAAAGTGCTCCAGCCTTTGTCATTGTAGTTTTCAGCCGTGCGGTCCGGATCATTGTGATAGCTGAAATCCTTGCCGTCGGAAAAATAGATAGTACCGGTTTCCCGGCAAGGGAGCTCAGTACCGTCTTCGGCAACAACATGGAGAGTCCCGATAACAGCCCTCCCCACTGTCCCGGGATGACGAAGCCATTCCTCGGGGCCAACCGTACAATAGCCGTTGCCTTCCGTGCCGCCGTAATATTCGTGCAGGATCGGGCCCCACCAATCCATCATCTGGTGCTTGATCTTTTCAGGGCAGGGAGCCGCGGCATGAATGGCGACTTTCAAACTGCTCACATCATATCGATCCCGGATTTCAGGATCCAGTTTAAGCATCCTGACAAACATGGTGGGAACAAGTTGCGAGTGGGTAATCTTGTATTTTTCGACCAGCTTCAAATAGGTTTCGGCGTCGAAATTTTCCATGATGATGCAGGTGGCACCAAAGCGTTGAACGCGCATGTTGTATCGAAGGGGAGCCGCATGATAGAGGGGAGCTGGCGACAAATACTGGACATCCTGACTGAAGCTGTAAAGGCCTTTCAAAACATCGTAGAGGTTGTCTTCTGAGCCAATCGGCTCGCCGATTTCTGCAGGCTTGATGCCTTTGGGTTTTCCTGTTGTCCCGGATGAGTAGAGCATGTCCGCACCCTCGCACTCGTCAGAAAGGGCCGCGCTCGGAAAGGGGGCGATCATGTCCTCGAACGAAGAAAATCCATCGAGAGTACCATCCAGCATCAAACAGGTTTTTACCTTAGGTATCTTGTTTTGAAGATCTTTGGCGAGGTCCTGCTTGAAGGCGGTTGTAATAAAAAGTTCCGCACCGCAATCGTTGATAATATAGGCGGCTTCCTCGGCAGACAGGCGGGACGAAATAGCCGTATAATAAAGCCCAGCCCGCTGGGCCGCCCAACAGATCTCCAGAAACCGGCTGTGGTTTTCCATCAGAAAGGCGATATGATCTCCGATCTGAAGGCCGAGGCTGCGAAAATATTGTGCGATTTGGCTGGATCGATCATTCAGCTCTTGATAAGTGGTAATCTCTCCACTGCCAGCCATGATAATGGCTGGCTTGTCTGGATTTGATTGGGCAAATTTCCGGATATGCATGATTTAGAACCCTTTAGTAGGACTTTGGCAATCCAAGCGCCTTTTCAGCGATATAGCAAAGGATCAGCTGCGGACTGACAGGGGCGATCCGGCAAATCATGACTTCCCGCATTAATCGTTCCACCGTGAATTCCTTGGCATATCCGACACCGCCATGGGTCATCACAGCCTGTGTGCAGGCCTTGAAACCGGCCTCCCCGCCAAGATATTTTGCCGCATTGGCATATGTACCGGCATCCTGCCCATTGTCATAGAGATAGGCCGCTTTCATGGCCATCAGAAGGGCTGCTTCCAATTCCATCCAGTTTTCGGCCAATGGATGCTGGATGCCCTGGTTCTGGCCGATGGGCCGGCCGAAGACTTCTCGTTCTGCCGCATAGTGAGCGGCACGCTTGAGGGCATTGATGCCCAGACCGACACCTTCTACACCGACCAGCACCCGTTCCGGATTGAGGCTGTGCAGCAGATAATGGAACCCTTTGCCTTCCTCGCCAATCAGATCTTCTTCGGGGATGGGGAGGTCATTGATAAAGACTTCATTGGAATCAACCGATTTACGGCCCATTTTGTCGATGACCCGAACATCACAATAGGCCCGGTCCAGATCCGTAAAGAACAGGGACAGGCCTTCCGTTGACTTCTTGCATTGCTCTTTCGGGGTTGTCCGCGCCAGCAGCATAATTTTGTCTGCTTCCTGGCCCGTTGTGGTCCACATTTTCTGACCGTTTGCGATATATCTTTTCCCGTCTTTTACTGCCCGGGTCTGCAGGCTTGTTGTGTTAAGGCCGGCATTAGGTTCCGTCACACCAAAGCAGGATTTGATCTCCCCTTTTATGAGCGGTGGGAGGAAGCGGTTTTTCTGCTCGTCATTTCCAAAGACAACAATTGGATGGGGCCCGAAAATATTAATATGGATGGCGGAAGCTGCTGACATGCCGCCCGGGGACTTGGCCACTTCATGCATCATCAACGCGGCTTCCATAACGCCAAGGCCCGCGCCGCCATATTCTTCTGGCATGGTAATGCCTAACCAGCCCGCATCGGCCATGGCCCGGTGAAAATCATCAGGGAAATGACCGGTTTGATCCCGGTCTCGCCAATACTCATCGTCAAAACGGTTGCAGAGGCCTGCAACATTCTCTCGAATAGCTTCCTGCTCATCTGTGAGGGCAAAATCCATTTTGTCTCTCCCTTATTATTATTGTTTTTGTTTATGGTTTTAGACTGCCCGAATTTAAGGGGTTTCGCAAGCTTCAGACTAGGCTTGAAACGAAAGACGCCCGGCTAAACCGGGCGTCTTATCAGGTGTTTGATCGCCTTTCGCTAATTCAGCATCTGCTGCGGTAGCCAGAGGATCAAGGATGGGAAGGCGATAAACAGCGCTACCGTCACGACATCAGCAACAAAGAAAGGTCCGATCCCTTTGAAAACATCGGAGAGCGGAATATCCGGCCTTACGCCATTGACGACATAACAGTTGAGGCCAATCGGCGGCGTGATCAGGCAGATTTCCACCATTTTAACGACGATGATGCCAAACCAGATCGGATCATATCCGAGACCGATAACGGCAGGATAGACCACCGGCAAGGTCAACAGGAGCATGCCGATCGCATCCATAAACATACCGAGAATGGCATAGCCACAGAGGATCAGCACAATAATCATGGTTGGTGGAAGCGGCAGGCCCAGGATCCATTCCGCAAAAGCTTCCGGCAAGCCGGAGAAACCCAGGAACCGGACGAAAACCAGAACGCCCCAGATGATGGAGAAAATCATCACCGTGAGTTTCGCCGTCTCAAACAACGCATCCTTCAACGCTTTTGTCCGCATGCCATGCAAAAGAGCAAGAATGAAAACAACGAATGCCCCTAAAGCCCCGGCTTCTGTCGGGGTTGCCCAACCGCCATAGATAGCACTGAAGATAATGCCGATCACAGCCACGATAGGCAGAGTCCCTGGCAGGGATTTCATGCGCTCGCCGAAGGTAAAGCCGCGCACCGGCGGACCCAGTTCAGGATTGACAGTCGCCCGGCCCATAATGATGAAGGCGTAAATCAGGGCGGAGACGATGCCAGGGATAAAGCCTGCGAGCAACAAGGCGCCAACGGATTGCTCAACGATGATGGCATAAATGACCAGAATGGCACTGGGCGGGATCAAGGAGGCTAGCGTTCCTCCTGCCGCAACAACGCCTGCGGCCAGTTTGCGATCATATCCCGCTTTAAGCATTTCGGGAATAGCGACACGACTGAAAACAGCTGCAGTTGCCGTACTGGCACCCGAGACGGCCGCGAAACCACCGGCTGCAAATACCGTGGCAACGGCCAATCCGCCCGGAACCCAGCCAAACCATTTTTTGGCAGCATCAAAGGCCGCTGTCGTAATTCCGGCATGAAAGGCCAAATAACCGATCAGGATGAACATGGGCAGAACACTCAAAGAATAGAGTGTTGATTTTGAATGGGGAATGGTTCCGACAATACCGGTTCCGGCATCCCACCCAATGATGGAAACAATTCCGATCATGCCGACAATGGTTGCGGCAATATAGACCCGAACGCCGAGGAAAACCATCAGCATCAAGGCGCCCATGCCGATGATACCTGTCAAAAGTGGATCAAGTTCCATTACTGAGTACCTCCACTTTTATCTTTATTTTTCAGGCGGTAATTTTCGTCAAATTTAGCATTGGCTGCAGCTTCTTCTCCAAGTGCATCCGCAATTTCATGGCGGGCTTGCTCTTCAACATCTTCAATAACCGGAACCGCGATAACTTGTGCGGATGGGAACAGGAAGAGCCGAGTGAAGCCAACTGTCTGGACGGCAAAGCGCACCCATAGAACAGCAAAGGAAAGCGGAATGATCAGTTTGGCCGGCCAAATCGGCAGCTGAATATCCATGGTGGAATCTCCGAACTCATAAGCCCGAAGGAAATGCAGCCAACTGGTTTCGATCAGAATTGTAACGACGAACAATCCTACGACGGTTGCCAGAGCTTCAAAAAAGTAAAGTATTCTACCGTCAAATTTTGCCATGAACAGATCCATACGGACATGTCCGCCAAGGCGTTGGCAATAGGCAATACCGAAGAATGCGAAGACAACCATGCTTTGTTCGATAAAATCGATATAGCCAGGGATGGGCAGGTCAAAGAGCTTTCGTCCCAAGACTTGTGAGACTCCGAGGAGCATCACAGCAAAAATGGCAATGGCAGAAAAAGCGTTGAGAAGGTCTTCGAATTTGGAATACCAATGGTCGAAAACCGCCAATGCTCCTGACGGCGGAGGGCCCGAAGCAGCGTTATGTGTGATCATGATGACACTTCAAAAAAAGGGGGCCTGAATATATCAGACCCCTCGATTGAATTGACTTATTTGGACGCTTTTTCAGCGGTTGCCATAATAAGGTCCAGCAATTCCTGACCAGGCAGGCCTTGCTCTTTCATGCTTGCGAGCCAGTCGTCCCAGACAGGTTTCGCACCGGCTTTACGGAAAGCCGCCAATTCGTCATCACTGTAGTTAATGGCTTCCAGGCCTTTTTCCTTCATCATGGGAAGGTTTTTGGCATCTGCTTTTTCATAGGCAGAGATCAGCGCATCATAAGCAGGTGCTTTTGATTCCAGAAGAAGCGCACGATATTGTTCAGGCAGTGCTTTCCAAGCTGGAACATTCACAACAACAGGGCAGTTTACAGCACCTGGTGACAGGTTTGCTGTATACCATTTGCCGACATCTGTCAGCTTATAGGCAACATGCGCATAAGTGAACGGGAAGGACGCTGCTTCAACAGTACC
The DNA here is from genome assembly GCA_039975135.1 of Sneathiella sp. Classification (GTDB taxonomy): domain Bacteria; phylum Pseudomonadota; class Alphaproteobacteria; order Sneathiellales; family Sneathiellaceae; genus Sneathiella. The sequence goes on along the minus strand of JBDWHS010000046.1, from coordinate 6,709 downwards.
GCGTTCAAGCGCTGTATAGGTTTCAGAAGCCGTCACTGTTGTCGGAACCGCGCCAAGTTTGGTCATGGCCTTACCAATACCGCCGAGGGCACGAACGCGTTTGCCTTTCCAGTCAGCAAGTGTTCTTGGTGGATTGCCAACACCGGTAAATTCGTATTGCGGCAGCAATGAGCTCATCAGAAGATAAGCGTCCCAGCGGGCCAGATCCTTGACGACAGCCGGATGCTGGTAATAGGCATCATGTACGGCAGCCTGAACCTTAAGATTTGGGAAAGGCAGGAAGGGCAAATCAAGACCGGTCAAAGTCGGGTTTTTTGCTGGATGATAGGGTGAACAGAACATTGCCATCTGGAATGCGCCAAGCTTAATGCCGTCCAGATTTTCTCTTGATTTTGAAAGAGCGGCACCATAGTGAATTTTGATTTTGAACTTTCCGCCTGTACGCTTGTCAGCCATATCGCGGAGTGTTTCAATTCCTGCAGTGAAGGCACGTGATTTGCCCCATACAGACAGGTTCCATTTTACTTTCGGGCCATCTACCATGTCGGCAGCTGTTGCGCCGAAGGTGAAGCCAGCGACTGCTGTTGCCGTTGCAACAGACACCAAAGTCTTTTTAAGCATTATGTATTGTCTCCCTAAATCAAATGATTTTTCTTGTTTTCTTGACGAACAATTGTGGCAACTTAAGCACGGATGATTTTTCTTTTCAATATGATGTTCAGGCCAGTAGAGATAAATTACGGCTATTTCCACCTCGAAGCCTATTTTTTCAGTCAGAGCGGTTATAAAGAATTGAATATGCTCGTAAAAAAAGAGAATACAAGAGTTTCCGTAGGGGATTTAAAAGAAGTACTTTGTTCTGCTATGCAGAATCAAAACCTGAATTGCGGGCTTTGTAGGCAGTATATGTTTTTTCTCCCGGTGTTGCTTTGACCTTCTTCCATGCGTCTAAGGCATGAGCTTTCCCAAGGCCTTTGTTGGAAATGTCTTCTAAAAAATCGGTGATAAAGTTGTTCATGCGGGCAGAAGGGATCTGGGGCAATCTGCCTTTGGTGCGTCTGAGGATGAGAAGTTGTTCTGCCAGGTCCCCGTATGTGAAGGGGATATTTTTTTCGAACTGTTTGCGTCGCCAATCATTTAGCCAATACCACTGACCTGATTTATCCTGCGAATTCGGATCGCGCCTGATGACCAATTCCAGTAAGAAGGCTTTGGTTTTTTTATTCCCGTTGTAATTTTTGACGATTGTGTCAATTGACAACATATCGTCTGGCAAATCCGATTTTCTTGCGCGGACAGCAGGACGATCAGGAAGCTCGCCGGTTGACAGATAGGCGCGGATCAGGCCTTCAATTTCAAATTTACGCAGCTTTCCGGTACGGATACCAATCTGCCGGGCAAACAGCTTCAGTTCGGTCGCGTAATAGTAATGAGCGTCGAATTCTTCGACAGACATGTTTTTATCAAGGCATTGCATGGCTTTTGTCTCGCTTCCGTTTTCATTCGGCCCCGGGTTGGTTGGTTCGGCAGAACCGATTGAATAGTCTTGCTATTTTAAACTGCTATAGCATATGACAGGGATATGAAATCAACCCTTTGACTGAATAATGGAATGAAACCAACCCGCCCGTCTATTGTCCTTATCGGTCACGGATCGTCCAATGATCAAGCCGCGGAAACGGCCGTGAAGGAGCATGCCATCACACTTAGGCAAAGCAATCGGTATGGGGCTGTGCTTTGTCATTTTCTGGCAAGTGATGAGCCAGTGCCTGATTTGCCCTTGGGAGAGGTCTATCTGCTGCCCTTTTTTATGAGTGATGGCTATTTTGTTAAGCAGAAGATACCCGACATTTTTGGGTTGCAAAATGGAGAGGCTATCTCCGAAGACAGGCAGATTTATCAATGTGAGGCGATCGGTGCTGATCCCTCCCTTTCCCAGATCTTCAAAAACATGGCGGACGAGATCTGCAGCACGAACTCCTATAAAGAGGAGGATGTTGCAGTCCTTATTGTCGCGCATGGGTCAACCAAATCATCTGCCTCTCGAGAGGCAGCGGTACTCCAGGCCAGACAATTGACAGAGCAGGGCAGTTTCTTATCTGTCGGAACGGCTTTTCTGGAAGAAGAGCCTTCCGTAGCAGGGTGGCTAAAAATCAACGAATTACCAGATGCGCCGGTGATTGTTCTGGGGATGTTTGCAGCAGAAGGGCCTCATGCTATGTCTGATGTTCCCGAAGCAATTGCGTTGGCGAGAACCAACGATGGTAGTGTTTCAAAAACGCAGGCCGATCACCTTCTTTATGCCGGTGTGGTCGGTACGCGCCCGGAAATGATCCGATTGATTCAGGAAAGCGTGGGCAAAAGGGCGCTCCTTTCTTCCCCCGTATAAGCTGTTATTTTGTCGAAGGAAGGGAAATTTGGGCTGCTTTTTTAAAATTGACGATAATTCTGACGGAATCGATTGAGCTTTTCGGTGTTTTTCTGTATTGCAGGGGGATATTTATTGAATGAGGTTTCCACCGGATGAGCGATCGCAAGTCTTCCAGAGCAGTTCGCAAGAACATTACAGCAACCGTTAAATTTTTTGATGAGGCCAAGGGATTTGGTTTTGTCTCACCGGCGGATGGGTCGCCGGACGCCTTTATCCATATCTCTGTCTTGCAAGATACCTCTTACACAGAGTTTGTTGAGGGGATGCGGATTGTTTGTGACCTCGCCGAAGGTGATCGCGGGCCACAGGTTGCAGCTATTCATGAACCTGAAGAGGGAGCAGAAGCTGCCCCCGCGGGAAAAAATATCGAGATCGAAGGTGTTGTGACCACGTTTGTTCCAGAACACAAATATGGGTTTGTATCTCCTGAAAGCGGTGGGGCTGATGTTTTTATCCATCTTAGCATGTTGACCCGCTCCGAAGTTGAAATGGACAATTTTGGTGTCGACACTAAAGTGAAGTGCGTTGTGCGACAAGGCTTGAAGGGCCCTATCGCTGACAGTCTTGAAGTTATTCAATAAACCGGTAATTCGTTATGACACGATCAGAAACTTTGCGCGTTCAACGCTACCTTCGGGAAAAATTTGAAAACGAGAATTTTAATGTCAAAGAGCGACGCCCCTCAGATGGAACAGCTGAAGTGATGCTCGGTGATGAATTTATCGGAGTGGTCTATCGGGATGAAGATGAAGGTGAAATTTCTTTCGCTTTTCATATGACCATTTTGGATATGGACCTGCCTGTCGTTTCGTGACGTTTTAAAGGCAGAGACAATCCCTGCTTTTTTTTCGCGTCTCCCTGAGATAATCTGATCACCATGATCAGAAATTGTCTTTTGCAGATTGCCCTCTTCCTCGCGATCGTTTTCGGGATCGCCAACCATTCTGCCTATGCGGCAGATACTATGATTGAAATGTCAATCTCCGGTGATGCAGGTCAGATATTCGCCGGGGATTGTTATTTACTGACGAAAACTGGCCTTCAGAAACGGCACCGGATAAAGGGCGAAGCACCCACGAAAATCTGGCTACCAGCCAAAGCTGTTCGTTGTAACTTGCAAAAAAGTTCGGCCAAAGGATTGCTCATTGTCTCACTCGTCAAAGACGGATTGGCCGAAGTAACTCAAAAAAGCCGGTATCCATTTCGTTGGATTGTTGTTTCGAGTTCCGGCCCATGGGGGCGCGCCTCTGGTGGAGCTTTTGCGGCTCGGCCCTCCTTTCAGTAGGTATAAAGGCGGATAGATCAATACTGAAAATGCTGGATAACAGTATTTTTGGCCGGATTAGCCGCGGTGCAAAAATTAGAAACGCAATACTCCTGTGCTCGTCGGGAGGGATAATGTATGAAAAACATTGGATTTTTGCGGCAATTTGTTGATTTCTATTTTGAATTTCTTATTTTGACCTTAATGAAATAATAGCGTCTAGTAATGATCGTTGGTTTTTGTAAAAGTATTTGGTAGGTTCTTTTCAGTTCCATTTGTGATCTGATTCCATTCGCGGCTGGGCAGTCTTTGTGCCAGCCGAACTCAACGTTAGGGGAGAGATATGAAAAATGTAGTTACCTTTGCTGTTCTTGGGGCAGCGTCTATCGCACTGGCTGCTTGTGGCGGCAAATTGGGCGAAGCAGAACATATGAACGCCACAGGGTCTGCATTCAACAAAGCGCTGTACGCCGATTATATTACCTTGTCAAAAGGAGAGTATGGGGAAGGCGATTACACAGATTCAGACCGGTTTGCTGAAAAAGCCATGATGGCGGCATCTGGTGCTGATGTTGCGCCTTACGATCCAGACACATGGAATATACCGGCCGATCGCGAAGCCGTTCTGGAAGGAGCTCACAGTCGTTTGGTGGCAGCTCTGAATAGTACTGCAAAAGATAAGGCAACAGCTCAGCTTGCGCGGGCTCAATCAAGTTTTGACTGCTGGGTACAGGAACAGGAAGAGAACTTCCAGCCGGATCATATTGCTGCATGCCGCGATGCCTTTATCGCTGCTATGGGTGATGTAGACAAAGCGATGATGGTTGCCAAGCCAGCAGCACCAGCTCCGGCTCCTAAAAAGATGATGGCAGAAGCTAAAAGCTGGGAAATTCTGTTCCACTTTGACAGTACAAAAACACTCGCTGGCTCAAACGCCAAAATCAAGGAAGCTATCGCTTACATCAGTAACTTTAAGCGTCCTCGTGTAACAATTGCAGGCTACACAGATACATCCGGTTCAGCTGCTTACAATAAAGAGCTGTCGACACGCCGCTCGGAAGCTGTTGCAATTTCCGCAATGGATATGGGCATGGATCCAAAAAATGTTGTTATGCGGAGCTACGGTGAAGACCGTCTTGGCGTTGCAACACCTGATGGTGTGAAAAAACAGGAAAACCGCCGTGCGGTTATTACTGTAGAAAGCAAGTAATACTGGTTCAGCGCGAGAGGATAAACCTTTCGCGCTGCATCCCCTAACAGGAGGCTTGCATGCCATCAATTCTCAAATCACTTATCAGTATTCTTGGCTTGATTACATTTACGCTTCTGGTTTCCGGTTGTTCTCCGGAGGTCGGTAGTAAAGAATGGTGTGAGACCATGAAAGAAAAGCCAAAAGGCGATTGGTCTGCGAATGAAGCAGCTGATTTTGCCAAGCATTGTGTGCTTTAAGGCGGCCTTTGCCGCTTTCCGTCGCGTGTCACCATTTGTCTAAATGGTGACCCCGGCAGGACTCGAACCTGCTACCCCCAGATTAGGAATCTGATGCTCTATCCTGATGAGCTACGGGGCCACACCCTTTACATATTTTGAAGTGGCTTTAAAACGCAAGTAGTTTGCGCAAAAAAGTCACAGATTATATTTTTCTTTGTGCGTCTCTTTTTTTCCAAAATCTCTCCACTAGTTTGTGAGCAAGTTGGCTGGAAGTTGATTGATGCGCATGCGATTTTGCCTGTTGCATAAACAACACAAATGCCAGCAACGTTTTTTTGCGGTATTCGGTTGTGACGACTATCACTTCTAAATGCCTGCTATTCGGAAGTAAAAGAAACAGGCAATCTGATTACTGTACTGGATTGCATAGACTTTGAGTCTTCCCTCAAACACAGTAGGGCTCCCCGTTATTCGGCGGAGTGGAGATAGAAATGAAAAAAGTAATCCTGGGCACAACAGCACTCGTCGCTGCAACGGCCCTCACAGCAGGTACTGCTTCTGCTGCTGAAAAAATCAAACTGAACCTTGGTGGTTATCTGCAGACATCTTTTGTTGCTGCTGACTATGACACTGGTGATCAGCTTCCTACAGACATCCGTCATGAAGGTGAAGTTCACTTTACGGGTTCGACAACTCTGGACAATGGTCTGAAATTCGGTGTCAACATCCAGCTTGAAGCTCGTACAACTGGTGACCAGGTCGACGAAACTTACATGTTTGTCGAAGGTTCTTTCGGCCGTATCAATATCGGTTCAGAAAACAGCGCTGCATATCTGATGCATTACGGCTCTCCTGAGCCTGTTGTTGCATGGACACTGAACGATTCCAACGCGGATGCCAGTGGCTTTACAACACCTGCAACATCTCCAACTGAAGTTAGTGATGCTGATAAAATCACTTACTTTACACCGCGTTTCGCTGGCTTCCAGATCGGTGCTTCTTACACTCCGGATGGAGATGAAGAAACTGGCACAGGCGCAAGCCCATATGCTGCGATTGCTGACGAAGGTCTTGCAGACGAAGCATATTCTGTTGGCGTGAACTACATCAACAAATTCAATGGTGTTTCTGTCAAAGCCTCTCTTGGGTATGACTATATCTCACGTGATGCTGACTCTACATCAAGCACAACAACATCAAGCGTTATTGGTGGTGCTGACGGTACAGCAGCGACAGTGACAACAACTGATGGTGCAGTATCAACTGCAACAACTGTTGTTGGTACAGCGATTGCTGGTTCTACTTCATTCGTCAACGAAACAACTGTTGTCACAACAACAGCTCGCGACGATACTTCTGAATTTTCTGCAGGCCTGACACTGGGCTTCGGTGGTTTCGATGTTGGTGGTGCCTATAAATACACTGACAACGACGCTGGTATTGAAGATGTTGAACGTCATGACTGGAACGTAGGTGTTACTTACGGCCAGGGTCCATGGAAAATCGGCGTACAATATGCTGGTGTTAGCCTTGACGACAATTCTGACGGCGAACTGCATGCAGTTGTTGTCGGTGGTCAGTAT
>JBDWHS010000045.1:0-33827 GCA_039975135.1 Sneathiella sp. | reverse complement strand
TGTAAATGTTAATTTTTTCCGCTTGGAAAACCGCCGTTGGATGGGCCGGTATCTCGGCGCCTTCCGCCAACATGGCATCAAGCGGGGAGCCTTCCAGAGTTGCCCGGACGATTTTATACCGCCCAATATCCTCGACCGCTTTTATCTGGATAGGCAGCCCGTGATCCTCCTCGGAAATTCGAACAAATTCGGGGCGAATACCAAGTTCTGCATCTTCGCCCAAATCGGCATAGGTTTTTGCCAGTCCAATTGAATATTGACCAATCGTTGCCGTCTGGCCGCGTATTTCTGCTGGCAGAACATTCATACCGGGAGAGCCGATGAAATAACCAACAAAGGTATGAGCCGGTTCATCAAACAACTCTTCAGGCGTGCCGATCTGCACAACTTCGCCTTCATACATGACGACCACTTTATCCGCAAATGTCAGTGCTTCCGTTTGATCATGCGTCACATAGATCATCGTATGCTCAAACTGCCGGTGAAGGTCTTTGAGTTTTGTTCTCAGCTGCCACTTCATATGAGGATCGATGACGGTAAGCGGCTCATCAAAAAGAATGGCGTTCACGTCATAGCGAACCAAGCCCCGGCCCAGTGAAATCTTCTGTTTGTCATCCGCTGTCAGGCCTTCAGCTCGGCGGTGGGCTTTATCGCCCAGATCCAGAATTTCGATCATTTCCGAAACCCGTTTCGAGATCTCGTCTTTCGGCACCTGTCGGTTGACCAATGGAAAGGCCAGATTTTCAGCAACTGTCATCGTGTCATAGATGACCGGGAACTGAAATACCTGGGCAATATTACGCTGTTCAGGCTGCAACCGCGTTACATTCTGATCTCCAAAAAGGATATTTCCCCTTGAAGGCACAAGAAGGCCCGAAATAATATTGAGAAGAGTTGTCTTCCCGCACCCTGACGGACCCAGCAATGCATAGGCTCCACCATCTTCCCAGATATGGTCAATTTCCTTCAACGCAAAATCAGCGTCGCTTTTTGGATTGGGGAAGTAAGAATGCGCCAGTTTATCAAGTGTAATTTGAGCCATATCAGTCCAGTGCCCCCTTATAGTCAGAAGGTGCGGCAACAAGCTTGTCTTCCTGACCAAAAACATAAAAGCTTTTCGGGTCCAGATAGACCGGCACCATATCACCAGTATCTACTCTGTGAACACCATGTGCCAGTGCGACCCAGCGATAGCCGTTTTTCTCAACATGCAGGAAGCTTTCCGAGCCTGTAATCTCGGATGTTGAAACAGTCGTTTCAACGGCAAGAACATCGTCTGAATGCTGTGTCAGAGCGAGATGATGTGGCCGCACGCCAGCTTGATAATGTCCGTCTGCCAAATCGGCAATTTCACCGCTCACCGGCACAGAATAGTCCCCAAAGAACACGCTGTTGCCTTTTTTGGTAATGTCAAAAAGATTGAGCGGCGGATCCGAAAATGTCTGTGCTGTTCGCAGGTCAACAGGGCGGTTATGCACGGAAATCGTTTTATCAAACTGTGTTACTCGGCCTTCCGACAAGGTCGCTGTATTGCCGCCAAGCAACAATGCCTCATGAGGCTCAGTCGTTGCATAGACAAACACAGCTCCGGCTTCAGCAAACAGTTTTGGAAGTTCGATGCGAAGTTCTTCTCTCAGCTTGTAATCCAGGTTGGCCAGCGGCTCATCCAGAAGAACCAGTTCAGCATCTTTAACCAGCGCCCGCGCCAAAGCGGTCCGTTGCTGCTGACCACCAGAGAGATTAAGCGGCGTCCGATCCAGAAATTCACTTAACTTCATCAAATCGGCTGCATGGCGAACACGGCGTTCAATTTCAGCTTTATCCTTGCCCGCGATGCGCATGGGAGAGGCAATATTCTCATACACCGTCATTGCCGGATAATTGATAAACTGTTGATACACCATCGCAACATTGCGCTTTTGAACCGGTACACCCAGAACATTTTTGCCATCGACAGAGATATCGCCTTCCGTTGGCTTGTCGAGCCCGGCCATCAATCTCATCAATGTGGTTTTTCCAGACAAGGTTGGCCCAAGAAGAACGTTCAAAGACCCCTTCTCGAGTTGCATGGAGACATCATGAATATGATAGCTCTCTCCAACCTTTTTGCTGACATTCTTCAATTCTAACATATCACACCTGACACCACCCGTTTGCGGGCTTAATTCACATTTCCGACTATCCATGTGTCCAAGGCAGCGATCTCGCTTTTCGTCATCCGAATGCCGAGTTTACTACGCCGCCAGACAATATCACCAGCTGTCTGCGCCCATTCGTTTTCAATTAAATACTTAACTTCCCGTTCAGTGAGCCCGCCACCAAAATTTTGGCCCATTTCCTCGACTGACGTCACATTCTGAAGCAAATTCCAGGCATTCGTGCCGTAACTTCTCACCAGACGCCAGATCAGGCCCTTCTCCAAAAACGGGTATTTAACCGTAACATCATTGACCAGCTGGTCAAATCCTTCAAAGTCGAAGTCACCGCCAGGAAGGGTAGATTTTTCAGTCCAGGCCGCTGCTTTTTTCCCCAGCGCCGCCTCAATTTTCCCCAACATGGATTCTGCCAGTCGGCGATAGGTTGTTATCTTACCGCCAAAGACGTTTAACAACGGCGCGTCCTGATCCTTGCCATCCTGCCGAAGAACATAATCCCGTGTCGCTTCTTGCGCCTTGGAAGCGCCATCATCATAGAGCGGGCGCACACCTGAATATGTCCAGACCACATCCTCTTCCCGAACAGGTTTGGTAAAATATTCACTCGCAGCATGACACAGATAGGTCACTTCTTCATCAGAGATATGGATATTGTTGATATCCCCTTTGAAATCCTGATCGGTCGTGCCGATCAATGTGTAATTCTGCTCGTAGGGGATTGCAAAAATGATCCGGTCATCTTCATTTTGAAAAATGTAACATCTGTCATGCTCAAACATCCTCGGAACCACAATATGGCTTCCCTGAACAAGCCGAACATTTTTCGCAGCATTATCCCCTAAAGACGTTCCCAAAACATCGTCCACCCAAGGCCCTGATGCATTGATCAATAGCCGGGCCGTCGTCGCTTTTTCTTCCTGTGTATTGAGATCCAGTGTCTTGATGTGCCACAAACCATTTTCGCGCCTGGCTTCTGTGCAGCGCGTGCGCGTCTCGATCCGCGCACCTTTTGCAGCGGCGTCCTGCGCGTTCAAAATAACCAGGCGCGCATCATTTACCCAGCAATCTGAATATTCAAACCCCTTTACAAAATCCGATTTGAGCGGTGCCCCCGTCGTCGCTGTTTTCAGATCAATTGTTTGAGTTGCCGGTAACTTCTTGCGACCACCAATATAGTCGTAGATAAACAAGCCTAACCGCAGAAACCAGGCAGGGCGCAATCCGGAATGATGCGGAAGAATAAAACGCAGTGGCCAGATAATATGAGGGGCCATCTTCCAGAGGATTTCTCGTTCACTCAAAGCTTCCCGAACCAAACGAAACTCATAATGTTCAAGATAGCGAAGGCCGCCATGAATGAGCTTTGTCGATCCCGAGGACGTTCCACTGGCAAGGTCGTTCATTTCGCACAGAGCGACCGAATATCCCCGGCCCACAGCATCGCGGGCAATGCCGCAACCATTAATACCGCCACCGATTATAAAGATGTCGAAATCTGCCGACATTGGGCCTTCCTGTTCTGCTAGCACCGTTCGCAACAAAACCGTCACGAAAGAAAATGAAGAAAATATGAAATCATTATGAATGTCAAATGAAAATACGCCGCAAAAAATGAAAACAGATCGACTGTTTGTTTTTACTTGGAAAATTCAGGCCACGGAAAAGACAGGATAATCGAATTAACGAATAAGGGCTGTTTCTGAAGAATCAACGAAAGCTCTTAAATAGCTTCCTTTACGAGGCCTCGGGGTCGGCGAAGGGAAGATATAATATCACCGTTGTTCCCTTGTCCTGCTCTGAGCTGATGGTTAAATATCCATCAGATTGCTCTGCGAAGCCATAGACCATACTTAAGCCAAGCCCGGTTCCTTTGCCAGGCTCCTTCGTGGTAAAGAACGGCTCGAAGACATGCTCCAGATGCTCTGCACTGATACCCGTGCCGGTATCTTTAACAGAGAGTGCAACATACTTTCCGGGTTTGGCCTGTGATGATCCCAGAATTTCATCTGCCGCCAGAATGGCATTGCAGACTTCAATAATCAGATCACCGCCTCTTGGCATCGCGTCACGGGCGTTAATACCAAGGTTAAGTAACACATTTTCTACTTTTCCCGGATCCGCCCGGCAAGGCCATAGATCCGGTGCAAAAAGTGTATGAATTGAAATCGTCTCACCCAATGTCCGCCGCAATATGTCAATGGTCGTTTTAACTTGCTGATCCAGTTTTATGTTCACCGGGTTCAACGCTTGTTTTCTCGAAAAAGCGAGCATGCTGTGGGTGAGCTCTGCTCCGCGCTCTGCCGCTCGCAAGATAGAGTCGATTTGCGATACCCGAATGTCCCGTTTGGCGACAACCATTTCACGGACCAACTCGGTATTTCCCTGAATAACGGCTAACAGATTGTTAAAATCGTGGGCGATGCCACCTGTAAGCTGGCCAACAGCCTCCATTTTCTGAGACTGCTGAAGCCGCTCTTCAAGTTCATACCGGTCCGTAATATCTGCCAGCATTGCCAGATGTTGCTGGCTCAGCTCATCTTGCTCTGACCTAATACTCACAATGTTAAGCTCAGCTCTTTTCATTTGGCCGTCCGCATGGATATATCTTTTCTCCATGCTATATCCGTCGATCTCTCCTTCGACGAATTTTTTATAGTTCTCCTCATCTTCTTGTAGATCGCCCGGATGGGTAATATCCCGCCAGTCAAGGAACTCCTCTTCTCCCGAAATACCAACAATGTCACTATATTCCTGATTGGCGATAACAAGCCTATTCGTGTCATTTTGATAAAGAGCAAGGCCAATCGGCGCTTTTTCGAAGATGGTCTTAAAGAGGCGTTCGCTTTCTTCTTTTTCCTTTTCGATTTTCTTTCGTTCCGTAATATCCATGGTCGAAAGGAAAAGACATTCCGTGTCATTTACAAAAATAATACTCCAGCTCAAAACCAGATTACGAACACCATTAATCGGTGAATTGACAGTTGTTTCATAGCGGCCCTTACTCTTTTTCTTCTGGACCTCTTTCACGATTTCAAGGCGTTTATCGGGATCTCCCCAGACATTAAGCTCAAGCGCGGTTTTCCCGATCACATCTTCCCGCTGCCAACCCCGAACCCGGCACCATGCATCATTGACATCAATAAATTTGCCTGTCTCCAGAACTGTAATGGAACAGGCATTATGGTCTGCGTTAAAAGCTGTCTGAAAAAGCGCCTTCTGCTTGAGCAGTGCCTCTTCATTATTTTTGCGGTGTGTGACATCTCTTTGAACGCTGACAATGCCGCCCGAAGAGGTTGACCGCTCATTAATACTGATCCACCGACCATCACTCAGCTGATATTCAAAAGCATGCGGCGTATTCGATCGCAGTTGAAGATATTGCTGCACGCCATATTTTTCAAAACCCACCGGAACATTTCCGTTCCGGACATCCAGCTCAATCAAATCCTGCATGGCAGTACCAGATTTTGCCTGATCGTCTGAATAGCCGTACATCTCCCGGAATGTGCGGTTACACAGAACAAGCTCTAGGTTTTGATCATAAATAACAAAAGCCTCGGACGCTTGCTCCAGAGCATCTATCAGGATGGCATCAATATCTGACGGCGTCTGCATATCAACCCGGATGTGTTTAGAAAAGGACTTTCACAGTTTAGTTGATCCTGGGCCTTAGTCCTAACCTAAATTCAAATGATGCCACTTATAAAGTCTGGATAGCAGCATCAGAGCCTATACATGCCGTGTCCGATCATAGTGATACATCGCTCAGCAAATGTATCAACCGAGTATTTTTCAACGTCATACCATTCAACGCTCCAATTCAGCGCGCCCAATATGAACTGTCGGAGCGGCACCACCTCCAGATCACTCCGCAAGACACCCTCTGCTTTTGCCTGACGCAACAGATCGTCCCATAAATCTGCGTATTGATGCCTAAGATGCTGATGCTTTGCCCGGATGTCGTCCGGAAGCTGGCTATAGAGGCGAATATTGGCAGAAACATAGTCGCCATGAAGAAAAAGCATGCGAAGATGAGCCCGGACAGAGGCTTCGATTTTCTCAATATATTGTTCCGAAGGGCACGACTTTATTGCCTCTTTAACGGCATCATGAACCGCGCGCAATCCAGCGTCCAGAACCTCGTCCATGATCTCATCTTTAGAGGCAAAGTGATAATAGATACTCCCTGCCTTCATGCCTGCCTCTTCGGCGACATCCCTCAAAGTAGTGGCCGTATATCCGCGCTCTTTAAACAACTTGGCAGCAGCATTCAAAATGGCCCGCCGTGTCCTGTCAGACTTCTTTAATCGCTGCTCTTCAACCTCAGCAACCTTTTCCGCGTTCGCTTTTACCACTTTCTGTTTTGACTCCCGATAACTTCCAAGTATTCTAACATATGTTAGACAATAATAAATTGCGCGATAATCGCTTCTTTAACACAGGTGAAGGCTCCATGACACCGGAAGAATATTTCACACCTCCCAAGGACATTCAGGAAAACAGTACTTTAGGCGCATTCCTGAAACAATACGGGTTTGAGAGCTATGAAGATCTTTGCCAGAAATCCAATGAGGATCCAGAGCAATTCTGGGAAATGATCCTGCAATGGCAAGGCATCGTGTTTAAAAAGCCTTATGAGAAAATCAGGGATGCCCGCGGCGGCCCACAATTTACCAACTGGTGCATTGGCGCTGAACTCAATCTTGTGGATACATGCATCGATCGACACAAAGGAACGCCGGTTTGGTCAAAAACAGCCATTGAAGCCATTGATGAAGCGGGCAACAAAAGATCCTGGAGCTATCAGAAATATTATGAAGAAAGCTGCCAGATCGCCAACCACCTGACCAAGAAGGGGATCGGCAAAGGAGATGCTGTGGCGCTCTATATGCCGATGATCCCGGAGATGGCAGCCGCTTTTATGGCTATCGCCCGTATCGGTGCTATTGCCATTCCTTTATTCTCCGGTTTTGCAGCCCCTGCCATCGCGGTTCGCCTCAATGATGCGGATGCAAAAGTCATTTTGACAGCAACATCGACCACACGTGCCGGCCGCAAAATTCCCATGCTTCCCAATATACGCGAGGCCGCTGACATGTCACCGTCCATCCGCCATATTCTATGCCTGGCCAGAGACGGAGATACGGTACCGGAAACAGATCAGTTGCAGGACTGGAGTGAAGCCCTCTCGCAGGAAGCGACAGACTGCCCCTCTGCGCCTCTTTCCAGCATTGACCCGCTCTTTGTTGCCTTCACATCTGGCACAACAGGAAGGCCCAAGGGAGTTGTGCAGAACCATATCGGAATTTTAGGAAAAACAGCGACCGACTTCACGCTCTGCCTGGATATGAAGGAAGAAGACAGGCATATGTGGATGACGGATATGGGGTGGGTTATGGGACCGCTGACCCTGATTTCAACCTCACTTGTGGGAGCAACTCTGGTCCTTGCGGAAGGGGCGCCGACCCATGCAAATGATCCGTTCAGAATGTTGAGGCTTGTTGACGAACTGCACATCACCCATATGGGCATTGCCCCCACTGTCGCACGCCAATTTATGACCCTGGACCCCAATGACCTTCGCACTCTGTGCTTGGACAGCCTGAGAATTGTTCCCTCCACCGGTGAGGCCTGGACTCCCGACGCCTGGCATTGGATGCGAGAAAATATCTGCAGGAACAGAGCCGTTCCGCTCAATATTTCCGGCGGGACTGAATTGGTCGGGGCTATCGTCACCTCCACCGTCCTCCAGGATATTCCACCCTGCGGTTTCTCCACTCAAAATCCGGCGGTTGGTGCCAAGATCCTGAGAACAGATGGTAGCGAAGCAGGCACAGGAGAGGTCGGCGAGCTCGTGGTCACAGAAGCCCCTATGGGATTAACAATGGGCCTGTGGAAAGACCCGGAACGCTACTTAAAAACCTACTGGTCCACCTATCCGAATATCTGGCACCATGGCGATTGGGCGCATAAAAACGCGGACGGGACCTGGCATATCCATGGACGATCCGATGATACGATCAATGTTGCCGGGAAACGGGTTGGCCCGCCAGAAATCGAAGGGGCCCTCATGGAGAATGAGGCCACTGCCGATGCAGCAGCGATTGCTGTTCCCGATGATATCAAGGGTGTCGCCGTGGTTTGTGTCTGTGTCTTAAAAGAGACTTTTGACGCGACAACAGATCTGACTGCGCATTTAAACACCGCCGTCGCCGAACGGGTCGGAAAGCCATTTGTACCCCGGCAAATCCTTTACACCTCTGCATTACCCAAAACCCGGAGCATGAAAACAATGCGCCGCGTAATCCGGGCCCTCTATCTGAACGAAGATCCCGGGGATTTATCTTCACTCGCAAATCCTGAAGCCATCGACGCCCTCAAGCAAGCATCTGAAGCGTCAGGCTGATGCCCGAAGCAGCGTCCTTAAAGATCTCCGAGGTAATTGTTTTCCTGCTTTGACTGTTGATAGCGGTCAAAATCAACCTCTGCATAGAGGAGTTCTTCGTCCTTGTCACCGGCCTCCGCTAGCAGAGTTCCATCGGGTGCAACGATGACTGAAAGCCCTTGATAGGAAAACAAATCATCCACACCAGCATGATTGGCGTAAGCAATTGCAACCTGATTTTCAAAAGCCCGGGTTGGCACCAGGGTTCGGGCGATAAAGGAGCCATAGTCGCCAGCGGGCAGCGCTGTGGGGACAAGAACCAAATCAGCCCCTGCCTGGGCCAGACGCCTCACATTCTCAGGAAACTCGACATCATAGCAAATCAACATTCCGCAGCGCTGGCCTTTGATGTCAAAGAGAACCGTTTCCGGCGTACAAGCTTCGAAGTGAGACTTCTCATAAGGCCCGTAGAGATGGGATTTTCGATAAACAATCGACTTTCGTCCCTTCTCTACAAAAACCGCGCTGTTATAAAGAGTATCGCCTGCCTTTTCAGCGAAGCCCGCGATTATCGGAATACCGATTTTCATTGAAATAGCCTGAAGACGCCTAATTTGCGGACCATCGGCAGTATCTGCCAATGCCCTCATTCTGTCACCCGCCCCATAGCCTGGCACAGCAAGCTCCGGCATAATGAGGAGGTCAGCCAGATCCTTCACGGCCCGCTGGGCAGCGTCTTCAATCTTCGCCAAATTGGCCTCCACATCACCGGCACAGGCCCGCATCTGGAAAAGGGCAATTTTCATCATCGATCCTCGCCTGACAGATTGCCAAGCAATTTCGGCAGATCCCCGAATTTTGCGATCAGTCCGAAAACCAGCGCCGCAATAGCGACAAATAGGACGGAGACAGAGGCCATGGTTGGCGTATAGCCATATCGCAGCGCATTGAAAATCTTGATCGGCAATGTCTCCATCGTAAATCCGACCGTCATATAAGCGACAATATATTCGTTCAGGGACAGCACAAAGGTGAAGGCATACCCGGAAATCAGATAGGGAATGATAAGCGGCAAAACCACGGTCCGAAAAACCGTTCGCTCATTCGCTCCCATGGTGGACGCGGCCTCCACAAGTGAACTGTCGATGGAAGTGAAACCCAGGGTAATGGTCACCAGCGGAAGCGTTACAAAAAAAACACCGTGACTGATCACGGCTGTCCAGGGCTCCCCATAGGCACCGGTTGTGGCCCAAAAGGTCAGGAAGCCAAGTGCTGTGATGACGGGCGGCAGAATAAAAGGAGCAACCCCCAATAACCTGAAGATATTGGCCCAGGGAGCATATCGCCGCCACAGAAACCACGACAATGGCAGGGCAATCGAGACCGCGACAAAAGCCGAGCTGGTTGCCAGCATCAAGGAGTTAAACAAAGCGTTTCGCCACTCCGCATCGGCAAAAATCTCGACATACCAGGACAGGGAAAAACCTTCTGGCGGGAATGCCAGGGACTGCTTCTCGTTGACCGAAACACCGATCACAACCAGAACCGGTGCCAGAAGAAAAAGGGCTATCACCACAAAGAACAGATTTGTCATTGCACGGTTCATGTCGCAGCCCCTTCCTTGCGCCCGATCAACAGTGTCATGCCTACCAGCGCCAAAGACATCAGCACCAGGAAGACCGCCATGGCAGCCGCGAAAGGCATGTTCGATTGGTAAATGGCCTGGTCTGTTATCAAAACGGACAATGTCCAATGCTGCGGCCGGCCCAATATTTGAGGGAGCAAATAGGATCCGAGGGCGAAGACAAACACCATGATCAGGGTTGCCATAATCGTATTGCGCTGAACGGGCACCATGACATTGAAGAACGCCCGAACAGGCGAAGCCCCCATTGTTTTTGCCACTTCCAGAAAGGACGTATCAAAGCGCACAAGCGCAGGATACAAAACCAGCACGGTATATGGGAGCGCCTGATAAACCATCGCTGTGAGAACAGCCGCAAAGCTGGGATACAACGCTTTCGGGGCGTCCATGATCCCGAGCGAAACCAGAATATTGGTCAGACCCGCAGTCCGGGAAAACAGCGTCGACCATGAAAAGCCGATGATAACTTCAGACAAGGACAAAATCGACAATATGCCGACCAGCCAGACGATCTGGGTTTGGCGGGTACATCGGGTCAGCAAATAAGTGAAAGGAAAGGCGATTGCCACGCAGATGATCGAGACCAGAACGGCCAGCATCAGGGAAAATCCCAGAACTTTTCCAAAAAACAAACTGAGGAAGCGTTCATAATTGCTGGTCACAAAATCAATGGTGTAAAATCCGCCGACTTCACGTTGAAAGAAGCTGACGGCTATCATCGTTCCAAACGGAACGACGAAAAAAATGATCAACATCAGTGCCGGATAGAAGAGAGGACTGTAATCCTTTAAAGTTTCAGGCGCATCCTGTTTCATTGAGTCAGCACCACACAACATTCTGCGGGCAGATGCAAGCCAACTTCCTGACCAACTGCAACAGGCACCCGCTCTTTCGGTGTTGTCACGGCCGTCAGCGTCTCCCCTTCCACATCGACAAAGGTTTCAATTGTCGCCCCCAAATCACGGACAAATGAAACCGTGCCTTTCAGCGTACCGTCCATTGGCTCAACAATGTGCAAATCTTCCGGGCGAATAGAAACGGTTATCGCTTCCTGCGTCTCTGGCAAATTCAAACCAGCAATGACCTGGTTTCCGAACAACGCCGAAGCATCAGCGCCCTTTCGAACAGCGAGTAAATTGGTTGCGCCAATAAAATCGGCCACAAAAGTATCGGCCGGCGTTCGATAAATCTCGACAGGCGTTCCGGCCTGACGAATACGCCCCTCCCCCATGACAACAACCAGATCTGCCATTGTCATAGCCTCTCTCTGATCATGGGTCACGACGATGGTGGTAATACCAAGCTTCTGTTGTAATTGCCGCAGTTCGACCTGCATGTCTTCACGCAATTTTGCATCCAGCGCAGAAAGGGGCTCATCCAGTAAGAAAAGTTTGGGCGACAAGGCGAGTGCCCGGGCAATCGCCACGCGTTGCTTTTGCCCGCCTGAAAGCTGTGAAACCGCACGATCGCCATATCCCGACAAGTGGATAAGATCCAGCAATTCTTCCGCCCGCGCCGTCTGCTCAGCCTTCGAAACACCCCGAATACGAAGCGCATAGGCTATATTCTCAGCAACGGTCAAATGGGGAAACAATGCCAGGGATTGAAACACCATCCCCAATTCCCGCTTATGGGTCGGAATTCCGGTGATGTCCGAATGATCAACCAGGATTTCCCCGGCGGTCTGCTTTTCCAACCCGGCTATCATTCTCAGGAGCGTCGTTTTTCCGCATCCGGACGGCCCTAACAGGCAAACAAAACTGCCTTGCGGCACAGTCAGATCAACATTGTCAACAGCGACAAACGTCCCGAACTCTTTTCGGATACCATTCAGGGTCAAGCCGGACATCGGAGCCTCGTTTTTACAAATATTCAGCAATTGGCTGCCAGTACACACTGGCAGCCTGCTCTACTTTAACAAAAATTGGAGTCGGAATGCACACCTATCCGACGATCAGTTCAGTCCATTTCTGGTTCAGCCAATCGGATTTTGTCTGATACAGATCATAGCGCGGAATAATCGGATCAATTTCAGACGAAACGCTGGCAAATTCGTCTGCTGTCAGATCAAGCAAGCCACGCTTGACTGTCGGTGCTGTCCCAACTTTCCGGGACAAAGTCCCCTGCACGGAAGGCTGTGACATATAATCCATGAACAGATGGGCTTCATCAGATTTTTTGGAAGCGCGGGACAGAGCCCAACTTCCGGAATCCAGAATTCCACCCTCTTTAGGGAAGGTAGAGCGAACTGGATGACCATCCGCTGCCGCAAGACCGGTTACATCGTGATAATACTGACCCATCGGAATTTCACCTGTTTTGAGGCCTTGCTCAAACTGCGCTTCATCCCGGTACCACAGGCGGACATTGTCTTTCAGCTCCGCCAGCTTATCCAGTGCTTTCAGAATACCCGCTTCAGTATCCAGTGCTTGCATGCCGCCCATAAAGGTTTTGGCTGTCACTTCCAACAGGAAGGAATTGGAGACCAGCGCCAGCAAACCAAGCTGATCCTTGTGCAAAGGATCCCAAAGCTCTGCCCAGGAGGCAGGTTCCTGCTTGATCACTTCAGTATTGGACACCAGATTGATATACCAGGCAACCGCGCCAACACCGGAGACACTGCCATCCTCATATTTATTGATCGCATTGCCAAGCAGGTTGCTGCTATTTGGAATTTTATTAAGATCCAGCTTGGTCCAGAGATTCCGTGCCTGCCCTTTCAGCATGGCAACCTGCGACATCATGGAGACATCGGCGGGCGCACGATTGGCGCGGGCCGCCTGCTCCAACTGGACCAACCACGCTTCACCGGTTGGCTCTGCAACTGACTCTACTTTAATGCCCGTCGCTTTTGTAAAGTCCGGGAAAATATGCTTGTCGAAGGACTTTTTAAAATACCCGCCATATACACCAACTTTCAGACTTTTATCGTCGGCCCGCAAAATAGCTGGCATGGAGAGAACCGCCGCACTTGCTGCACCCGCTCCCAATATTGCGCGGCGGCTCACACCACCTACTTTGATCTTGGTCATACTAACCTCCTCTGTTGAGCCGCTCTGCGGCTTAGTCTAGCGTCCGGTTTCAACCCAGAGGTTACCCTCTGTTTTTCCCAGTAAACGGGCTGAAGACCATCAGGCTTAAAATCTCAAACAAAATCTGTGCGCCAACATGGGCTGAATTCGTCGTCGGGTCATATTGAGGCGCAACCTCAACCACATCGCCACCGCATACATTCAACCCCTTAAGTCCGCGCAGGAATTCCAATACTTCCCGCGTGGTCAACCCGCCCACTTCCGGCGTACCGGTACCCGGCGCGAAGGACGGGTCTATACCATCAATATCAAAGGAAATATAGACGGGTCCATCACCGATAATTTCCTTCGCTTTTTCAATAACGGCAGGGATACCCAATTCAGGCACATCCTCGGCATGGATCACTGTCATCCCGGACTTTTCCGAAAATTCCCACAAATATTCTGCAGATCCCCGAATGCCAACCTGAATGGTTCGTGTCGGATCCAAAACGCCGTCCAGAACAGCATTCCTGAAAGGACCTCCGTGGTGGAATTTTGTCTCATCAAAAGAGCCACCGGTATCACAATGGGCATCAATATGGATCAAGCCGACAGGCCCGTCCTTGCCAACGGCCTTTAAAATTGGATGTGTAATGGAATGATCGCCACCGACGGAGAGGGGAATAACCCCTGCCTCAACGATTTTTTGCATATAGGTTTCGATATTATCGAGACTTTTCTCCAGCCGATAACGACTGTCAAACGGTATGTCGCCAATATCCATGACTGCCAGATCCTGAACCGGTGCGCATTTGGTGACATGATTATAGGGACCAATGCGTTCTATGGCTCGAAGAGCGCGGGGTCCAAATCTGGCGCCCGGCCGATTGGTCACACCCAAATCCATAGGCACCCCGATCAAGGCAACATCCAGATCCGAGATTTCAGGCGCCTCGGGATCTACCTGGCGAAGAGGCGCATCCAGAAATGTGGGGATACCGGCATACGGTGCCATGCGGGTGCCATTTTCCGAAAAAATTTTGTCCGCAACTTTTTTGAAGTCCGGATCATGTAATTCACCCCCATGAGCCTCGCCAAACTGCTCCCGGAGTTCTTCCAGCTTTTTTTGATCCCAATTACCTGTCATTACCCACCTGGCTCTGTATTATTTTCTCACACTCTTTTTTGATACAACATATTGGAATGGAGAAATTAGCGTTCCATTGTTGGCTCGATTTCAGCCAAACCTGTATTGATGACCTTTATAGTCGCGAAGCTTTCTTGAAAAATCAATTGATATTGTTATAAGGTTTACTGTGAGTTTTTTTCACATCATAAGGTAATCTCGATAATGTCTGGGCGGCTTCCTCCTCTAAAACCACTTCGTGCCTTCGAAGCGACGGCGAGAACCGGATCCGTTACGTCTGCCGCACAGGAACTGAACGTCACCCACAGTGCTGTCAGCCATCAGATCAAAACTCTGGAAACCTCACTTGGCCTCAAACTCTTTGACCGCAATACCCAGCGCCTTTCCCTTACGCCGCAAGGAGCGCTCCTCATGCCCGTGGTCTCCAACGCATTCAAAGAGATTGCGGCAACAACGGCACAAATGAGTAGACCCTCCACAAGCGGCCGACTATCTGTCTCGTGTTCACCTGCCTTGCTATCCTATTGGCTTATGCCCCGCATCGGGCAATTTACTGACCAATTTCCCGATATTCAACTCGTCCTGGGATCTACCACCGACAAAGATCAAATTCTTTCTCCAGCGATCGATGTCAGTATACTCTATGGAGAAGCGCCTAAATTTGATTGTTGGCATAGAATGTGGGCTCAATTTGACCTGTTCCCGGTCATCTCTCCCATGCATTTGAACAGACGGTCTATTCGCAACCTGAAAGATCTTCAGCATCAAGTCTTGCTTCATACTGACGAGGGGCGGGAATGGAGTACCTGGTTCGATGCTGCCGGTGCACCCGGCCTCATGCCAAAACAGCAGCATTATATGGGAAATGCCCGCGTAGCGATTGACGCCGTGCTGCATGGCCATGGCGTAGCCCTTGGTGACACCCTGACCGCCAGCAGTCTGCTCGCAGATGGATCTCTGGTCATCCCAATTGATCTTGCGGTTCCAGCGAATGATGCTTTTTATGTTGCCTGCCGAAACGAAATGCGCTCGACCCCGATTGTGAATGTGTTTATAGACTGGCTTTTTGCAGCGCTTGAAGAAGACAAGGCCACAGCCCCCTTTACCAGCTCGGGCAGGCATGTTTCCAGGCGCAGGTCAAAGAAACCTGTCTCTTCTGAGACCTTTGTTCAGAAGACGTACCAATGATAAGACGAGAAAACCTGCACATGCCGAATGCTTCTATAAACCCGGCCGTAAAAGCACTGTCTCCTCCGCCAATCCCTTTGGTACAGCAATGGGGAAATTCCTATGACGGCTCTTTAGGTCCGCTCCTTGATTTGTCTCAGGCGGTTCCAGGATATCCGCCTCACTCTGCTATTCTGAATTGGCTGGCCGAAGCCGCCGCAGATGCCTCCCTTGCAGGATATGGCAATATTGAAGGAGAAAGCGCGTTGCGGTCCGCTTATGCGAGCCATGTCAGCGATCTTTATAACGCATCGCTTGTCCCAGCCAATGTTCATATTACCGCAGGATGCAATCAGGCCTTTATTTCAACCATGATGGCCATCGCCGGCGCTGGCGATACAGCTCTGCTCAGCAATCCTTTTTATTTCAATCACGAATCCACACTTGATATGCTGGGTATCAAAACGCGCCTCTATGAGACCGACCCTCACACCGGGTTTTTGCCCTCCCTCCCCTCAATTCAGGAAAATCTGGACGATTCCGTTAAAGCCATCGTTCTGATCTCTCCCAACAACCCAACAGGCGCTGTTTATCCAACAGACCTGCTGATGCGGATTTATCGCCTGTGTCAGGAAAAGGGCCTTTGGCTGATCCTGGATGAGACATATCGCGACTTTCTGCCAACGGGTAGAGAAAAACCTCACGCACTCCTAAATGAAAAGGGGTGGGGCGCCAATTTTATTCAGCTTTACAGTTTTTCAAAATCCTTTTGCATTCCGGGGCATCGCTTAGGCGCTGTTCTGGCGGCACCTGAAGTTGTCCAGGAAATCGCCAAAGTGATGGATAATCTGCAAATTTGCGCGCCAAGAATACCCCAGATGGCTGTTGCAAAAGCCTTGCCAGCGCTCACGGATTGGCGGCAGGCAAACAGAGCTGAAATCGCGGCCCGTGCGACAGTGTTGAAAGAGGTCATGACCCAATGTCCAGACTGGCCCATTAAGGCGATGGGGGCTTACTTCGCCTATATAAAACATCCTTTTCATGCCAAATCTTCAACGGACGTGGCCAAAATCCTGGCTACACAATGCGGCGTCACGTGTATTCCGGGTGAGTTTTTTGGCACGGGTCAGGAACAGTATCTGCGCGTTGCCTTTGCCAATGCCGACCAGCAACAGCTGAAACTATTATCTGACCGGCTTATTGAATGCCAAGCGACAATAGAATAAGGCGGGCCAATTTCTAGCCTTCAATCTTTTCCACACCTTCGAAGGTCAATTCGACCCCGTCCACATTGATGGTTCCGACGGCATCCTCAGACAGGAATACCGCCCCGTCGGATGATTGTTCGACGGTGCCGCTATCGAGGGTCAGCCAATCGCTGACATTACCCGTAGGCATACCATCAGTGAGAACAATTGTATCAGACCAGCCACCGCCATCACCACCGATGAATGTGTCATTCCCGCTCGTGGCGTCAAAGTAGTAAATATCGCTGCCGTCACCGCCGGTTATATAATCATCTCCCGCACTTCCCACAATAACATCATTCCCGCTGGTCCCCTCCAAAGTCGTCCCAGCATCAGAAGACGTTCCTCCATCAGGATCCACGTAAAGGGAGGTCACCAGAGTGTCCGAGCTTTCACCGCCTGTATCGGTTGCTACAACAGAAACCGTGCGAAAACCTGATGAATCCAATCCGCTGTCGTTGGAGAAATTGAGCTTTTGGGCAATCCCTTCATAATCGGCGACCGCGCCATCACCGGACAATTCCACGGTAATGGTATCCCCCTCCTGGGTGATCGAAACGGATATTCCTGTCGACGTCCCGTCAGGCAGGAATATTTCATTTCCAGCCACGTCGTAGGCCCCGCCAATCGTGATCACGTCTCCTGTCTGAACATCCGATACCGTCACAACAAGGCCAGATAACTCCCCGCTATCGACATCGCTGATCTGAAAACTGGATTGGCCATTGGCATGTTCAGCGAAAATCGGATTAGGAGCCTCAATCAAATCCCGGGCATCAATTTCGACGCTGAACATACTGTCATCAAAGTCAGCGTCTCCACCACCCATCAGGTCTTCAATACCAAAGTTCAGAATACCGTTCTCTTGATCAATTCCAGCAACAAAATGCTCTCTGTTGTCCGTATTTGAATCCGGGTTGAAATCCTGCTGACGAAGAGAATGAAATACGTTTCCAGACTCTGTGTGGATCGTGCCATCCCCTTCCACATAGATCATCTGCGGTGCACCGCTATCCGTGTTTACATTGTAAAGATGTTCTTCCGGATTATCAGTTGTCGGATCAAAACCTGGACTGACAAACATCCAGGTTCCTGTCTCAGATATTGTGTTGCCATCTCCGCTAACCGCATCAGCAGGAAGATCGCCAAAACCATTCGAAATGATAAAAAAGCCCAACTCACTGCCAGATTCAATCCCCGTATAAGTTGCCGTAGACTCACCCGTAGTCAGCTTGTCAGTTGAAGCATCCCCCCAGAGCAACTGGACATCTTCAATGGTGCCATCTTCCTTGATTTGATACGCGCCGACAGAATTTCTATATCCGGCGGTCTCCCCTTTAAAGGTAACCGTCGCTTCGGACTGGTAGTTAATCACGAGATGCTGCGCATCCTCAACCATCTCATCGAAAACTTCAGTGCCGACCCTGTTTTCAAGGTGACTACCACCTCTCAGTTCCGGAAACTGATCCATATGACTAAGGTCGACAACATCTTCAATATTGCTGGCATCAATGCTACTACCTTGCCCAAACAAGGTTGGGGCTTCATTCACATCACCCACTTCTATTCTAAAATTCTGCTGTGTGACATGGGTTCCGTCGCTGACATCAACCGTTACGGAATAGCTGTCGATATTTTCGTGATCCAGCGTGCCTGCAACCTTTATCTCACCCGTACTTGCATCAATCGTGAAGAGGCCATTTGCATCATCGGACAGAGAATAACTCAGACTGTCATTTTCCGGATCCTCCGCAGAGACCGTGCCGACAACCGTTCCAATCGCAGAATTCTCATCGACCGATGCATCATCAAGAGCAACAGAATGCGGCGCTTCATTAACGTCGCCAACATTAATCGCCACGATTTGTTGCACCACATGTTCGCCGTCTGAGACATCAACCGTTATCCAATGTTTTTCAGCGCTTTCAAAATCAAGTTCACCTGCAACTTTGATGTCACCTGTCACCGGATCAATCGAGAATTTACCATCCGCATCTTCTGACAAGCTATAAGTGAGCGTATCATTTTCGGGATCTGTGCCGGTAATCGTCCCAATGACATCCCCAATCACCGTGTCTTCACTGACCGTATTATATTCCGGCGCTTCACCGCCCACATAGACTGTATCGATATAACCACCCATTGTTCCGCCGCCTTCTTCGCCGCGGAATTCAAGACGTGTTTGATTGCCTTCTCCTGCCTCAACTTCAAAACTGAATTGTTGCCATCCGGACTGATCACCAGACAGTGTGGTCAGTAACTGCCCATCCCAATAAACCTCTACTTCACTATCACCACCGCCTGCCCGCGGGGAATACCAGAAACTGACAGTCAGTTGCTCACCGGCTTCTGTCTGAACGTCCTGATAGACATGGGCGTCCGCTTCAGAATACCCCCCCTCGACATGAGAGTTCATTTCCAGTTTGTTGTTTCCGTCTTGAGCACCGATGCCACCTGTATTGCCGTATTGAAGCTCCATCGGCGCATCCGATTGATCGGTGTTTACATTCCAGCCGGGAAGGCTGTCAAAAGTCGCCCAGCTTCCGTGATTGACTGCCATATCAGCATTATTATCAGTATCCTCGAAGCTGCCGTTTATAATACGATTGGGACCCAAACCGGTGCTGTAATCTCCATCGATCATTGGGGCTTCATTGATATCAGCAACATTTATGGAAAAGATTTGCTGCGTAACATTTGTTCCGTCACTGACATCGACTGTCACTGAATAACTATCGATACTCTCATAATCCAGCGCACCGGCCACTTTGATCTCACCGGTCGTTTCATCAATGGTAAACAGGCCGCCCGCATCATCAGCCAATGTAAAAGTCAGGCTGTCATTTTCCGGATCCTCCGCAGAAACCGTACCGACAACGGTGCCAATCGCCGAATTCTCATCAACATTGTTATCGTCCAGCGCAACAGATTCTGGTGCCAAATTATCGGCAGGAATATTCTCTTCTTTCGCCGTACTGCCAGCCCCTTCGCTATCTTTAACGTCTTGTTCCCCGGCTCGCTCCTCCAGTCTTGTTTCCTGAAGCAGGGCTTCAGTTTGTTGCGCAAATTGCTCACTCACAACAGAAGCGCTGCTTTCTATAGAAAAACTGGAAGCTCGACCTTCAGTCACAGTCGTTTGTGTATCTTCCTGAGGCACTTCAGCCAGGATCACGTCCTCGCTCGAAGTGTCAGAGGCTCCTGTTTCATTTTCGAGTTCGGGCTGACCAGCTTGCTGTTCTGTGAGCTCTGCCGGTGTCACAGAGGACGGACTATTCTCCTCATACTCCTGGGTGCTACCGGTATGAATATTGGCAAGAGAACGATCATGGTCGCTAACGGTTTGCGCGCCCTTTTCCTCCAGCGCCTTCTCTGAAAAGGGACTGTCCGTTTTCGAGACTGTAGAGGCAACATGCTCCAGATCCTGGTTCAATATGTCCTGTTTGCTCTTGTCACTCATGCCCCACCCGATCCTTTAAAGACGGCTAAAACCAACTGATAAATTTATGGACGCCTAACATAAGACCAGGATGCTTAAAAAATGCCTAAAAAGCGTGGTTAACAATGCCCTGCCAAATAGGCGATATTTTTACGAAAATTAAATATTTAAGGAGCATTATGGTTAATCAGAATACGGCTTTTGAAATATTGCATTAAAATAACATCGGAATTGTTTGGGACTATGGGGCGGTCAAAACAAAGAACATTCTCATCGAAAGATGACAAACCAATGCTGCGCCAAGCATCCTTGCCTGGCGTATCAGATAGTCATCTTGACATTATACTTTCTTCGACAGCGCTCAATATTCTCGCCCTCGCACTCCCCATCCTCATCTTGCAAATCTATGACAGGATTATTCCCAATAATGCCACTGACACATTGATGCTGCTTGTTCTGGGCGTGGGTCTTGCTGTCATTCTGGAAGCCTTCTTTCGCTTGGGTCGCTCGTACATCACGGCCTATACAGGCGCTCGCTTCGATCACATTGCCGGATGCAGGGCACTCGCACGGACCACAGGGACCGACATTGTTCGGTTTGAAAAAGAAGCGTCCGGTGTCTATTTGCACCGTTTCAATGCCATCGACAGTTTAAAAGACTTTATGTCCGGTAATAATCTCCTGGTTTTTATCGATTTGCCTTTTGGCGTTATTTTCCTCCTGATGGTTGCGTATATCGGAGGCATTCTCGTTCTGGCACCTCTCGCCCTGCTTCTTATATTTTCCGTACTGACATTAATCATTGGCAAAGGTCTTAAAAAGACACTGAACGAAAGATCTACCTGGGATGACCGACGGTACAACTTCCTGATCGAGGTCTTGACCGGCATTCACACAGTGAAGGGTCTTGCACTGGAAGCACAGATGGTTCGCCGGTATGAGCGGCTTCAGGAATCAACAGCTGGCATCATCCAGAAAGTCGCCTTTCAAAATAACGTCGCGCAAAGCTTCGGATCTATATTCTCCCAGATCACTCTGGTTTCAGTTGCCGCTTTCGGATCCTATCTGGTGATCAACGAGTCCCTGACAATCGGTGGCTTGGCGGCATCGACCCTTCTGTCTGGCCGGGCCCTTCAGCCTCTGCTTAAAGCCATGGGAGTCTGGACCCACTATCAGAGCATCAAGATTGCCAAACAGCGGGTTGAGGCGCTTTTGTCTTTGCCTCAGGATACTGGCTTCTCCTCTTCAGAGCGCCGTAAAAGTAGCCAGGGCCCTCAAATTTTACCGAAATCCGATAAAGGTGGAAGATTGGCCTTTGACAATGTGTCTTTTGGTTACGAGGCAGAAGGCGAAACGCTCTTCCAGGAAATGGATGGTCAATTTCCGAGCGGGAGCACCACGGCTATTGCCGGTGCAAATGGTTGCGGGAAAACAACATTGCTCTGGCTCGCCATGGGACTGATTAAACCTCAGCAGGGACGTGTCCTTTTAAACGGTGAAGATCTTTCGGCAATTCCGCGGCAACTCATCCATGATCGGATAGCATATTTACCGCAGAACGGTACGATTTTTCATGGCACAATCATGGATAACCTGACCATGTTCCGAAAGGGAAAGCTCATTGACCAAGCTCTTGTCCAGTCCAAAAGACTTGGGCTTGATGAGGCCATTAAGCGCCTACCAAATGGATATGACACGATTGTAGGAGAGGGAGCCGCGGACAGCTTGCCTGGCGGCATTCGGCAACGGATCGCCATTGCCAGGGCTCTGGTATGTCAGCCGGAAATTATCCTGTTTGACGAAGCAAATACATCATTGGATGCCGCGGGTGACGAGATTTTGAAAAACGCTCTTTTCCGGCTGAAAGGTCGCAGTACCATTATTCTTGTGAGCCACCGCCCTTCTCTCCTGAAAATTGCGGATCAAGGGTATAAAATCAGCAGAAAGCAACTGGCTAAAATGCCGGTCGATAGTCTGACCGATTACAAAGCTCAACGACCCTCCACTCGCCCGAAGATAAAACTGGTGTAGCGCAATGACTTTTCTCTCATCAACAATTGGAATGCCAGGCGGGCAGAATTGGGGTCGGAATACTCAATATGCGGCCTGCCTCTCCCCGTTGCTCAACGCCCTGGGGTGGCGAGGTGATGCCGAACAAGTCGTCGAAGCCATGCCGCATTTCAAAACAACCATGGATCTCACTGACTTCAGAAGCGCCCTGGCCAACCTGCATTATGAAAGCACGGCAGAACCCGCTAAACTCAAAGAAATAGACAGTCGCCTTTTCCCCTGCCTGTTTGACTCCAACAATGGTTCACTAAAGATACTGTTATCCGAAACAGACGAAGGCATCTATGTATTTGATGCCAAGTATCAGGAATATATCACACTGAGCCACAACCGGGATCTTAGGGAAAGAGGAACAGTCTTTTTCTTCCGGCCCACACCCAAGGAAAAAATTGGTCAGTGGAATTCGGGGCAGAACTGGTTTCGTGCCGTATTGGGGCGCTTTTCTCCTCTTATCAAACGTATTCTGTTAATGACATTTATCCTCAATATCCTGGCACTCGCGACACCGCTTTTTATTATGTCAGTTTATGACATGGTAATCGGTTCTGGATCATTAGAGACCCTCCAATATCTGCTGGCAGGCGTTGGGATCGCCATTTTTTGCGATATCATTTTGCGGCTAATACGTGGCTCCATGCTGGCTTACATC
This sequence comes from Sneathiella sp., assembly GCA_039975135.1. Classification (GTDB taxonomy): domain Bacteria; phylum Pseudomonadota; class Alphaproteobacteria; order Sneathiellales; family Sneathiellaceae; genus Sneathiella. The sequence goes on along the minus strand of JBDWHS010000045.1, from coordinate 10,911 downwards.
GGTGCCAGGCTTGACTATATTGTCGGCAGCACTGTGTTGCAAAAAATACTGTCACTCCCCATCAGCCAGACTGAAGGGACATCTTTAGGCTCCAAGATCGCCCGGTTCCGGGAATTCGACACCATTCGCGAATTTTTCATCGGACCTCTTGCTCTTGCATTCCTTGAAATGCCCTTCATTTTCATTTTTCTAATCGCTATCGGTTTAATCGGCGGCCCTTTGGTTCTGGTCCCTCTGACGATGCTTGTTCTCTATGCCATCGTTGGCTTTTTCATTCTGCCTATCATTGAGCAGAAAACCTCTGCTGATCTAGTGAATACAGCAAATAAAGGGACATATGTCACCGAGACGTTCAACAAGATGCGGGCGATCAAACAGCTTGGTGCAGAAGAAATTTGGCTTGAGCGTTTTAGGGACATATCAGTGGGTAATGCCGTCTCCGGTATGCGCAACAATATGGTCGGCGCGACGGCACAGACCTTTGCCCATATCATCATGGTCAGTGCCGGTATCTTGACTCTCACATTTGGCATTTCCAGGGTGTTTGACGGATATATGACGGTTGGTGCACTGGTTGCGACAATGGCACTTGTCTGGCGTATGCTCGCCCCTACCCAGGCACTCTTTCTGGCCTTGACCAAACTCAACCAAATCAAGGTTAGCATTAATCGCCTTAATCAGCTTTTTACTTTGCCAAGCGAGCATAACCCTTACGCATCTTCCAAGCTCAAGGAATTTCAAGGGCAAATTACCTTCTCCCGGGTCAGCTTCCGATATGCCCCGGATCAGGACCCAGCTATCATGGGGGTTGATTTGCAAATTGCACCCGGCGAAGTCATCGCTTTTGCAGGCGCCAACAGTTCTGGAAAATCAACCATCATCAAACTTCTGGCAGGCCTCTATCAGCCGCAAGTAGGCAGGATCTCGGTAGATGGTGTCGATCTTCGTCAAATAGATCCCCTGGAACTTAGAAAATCCATCGGTTACATGCCGCAATATAGCGAGCTCTTTCACGGAACAATCCGGCAAAATCTTCTTCTGGCAGCGAGCACCGCAAGCGAGCAACAAATTCTGGAAGCCTGTGAATGGGCGAACCTGACCGACGATATTTACAAACTCGCGGACAAACTCGATACCCGGATCGGCGACCAGATGTTGCAGCAACTCCCGGCCGGTTTTCAACAGCGCCTGATTATGGCACGGGCTTTCTTATCAAACGCAAAAATCATGATATTCGACGAGCCTGGCAACACACTGGATGAACAGGGTGATCTTGCTTTTCTAGAAGCGGTCCAAAAGATGCGCGGCAAAGCAACGGTACTGATCATCACCCATCGCCCAAGTCACATGCGGGCCGCGGACAAGGTTGTCCTGATGAATAGAGGCGCCGTTCAAACAATTGGTCCCGCATCGACCGTAATTCCACTTGTATTCGGAGGTGCCTGATGGCTGACTCTCTCAAATTCATCTCCATCGACCAGGAAAAATTTCACGAGGAAAGCCAACCACTTGACAAAGGCAAGCCGGAAAGCACTCGCCTTGGGCAGTCCATCATGCTTGAAGAGTCAGGCCCGCCTTCTCTTCTCAGAACCGCCATCCTCTTCTGTTTCGTCATCTTACTACTGTTCATTGTCTGGGCTCAGTTTGCCGTTATTGACGAAGTTGCCGTGTCGTCGGGAGAAGTTATTCCATCCGGGAGCGTACAATCAATCCAGCATATTGACGGCGGCCTCATCAGCGATATCGCCATTGAAGAAGGAGAGATTGTTGAAAAAGGGCAGACATTGATCCGCTTTGATCCAACAGATGCCCTGGCCGAATTGAAACAGCTTTCAACGCAACTGGCGATCTCAACTCTGAAAGCAGATCGCCTGAAAGCATTCGTTGGCGAAACAGATATTCAATCCGCTTATGCAGGCTCCCGTCATGTCGCATTATTGGAAGAGCAACAGGGTTTGTTGCGCATTCAGCGACTTGATTTGCTCAATCAGACCCGTGTTCTGCAAACACAGGTCGATCAACGTGTCCGGGAAAGAGAAGTCCTGCAAGATCAAATCACCATTCTTGAAAAGCAAATCGAGCCTTTGAAAGAGCAAATGGAAATTCGCCGCGGCCTCCTTAAAAACAAAACGCTCAGCCGATATGATTTTCTGGAATCTCAACGTCAGTATCTCAAGGAAAAAGGACAGTTGGATGAACTGAACTTGACACAGCAATCATTAGATCAGGCGATTTTGGAAGCCAAAGGACGCTTAACCGAGCTTGAAGGCCGCGTGAAACGAGAAGCGCTTGATGAAATGGCACTCGCTAATGCAGACGCCCTGCAAACCAGGGAAGAGCTTGCCCGTCTTCAATCCATCATCACGCGGCTGGAAATCAGATCACCCGTCGATGGCGTTATTCAAGGCCTGGATGTCAATTCAATCGGCACTGTTATCAAGCCGGGCAGCGCCATTCTATCTGTTGTTCCCATTGATCAGGAACTGATTCTGGAGACCCGTATTCGCCCGGAGGATATCGGTTTTTTGCAGCTAGGCCAGGCCGCAACCGTAAAATTCACCACTTATAACTTCTCTCGGTACGGCTCGATAAAAGGGGAGCTAGCTCATCTGTCGGCAACAACGTTCCAGGATGAAGAAGGCGAGAGTTTTTACAAAGGCAAGGTTGCACTGTCACAATCCTATGTGGGAAGTGACCCAACCATGAACCTCATTCTACCAGGCATGACTGCGACCGTTGATATTCATTCGGGCAAAAAGACCCTGCTGGATTATCTTCTGAAACCAATCCATACGACGCTTGCGCAATCTTTTAGAGAGAGATGAAATCCAAGCCAGAAAGCTCTATATCCTCAGCCAGTCTTAACCTGACGTTTGACCTCAATTTCCTGAGCAAATTTTTGAACCTTGTTAATCTGGCGTAATTTCTGGATCATCGGTGTCGACAGGATCTGTCCTTTCCCCAGGAGCAAATGATCTCCTTTGCTGAAAACATCGTCCACAACCAGATCACCTTCCTCCAACATGAGCAAGGAAACAGATTTAACCTCATATTTAACCTCTGCTTCCTGGGACTCTGCTTCCGGAACCAGGAATTTTTGAGCAAAATTCAGCAAATCAGGATCATATTGGGCGGATTTTTGCTTGATTTTTTCCAACGCGACGCTCACATCGGGTTCATCCAGACAGACATGCGCCAAGTCTGAAAGCAGCTTCAAAATCCTCCCAAGGAGCGGGATCTCTTTGCCTTGAACATTGTTGTAAGGAAAGCCACCGCCATTAAATGCTTTCCCTTGATAGAATACGCCTTCCGAAACAGTATCCAGGCGCGGGATATTACTGATCAGATCTTTTGCAGCTTCAGGTGCCTGCTCTACCAAGGCCATCTGATTGTCCGTGAGAACATCACCAGATGCCATTTTTCCTTGCACATCACTTGGCAACGTAATCTGCCCGATCGAATGGAGCATAATACCCATATCAAGCTCCCACCGAGGTATTCCTTTAACGCGGCTCCCCAGTTTTTGCCCCCAACCCCGCATCATCTGTGTGACCCTCGAGGAGCGTTCATTCTGAAGCCCTATCAGATCCACCAGCAACTTGACACTACCAGCCAGTGTGCGCTCAAGCAGTTCCTGTTCGCTCTTCTTCAAGCGATAGAACTGATCGGCTTCCTTGATAACCGATAGAAGATTCTCTGCTGGACAGGGTTTTTCCAGAAATCTGAAAACACGCCCGTCATTAATGGCTTTGATCAGCAGGTCACTCTGCGTATTTCCGGTAAGCATAACACGAACCGTATCCGCTTCCTGCTCACCGACATGCCCCAAAAATGTCAATCCATCCATGCCTGGCATTTGCTGATCACTGACGACGACACTAAACGGCCCTTTTTCTTTTAGGATCTTCAACCCCTCTTCGCCGCCAAGCGCAGTGGTCAGGTCAATTTGTTTTCTAAGCGTCCTGCGATACCCATTCAGGATTGCCTCTTCGTCATCAACGATCAGTACTTTTGCCATCGGCTAATTTCCTACCCCCTCTGCTCTGGCTTTTTCAATCTCCCTTGTGAATATGACAAGAGTTGGGTCTTCCATATCGCAACGCTCTGCAAATTCCGAAAACACCATGGCAAGAACAGCTCTAGCGAAGACAGGAAGATCTTCCTGGGAAGATAAAATCTTCTCCAAGCTCAGGAATTCCAGCAAGGCATCCGGAAATCCCCAAAGCGCTGCGAGATACCGCCCATCGTCAAGATCGGCACCAGATATTTTCCCGCTTTTTTCCAGCATCAATGCAATCATGAAAAACTTGCAGACCTGGCGTGCCAGAGACCAGTCTTTTTCCGCCATTCCAATTTTCAATCCAACCCTCTCTCCAATATCGGCTGCAATGGAAATTTGCTGACATATATCAGCCGCTTCCGACGTCTGATCCACCGTGCTGATAAAACCATCTGTTTCCAACAGGGATTTCAAAACCTCCATACCGAGCAGTCTAACCGCATCTCCTGGCACCAAGATATAATTTCCCGTCCCGAAATAAGCAGAATTAGTCAATTGGACAAGCTTTGCAGAAAGGCTGACATCATTAGCTATAATCTTGGTAACCGCCTCCAAGTCAGCCTCCGTTTTACCAAGTTCTGCGCGTAAATTGTTACTGACATGCTCCGGGCTTGGGCAGGCTTGCAGTGAATTCATCGCTTGCCAGGTCTCTGTTTTCAGTTCGGAACGAAGTGAGAAGACTTTGTCAATCATAGCAGCTAATTCATCAATATCAGTCGGTTTGGCCCAAAACTGATGACTGATCCCAACCGCCCTTAATGTGGAATCCGCGTCCGATTGCCCGGATAAGATAAAGCGCATTGTATGAGGATATTTTCGAGCAACTTCCGCAAGGAGTTGAGCACCATCCATTTCCGGCATACGCATATCACTGATAACCAGATCGATAGAATGTTCTTCCAAAATCTGCAGAGCTTCCGCACCGCCTGCGGCGAAATGCATATCCCATTCTTTCCGGCGGGATCGCAGGGCTCTCTTGATGCCGCGAAGAAGATCCGCTTCATCATCAACGAATAACAGTCCGATCATACGATTTCCTCAACCAGTTCTGATTGCTCCGCGACCGTTCCGCGGGGGAATTTTAAAGTGAAGGTAGTACCTACCCCCTCTTCGCTGGAGACATCGACGGCACCGCCATGCTTGTTCACAACGATATTGTGAATAATGGCGAGTCCTTGACCTGTTCCCTTGCCCACCTCTTTGGTTGTAAAGAAAGGATCAAAAATTTTGTCGATATTGCTCTTTGAAATACCGCAACCATTGTCACCAATACTCACACTGACATGCGTATCCGAGGCTGATGTCGCGATAGTAATAGCTCCCATGCCTTCTGTTGGGCTTTCTTCAATTGCATGGGCAGCATTCACGACTATATTCAGCAACACCTGATTGATGTCACCCAGATACCCCATAATAGGCGGCAGGTTTTCGTCAAGATCCATTGAGAGGTCAGAGACATATTTCCACTGGTTATGACTTACTGTTGCAGTTGTCTGAATAGCATCATTGATATCAACCGTACTTTTCTCTTCTGATCCTGGATGGGCAAAATCCTTTATGGCAGAAACAATCTTCGCAATTCGTTTCGTCCCTTCCCGCGATTGCTCGATACTGCTTGGCATCTCTTCTGCAAGAAACTCATAGTCTGCATCTTCCAGAAGAGCCTCGACTTTTTCCTTAAGCACTGTTTTCTGCTCTTCTCCTAATCCACCGATCAAGTCCTGAAAGCCATCCACAAGCGTATTCAAGTCGTCGAACGAGTCTTGCATAAAGCTGATATTGTCACTGATAAATTGAATAGGGGTGTTGATTTCATGGGCAATCCCGCTTGCAAGTGTCCCCAATGCTTCAAGCTTTTGGCCATGGCGAAGCTCCTGCTCCAACACCTGTTTCTCTGCCTCCATTGCCTTACTTCTACTGATGTCGCGGCAGAGCCACATATAATGTTCTCCGTCGCCCCAGTCGAGGCTTGTAACAGTTATTTCCATGGGGATAGACCGCCCATCAACAGCCTGGCCCTTCGCCTCATAGACTTCACCTGCAGCGTAAGAAGAAATATCGGGACCAGTGCTATCTTCCATACCGAAAAGCCCGTCATCTTCCTCTGCTTCTTCATTTTCTCCGATATAAAGATATCGAAAAACTTCCTGCCCGACTAAGTCTGCATCTCGAGATGAAAAAAAATGTCTTGCGGTTTTGTTTGATTTAACAATTTTGCCTTCAGCGTCCGACAGAATAATTGCAAAGAGGGTCTCATCCAGAATAACCGAGAGTTGCAGCGACTCTGCTGAAATTTTTTCAGCAGCCTCCTTAAGGCTTTGGTTAGCAGAAAATAGCTGCCTGCTTTTTTCCTCCAGCAACTTCTCCGCCTGTTGCCGCGCTGCCTGCTCTCTGTTCAGCCTTGCTTGTAATATTTCGATTTGTTCCATAGGCTAAATCAAGCCTGCAGGAGGCGGAATTGGGCAGAACATCCATCTTCACCGGTGAATGGCCGTTCTACTTTGATATCCTGTTGAAAATGTTCAATACAGGCTTCCAGCAATCCATTCGCCAGTTCAGCAAATGGGCATTCGGATTTATAATTAATCTCAAGCTCGCCCTCCCCTTTCTCTTCGGCTTTAACAGAGGGGGTGTTTGCTTCCGGATATAATTTGTTTACTTCGACATGGATATAGGTGTCGACGCCTTTTAGAAATTCAAACGCGCTGCTCTGGTTTTCAAAAAAGTGAGGATAATGCTTGGTAAAGGAAATAAAGAGGTATTTACCAAATGCATGTACCAGGTCAGAAACTTCTGCACCTGTCCTTTTATGCAGCGCAACAACGAGAGCCAGGATTTCAGTGTGAGGGTAAGTTCCAACTGTTGTATAAACTCCTTTTGACTCCACGTCTGAATCAACAATGATCATTTCTGTCATTTCCGGGGAAAAAACCTCATCGACCATTTGGAGAAATTCGGTAAAAACAACACCTTTCATCGCTGGCTCCCATTTTCCAGATTTCAGAACTTAAATCGTCACATGAGGTATCAGGCAGGTAAATTCCGAGGAATGTCAGATAAATAGTTCCGTATTTACCTAACTAAATACACCAATAACAATTTTCAAATATGTTAAATCAGCGTATTTAAAGAGTATTAATAAATTAATAATATTTCATATTAATAGATATTGATATTTTAAATTTACTCATTCATTAATAAATACTACTTTTGATTATTGCTATAAGTAATTCGGTAGATAACATCTGCATGGTCATCTGACACCAGCAAAGACCCATCGGGAAGTTCGGCAATGTCAACAGGCCTACCAAGAACCTCTCCATCGCGTTGTAACCAACCTTCTACAAGCACCGATTTTGAAACAGGTTTGCCATCTTCGAACACAACGGTCAAAAGCCGGTAACCGACAGGTTCGGAGCGGTTCCAGGAACCGTGTTGAGCCACGATCGCGGATTGGCGATATTGATCTGGAAACATAGCGCCGCTGTAGAAATCAATGCCAAGGGCGGCCACATGAGCGCCAAACCGCAAGACCGGAGGCTGGAATGTGACCGTATTTTCATGGTCCTTAAACTGCGGATAGGCCTGTTCTGTGTCATACTCAAACGGATATCCAAAATGCTGCCCGGCAGCAGGGGCGTGGTTAAGCTCATCTGGCGGGATATCATCGCCTAGATTATCGCCTCCATTATCCGTAAAAAACAGCTCGCCCGTCTTCGGATGCCAGTCAAAACCGACAGAATTTCGCACCCCTTCAGCAAAAATTTCAGAGTTGAAAGTGGCAGTCTCAAACTTGAGAATAGTTCCTTCCACCCCCTTAACTTTACAAATATTGCACGGCGCTCCTACAGAGACATAAAGCGCCCCGTCCGGGCTGACGCCGATATATCGCCAACCATGATGACGTCTGTCAGGGAGCAGGCCGGGCGGCACGACAACCTCCTGTCGTCCCTCCCTATCAAATCGGCTTATTTGATGTTGTTCAGCGATGTAAAGCCGGCCTTCGCGATCAAGCGCGATGCCATTAGGGACATTCAGGTTCCGGGCGAAGACAGATACCGTATCAGCCTGCCTGTCCTGATCCTCATCTCGAATGCGATAAACACGATTGTCTCTTGTCCCTACATAAACGGTCGTTCCGTCATTTGTGACGGCCAGGGACCGTGCACCCGGCACCTCCGCCCAGATCTCTATGTCAAAACCATCCGGAAGGCTGAGCAGCGACAAATTCGCATCCGACGCCCGGGCCTGACCGGTGAATACAAACCCCAGAATGAACATCAAAACAAGTGAACGTTTTATCGCCATTCGTCAGCCTTCCTAATCTCATATCATGCCAAGTGATCCACCAATGTCATGTCTTCACCGAGATCCTGAAGCGCTTGCAGCCATTTTCCGGCAATCTTCGTATCACTCGGGGCGGCCTGAACACCGGGGGCAAAATCCCCTTTCAGAATACCTTCAACAGCAAAACTGACCGGAACCGAGACCAGTCTTGCCATCGCTGTATGTTCTGCATCCCCGTATGCATCCATGACATATGATTTATTATACACATCTTTGCCGTCCGCCTGCGCCCATAAATCAACACAGAGAACCACACGGTCGGCTTCACCGTCCTCGACCGCATACTTATCCCAAAGGTCAGCGCTCATTTCTGCAAGTCGCTGATCCCCGGCTTCGCCTTCCAGCGTTTCCACTTCTTCAAAAATATCAGCCCAGGCATTTGCCCATCCGCCATAACGAAGTGTTCCGCGGACAAACTGTTTCATCACCATGCTGTCGTCAAAGCCATATTCGGAAATATAAGGCAGCGAGTCCCGGTTCGGATAAACTTCGAACACCTCTTCGCCCTTGGGCAACTGAACCTTATAATCATCAACGGCATCCCAAGGGCGGCTGACATCGAAGACATCCCCGTCTTTCACGCTCTTTGATGGGGACCGAAGCGCTTTGAGGACACCGAGGGGTGACCAGCTGAATTTATACCGAAAATCATTCGGTTTTTCAGACAACCCACCGCAATAGGATCTGAAATAATGCCCGTTTGACGGCGAATAAGCACCAGATTTGCGATAGTCATCCATGACCATATGTGCCATCAGATGATCTACACCCGGATCCAGCCCCACTTCATTCACGAAGGACAAGCCTTTTTCTTTGGCGAAACCGTCCAGTTCCACCATTTGCGGTGAAAGATAGGAGCTGGAGACGAAATGTGCCCCTTTATCGAGGCAGATTTTTGCAACCACCGGATGAAAATCTCCCGGCAGCATGGAAATCGCCACATCGCCTGCCTGCAGGCTTTCAGTAAAGGCCTCCATGGAAAAAGACTGTGCGTCAAAGCTTCCAATCAGTCCGTCAACAGCCGCTTCTGCCTTTTCAAGCGTCCTGTTCCAAACGGTCATTTCATATCCGGCTTGAATAAGACGCCGGATGCCCGGCACGGACGAAAGTCCCGCACCCAACCAGTGAATATGTGCCATTTCTCTCTCCTTCAGCTCAGTCGAGCCGCTTCACATTTTTATTAAATTGGTCAAGGGCCCGCCCCCAAATCCCTTTTTTAGGTTCTTTGAGGTCAATAAGCGCTGTCATCAGCTGCCTTGAATAATCCTCACTGGATTCCAATGGCAGCATAGAAGGCAAATGATCAATCGCGACAACATCCAGTGGCCGCCCCTCGGTCGGAACTGAGACGGTCGGTGCGTCAAATGTCGTGCTGCGATTATAAACCGGTATGGGATTATAGGCACTTTCAGGGTCGCAACTTACATCCGCAATAACGGAAAGACGCCGATCCGGCACGCGAATATCATCCGCCGTGACAAAGCGCGGGCATTCTTTTGACGCAAGAATACAATTCACAAAAATTGAATGGCTTTGAATTTCCGGAAAAGGGCCACCCGATGCCGTTTCCGCCATATCCCATTTGGTAATTTCAAGTCCCAAAGCAATGCCCAGGTCAGTTGCGCCGCTTCCGGTGCGACCAAGGGCCCCGATCACGATCATTGTTGGCTTATCGCCCGCTTTTTCAAGGCCGGCTCTCAACTCGTCCAGAAGCGCTTCCACATTTGGATAGCTGCCGATCGGCCCCACAGGCGGCACATTCCCTCCCTGCTGACCAATCCATGCCATTGCCGCTGCGGCGGCACCTGCATATCCTGCCCAATATCCAAATGCGGCAATCCGGCGGTCATTCTCGTCCACCAGGCATTCCAGATCATACAATATACCCTGGCCTTTAATGAACCGGCTCAAGGTATGTTCCCAGCCTGGCTGATCCTTGAAAACATGCCCAAAATAGATATGTCGATGGTTGAGATTGGTATCACCAGCAGGCAACTCCTTAACCCCTAACACGAACGCATCTTCTGGCGCCTGGGGCCAGCTGCCTTCTTCGGCAATCCTACAGCCAACAGCTTCATAGGCGCTGATATCAATGCAGCGCTGCCCGGACTGTTCAACCGTGACCTCATAACCTGCTTTAATAAGGGTTTCAGCGTCCTTTGGAACAATAGCAACGCGTTTCTCATTCAGCTTTTTTTCCGCCCGAACCCAGATCCGGTTATTCGCTGCATCATCTGGTAAAATACTGGACATTTTCTCTTCTCAATTTCTTGTAATCACGTCTCGAAACAGGGTTGTCGAGACCATACTTGACGCTCCAGAAAAACACCAGCCATTGAATTTAGGGAATACCTTCTTCACACTTATCGGCGCGTGGCTGCACATCATCCAAAACCAAAAAACTGCTAGGAAGGAGGTTTTGTTACCTAGCTATCTGCTTATACGTGGCGCTCTCCCCACTCATACATCACTGAGCGGCACAAACTGTTAATAGTTTGGTTCTC
>JBDWHS010000044.1:0-12152 GCA_039975135.1 Sneathiella sp. | reverse complement strand
GAAAAGTTGTTGCCAGGGTCACCGTTCCCAACACCGTCTATTTCATCAGCACCATCAACGTTGTCGCTGTCCGAGTGGTTATTCCCAGGATCCCCCTGCCCAACGGCATCTATCTCATCAGCACCATCAACATTGTCACTGTCCGAAAAATTGTTACCAGGATCCCCACTACCGACACCATCTATCTCCTCTGCTCCATCCACATTATTCGGATTGTCATCTTCGGAGTTCTCTTCTTCATTTTCCGTATCTCCGGATGAATTACTTGTCCCAGCCATAGGGTTGTCTGCCGCATGAGTATCCAGACTATTAGTCTCATGACCAACAGGATGTGACGCCAAATTCCCATCCCCCGCGTCATCCCCAGGAATAGAAGAGGAACTTTGCCCTCTAGGGCTAGAAAGCCCTTTGGGCACAGGCTTTCCGTCACTCATGAACGACTGATTTTGTTCACCTGTCGATTTATTTGTTGTTGTTTGAATACCTTTTGAAGTGGCTACATTGATTTTAGCTCCTGGTACCGCAACAGATATGGTAGCAGTTAGAGTTGACGTTTCAGTGGAAGTCTCATCATTCTCTTCCGACTTATCAGAAAACCCAACTTCAAGCCCAATATTAAAACCCCCGCCTCCGAACTCGGCTGACCCAGTTGTAGTTGTTTCAGTTGAAGTAGAAGTTGACGTCGTTTGCGTCTCAGTTGAATGGCTGACCCCAACGGTTGTAAGCCCTTTCGTCCCCTTTACTCCAATAGTACTCTTTTCAGATCCATTTGGGTTGGTTGACTTACTGACTTCAACCTCGAGAGCATGCAAGTTTGCTTTAAAAGAAAAATTGCCAGGGCCAGTACTTTTGACATCAATATTTGGCAAATTTCCAGTTAAATCAATTCCTTCTGTAGTGACATCAACTGTTGTCATCCTGCGTCCCCCTATTCGCTATCTGGTGATTTTTTTTTGTATATTCTTTCAGCCAGCTTGAATTGAAATTCAGATTTCTCTAATGTTTTTTCATCACGAAATAAATACAACTCCTTCAGGAGCACTTCATCAACTTCATGAAGTCCAGTGACAACTCCTTCAAAATAATCTGAGCTCAATGCAGCAGAATTAAATATTGAGCTATCAAATACATTGCTGAAATTAAAATCCAAGTATCCTGAGACCACAGTCTTGAGGTAATAATTTGAGGCAGGTTCTTCGCTTACAAATGGATTATCTAATACAGCATATCCAACAACTCTTCCGGCAGCATCATAGTATTTCTTTGCGAAGGAAGTAATATTTCCGTCTTTTTCCTTACCAAGTGTCATTCTTTTCTTAAACTGCCCAACACTTTCCCCTTCATTCATAAAGATTTTTTGGATATCAACGTTGTCTGCCAATTGTTCAAAACCGTCCGAAAATATAATGAGAAAATTGGCATCGTCATCACTTACTGCCTTAGTGGCCTTAACATTCGTGAGCCGTTCCAAATACTCGAAAATAGAAGCAACGCTCGCAAGAGACCTCTCAGTCATTTTACCAATAATTCGATATTTTATTGGCGTCGTCCAGCGACCATACTGAGGTTCAATATTCTCGAATAGTGTCTTTACGTGTTTTTCAACATGGTTTTTATCAAAAATTTCTTCAGCATAGGTTTTATTTTCCATGGCAATTCCAAACATAAGGCTAAAGAGGATAAAAGCGCACAAACCCCGAAATCGATTTGCATAAAAAACATCACAGCTTACTTTATAAGTCCTTCGCATAATTCCCCCCCATACTTCTAAAACCTATCTTTCTAAGAAATCTATCTGTTTCTCTAATTCTAATGCCAGATGTCACATGAATATGGATTGATTTAGCATCTCTATTCTTTGCCCACTGCCTAAAGCCATCGATCAACTTAAGGGCAGCAAACCCTCCGCGTTTTTCTGGCAATACGAAAAAAGCAGTAACAGTAGCCGCGACATCAGTTTTAGACAAATAATGGCGTCCAGCCCATGCCGTTAAGAATCCTATTGCTTCACCTTCTTGTTCCGCAATCAAAATTACATATTTTTTCTTATTTTCCAGCCATTCTTCATATACCTTTTTACGTTTATTTAAATCGAAGTTACTTAAGTTAAAAGATGGCTCCTCAGAGGCAATTTTTCCAAGCGGAAACAATAGATTAATATCGTTGAGGGTTTCGGCACGCCTAATTTGAACTAACTTTCTCGTATTGGCGCTTTTCAATACTAACTGCCTTAGATTTTCATTGCGAAGATCCGTAATTTGGCCCTTAAACTGGTACTTTTTATCAAATATTAATTTAGTTTTTTCTACGACATCGCTATGCTTGACGCTGTTTGAGATTATCGTTGTCAACCAAATGCGATTTCCAGAGTTCCACATGTCATGAGTTAATCGGTAGGAATTTAATGCAACCTTCTTCTCGGCAATTTCGCTTAATTGCGCCCATGCGACAAATCCCACGGGAACATTGGCTTTCCGGTAGATTCTATACTGTCCACACCTCAAAGGTCCTTCCGCAAGCTCAGCGAGATCTGAAAATGGCTGGCTTCGCGTTGCTTCAGTTTGGGAATAAAGCCAAGCGATCTCTCCCAATACGGCAGCTTTTTGAGAAAAATCAATTTCCAATCTTTTACTTTGAAGCATTACTAAAGTTCTCCCAGAGCAAGCAGTTCATCGCGCATTCTTGACTATTCTAGTCATCGCATCTTTTTCCACTGCTTCCATTAGAAATATAAAACCTTCTCAACTTATTATTCAATTTATAATTGACCAATTCTCCTTTTTTAACGCATTTTTCACGCTTATTAAGACATAGTCGAGATGCCTGAATTGTTGAGATAAGTATATTTTGAGCTTGTCATTGGCACAATGCCAACAAAAGAACACTATCAAGAGTAAACATCCTTGCCACAGCCATACCACGACTTGCAAAACTATAAATTGAGTTGTTGAGGGACGTACTATATTTAGTTTTTGATAGTCATGAAATTTACTCTCATAAAGCTCTCTTCAACAGGTTGTCGGTTGAGCATCTTTGATGCGAATAAGTTCTTTTTGAAACAACACTCAGGGGAAAGTGGTCCACTTTCCATACCCTGCCCTCTTAACGACGTACAAAAAAGAAGCAAAACAAACGCGGTTTTATCACAACTCGTCCGAACTCGTATAAAAATGGTAATCTGCGCCCTTATCTCATCCGAATTTATCCAAACACGTACAAATCACATGAAATTTGCTCTGAATCTCGTCCGAACTCGTCCAAAACAGTCCGCAAGTAGGCAATAATAGGAAAACCGGCTCAAAGCCGGTTTAAGTTATTTGTTCTTGAAGGAAAGAGCCATCAAGCCAAGTCCGTAACAGACCCCAGGAATGCTTCCAGCTCAGGAGAAATCATCGGCTGATTATCGTGACCACAAATAATCTTGGTATCTGCCTTGCCCCAACTATTCTGGCCGCAAGCAGAGCAGGTAAATTTCCACTTGCTCTTTTTCTTCGGATTAGCCGGATCAGAGTTGTCACTTGCTCCCTCCTGGATCGTATCTGACCAGGTTAGAGAAAATCCGGAATTAAGAAGTTCTTTTACGGTTTTTTCAAAAGGGCCATTTTTGAGAATGTAATGGGTCATCTGTTGGCCCGTTTCCTTTCCGCCAGGTTTTCCTGTTTGGGACGGGTAAAGCCCGACCCTCTTCATCAACTCACCCCAGGCCCGGTCGTGATACCCTCGCCGTGCCGGTTTACCAAAATGGTGTTGCTCCAGGTGCGTCATTTCATGGACAAGTGTTGAAAGAACGTCCTCAATCGAGCGGTTCCGAAAATGCTGCGGGTTCAAAGCAATTTCATCAACCGCTCTAACAGCCCCTTCCCGCTCCCAGCGATCAGGACTGTAATAACCATAGGTCCTCCCTTTGCGGGCATGGATAATCAAGCAGGAGGGCAGACGGCCAGAAAACAAAGACTGATTAAAAAAGTCATAGGCCTTTTGAAGCTGCTCATGAGCTTCTTCCGTTGGCTTTTTATAAACTTGAGTCATCCATTATTATTACAATATTGTATAGTACGATACAAATTGGAAAACCCAGAAACTCAAATTTCGCGTCTTTGCTTTCCTTGAAAAGCAAAAAATATTGTTATCCAATTTTATTGGATAACAATTCACGAAGTTTCCTTCAAATTTTAAATTCAATGGAAAAGTGCTGACCGAAATTCGCTTACTGTCGCTAAGTCCCAAAAACAGTAAATGTCTCAATTGCCTGCCAAATACCAACAAAAAAAATGACAATGGAACTCCCTGCCATCAAAATTGTTACAACCAATAAAAAATTACTCAGCGTTTCTTTGCCAATAATACCAGACAAGATATTCAGATAATTAAAAGCATATGCTGATACACTGAGCCCTGCCCCAATACTGAAGAAAATCAAAATTTGAGCAATATCAGAAGCTTCAAAAACTTGCGGTACTTTTCCGAGGGCTATACTTCCCAAGAAAGTCAAAAACGCAATTGAAGCGCCTCCATTAAGCAGAAAAATGGCTTTTAATGCATCTGATCCGTGTTGATTTAGGATCTTTATATTTTCCAAGTCATCTTTCAACGTTTTCTCTCCATCCAGTAATTAAATCAAATTCGCTTTTCACCATCACCAATAGGCTGAACAGACAACTGAAACCCCATTGCTTTAATCACTTCAGAAACTGTCTTGAACTGTGGGTTCCCTTTCTCGCTCAAGGCGCGGTACAGCGCTTCTCGTTTGACGCCTGTCTTTTTCGCGATCTCTGTCATGCCTTTGGATTTTGCAATTTTACCCAAAGCGGCACTCAAATAGGCAACATCCCCCGTTTCCAAAACGTCAGAAAGATAAAGAGCAATCGCCTCTTCATCATCCAGATAGTCCGCAATATCAAAATCTGTCAGTTCCATAACTTTTCATCCACTTCTTTGGAAAGCTTCTGAGCTTTCGATATATCCTTGCTTTGCGACGATTTATCGCCGCCGCACAGCAAGATTACAATTGTGCCGCCTCGCCGGGTGTAATAGACACGGTAGCCTTTTCCGTAATGTATGCGCAGCTCGCTAACATCTCCGCCGACTGATTTCGTATCCCCGGGAAGACCTCGCTCCATCCGATCAATTCGACCCGCAATAATCAGCCGCGTTTTCTTGTCTTTCAGGCCTGACAGCCAAGCGCCAAATTGTTTGGTTTGTTTAATCGTAATCATCATTAAATGTAACCTACAAGGGACAATAATTCAAGTAATCTTTCAACGGAATGAGCATCAATTCAGCTCATGGATTGGCTTCGTGGAATGCGGCGGCAAAGCCTGCAGGCGTGACTGATCGTAAAAATTGACGATCCGGCCCGGGCGGCAGTAGATGCATTTTACTGCCTTCAATCGGCTCTACAGGGTTTCGTTTCATGTCCTTGTTGAACTCTCCCCACAAGCCCGTCTTCTTGGTGTAGGGGTCTCCAAAATCACATGGATTGAAATAGAACGGACCAAACGGTGTCAGTTCCGGAACCAGTTTCTCAAGACGCCCGACCGGGTTTTCCAGAACCCACCATGACGGTCTCAAAAACTCGATAATCGCCAAGGTCTGATAGGCCAGCTCAACAGACTTCTGGGTAGCCCCCGCCCTGTCTTTCCCTTCCCACCACCGCGCACCGGAACCGGCAAAATCCGTACAAGGCAAGGCGGCCAGAATACCATGCACATCCTCCAATCCGAAATCGATCAACCAGTTTCGATCAATATCGTTGATATCTACCGGATCGAAATTCTGGATATCGAGATGGGCCACTCTGTATCCGGCTTCCCGGTATGGTTTAGCCCATTCACCGGAAACATCGAAAAGAGAAAGAATTGTCTTCTGGGCAGGCAGCAGCTCATCGACATAGGAGGGCGTAAATGTATATTCCCCATGCCGGTTTCCCTCTTCATCCCGCCAGCCGTCCAGATCAAAGCCAAATTGAAAGGTCATTGCAGACATCCCTCCCAACTAAAATAAGGCAAGCTGAACGGGATCCACCGCCTGATTGTGAGTTGATCTCGCTACCAGAGCCTTAAACTCTGGAGTATCGACAAGGGAGTTCGCCACCCCTTGCGCTTCTTTAAGCCCCTCAAAGAATTCGGCATAATCTGGGTTGTGAGCATCGTCTAAGGTGATTTCCTTAGTATGCCCTTCAGAAACGACTTCTGCGGCCCTCACCGCCCTTCTGGCGGCTTGCACCTCTTCAAACTCTGCTGTGACTATCTCCGTCTTTGGAGCAACGCCTCGCCACTCCTCTATATAGATGGAAGTGTCCACGCCCGCTCCAACAGATAGATCTATGCCGGTCGCATCAAAGAAGGGCTGATATTTACGCATATTGGCTTGGCCCTGCCCCGGCTGTGGGTCCCGAGAGGTTGGGCGTCGGCAATCCTGATACCACTGCACGCCCGAATACAGAAAAGGGGACGATCCTTGGGGGATAATGAAAGCGCCATATTCTGCAAGGTCACTCGCAATGTCTATGACGGCATATTCAAAGAGGTTACCTTTGTAGCGGGGGGCTTTTTTATCACCCATCGCGTTCTTGCCGAAAGGAGGATTGCTGATCGCTGTGTCAAATCCCCTACCCTTCAGTTTCTTCTGAATTTCTGGATCAAAGATATCCCCGCATATCCATTCTGCTTCAGGCAACAGTTTCTTGCCCACCTCCACATAGCGCGGATTGATTTCAACACAAACAAGCTTTGGCTGATACTGGTGATCATATCCGTTCAGATAAGCAAAGGATAAAATTCCGATGCCTGCACAGATATCGAGAATTTTGTGACCGTGAATATCCAGCTTTAAATCATTGGCGAGGTCATAAGGCGTAAAGTGAGCAGAAGCCACTTTGTTATTGCTGTCTCCGCCTTCATGGAAATGTTCAAAAACAAAACATTTCTCATCAAAGGTTAGCTCTTCCTTTTCAAGGAGTTTGATGGCTTCTGCATGTTTGCGGGACTGCGCTTTTGTTAATGTCATTCTCTCAGCTCTCTTTTGTAAGATGTGCAACATCTTCCATGCCGTCTTAAAGCTGGGGAATTTCGCAAGACCCGGAGAAACCGGAGGGGGATCACCCGCTTTGCAGGGAACGCAGTGAGTGAAAAGCGGGGAGACCGGTTTCGGAGTGGCGAGGTTTTAACCTCGCCAGCCCGTAGAACAATCGTTCGAAGGGAGGTCTAGCGGAAGGGGGCGCAGCACCCTCTTCTCTTCATATCCGAAAACAAGTTAAGCCCTTAAATCAATTATATAATTTGACTAAAATGCCACACAAAAAACAATAATAATATCTTTAGATAACACCCGTTTTAAGATATAATTTAACCTTCGAAATACCATCTTGAAGATTGCACTACATTCTTTTTGAGGGCCATTGAATCTGTAGCGTCTTTAGTAGCCAATATGATTAGAAATTCTTTACGTGAAAAATCGACAGCCACTCCTGATTTGGTGCCGGCTAAATTCGAAATTCACCTCTGCCCCGATCGGAAGATCCCCGTCTGCGGAAACCTCGTTGGCAGTCCGGAGTATTTGCAGTTTAAACAGGAGCGCGACTATCGCTGGAAGGAAAAGGCCACTGGCAAAGAGTTTTTGAAACCTGACGACTGCGAGGACTCTTTTGAAGCCAGCAGGCACTATAAGATCGACAAGGCAAAATTCTACTTTCCCCTATTGGGCGCTCAGTTTAATAGGCGGTGGTATGCCTGGAACGCCAAGTGTTTTATTTATGCCCCCCTCCCCCGTGGAGCCTGGCCTTTTCTGAGAACCTCAAGATCCTCGTATAGCACCTGGCGGGTTGAAGCGGCACTCAGCGTTAAAGAGCTGCTATGGGAAGCAGAGGCAGATGGTCTTCAACATCTGATGCCTCTCATCATCCTGTTTCAAAGTGATCCAGCGGAGCTGAAAGCTCTGTTTGGAAAAGGTGCCTGGAAAAAGCTTGCCTCACATACAAAATCCCGAAACAAGCTCATCTGTTTGCTCGCCAGTAAAAATGAACGTCACGACAAAGCCAGACTTGTTGAAAGGGTGAGGTTTTTATCGGCTGTCGAAAGCTCGGTTATCCAGCACTTCCTCAAGAACCGAGAATTTGATAAAAAGATGATATCGGCGGCTCGGTATTCGAAGACTTACTCACCAGCAGCCATAGAGGAGCGGCTGAAGCTCTATCAAGAGACTTCCAGTCTTTTAGAGTATGAGCTTCAAAGATGTAATCCGGCCTGGTCAAACAAGCGCCTTCTATCGGAGCATGACAGGGCCATAAAGATTCAAAGGCTCAGAAGGCTGCTTCAGAGTGAAAGTAAAGAGACTATTTTTTGCGAGCCGTTTCGTTACCATTCTCGGTCAAATCATTATTCTGCAGAACGTTTACAAAGCGAAAAACAAATTGTGAAAGAAGCTTTTGATCAGCACCACTGCGGCGCTATTTATGGCGATCAAGCCAAGGCTGGTTCCTATGCGATTTTTAAAATCACAGGTGAGGAACGAGGGACACTAGGCGTCAGGATTAGCAGAAATTCTCTTGGACGTTTTGAGTGCGACATTGATCAGGTTAAGCTGGTTTATAATAATCCTGCATCCGAGATGACAGTAAAGTTTTGCGAAGAGGTCGCTGAGAGTTTTATGAATTTTATAAACCGTTAGCGTACAATCTCAGTGTTCTCCATACATTATTTGTAGATCAAGTCTGAATTTCTACACATGATCCCTTATAAGACACTCGCTGAATAGCCAGTTTCGGCCCTTAGTCGACCTTCACATAGCAATAATTATCAGCATGTATATTTCCGAAAGCGGACGTTCGCGAGTAGGCCATCAATTTGATCAATTGATAGGCAGCTATGCGGACAAAGTAACAGCCAACTATCTGCAGGATATTTATTCCGCGACATGATTGGATGGTCTGCTTAGTGCCAGAAGCGGTCATCCATGCAACTTGCAGCAAAAGGCAGCTTTGAGCCCGACACCGACATCCCGGCCATCGGCGACCGGATCATGGAGGTCGGCGCGGCGTTCGGCATCCTGCTAACCGGAACGCCGGTGTTCCGCGCTCGGCGGATTGAGGCCGGGTTGCTCAACGCTGGGTCGGATTTCGGGACGGACACCACGCCGTTCGACGCAGGGCTTGGCGGTTTTGTCGAATTTGACGACCGTGACTTTGTTGGCCGCAAAGCGCTGGAGGCCGCCGATAAATCCTGCCGCACCTGGGGCATGCGGGTGACCGGCGGCGTGGCGCAGCTGGGCCGGGTGATAACCATCGGCAGCAAAGAAGTCGGTCGGGTTTGTTCCTCGGGTTATTCGCCTTACCAGGGCTGCGGTGTCTGCATCGTGCGCATGGACGATCCCGCGCAGGGTCCGGGCACGCAGGTCGAGGTGCTCTGTGCTAACGGTTCCACTCAAAGCGGTGATCTCTGCACCCTGCCGATGTATGACGCCGACCGGCTCATTCCCCGCGGCAAGCTGGTGGACATCCCGACCAAACCCATTGCTGCGGAATGACTTGGCAACTAGGCTGCGTTCGCAAGGAACCCTGCGAGTGCAGCCGCGGCCACTGACGCGCGTTCAACATGAAGGAAGTGTCCGCATTCGTGGAATATCTCAAGCTGAGCCTTTGGAATAGCTTGCGCCATGGCTTCGATTTCAGCGGCCTTCACCATGCGGTCTTCCTGCGCTGCAAGGATCAATGTCGGGACTTGAAGAGCATGCAACTTTGCGCGCAAGTCCAATTTTGAACACGCAGTGAAATCGTCAAACAAGACGTTTGCTCCGGCTGACATCATCCGTTGCCGCGTGGTCTTCACAAAGTGCTCGGGCGTAGATTTATGCCAGCAGGAGTGCGCGATGGCGGCGACGGTATTTTCGGTCTGATTCTGCAACCCCTCCAGCAAATCGGGTGTGACCGGCATTCGCGCAGCCCCAGCGATCAGACACAGTGAGGAAATTCGCTCGCTGGATTGCAGCACGGCTGACAAAACAACTCCGACACCCATTGAGTGCCCCACCAGGCAAACGTTTTCCAGACCAAGCGCTTCAATGAACCTGAACACTGCTGAACCGTAGCTGTCGATATCACTCAGGCTTTTGCCACGGGATCCACCGTGACCGGGTAGATCGACAGCAAAGACAGGATAAGAATGCAGCGATTGCCCGCCCTGACCGGACAGAACAGCTGTCGACGACGGAAGGCCATGAGGGGCAGTCGCCCTCGCCACACTCCTCCAAGACTGCGGCCAGTCGAGCTTGGACCCGCCCGAGCCATGGACCAGAACAAGTGTGGGCCGTTCCGGCGTCGCCGCAATTCCATTGGAGTTAAAGCAAATATCTTGCCCGTCTACGCTCACCTTTTGGTTAGCGAATGTCTCAAGCCGAGGTTGAGGTCTCACAGCCGTCACACCAGCTTGTGCATGGCTTCCAGATCGGTGGAACCGATCTCGTCTACAATCTTGCTGCGCAGTTTTCGCATCGCGCCCAGCCATTTGTCGTAGTTGGCCGATTTGAATTGAATGAACTGCGCGACATCCGCGTGTGGCAAGATCAGGAAGCTTTCCTGCGCGACACCCTGAGCCACAGTTTCTGCAAGCGCCTCAGGCGTAATCACGCCCGGCAGATCGCTTGAAGCCCCCTTTTCTGCATAGCCCAGCATCGGGGTTGCTACATATTGCGGACAAATGACCGAAACCCTGATCCCATCACCTCCATGGGTGATGGCAACGGATTCGGCGAATCCAACAGCAGCGTGTTTGGTGGCAGAATAGGCCGCATCACCGATCTGGCTCAACAACCCTGCGGCGGAAGACATCTGCAGCAGATACCCGCTTCCGCGTTCGATCATGCCGGGCAGTACCGCGCGCGCGGTATAGACATGGGCCATAACATGAACGTCCCAGCACAGTGCCCAGGTGTCATTGCTGGCCGAGGCCGAATGTGATGGCTCGCCCAGACACACGCCTGCGTTTGAGCAGAACATATCCACCGGGCCAAAGTGCTGCTCTGTTGCTTTAACCAACGCCTTCACATCGGCCTCTTTTGTGACGTCGCATGCAACGCCCAAACCATCAAACTCGGCAGCAGTTGCACGCGCCGCACCTTCATCCAGATCGGCGACAACAACCTTTGCACCCTCCTTGGCGAACCGCGTGGCTAAGGCCGCACCAATTCCGCGTGCGCCACCGGTGATGATGACCGTCTTATTATTAAGATCCATGAGTTTTTCCTGTCGCAAATTTTAGAGAAGAGACGGCAGCCACAACGCCATCAAGGGAAAAGCAATCACAAGGCCAATCATCACGAACATGGCAAAGACAAAGGGGATCGCCCCTTTTATCACGTCCTTGATCGGACCGCCTTGGCGAATGGATTGCACAACATAAAGGTTCAACCCGATGGGCGGTGTGATCAAAGCGGTCTCCAGAAGCAGCATCAGCACCACACCGAACCAGATCGGATCGTATCCAAGGGCGACGATCACTGGTACGACAATGGGGGTCGTGGTGATCAGCATGGACAAGCTCTCCATGAAACAGCCCATCACCAGATAGATAGCGATAATGATCAAGAGCACCTGAAATGGTGAAAGGCCCAAGCCTTCTATAAAGCCCTGAAAGGCGGCCGCAAGGCCGATTACCGCAAGCACGAAGTTCAGGAAGGCCGCTGCCAGAATGATCAGCATGATCATCGCTGTTGTCCGCATAGTGCCTTCAAATGATTTCAGAAGCATGTCTCGTGTCAGTTTACCGTTTTTCCAGGATAGCAAGAGCGCCGCGAGTACGCCCAGAGAGGCACTTTCCGTCGGCGTTGCCCAACCCGCATAAATGGAGCCGATGACCACGATGAAAATGAACAGCGGCTGCAACAGATTTGGTAGGCTCGCGAAGCGCTCAGCCCACGAAATCGAGAGCTTTTCGCCGCCCCAGCCTTTGTTCACGAGGCAAAGAATGACGATGGTCAGACTGTAAAGTCCCGCCAATACGAGCCCCGGCAGGATGCCTGCGAGGTAGAGCTTGGGCACGGAGGTATTGGTAAGAAGCCCGTAAATGATCAGGCCAACTGATGGCGGTATTAGAATGCCAAGCGTCCCACCGGCGGCAAGCGAGCCAAGGAACAGGGGGGTGTGATAGCCACGCTTGTCG
>JBDWHS010000043.1:27500-29567 GCA_039975135.1 Sneathiella sp. | reverse complement strand
GTTGAGCGATGGCCCTTCCACGCGGGACCACCGGATCACTATGACCGACTTTCGTCTCTGCTCGACTTGTCAGTCTCGCAGTCAGGCTGGCTTATGCCATTGCACTCGTCAACTGATTTCCGACCAGTTTGAGCCAACCTTCGCGCGCCTCCGTTATCATTTGGGAGGCGACCGCCCCAGTCAAACTACCCACCATGCAGGGTCCCGGAACCGGATAACGGTCCTCGGTTAGATATCAAAAGTCAAAAGGGTGGTATTTCAAGGACGCCTCCACAACCACTGGCGTGACTGTTTCAAAGGCTCCCACCTATCCTACACATTTAAATCCTGATACCACTGCAAAGCTGTAGTAAAGGTGCACGGGGTCTTTCCGTCTAACCGCGGGTACTCCGCATCTTCACGGAGAATTCAATTTCACTGAGTCTATGTTGGAGACAGCGGGGAAGTCGTTACGCCATTCGTGCAGGTCGGAACTTACCCGACAAGGAATTTCGCTACCTTAGGACCGTTATAGTTACGGCCGCCGTTTACTGGGGCTTCGATTCGCAGCTCTCACCACTCCTCTTAACCTTCCAGCACCGGGCAGGCGTCAGACCCTATACGTCGTCTTGCGACTTCGCAGAGTCCTATGTTTTTAATAAACAGTCGCCACCCCCAAGTCTGTGCCACCCCCCCAAAGTTGCCTTAAGAGGGGTACCCCTTCTCCCGAAGTTACGGGGTCATTTTGCCGAGTTCCTTCAACATAGTTCTCTCAAACGTCTCGGTATACTCTACCAGTCCACCTGTGTCGGTTTGGGGTACGGTCTATAATGGTGGAGCTATTTCCTGGAACAGGTTCACGGCAGGTCCAATCCAATAAGGACCCACAATTTACCCCATTCGTCACTTCCACCAGGTACAGGAATATTAACCTGTTTCCCATCGACTACGGCTTTCGCCCTCGCCTTAGGGGCCGACTAACCCTGCGCAGATTAGCTTTACGCAGGAACCCTTGGACTTTCGACGTGAGTGTTTCTCACACTCATCTCGTTACTCATGTCAGCATTCTCACTTCTGATACCTCCAGGCAATCTCGCGATTACCCTTCACAGGCTTACAGAACGCTCCGCTACCACTCAACCAAAAGGTTGAATCCGCAGCTTCGGTGCATGGCTTTAGCCCCGATACATCTTCGGCGCAGGCCGGCTTAAATTTAGACCAGTGAGCTATTACGCTTTCTTTAAAGGGTGGCTGCTTCTAAGCCAACCTCCTGGTTGTTTTGGCCTTCCCACATCCTTTCCCACTTAGCCATGACTTAGGGACCTTAGCTGGCGGTCTGGGCTGTTTCCCTCTCGGCAATGGATCTTAGCACCCACTGCCTGTCTGCCTTACTGCATTCATCGGTATTCGGAGTTTGGTTAGGTTTGGTAAGTCGTTGGGACCCCCTAGCCCATCCAGTGCTCTACCCCCGATGATGATATAAGACGCTCTACCTAAATAGATTTCGCGGAGAACCAGCTATTTCCGAGTTTGATTGGCCTTTCACCCCTAGCCACAAGTCATCCCCCAACTTTTCAACGTTGGTGGGTTCGGTCCTCCAGTGCATGTTACTGCACCTTCAACCTGCTCATGGCTAGATCACCCGGTTTCGGGTCTAATCCCCGCAACTTAATCGCCCTATTAAGACTCGCTTTCGCTGCGCCTACACCTAACGGCTTAAGCTTGCTGCAAAGATTAACTCGCTGACCCATTATACAAAAGGTACGCAGTCACCCCATAAAGGGGCTCCTACTGCTTGTAGGCATCCGGTTTCAAGGTCTCTTTCACTCCCCTTGTCGGGGTGCTTTTCACCTTTCCCTCACGGTACTTGTTCACTATCGGTCGCATAGGAGTACTTAGGCTTGGAGGGTGGTCCCCCCACGTTCAGACAGGATTTCACGTGTCCCGCCCTACTCAAGGATCTATATCAAACTTACCTGTACGGGGCTATCACCCACTATGGCCTGCCTTTCCAGACAGTTCCAGTTTTTCAATATAGACCACTGGCCTGGTCCGCGTTCGCTCGCCACTACTAACGGAGTCTCGGTT
>JBDWHS010000043.1:0-22500 GCA_039975135.1 Sneathiella sp. | reverse complement strand
GGCGCGCCCGCGTCTGATGTCAAACCAACGGAAAGGCCGTCCCTTAACAAGGAAAGAATACGCCCTGCTGCCCGGTCTTCGTTATGGGCGTGGCAGGCAAAGATGATAGCCGGGCTCTGCAATTCATACCGTTCAAATATTTTCCGGGTATGGCGCGTATCCTCACAGGCCAATGCATCCACCTGCTGCAAAATCCGGATTGTACGATATGAAATATCCTCCAGATTTCCGATGGGCGTCGGAATGAGATAGAGGGTTGGCTCCGTGTCTTCATCTGAGTGTGTCATCAGGCGGATTAACCACATCCACTGGCTGGATGCAAGCAGAACACATGAAGAGGGGCCGCCTCCCTAGCCGAACGATATATCCCGGGCCGCGTCAATGAGCTTCTGCCGGATCCAGTTGTTGATTGCAGACTGCTCAGATGCGCTGTGCCAGTATAGCTGCAGTTCCATCTCCGGTGCCTCAAAGGGCAAATCAAAAACCTTGCAGGGATACAAACCTGTCAGAGAGGCTGGCGCTGTCAGCAGATATTCCGACCGGGCAAGCAACGAAAAAGCGGCCTGATAATGCTGCAGTCGGACGACATTATTACGAGTCTCTCCTAACCGACTCAGTCCCAGATCCGCGACTCCTCCCCCCTTTTTTCGCGAGGAAACATGGATATGTTCCTGGGATAGATACTGCTGCAATGTCAGTTGATCTGTCCGGGCCAGTGGATGATTCTCAGCCATCACACAGACTTGCGTTTCGGAAAGAAGTCTGACTTGCCTGATCTGAGCCTCTGCCTGCATGGGAATATCAATCGCAAAATCGATTTCACTCGCCGCCAGTTTCCGCGCCAGCGTGCGTCTTTCCAAATGATAGGCATGCACTTTTATCTGCGGGGCTCCGGCGCGTAAAGAGGCGATGAATTTCGGCAGAATAACTGATTCAGCGACATCACCAATGCTCAACCTGACTGTCTTCTTAAGTGTCTGGGGTTTAAAACTTTCGTCTTTTTCAATACTCGACTTAAGCAGACTCAACGCCTGGCGAACGGGGCCAATCAATTCCTCGGCGGCAGGTGTCGGGTTCATCCTCTTCCCCGCATGGACAAAAAGAGGATCCTGCAACTGATCCCGCAACCGGGCGAGCGCATTACTCACGGCAGGTTGCGTTATATTCAAAATCCTAGCCGCCTGAGTTAGGTTCCCAGAATCATATATCACTTCGAATGTCACAAACAGATTGAGATCAATATTTCGGAAATTCATAATCATACATTCTGTGAATAGTTATCTATCATTATTATAAATTTCCATGATGAAAATGTCAGCTTTATAATGCCGGACAATATTTCCCGTTAGCATGGAGTAAATGATGACAATATCTGTGTCAGCCAAATCGGATGAGCTAAAAGCCCGCGTTGAAGCCTTTATGAACGAGCATGTCTACGCTGCTGAAGAAGCTTATAACCACCATATTGAAACAGCAGCCGATCGCTGGACAATTCCGCCAATCATGGAAGAATTGAAAGAGAAGGCGAAGGCACAAGGGCTCTGGAACCTGTTTCTGGCAGAATTTGACGATTACGGGTCCGGGCTCACCAATCAGGAATATGCCCCGTTATCTGAAATCATGGGACGGTCTCTTATCGGATCCGAAGCCTTCAACTGCAGCGCCCCGGACACAGGTAATATGGAGGTCCTGGCGCGTTACGGGACGGCCGAGCAGAAAGAAGAATGGCTCCTGCCTTTATTGGAAGGTAAAATTCGCTCCGCTTTTGCGATGACGGAACCCGCCGTTGCCTCCTCCGATGCCACCAACATCCAGACCGAAATCAAGCGGGACGGCGGTGACTATGTTATCAATGGCCGGAAATGGTGGATCAGTGGCGCTCCGGACCCCAGATGCAAGATCATGATCGTTATGGGGAAGACCGATCCCAATGCGTCACGTCACCAACAACAGTCTCAAATCCTGGTTCCCAAAGATACACCGGGTGTCACCATTGTTCGTCCCATGAAAGTCTTCGGCTCCGATGATGCCCCCCATGGTCATGCAGAAGTGTTATTTGAAAATGTTCGGGTGCCAGCTTCCAATCTGATCGGTGAAGAAGGGTCCGGCTTTGCTATTGCCCAGGGTCGCCTGGGCCCTGGCCGTATTCATCATTGCATGCGTCTCATCGGGTGTGCGCAGCGGGCGTTGGAACTAATGTGTCTGCGCGTGGAAAACCGCGTGGCTTTTGGAAAGAAGATCAGTGAACAAGGCTCCGTCCGGGAAGATATTGCACGCTCGGCCTGCGAAATCGATCAGGCCCGCCTTCTTACCTTAAAGGCCGCTGAAAAGATGGACGGGGGAACCTATAAGGATGCGAAAGACATCATTGCCATGATCAAGATTGTCGCACCCAGCATGGCCCAGACCGTTATTGACCGCGCCATTCAGGCGCATGGTGCAATGGGCCTCAGTCAGGATACATTTATGGCGGAAGCCTTTGCCTATGCCAGAACGGTTCGTTTTGCCGATGGCCCTGATCAGGTCCATATGAACTCTCTCGGCAAACAGCTGGTACAGCGTTACGCCGGATAAAAACCGACCAAAAAGAAGTCGGAAATTAGGGTGAAGCCACCACGGCTTCACCCTTTTTTATGACATCAGAAAGGATTATCTTCTGATTTCCCTCTGGTTTCAAAAAACTCTTTGGTGATCTTGAAGACAATCGGACTCAACAAGGCCAGTGCAATGAGATTAGGGACAGCCATCATGGCATTGAGGGTATCTGCCAGAAGCCAGACAAAGCCGAGCTTCAGAGTGGCTCCAACCAGAGCCGCCAGGGACCAGACAGCCCGAAACGGTTTTATGATCTTTGTGCCGAACAAATACTGTAAAGACCGTTCGCAATAATAACTCCACCCTAGGATCGTGGTAAAGGCGAACACGGTCAGAGCAATGGCGATGATATACCCCCCTACGCCGGGCAGAGCGATATCGAAAGCTTTTGACGTCAGCGCAGCACCTGTTTCACCGCTGGTCCAGGCCCCTGTCGACAAAATGGCAAGAGCCGTAAAAGTACAGACGATAATCGTGTCAATAAAAGTCCCCAGCATGGCCACCAGGCCTTGACTAACAGGGCCTTTCGTTTGGGCCGCGGCATGGGCAATAGGGGCTGATCCAAGACCGGCCTCATTGGAGAAAACCCCGCGTGCAACACCAAAACGGATTGCGGCCCAAACCGCTGCCCCGGCGAAGCCGCCTGTGGCTGCGGCAGGCGTAAATGCATGGGTGAAAATTAGTCCAAAAGTTGCAGGAATAGCGCCGGCATTGAGAATCAGAACAATGGCACTCGCACCGATATAGGCGACCGCCATAAAGGGAACAAGTTTACCCGCAACAGTAGAAATTCTCTGAATACCGCCCAAAAGAACGGCACCAACCAGAACAACAAGCACAATACCCGTGAGCCATTCCGGAACGGCAAAATTGGCCTGCAAAGCATTTGCAATGGAATTGGCCTGAACCATATTACCAATGCCGAACCCAGCAATACCGGCAAACAGCGCGAAACAAACCGCAAGCCAGCTCCATTTTTTTCCAAGGCCATTTCTGATATAATACATGGGGCCACCAACATGATGCCCGCGCTCATCCTTTTCACGGTATTTAACCGCCAGAACGGCTTCCGCATATTTGGTTGCCATACCAACCAGCGCCGTCATCCACATCCAGAAGACCGCCCCCGGCCCCCCTAAGAATATCGCCGTTGCAACACCCGCGATATTCCCTGTACCAATGGTTGCCGCCAAAGATGTCATCAGGGCGTTAAACGGGCTGATTTGCCCCGCGGCATCACCCGGAATGCGACCTTTCCAGAGAAGGTTGAACCCGAAAGGGATTTTACTGATTGTCAGAAGTTTAAGTCCGAATGTCAGAAAAACTCCGACCCCCAAAATAAGAACCAGCATGGGAACGCCCCATACAATGCCGTTAAGCCAGCTCAATGCACTGGTTAATGCTTCCATTTGTTTCCTCCCAGAAACGATACATAGACGCCTGTGGCGCATGGTGATGATTATTGTAACAAACGGATAGAACGATTTCGAAATGGGAATTCAGGTTACTCAACAGCGAAACCAGACATCCGTCTGTTCCCCATCTGTCATAAACCTGAGAGATGCGGACCCGAAGGTCCTTGCTCCGTCGGTGGTGATCAGAGTATCTGATCACACTCTCCAGATAGTCCCGCCTTCGCGCAGTACATGAGCCTGAGAGTTTCCGGGGGGGTTGCTCCTTCGGCGCCGGCTAAAAAAGCCGATCTCTCCCGTCGCGAAGTCTATGACGATGC
Organism: Sneathiella sp.; assembly: GCA_039975135.1. Classification (GTDB taxonomy): domain Bacteria; phylum Pseudomonadota; class Alphaproteobacteria; order Sneathiellales; family Sneathiellaceae; genus Sneathiella. Next base: position 18,173 of record JBDWHS010000043.1, on the reverse strand, counting down.
CATAGAGGACAGAACAGTCCTATTACAGGGCGCTAGATTTTGCAATTCTTATATTGAACCGCAAGAAATTGTGAACAACTGGCATGCAATCAGACCATTTGCCAAAATACGCGAATAACATTGACAATCATTCCTAACAATTATATGTATTCAGAATGATTATCAGTTCCAATTCGGGGATAAACACAAATGTATGTTTGTTTGTGTAACGGCTTTACAGATCGGGATGTCAAAGGCGCCATTGCATCAGGCGCAAATGCTGTCCCTGGTGTTTATGAATGTTTGGGGGCATCTCCGCAATGCGCCAAATGCTCCGTGCATATCCGTGAAATGATTCAGGAAGAAAAATCCCAAAGGGCCATTACCTTTTCTTCTGAATAACACCCTCGTTTTCTGAAACTCGATCCTGCTGACAAAGAATAACCCCCATCCGCCAGGATGGAGGCTTTTCAAATCTAGGGGCCTTATTATTGATTTATGCCTTGGCCTCGGCATTCGGTCTTCTGAGTTGCAGTTAGATCTTCTGCCTAATCTCCAACAAATTCGTGCAAGAGCGTCGTTTTAAGGCGGCCATATTTACTGACTTCTTTTCCTCCACTCGGTCTCTTTAGCCAGGCCCGGATCTTTTTGTCCAGTTACCCGGCTTGCCCTCATTATTAGCAGTGTTTCCAATAAATGACAAATTGTCATTTTTGACAAATACTCACTTTCTATCGCCGATATAATGTGAAATTTCAAAAACCACAGGAAAACCATGCGTTTAATTACCAGAAACCAAATTAATGTTTTCGAAAAAAATTTTCTGTACGCTATGGGGGAAACTGTAATTACTAGTTATAAGATTTTGATTTCTGCATATATTCACTTAATCGATGCGTATTTTGGAAATTAAGGCAGAATCGTTCCTGTTTTTAATATAAGCGCACGACGACCTCTTAACAGCACCGCAGCCAGGCAAATAACCAAGCTTCCTCTGATACTCAAAGAAAGCCCGATGAAAAGAACAAATCTGATCATACTTCTTATCTTGGCCCTCCTTTTCTGCCTGGAAGGATTACCGTCTTCTGTAGAGGCTGCTGACGACAAAGCCCGCAAAGCATATCTGGCGGGCAATTCTCAATTGGCCTATCAGGAATGGAAGCAGCGCGCTGAGCAAGATGATGCGGAAGCACAGTTTAATCTGGCCTTTCTATTTGAGACGGGTCGGGGCGTTCCGCAAGACCTTAAGGTTGCGGCAATATGGTATGAAACTGCCGCCCGGCAAAATTATCCCGGTGCGAGTCAAAAGTTAGTGGCCGTCAAAGAGCGGATTAAGCAAGCATATACGAATGAGTTTAATCGCTAGCTGTCGAAAGCAGAGGCGGGAGATGCTGCCAGCCAGCTCGTCATTTCAGGTTTCCTCTTCGCTGGGGAAATCATTGATGAAGACAGGACGGAAGCGATGAAATGGCTCCTCCTTGCAGAAGAAAGGGCACGAAACAGGTCTTTATCAGCCCGTATTCGCCGTCTAAAAATGCGGCTAGCCAGCAAGCTGGATAAGCCGGAGTTAGGGAAAGCTGTCGAGCGAGTCGAGCAATGGAAAGCTCTTCGGCGCCCCGTTCAATAAATTTGGACTCATCTGAAAATTCTGGCACGAAGAGTGCATGAACTCCAAACAGGTATTTAACTTATGTTTGGAGGTTCCCTTGCTACATACTCAGCAAATCGACACATCAGTGCCCAACCGATTTGAACAACGCGATTCTTTCAGAGTTGCCAGCCCAATCCTTCAGGCGGAGATCAATGGTCAGGCATTCAAAACCGAGAATTGGTCCTTAAACGGGATCCTCCTCAACGGATTGATGGAGGATGCTGCTCTTGATCAACCCGTCTCCGGTATCTTTGGTCCTGTCGACACTTCAGAACTGTGTCAGTTCAGCGGAAGAATTGTCCGGATTGACCTGAAAGAAAACCAGATTGCCATCGAATTGGATGGCAGCAGCCGGGAAGTTGCGGCTCTCCTCCCGCTTTGGGTTCTAAAATACAACATTAAGTAGGGCCTCCCCTTCAAACCTGCTGATCCGGCGTCATGAGAGAAGCTCTGTCGCCCGATCAGTTACTTTTTTCAGGGCGTTTTTCCAGTCGCCCTGCGCTATTTCGAGTGCCGCTTGATAGCACCGATCCTGCATCGCATGATCGTCCAAAGCTTGTTTAAGGAGATGAGTGAGATCATCCAGCCCCACTCCCTTTCCGATACTATGAGCCAGCCCCTGAGACGTCAGTAACCGCCCCGACATTAATGCTTCTGATTGGCGGGGGAACATGACTTGCGGGCGGCCTGTCATCAAACAGGATGTCGCCGTCCCACTGCCGCCAGAGTGAATGACGAGGCTTGCCTTTGGTATAATGTCGGAAAAATCTGCTGGTTTGCCGAGCAGGGTCATATGCTTGGACGCGTATTTCTGCATGCGTTCTGCTGATGCCCCTCGAATATAAACACTCGCCTGGCATCCCAGTTTCTGAACAGCCTCAAGTGCAAGCTCACTATCCTCCGCTTCATTGGCCATATACATAAAAACATAGGGGGCCTCAGGTGGAGGAGCTGCCTCCATACAGTCTTCCAACGGTCCGCAAACGGGAGCAATCCGGATATCAGCATAAGGGTCCAAATGGGGCAGCGTGCAGACAAATTGCCCTTCCGTATCAAAGATCTGCGGGAGCCGTCTGTAAGGCTCACGCCCTCTTTCCAAATGCAATTCATTGAACTGTTTCATGAGCATGTCCTGGGCCACAAGACGCTTCCCTTTCGCCAGTATTGGCGGGTATACGTCTATATCGGTCGGCGGTAGCGTAAAACCATTACCAATGTTAATCATCGGAATGGCTTTGCGTACCGCAATATTCAAACCCGGACTATGATCAGCAATAATGAGATCAGGTTTCAAAATTCTGAGCAAATCATCCCAAGCAGAAACCATATGCTGAAGCGTCTTACGGTACGCAAAGCCCTGTCTGGCCAGAATGTCGGCGTAACTTGGTGTCGAAATTGATCGCACATTGGGGATAGGCAGGTTTTTCCAGAACGGAGCCTGTATCATTGGATAGCCCCGCGATTTCACTACATCAAATGACCGGTCGACATCGCGGCAAACAAAAAGAATATCATGACCTTTTTCCTTAAGGGCATCGGCCACTCGAAGAAGAGGATAAATGTGGCCAAGGCTGGCCCCGAACTCCCACCCAAAAACTATTTTAGCCAATTGATATTCCTATTCTCGACCCAGCCCACTTGATAAAACCATCTGCCCCGTTACTGTGCAATATGAAAAACAACGCGTGCCCTCATTCAGGAGCTTTCCATGCAACTGACAGACTTAAACACTCCCGCACTTCTTCTTGATCAAAAACGTATGCAGCAAAATATCGCACAGATGAGCGAGAAGATTTCAGGCCTGTCCTGCAAACTGCGCCCTCATTTAAAAACCTGCAAGTCAGCCGCGGTTGCCCGTCATATTCAAAAACCCGGTACAGGCGGTGTAACCGTTTCCACATTGCAAGAAGCAGAATACTTTGCTGAGGCTGGCTATACCGATATTCTATATGCTGTCTCCATGGTGCCGCAAAAGCTGGGCCGCGCAAAATTGCTCCAGGATGCCGGTATTCGTCTGACCTTTATTCTGGATACGATGGCCGCGGCTGTCCTGATGTCAACCAAAGCAGAGGAACTGGGCACCGTTTTTCCCTGCCTGATCGAGATCGACAGCGATGGCAAGCGGGCTGGCTTGAAGCCAGAAGATTCCCTTCTTATGGATATTGCTCATTTTCTAAAGTCCGCTCCCGGAACAACACTCGAAGGTGTTATGACCCATGCAGGAGGATCTTATTACTGCCAGGGAAAGGCTGAACTGAAAGTCATGGCCGAACAGGAAAGATCCGCGATTACAACGGCAGCACAAAAAATAAAAGCTGCTGGATTGCCTTGCCCGGTGGTCAGTCTGGGATCGACGCCAACGGCGTTGTTTGCAGAAACACTGGAGGGCGTAACAGAAGTCAGAGCAGGTGTTTTTGTGTTCCATGATCTTGTCATGCAGGCCTTGGGTGTCTGCGACTTTAATGACATCGCCCTGTCCGTTCTGACAACTGTTATCAGTCACAATGCTTCGGAAAACAGGCTTTTGATCGATGCCGGAAGCCTTGCCTTATCCTCAGATCCCGGCAAGGAAAATCCGGCCGGCCAGAAGCATTTTGGCCTCGCTTGCGATCCCGTAACCTGTGAACCAATTGAAGGGCTATGGGTCACCTCTACCAATCAGGAGCACGGCCTCATCTCACTGGATCAAACGTCCTGGAGCTTTGAGGATTTCCCGATCGGCAGCCTGCTGCGTATTTTTCCGAACCACGCCTGTATGACCGCAGCCGCCTATTCAGAATATCAAGTGACAAATGACAGCGCCCAGATCACCGATCAGTGGGGACGATGTAATCGGTGGTAATGCACTCTGCTCGATGCCATATCCGTGAAGGGATTCTCCTTGACGCACCGGAAAACCATCCGTAGGCTCCCCTTCATCTGAATAAATCAGATATCTCTTATTATCCCTGGTGGGAGAGACTGGTTACGACCAGCGCCGAAGGAGCAACCGCCCCGGAAACTCTCAGGCAAAATGACTGCCAGGATTTGAGGCTCTGGAGAGAGGGTTTGAAGTATCAAACTCCACCGAAGAGGTAACCAGCTCGCTGGCAATCTTTCAGGTAAACGGACAGAGGGGGCATCGTCTTGCCAGCGGCTATTGCCGCTGCTTAAAGAGGTGCCAATATGACTGAAACTGAAAAAAGAAGTCTGGGAAATGTTATGCCGGTGGTGCCAACCGTCGGACGCGCGCCCGAACCTGTCTCCACATCCCAACTCGACGTCAATATCAGTGTGACGGATCTGTACACAATCGGAATCGGACCTTCTTCGTCCCATACCGTCGGCCCTATGAGGGCGGCCAAAAGATTTGTAGATCATCTGTCTGCCACCGATCTTCTTGAAAAAACTGGCCGGGTGCTGGTTGAACTCTATGGCTCACTGGCTCTGACGGGTCATGGGCATGGAACAGACATCGCTATCCTCTCCGGTCTATCGGGAGAGCGTCCTTCCCTGATTGACCCCGAAGGGATCGCCCCGCTTGTCGCCAGAATACGGAAAGAAGAGACTATTTTACTAGGGGGCACACATGAAGTTCCTTTTTTTGAAGCCGAAAATCTCCTGTTTCTGAAAGACCAGATGCTTCCTGAACATTCAAATGGCATGCGTTTTCACGCTTATTCCGCCGACGGCGACCTGCTAGCAGAAAAAGACTATTTCTCTGTAGGTGGTGGGTATGTCGTCTCTCATGATGAAGGAGACCGGGCAGAAACCAAAGGGCATAACATTCAAATGCCGCATCCCTTTACATCTGCTGCAGAGCTTTTGAAAATTGGTCAGGAAACGGGACTATCCATTGCCCAGATCATGCGGGAAAATGAAACAACCTGGCGGAGCGATGATGAAACAAACCAGTTTCTCGACGATGTGATGAACGCGATGCTGACATGCATTCAACGCGGCTGCGAAACCGACGGTATTCTGCCTGGCGGCTTGAATGTCAAACGCCGGGCCAGTCATCTGTTTCGCGAATTGATGGCCAATCCAGAGCGCGCGTCCCGCGATCCGCTCACCGTCCTCGACTGGGTCAATCTCTATGCCCTTGCGGTCAATGAAGAAAACGCGGCGGGCAGCCGGGTGGTAACCGCACCCACAAATGGTGCGGCAGGCGTTATTCCGGCCGTCCTGAAATATTATGACCGGTTCTGCCCCGGTGCTACGCTCGAAGGCAGGCGTAATTTTCTACTCACAGCGGCCGCCATTGGCTCGATCTATAAAAAACGGGCTTCTATTTCTGCCGCTGAAGTCGGATGTCAGGGAGAGGTCGGTGTTGCCTGTTCCATGGCCGCCGGGGCACTCGCTGCTGTTTTGGGCGGCACAAATGAACAAGTGGAGAATGCGGCTGAAATCGGCATGGAACACAATCTGGGCCTCACCTGTGATCCCATTGGCGGATTGGTGCAAATCCCCTGCATTGAACGCAATACAATGGGAGCGATGAAAGCCATTAATGCAGCCCGCCTGGCGCTTTCAGGGGATGGTGTTCATGTGGTTTCTCTGGACGAGGTCATCGAGACGATGAGGCAAACCGGTGTCGACATGCTGAGCAAATACAAAGAGACGTCACAAGGTGGTCTCGCTGTAAATGTCGTCGAATGCTGATCCGCAATTATTTCGGTGCTGTCAGGATCTTCTGCACGTAAAGTGGCAGAACGAAAGATGCTTTGTGAATATCAGGCATATAATAATATGTCTCGATCTTCGCTGCCAGAAACCGTTCGGCAAGGACCGCTTCAGACACAGCTTTTAAATCTTTGTTGTCCGTTGCCCACCCAAAAGCCAGTGGACCGCCCACATAGCTCGGGATTGTCGCCATATAGAAGCCGACATCCCAAAACAGGCTGCCCAGCCGATCATAACTGTCTCTCAGTTCATCGGCTTGAACAAAGGGGACACCGTTCTGAGTTACAATGACGCCGCCATCCGCGAGACAGCTTTTACAATCTCCATAGAATTCCTGGGTAAACAGCACTTCACCGGGCCCATGCGGATCAGTTGAATCCACAATAATGATATCCCAACGCTCTGTCGTTTCTTTAACGAACCGGCATCCGTCGGCCACAATGATGTTCAGACGCGGATCGTCAAAGGCACCGCCGCTGATACTCGGCATATAGCGTACCGACAGATCAATAACAGTGCGATCAATATCAACAAGCGTCGCTTCGATCTGCTGGTGTTTCAGCACCTGCCGGGCAGCACCGCCATCTCCGCCCCCGATAATGAGGACCCGTTTAACGGAGCCATGCGCCAAAATAGGAACATGGACAAACATCTCATGATAAATATATTCGTCTTTTTCCGTCGTCTGAATAGCGCCATCCAGAGACATAACCCGTCCGAAGGTCGCATTTTCAAAAATAATCAGATCCTGATGATCCGTCTTGTCCCGGTAGAGAACCTCTCCGACATCCAGTGCGAGATTGACACCGCTATGCAACCCTTCATCGAACACCTCAATCACGACAGAATACCCCGTTTGATCTCGTTGATCTGGATATTGCCAGGGTTAAAAGCCTTCTTCAGAATGTCGATGCATTTGTGAGGCTCGGTATTGCCGCACATGAAAATATCCAGCGCCATATACCCGGTATCGGGCCAGCTGTGAAAACTGATATGGCTTTCTGCCAGAACAGCAACACCGGAGAGGCCATTTGGCTCAAACTGATGGATATGAAAATGCAGTAAAGTGGCACCAGAGACATGCACACATTCTTTAAGGGCTTTTTCAATCAGCACCTTGTCATTGAGACCAGAAGCTTCCCACAAATCGACGACAAGATGCGTACCGGCAAAAACGAGCCCGTCTTTACGCACGAAATAATCAGGCTTGCCCTCATCACTTCCGGTTGGCGTTATTTCTACAATTTCCGAAATCTCTGACATACTTGCCGCCCACTCGTCTGAAGCCGCAACCGGCCTTGGAAAGATGGCGCGTTATCGCGAAAAACACCGCGGAAAACAAGCAAAAACTTCCTTACTCCCCATTTGTTCACGCCCTTCGTTCACTAAAAAGTGCCCCTGTATTTTTCCAAATTCCTTTCCCGCACCCGCTGTCAGTGATAGGGGTCGGGGTATCTGTGTTATTACGAGTGAAGATATGCGTCAAAATTCGAGTCGGATCTCAGCCGATCACAAATGGGTCTCGGTCAGTTTTCTTGCATTGGCTGAAGTCTGTGCTCTGTCTTTATGGTTTTCAGCCACCGCCCTGATTCCCGCCTTGAAAGCAGAGTTTGAGTTCAGCGATTTTCACGCCTCTCTTTTTTCGAGCAGTGTGGCCATTGGTTTTATCATCGGCACTTTTATCAGCGCTCTGCTCAGCCTTGCGGACCGCTACCCTCCCCGCCTGATATTTACAGGATGTGCTCTGGTCGCGGCCTCATCCAATGCCGCCATCCTGTTATTCGATCCTCTGTCTGAAACTGTTATTCTTTTGCGGATAATAACGGGCATCACCATGGCCGGGATATACCCGATCGGCATGAAGATGATCGCGACCTGGGCCAAAAAGGATGCTGGATTGCTTGTTGGTCTATTGGTTGGCGCTTTGACGCTTGGAAGCGCCATGCCCCATATCCTCAATGTTTTTCAGATCGGTTGGCTTGATTGGCGCTTCACCCTGATTGGCAGTTCGTTGCTGGCGGTATTATCGGCCTGTCTGATACAGGTTGTTCGCCTTGGCAATCCCATTCCAAAGGCTCCTCCCTTTGACATAGCATTGGCGCTTCATGGTTGGCGAGACAAGGCTATTCGTCTCGCCAATTTTGGATATTTCGGGCATATGTGGGAGCTCTATGCCATGTGGGCCTGGATCGGTATTTTCCTCTATGAGAGCTTCAAGCTATCTCTGGCTCCCGATCCATCATTTCAGGCTAATCTGGTTACTTTTATAACGATTGGCATTGGTGCTGCGGGAAGTCTGCTCGCCGGAAAGGTTGCCGACAAGGTTGGGCGAACCGGGACAACCATGGTCGCCATGATCATCAGCGGTAGCTGTGCAGCTTTGATCGGCCTCGCCTTTGGCAGTTCGCCTGTTCTTGTGAGTGTCATTTGCCTTATCTGGGGCATATCAATCGTTGCCGATTCAGCTCAATTTTCAACCTGCGTTATTGAACTCAGCCCACCCAATATGATTGGAACAATGCTAACATTGCAAACCTGCACCGGATTTCTTATCAGCTTGATCACCATTCATCTTGTCCCCTATAGCGCCGAATTATTTGGCTGGAAGTTTGCGTTCCTACCCCTCGCAATCGGTCCTCTCCTGGGAACGGTTGCCATGTGGCGGCTACGCTACCAACCGCGCGCTGTTCAGATGGCGGGCGGGCGCAAGTAAGATCAACGACACCAGCTCGGCCGCTGACCTCCTGAATAATACCGGGCCAATCCGTTCGCTCTCAATAAATCGGAAACACGCTCACCGCCCCTTTGAAAAACATGGGCCAGGATCCTGCCGTATTTCTCCCTCTCCACAGCGGCGATCATGATTTTCTGGCCCAGAACAATCTGTTTCAAATAGTCCCGCGCGTTCAGGGCTATCCGTTTCTCTTCGGCACATTTTCCTCTTATTTCCGGCGCGTCCACATCACGGATCCTAACTTTGGCCTCGACAATCTGACCAGGCCAAAGGGCGATCTCTGCCGTCAAGCTGTCCCCATCATATACGTCCGTCACCCGTCCCCAATAAACATTATCAGAAACATCTTCCACAGCAGCAGCTTGGACAGGGGCCCAGTAAATCGCAACAACAACCATAGAGTAAATAATTTTCATAACTACAACTTAAAAGTTAGTTTCTGAATATTCAAGCCCCCCCTCAAAAAATTGTTTTCGCCTATACTCTCCCCTTCTGCTATTCCTGCGGGGAGGGTTAGTGCTATTGCGGAGAATACAAAAATGAAAGTTCTGTCAGTTATCCTGTCTGCTGTGCTCCTGATCGGAGCCACAGGTATCAGCTCTGCTCAGGTGAAGACAGACCGCTATATCGGTTATTACTATCCGGCCCCCCGGCAGGTGGAGGCTTATTGCGCGCGTGTCAAACCACTGCCGAATGTCAATAAGAAGAGACGTGTCGGATTTATCGTCGGCATCAAGGCAGGCATGTCAAAACAGGCCTACGCCTCCCCCTATTCTGTTTTTGCGAAAGGCGGGGAGTCAAAAAAACTTCTGATCATTTCGAAACAAAATGGGTATCTGAATACGATTTACCGGGCCCGTGCGTTGTTGGCAGAGCTTTCAACCAGCGCACGGACGACACCTATCTTTGCAAATTCTGGCGCGCCTGAAGAATTGACCTTTCTTGATCTCATTACCATGTTGGGATTTGAGACGGTAACCCTGAGCGATGGAGAGCAGTTCACTCACCAGATTCATGTACTCAACATCTCCCACAAGCAATGCAAGAAAGCGAACCCGCTCAAATAGGAAGCGTGTCTAGATTGCCGAATAGTCAATCAGCGAATGCCGATTGATGGACCTTGATACCGTTGGCATCGGGTATTTAAGACCTGTCGCACAATTATACAAAACAACCCGATCACGCTCTGTAACCCTGCCATCCAGCAGCGATTGCCGGTAGGCCGCATAGGTTGCGGCCCCCTCTGGGCATAATAAAAGCCCTTCCGTTTTGGCAACATCTTCCTGAGCCTTTAGGATTGCTTCATCTTCAACTGCAATGGCAAACCCGTCGCTTTCCCGAACAGCCCGCAAGATCATAAAATCTCCGACAGCGACAGGCACCCGGATACCAGCGGCAACAGTTTCAGCATTTTCCCAAAGAGGGGCATGTTCTGCCCCTTCCTCATAGGCTTTAACAATCGGGGCGCAGCCCGTTGCCTGTACGGCGACCATCTTCGGGCGCGTCGCATCGATCCACCCCATCTCCTCCAGTTCCGCAAAGGCTTTCCACATGCCAATCAAGCCAGTTCCACCGCCCGTCGGGTAGAAAATAACATCCGGAAGCTGCCAGCCCAGTTGTTCGGCAAGCTCCAGCCCCATCGTTTTTTTTCCTTCAATCCGATAAGGTTCTTTAAGCGTGGAAACATCGAACCAACCCGTCTGAGCCTTTCCATCGCCAACGATTTTGCCACAATCATTAATCAAACCGTTAACCCGGTATACCTGCCCGCCCTGCAGTTCAATTTCCGAGACATTCACTTCCGGCGTATCGTCCGGGCAAAAAATCGTCGCTGTTAACCCTGCCCGTGTTGCATAAGCAGCCATGGCTGCTCCGGCATTACCATTTGTCGGCATGGCAAGACGTTTAAGGCCAAGCTCTTTTGCCATTGCAACAGCCAGCGCAAGGCCCCTTGCCTTAAAAGAGCCGGTAGGCAACCGCCCCTCATCCTTGACCAGGACCTCCCCCCCATTTTCAGAATGCCCCTCAAGCCGAATAAGAGGAGTCATTTCTTCACCAAGGCGAACAATATTTTCTGACTTGCGCACCGGTAAAAGCTCCCGGTATTTCCAAAAACCGCCTGATCGATGTTCTATTTCTTGCTTACTAACCGCCGCCGCTACAGCCTTTAGGTCATATTTGACAATGATAGGCTTTCCCGCAGCAGAGAGACCGTGAATCTGATCCGCTTCATATCTCTCGCCCGTATAAGCACATTCAAAATGCGTCACAAAAGTCCTGATGTCTTTTTCCGCACTCATTAAGGCCTCCCCCTATAATACCTGACTGCGCCCGGGAAACCTTCCCATACCCTGCTCACCTGATCAAGACACTGATCTTTCATAAAACAGGGAGTGAATTGCACTTGACCCGGCGTTCCTGATCCATAACAGTACCGTAACGTTCAATCTGGGCCTGTTATCGAGCAACAGCCAGCCCCTACTTTAGATCAGAGAACCCATCCCATGCGTATCTATATTCTGACCCTGTCTTGCAAAGACAAACCTGGAATCGTGTCTGCCGTGACAACAGAACTGGCGGCCATTGGCGCCAATATAACGGAAAGCAATCAGTTCTGGGACCAGCAAACCGGCCAGTTTTTTATGCGCATTGCTTTTGCTGTCTCGGACGATCTTTCAAAGGAGACAATAGAGCGGGCTCTCAAATCCACTGAAGATCGGTTTGCAATGAAAACGGCACTCGTGAATGCAGATCGTAAACCAAAAATCATTGTGATGGTCTCAAAGTTCGATCATGCCTTATTGCATCTTCTCTACCAGATCCGGGTGGGATGGCTCCATGCAGATGTGGTCGGCATCGTCTCCAATCATGAAGACGCCCGGATGACAGCCGATCTTGAAAACATCCCCTACCACTGCTGGCCGGTTACCAAACAAAACAAGGCGGAACAAGAACAAAAACTTCTGGATCTGGTGCAGCAGACAGACGCTGACCTTGTTGTCCTAGCACGCTATATGCAGGTTCTCTCGGACAATGCCTCCAATCGCTTGTTTGGTCGCATCATTAATATCCACCATTCGTTTCTACCAAGCTTCAAGGGTGCTAAACCCTATCATCAGGCCCATGAGCGGGGCGTCAAACTGATCGGGGCAACGGGGCATTATGTGACACCGGATCTGGATGAAGGGCCGATTATCGAGCAGGAAACCGAGCGGGTCACCCATGCCATGAGTGCGGAAGATTTTGTCGCGGCCGGCCGGGACATTGAAAGCCGGGTCCTCGCAAGGGCTGTCAAAATGCATCTGGAAGCAAGAGTCATGCTAAATGGGCACAAAACCATCGTCTTTACATAAGAAAACACCGGATACGTCAAATCGAATATCCGATGTTCTCTTCTGTTCGCAAATTCTATTGAAGAGGTTGTGCGGGTTTATCAAACCCTCCCATATCTCTCAATCTATCCAGATTGACCAACTGCCTTTGGTTGCCCGTTAATCCGGACGGATCTGTTTGGTCTGGGCTTTGAGAAATACCCCGATATTCGCGGATACCCGGCGCCGTGACATTTTCTGCCTTGAAAGCCTGGCTTCCAGAAACTTCTGGAGCCAAATGCCTGAGTATCATGGAAAGCCTCCTCATTGCTCCGCTGTCAGGTGCTTCTGGAAGTTTTTTCAAATATGCAACGGCATGGTTCTGCGCACCCCTGTTTCTAAAGTAAGGAAGACCAAGGGCTGCAGGATCCCGCTCTGACATGACAATCGCATTATTTACATTAACGGCAATGGCATAGCAGCTTGGATAGGCATTTTGCACTTCATCCGCGCGATCAAGCGCTTTGAGCATGAGAGCAATGACGGCTTCGCCTGTTTCCTGCCGGTCACGACCATCCAGCGGCCGTTTCAAAAGAATGTTCCATCCGTTCGGATCAAATGTCGTGTAGGTTTGATCGAAAGAGAACTTCAAACTGATCAACATCATTTTTCCCATGATGTATACGTTTTGACTGGTAGAGAAATCCAGTTTGGGATCTTTGCGTTCTACACCTTCCTGACTGTAGAATGGCTGCTTAAGCTTTCCATAAGGCTTCCAATGGTCAGCGAGTTTTCGATTGCCATTGGTAATAAGGGCACCAAATTCGGCTCCGAAATTCTCGAACCAATTCATAAAAAGAACCTGTCCTGGTGAAACATCCTTGAACGAAGCATCACAACGATCAGAGGGCGAATATCCCGGCTGCCCCCTCAAGCCGTTCCATTCAAATATTTTTCGAAGCTTTGCTTGCTGATCCTCGGTCAAAGAGCCTTCTTTTAAAAGTTTCTCAAGAAAGGGCCTGAAATACATGTAATTGATATCAACCCGGGACAGATGCGTATTGATATCTTTAAGGCCTTCTATATCGGTGGGCTTCAGAAATGCCAGCATGCCTTCAACAATCATCGCCCGGTCCCATTCATACCAGGCATCATAATAGAGATCAGAATCCGGCATAAGCAGGTAAGGCTTATGGTTCCAGCTCATAACATACCCATTGTCGGTTGTTTCACTCAATGTATAGAAATCAGATTTGCCATTATGCCAAGCATCCAAGGGAGAAGCAGGGATAGGTAGTCGGACATCCATATTCCAGAGATATCGGTCCGGCCTGCCAGCCTTTGCACTCAAAGGCACCCAGCGATCTCCTTCTCTTTCCTTCTGAGAACGCGGTGGGATCACGCCGGTCAATCTCATACTCGCCACACCTTCACTGCTTGCACCAACCATGTTGAAATTGACGCCAACAGTGTTCATCGCCTGTTGCCAACCATCCATTGTAGTCTGAGCGCTAGCCTGCATGAAACTTTTAAAGGTGAGCCCAGTCATACCTTGCCAGACATGACGTTGGATATAGGCAACAGAATTACCTTCTCCGTTCTTTTCAAATCGCGTCACTTGCCAATTAAAGCCTTCCACATATAAAGAAGGTTCGCCTGACTTCAATAAAGCACCTGGTACAAGCTTCAGACGGCCATCCAGACTCCTGTAGAAACCATCAGGTCCGTTCGCCACTTCAATACAAAATGTATCCGCGACATCCGCATTGCCAGCGGTAAACCCCGTCGCGATTTTTCCATTATGGCCAGTGAAGGTAGTTATTGTTCCGGCGAAGCTGGTCCCTGCATATTGAAAGCCTTCCCCACTCTTCATTTTAAAAGAATAAAATGAATTGGGATCATACAGCCCTACCTGCGGGCCATTAAACAGTCCTGCTGTCATTTTCCCGGCTAAGGCTTCCCGATTGGCAAAAGCCCAGAAATTACTCGCATTCTGTGCAAAACCTTCTTGGTCCGCGCGCTGATCAAAAGCCGCATAGGATCCTTCCGCTGGCTCAGCGACAACTGGGCATCTGTTTCCGATCTCGATCAACGTCGAATGTTGATTATGCCTATATCCGCTGATTAACTGGGAAGCATCTTCCAGAGAAATTCGACCCGCCTCATCAAAATTCTTGACCTCAGTGATCGCTTTTGGATCGGCAACCCATTTGAAGCTGTTAAACAGGCGGCGTCCGTTATCTGCTCCATAAACACTTTCGAAATCTCTCAATAGATCCAGATTATTTATTTCTTCATTTCTATTGGAAAATTCATCCATAACCCGGTTCTGGAAAATTTTCAGTATATCATTTGCTGTCCAGTCCGGCGCAAAAATCCCTTTATTTTCAGCAAGGCGTTTTTTGGCGTAATCCAGTTCTTCAGGCCGAACGGTCTGAACATTACCGGAAAACGCAATAGCGCTGCCACCACACACGGGCAATCCCTCTGCCCTCGCTGGTACTTCCTTGAATTTTTCCGCCAAAAATTGATTAATCCCGGCAGCAACACAATCCAGCGCATCGACAGCTCGACGACTATTCGGATCCTGCTGCGCATGTTGCCTCAACTCCTGAATTTCAGCTTCAATCACCCTTTCGAGATTTGGATATAGCCGCCTGTATTGCCGCGCCTTTTCCTGGCCGACCTTCTCAAATTTCGGTTCTTTCTGCAAAGAGTCAATGGGATAAAACCCACTGCTCAGATATCGAAGCTTAGAAATCTGGATCAATCTGTCTTCAGCCATGGCATAGCCATACCCAAAAAACATTTCACGGTCCGTATCCCCATAAATATAAGGGACACCAGAACTGTCCCTTTCTATTATAATATTTGCAGAGACACTGCCTGGCTGCAGCCACAAACCACCCAGTGCAACACCTGCCAGCAATGTCAATTTCCATGTATTCTGTATCACTGCTTTCTCCTTACCCAGCGTGAGAATTCAGGGAAAAGACTGATACGGACAGAGAGTTGTGAATTATGATGACTGGATGTATTCAGTCAAAAAAAACCGGCCCCTGGAATAGAGCCGGTTTTTTTGTCAGATCTCATTTTCTATGCTGCACGAATTTCCTGCAAGAAGGTTTCAATATCTGACTTCAAGGATGTTGCTACTGTGTTCAAGGAGTCTGAAGCAGTCAGCACTTGTGATGCTGCAGAACCCGTTTCATTGGACTTGGAAGAAACTTCCCCAATTTTCGTTGTCACAAGGTTGGTGCCACTGGATGCTTCCTGTACACTCCGGGAAATTTCGTTGGTCGCTTCGTTCTGTTCACTGACAGCTGTCGAGATCGTAACCGTTGCTTCACGAATTGACCGGATAACATCTCCAATATTGCCGATCGCTGACACAGCGCCGTCCGTAGCAATCTGCATACCGCTAATCTGTGACCCAATTTCCTCGGTCGCCTTGGCGGTCTGGGTTGCCAGGCTTTTCACTTCTGATGCCACAACCGCGAACCCCTTACCAGCATCCCCTGCGCGTGCGGCCTCAATCGTCGCATTGAGCGCCAGTAGATTGGTTTGACCGGCGATATCGCTGATCATACTGACAACTTCGCTAATCTTCTTGGCCGCGTCCGCCAAGTCAGAAACTGAATTTGTCGTACTCTCGGCCTCATTTACCGCATCTTCCGATACATTGCTCGCTTGCTTGACCTGACGGCTGATTTCACCGATTGATGCAGAAAGTTCTTCCGCAGCTGAGGCTACTGTTTGAACATTGGCCGACGCTTCTTCTGACGCCTGCGCAACATCATTGGAAAGTTGTCTTGATCCATCAGCAGTATGGACCAGCGTATTGGCTGTCCCTTGAAGCTCTGTTGCAGCGCCCGTTAGCGTACCAAGGAGAGAGGAAATCTTTTCTTCAAAAGAATGAATGATAGCCGTAATCGTTTCTGCACGCTGCTCTTTTTCTGCCGCTTCAATCCGCTCACGTTCGCGCTCTTGCTCCATTTGCTTCGCCTCACGCTCACGGTCCTGGCGGTCTCTTTCTGCAGCTTGCGTGGCGGCCTCTTTTGCTTCTTCCTCCAGGCGTCTCTGCTCAACAGCACTATCTTTGAAAACCTGAAGAGCCTCCGACATCTCGCCAATTTCATCCCGCCCGACATCAGTCGGGATTTCAGCCTCCAAATTACCGCTCGCAAGATCTTTCATAGACGCTGTAATTGAAGCAAGATTAGCTGAAATACTCCGTGTGAAGAAAATACCAACTGCCGCTACCGCCAGCAGAAGAATAAGCCCGCTGGAGGCCAGCATGAATTGCATTTTATGGATGGGTTCTGAATATTCACTTTCATCAATCTCAGCCAAAATCCCCCAAGTCGCCCCCATAAAAGTGAAAGGCCCATACACTGACTTGACCAGAACTCCGCGATAGTCATCCATGGTTTTCACACCAGAATTCCCGGCAAGAGCATCTTCCGAAGCTTCCGTCCTGACTTCACGTTGCAGGATAGTACTCTCTTCTGAAAACCGGGAATCGCTGCGCATCAGATAGCCTTGGCCTACAATATAGCTTTCCCCGCTTTCACCCAAACCTCTGGGTTCCTGCATAAGAGCATTTATCCGGCTTATCGACATCTGAAACACCAGAACACCGATCTGACTGCCATTTTCATAAACTGGCGCGCCGATGAAACTCGCTGGAGCATCACTACTGGGGGCATAGGGTTTGAAATCGACAAAAGCCTGGTGATCTTTGGAAGCACCCGCGCTGGATGCGCGGAACACTTCTCCAAGGCCTGAGTCTTTCCATTCCCCTGTTTCCAGGTTGGTTGCATAATCAAGCTCTTTGAAAACGCTGTAGACAAGGTTTCCTTTCATATCCAGAAGGAAAATATCATAGTAGTCATGTGTATAAAGCGCCTCGCGGAACCAGGGATGGTACTTCTTGTGAACTTCGCTGTAAGCCGTTCCATCATTGGCAAAATCAAGTTTTTCCTTCTCACCGGTCGGAAAACTGTTCTCAGTAATGTAAGATTTCTGAAGCTTGTCTTTCTGGTTCCCGTCAATCTCACCCCAGCTTTTTTCAAATTCCTTCAAGGCCATAACGACTGTAGGGTTTAGAGCTGTTACTTTCAGATCTTCCTGGATCGACGTCAAATAGGTTGAGAGAGACAATTTTCGGGCGTGGAAAACAACTTCCAATTTGTTTTTTACTTCCAAATCGACGGCAGAAGATCCTTGGAAATATCCAAGAAAGCCCAGACTGAGCCCTAAAACAAGAGAGGCTCCGATAATAAGAAGCGGCAATTTCTGTGAAATACGTAAACTGGGTAGCGCCATGGTACAAGTGTCTCCCGAGTATAAGCCGCTGCCGATCCGGCAAAAGCTCCTGATCAGGGGAGTTTGTATTAGTAGACTTTAAAAATTCTTAATAAGGTTAATGAAAATCACGATATAAGAGCATACAAAATAATTAATTCTAATATTTAGAATATTATCAACTTATAATAAAAAGTATCTTCTTTCTATACTCTTAAATGGAGAAGTTGCGCTGAAATAGAGGATCCATTTCAACGCAACATAACCGAATTTACCGAATCAAAATATTCCAAATGAACAATCGTTCAATTGAAAAGAGTACAATGAAACAGTACGTTACCTTGTAACGAGTTTAGTAATTAGCGGCACTTACAATAATCTCAACTTTGTAATCGGAGGTCGCGAGCTTGCTTTCGCCGCATGCCCTTGCCGGTGGATTCTCGGGATCAATCCAAGCATCCCAAACAGCATTCATTTCCGCAAAATCGCTCATATCTGCAAGCCAGATGGTCGCTTGTAACAACTTGGG
>JBDWHS010000042.1:0-245450 GCA_039975135.1 Sneathiella sp. | reverse complement strand
GTTGACCGTATAGGACGTGCTGTCATTACTGACCGGGGTAAAGGCAAAGGCCGCATTGCTGGTAGTCAGCGATGTGCGTTGCCCGATGGTGTTATAGGCAAAGTCATAAGTAACACTCGGCCAGGTGATCCGGGTCCGGTTCCCCGCCAGATCATAGGCATAGGAGACCACAAGATTGTCCTGCCGGGTGGTCGAGGTCAAACGGCCTGCGCTATCAAACCCATAATCTAAAGACTGACCAACAGTGTCCTCTATCCGAGTCAGGCGGCTGGCAACATCACTCAGGGGCTGCGTTGGCTTGCGCGTCAACGCGGAGGTGACATTCTAACAGATGATTTTATGCGCAAACTCCATACACGGCTTTTTGGCGATGTTTGGCGGTGGGCCGGCACGTATCGGTTGCGTGAAAAGAACATCGGTATTGATCCATTCCATATCACTATTCAGCTTCACACCCTTTTAGACGATGGGCGATACTGGGCGGAGCACAGCGTATATGATCCTCATGAAGCTGCCGCACGACCCATCATCGGATGGTACAGATACATCCATTTCCCAATGGCAATGGTAGGCACGCCCGCATAGCTGCCGATATATATCTGGAACAATATTTTGACCATGCTCCTATCGAATGGGCAATCGGTTTTGATCTTCAGGCTGACAATGACCGATGTACAGCTTATATTGCAGCTCTACACGCTGCCGATGCGGGTGATTACCAGCCGTTATTGACGTTTGTAAGAGAAATACACTAGGCTTCTAGGAATGCTTTCCTATTACAAGGGAGGTATTAATGCCGCCGAATGCAAAATTATTGCTCATGAAACGGCTTATTTCCATATTGCGGCCGTCGCCTATAATATGGTCAAGACCAGCGCATTCCGGATCCACATTGACCAGGTTGGCCGTTGAGGCAAACCAGCCCTCTCGCATGGCCTCAATACCAAGCCATACCTCGATCGCACCGCAGGCCCCCAGAGTATGACCGAAATATCCTTTTAGGGAATGGAAAGGTATGGCCCGCTCAAACAGTCCATATGTCGCTTCACATTCAGCAATATCCCCCTGATGGGTTGCTGTCCCGTGCCCGCTGATCATATCGATATGCTCTGGCGTAAACCCGCTATCACTCAAAGCGGATTCCAACGCTCCCTTCATCGGGACAGGAGAAGGTTGCGTTATGTGTTTTCCATCTGAATTCGTGCCAAACCCCAATATCTCTGCATAAATCGTCGCCCCCCGAGCCAGAGCATGCTCTCTCTCTTCAAGAACCAGAGTGGCGCTCCCTTCTCCGATAACCAATCCATCCCGATCCTTGTCATAAGGGCTCGGTGATAAATGAGGAGTATCATTGCGCTGACTTGTGGCGAACAAAGTATCAAAGACAGCAGCCATCGTCGGGCAGAGTTCTTCTGCCCCTCCTGCTATCATTGCATCCTGATGACCCGCTTGAATTGCTTCATACGCATATCCAACAGCCATACTACCAGACGTGCAGGCAGAAGAGGTTGGAATGACCCGGCCTGTCACCCCGAAAAACACGCCGATATTAACCGGCGCTGTATGGCTCATCATCTGAACATAGCTCGTGGCAGTAAGTCCTCTGGCTTGACCTGTCTCCATCAACCGGGCAAAAGCCTTCACTGGCGGTGTGCTCCCGAAAGATGACCCATAGGCGATCCCCATCCGGCCGCCTTGCAGAAAAGATTTGCCATCCAGCAAGCCCGCATCCTCCAGCGCTCGCTCCGTCGCATAAACGGCGAGTTGGGAAACCCGGCCCATACTTCGAAGCGCCTTACGGGAATAATGTCCCGGCATGCTGAAATCCAAAACCGGGCCTGCTAAACGGGTACCAAGATCTCCGTACCGGTCCCACTCCTCCATATATCGTATGCCCGTATTACCGGCCTGCATTTCTCGCTTGATATCAGTCCAGTTCTCCCCAAGAGATGTGACCCCGGACATACCGGTTACCACGACACGGCGGGTCATATCATACCTCCATTCACCGAGATCACCTGCCGAGTAATATAGGCAGCTTCCTTCGAGCATAGAAAGGCTACAATACCGGCAACCTCTTCAGGCGTACCATACCGTTGCATGGGAATTTGTTCCCGCACCATGTCCGGTAAATCTTGCGTCATATCCGTCTCAATCACACCAGGCGCCACACAATTTACCGTTATCTTCCTTTTGGCAAGTTCAATAGCCAGTGACTTTACAGCCCCTATCAGTCCTGCCTTTGTCGCGGCATAATTTGTTTGACCTCTATTTCCGGCAATACCAGAGACCGAAGACATAACGACAATTCGCCCCGCGGCCCGCCGTCTGATCATTGGCATAACCAACGGTTTCAAGGCATTGTAAAACCCGCCGAGATTTGTATCAATGACCCTATCCCAGTCATCATCCTCAAGTGCCGGGAAAGCGCCGTCCCGCGTAATAGCCGCATTCAGTACAGCGCCATAATACACGCCGTGCTGCTCAATATCCTGCTCCAGAACCTCCCGTGCCTCGGTTCTGTTGGCAATATCAAAGCTGAGGATGCGTCCTTCACTTCCAGCGGCACGCACAGCATCCAGTGTTTCGAGTGCCCCCTGTTTATCACGCCCATAATGAACTACGATTTGATAGGCATCCTGTGCAAGGCGAACAGCCGTTGCCCGGCCAATGCCTTTGCTTGCCCCTGTTATCAATATTGATTCTGATTTCATCGCTCTACTACTTCCGCCCATAAAGACGGAATTACTATTCCTGGGTTAACTTTATGAGTTGTCTGGGATTTTTAGGCTGGTATGCATTAATGCGCCCTGTCACAACAGCTTGCCCATCCAATATGATTGTCCCGTCGAAGACTGCCATTTCGCCGTCATTAAACGAGACATTGACCAATATACTGAGAATGGATCCGACAGGAAAGTAAGCGCATTTCAAATCAACCCTTCGGCTTCCCAGCAGAAAACCTAGTTCAATTTTTTCGTTATTCTGGTAGCTAAGCAGGCCATTATATGCACTGATTGCCTGAGCAATATACTCAATACCAACATAGGCAGGCACCCCTTTTTCCGGGCAATAAAAGGGGGAGCCTTCAGTGATATGGACTTCT
Source organism: Sneathiella sp. (assembly GCA_039975135.1). Classification (GTDB taxonomy): domain Bacteria; phylum Pseudomonadota; class Alphaproteobacteria; order Sneathiellales; family Sneathiellaceae; genus Sneathiella. The sequence goes on along the minus strand of JBDWHS010000042.1, from coordinate 242,344 downwards.
GCTTCCAACGCGCTTTCGGTCGCAGCCACAAACCGATCCAAAAGAACCATTGGTGGATCATGAGGAACGATATCTGATATGGATCCCTTAAATACCACGTTACACATCTCTTCCTAAAATAACGCTCACATTGCTTCCGCCAAACGCAAAAGAATTACTCATCATAATCAGTCGATCATCAGAAGAGATCCGGCTTCCTTTTTCAACCAGATTTACGGGCGGCATATCAAGGTCAATCTCTCCGTCCCAAATGTGAGGTGGCAGTGCAACCGCCTCCCCTGCATTCTCCAGACAAAGCCAAACCAAAGCCGCTTCGACAGCTCCTGCGGCCCCCAAAGTATGCCCCGTCATTGGTTTAACTGAGCTTAACGGAAGGTGTGCTCCAAACAGTCTGGAAATAGCCGCAACCTCCATAGAATCATTTAATTCTGTTGCCGTTCCATGAAGATTTAGATAATCAATATCACTTGCCGCAACCTCCGCATAGTACAATGCCTGACGCATGGCTTTTTCCGCCCCGACCCCATTAGGTTCAGGTGCACTGACATGATAAGCATCAGAGCATTCACCAGCCCCCATAAAGCAAATATTGGATTGTTCTTTTGTCATCAAAAACAAAGCTGCACCTTCACCAATATTGGTGCCAGAGCGATTGCGGCTCATGGGGTTGCAAATTGTATCACTCAGCGCCTGCAAGCTTCTAAACCCTCCAACCGTCATGCCGCAAAGCGTATCAGCTCCTCCAACCAGGACAGCGTCACAAAACCCATTGTCTATGAGTCGTGCTGCTGCAGAAAATGCTTTGCCGCCTGAGGCACAGGCAGCAGAAACCGAATAGGCGGGTCCTGCCAAGCCGTAAATTGCAGTCAGAAATGCAGACGGGGATCCTATTTCCTGTTGCGAAAAATGATATACCTCAGGAAAGGTGCCGAACTGATAGCGATGCCGCATCGCCTGTTCGCTTTCGTCAATGCCAGAATTACTCGTTCCGATTACCACGCCAACCCTGTTCGCACCATATTTCGAAATCGCTGTTTTGATTTCTCTCTCTATTTCCTGGGCGGCCAGATATAAATACCCATTATTGCGTGTCAGCAGAGCCCGAGAGAGAGATGGAAGTTCTGGAGGAGCTGACGGAATCACACCCAGCACTTCCATTTGCCCAGGCGTCCATTTATCCGTTTTCACAAGATTGGATTGATCTCCTGCAATCATTGCGTCGTAATTTTCCTGTTTTCCAACGCCAAGAGCACTCACCACACCCAACGCATTCAAGTAGAGAGAGGTATTCATTCTGATACTCCGGCCAGACTTGATTTAATTTTTAAGTAAACCCCTCTTTTCACATGATCAATTTGCGTGGTTGAATTCCAAGGGTTGTCTCCATCGTAGGAAATCACAACAAGGGTCTCAGTCTCCGTCATTATTTTTCTAACTGATTTATGCTGCTTCATTTTCGCAGTTGATGGTAATCCTTTTTCAGCGATCGGAGCCGGCCAGAATGCGACAACGATCTGTGCCAGAATATCTTGTGCTCGCACTGTCTCCGGAACCCATTTCGCTTGGGCAATATCCAGTTTATCTTCAGTCCACAGAATATCAATTGCCCTGTTCCCCGCAAAATTGAGCAATACTATTTTTACCGACCCAGGCTGAAGGTCAACAACCGCTTGAAGGTGAAAGACAGCTTCTTCATAGAGTAATTCAACTTGTTGAATGGCTGTTAAGCCGGGTCCCGTCCATGGCTTTTTCGGCAATGCATAAGGCAAATCTCTATCAATATGGGCTGTTCGTGATGGTAGAGGCGCGCAAGACACCACACTCAGAAAACCCGAGAGAACAAGCATGATGTTTAGTGTCTTTCCGATATTCATCATGCACACATCTTCTTCAACACTCTCAGGATACGCTTTGGGTTTTGCACAAGAAGGCTGTCTTCCGACCAGGCATACCCGCTGAGAATAGAAACCATCATTCTGGCAAGATCTGTGTCTTCATCAGGGTGCTTCAAGACAATATCCTGCAAATCGCCGTTATACCAGGATTCGACAAAAATTCGAAAAACATCAACACCACGCTTCAAAGGGTCAGCAAATTTATTCTGCCATTCAACACTCTTCCCCTTCAACTCTTCAACCACCAATGGCGCCGCCAACTCTGCTGACTTCAAAGCAATTGTCACACCGGAAGAAAAAACAGGATCAAGGAATTCTGCAGCATTCCCTAGAAGGGCAAAACCTGGACCATGCAAAGTTGAAACGTTACAGGAATATCCCTGGATTTTTCCAACAGGGCGTGTCAAATCGGCATTTTCCAAAAGGGATCCAAGAGGTGTTTCTCGTAAATACGCCCAAAATACCTCCGTATCAGATCGCGCCTCTGACTGGGTGTCATCGTTCATAAAAACCACGCCGACAGATGCTGTTCCATCTGAAAAAGGAATCGTCCAATACCAGACATCTTTTTGCTCAGGGTGAACGGTAATGAGAATTTTATCCCGGTTGAAATCCTGATCAGAGATACGATCCTTCAGATGCGTAAATAAGACAGACCTACTTGGAAGATCAGAAGGTGTCTCCAAATTCAGTAGTCTTGATAAAACACGGCCAAAACCACTCGCATCCAGAACAAACCGAGAGGTCGTAATGTCTTCATCGCCCTCTGGTCCAACATGCGTCAATCGGCAATTTCCTTTGTCTAAATCAGCCCCAATGACTCTCCTGCCATAGTGAATTTCTGCGCCCGATTTTTCCGCACAATCCGCCAATAATTTATCGAATGTTGCTCTTTGAACCTGATATGCCGTTCCCCATCCTGCGTCATATTTATTTCGAAAATCAATATCACGCCGCTCCCCATTTCGCTCAAAAGCCGCGCCATCCTTGAACTGAAAGCCCGCTTCCACAACAGGGTGCAACAATCCTGCATGTTCAAGAATATTAAGGCAGTTTGGCAGCAGGCTCTCGCCGATGCTGAATCTTGGAAAATTGGCTCCCTCCAGAATAACCACAGAAACTCCCCGATTTCTGAGGAATTTGGCCGCAACAGCCCCAGCAGGCCCCGCCCCAATTATGGCGACATCATACTGAATTGATTGTTTGAAATCATGTATCTGTGTCATTAAAAATCCCATTTGGATAACGGACGACTAACGGTGCCAATGCCCATGACAAGACCACACCAATTACAACGACAGATCCCATAATCTGTAAAACCGGTATCAATGAAAAAGCCATCAAGCCAAAGACCAAAACAGTGCTTAATGCAGACAAGCCAACAGCGAGGTATGTTCTACTTTTATCATCTGTTTTTGCAGCCATCTGGAAGAGCGAATAATCTGCACCAAGTGCAAAAACCAGAAAACCGGCCATGATTGTAAAAAATGTTAAACCCGTTCCAAGCAAAGCAACCAACACCAAAGAAGCGACGGTCGAAAAAGTTGGTACACTCATGACCCGCAAACCTTTCATCCAGCCAAACCGGAACATGAACAGAAAATTTATGGCAATAATCCCGCCCAACAAAGCGAAGGTTGCTTTTCTACGCATATTTGCAAATCCAGAAGAATAACGGGCCGTCGTATCAATTAGAGACACCCAGTTCAGATCCCCGATCCGCTCTTGCAGAGAGCTGGCATCCGACGCACCCCTTATGATCATAAAGTGACCCTGCTCATTGGTCTGCTTGTTCTGAACCCGTAATTTCTGAACTTCTGATGGCAGCATGGCCCATCCTTTCTCATCCAGAGAGAGGGGCTGAGGGCTGACTTCAGCTTTAGGTATTATCGACATGAGCGGATCAGCAAGGGGCATCTTCAAAAGCGCTGTTCCTAGATCAGACACTCTATTTTGCTGCTTTACGGAGGGTAATATGGTCGAAACACCCCATATATGATCGATCGAACCATCAGCAATACTGTTTTTAAAAAGTGCCCGTAAGACTTCTTCTCTTTGCAGAATTTCCTCAGTTTCCTCTCCTTGCACCAATAGAAGATAGGAGATAAAAGCACCTCCTATATCCGCAATCTTCTTTTCGGTTTGTGCCAATTCAGGTGTCTGGACTCGAAGCAATTGCACCTGATCTGATGAGGTCGGTCCGTCCAGTAAAAGAGCACCGCCCAGCAGCACAGAAGAAACGCTCAAGACCGGTAACAAGAATGAGTGCCCCGCAGTATTGTGAAGTTTCCACCATCTCTGCGAGGGAGTCCGAAAATCCCCTCCGGAAGTCAATACTTTTAGAGACGGCATCAGGAAAAGTACCCCCGCTGCTGCACCCGCTGCGCCGAATGCTGAATAAACAGCGATTTGCTGCAAAAGGTCAATATCGGCAAATGCCAGGACAAGAAACCCCGAAACCGATGTTCCCGCTCCCATTATTAACCCGGGCCGAATACGTCTGGCAGTCTGCCAAGTCGGTTCTGAACGGCGGCGAGTAGTATAGAAATGAATAGCATAATCAACAACAACGCCCACAAGACTGGCACCAAATGCCACGGCGATAAGATGAACAGTTCCGAAAATCAGCAGCGTTGCTACTACACCGGAAGAAACCCCGATAAAAATCGTTAAAAGAGCCCCCGCAATTGGCAGAAACGACCGAAACACGATTAACAAAAATAAAGCAATGCCGGCAAGGGCGATGACCGTAACCTTAAGAGTTTCCTGCCGGGAGACCTTTGCAATTTTTTCAGCGTAAGCAGGCACTCCGATATACAGGATATCTAAATCCTGAAGAGTGCTTTCAACGATACTGACAACAGTGTCAATATCCCGGATAATGGCGCTTTGATCTCGATCCGTATCTCTATCCTCAGTCAGAGATACAGCCAGTTGCCTGTAGATCTGATTGTCCGAGCTATAAATCCGGGAGCTGCCCAAGCTGCTCGATATGCCGGTTAGAAACTGAGAATAGAGGCCAAGCGGATCCTGTTGTAGAAATTTGGAATTCCTCAAGCTTCCCGGCATATAGAGCGTCGCTAGAGACCTTTGAATCAAAGAAGAGCCATTCATAGTTGCTAATGACTCCAGATCATCAGCCGTTGCAAGGCCGCCAATTGCCGGAGTATGAAACCGCATCAGACGCTTTATCTCCTGGTTGCTGACACCAGAAATACCCAATCCCTTGATACCCGTTAGCTTGTGCTTAAAGGCCGCGTAACCAGCCTCTAACACGCTTTCATTTTCATGACCGACGAGAAACACAATTCGTTTCGAGAGTTGAGCTTGAGCCTGTTTATAGGCAATGTCTTCAAGACCACCAGCCTCGATTACCGGGAATAGCGCATCAAGATTCGCGGTAAATCGGACTTTCCCCGAATACAAAGACAATCCCGTTACAGAAAATGCGACAATAATCACCAATACCGCAATTCTCGAAGCCGTCTTCATGGGTTATTCGCCCTGCAATTCACTGAAGGCTGTCAGTGCAGCACTTGGTGGCTTATCCCAGACCTTCTGATCCACAAATTGAATCTCATCACGATCCCCACCAGATCTAAAGAGCACAACACTTTGTGTAGTTTCCTTTCCTTTAACAACCAGCTTGTTCACGAAAGTGCGCACCCTATCATTCAAAGGATGCAATGTGAATTCCCATGCCTTATCTGCACCCGCTAGCGGCTGTTCCTCAATATCAAAATCCTTCTTCAATTGCTCCCAATCTCCGAAAAGAGCGGGATACAATATCCCGGCGATAAGTCTGGCAGCGCGCCCATCTCCCGTTTTTACTGCAGAGCCGTTGGTAATTTGAAGAATACCATCCTGGGTCATCAGAAGGCGGCTGGCAAAGGGTGCTTTAACGATCCAGGCCAATCCCAATTCTGGCACCAAATAGAATTCACCATTGGTTTTCAACGGTGCCTTAAATCCGTTAAGAAACCTATTTTGTATAAATTTTCCGGAAAGTGTTTTGTCTTTCGTTAAATACCCACGTTCAGGCGCGGGTTGCTTGGCAAGCGAAACACTCTGACAAAACAAACCCAAACACATGGCTAATATGAAAAGCGTCTTCAACAGAATTCCTCGATCTTTTGTATGAGGATATCTGGTGACACAAACATCATTTCCTTCGTTTCAATATGAAGTGCAACCTGTTTGGTTTGCGCTTTAGTTATGATTTCTCCACTTTGTACATCAGAAATTCTATAATCAATAAGCAACCGATTTTCATACTCCTTAAGGCGGGCCAAAATTTTAATATCTTGCTTAAAGTAGGCAGATCGCACGTATTTTATCCGCATATCCACAATAGGCCATGCATATCCAGATTGACGCATTTCCTCATAATTATACCCAATCCGATCCAGTAGCGCACATCGTGCCTTTTCTAGAAATCGCGGATAATTTCCATGCCAGACAATTTCCATTGGATCCAGATGGTAGAATTGAATTTTCAAGTCTACTTCAGCGGTAATGTCCGGAATTTTATTCATTAATGCTCATCCTCAGATGCAGCCCAGAAAGAGAAAAAGTTAAACCACTGTTCAGGATATTTTAAGGCCAACATCTCTAACCAGGCCGCGTATTGCGTTGCCCATTTCTCCGCACTTTTATGCCGATCCTTCCGACGCAGCATCATTCGGTCAGTCAGTTTAGCAAATTCTACGACAAACTTGTCACCAACCCGGACGCATGCCACCTGAAAAACAGGTTTCTCCAAAACATGGGCGAGAACATAGGGGCCGAGAGCAAAAGGAGCTGGATGTCCCAGAAAAGGAATCCAGATGATATTGCTTCTATCCCCCACGGGCGGGCGATCCGCAGCAATAACCACCCATTCTCCTCTATCAACACAGTTTTTCAGATATACTGCAACATCGGGGCCCATTTCAGTCACCTCGATCAACTTCAGCGTAGAGGCAGGGTTGAAACGGGCCATCAGCCTATTGAACCGCTGAGCATGCTTGGTATGCACAAGAACGGTTATTGGCCGAGGTTCAGTTAAAGCCGCAATCGCCCTCATGACCTCTACATTTCCCAAATGGGAAACGAATAACACGGCACCGTTCTTGTCAACATCCAGCTCAAATAGCGTTTTCATCTTGCCAGGAAACACTATTTTGTCTTTCCGAATGTCACCATCCCAAGCAGCAAGCTTGTCCAGTGCGGCCGCCCCGAATGCAAGAAAATTGGGAAAACCCTGCCAAAACCCGGTTTTTTGATGCCCTTGCATGTCGGATACATATTTATTGAATTGATTGATAGACCGACGCGCAGAAGATAAAATCAGATAGAAAAATAATAGAACAGGGAACATAAAAACCAGGCAAACCCGCCGGCCAGCCAGGCGGTAAATCAAAGCCAGAAATTTCAAACCCCAGTAAGCGCCGCTTTCTTCCACATCTGCCCAGTGAAGGCTTGGCGATTTTTTACCTTTCTCCGTCTTCATACCCTGCCTCGCAGGCGAAAGGTCAGGACTCTCAACAACATGCCAAACACAAGGCGGATATGCATTCCTGTAATGCGCATATTGTCTGCAAACATGTCAAAGTTAGACGTATTTTCTTCAGGATAGATAACCTTTGACGGAATTTCCAGGACATCTGTACCACGCCAAAAGAGCCTCACCATAATAGCCGTATCAAAGTCCATTCGCATTCCTACAGCCTCTGTTTTGATAACATCAAATGTTGCCGCCGCCGGGTATATACGAAACCCGCACATGCTGTCTGTTATGGAAAATGAAAGTGTTTCAATCCAGACCCAAAAATGGGTAATCCAACGGCCAATACGTCGACCAAAAGGCATGCTCTCATCATAGGTTGGCTTTGCTGTAATCAATGCAGCGGGGTTTTCCTTAGCGGCATCCAGCAATTTTCTTAAATCAGACAGGTCATGTTGTCCGTCAGCATCAACCTGCAATATGTGTGTAAACCCTTTTTCCAACGCCCGTACCAATCCCGTTTGAAACGCGGCTCCCTTTCCCATATTTTTCGGATGGCGCAAAAGTTCAACATTTTTTCGTTTTTCAGCAATTATCTGAATGATGTCTTTTGCGTCTGAATTCGAGCCGTCATCGACAAGAATAACCTCAAGGTCATGCTCCAAAACCCGGTCCAAAACATGTGGGAGTACCTTAACGTGATTTAGAGTTGGAATGATGGCGCAGACTTTAAAGGCACTCATACCATCACCTGGAATGCCAGAACGCCTGAACTATGTTCAACCCGATTGTTAGATTTATCCAAACTATAATAGAGGAAATGCACCTTCCCTGGTTTCTTTTGATCAAGGAATAAGGTCGCTTCTGTATCAGGAAACATCAATTGTCGGAATTTGAGCTTTTCTATTTTCTGTGGTTGTGCTGGTAGGTCAAAAACCTCAACGGATTTCTGAACAGCCCAATGCACTTGTACAACTCCCGGCAATACAGGTAAGTCTGTAAAATGACCTTTGAAAAAATCCAGATCTACCGGCAAGATAAATTGAACTAAACCCGTATTGCCCTGCCTGATACAGGACAATTCTCTGAAGGATGTATTTGTTAACACTTTCCGCACAGGAACCCCTGCATCCGGGAATAACTTTTCTATATCTGCCGCTCGGGTTTTTCCTTGAGGGTTTTTAGGTATTTGATTTACAAATCGCCACTTTCGAGGCGCTGTCACCGCATCTTCAAACTTTTTTAAATGATCTTTTAGGACCCTTCCCGCACGGAAGGTTCCCTGCTCGGACAAAAAGCAAACCCCCTCTTCATTCAGGACAGCAGCAGCGACCAGTATCGAACGACTTTTACCAGTTGCCGTGACATAGACATCATCGATCCAATTATGCTTCCTCAGCAAGTCCTCCATGCGCTGCAAGGACACCCTCTTGCCCTCTATCTTCACAATACGATCAGCGCGCCCATGTAAAGTGAAACTCCCATCTTCAGCGATCACCACCAGATCCTCGGTTTGGAAGACATTTTCAGTTTCAGGAAGAAAGGCCGATTGAACCAGCAAACATTTACGCTCATTTTGAGACGCCGTAACCCCTGGCAAGGATTTCCAGCTTTCACCTTCACCCTTGTTGAACCGTCTTGCTATCGCACCTGTCTCAGTGCTGCCATATATTTCATGAACGGGACGGCCAAGATAGTGCGATGCTTTTGCCGCGAACTCATCATGTAACACACCACCGGCAGAGAGTGTAAGAACCGGTCGAACCTTGACTTTTTCATTCTCGAAGGGAGCCATTCTGGAAAGGTGGGTAGGGCTAGAGACTAGAAGAAATGGCTTACTGTTCTCGGTCTGCTGAGCGATTTCCTCCCAGCTTTTTGCAGTACTTGCGCTGAACGGAAATCCAGAACATAACGGCCAGAGAAGGCGAAAAAGCAAGCCATATATATGCTGGTGACTTACCGTTGCGTGAACTTCTGTCCCTTTAAGTTCTGCGCCCATTAGGCGTTCCCAGATACGAATCTCTCGATCCATCTGGTAAAAGTATTTTACAATTTCTTTGGGAGTGCCAGTTGATCCGGATGTAAAAAATGTCATCGTCAAATTTGGATCAATTGGATCCGCTAAACAAGAGACAGGTTCTTGATACGACCTTTGAATTCCAGACAAGGAAATATGACTGATTTCCTCCGATGTCTCTTCATCTGTCAGCAAAATGTCAAACGCATCCCTAATCTCCCGCAACGCCTCTACTCGATTTATGGCAGGGAATATAACAGGAGCAGACACTCTCATTGCCGCCAAAAAGGCAATTGCTTCCATTTCTGAAGAGGCACAAAAGATTGCCACACGCTTTCCAACGATCTGCCGGGAAAGGGTCTCAGCAGCTGCAAACAATTCCCGGCGGGATGACGTTCGTCCTTCTCCTAAAAGAACTGCTGGACGATCATCAATCCCTTCACACCAAAGTCTATCCAGATTTATTGTCATCGAAAATCAGCCCTTTTCTCATTCTTTCGAACAATAATGCGGACAAGATATTCAATAGCAAACAACACCCCCATCAGACAGTAGGAAATAAATCCGTTATATAACGTCCACTGCTCTAACGTTCCGTATAAAGCCGTCCAAAACGCGATCAACGCATTCATCACAAAAAAGACTGTCCAGACAATTGTAACTTTTCGGGTATATAGAACACCCTTCCGATCCAGGTCAGGCTCTGTAATTCGAGCAATCATCTCAATGACCGTCGGCGGCTTAAGTACTGACCAGATAAAGGAAACTCCGAGAAAAGCACTCATCGCGACCGGGTATAATTTTGCGGAAAGTGCTGCATTCAACAACAAGCAAAAAGCCACAAATCCGAGTGCCGCAACAGAAGGCCAAATCAACCGATGCGCAGCAGGCATTGATTTGCGCATCAGAAATATCCGAAGAGCAAGCAGGCAAATGACGAACAAGGTCACGACCTGAGGCGAAAAACTCTTCATCCCGAAATAGACAGCAAAAGGATAGCTAAGCCCTATGCCAACCGCAAAAACGCTTAAAAGCCCCTTAACCTTCTGCAACGACATTGTAAATCTGGTCAACGATGTCAGAAACCGTTCGGACAGATTTAAAGTCCTCAGCTTTTACTTTTTTGCCCGTCAAATCCTGAAAACTAACGACCAGATCGACAGCATCAATACTGTCCAAATCAAGGTCTTCCGCTAACAAAGCATTTGGTGTGATGAGTTTCTCATCGACTTCAAATAACTCAATCAGAAACTCCCGTAATTTCAGCTCAACTTCTTCGCGCGTCATATTTTTTCCTCCTGAAGTTGCAGAGCTTTTACAAATACGGCAAGAGACCGTGCATTGGCAAAATGATCAGTAAGATCCTCTTTCTTACTTTCTATTTTGACATCATATTCTTTTTGCAAAGCAACACCAAGTTCCAATGCATCAATAGAATCCAGACCCAACCCTTCATCAAACAATGGCTCTTCATCACCAATATCCGCCGCTGTAATGTCTTCCAATTCGAGCGCCTTAATGATCAATTCTTTGATTTCTTTTATCAGGCTATCCATTTACAATTTTCTCCTCTAGCAACTCTCTTATCGCCGCTGTCATTCGGCGCGTATTTAAAGAGTGAGTTTTATTTATGGTACAAAGTGTTTCTGATTCCAATGGTTTTGAAAAACTGATTTTGAAGGCTAATTTCGTTGAAGGAATACGATACCACGGCTCCCCCTTTGCAAGGGTCGTATGATTGCAATGAAGAATTACAGGAAGAACTGGCGCCTTACTATTCAAGATAACGTTTGCCACGCCTCGCTGTAATTTACCCAGGGTTTCACCAGGCCGCGTTCTTGTGCCTTCGGGAAAGATAATCAAATTTTCTCCCCGGTTCAAAACTGCAACACAATCCTCAATCAACTTAGCTGGGTCCTGATCGTTCCTGACATAATTTGCTGCCTGCATCACGCCGCCCAGGAAAAAATTATTCCACAACTCATGCTTCACAATACATTGTGCACGCTTCATCTGTGCCATCAAAATCACTGTGTCCAGAAGGGAGGGATGATTTGCAATAATCACTGTTCCCTGAACCCCGTCCAAGTGATGTTTACTTTCAACAGCAACACTACAGACGCCGATAAACTCAATAACTTTCAAATATAGAGTGAACGATTTATGGATTGTCGATTGGGCAAAATTTGCTCGCCGGGTGCTATCTCTTACAAACAGTCTGATTGCAGGGAAACAAACAAGCGTCATAAAAAGACCGCCAAGACTGAACAAAGCAAAGGCAATCCCGGTTACGAACAACCGCCAAAACCAATTAACTTTATGCATTCTTCGCATCCAATCTCCAGAAGAATCCTCCGGCTCCTATAACAAGCTGGTCGATCTCACCTTCCAGCATTCTGTACAGAGAGTAAACGGGATGCTCTTCACCCTGAGATCTCAAATTATCCACATGATTAAATGCCGCCTGAAATATGGGACCCTCGCCCACCCGATCACCGGAATGCAGAAGCAAGGCGCACGCACCGATCTTTTCCTGGGAATTTTCAAATTCCGAAAAAACAGAAGGCAGCGGCAAGTCAAGATAAAGGAATAATACCGGCTTTTGAGGATGTGATTTCAGCAAGGAAAACGCTTCTGTCAGTCCCATAACAAATGTATCGCGGCCTGCCGAAATAACACTTTGCATCTCGGTCAATTTCCAAGCGATCGACAACACACCCGGTACAGCATTATGGACAGACAAGCTGAAATTCATGGGTGAAAGCGGCTCACCTTGACTTATTTCACCCAAAATTCGTAGGGATCGCTCCACATCACCATACCGAGATGCAAAGACAATCAAAGGCTCATTTTCAATTTTGTCAAAAGCTAATTGAGCGGCGTGCAAACCAAAATTATTTAACCGGCGTCTTGTGGATGCCGGTATACCCTTGACATCCTTCGCCTTGATCATCTGATTGTCATCAGTTTGAAGCATGTCCCAACTTGATACACGTACTAACATCTACCTTGTTACGACTGCGCTGCCAGTCCCAGCTTCGTAACTAGATCCTGTTCAAGAAACTGAATCCATCGATTATAGCGATGATGGATGATGCCATTACTAGCCTTAAGATTATGGCTATCAAGATATTGAATGGAGAAAGTTGTATTTGTATAGCGTATGTCAGCGCGCGCGTTATGTTTTACGGTACCCACTCTGCCAATCATATGCCCGGAAGTGACATCAGTAAATGTCCATCCTCGATCAGCCCCAATAAGCTTTATTTTTTCTCCGACACTTGCAATAGGAAGATTTTGATTTGTCGAGAAAACTCGGCTATCTACATTATACACTGGATTACTGACACATGCCGAAAGAACAAATAGGGCAATCAATACAAGAATAACTTTTTTGCTAACCACAGAAACACTATCTATCATATTATTCCCCAAAACTTAACATAGAGTGCAAGATATTCTACTTACACAAATAAACTAAGCATGCACATAAAAAAATGGCGCTTTCTGGCTACTTTTCCATCATAGACTTCTGTTCCCAGGATCAATTGGCAAGACTGAGTAATATCAAATCTAAAGCTGATGATAAGTATATCGCGCGCTATAAAGCACCCGACCGCCAAAATGCATCTCTGACCGTCCGCAATCTTGCGCGTTATATATTGTCCCTCGAAACCGGTATTCCAGAGTTAGAATGGGAGTTTATTGTACTCCCAAACAACACTCGTATTGCTGTATCCTTAAGTGGTCTGGAATTGTATGTCAGTTTTTCTCATAGCAAAAACTTCGGAGCTGTTGCCATAAGCGAAGCTGCAATCGGCATTGATATTGAGGAAATTAAAAATAGACGCCCCTGGAAAGAAATGACCGAATTTCTGGATCTTCCGTTAAAAAATACAGCTATTCAGAACCAGATCGAATTTCTACATCATTGGACCGCTCTGGAAGCAAAAATCAAATTCAGATGTGCCAGTGAAAAGGCGATAATCAATCATCATTATCGTCCTGAAAAGCACACTATACTCTGTGTAGCTTCACCTTATAATGCGTCCAGAAAGCCAGAATTCATTCCTTTGATATAGAGAATGAGTGGGCGCTGCGATTGCCATAAACCTGCATAATCTGACACCCCCCTACTCTTTCAATATATCCGTGATCTTCGTTGACAGGCTTTCGACACTCTTTACTGTAACTTCTTGCCATACCGTATCCGTAACGATACCGTAATTTGATTTATACCCGTTTGAAATTGCAGTGCTATTTTTCAATGTCTCAATAGGTCCTTGCAAAATGATTTCCGTTTCATTCTCAACAGTCAATTGCCAAAAACCCATGTTGACCCATGTCCAGAACTTTATCACATCAGCCTTGATCGGAATTGCTGCGTTATAGGCCGGGTCATCTGGCTCTAACACCCTATATCCAGCATTCCGAAAACCATTGGTAAGGGAAGTTGTTATAAGTGTTGCCACAGTTTGGCCTTCTGGTAATAAAACATCACCAAGTGCCTTACCATACCCATTTCTTTTTCTAGCAATTGCCCGATCTTGAATATCGTCATTATTTAGTTCATCTTCTGAAACAGAAGGAATATTCGGCGTTTTTGGCCTGAACTCAAACGTGCGTTTATCCGTTACAGAAACAATTTTGACATCAATCCCCGTGATCGGGTTTGCAGCTTTCCCCCCAACCTCCACCGGAACCACACTCCGACTTAAGGCACACCCACTGACAACAAATAACAAGATTACTAGTGCCAAATATTTAATCGATTTAATTACAGTCATACTCAATCCCCCCGCGCAATTTGGCTCTCAAAAACATGCTCAATAGTAGCGTTCATTTCTAACAAGTACTATCAAAATCCGAATAAATCTGACGATCTTCAAAAATTGAAGGAAATTGGATGGCTAATGATCGGCGTCACGCCTAAGTTCGATCATAAAGGTCCAAAATCTATTGGACGCTACACTAATACAAAGGCCAACATAGCAGCTCATGTGGCTGAAAGGAATTTCCCTCAATGAAAGCTGGAATTACGCAGAATACTCAATAACTGGACTTCACTCCCTACATACGTGAGAATTCTGTTCTACTTATATGTAAGTTGAAACACTAAATTGACCACAAATCCGGCACACCACCGGGCGATATTCTCAGATTGACAGAGATATTGAGCTACGTTAACCTCTTAAACTCGCTGAATTATGCAAAATAAATCAGTGAGTTGAAACTTCCTCCGAAGGCAGAGGTCACACGTTCGAATCGTGTCGGGTGCGCCAATTTTCTCAACGACTTAGATGAGATCGATAACTTCTGTGGACATTGCTCCTGCCGGCATGTGCCTCACTGACCTCCCTTGACAGATATATGACTTTCCCTGCCCGTTTACTGCGGCCTTACATCCATTTTGATTGATTACGATTTAGATTTTTCTCGCAGCGCCTAGAAGACAAACAGATGCTAGCGAAGGAAACGGTTGTCGTTCGCCGCGCTGCCGGTAAGGCTGTCTTCGGCAGGCAGGAGCGATCTCACACCATTGAACGGCTCTGATCCGTCATGGCCACAGGCCCATCTAACCCCGGACCATAGATATAACGGCACAGCATTTGGCCATTGTCGGTTGAACCTCGATCACATATCCAATATTTTCAATCCTTAGTCGCAAACACCCTTTCTGGATGCTCGAAAATCGAACACACAACTTTGATGAGGATAATGTCATGATTGGCTGGGAAAAAGCGCATGACTTATTGACGTCGATAGCGAAGGCGGAAAGCGTTGTAATACGCTATCTACGCTGGGATGCGGACTATCTTGCTGCACTGGAATTTCTGGAATTCATCGGCTACATCACGATCTCCGAAGAGGGTCAAACGGCCTCCTTGTCAGAAACTAATGAAGCAGAGCTTGAGAACCAGCTGGCGCTTCTTTCATTGGCCGGTAAATGCCAGGATCTTTTTATTTTACGAAGCCCGGAGGCCGAGAATATATGGTTTTTCGGAGCAGCCCTTTCTCTATCTGCCTTCGGAATTGATCACCACCCACAGACAGCACAAGGAACAGGCGGCAAGTCTCTGGATCCTCGTGCCTCCTTTGAAGGTTGTATAGGAGAGGCCGCAGAATATTTATCTTTCCTGCAACGTAAAGATGATCCGCTTACAACCGAGCATGATATGGCTGGCTTTTCCGCCGGGGAGAAGGCTTGGATTGATGAGAAACTGGGGCAAATCCGGACCCCCCTTCCAAAACCAGGCCTTACTATCAGGATGACCACAGCGACACGTAACCGGGCTGTTTTCATGCCTTCCGAGCTGGTCCTCCGATCAGCAGACAAGACCATAAAAACATCAAGCGTCGGATTGGGAGCAGGCCGCCAGTATGAAGAAGCTGCCAAAACCGGACTTCTTGAAATCATCGAAAGAGATGCCGCGGCCCTCTGGTGGTATGGAGGGCAGGTTGCCAGGCGACTGGACGATCGTTTAATCAGCCGATCTCTTCTTAATCTCTTCTCCGCGGCCGGGCGCCAGAAAGAGCGCGCCTTTTCGTTCCTTGATATTACA
Organism: Sneathiella sp.; assembly: GCA_039975135.1. GTDB lineage: Bacteria > Pseudomonadota > Alphaproteobacteria > Sneathiellales > Sneathiellaceae > Sneathiella. The sequence continues at coordinate 226,384 of JBDWHS010000042.1, read as the reverse complement.
AGTGATTTAAATATCCCGGTTTACGTCTGCTTTTCCTCAGACCCCCATGGCCATCAAATTGCCTGCGGATTCGGCTGTGATCCCACTCCACAGAAAGCCCTTTCGGCGGCCTTCTTTGAGATGTGTCAGATGGAACTAGCCTATAGTATCTCGCTGGGCCGGCTTCACAGAAGCGATGAAAACGCTCTTTCCGATGTCGACAGATTATTGATTCAACGATCAAAAACACTTTCCTTGAAGAACAATCCTCAGTTTCAGGCGGGTCGCTCTTCGCAAGCCTCCGTCCCACCTCCAGGCGACCATTCTTTAGAAAGCCTCGCTAACCGGGTCAGGCTCCAGGGCTTCACCCCTTATTTTGCCGATTTAACGCGAAATGACATTTCTATCCCTGTCTGCAGGGTTATTATTCCCGGACTACAATTACCGGATATGCAACCGATCACACCAAGACTTCAAGATGCAAGGGGTAGATCAGGCACACCGGCTTCACATTCATCGATTGAAATCGCCCCGTTCTAACAGAAACAACGAAACTTCCCGACCACGGGACCATCGGTTGAATATGTAGAAATTATCTACTATTAATGATATAAGAAAATATAAATATAAAAACGATACATATTGCACGGGGTCAGGGGAGCGATGGGGACGCATCTGAATATCCGCATATTTGGTGGCTTCCACATGGAGAATTCAGACGGAAATCCTGTGAAAGTTACCCATCGCAAAGCCAATGCCCTGATCGGCTATCTTGCTCTTCAGGATGGAGCTGCACAAACCAGAGAGAGGCTTGCCGGCCTCCTCTGGAGCGAATATGCAGAAGAACAGGCTCGGGCTTCCCTTCGCCAGACGGTCAGGAGATTGAGAACTTTTTTTGCCCGCCTTGAAGTTGAACCTCTGGAGTTTGGCCGTCAGGAGATTGTTCTGCATCGTGACAAGGTTGTCATTGACGCTCACTCAGTGCTTCAGGATCTGCATAACGGGATTGTTCCATCACTGTTAGTCGACATCCGCAATCCGGTTGATACCTTACTCTATGGTATGGACGATCTGGATGGGCTGTTTACATCCTGGCTGCGGGTTACCAGGCAAAGCTGGGCCGACAAAATAACCAGCCTTCTAACGGAAATTCTCCGCAAAGGCACAGAGGAAAACAGCAAGGCCGCCCGGGCTCTTCTCAATATTGACAGGACACATGAAGAAGCCCATCGACTTCTCATTCGTTTTTATGCTGACGCAGGTAACATCACTGCAGCTTTGGACCAGTATAAATCACTTTGGGACATATTGGATGCCGATTATGATATGGAGCCAAGCGAGGAAACACAGAAGCTCATTACAGATATCAAACTGGGTACCTACGCACCGCCCTCCCCCCCCGCCATTCAGTCGTTGCGCAACAGTATTGACGCACTCCCTGTTATCACGATCGAAAGCTTTGAAAGCAATAATCTGGACGACTCTGCCATGCTGCGGGCCAATGGATTGCGTTACGAACTGATTGCCTCTTTGGTAAAATTCAGACAATGGATCATCCTGGAAGGTGACGGCAACCATCATGATCTAGAAGGATCTTCTCCTCCCTTCAGCAAGGAAGTCTCTCACAATTACGGTTTGAAAGGTGCTTTTTTTGTGGAGCATAAGGATATCAGACTCATTCTGACCCTCTCTGACTTGAGCGTTTCCCGCTATATCTGGAGCACGGTTTTCACGCTTCACATCTCCGACTGGTCGGAGCTTCAGCGCCTGATTGTCCGGCAAATTTCAGTAGCGCTCAATATCCATATGACACAGCAGCAACTTACCCTGAAAGTCGGCAATAAAACCCTGCCCGCGGACACCTATGACATGTGGTTGAAAGGACAGGCCCTCAGCTTTGTCTGGCAGGCAGAAGAGCGGGAGCAGGCGTCGGAAATCTTCAGTACCATTATGCAGAATAATCCCGGTTTTACGCCCGCCTATTGTAGTTTGGTCCAGCTCAAGAATACACGGCATATTGCCTTTCCCGGTGTCAATCGGGATCATCAGCGGGAAGAACATGCTCTTGAAATTGCCAGACTGGCTGTTGAGCATGACCCACTGGATTCCCAGTGCCAGCTCTGCCTCGCCTGGTCTTTTATTATGAACGGCTTTGCCGATCAGGCGATCAACCATTTCTGGCTTGCCCTCGATCTCAATGAAAACGACCCCTGGACAATGATATCCTCAGCAGGTGGACTGGCGATCGCAGGAGAGAGGGAGGCTTCCGCAAAACTTGCCAAACAATCCCTGGACCTGAACCCGGTTCCCAGCAGTTCCCACTGGTCCTATCAGGCAACGGTCCGCTTTCTGGCTGAAGATTACAAAGGCTGCATCGCGGCGGTGCAGCAGGCGCGCGATGCGATCTACTATCTGCCCGCCTGGGAAGCTGCCGCCCATATCCATCTTGGAAATCGCGATCGCGCCAGAGAGAGAGCCAGAGACTTCTTTAACATCGTTGAGCGGAACTGGTACGGCAGCAACGCCCCCACCCACAGTGATATCGCCGCCTGGCTCGAAGACTGCGTCCCCGTTTTTAAAGCCGCTGATAGAAAATGCCTGCAGGACGGCTTCTTCCAGGCAGGCATTCCGGTCTCCGGCTAGAGACTACATACAGATGTTTAGACAGTATTCGCCGATGCGGTGAAGTTGGAGTTCTTTTCTTTCATCTGGCTCCATTTTTCTAAAATCTAACGCGTGCTTGGGACTCTCCTGACACTCAAGTAGCTGTTTATCCCGATAATATTTTGAAACAGGATAGGCAGTTTTGCGGGACCCATTTGGATCTACGATATCGGTAAGATACTTTCTACAATCATCTATGTGCTTATTTGAGGGTATTAACATTGGGTATTCATCAGGTGCAACTAAGATGGGCTTTAGTTTAAGATCCGGCATATCGCCTTTTGGTATTCCCAGTTCAGCTGCTAACTCGTCCATAGTTCTGGGGAATTTTCCATTGTAAGCCCATTCCTCAATAAGCTCTCCTAATCTATCTAAATCAGGCGCTTCAATCTTTGGGTTTGGCATATTTTTCTCCCTGTATTTCATGTATTTTCTCTAAATCGAACACTCAACTCTCCTTTACAGACACTATAAAAACGGGAAGGGTTGAGAAATCATTCAATTAAAACATAAGAAAATCGCCGTGACTCAATCGTGAAGCGGAGGAAACAATTCACGCTGGCGTCACGTTGAAACCTCTACTTTAACTTCGAAAGTCTCACATAAGGGAGGTGAAAATGAGTTACCATAATATCAGACAAATTTTTCTGAATACACATGCCTTAAACAATAAGCTTAAACTTATCATTCTGACGTCTTGTATATACGTCTATTTTACTGGGCCGATATACGCCGAAGCAAACCATCCCGAACGCGCTGGCATTGGAATAGTTGATCCAGAAGAAAGGAAAAGACAAGTAACCTGGAACACCCCTTCTGTTCAGGGGTTTAGCATTCTAAGTAATTCCGACAAAAATTTTATTGACCATGAAAAATCTCTGTTAATAACAAACACAGAAATGTTAGCCAAAATACGTTTATCCGAACTATTAAGAACTTTAGTGAGTTCGTCTTCTTCAACAAATTCCTCCGCTGAAGAACTTCTAACAAATGTAGTTCAAAACATATGCGGAACTGGATGCCCCCGTGATATCAAAAACATTGACACCCATTTCCGTACAATTGCCGCAGTTAATCGTTTTGATTTGGCAGAACGGGACAATTTTACGACTTGCGGAGAATATAGGCTGATCTTTTCTTATATAGCCCTTACTCCTACTGACAAAGATACCAAGCAAGTATCTGTAATCTTCGAAACAAAACCAAAAAATCCGACAGCGGAAAAAAAAGAAGAAAGCTGTTTACCAGTAACCAATTTCTGGAGAAGTTTAACCTTCAAAAACCCAAAAGAAATTTCCGAGAGTTTGTCTAAATTCTTTTTTGAAGGTCTAGAGATTGATGGAGTTGAAATACTTCCTGCGATTGCAATAGAAAACCTGGGTTATGGAACGGTAGAACCAAGAGGACAAATACGTGTCGTCGTCAATAAAAATGATTGGGCGTTTCATGAATATCATTTAGGCAGAAAAAATAAAAAACTGGTCTTAAAAAAAACAACAGTCAAAGGAGTCCCGAAACCTTCAATTCTAAAGCAGATTGGGGACAGCACTACTCCAACTAAACACGGTGATCTTAGCAAATTCGTCAAGGAAGTTACAGATCAAATCAAAAAACTGAGTAAAGATGATATCAACCGATTTTCATTCACTATAAAAAACAAAAACCTTCTCTCACAACGTCATACATCGAGCATCAGTGCGCGCAAGAATCAAGACATTTTCAAAGCTTTTGCTCTGCGAGCAGACAATTCCAGTTATATAGTAGAAACAATAGACAATGAGCTTAGAAAGAATAGTATTGCTCTTAAAACTAAACACATAGTAGCACGAATTGGAGCCTTGACTTGCGCAGGATGCCACAGATATGCCTCTAGATCTCACGATCGCTCTTACCCCTACGATATGGGTCTACAAGAAGGAAAGTGGTTTTCGGATCATAATCATCAACATGTAGCATTTACGAAAAATCACGGTGTCTATCGAACCTCTTTGTCAACCGCTCTCAAATGTCGCATCCTGCCTCACCGCCTGGAAGTTTTGAAAATCCATCTCAGGCTGAAGTTAACAGCGAAAGACAAACTCTTATATAAAGATTGTAAATGAAGATAAGCAGTTATCGCGGGTTCCATAATTGAACCCGCGATTAAGTATATATACCCCACTTAAAATCTCACCCCCAACCCCACAAACCAGGTTTCTTCGTCTTCGAAGGTTTTCATATTGCGGCCGTCTTCATACGTTGTTTTAAGAGTGACATTTTCGGCGTCATTGAGCGCATAGCTGGCAGAGATAGACCACCTGACGGCATCCTCAATCGGCAAGGAGAACAAGCGGATGTAACGAAATCTGGTTTCAAAGGCCAATTTGTCGAGAAACGGGATATTTCTGAACCGAACATCCAGACCCAACTCCGCCCCGGCCCCATAATATGCTCCTTCTTCATTGAAAATGGGGTTGCTGCCGGACACCTGTACTGACGCGGCCTGCGCAATCAAGGCCGCAGATGGTTTTACCCAGATATTTCCGTTGTCAGACAGGTTAAAACGTCCGATGGCGAAATTGTCGCCGATTGTAAATGCCGGATCAAAACGGGCACCGACATTCCAGGTTTCCGTATCCTTTTCCCGATCAAACAAATAGTTCGGCGCCACGGAAATCTTCCATTTGATATCTCCCGTATTGACGCGGGTTTCTACCAATGCCCCAACTGCCAGCGTTTCGGTGCGGTCATCTGTTTCCAGTTTTTTCCGGATATCGGTTGCCTGATAATCCAGATAGGGAATAACCGCAATATCCTGCCCGCCCCAGAGAGCATTTATAGGAAAGCCCACAACACCCTTCGCCTTGAACGTACTTTCACCACCCTCAATATCGTTTTTATAGGATATCTCCGCAGAACTTGCCTTTTTTATATCCTTCTTGCCCAAGTCTTTAACAGCACCGCGCACCCGGATGTAACTGGCCAGATCCAAAAAAATATTTCCTGCTTCTTGTTGTTTGCCCTCAAGAGGCTCAAGGCAGCGAAGGTTACCTTTCGGGTTTATCAAAAAATCAACACCCGTATCTACTGTCAAAGCCTCCGTCTGAAAGGCGTATGATTGCTTATTTTTCCTCATCACAAAAGCAGTTTGAAGCGATAGCTTAACTTCCTTGAAGGTCTGTATTTGCGCGGCAGAGACTTTTACTTTCAAAAGCCCGGGATATTTTGCCTGATAATCCGCTATCTCCTCGCTGGTCACCACTGCGAATACCCCTTCCCGAGTACTTTCTTCCTCAACTGTCAAGGCAAGTGGCAGTTTCAGATAGGTAAAAATAGCTGTCGCCAGTTCCTTTTTATTCACATAAAATTCACCGTTCGAGCTGTCCGTGCAAAGCGCACTCTGACTTTCCTTAGTCAGAATTTGGTATATGGACCCCCCTGCCTGCGCCGGAAAAGCCAATGGTATAGTGCTGCACAAAACAATGGCTGCGACTTTTAATCCAGTTTTTCTCATGACACTTCTCCACCGTTTGCTGTTATCGAATCCGGTGATTGTTTGTCTTGCTCCTGCAAAATCTTCTGGCTGATTGCAGTCGTTCTTGTCTGACCGGATGAAGATGCCGGCAGCATCTTTATGATGGCATCTGTGATATAGACACAGATCTGGTTGCAGCTTTTCTGCATGAGGTTTTGTGCGTCCACCCGTGTCAGAGAGAGATCTTCATAATCGCTACTGGTGTCTTTAAGCCGTTTAGTGATCTGATCCAGAAGATCTTCCATATCATGAAGCTCCATACCAGATTGCACACTGGGCACATAGTCCTCCTCATACTGCTCAAGTGAGAGAGAGCGATCCCGAAAGACCGCGTAGGCAACTGCCCTCAATACATCAACTGAAATCTGTGTTCTTCCCATTGTTACCTCCATGAAGAAACGTTTTCTCACGGCAAGCAAACGGGATCCGACGTGACGCAAACGTGACCGATGCTGTCACGATGAAATCACGTCCCTTTGGTCATTGTCAGATCATCACATGACAAAGAAGGGGTTAGCGCATGGAACATGGCAATCAGAAGGAACCGGACAATCACCAGGGATCTAACACCGGTAACGATGGATTTGGGCGTCTGTGTCCCCATTTGCCCGCCTGGTCACCACCCGATATTGATGAGGCCAAGCTGGAAGGGCACTTTCTGGCATTTGCCAACACTCAAATGAGCGAAAAGCCGGGCAAGGGACCCACGGAAATCGCTGCGGACCCCGATTTAAGAGAGGAGCTGGACAATAAGTTCAACGCTTCTATTCCTGCCGGATATACCTATTTTGGGCAGTTTATCGATCATGATCTGACTCTCGATACAACTCCCCTGTCTGAAACGAATGTCGATCCCGAACAGATCACCAATTTCAGAACACCAAAACTGGATCTCGATAGCGTCTATGGCGGCGGGCCGCTGGTTCAATCCGATCTCTACGAAAAAAGCGAAAAGGGCAAGATAACGGGGCGCCTCCTGACCGGAGCAATTAGAAACACTGCCTTTAAGGATTTACAGCGCAGCAGGGATGGGCGGGCCCTGATCGGCGATAAAAGAAATGATGAAAACGCCATTGTCAGCCAACTGCATCTTGCTTTTATCCTGGCTCACAATGAGCTTGTTGACCGAATTATCGACAGAGATTCCACCAAAAAAGACAAGGGAGAAGAAGTTTTCAGTGAGGCCAGAAGAACACTTGTTTTTCTGTATCAGTGGATTGTCTGGAAAGATTTCCTAAAACGCCTGACAGCCTCCGAAATCTGGGAAACAGCCCTTCAAAAGGTGCATACCGCAGGCCGGATTCGATGGAAGCTTGGGTTCATGGATATCTATAGCGGTGATCATCCCCTCTTTATGCCGTTGGAATTTTCAGGTGCTGCTTATCGCTTCGGTCATTCCATGGTGCGTAACAGCTACCAGACAAACATCCTGGAAAAAGAAGGCGCTGGCTTCGGCGTCTTTATCCCGATTTTCGATATATCCGCGGACGCTCAGGATGATCTGAGTGGTTTTAGACCACTTTCCGCCAAACGAGTCATCCAATGGGACTGGTTCCTGACAATGGAAAGCTCACAAGGCTCCTTCCCGCAACAGGCCCGCAAAATAGATACCCGGCTTTGTAATGCCTTATCTGCCTTGCGGGAGGATAAGAATAATCCAGAAGCCCTGGCGAACATTCTGGCAGCGCGCAATCTTATAAGAGGCGTCCGGCTGGGCTTACCCTCTGGTCCTGATATTGCCCGAACATTCGGCTTTAAACCTCTGAACCTTTCTGAGAATGAACCTGAGGCGCTCTGGTATTACATCCTCAAAGAAGCAGAAACCCTTGCTGCAGAACAATCCGGGCAGCATCTGGGAGGTGTTGGTTCCATGATCCTGTGCGCCACATTTGCTGGCATTTTAAGGGGAGATCCACACTCCTGGATCAACATTCACCCGGCCTGGACACCCGATGACGATCCACTGCTCGAAAGTTCAGACAAACGCGATACCGGCGACTGGAACCTGAGCTCAATTATCCGGCTCTCGAAACTCCCGGTCAGCGGTGACGACATACAGCAGATCTGGAACGAGAGCCAACAAGAACAACAGGAAGAGGAGCCGCGGCCATGACAACAGACCTTGATATTCGCAAGCAGGAAGCTGAAATCGAGAAATCTCAAAGGAGGAGCAATGTCAGAATCAATGTTACATATCTGTTTTCCATTACCTATCTCCTGGGCGCATTGCTCTTTATTGGTTTCTTTCTCAGAAAAGGTGAGACACAGGATGTAACAAATGCGCTGGCGATTTTTACAGGCTTGTCTTCAGCAGCCCTTGGCGTTGTCGGTTTTTGGTTTGGCGGTCGTAAGCTCGATAAAAATGCGGAGCTCGCCTACCAGACCGAAATGCAGAAAAATGCGTCTTCATTACCACCGCAGGACTACCGGATTATTGTTGAAAGGCAGGATAAAACACAGGGAACCGGTACTCTCCGGTTTTTGGTCAACCAGCAGGAATTAAAGAAAACCAATTGCTGGGAAGACCCAGACAAACTTGTGGCGGCAAAGACTTACACAGATTGCTCCACCACCTATATGCGCCGCAAAGGCTATAAGGCTGTTTTTCTGCCTGACGATCAAACAGACCGAAAAGGTATTTTCATCCATCAGGGCTCCAGCAAGGCCCATTCCGACGGTTGCATCGTCTGTGATGCAGGCGTCATCGATGCCATTTTCGACATTATCCCCCGAGACCAGAAGAATATTAGCGTTGACGTAAAAGAACCTGCGTAACCCATCCAAATAACAGGAGATTAAAAATGCGTATTTATACAGTCGACTCAATCCGTCTGGAAATTCTGAAATCCAGTCCACCTCAGTTATCAATCCAAGCGCAAGGTCACGCCACATCAGGTGGCTGGAGCAATCCGCAACTTGTACCATTAGAAAAAACACTCTCTGCGGATGGTATATTGGATATTGAGTTCGTGGCGACACCACCAAAACCTGGGACCATTGTTACTCAAGGATTGGCACCTGTTTGTGCGGAGCTGTGTTGGAAAGGCGATGTAGACCGATTGGTCGGTGTTCGAATTGTAGCCCGCACGAATGAACTTACCGAACTCCTATTCAGCCCGACAGTTGCAGCCTCCATTCCGCAGACAGATTTCACTTCAACAGATGTCTGGCCTTGGCCCTGGTCTAAACCTTACCCATGGCCGCCTATTTGTCCTTGGCCTCCCAAAGGCATTGTTGGAGAAACCGCACCGGATACCCGCGAGAAGTTACCCTTTGGTGAAGACTGGCGGAATCTGGATAGCCTGATTAAGTACCGTGATCCTTTTGGTCGCCGTTAAGCTATGGAAACGCCTGATCTTTTAATTATCGGGGGAGAGCAGGATCCCAATCTCGGTCTCCTGCTCGCGGCGGCGCAGAAAGCTGGCTGCGCCGCCGAAATTCTCAGTTATGGAGATAAGGCAGAACCGTCGGTGACGTGGGAGCCCGGGCAGAATTACCTCTCTATTCGCGAACGGGAAATCCGCCCTAAAGCTATTTTCATAAGGCATGATGTTTTTTCATTCGGATCAGAGGCGAAAGACGACGGCATAGACAAAAGCCTTGCTTGGCACACACTCGCGACCGGATACAGCCTGTCCAATCCGACCGTTAGAATATTCAATCGGTCCATGGACTGGCGCAGCTCTATAAAGCCATTTATGCTGGTTCAGGCTGCTAAACACGGACTAAAAATCCCCAATACGATCGTCTCAAATCATCAGGATGCGGTAGAGCAACACCGGAAGAAGTTTTCCTGTATCGCAAAACCCGTTGCGGGAGGTGCCTATTGCCAGGATCTCGACGACATATTAACGGATGATATCTGGAAAGAGGGTGTTGCTCCCGCTCCGGCCCTCATCCAAAATCAGCTGATATATCCGGAATATAGGGTATTTGTCATTGGACAAGAGTTGATACTCTTTAAAGTAAATTCAGATGCGCTCGACTATCGAGGGGATCTTCAGGCTCGCCTTGAGTTCATTTACCCAACAATTTTGCCAACGAAGATCCGAAAAAACCTGCTCTCCCTCGCGCAGGAATTAGGGGTCGATTTTGGGGCTGCGGATCTGAAAACCGCTCCAGATACTGGGGATCTGTGTTTTCTTGAACTTAATAATCAGCCAATGTTTGCCACTTATGACGCAGCTTCCAACGGTAGTCTTTGTGAGACAATGATCAAAACCCTATGCATAAACAGAATACCCTGACCTCCGTTACCATGTAAATGACTTGCTTAACCCATCTACCCCGGTCATGCACTCACTGCAATTGATATTTTGCTCGCCGCATATAGAAGACAAACGGCAGGCGCATGCGATCCCACACCCCAGAACCGCTCTGATCCGTCATGACCATAGGGCCGCCCAGAGGGTCGGAATGAACGTAATTCACAGCCTCCCCGTCATTGGACACCAGCTTCACCGCATCCGCCATCATCCTTCCATCAAGACTGTCATGGGAAAGGATAGTCTTGTATGAAGCCTGTGGTGCCCTCTCAACCTCACATACGGCATGCAGGTGGAAACATTATAAAGCCGAAACACCCTCGGTAATGCTTTTTATCCTGTTCCATATTTCTTTACTAATACTCCCTTGCCATACGGATGCTAGGGCCTTTTTGAATTTATGATCTTCCTCCGCCCGTTTTATAATTCGGTCAATAACTACCTCACCATGCCGACCCAGTACTGTTTCAATTGGGCCTGCCGCCAAGTTTGCGACAACCCAATCACTATCTGCCTCAGAGAATATTTCAAATACTATTTTTAGACACCTATCAGGGTTGTCGAAACATAAATCATCAACAACTTCAAACGCCCAAAAATTCTCATCATCTTTCCCATCAGAAGTACCATCAGTATCAGAATGCTGAAGAGCTCCAAGCCTTTACCAATGTATCGTCATAAGTCATAGGCCAATCCCCATACCTCTATACTATCGCCAGCGCTTAACCGGTGACTGAGATGCTCTTATCGCCCAATACCAAGCATCACTCAGGTTTTTTTGTATCCCATCACTTCTCGGCAAATTTCTCTCGGAGCCACGTTTCAAAAACCTGTGCTTCCTCTGAGCGGGCAGGGGCTTCGGCTGATCTCACAAGATAATGATGTTGTTCCATTTCCAATGTGTCAGAAAATGGTATTGCCAAGCGGTTTTTGTGAGCCAGGGCCACCGCAAGGCGGGTCATAATCATTGCGACGCCAACACCGGCTGAAACAAGTTCGGCGGCGGCGGCGGTTGTATCCAGCTCATATTTGATGTAGGCGGAATCGTACGCGATTTCTTTTTCCCGGAACAACTTCGCCCAGTGATTTTGAAACCCCATAATATGGATCATCGGGTAGCGCGCCAAATCAGAGAGTTGCTTCAAATGGGGCAAGGCCGCTATCGCGCATACCGCCGTCACCGTTTCTCGAGACAACAGATCCGAGTGATGCCCGGCCCAGGCTCCTTTTCCAAGGCGAATATCAATATCAACATCCTCATCTTGTATAGAGTCTGCCCATATGGAGGATAAAAGGCGGATATTGATGGCCTCATTCTGGTTTTGAAACTCTGCAATAAGCGGACCCAGCCAACAGACCGCCGTCGAGATTGGCGCCCGCACCGTGACCGTGTTTTTTGTTTTCAGACCGAACAGCCCTTCCGTGGAAAGCGCCAGATCCTCTATCGCTTTGCGGACAGATGGAAGATAGGCTCTGCCCATATCTGTTAATTCCAAAACACGAGGCCTGCGAACAAAAAGAGGAAATCCCAGGGTCGCTTCCAGAGAACGGATCTGATGGCTCACGGCGGCCTGTGTTAAATGAAGCTCCGCGGCAGCCGCGGTGAAGCTACCCGCCCGGGCGGTTACTTCAAAGGCACGCAGCCAGATCAGGTTTGGAAGGTGATGCATCTCGTCATTCTGCCACAAAAAAAAGCACCAACAAACGCTAAAATCATTCGCTTTTCTTTTTATCAGCTTGCCCGCAAATTATGACCAACTGAACTATGGAGCGGGATATTATCAGATGAAAATTGGATTTATTGGCCTTGGAAATGTTGGCGGAAAACTGGCCGGTTGCTTGCAGCAACAAGGCATCGAATTAATCGTCCGGGATCTTGACCGAAAGAGTGCCGATCCATTCCTCTCTGCAGGTGCACATTGGGCAGAAACTGCCAAAGAAGTCGCTGAAAAAAGCGATGCCATCATCACATGCCTGCCATCTCCAAAAATTTGCGCCGACGTCATGGAAGCTAAAGACGGTGTCCTGGCTGGATTGGCGCCCGGGAAGATCTGGCTTGAAATGTCGACAACCGATGGGGCCGAGATAAAACGCCTTGCTGGCCGGGTCACAGCAATCGGTGCGGAAACTTTGGAATGCCCAGTCTCCGGTGGGTGTCATAGAGCGGCTACCGGTAATATCTCTGTTTTTGTGGGAGGCGACCGATCTACATTTGAAAAAATGTTACCGATCCTCACAATTTTGGGGCGCCGTGTTCTCCACACCGGAGAGCTCGGGACCGCTTCCGTTTTAAAGGTAATGACGAACTATCTGGCAACAGCCAATTTAATCAGCCTGACAGAAGCACTTACCACAATGAAAATGGCCGGGATGGATCTCAACACCACCTATGAAGCCATAAAAATTTCCTCAGGCAATTCGTTTGTTCACGAGACGGAAAGCCAGGTCATCCTGAACGGCAGCCGCGATATAAACTTCACCATGGATCTGGTTCTCAAAGATATCGGATTGTTTCAGGATATTGCAGATCAGGCGGGTGTCCCCCTGGAGATCAGCCCGAAAATGATCGAAATTTTCAAAGACGGTGCCATCCGGTATGGGGAGCGCGAATGGTCTCCCAATATTATCAAACGACTTGAAGAAGCGTGTAATATTGACGTTCTGGCACCTGGTTTTCCCGATGAAATGATCGACGATGAACCGGTGGAACGCGGGTATGAAGTGAAGCCGCTCAGGAGCCTCTCTGATGCTTAAACGCCGTAAATTTTATATCGGCGGCAACTGGGTACTACCTGCCTCCTCGCAGGATTTTAAGGTTATCAATCCCGCGACAGAGAAACCGGTCGCCGTCATTTCGCTCGGTTCCGCTGACGATGTTGATAAGGCTGTAGAGGCTGCCAAAAAAGCGACTATCCCTTTTGGCGCATGGAGTGTATCTGACAGAGCACTTCTTATGGAACGTATTCACACTGTCTATGAGCGCCGGTTTGAGGAGATGGCCCAGGCCATAATGCTGGAAATGGGAGCTCCTATTTCTTTTGCACGCGAAGAGCAGGCGCAAAGCGGCCTTGGCCATATTCAAGCAACGCTGGAGGCTCTTCGTTCATACCGTTTCGATACCCCGTCGCCTCGCGGGGGGAGTTTAATCACAGAACAGGCCGTCGGTGTTTGCGCGTTGATTACACCCTGGAACTGGCCGATCAATCAAATCACCAGTAAAGTAATGCCTGCTTTGGCCGCTGGATGCACATCTATCCTCAAGCCAAGTGAGATGACACCGCTTTCCGCCCTTCTTTTTGCAGAAATACTGGATGAAGCTGGTGTGCCCGCCGGCGTGTTTAACCTCGTAAACGGAACAGGCCCTGATGTCGGCACTCATTTGGCGGCACATCCAGATGTAAATCTGATCTCCTTTACAGGCTCGACCCGCGCTGGCATTTCAGTCTCAAGGGTGGCAGCAGATACTGTCAAACATGTTACACTCGAGCTCGGCGGCAAATCTCCAAACATTATTTTTACGGACGCTGATCTTCAAAAAGCGGTGCCCTGGAGTGTTCAGCAGTGTTTTGGAAATACTGGCCAGTCCTGTGATGCCCCAACCAGGCTTCTGGTCCAGCGCGAGATATATGATAAAGCCATCGAACTGGCAATTATGAGTGCAAAAACAGCGGCGGCGGGAGATCCTTCAACAGAAGGAGGTCATCTTGGTCCTGTGAGCAACAAAACCCAATTCGACAGAGTACAAGCTGCCATTACTGCCGGTATCAACGAAGGCGCGCGCCTTATTATTGGCGGTACCGGACGACCCCATGGGTTTGAGCAGGGTTATTTTGTCAAACCCACCATCTTTGCCCAAGTTTCCAACGATATGAAAATCGCGCAGGAGGAGATATTCGGACCTGTTCTCGTCATTATTCCCTTCGATACTGAAAATGAAGCCATAGAAATCGCAAATGATACGCCTTATGGCCTTGCAGCCTATCTACATACATCGGACAAGGAGAGGGCAAAGCGCGTGAGTGCTCAATTGCAGGCAGGGCATGTCTCCGTCAATGGACACCTCCAGGACTTTGATGTTCCTTTCGGTGGCTTTAAACAATCAGGCAATGGACGGGAATATGGCGTATTCGGTCTGCGAGATTTTTTGGAAATTAAAGCCATAACCGGCATTCAATAAGTTCATAGAAAGAAAGGCCTATCCATATGCAGGGCTGCAGACAGTCTCTGTCATTTTGAATAGTCTTATGGCAGCACAGGTTCTGTTGCCATATTGAGATGCAGACCGCCGCCTACATATGGGTTTTCCGCAATAAACCGATCATTTAACTCGACCCCTAAACCCGGCGCCGTCGGCGGAATAATATAGCCGTCTTCCCAGTTAATCGACGTGTTCAGGCAAGACATATAGGGACCCTCAAACGTTCCGATGGATTCAAGGATCAGGAAATTGGGGCTGCATGTCGCGATTTGTATATTTGCCGCCGCGACAACGGGTCCGCAATAAAGGTGAGGAGCAATCTGAACCTGGCGTGTTTCGGCCATTGCAGCGATTTTCTTCGCCTCCAATAATCCGCCAACACGCCCCAAATTCATTTGCAGAATGGAGGCGCCGCCCGCTTCCAGAAGACGTGCAAATTCATGTTTGGTACACAGGCGCTCACCAGCGGCAATGGGAATTGCAGTAAAACGAGCCACGTCGGCCATATCCGCCGCATTTTCAGGCGGGATAGGCTCCTCAAACCACAGCGGGTCATAATGTTCGAGGCGGCGGGCCATCCGTTTTGCTCCCGAGACCGTAAACTGCCCGTGTGTTCCAAACAGTAAATCCGCCGAGGTTCCAACGGCCTCGCGAATGCGTTTACAGAACTGCTCGCTACGCTCCAAATCCTGCAGGCGCGGCTGATGGCCATCAAAGATTGTATAAGGCCCTGCCGGGTCAAACTTAACGGCAGTGAACCCTTGCTCAACAAGTTTGCCCGCCTCTTCAGCGGCCAAAACAGGGTCATTATAGACATTGGGCATATCCGGATCCGGATAAACGTCACCTGCCGGAGGGTAGATATAAGTATAGCTCCGGAGCCGGTCATGAACCTTTCCGCCTAAGAGCTGGTAAACCGGCTGGTCGGCCGCTTTTCCGACAATATCCCAGCAGGCCATTTCTAAACCACTGAGGACTCCCATGACGGAGACATCCGGCCGCATTGTAAAACCAGCGCCGTAGGTTTTACGCCACAGTTTTTCAATATGATGGGGATCTTCACCTGCAAATTGACGCTCAAAAACATCCACGGCCATGGCTGCACATAAGTCCGGGCCAAAGGTGGCATTATAAATTTCGCCCACCCCGACAATGCCGCAGGCTGTGGTTAATCTAACAAAAATAAAATAAAGACCACCATGGCGCGGTGGCGGGTTCGCTACAACGAAGGTTTCAATTTTTTGTAGCTGCATGTTTTTCCCTCGCATGCAGGTCATCCTGCAAAATGATATCTGCTGCTCTGGCCGCAAGCATAAGGGTTGGAGCGTTAATGTTTCCTGAGGTTATATTCGGAAACGCCGACGCGTCAACAACGCGTAATTTTTTGATTCCATGGACCTGCAGCCGAGAGTTCAAAACCGAATTTTCTGCACTCGTTCCCATACGACATGTTGAGGCAGGATGAAAAACCGTGCTCGCTCTTTCCTGGAAATTCTGCAAAATTTCTTCCTCATTCATGCCAGTGATATCGGGTACAAGAGCGGCCTCTGTAACGTTTTTTATCGCCGGTATCTGCGCCAGCTTCTGCAACAAATGCCCTGCTTTAATAACCACCTGACGATCCTCTTCGGTGGAGAGAGAATTCGGTTGGATATCGGGTGCCTCCTCAGGGTTTGCTGAGGAAATGTTAATTGTACCACGGCTGGTCGGGCGAGACGGCTGGGCACATAATAAAAATCCAGGTTCGCAGTCCAACAAAGTCTCTCCGGAAGACGTTGTAATATACGAGCCAGGATTGCAATATAGCTGAATATCAGGCACAGCGACGGACCGATCCGAGCGCACAAAGCCGGTCACCTGATTAATGGGCACACTTAACGGTCCTTTTCGTCTCAAAATATAATCAGCACCGCTCATCACCTTCCCGAACAAATTGCCCAACTTATTATTGAGTGTTGGCCGATTGGACCGGAAATAATGAGAGACTGCCAAATGATCCTGAAGCCCTTTTCCAACCTCCGGCAAGTGGTGCTTCACATCAATCCCATGACGTTTCAGGAGAGCCGCAGGACCAACCCCTGATAATTGCAACAATTGCGGTGAGTTAATGGCACCAGCGCTGACAATCACTTCCTTCAACGCCTTTGCCGAGTATCTCTGCTCCCCAACCCGATAGGAAATGCCTCTCGCAACAGCATCGATTATGTCAACCTTCTCAACCCGTGCATTTTTAATGACACGCAAATTCTGTCGCTTCAGCGCCGGTCGCAAAAAGGCATCGGCCGAAGACCACCGCCGTCCTTTGAAAACCGTACTGCGAACATAAGCAAGACCTTCACAGGCCTCCCTGTTCAGATCATCGAGAACCGGCCATTGCATTTCTTTTGCAGCGGCAAGAAAATGTTTGGAAAAGGGATGCATGCGATCGGAATTGTCCCACACCCAGACGGGGCCATCTCCGCGAACGGATCTTTCACCTTTCTCATTAAGCTCGGAATTTTTCTCAAGCTGATTGTAGGTTTTCTCGGCCAACTGCCAGGTCCAGCCTTCTGCGCCGGCACGCGCCCAATCATCAAAATCATGGGGCAGGCCCCGTAAATAGGCCATGGCATTTATCGAACTGGAGCCGCCGATCACTTTCCCGCGGGGCCAATAGATCTCTCGGCCGTTGAGGCCTTGATCCGCCTCTGCAATATACCGCCAATTTACCTTCGGATCTGAAAACGTGAAGGCATAACCAAGCGGCATTTTAATCCAGAATTTTTTGTCTGTGCCCCCTGCTTCGACAAGCAATACCCTGTTTCGAGGGTTTTCACTTAATCGGTTTGCCAGCACACAACCCGCCGATCCAGCGCCAACAATGACATAATCATACTCACCCGCTTCGATCCCGCAGCCATTCATTGCAGACACTCGTCTTGTTTCGTTTATTTCATATCGTCATTAAACACTGTTATGCCGCCTTTCAGAAGTGCCCGTTTCTGAATAGCCAGCACATGTATGAGCGATTTCTCCATCGCGCCCAAGCGAAACATACCATCCTCTAAGACCGCGACGCCCGGGCCGTGTGCAATTTTTTATAGCTTTCGATCAATTTCAGATGTTTATCCAGCCCTTCGAGTTTCAGACTCGTTTGCGTCAGGCCGGGGAACTTGACGTCGCCTGTTACAGCACCCATGGCATTTTTCATGATATCTACGCCATACATTCGGGTGAGATTTAAACGGTAGTCATCGAGATCCAGTTCATCATCAATGGTAATATCCAACACCGCACTCAATGCCCGGTAAAACAGGATGCGTTCCACGGTATTGTCATTAAAGTTCAGAAAATCACCGATGATCTCTTTCGCCTCTTCATACTGCTTCAAGGCCAGGTAAATCAGGATTTTCAACTCCCCCATATCCAGCTTGCCCCAAACCGTATTTTCATCAAAGACGATACCGATCAAATCGGAGATCAGAGTGTAATGATCCAGTTGCGTCTCTTCAATGCGATCCAGCAAACCTTCAAGCTCTGCCTCCGCGAGAGAATGGATATTCAAAATATCTTCACGGAACATCAGGGCTTTGTTGGTATTATCCCAAATCAAATCCTCCGCCGGATAGACTTCTGAATAGCCGGGCACCAGTATTCGGCAAGCGGTCGCACCGAAATCATCATAGGTCGCAATATAGACCTCTTTTCCAAGATTTTTGAGGATCGCCAGCAGGCGGTCATTTTCTTCTTCCGTCGTGCCGCTAAAATCCCATTCACAAAACTCATAGTCTTCTTTTGCACTAAAGAATTTCCAGGAAACGAGACCGGTTGAGTCAATAAAGTGCTCAACAAAATTACCCGGCTCTGCCACCGCCTGGCTGTTGAAGGTCGGCGGCGGAACGTCATTCAGTCCTTCAAAGCTGCGCCCCTGAAGCAATTCCGTGAGCGACCGCTCTAGCGCCACTTCAAAACTGGGATGTGCCCCAAAGGAAGCAAAAACGCCGCTTGTTTTCGGGTTCATCAAGGTGACACACATGACCGGGAATTGCCCTCCCAAAGACGCATCCTTCACCAAGACGGGGAAGCCTTTATCCTCAAGCTCCTCTATCCCCGCCAGAATGTGAGGATATTTTGCCAGTACCTCTTTAGGCACATCGGGTAGAATAATCTCGTCTTCGATAATGTGCCGCTTGATGGCGCGTTCAAAGATTTCCGACAGGCACTGGACCTGGGCTTCAAACCGTGTATTGCCTGCACTCATACCATTGCTGACAAACAGGTTTTCCATCAGGTTAGACGGGAAGTAGACCGTTTCCTGATCGGAGACACGCTTGAAAGGCAAGGCACAAATGCCACGGTCACTCCGCCCCGAATTTGTGTCAATAAGGTGGGACGCTCGTAAATCCCCCTCTGGGTTATAAAGCTGCAGGCATCTTTCATCCATCAGCCCTTCCGGCAGAGCATCTTCAGCGCCTGCCTTGAACCATTTTTCATTGGGGTAATGGACAAAGTCACTCGCTGCAATGTCTTCGCCGAAATAATAATCATTATAAAAGAAATTACAGCTCATCCGTTCGATATATTCGCCCAGTGCCGAGCAAAGAGCACTTTCCCGTGTGGCTCCTTTTCCGTTAGTAAAACACATCGGGGACGCCGCTTCGCGGATATGAAGCGACCAGACATTGGGGACAATATTACGCCAGGACGCGATCTCAATCTTAATGCCGATATCGGACAGGATCGATGTCATATTGGCAATCGTTTGTTCCAGCGGCAGGTCTTTTCCAAGGATCATCGTCTTGCCGTCGCCTTCATAGGCTTGCAGCAACGGCGTATCGTTCAAATCATCCACCGGATCAATTTTGAAAGCAGGGCCTTCCTGTATGACTTTTTTCACCGTGCAACGATCCGCCGACCTTAAGATACCCAACCGGTCCCGTTCTGAGATCTCTGGCGGCAATTCGACCTGGATTTGAAAGGTCTGATTATATCGGTTTTCCGGATCAATAATATTGTTTTGTGAAACCCGAATATCATCGGTCGGTATATTCCGGGCAAGACAATAAACCTTGATAAAATACGCCGCGCAAAGGGCAGAAGAGGCCAGAAAATAGTCGAAAGGACTGGGCGCAGTCCCGTCCCCTTTATACCGAATAGGCTGATCGGCGATCACCGTAAAATCATCAAACTTCGCCTCGAGCCGAAGGTTATCCAAAAAATTTACAGTGATTTCCATGGAGCTATTCTTTCTGAAAACAGGTCGTTCATACTCCGTCATTATTGACATCTGAGCATTTGTCAAATGATACCGCCCAGATTGGACGATTTAGGACGGCGCTCGTTTGACCCCGTGAAACCTTCTTTACTCCGCTGGCGGGAGGGTTTACCTATCATCTTTTGCTTGTGAACAGACTGCGACCCATGTCATTCATTCTTGATACACTGCCAACGCCGACTGAATTTTTCCGCACATTCTGGAACAAAAGGCCTTTTGTCGTTCGCGGCATGATCCCCGCGGATGTCACGGAAACGCTCATTGATGAGGATCATCTTGCGGGGCTTTCCATGGAAGAGGATGTCAAATCCCGCCTGGTGAGAAAAGGAGACAGAAAAGACGACTGGCGTTGCGATTACGGTCCCTTTGCAGAGACGGATTTTGCAGAGCTTGGGGAGAAGGACTGGAGCTTGCTCGTCCAGAATATCGATCAATTTCACGATGATACAGCGGAGCTTCTTAAATCCTTCAACTTTTGCCCCCGGTGGCTGCTGGATGACATCATGGTGAGTTTTTCACCAAAAGGCGGCACAGTTGGTGCCCACACGGACAGCTATCATGTTTTTCTGGTACAGGGAAAAGGCGAAAGGCGCTGGAAAATTGCCCATGAGGCGATCCAAAATGAGGACTGTATTGAAGACATCCCCCTCGAAATCCTGAAAACCTCTTTTGAAGGAGAGGCGATCACCGTCACTGACGGAGATGTCATCTACATTCCGCCCAAATTTGCCCATCAAGGGGTCAGTTTGAAGCCCTCTCTCACTTATTCCATCGGTTTTTTGGGACCTTCCTTGTCCGAAATGCTGATCGAATTCGGCCACTACCTGGAAGAGCACAACACCGAAATATCACGGTATCTGGGCCAAAATCTCACCGAAAGGGCAGCACCGTTTCAAGTGGAGTCGGATCATATACATGATTTCAAATTCTTCATGACAGATATTTTCGACCAGGATTATTTTACCAAATGGGTGACCCAATATTTCTGCACCCCTCTACAAACAGAGGAGGAGGAGGAGGACCAGAACGAGACTGATAACAGCGCTGCAGATATCATCGCGGAAAACACTCTGCTGATCAAACCGCCTGCCGTTAAAATAATGTTCACCCCGTTGAAAGACCTACAGAAATATTCTGTCTCGATCGGCCATTTCTCATTGGAGCTGGATTTTTCCGACCTGTTTCTAGTGAATATGATGGCGCAGGAGAAACCTTTTTCAGCGAACATCTTTATTGATCATGCAGAAATTTTACAGGAATTACTCGACCGGCAAGTTCTGAAGACAGCCGAAGATTGATCGTAAGGATAGAGGCCGAGCAGGTTACTACCGTCCTGTTTAAGAGAACAATTTTAGATCCGACAGGATCGTTGATACCGGCCCTTAAACAGCAGCATACCCCTTTATGGCCTCGCAGATTGCATCAAAGCTTATCGCTGCCCGCTGGCTCATATGCCGGGCCCGCAGGTAACCGTGGACCAACTCGGGCTCGTTTCGCCAGACGGCCTCCACACCCGCCTCCTTCAAAGACCGGGCGTAGAGCATACCGTCATCACGAAGTGGATCAACATCTGCTGTGACAATAAATGCCGGTGGCAGGTTGCTGAAGTCTTTGGCTTTAAGAGGAGATATCTCGGGGCTGATATCGGACAGACCGACTTCTCCCCGATACAGGTCTGCATAAAATTCCAGATCCTGTGCTCTCAATAATGGTGCCTCTGCATTTTCAATCCTGGAAGGTGTGTCCGGATCACTGCCTAAGCCCGGATATATCAGAACCTGTGCAACGGGCATCGGGCCGTTCAGACGCTTCATGCGATGGCACAAAGCTGCCGACAAATTACCGCCCGCACTGTCTCCAACCACCATTGCCTTTTTGGTATTACCTGCAACATGCCGCCAGACACGTTCCATTTCATCCAGTGCTACAGGATAAAGATGATCGGGCGCCAGGCTATAATCGATAGAGATTACCACCACACCCGCTGACGAGGCTATTTCAGCACAGACATCATCATGGCTTTCGAGCGACCCTACGACAAATCCGCCGCCATGTGCATACAGAATAACGGCATGATCTTCCTCTACCTTAGCCGGTATGTACCAGCGAACGGGGACGTCTTCTATCCTTGCATCCCGGCTTTCGATATCTGCAGGGTGAGGTTTTCTGAATTTCTCGCACATATCATCATAAAATCGTCGGTTTTCCTCCGCCGATGCCAGATTGGCATCCGCAGGATAGGCAGCCTCTGTTTTCTCGATAAAATGGGCCACTTCCGGATCTGTAATAGGCGGGCTTGTCATGATTGTATCCTGCGATTTTCAAGAAGATGTGAGAGCCAGTCCGGATCCATTTCTGGTACGGAAGAGAGCAACTTTTCGGTATAGGCTGGATGAGGGGGTGACATAATCACCTCTTTTGGCCCAACCTCGACAACCGCCCCGTCTTTCATAATGACGACATCATCTGCAATCGCTCGAACCGTTGCTAAGTCGTGAGTGATAAACAGATAGGTCAAATCAAAGCTCTGCTGCGCCTGGTCCAGAAGTTTGAGTATTTCTTCAGCCACCAATTGATCCAGGGCCGATGTAATTTCATCACAAATTATCAGGCGTGGCTCTGCGGCAAGGGCACGGGCGATCCCCACCCGCTGTTTTTCGCCGCCCGAAAGTTCAGCGGGATAGCGCTCTATGAAACGATCAGGCTCCAGTTCGATCGCCCTCAGCAATTCGCGAACCCTCTCCCGCAGTGCTTTACCCCGAAGGCCCAGATAAAAGGCCGCAGGCCGGCCGATTATATCCCCGATTTTCTGTTTGGGATTAAGGGCCGTGTCCGCATTCTGATATATCATCTGAATGTCGCGCAAATCACCCCGCACCCTTTCCTTGAAAGACGGCGCCAACACGTCTCCCTGAAAGGTAAGCCTGCCTGCGGTGGGTGGCAGAAGGCCGGAAATAACACGTGCTACTGTTGACTTTCCGGAGCCGGATTCGCCAACAATGGCAACGGTTCTGCCTTGATGGACACGAAAACCGACATCTTTAAGAACAGGAACGCCCCCATATCCCGCAAACAGTCCCTCAATTTCCAATAGCGGTTTTTGCGCCTCCTCCACAATCGGTTTCGGCGTTGCCCGGAAACTTCTCACGGCCCACAGAGATTTCGTATAATCTTCACGGGGGGTTTCAAGCATCACGCCGGTTAGTGCTTCTTCAACCTCATAACCGTTCTTCAAAACCTTTATGCGATCCGCCATTTGGGCGACAACTGCGAGATCATGCGTAATGTATATGGCCGCTGTATTGAACAGCCTCACAACCTCGCGCATGGCTGACAGAACTTCGATTTGAGTCGTCACATCCAAGGCTGTCGTCGGTTCGTCAAAAATGATCAGATCCGGTTTACAGGCCATCGCCATGGCGATCATGGCCCGCTGAAGCTGGCCACCAGAAACCTGGTGAGGATACCGAAAACCGACATTTTCCGGATCCGGCAAATTCAAACTGCGATAGAGATCGACCGCTCCTTTCATCGCATCCGATTTTGAACCGATATTATGAATGGAAAATGTTTCGATATGCTGGTCAATCAGCTTGAAGGCGGGATTAAAACTGGCTGCCGCAGATTGAGCGACATAGGCAATTTTCTGCCCTCGAAGGGCTTGTCGCTCCTTATCCGAAAATGTTACCAGATCCTGCCCGTCAAAATGGATGGATCCGCCCGAAATACGACAGCCGCTTCGGGTATATCCCATGGCGGCGAGTCCCAGAGTAGATTTCCCAGCGCCGGATTCGCCAATGAGTCCCAGAACTTCGCCCTGCCTCAAATCGAGACTGATATTATTCACAACCGGTCGCCAGTCTTCTTCTATCCAGGCATCAATCGTCAGGTTTCTGATTTTCAAAAGAGGGTTTGCTTGCATCATGCCGATCCGTTCAATCTTTCAAACCTGAGGAGCGGTGCAGCATCCAGTCGACAACAAAATTAATCGCGACAGTCAGCAATGCAATGGCTCCGGCAGGCAGCAGAGGTGTTATATCGCCAAAAGTGATCAGGGATGCATTCTCGCGGACCATCCCGCCCCAGTCAGCGGTTGGTGGCTGGATACCCAGCCCCAGGAAAGAAAGAGCCGAGATACCCAGAAAGACAAAGCAAAATCGAACCCCGAACTCAGCAACTAGTGGTGCCGCAATATTGGGGAGTATTTCTTGCCTGATTTGCCAAAAAGCACCTTCCCCGCGAAGCATAGCCGCTTCGACAAATTCCATGGCCGCAACATTCATTGCAACCGCCCGGGTAAGCCTGAAAACGCGGGTCGCTTCAAGCATGGCAATCACCAGAATCAGATTAACAATACTGGTGCCAAAAATTGTCAGAAGGAGAAGAGCCGAAATCAACGACGGAATGGCCATCAGGATATCAATGAACCGCGAAAATACCTGATCGACCCATCCTCCAAAGACAGCCGCAACCAACCCAAGCAGCCCACCGGCAAAAAAAGCCAGAAATGTTGTTAAAACAGCGATACCAACAGTGTTTCGGGCCGCATAAATCATGCGGGATAGCATGTCGCGCCCCAAACTGTCCGTTCCCAGTAAATACTCGCCGCCCCAAGGCTCAAATTCATAGGCGACAATTTCATTTTCCGGGAAAGGTGCCAGAAAATCTGCAAACAGGATGACGAAAAGATAACCAAGGATTACAATCAAACCAAACAAGGCGGTTGCTGGTGCTGTTTTAAAAAGAGAAATCATATCCTGCCTCATTTCCGATGCATCAGACGCGGGTTCGTCGCGATAGACAGAATATCCGCCAGCAAATTGAGGCATATATAAATAGTGGCGAAGATCAGGCAGGAGGCCTGTACGACCGTAATATCCCGCTTCGCAACCGAGTCGACAAGCAATTGCCCCAGACCGGGATAGACAAAAACGACCTCAACCAACACAACGCCCGTCACCAGATAGGCCAGAGTAAGAGCAATCACATTGATGATCGGGGCAAGGGCATTCGGCAAAGCATGAAAAACAACAACCCGAAAAGGCGAAGCGCCTTTTAAACGAGCCATTTCGATATAGGGGGATGCCAATACATTGATGATGGCCGCCCGTGTCATCCGCATCATATGAGCCGTGACAACAAGGGTCAGAGTAAGCGCTGGCAGAAAAGTGCGAACCAGCAAGTCACCAAAACTTCCCGTGTCACTTAAGTGGGAAATGGACGGGAAAAAACTGAAAGAAACAGAGAGGAAAAGGATCAAGATATAAGCGATGAAAAATTCGGGAAATGAAATGGAAGAAAGCGTAAAAACATTCACCAATCGGTCGAAGAGCGTTCCTCTGTAAAGCGCCGTCATCAAGCCTAGAAAAATTGATAGCGGGATCGAGATCAGTGCGGCATATCCGGCCAGAAAAAGTGTATTGGAAAGACGCGTCGATATGAGTTCGGATATCTCCCGCTGATTGGCCAGGGATTTTCCAAAATCTCCCGACAGAATACCACCCAGCCATTCAAGATATCGCGTAAGCGGAGGGCGGTCTAACCCAAGCTCAAGCCGGAATGCCGCGACCGTTTCCGGTGTCGCCGCCTGGCCCAGAATTTCCTGGGCCAGATCCCCTGGCAGTAACTCAACGGCAAAGAAAATCAGAACGGAGACAACAAGTAAAATCACGCATCCCAGACTCAATCTCTGTACAATCATTTTCGTCAATGGATGCACGTGAATTCCTTTTCCTGTCAATCCTGTTTCAAGTCAATTTGCTCGGCTCACCGGCCGAATTGATGCGCCGGCGAAAGAAGGTATGGACAATGTTGCCTGCCCCAATGACAGGTTGGAAAGCCGGTCCTTCAAAGGCTCGCCAAACGGACAAGCCGAGGACAGCTTTGTATTTACATGCAAAAGCATATGTTCTGATGTTGCAACAACAGTCTCATTTTCACGATTGATCATTTCATGAACAAGGCGAAGGCGCTTTTCATCACAGCCCAGTAGTTGCGTTTTTATGTCAACTAGAGCACCGACTTTCACTTCGTCCAGATGACGAACATGTGTCTCTACTGTAAAAACCGAAAAGCCGTGCGCCAGATAATCCTGATCCATTCCAATATAGGCAAGAAAAGCATCTGTAGCATCGCCAAAAATCTGCAGATAACGATGCTCTGTCATATGTCCATTATAATCCGCCCATTCCTCCCGTATGTCAGCACTGTGCAACATCAATGGCGCCGAAAGGTCAATGTCCGAAAGCGTCAAGGGTTTCGCGCATGATTGCCCCAGTTTTTCATCAACGGAGGCTACAATCCTGCCAGCTCCCCAATTTCTTTGCTTCAGTGCCTTCAGAATGCTGACCAGATTATCGTCCCTGATATCTTCAAGTTCACGGATCGTATACCGGCCCGACTGCTTATCCGACTGATCGGCTATTTGATCAATCAACTCTTCTGTCAGGTCCGGAACATCTGTCAATTTGCTCCATGGCCATTGCAAAGCTGGCCCGAACTGCTTGAGAAAATGACGCATCCCCTGCTGGCCGCCGGCAATTCGATAGGTCTCAAAAAGCCCCATTTGCGCCCATCGCAACCCAAACCCATAACGGATCGCATCGTCAATTTCTGCGGTCGTGGCAACGCCATCCTTGATCAGCCACAAAGCTTCTCGCCAAACCGCCTCCAGAAGGCGATCTGCTATATGGGCGTCAACTTCCTTTCTGACGTGAAGCGGTTTCATACCGGTCAGTGTCAAAAAAGCGAGGACGGCGTCAAGGGTGATTGATTTACAGGCCGCCGCGGGAACCACTTCCACCAAAGGAACCAAATAAACCGGGTTAAAAGGATGCGCGACGAAAAATCGTTCAGGATGCTGCATGCCCTGGCAAAGCTCAGAAGGGCGAAAGCCCGATGTTGAAGAGCCGATGATAGCATCAGGCCGGGCCGCTTTTTCGATGTCGGCATAAAGGTTTCTCTTCAGGCCCAGCTGCTCCGGGATGCTTTCCTGAATATAATCGCTGTCTTTAACGGCCTCTTCCAGGCTTGCGGCGAAATGCAATCTCCCTTTAGGAAGAAGCGGCGATGCAAAGAGCTTGCTGTAGGCATTCGCCGCCCGCTCAACAATCGTTCCAATAATCTCTTCCGCTTGCGGATGAGGGTCAAAAACAGAGACGTCCCGGCCACTCAGCAGAAATCTGGCAACCCATCCGCCGCCAATAACGCCACCGCCAATAACGGCTACTTTTTTATACATCTCTGTCATTCTGATATCGGTTCCAACAAGGATCAGGCTCATCAAACGAATAAAAGCAGCTGGCTTACAAACGCAAGCCAGCCCAACAGGCCAAGAAGGTGGGCCGCCTTAGACCCGCCTTCCAGACTGGGAGAAATCAATCGGTACGCCACCAGCGCTCGACCAGCTTCCAACCATCCAGGAAACGGTTGGACGCTAATTTTCCATGACCAATTTTTTCATTCCGGGCATCAACATAGTTGGCGAACATCGGAATAATGGCCCCGCCATCATCGCGGCAAAGGAGTTGCATCTCGTGATACATCTTGCGCCGTTTGTCGTCATCCAGCTCTGCCCGCGCAGTCAGAAGCAATTCATTGAAACGCTCATTAGCCCAATGAGTTTCATTCCAGGGAGCCCCTTTTGCATAGGTCATGGAGAACATCCAGTCCTCCGTTGGTCGGCCATTCCAGTATCCTGAAACAAAAGGCTTCTTAAGCCAGACATTGGACCAGTATCCATCTTCCGGCTCGCGCTTGACCGTCAGATTAATACCCGCCTTGGCAGCGGTTTCCTTAAACAAAATTGCCGTATCCACAGCGCCGGGGAAAGCGGCATTCGACGTGGATAGCTGTACATCCAGAGACGTTAGTCCCGCTTTTTTCAGATGAAATTTGGCTTTTTCAGGATCATAAACCCGCTGCGGCAGATCAGCGGCATAGAACCGGTTGGCCGGTGCAATCGGATGATCATTTCCCACACGGCCGCGGCCTCTGAGGATTTTCTTCACCATCTCCTCGCGGTCTACTGCATTTTTAAGAGCAAGCCGCACATCTACATTATCGAAAGGCGCTGTATCTGTGAACATCGGCATCTGATAATGCGCCGTTCCAGTCACTTCCAGAATTTTGATACCAGGGCGTCGTTCAAGCAGATGAACTGTCTTATTATCAACACCATTAATGACATCGACTTCACCGGTTGTAAGAGCATTTTGCCGGGCCGCTGTGTCATTGATCGTTAGCAATTCTGCTTCATCAAACCAGGCTCGGCCTGATTTCCAGTAGTCAGCACGCCGTTTCAGACGAAGGCTGACGCCGGGCTCGAAATGCTCAAGTGTGTAACCACCTGTTCCGATAGCGTCTTTCCAGTTAATTCCGCCCTGATCATTGGCCGGCATAATGACCAGATGATAATCGGCTGTGACAAACGGGAAATCAGCGTTTCCAGCTTTGAGTTTAAAAATAACTGTTCGATCCCCATCCTGGGCAACCTCTTCTATCTGAGCCAGAACGCCTTTGGCTCCGGATTTACTCTTTTCCCCCCGGTGATGATTGTAGGAAGCGATAACATCTGCTGGCGTCAGGGTTTTCCCGTTGCTGAAGGTAACCCCTTTATGCAACTTGAACGCCCAGGTCTTGGCATCGGCACTCGGAGTTATTGTTTCAGCAAGCTCCGGCACAGCATTACCTTCACTATCCACCTCTGTCAGATTGTTGCAGACTGCTCCATACATGGCGGTTACAACCGGGCCTGCAGCATATGTCGCTGGGTCGAGAGAATCCGACGTTGCGCCACCCGGGCTTGCAAGACGCAAAATGCCGCCACGTTTTGGTGTTGCCGCCGAGGCAGGTGCCGGCTGGAAATTGCTATAAACAAGGGCCGCTGTTGCCGCTGTGCCTGCCAAAAAATGGCGGCGATTTATGGATTTTAAAGTCATATCTTCCTCTCCTGCAGTTTTCTGGCGCTTTGTTTTTTATGAAAAGCAGCTGCACCGATCACCGCTCATCTGTCCTATCAGTTTCTTTTCGTCAGTTTCAGTTTTTTACGAACGTCATCCACTCCCAGTATGTTGACATTCATGGCAGACAAAATAGTCACCGCTCTTTCTACCAGGTCCCCATTTGAGGCAAGCTCTCCCTTGCCAAGCCAGATATTGTCTTCAAGCCCCACTCGAACATTTCCGCCCGCAAGGGCGGCCATGGCAACATACGGTAGCTGCATTCTGCCGATCGAAAAAGCCGAGAAAACCCAGTCATCAGGGACATTGTTGATCATAGCCATCAGAGAGTTAAGGTCGTCCGGCGCGCCATAGGGAATACCCATACAGAACTGCGCCATCACAGGCCCGTCAATCAAGCCTTCCTTGACCAGTTGTTTCGCCAGAAGTAAATGGCCCGTATCAAAAATCTCAATTTCGGCTCTCACGCCTACCGCCTGAACATGCCGAGCCATAGCCCGCAACATTCCCGGCGTATTCGTCATCACGTAATCCGCCTCGGCAAAATTCATTGTTCCACAATCCAGGGTGCAGATCTCCGGCAACAACTCTTCAACATGCACAAGACGCTCCTTCGCCCCGACCATGTCTGTTCCCTGCTCTTTCAATGGCAGAGGCTGTTCGGCAGGGCCGAATACCAGATCACCGCCCATACCAGCCGTCAAATTCAGGATGATATCTGTATCGGCAGAACGAACACGATCAACCAATTCGCGGTACAGTGCTGGATCCCGGGCAGGCGCTCCCGTCTTTGGATCCCGAACATGGCAATGTGCAATCGCGGCGCCAGCTTTTGCCGCTTCAATGCACGCTTGGGCAATCTCTGTTGGCGTTATCGGCACTTTGTCACTTTTGATATGGCTTTGCCCGGACCCTGTTACCGCACAGGTGATAAATACATCCCAGTTCATTCTTTTTACTTTCTTTGTTTCCTTAAACCTATCAATTTAACGTTTTGCCATGATGACTTAAATCGTCATATATTTAACAAATGCCGCCATATCGATTAAAAAAATTTGGCTTTGTTCTCTTCGACGGCTTTTCCAATATGGTGCTGGCAAGTGCGGTTGAACCCTTGCGAGCATCTCGCGCCCTCTCTGTTGAAACTGAATTGGAATGGCATCTGGCGACGATGGACGGACAATCCGCCAGAAGCTCCAGTGGTCTAGTGCTTCAGCCGGATTGTGCGCTCAGCGACATCGGCACCTGCGACGCGCTGTTCGTTATTTGTGGCTATGGTGCAAGAGGTCATACACAACCTGCCACCCTGGCAAAACTGACAGCGGCAGCCCAGCAGGCCCGGATTATTGGCGGGTTGGATGTTGGTGCCTGGCTATTAGCATCTGCCGATTTATTGAACGGCCGAAAGGCAACCATTCATTGGCAGGAAATGGAGGCTTTTGAAGAAGAATTTCTCCATGTCATTGTACAAAACAGCCGATATGTCATTGACCAGGATCGGATTACAGCAGGCGGAGCAACGGCCGTTATGGATCTGATGCTGCATCTGATCAGGCAAAATATTGGCGAAGCGGCAGCTTTCGACGTATCAAATCTGTTTATATACGATTCCGAGAGCAGCATGCGGGCCGAAAGAGGAGCCCGGAGCCAAGGCATCGCTATTCGCGCACCGCAACTTAAAAAAGCGATCGAAGAAATGCGCAGGCGGATTGAAGAGCCCTGCAGCCTGACCACCATCGCCAAACATGTTGCTGTCTCCCCCAAGACACTCGAACGGCAGTTCAAAAGAGAGTTGGGCGTTGCCCCAGGGCGCTATTTTCAGATGATCCGACTGAACCGGGCGCGTGCCATGGCAGAAGAAACCGACAGCAAAGCCACTGAAATTGCGACACGGACAGGCTTTTCCTCCGCCGCCAGCCTGTCACGCGCCTTCAGCGCCTATTTCAATATCTCCATCAGCGCTATTCGTCGAAGACGAAACCGATAGACCCTCTTTTTCTCAGAAAACGCAATGTTGTCGTCAAGGTTTTAGCGGGAAGAAAACGAATTGGAAGCAGCATTTTATCTTTAGAAATTGTTCTTTCATGGAGCATCTTGTAGACATTAGATTCATAATCCGATTTTGATGATGCCGTCGCGGGTATTTATTATATTGCCGATCTCGCAATCTAACAAGCCGGGCAACATGTTTACGTTGGAAGAGTTTTTCAGTTTTCGGAAGATTTGGTAACTATGGAAGAAATCCACCTGTTCATAATCTGGAGCAAGGGTCGCTATGCTGAGCAACAGATCCTGTCGCAGGCGGCTGAAAAATTTGATGTGCTGCAGACTTACGAAATTGATTGGAGCGCACAGCATTTCTCAAACAACTTGTCTCGATTTTATGGGGAAAACTTACCGAAAAACTCTGGCAAAGAGACACATTGTGGAACTGATCCATTTCTGGCCTTTATCATCAAAGACAAAAATCCTTGTTATGAAGTACGGGATACTGGCCGTGGATTTGAGTTGGTAAATTCCAATATTTTTGATGCAAAGGCGGATTGGCGTACATTAACAGGCGGTGGGCATAAGATACACGGAACCAATGACCGCGCAGAGGCGGAACATGATATTGTACTCCTGCTTGGTCAAAATATCGATGACCTGATTGCAGCTGACAATTTTTCCGCCGCCGTGAAGCAGGTTAAAACAGATTTACCCGGCACCGGAGGCTGGAAAAATCTAAGCGAACTTTTTTATGTTCTGAATGCCGCGTGCCCCTATGTCGTGCTCAGAAACTTCGAATGCTTTCCGGATCAATATTTGCTTGAAGATCATGGAGATATCGATTTTTTGACGTCCGACCTTAATTTGTTTGTCAGTGTCACAGGGGCCAAAAAAATTGGTGATGAACCTTGGCGCGTTTTTCATGAAATTGGCGTTAGCGGAGAGCATATTCCGATCGATGTACGATTTATCGGCGACGACTATTATGATCCTGCCTTTTCGCATAAAATTCTCATGACCAGGTGTCAGGACTTAAAGGGTTTCTATCGCCCGGATGACATGAGTTACTTCTATAGCTTAATGTATCATGCGCTTATTCATCGGGAAGACTTCCCGCTTGATTATCTTGATCGGCTCAAAAACCTGCCGCAGGGCGAGTTGTTGAGAAAGACGCATCCTGAACTTGTCTGGAATTGGGACAATCTGTCAGCCGTTCTTAAACAATTCCTCATGACAAATTCATATGGATTGCCTGAACCAAAGGATTGTACGGTTCAATTTAATCGAAAAGGTGTTGGATTACCGCCAGAAAAAGTTGATCGAAGAAAATGGATTATCTGGTACTGGCGACTTAGATATTTGGTTGGCTATCGGGATGGTTGGACTTCAAAAATTCTACGTGAAAGAATTAAAGCCCGTATTCACCGTCTCATAAATGTCAGCCTGAGAAAACGTTTAGGCCTAAAAGTAAGAGATATTTCCTGACCTCTACGATAGATCGACAAGCAACCTGATTATGACCAATGTGCTTCTCAAAAAAATACAACTCATTGATGATTTGAGTGTTGGATCGGATGCTCTTTTAAACTCCCTTTCAGGCGTAGACGAGAAAAGAGCTCTTGGTCGAAAATCAGCAAATATTCTCCGGCCTTTTGAAAAAAACCTGACCGGTAAAATCCTAATGTCTACGGGCGATTATCCTATTTGGGCGTTATATTTAACCAGCCTTGGGCTGTCCGTCACACTCGTCGAAACAAACCCTGAAAAAACTCAACTCATTGAAACCCTGTCATCACAGACGGTTGGCATAAGGAGAATTGGTGGTTTAAGTGAATTGGAGAAGGGAGAGGCATTTTCAACACTTATTCTCAGCAGTGATATCACGTCAACGGAGGCCTTGGAAGAAACACTGGAATTTTTTACCGGCATAGATATCCCGCAAATACTCCTGCCTTTGTTTTCTTTAACATCTGTCGACAACAGAAGAGTGCTGAACCCTGTGTCAGAATTTGTTAGTGGGTGGCAGATTGTGTCCGTTTTTTTTTCAAGAAACGCTAAATCCGGTGTCGAGGAAGTTGTTAATCACAGAGCAACAACACACAAAGCCCTTCAGGATAACCTAACAATTCAGCGCCTCAACGA
This sequence comes from Sneathiella sp., assembly GCA_039975135.1. Lineage (GTDB taxonomy): Bacteria > Pseudomonadota > Alphaproteobacteria > Sneathiellales > Sneathiellaceae > Sneathiella. The sequence goes on along the minus strand of JBDWHS010000042.1, from coordinate 193,419 downwards.
ACAGCGCTTTACCGAATTACAAGCTTCTGTCCTACTGCGCAAAAACAGTGGCGAGGATTTGAATAATGAGGATCTTGTTTGCTATTATTCTGACAATCGACGGGAAGCTCTTTGTAAAATCACTAAAATATGCGCGCGCGCGGACGGGGAACTCTACATATCCCGTGCGAAAATGTTTTCTGGCGAACATTCTCACGAGCAGTTCTCACAAGTTATTGAAGATGAAAAATTTGTGGAAGGCTGCGCCCTCACGAGCAGGCTTAAATCAATTCAGCAAACAAACTGGGGCATAGCGGAGATTTGTGATTGGAGTGCCCCTTGGATTGAAGCGCTCAAAAAACATGCAAAAACTGAGAAGAAGGGGCAATTTGTTCCTCAAAATTTTGTCGATTATGTACCGTTTAATTTAATGCTCTCGGAAGGCAATCTGGTTACCCCGTTTGATCTGGAATACGTATATTGTCAGGAAATTCCCATAGAAACAGTCGTATTTCGGGGTTTGTATTATTCACTTTTAGAGAGCGAATGGTCCAATTTCACCGGCACCCAGTGGCAACTTTCAACCTTGGTCATTGATATCATGACACAGTTGGATTTCAAGCTGTCCCATGAAGACATAAAAAACATATTGAGTTTTGAGGACATGTTTCAATCTTATGTCGCAGGACCTAAAAAACGGTCCTACGGATATGATATGTGGATGAAAATGATAGAGAACAGGTCTCGCGGCATACCGTCATTTCTTAGAAAATTACAGTTACGCAGAGCCTATACCGCTCACCTGACTTAATCTATTTCTGTTGAATGCCAAGCCAGCGAAATGCCCTCCGTATTCTACGGGAGAGTTTTTTTCTTTTAAACGGGTTAGGGCCAGGATCCCCTTCTCGCCAAGCCAGATTTGATAGAAAGGTACGAGTCCATGCATCTCCATGCTGATAATGCTCGGTTCTATTGTCGGCAATCAGGAGATTTTCCTGATCACCACTTCTAAATGTCAGGCTTTTATCCCAGGCCGTCCGCGGCCAGTGCTTCCCAAACTTGTCGACAACATAAATTTCAAATCCTTTGCGCATAACCTGCTGACTTAACCCATTGGGGCCGGATTCAAATTCATTGGTGTCAGACTTCTGGGTCATTTCCCACAAATCCAGAAATTCAAATGTCGTCTTGGCAATAAAAAAAGCGTTTGTCCGAACGCTATAATTCGGAAATGGAAGATCTCCTGCGTTGGATTCCCAAACGCCACTTGCTCCGATCAATCGGCAGTTTTCTGCCGCATGATAAGCGGAATAGAAATGATTTAGCCAATTGTCTCCAAGAATTCGACTGTAAGAGTTCAGAAAACAAAAATAGTCATAATGTTCAGAAGTCGCAATTTCCAGGTATGGGCCAATATCACAACCGCCATCATCCCGAAAATCCCGCCTTTGAAAATCTACCCCCTCCAACAAGCTTAGTGCCGGACGATCATCGTCTTCCTGAAAACCGTTAAAGAGAATAAACAAGCTGTGCTTCTGCGAGGCAGGATGTTTTTTATAGGAATCAAGAAATGCCTTGAAATGCGACAAATCAAGTTTGCTCCACAAGAGATAACAAACAGCAATTGATGGTGAATCCAGGGACATTATCTATAACATGTGTAATCTTGGGACAAAATCAGTAAGCAACCCACATATAGCGGTTTGCCTTTGGCTATCCTAAAATAGAAATTGAGGCATAGTAAGCGATATTGTGATGGTCGTATAAATTAAACAGATAGGCCTCGTGCGATAAGCAAACACAGACTGCATAAAAATGGATTGGATATTTTCCCCACATAGCAAATGTTTGCTGGGACCTTCTTCCGTTTTCAAATAATGCTCCAATATACACATTGTTAAACAAAGCCTGCAGGATAAGAAACAGCAGGTTCAAAAGAGATTGGGCATATTGCCATTGTTTAAAAATACAGATGCGTGCTATTGGAAGGCGGAGTTCTGTAAACAGCCGGAAGACTAATTTGGAACACACACATATTACTTCAGACGAGCAGCCTACCGCAAAAGTGCTGTATACCCGGCTGTTGCGCAATTATGTACTAAAATACAAATTCCATATTGCCTGGGCTTGCTTATTCATGGTTTTGGCTGCTATTGCCGGTGCAGCAACCGCATTCATCATGAGACCCATCGTCGATGAAGTTTTCTTTGAGAAAAATCCTGACTTCATCACCTATACTGTTGTGTCTATCATTGGTATTTTTTCGGTGCGAGGGTTGGCCTCCTTTGGCCAGACACTACTGATGAACTGGGTGGGTGTCCGGGTTGTTGCAGATATCCAGGCGGAACTTTTCAGAAAACTGGTCCACGCCGACCTGGCCTGGTTTCACGACAATTCTCCAGCAAGCTTAATCTCGCGTTTTGTTTTTGATACAAACCAGTTGAAAGCGGGTGCCACGAACACATTGGTTGTCTTAACGAAAGACAGTATGAGTGCTCTGTTCCTGGTAGGCTCTCTATTCTATTATGATTGGCGCATGGCAACTGTTGTTGTACTTGTTCTCCCTCCGGGTGCTTTCGCTATCGGCAAGCTTGGCAAACGATCACGCAAAGCCGCCAAAAAGGTGCTGGAACAATCGGAAAGCTTCACAGCATATTTGCAGGAAACATTCCAGGGTATCAGGATTGTTAAAGCATATGGGCAGGAAAAACCTGCTATTGCGCGGGGTGATGAAGTCATCAGCAAACGATACCGGCTTCAATACAAATCCTTACGCATTATTGCGACCAGCGGACCTATTGTAGAAATTCTTTCAGGACTGGTTATTGCAGGCGTCATCTTTTACGGAGCCAGCAACGTAATCAGTGGGGAAACGACTCCCGGGACCTTTTTCGCCTTTATCACCGCTCTGATGCTGGCCTACCAACCCATCAAAAGTGTCGCGAAGGTAGCACCGCAGATGCAGTTGGCCATGGCCGCTGCTCACCGGGTATTTACGCTTTTGGATATCACTTACAAAGTGACAGACGCAGAAAACGCAAAGCCGCTTGAATTTAGAAATGGGAACTTAAAATTCAACAATGTTGCTTTTAGCTATCACAAAGAAGAACCTGTTCTCAAAAACATTTCAATGGACATCAAAGCTGGTCAAAAAGTGGCATTAGTGGGAGCTTCGGGAGGCGGAAAATCAACTATTCTGAACCTTATTCCCAGGTTTTATGATGTTAATCAAGGAACGATCACACTGGATGATCAAGATCTACGTCTTGTCACCGCAGCTAGCTTGAGGGAAACAATTGCCCTGGTCAGCCAGGATGTATTCCTGTTTGACGACACCATTAAGGCAAATATTTCATACGGTAATCCCGACGCCACGGAAGAGGAAATCCTACAAGCGGCAAGAGATGCTGCTGTCCATGATTTTGTTATGGAATTGCCGGATAAATATGACACTGTTGTTGGTACAGAAGGCATCCGCCTATCAGGCGGGCAAAAACAACGAATTGCAATTGCTAGAGCCATTTTAAAAAATGCACCAATCCTGTTACTGGATGAAGCAACTTCTGCCCTCGATACCACGTCAGAACAGAAAATTCAAATGGCTCTGGAAAAGCTGATGAAGGGGAAAACCTCATTGGTCATCGCACATCGTCTTTCAACAGTTCTGGATGCGGACCAAATATGTGTTGTTTCCAGTGGCGAAATTGTTGAGCGGGGCAAACATGATGAATTGCTACAAGAACAAGGTGTGTATTCCGAACTGTACACAAAACAATTCCATATAGAAAAGTAAGGTCGGAGCACTTCACGGGGGGTCCAGGTTTAAGCCCTGTACCGACTAGGATCTTGCATTTCGCCACTCAGTTGGACTTTTCTTTTTCAATCGGGAAAATTCGCGATTGAAATTGGATTTCGTGTTGAAGCCCGCTGCAAAAACGATCTGGATAACGGGCTGGTCAGTCTCTTCCAAAAGTCGGCAGGCCTCTTCAATCCGGAGCGCATTTATGTAATGCGAAACACTATTTCCGGTGCAGCTGTTTATAGCACGCGACACCTCCCGTGCCGGCAAGACCATACGCCGCGCAATCCTGTTCAGATTGATCTCTGTATCCAGATGAAGCTTCTCAGTCTTCATTAACAGACCAAGCGCCTTGAAGACTTCAGCACTTTTGCCCGTCTCCACGCTATCCGGCTTTTTGTTTGCTGCCGTCAGATACCTGTAAACAAAAAAGACAATCGCCGTGACGAACATACCGATGACGGTTACCCAGCTCGCAATATTGCCGGTATTTGCACCCCTTGTAGAGAAATAATCCTGAAAGATGATGACATCTGCTATGCCTGAAACAAGAAGGACGCCGATGGCAAGCCAGAGAAGCAACATAACCTCTTTCATTCTGCGAAACTCGACCCAGCCTAAAGCGTCTCCTCCCTGAAGACCCAGGCGTAGCAAAAGGGCGGCGTATGTGAAGTTGTTGATCGCCAAAACAATATCCGAAAAACCTAAGACGATTTGCAAGGTAATGATCACACAAAATACGGGTAGCGTATGGATTAGCAGTCTCCATGACCAGTGCGGACGGACAAAAGCGAGATAGGCCAGAGGCGGGATCAACGCCGCAGAAAATGGCTGGATTTCTCGCAACCAGTCCAATCCGTGGCCAAAACGCAGGCCGATCAATATTTCCTGAAAAACAAATAAGCCTAGAAAAGCCATAAACCAGCGATTGGAGCCTCTGTCATCCGCACTCCGTTGTTCACGCAGTAGCAAAACCAGTGCAGCAAGAGCGATCACGAAAGGCAAGGGGATCATCAACATGGTTTAGCAGTACATCCTGAAATATGCGTTCACCACTGTCCTCAATCACGATCTGGGACGACCAACATCATGTTTCAGGTCGCTCAAAAATACTCCGATCCTGAAAATTAGCGCATTGTAGACTTCAAAGAAAGTGAAACGCATGACCTGTTCAAAAATTCTGGGCGCGATATTCCTAGCCGCCGCCATGATCTTTTCTACCCAGTTTGTAATTGCAGCACCGGGATACAAAGCAAGCCGATTAAAAGTGGAGCATCGCGCCGAGCCGCTGGACCTACATATCTGGTATCCCGCCCAGCAAGAAAGCAACATAGACATTCTGGGCAAAAATGCTGTCTTCAAAGGGATTACCGTTCAACGAAATGCAATCCCGAAAAGCGGAAAGCATCCGTTGGTTTTACTCTCCCACGGTTCAGGCGGAAATGCCGTGAATATAGGCTGGATCGCAGCAGAGCTTGCGGATCAAGATATGGTCGTTATTGCAACCAACCATCCCGGGTCAACGTCCAGACATTCAACTCCGTTTGAAACGACAAAAATCTGGCAGCGACCACAGGATCTCTCTGCCATTGTCGATCATGTGCAGAAGGCAGGGCTTGGGACACTACAAATCGATAGTGACAGACTGGCAGCGGTCGGTTTTTCCCTCGGTGGTCATACCGTACTCAGCCTCGCCGGTGCACAGGTAAGCCTGCAAAAATACTCCGAATACTGCAAACGTTACCCCTATATGTTTGATTGCCAGTGGTTCGCGTCAGGCGGGGTAGATTTTGCCAGTCTGAATGCCGCGCACTTTAATCAAAGCAATATCGATACACGTTTCAAAGCTGTCATTGCCATCGATCCAGGTCTTTCGCAGGCCTTTAATTTCGGCAGCATTCAGGAAATATCCGTTCCCGTAAAACTACTCAACCTGGGTGTCAACGATCAGGTTCCCGCGGCCATCAATGCAAGCGGAATACTGCCTTATTTCAACAAAGCCAGTTTACAAAATATCGAACAAGCCACGCATTTCAGTTTTCTTGGAGAATGTACAAAGATTGGAGAAAGCATTCTTAAATCTGAAAACGAAGAGGCTCTGTGTTCAGAAGTTGGAGAGCGCACACGCTCTGATATTCACACCGAGTTGAAATCTGTCATCAGCAGCTTCCTGATCAAACATTTAGCCGTTCAATAGCGACATGCGATCGGTTTGTTAGTGTTCCTGAAATCCTAACAAACCGATTTCGAGCCGGGTCTCAATCAGGCAGACAGCTTCTTTGGCGTAAAGCGAGCTGTTGCAGCATCAACTGTGTAAAAGTCCTCATATTCATCGAGACGAGCTGTGAGGTCGTTGACGCTGTCGATAATATACTGAACCGTTTCATCGCTGAGCAAATAGCTGAAATTAAGGCGGACCCAGCCTGGCTTTTCCAGCTCGTTCCCTTGCGCGATTTCATCATAAAGACGGCGGGATGTTTCACTGTCAATGCCAAGCAGCTGATGGCCATAAGGCCCGGCACAGGCACAGCCGCCACGGGTTTGAATACCATAAATATCACTGAGCATCCGCGTGAATAGCTGATGATGGAAATGTGATCCATCGGATTTATGGACCAGGAACGAAAAAATAGGAAGTCGGTGTTTCTGCTCCGCTCCGAGCAACGTCAGATGTGGATTATTCCGCCATTCGGCCAGTGCACGCGCGTTCATCTGCTCTTCCCGAGTGGAGATAAAGTCCTGCCCAATCTCTTCCTTGACGATCAAGGCAAGGGCCGCACGAATGTCTCCGATAATATTAGGTGTGCCAGCCTCTTCGCGAGCGGCAAGATTCGCCGTGAAATGATGATCCCAGGGAGAGACATATGTAACGGTGCCGCCGCCTGGTGCGGTGGGAGAAGTACGGCTCACCGCTGACCCTCGCACGACAAGCACTCCGCTCGCGCCCGGTCCTCCCGGGAACTTATGCGGGGAGAGGACAACGGCATCCTTCTGCGCATCTTCCGCCGGGTTCATATTGATGGCAAGGTAGGGAGCTCCGCCTGCATAATCCCAGACAGAAAGGGCATTATGTTTTTTAAGCAGACGTGTAATATCGTCTGGTGATGTTAAAATACCGGTCACATTGGAGGCGGCAGAGAAGCTGCCGATTTTCAGATCCGCGCTTTTATATTCTATAAGCGCGTCTTCAAGAGCCCCCAGATCAACGCCTCCGGTTTCGCTTTCCGGAATTTCAACAACCGTTGCCTTACTTTCCCGCCACGGCAGGATATTCGAATGGTGCTCGTAAGGTCCGATAAAGACGACCGGCTGCCGGGCGACATCAATACCAAACAATCCGACCAGGCGGTTAAGGCCCGATGTCGCACCGGATCCGGTAAAAATGACGGAACAATCATCATCTGCCCCGGTGAGCCGGGCAATCTCGGCGCGCGCCTCTGACCGAAGCCTGGTCATATAAGATCCGCAAAAAGAGGCTTCGGTATGGCTGTTAGCGTAATAGGGCAGAACCTTGTCTCTGATATAATTTTCAACCGGCTCCAGGGCACGGCCAGAGGCGACATAGTCAGCATAAACCAGACGGACATCTCCGTTCAGGCCAGGAATAATCATACCCTCCCCGATTACCCCTTGCCTGAGGGACGTTACCAGGTCGCTTTTGTCCAAAGATTGTCTAAACTGCATCAGTGTCATCATCATTCCTCCTGACTCGTATTTGACCACAAGCAGAGGAAAATATTCACTCAATTACTGAATTAAAAGTCAGTTATTTTGTGTTTTTGATCGGCAAATTGAATGTTAACAGTTCAAAATCTCAGAATGATGAAAACATTGAATAAGAATTAAAAACCAACCTCATTCTCGAAAAACACGAACAGATTAAGCGAAATTCGCGTCACATAAATATCATATAATCGTAATTTATACAAAAAAGCGATTAATTAACCCCAATTTTCTGAAATTACCTATGCATTCAGGATTTATTCTGGTTCAATTTGCTGAATAATAAGATGTCGATTAGCCGAGCCGGGCAAAAGAAGTATAACAGAAAGCAGATCGGCTTTCGGTAATCGGGACGATGACAGGATCTGCCAGAGAAGTTGTGGCCAAAGTCGTGCTACACTGCTCATATCTTTAAACAAGGCCATCGCCATTGGGAGGAAAAACATGAAAAGAATTCTCAAAACCGCAACAGGCGCACTCGCAGGCATTTTTGCCATGACCGCCTTTGTCTCTGCTGAAGAATGGCGGTTCAATAACCCCCTGCCAGAGACACGCCCTGAATCAGCAGAACTGAACACGTTTGCTGATGAGGTAAATGCTGCTCTTGGCGATGATTTCAAACTGAAGATGTTCGGCGGCGGATCCCTTGGATTAAAAAACGCGGACGCCCTGCGGTTTTTGCCTCGGGAATCTGTAGAAATGAGCCTGATCTGGGCGAATTACCTGGGACGGGATGCGCCAGCATTGAGTTCTGTCTTTGTGCAAGGATCTGTCGGGACGGTTGACGAGCTTAAAAAAGTTCTGCCCGTCGTTCGGGAAATCTACGAAGAAGAATTTGCCAAATGGGACGTGACCGCCGTCGGATATGTCGCGATCCCTATGCTCTCTGTCTCCGTCTTCTGCCGGGATGAGCCAGTCCGGACACTCGCAGCCCTCAAAACCAAAAAACTCCGGGTCTGGGCGAGAGATCAGGTTGAAACCTTTACGCGCCTGGGAGTCTCCGCACAGATTATTCCGCAGGAAGATATGTATATCGCGATGAAAACCGGCGTGGTTGACTGTGCCCTTTACCCGGCACTCTATGCCCATACGGTTTCCCTGCAGGAAGTCGCAAAGCATGCTTCTTTCCTCTACCCGATGGCGTCTGGCCCTTATGTCCTGGGTGTTTCCACCAAAAGGTGGGGCAAAACAGATGACAAAATCAAATCAGCATTGACCTCTGCCGCTCAGGCTGTTTGGGACAGAACCAATCAGTATGAGGATGATTTCCAGCGTGAGCTGGCGGCACGGGACAATATGGTCAAAGCCGGCGTTAACTGGCTCGACGATTTTCCAAAGGAAGACAGGGCACTCTTTATTGAGGCGGTCAACGAGTCCTGGAAAATCCTGGCCGAGGAAGCTGGAGGCCGGGCCCCCGGATATCGCCAGCGTGTCTTGACGGCGTTGGGCCGGTAAAAGGTCCTTCCATGTCCAATCGGTGGAAAAACATCGTTCAGCTGGGGCTGGAAAAACTGGCCCTGGCGATGGCCTCTCTGGCCATAGCCGGGATGATCGGCATCGTTGGCATTATCGTCACCAGTGTCGTGATGCGTAAATTTGCCAATACACCGTTGCATGTGACGGAAGAAGTGGTTGGCCTGTTGCTCAGTGCCACCCTTTTTCTGGGCTTGCCCATGGTAACGTTGAAAGCCCGTCATGTCAGGGTCTCGCTGCTGTCGGATCGGTTGAGCGGGCGACACCATGATGTCATACAAATCATGGCTCTTTTCATCGGTGTTCTCCTGTTTGCCTGGTTGATAACCGATGCGCTGCCCTGGTGGGAATTTGCCTATCGACTGGACTTGAAAACAGAGACGACCCGGATCTTGCTGTATCCATGGATGGCCGTTCTCCCCCTCTCCCTGACGGTCACAGGTCTGATTTACCTGGCCCGGCTGACTGGGATGATTGATCGGATCGACGATTCGTCAGAACTTTAAGGCGTGTAAGCAGCGGCATTCTATGAGGAAGTAATCGATGTTCTGGACGACGTTAATCGGTGCCCTGGTGGCAACTGCAGGGACAGGGGTAGCATTGGGCGTGGCCTTGGGCCTCACCGGCATGACCATCCTGTATTTCTTCTCCAATGGGGCCACAGCGATTGCCATTGATGCCATTTGGGGCGTCTTTACTTCCTTTACATTAAGTGCCGTACCGATGTTTATCCTACTGGGGGAAATCCTGCTCCGAAGCGGGATCAGTGAACGCGCTTACTCTGCATTTTCTCCTGTTTTTCGACCCATTCCCGGAGGGCTTCTTCACACCAATATTGCAGTTTGCACCTTGTTTGGTGCCGTCAGCGGCTCCAGCCTGTCGACCGCCGCTGCGGTGGGATCTGTTGCCTATCCGGAAATGTCAAAAAGGGGTTATAACAAGGATATGGTGGTTGGCAGCCTGGCAGGGGGCGGCACGCTCGGTCTGCTTATTCCGCCCAGTCTGTCTTTTCTGATTTTCGGAGCCCTCACCGAAACGTCCATCGGCCGTCTCTTCGCTGCCGGTATTGTTCCGGGCCTTCTGGTAGGCCTATTGTTCATGGCCTATATTCTTATCAGATGCGTTCACAATCCAGCCTTGGCTCCCAAGGACAAGACAAGCAGCTCTGTTCGCGAAACCTTCAAGGGACTTAAACAAATCTGGCCCCTTGTCACGCTGATTTTGGCAGTGATCGGCAGCATTGTTTTCGGACTGGCTACGCCAACAGAAGCGGCGGGTGTCGGTGTTGTTCTTGCTGTCTTTGTCTCCTTCATCTGGGGTGATTTAACACTCAGCAAGCTTGTCGACAGCCTGTATAGTTCTGTACTGGTCTTCGCATCGGTTGGCTTTCTCGTACTCGGTGCAACGGTCCTTGCCCAGTCCGTCAGCATCCTCGGTATTCCGCAGGAAATCCTCCAGGCTGCTGCCGATAGCGGTTTTGATAAATATGGGATCTTCTTTATTGTCATCGTCATCTATTTGATATTGGGGTGTCTTTTTGACGGCCTGTCCCTGATGATTATGACATTGCCGGTTGTTTTTCCGCTCCTGACCAGCCTGGGTTTTGACCCAATCTGGATCGGAGTCATTATCACCATCGTCATCGAAATCGGCCAGGTCACACCGCCTGTTGGCCTTAATCTGTCTGTTCTGACATCCTTGACAAAAAAGGAACTTAGTCTGGGCCGGGTGGCGATCGCCACAATCCCCTATTGGATCATCCACCTGATCATGATCCTGCTTCTCACCGCCTTTCCGTTTATTGCCCTTTTTGTGCCCAACCTTCTTTTCTAAACCAATCCCGACAAGGACGATCTCATGGCAGCCGTCAGAATAAAACAAAAGAAATTTGGACCGGTTTATGTCCAGTATGAGGGCAGCGATATCCTGCTGTATGGCGCTGATCTGGCGTCAGTGGACAAGGTGGCCCCACCGACAACCTCACCGGTTGATACCATGCTGGCCTCTCTAGGTGCCTGCATTGTCAAATCCATTGAATGGGTTGCTGGACAAAAGAAAACACCCTTGAACCCGTTCACTGTTGAAGTGGCGGGTATCAAAGCTGCCGACTTACCCAACCGGGTCGAAGCATTGACCGTTCGCGTTGATATACGGGCCCTCGATGATCCTGAAACGGCCAAGGCCGTTATCAAGCAGGCTAAATCCATCTGCACGGTGAGTAACAGTTTGAACTGCGACGTTGCCCTGACCGTGGAGCCCTTTGATTCCGCAGCAGACGGGGTGTGAGGAAGAATGGCTCTGGAAATCCCGGTCAATGATACCATAACGCTGGACGCACTTGAGCGGGAACCTTATGAGATCTACAAACGGCTTCGCAGGGAAAGCCCGGTTGTCCGCCTGAGCGCAATCGGGAGGGTCCTTTTCACCAAAGCGTCCGATACTCATTTTATCAAGACCTCGCCTCATTTATTCGGATCGCACGACACAACCACCCCCATGCAGCGCGCTTTTCGAGGTCATACACTGATGCGAAAAGATGGATCAGAGCACAGACAAGAACGCGCGGCAATGGCAGAGGCATTCTCTCTTGATACAATAACAAACGAGTGGGTTTCCGTGTTCACCCACATCGCCCATGACTATATCAGCCGCTTGCCCCGCGGCGAGATAATTGACTTGAGATCCCTGTTTGCCGCCCCGCTTGCTGCGCGTTGCCTGGCTCGTATTCTGGGCATTGATCTGGCCTCTGATGACGATCTTCAGCGGTGGGCGTCAACCCTGATTGAAGGGGCGATGAACGCGGCGCAAATGTCAGAAGTTTTTGAGCGCTGCGATCAGGCCAATGATGAGATGGATGCCTGCTTTGACACCATGATAGCCAAACATTGCAAAGCACCAAACTCGTCAGCCCTGTCTGATATGGCAACGGCTACCAATCCATTACCGGTCAGTCAAATCAGGACAAACCTCCGGATCTGCATTGGCGGCGGCCTTGTGGAGACGCGAGATGGCCTCCTTACGACGCTCTTCGGTCTCCTCACCCGGGCTGATCAACTAGAAGAGTGCCTGTCGGGCAATCTTTGGGAAGCAGCCTGTGAAGAGGGATTGAGGTGGGTTGCCCCTATTCAGACAAGCCCCCGTCTGGTTCTTGAAGAAACAACGATCCGGGGATACCGAATTCCCAAGGGAGAGACCGTTCTGGCGGCACAGGCCTCTGCCAATCACGATGAAGATATATGGCAAAAACCGGAAATGTTTAATCTCCACCGCCCTCTTATACGGCATCAGAGCTTTGGCGATGGCGCCCATAATTGCCTGGGCCAGAATGTCTACCGGTCCCTGATATCACAGGTCGTTCTGCCCATGCTTTTTGACCGCTTTCCAAAACTGGCGCTGGTCAATGCCTCTGCCATTGAGTTTCAGGGTTTCGGGTTTCGGGGACCAGCAAGCTTTCCAGTGTCCTTAAACTGACAGACACTCTCGCGCTTTTCAAAGGCCCAGCGGCCTCTGCTCGGCAATCGCTTCCATCGAAAAATAGGAAGTCACGGAGTCGAGTTCGACCGAGGAAATCAGCCGCTGGTAAACCTTGTCATAGCTGGCCATGTCAGCCGTCACGACTTTGATCATATAATCGTAATCGCCGCCAATCCGAAAAAAATCCACAACTTCCGGAATAATCAGAACCGTTCTGCGAAAAGTTTCCAGCCATTCTGCCGAATGGTGCCGGGTCCGGATCATGACAAACACAACCAGCCCCAGCCCCAGTTGTTCCCGGTCCAGCTTGGCAACTGACCCCAATATCACCTTTTCAGCGTTCAAATGTTGCAAGCGTCGCCAGCAGGCATTTTGGGACAAACCCACAATATCGGCCAGCTCCCGCTGAGAGACGGATGCATCAACTTGCAAAGCTTTGAGTATTTTTCGGTCTATATGATCCAGCTTTTTACTTTTCATACGATCATTTGACGACACAAAGCCGCAAATTTCAAGGTGAAATCGCCTTTTCGATCCTCCTAATATCTCTAAACACACCGCTGAGCAATATTCAGATAAAGCGTCCCTTATTGACAGAGTTGTTGTCTGATGTTTTAATATGACCACTGGTTATATTGGAGAAATCATGAACCCTTACACTCTTGTCAAGACCCGAATATCTGAAACAGTGCCCTATGCAACTCATACCGGAATAGAATTGCTATCGGTTGCGGAAGGACGCGGCGAAGCCCTGCTTCCAGCGCGTGATGTCACGTTAAATCATATTGGTTCGCAACATGCTGGCGCCCTGTTTACGCTTGGCGAAGCCGCTTCAGGGGCTGCCATGGCGGGGGGGTTTTTACCTGTGCTGTTATCGGTGCGGCCTGTCGCTGCAAATGCCTCAATTCAGTATAACAAGGTTGCAAAAGGACCAATCCGCGCGTCTGCCACTTTGTCCGAGCCGGCTAATACCCTGCTGGCCTCCCTTGAAGCCTCCGGTAAAACTCAATTCACGGTCAATGTTTCAATGCGCGATGAAGCAGATGTCGAAGTTGCAACAATGCAGGTCGATTGGCACGTTTCAAGGGCTAAAGCCGCATGAAGAAGGCACGCGCGCAATACCATCATGGTGATCTTCGGCAAGCCATACTGGATTTGGCAAAATCCAAACTTGAGATTGGGGGAGTAGATACTTTTAGCTTGCGATCGCTAGCGGCAGAGATTGGCGTCACCCATGGGGCTTTATACAATCACTTTATCAATAAAGATGCCCTTCTTTCTGCCCTTGCCGCAATCGGATATCATGAGCTCGCAACGCTGCTATCCGAAGCAGAAACAGCAGAACAGCATATGCGCCTCTATGCAACTTTTGCCCTCAAACACCGCCATGCTTATGCCAACATGATGACCCGCAGCCATGAACAATTCAAAACTGTACCGGAGCTTCAAGCGGGTGCAGATGCTGTGATCAATGTCTCGCTCGCTCTACTGGCCCCCAGGCAAGGCAGTGAAACGGAAAAACGCCGGGCAGTGATGCGCCACTGGATGCTTGTTCATGGTGGTGTCAGCCTCCATATCGCAGGAACACTGCAAGGCCGCTCCGATGATGCCTTTATTGCTGAGCTGCTGGCAATCGGAGGCCTTCAATCATCATCGGAAGAGATCACCCCGTAACGGCAAAGGAAATCCAATGACTGACTTATCGTTAACAAAACAGGAAAAAATTGAGATTGTAACGGCGCTTATGCAAGCCAAACAAGCTCATGACATTGAGGCTCTGCTGGCCCTTTATCATCCTGATTGTGTATTGGAACAGCCAAGTCTTGGTGTACGGAGTTGCGGACACGAACAAATTCGGCCTGGCCTCGAAGCATTTGCCCACCATTTCCCGGATTACGAACGAACATTTGATGGTTTCGCAGAGGATAATGAGACGCTTGTCTGCTGGGGTCAGGCGAGCATGACACTCACCGGCGAAATAGGCGGTGTGAAGCCGAACGGAGCGCGTTCAAAAGTCATGACATTTGTTACCTTCAAATTTGACAAGGGCCGCATCATCCATGAGGGGCATTATTGGGATTTAGCGACCATTGCCAGAACAAGTGGCGTGCCTGCCGAACTCTTCACAAAATCAGAGAGCGCCTAGAACTCGGACAAACCAGATCATCAATCCGCTGGTAAGCCTTATCCATCCCGGCCTGCACGGCATCAGGTCCCTGTGCCAATCCTTGGGCATAGATGAATTCGATCTCAGTAATTCCCATAAGACCCAGCACCATTGTAAGATAGCGGGTTTGCAGATCCTCTGATGTTCCCAGAAAGCTCCCACCTTGAGAAATGATTATATAGGCCTGTTTGCTGTCCAGCAGACCCTTTGGCCCTTCTTCGCCAAACTGAAAGGTATGGCCCGCTCGCACAACATAATCGATCCAGGATTTAAGGGTGGAGGGGATCATGAAATTATACATAGGCGCACCGATCACCAGAATATCGGCCGCTTTGAGTTCTGCAATCAGCTGATCAGAGAGCGACATATACCTCTTCCTATTTTCAACGGTCACCGGTTCCGAAAAGCTACAAAAGGTTTCATGATCAAGATGGGGGAGAGGCTCCCTACTCAGATCACGTATGATACGCTGCATCCCGACGCTTCCTGACAACAGGCTTTCAGTTGCTTTATCTGCAAGGCGGGAGGAGTGAGCATCAGGCCCTTGAAGACCGGTATTGATTTGCAACAGAGTTTTCATTGCCTCTTCCTGTTTTATCGCTAGATGGAATAAAATTCTGAGGAATTGATAATTCGAATTACAGATAATTCAAAGTTGGTTACTATTGATATTTTCAATAGATATGGCTGTCATATGGCAAGTTTGGATCAGTTGAAAATGTTTGTCGCAACAGCAGAGGCCGGGAGTTTCTCGGCAGCTGGCCGTCTGCTCGGAAAAGGTCAATCTGCCATTAGCCTGGCGATCGCCAATTTCGAAACGGATCTTGGTTTCAATCTTTTTGACCGTTCAACCCGCAAACCCGCTCTGACAAGCGATGGCGTCCGCATGCTCACATTCGCTCGGGCGGTTCTACAGCAAGCTGAGGATCTTGACATCGCGGCGCAAAGCATTTTTGCCGGGGAAGAGACCTGCAGTCGGCTTGTCCTTGATGATGCGCTTTTACCGGCTTCTTTCAGTCAGGTCCTTATAGATTTTGGTCAAAAATTCCCGGCGACACAAATCGAGTTTTTCTCCGCTGTCAGCCCGGAAATTCCGGAAATTGTCGCAAGCGGTGATGCCGATATCGGCCTGATGTTTTCCAGCACGAAAGTCCAGAAAGGGTTGGAGCAGATTTTCATTGGCAATCTGCCCTTTATTGCCGTCAGCGCCCCGGACTATCCTCTGGTGGCATTGGAAAGCATCGGGGCCAGCGATCTATTGCCCTACCGGCAGCTTTTACTCCGCAGTCCCAGCGGAAGTGTGCTGGATCAGTTTCCACCTTTATCGGTCGATATCTGGTATGCCGCCAGTTTTTATACCATGCGGGAGCTTGTTCTGCAGGGTATTGGATGGGCCTATCTTCCGGAACATATGGTAAGCGGCGCGCTGCGGACTAATCACCTGACAAAACTGAAACTACGGTTTGAACACAAGCACTGGAGCCCGCCCGTTGAGTGCGTGATGCGAAAGAATGCTCCAATGGGACCTGCCTTATCGTGGCTCTCTGAAAAGGTCAGAGAAATCCTGCCTTGAGAATGAGGATTTACTTCTTGGCTGCCTCTTCGGGAGCTTTTAAAACGGGTTTATACTCATCAATCGTTGCATTCCGATAAATATGAGCGGCCATCAAAAGTCTCTGTTGATCTTCTGTCAACAACTGCAATCCACTGCCAGCCTTTTCATCCTCCAGCGCTTTCAAGGCTTTTGAGGCACCGCTCCCGGCTTCTCTCAAGCGCAATAAAGCATCTTCTCGCCCCATTTGCCGAGCTGGAAACTTTCCAGCAACCATATCCTTGATATGCTCTGCAAAGCCCTGATCAGGAGTATCCTTCATGCCATGGGCAATCAACGATCCCGCTTCCCCTAACTGACTCCCGAACGTATTTTCCAAAACACCCACATGCCGCAAGAGGTTGGCTTCATTTCCTGCAGGTAATCCTCCTGATTCCAGGAAACTCTCCGGCGGTTGCCCGCGTGTTCCGACATATCGTGCCATATGAGCGCGATGTTCATCCAGAGCAGCCTGTCCTGATTTCTTTTCAGGACCCAATTCTCCCGGAAACTGAGCGTCGGTAAAGGCTGGACCAATCATGGAAACGCCTTTCCGATCTGGCACGGGCCCGATACCAACATCTGCCTCTTTCTTGAGGGCGAGGCGATTTTTTTGCAATTGGGCCAAATTGCTATATTGATGACTCATCAGTTCCATTCTTGAAGGCGCTGCTGTCCCCTGCATTCCCTTTCTCAGCTGGCGTCCTTTGCCAGCGGCGGCTTTTGCTTTCCCGCTTTTCGCCTTGGGCTTCATCTCCTCAGCATCTGCCAGAACTCGATCAGCGGCACTGCCCCGCATCAATGCTTCATAGGCCTGGCGCCCGCGCGCAAAGGCATCTTCTTTACTGATATGAAGCTGTCTGCCATCCATCAGATGATCGAAAACAACTGTCCCCTGTTTGTCAGCAGCGTCTTCTCGGCGGATCAATTTAAACCGGCGCGCCATCAGTTGTCCTGTTTCGGGATGCAAAACATCTGTGATTTTTGCGTGAACAAGAGAGGCATCTGGATCTTGCCCTTGATTCAAATGCTGAGCTGCCGCTCGCATGGCCAGTTCAATGGCCAATTGCTCTGTATTCTGGGCTTTGGAGGCTGCCGGCGCAGACAATTCATGGTCCGTTCCATAATCTGCATGGCCCAGAGCATGGGAATTTTCAGCCGAAACACCAGAGGGTGGCACTCTCATTGCCGCCGCTTCGCGAATAAGATTTTCCTGTAGTCCCTGCCGAGCAGCAGTATGACCAACACTCCAGTTCAATCTGTCGGCTGCATCTTCATTGCCAAAAATGGGAATACCGGATGTCGCCCCTGTCTCTGCTCCCCGCGTACCCTTATATTTTGACCGGATATTAGCCTTGCTTTTATAGACATCTGCCAGATGCTCCGGAGTTCTCTGCTCAGTTTTCGGGCGGTATCCGCGTGGAAACCGCAAATGCAAACGCCCTAGATAATCTGGATAGTCTGCGTCCTGATGTCCTACATCCGCCATCCTTTCCTCCTTGTCCCCATCACCGCAGAACGGGCCTGTAATCTTGGGCAACGGCACTCCGATAATGATGTGCTGCCATCAATAAACGCTGCTGATCATCAGTGAGGAGAGATGTCCCGCTTCCAGGTTGATCTCTCTCCAGTTGCCGCAACGCTGAGCCTGCGTGGTTGGCCGAGTCCCTTAATGTTCCTCTTTCCCATTCAACGCCCATTTGACGTGGATCGAACTGATCTTCTACTTGTCTCGCATAAGCATGGACATCATGAGCATATATCGGGTTATGCAGCTGATGATTGATATTACCCGCCGCTTTGCCCAATTGAGCACCAAAACGGCTCTCTAAAACCCCGATATGTCTGAGCAAGGTTGCCGCATTACTGGATGGCAGACTGCCGGAGCTTTTCAGGCTTTCCGCATCTTGACCTTCAGACTCAACATGCCCCTGCATCCAAGTATGATGCATATCAAGGGCCGCCTGTCCAGACCGGGAAGTGGCCCAGGTATTCTTCCAACTTGGAAATCTGACATCAGTGAAAGCCGGCCCCACCATCTCGACACCGCGTCGGTCCGGAACCGTGCCATATCCGCGCCGCCGCCGCCCTCGCAAACGGCGCTGCCTGCCTTGCAGCTCACCTAAAACGCCTTCTTGATGGCCTAGCAACGCCCGCTTCAAAGGCGCCCTCACTCCACCCATTCCTTTCCGGGGGCTCATACCGCCGCCAAGCCAAGTCGGCATATTTGCTTCATACCAGGTTGGCCCTGTAGCCCGCGGGGCCTCATCCATCCTGCGGTTCATTAGTGCGTCATGCGCCCGGCGACCCACACCAAACGCTTCATCCTTACTGATATGCAACCGCTCCCCATCCATCAGATGGTCGAAAACAACAGTGCCGTGCGTGTCATCTGCATGGGCTTTCCGGATCAGTTTATACCGACGGACCAGGAGGTGACCGGTCTCAGGATGTAGAACGTCAGTTATTTTGGCGTGAACCAAGGATTCCCCTTCCGGCATATGGCCATTGAGTTTTCTTGCTGCTTCGCGCATTCCAAGCTCAATGGCTAGCTGCTCCGTATTCTGGGCCTTTGACGCGGCAGGGGCCGACAATTCGTGATCGGTTCCATAATCGCCATGTCCCAGCGCATGGGAGTTTTCTGCCCCCACCCCTCGCGTCGAAACACCATCCGCATCTCTCGCAGCATCAATAAGCCGCCGCTCCAATGCGCCTCTCGCCGCGACATGGCCAACACTCCAGTTTGCCCGTGCCACAGCATCATCATCACCAAAAATGGGAATCCCCGACGTATGATACCCCCCCCTCCAGCCATTTCTTGCGCCCTTGTACTTCGACCGAATATTTGACGTATCTTTGTATTGCGTGCGCAAAGCAGCGTCATCACGCTTGTGAGAAACGGGCCGGTATCCCCGCGGATACCGGACATGCAAGCGCCCGAGATAGGCGGGGCGAGCATCAACATAGGCCATCAGTCATCACCGTCTTTCTTCTCATCCTCATCACTCGACGCTTCTTCTACCGTATCAAGGACAGCCCGCCTTTCCCCAATGATATGATTGAGATGAAAATGGGCCGCTTTTAACAGCTTTTTTTGTTTTGGTGTCAGTTCCGCTATGCCACTGCCGGCCTCTTCCGCTTCCATATTCCGAAGCGCGCGAACAGCCCGCGTCGTAGAGTCCAATAAACCTTCCCTTTCTTTGTCCGAACCAAGTTTCTTGGTGTCAAACTTTCTGTCGATTTTCTTTCCGTGATTTTTGACGGTCTTACTTTTCGGCCTCGCCGCTAGGTTGGCATTCATGCTCTTTAACGAGCTTTTTAAATAAGGATGAAAATTTGTCTCCAGTTTCTCGATATGCTTGAGGAGGGTTGTCCGGTCATCCGCCGGGAGACTGCCGGACATTTCATAACTTTCCGTTCCATCTCCTTCTTTATCAAGGTGGCCTTGCATCCAACTTCGTTGCATGTCAAGGGCGTCCTGCCCGGAGCGCGTTGTACCCCATTTATTTTTCCAGGTTGGAAATCTTGCATCTGTAAAAGCCGGCCCAACCATCTCCACACCCCGTCGGTCGGCAACCGAGCCAATCGCTTTTCCCTTTTTCTTCTTCAAGGCTCTTTTTTTGCCCTGCAATGTTTCTAGCACTGTCTCCTGGTGATCCCGCAAATCCTTACCGGACGGCGGCAGCACACCTCCCATGCCCTTTCTTTGGGTGCGTCTCCCTCCCAGTAATACCGGCGCAACAGACCGATATCCGGACGTCGCTTTGTCTCGCGGCGCTTCATCCGGTTTCTTATTCATCAAAGCATCATGAACCTTTTTTCCCAGGCCATATGCTTCATCCTTGCTGATCTGTAGCCTCTCTCCATCCATCAGATGGTCAAAGACAACCGTCCCTTCATGGTCTTTTGCATCTGCTCTCCTGATCAATTTGAACCGACGAACCAGAAGGTGACCCGTTTCCGGATGCAAAACATCCGTGATCTTGGCATGAACCAATGATTGATCTCCCGTCAGTTTGGCCTTTTGATTGAGTTTGCGAGCCGCTTCGCGCATGGCAAGCTCGATCGCTAACTGTTCCGTATTCTGGGCCTTGGAAGCGGCAGGAGCAGAGAGTTCGTGATCTGTCCCATAATCCCCATGCCCCAAGGCATGAGAGTTTTCCGCACTGATATTCCGTGTCGAAACACCACCCTTTTTAGCGGCATTCAGGAGTTTTTTTTCAAGAACTTGTCGGGCTTTCACATGACCTGTGCTCCAACCCGCACGATCAACGGCATCTTCATTTCCGAAAATCGGGATCCCGGACGTATAATGCCCCCTCAGCCAACTGTTCCTGATGCCCTTATATTTGGATCGAATATTGGACGTATCTTTATATTGGGCTCGTAAGGGAGTCGCATCCCGCTTGTGGGAGTTAGGGTTAAAACCCTTTGGGAACCGAACTGCAAGCCTGCCGAGATAGGAAGGCTTATCGACATGAGCCATTATCGACCTCACTTGCCTGACATTCAAGTTCACAGAGGATGAATTTTGAAATCAAATTACTCAATCTCCAACCACTCTCGCTCTCAAAGCATCGACCTCTTCCAGCATTTCTCGCTCGTCAGGTCGCAAAACCGATCTGTCTCCACCACTGTTATGGGCAATGGTATGGGCCTCCATCAAATCGTTAATATGATGAGCATGATAGTCTCTGATCTGTTGCATCGTTGGTTCTCTGGTTCCCAGATTACGATGAAAATTAGCGCGGATTGCCTGAACACCACGCAATAACGTACTGTCTTCATCGGCAGGAACAGAACCGGATGTTAGATAACGGGTCTGTACATCATGAACAGTTGCAGCGTCTGCACCCGCGGGCGTATGATGGCCAACGGCGCGCGTTCGCATCTCTGTCAGGGCATCCTCTCCGTCTAAAGACCCGGCAATTCTGTCAAGACCGGCATCTGCTGGAAAATACGCCCCGGTAAAGGCCGGACCCACCATAGGCACAGCCGCCCGGTCGCGAGATGTCGCACGCTCCCCAATATTCGCGGGACGCGCCGCTTGAAGCCCTGCCAGGACGGCACTCTGATGATCTCTCAATTCGGAGGCGGTCGGCGCGACGGCCCCTCCGATTCCCTTGCGCACGCCCCCTCCACCATGAGGCTTGGCGGCAGCCACTGGATCTGCAACTAGGGAATCATGAGCCCGCTGACCAAGGGCAAAGGCTTCGTCCCGACTAATATGAAGCCGATTTCCATCCATCAGATGATCAAAAACAACAGTACCTTCATGATCATCCGCGTTCGCCCGCCGGATCAGTTTGAAACGCCGGGCCATCAGACGGCCTGAGTGAGGATGCAAAACATCGGTGATTTTAGCGTGAACCAGAGAATGCTCAGCATCCACGCCGGCCGCCCCTGCGTTAAGATGTTCTGCCGCGGCGCGCATACCGAGTTCGATCGCCAGTTGCTCCGTATTTTGTGCCTTTGAGGCGGAGGGCGCAGATAACATGTGATCGGTTCCATAATCGCCATGGCCCAACGCATGCGAGTTTTCAGCACTCACATGATGCGCCAAAAACGGAACGGAATAATCGCCCCCTGGCGCGCCAGCCCGCAAAGCCTCTGTTGTCTCGGCCCGAACTTCTGTATGGCCACGAGACCATCCAGCACGTGCCGCCGCGTCATCACGCCCAAAAATGGGGATACCACTGGTATGGGTTACAGGATCCACGGCCATTCCCCCATCGGGATCATCGTCCGGATCTGCAACAACCCGGGTATTTCCTTTATATTTTGACCGTATATAATTCTGATGAGGGTCCTGGTAGAGTGCGGCCAACGCCGCATCCCCCAATCGCTCATTAGGCTTGGAGGCATCAAATGCATTCCCTGCCAGCCGCATATGCAAACGCCCCAGATAAGCGGGACGGGCAGCAGCAGGGGCAACATCCGCCATCACAGATACCTCCTAAAGTTTCTCTGCTTCATTTTCCTTGAACCGCTGGTAACTGACAAAACTTTGATAATTTGAATTATCCGTGCGCACATCGTTATAAGTCAGAACCCGAACCGTAAGCTGGATCGCAGCACGCAATGGATTAAGGGCCCGGTCAAACATCTGCTCTTCCACGCTGTAGCTTTCGAAAACCACGGGAACAATCCGCTTCTGCCCCCAGTTAAGCAGGATTTGCGGCGCAACATAAGGCGCAACTTGCAAAGTGCCGCTATCCATCTTTGCCTGGTTCGCCTTGACGGCAGCCAGTTTCGGATACATCAGCAACTCAAGAGCGCTGAGGATCGGGTAAATTCCATCTGTAACAGCTGCTTTGGCTTGCGCCTTGCTCGGCATATTATCCAGAGCATCGATTTCCACCTGCATGGAATAGGTTTCTTCCGGGGCAGTCCCGTAGCGAATATCCCCCGAATGGCCACCAGGATGACCGCCAACAATATTTGGCTTGATATCCCGCTTCACCCGATCAGGATTATACTGAAAGATAATGGTATTCATCGACAACTTCGATTGCGGTGCGCTTGAGCTGGGCGGGATAATATGAAAAGAGCCTTTTGCTAACATGCCAACATCTCCCTCAAATCTTGCTCAGTAAGAGCCCGGTCAGATTTCTCCATTTCTGCCTGTGTTGCGATGAGCAATCCCTCAAGGTCCAGCTCCCCGCTTCCCGAAGCCGCCTGATAGACCGCGCGGCGGATCACATTTCGAATTTGCGCACCGCTGAGTGTCAATCTGGCGAGGGCTTCCGGCTTCGGCAGAGACGCACTGGCCGGAACAGACTTTGGCAGCAGGGTTTGCCAGAGCCGCGTCCGAAGCGCCTCTCCCGGAAAGGCGAAGTCGATCACATATTGCAACCGCCTAAGAAAAGCATCATCCAGGTTTTCTTTCAGATTTGTCGTCAGAATGGCAATCCCGCTATATTCTTCCATCCGCTGAAGCAGAAAACCAACCTCCATATTGGCGTGGCGATCCCGCGAATCTTTCACATCAGTCCGCTTGGAGAAAAGAGCATCTGCTTCATCAAACAGAAGGACGGCACCACCTTTCTCCGCAGCTTCAAAAATCCGGGACAAATTCTTCTGCGTCTCTCCGATGTATTTGCTGACCAGCTGTGACAAGTCGATCTGATACAGATCCAGCGATAAGGCATTGGCAATCACCTCAGCCGTCAGGGATTTGCCGGTACCGCTTCCTCCCGCCAGAAGAACCGTGATGCCGTTGCCCCGCTGAAAAGCTGGCTCCAACCCCCATTCATTGCGCACGAGAGCCCGCGCATTAAACTGTGAGATAATCTGGCGCAGCGCTTTTTCGGTATGTTGGTCGGTGACCAATGTAGAGAAATCCGCCTGCGCCGGAACAAACCGGGCCAGCCCGCCAAAATCAGGCTGCGCTGTCATCCGCGACGCCTGCCACCAGTCGTCTCGCCAGATCGCCGGAAAATCAGCATTTATGCTGCCAATCTCTTTTTTCCTTTGATTGAGAAGGGCGTCAAACCCAGCCTTAACAGTTGCAATGTCGGAGGGAGAGAAAGCGAAACTCGCGGCCAATTCAGATGCAAAGATCTTGTCTTCAGCATCATCAATCTCGATCACAGTCTCGTCGGGCAAAGCGTCCATCATCAACCGGCATCGCGTATGATAGAGGGCCTGCAACCAGAACTCTTCCAGTTCCTGTCTGTGCGGAGCGCCTATTCGCAAACTCATGGACGATGAAAATTCAAAATTCAAAGGTTCCTTGGCAAGAAGCACGACCGTACATCGGCTAAGCTCGACAAATTGACGCAAGAGGTGACTGGTTGCCGCAAAATCTTTATCCAGAGCCATCAGACTTGTGGCATCCAGAACAAGGAGTTGTCCTTGTAAAGCAGCATATCGCCGCCAGCGCCGCGCAAATTCAGCAAGATCCTGCGGATTGCAGGGCAGTGTTAATACAGGAACCAGGGCCGCCTGCCATTTTACGCTCTCCGCCGCTGCTGCGGCCATATCGAGCAAGGCTTGCCGATCTCGTCCGACCAGCTGCAATACACCCGTTCCGTCCAGCAAAATATGAGTTGCTTTCTCAAGAAGCCGGAGATGGCTTTTACAGAGCTGACCGCTTGATGTGATCGGCAGAACCATCCCGGCAAAAGCAGGTTCATACCAGCCGCCTGTCATCAGATAGCCCAATACGGCAGGATCAATTTCCAACCGAGCTTCAAACAAAACATCGCCTGAAACTGTTAGCAATCCCAGTCTCGACAAAGGCGCTTCTGCGATGAAATGCGCATGTTCCCCCTCCTCAAACAGAGCCAGCATCAAGGCAACACTGATAGGCGGAAGGCGGTCCTCAATACCCTGTATCTCACGCGACAAATCTGCAATATCACTATCCACCTGCGCCAACAGACACAGCATCAGAACCCGGCATTCAAACGGATCCAGGCCCGCATGCGCCGCGAGCAGTTTGAGAAAAACCGGAAAATCTGCAAGCTCATTCTGGACGGCCTCCTTCAAGGCAACATCATCGTCCTGATCCTCCGGCATCGCCAGATTTTCCATCAGGACCAGAATGTCTGTCGACCATTGTTTGATGATCACATCATTCTCTTTCACCATATCCACTTCCGGTTCCGGAAAAGAAGAAACAGCCATATTACTCATCCGCTTCGTCCTCTTATCGCCCTCAGAATCTGACGAAATGTCGCTGGATTAGGCGTTTTTTTAGGGCTAGGATCCTCAACCTTTTCAGCGCTGGGGAGGTCCTCCATGGCGCCAATATTGTCGGGGAAAAGTGTGAAGTCGCGATCAATGACTTCTTTAGGCGTTCGAACATCCACTTTCTCGCTCACCAGAACGGCTGTCGCTTTATAGGCAGTAGAGAGCACCAACGGGACTTGCGGAAACGTCTGCCAAAGCCGGGAAAGCTCATGCACCGACATATTTTCAACGCTCAACGCAACTTTGTGATAAATCTCCTCTGCCTTGCCGTCATCCCCAACAGCGCGCTTCAATTCCTCTCCGTCGATGAAGGGGCGGGCATTTAAGGCTCCCATCGTAATCCCCATCAAAAGCTGGCTTTCCAATTTGTTCCGCTTGTCATTGCCATAGAAACTCAGCAGATAATACAAATCCAGCGCCAGCGTCGGCTGGTCGACGAACTCCTGATCCATAAAGGTTGGCACATCCAGATTTCGCAGAGATGCGTTGGGTTGGACATGAAACAGATAGACATTGACCCGAGGCGCGTCACCGGTTTCCTGTTTATCCGGACGGCTGGTCGTGACGCGCGCGTGAGAAACAGGAGATCGCGGCGAAGAGATGGCCCGCTGCACGGAGAGTGCCAGCGCCTGGGTAACCCCGCCAATAACTCTGAAATCACCCATTATTTAGCCTTTTCTGAAAAAAGATCAGGCAGTCCTTTGACATCCTCATCGGAAAACAAATCGCGGCTTAAGGCCGGACCAGGCGCTCGATTTTCAAGGCTTGCCTGTGCGTGCAGCCGGTCGCGGTCACCGGTGAAAGGGTGAGGGTGAACCGCCTTCGCTAAACTCGCCCTCCCCTGAAGACGATCCAGAATATCCTGAAAATAATCAGCCATTTTGCGATTGCTCCATCAGGTGCCGGGCGTAGGCCCGTCGCCTGACCGGCGGAATTGCAACAATATCAGCCTCCTGCCATCCATAGTGAACCGCGAGCAGATGAATTTCTTCAAGCACTATGGCATTTTCAACTTCCAATTCGTGCCAGAGAAGATCGGTAACATCAAACTGAGCGCGCCATGCTCGCTCGCAATCCAGACAATCCAGGCAGTAAATCAAGGCTGAAAGCGGATCCCGCTCTTCCAGCATATCCTCAATGGCAGCAATCCATTCTGGTTGGATATCGGCCCTTTCCGGAAGGCCGATATCGCACCCAGCATTGTCATAAACAGCAACAAGACAGCGTGACGCTAAAAAAGCCCGCAATATTCCGGCCGCCGCAGAAGCGGGCAGAGATGTAAGATCTCGCGCATTCAGCGGACGAACCTCTAATGTGACATCGCCAACGGAAACACGCCCAGTGGGTTCCTGGTTTGGTAAATCCGCTGACAGAATTTCGCCGATATCTGTTGAAAATTCAAACGCGGCATTACATTCCGGGCACCGGGAGACAAGCTTGAGAGAGTCGCCAAAAAAAGCTCGCCGCAATTCCAGCAAACGCCGGGCACGCACTCCCAAAGGCAAAGAAGCGAGCGTCCTCCAACTCTCATCCCGATACCCCCAGGCGAGCAGTAGCTGACCGCGATCAAGTTCAGATCGGCCACTTCCCGCCTCCATCAGTGACATCAAGCTCTCGACTGTGATTTCACTGATCATGGGTCTCCCTTCCTTCATACAACGGTGTCAGTCCGACTAACTGGCCGGATCGACGAATGTCGGTTCCTTCTGCTCTTTCACCGACGGATCCCGCTCCCACCCTTCATTCTGAATGGTCATGGACTGCATGGCAAAAGCGTTGCCGCCGGAATCCAGATCGCTGATGGCCTGATAGTCCGATACCCAAGCGTTGTAGATATTGTAAGCCAGCACTTTCTGGCCCGCTTCGTTATAGACCTCGATCGAAATGTTCTTTCGAAAATCTCCAAGCGACGTATTTTCGCCCGCAGCGCTTTGCGAATGAGTGACATCGAACACTTTGTTCGCCCATTGCTCAAACGCCGGATCATAAGAGACGCCCCGTTCCACCATGATGGCTTCATAGGATGTCTGGCCCGGCGCCAGATGTTCAACCGACGGGTCCCCGCCCGAACGATGGCGCATCACATCTGTCTTGCGTGACAATGCACCGATTTTAGAAACACCCGCAACGTAATTGCCGTCCCATTTTATCTTGAACCGAAAGTTCGGATAAGGCGTCAACCGCTGGGGGTTCTTTGGAAATTCAGCCATTTTGTTCCCCTCCTATCAGGCGCCAGCGGTTTGCTGAACCTGTTGAACTGTAATAACCACAAACTCCGCAGGTTTAACGGGGGCAAACCCGACCTGGACCCGGACAATCCCATTGTCCTGGTCTTCCTTCGTTGTGGTTGATGCGTCACATCTCACAAAATAAGCCTCATCGGGTTTTGTGCCGACCAAAGCGCCGTCTTTATAAAGCCCTTTCATAAAGGAGCCGATATTCAACCGCAGTTCCGACCAGAGCTTTTCGTCATTCGGCTCAAAGACAGCCCAGCGCGTATTCACTTCCAACCAGTCCATGATGTAAAGCAGCAAGCGGCGCACCGGCACATATCGATATTCATCGGCAAGCGCCGTCGCGCCCCGCATGGTGCGAGCCCCCCAGACGACAGTACCGCCGACCGGGAATGTTCTCAGGCAATTAATCCCCTGGGGATTAAGAACACCATCGTCGGCATCACTCATGGATATCTCAAGACCGGCAACCCCGTCGATCGCCGATGTCAGTCCCGCTGGCGCTTTCCAGACACCGGTTGATGTATCAGCCAGTGACCATTGACCAGCCATGGCGCCAGATGCCGGGAATGTCCTCTTCGCTCCGTTAAGCAAGGCATCTTCAATAACGATACGAGGGAAGTAGACTGCTGAGGACCGCCCCTCAGGCGCGCCGAAACTTCCCAGGTCATTCAGCGAAATATTCGACAGATTGCCGCCATGATATTCCGTTGTCCATTTCGCAGGCGGATCAATGATCAACATCGCATTGCGTTCCACACAGAAGGAGGCTGCTGTTGAATAAACAAGATTATCCGTATCCCCTTCCGGATTATCCGGCGGAATACAGAGAATATTGAAAATCTGAATTTTCTTGAGCGCGTAAATACCGGCTTTGCCGTCTTCATCCCCGATATAGTCACTGATTTCAAGTGGGTCGGAATCCACCCCGCCAACAGCAACAGCAGAAGAACTGTCCATGGGTGGTTCTGACGGGAGATCTGCTCCTTCAAGAACCCGCAGGTAAAGTGATCCTTCGCTAAGCATAAGAGGTAGATAGTTGCCGGTTTTATTTCCCTCTTTATCGATCTTCTTGAGGGTAACAGCGCCATGATTTTCACTGGCAACGCGGCCATCCGGCGTCACATAACTGACAACCAGATTAAACAGATCCGCCTGATCCAGCTTTTTCTGCTCAGCGACCGCTGCTGTAATGCCGGTTGAGTTCACGGAAACACTGAGAACATCGTTAGACCAGGCCCCAGGGCTGGAAGCTTGCAATCTCAAATCGACAAATGGTTGCCAATTGTTTTGTAAAAATGCAATGGCTGCTTTCACCGCCCCTGCCATGGCATCAATTGCGCTGGCACCCTCTGCTCCAGCTGCAATCGCGATACCTGCCTTGTTTGATGAGCCAGCCGCGGTTGTCATCGCTGTTTTCACCGTCGCAGCAGTTTGACTTTTTACATCGGTTGCAAAGACAGCCGCCCCTGCTTTCAGCACAGCTTCTGCTCCGTTTGTTCCATCTGAAAACGCGGTCAAGGCAGCCTTAAATGCTGTCAGATTGGTATTCTGATCGGTCGTAAAGGCCGCTGTATCCAGTGTTGCAACCTGTGCCAAAACAGGCTGAATAACATTGATGGTCAAGGAGGCACCAACAGCTGCGTAAGCCCCCACTGCGGCTGTTATTGCCGGTTGATCACTTGTCGCAGGCGCCGTCGCCATCCCCTCTATCAAGTCCGTGGACACAGATCCGGTCAAGCCACCAGTGAAGGAGGAAACCGCATTTCTGCCAGCGACGATAACGGCCTGCCGATTGGTCGGCGCCAAAGCAGCCTGCCCGCCAACACCAAACATCATTGCATCAATGGCTTGATAGGCGGCATTTGCCGGGTTGACGTCCAGCAATCCCGTAAAGGCCGGGAAAGTCGGAACCGCTTTCGGTGCCGCCGCCCTCAGAGCCGTCATGGGGGCAGGGGCAGGCGGAGCATTTCCGCCTGGTTTGGCTGGCGGCGGCACCATTTCCGCATCGAACGCTTTTTTCACCTGACCCAAATACCATTGATTGATGCCCATATCAGCAGCCTGCTGATTGGTCAAAAATGTATCAATCTGAGCTTTAGTAGGTGTTTTTCCCTTGAACTGCGCCGTCGCATCCGCGATGAGTTTTTCCCCTCTGGCCGTTAGGGATTGAACAGCTTCCGGGCTCGAAATATCCGGCGAAAAACACCGAACCATATAAGCCTGACTGCCTCCGTTGTTAAAAAACTGCTGGAGGCTGTAACTGGCGGTACTATTCTGATCAAGTCCGCCAAAATAATGTTCGTATTCTCCAAAATTATTGAGAAGAACCGGTTTGTTCACCGGCCCCATCATTGCCCGTCCGACAAATGCGGTTAGAGAGGTAGCAACCCCCTGATCGCCAGGAGCCGGCGTGATTATCGGTTCGACATAAACACCCGGATAGGTGAGTTGAACTGTCATTTCTTTACCCCCTGAAAGTGATTTTATTCAGAAAACCAGTGATACCTAAACATCAAAAGACCAGCGTCTGGGATACGACTAATTTTGCTCTCTGCCGACCCTGAATGCAGGAGAGGAATTTATTTTTTTAAACTTTACTTTTCAATCATATGACGCAAAGAATATACAAGTCTAGGTAAAAGTTATTTTCTTCAAAATTCATGATTCTGACTGATTTTCGTCATCGGAATCGACAGGAAAGGCGTTGAAAAAAAACAGAAATTTCGGGTAAAAGCCACATAAAAACAAGGGAGGGAAAATTGATATGGCACTAAAAGAAGAGCAGCGCGGTCGATATGCGAATGTACAGATATTGGATAAAAAAGATGATAATAATCAAATAGTTAAATATCTTTCCAGACGCTTCATACCTCACCCGAAACCGAGTCAGGCTACGACATCACAGACCGTTCAGACAGGAGACAGACCGGATCTCATCGCTTATCGGGCCTATGATAATCCGCTGCTTTATTATCGACTCGCAGATTATAATCTTTCCATGAATCCATTTACTTTGACGAGCAATCCGGGGCGTATACTTATCGTTCCTACAAATACAACTTTCTAGATATACGAGCGATCAGACCCCATGACCTCTTCCGGTTTTCAAATTCACCTGATGACATCGTCCGGCGGCGGTTTTCCGTCCGAGTTGATGGGTTGTTTGGAGCAGATTACGGTTTCCCAGTCAGATCAGGCACCGCAGACTTTCGAAATCACTTTTACCGATGATTATTCAGCCTCCAATTTTCAGAATATCTCTGTCTCCTCTGCCTCCCAACTGCAAATCGGCAACCGCATCAAAATCGGCGCGAGTGTCGGCAGCTCCAGCAAATTGCTCATGGATGGTGTCATTACTCAGATCTCTTATCAGCCCCCCACCGATAACAGCGAGGGATCCTTCACTGTGACAGGTGAAGATATCAGCTATTTCATGGATATTATCGACCGGTCCATGGAATATCCTTTCTGTCTGGATGTGGCCATTGTAGCTGCCTTGCTGGCCCCCTACCTCGTTCTGGGGATTGTCCCTCATATTGGCGAAAGTATTGTCGGGATATTGGACATTTTCACGACACCACAACAAATGGGAACAGATCGGCAAACCCTGAACCAGCTGGCCTCGTCCCACGCCTTCGTTTTTTGCATTCGGACAAATGATTTATTTGGTCAGACATCTGCATATTGGGGCCCTCCGCCCTATGATGATCCCATGCAGCCCGCGCTCATTCTGGGATCGTCCGGCAACGGCAATGTGGAGCAAATCCAGTTTGGTTTTGACGGCACAAAGCCTAAACGGACCTGGGCCCTTGTCGAAAACAAGGAGACCGATCTTCCGATTCCCATTGCCACGCTGACTTCAACCTCCATGCGCGGATTTTCAGCCCACCCTGCCTTGACCAGCAGCGCCGTTCTAACAGCAAAGAACAAAGCGATATATCAGCAGGGCATGGGGGTTCCTCTTGCCTGGGCCCGGGCGCAGGCCGTCACGAATTGCTCTGCTGACTCTGCGGTCACGGCTCAAGGCAAGGTTGATGCCATGCGATATGGCGAGATTATCTCAGCGCCCGGTGTCATTGCCGTCGCGGGTGCCGGAACACTTTATGACGGAAAATACTACGTCAACAGCGTCACCCACAAGATTACCCGCTCCAGCTACGAACAAGAGTTCTCCTTGCAGCGGGATGGCATCGGAACCACCTTACAAAGCGTTGAGGTGTCCGCATGAACATGATGGATCGCTGCGCCCCTGAAAAGGAAACTGCTTATAACGGCCCAATGAAATTCTGGGGCAAGTATCGCGGTATTGTCACCAATGTTCTGGACCCTCTCATGCTGGGCCGGCTGCAGGCGGAAGTACCCGCTGTCAAGACAACCATTGCAAGCTGGGCCTTGCCTTGCGCCCCGTTTGCAGGGCCCGGCGTCGGATTTTATGCGGTACCACCGATGGGGGCCAATGTCTGGATCGAATATGAAGGCGGCGATCCCAGCCACCCTATCTGGACAGGAGGATTCTGGACAGAAGGCGAAATGCCGCTGGAGCCGGTTCTACCGACCAATCATGTGATGAAAACAGAATTCATCGATATGCAATGGGACGATACGCCTGGCGAAGGCGGCTTTTCCTTAAGGGTTATTCCCCCGGTTGCCCCCGATATTCTGAGTATGAAATTCAATGTCGAAGGCATTACTACCACTTGTCCCCCGAATATCATTTCCATTACCCCGGAGACCATGACCCATGAAGTGCCCGGATCCGTCGTAACCCAGACCGATGGGATCATGGAAATTGTGGTATCGGAAAACAGTTTTACCCTCGATGAAGCCGGGGTTCAGGGTGAATATCCCAACATGACTCTGACGGGTCCGATCGAGATTACCGGAGCCGTGCAAATCACAGGCGACGTGAATATCACTGGTGCCGTGGAAATCGAGGGGAATGTCAACATCACCGGTGCTGTTGAGATTGAAGGCAATGTCAACATTCTGGGAGCCGTGGAAATTGAGGGAAATGTCAATGTCGTCGGCGCTGTGGAAATCGAGGGAGAGACCAACATCCTGGGCGCGCTGACCGTCGAGGGGGATGTGAATATTCTGGGGGCTGGTCAGGTTGAAGGCAACTGGGCCGTTCTTGGTCTTATTGAAGGCGTGGTTGTTCCACCGCTCTTATAGGAATTTGAAAGGCCGATCATGACACGACATATCAACGCTCCTTTCTCTGTTCGGGATAACACGGTCGAAACCGTGCAGGGGGATTTATATGTGGAGCAGGTGATCGAACAGGTGCTTTTTATCCAGCAGGGTGAGCGGGTAAACAGGCCTTCTTTCGGATGCGGTATTGCCTATCTGGTCTTTGATCCACTGACCAGCCCCACCGCCGGTGTCACCGAGCATCTGGTACAAAGCCAGCTACAGAATTTTGTTGGCGAAGTCGCCGATATTCTGTCCGTAAAAGCGGAGGCATCCGGATCCGAGCTGCATGTTACTGTCCGTTATTTTAACAAGCTGACCGGCAAGCCCGGACACAGCCACTATGTCTCGCAGACAGGGTGAGGAGTTGATGGCATGAAATTTCCGCCTCTGCGAAGTCGGCAAAATAATCCTGTTACACCTTATGTTTCCATGGGTCGTATTTCGCTGATCCGCGCCCGCGCGGAGCCCAGGGGAACCAGAAACTGGACGGTCCTGCTCGAGATCGGCGGAGCTGATCTTTTTACCTCCGACAACACACCGCCTCCTGAGCTCACACCGGCAAATTTTCATCTGGAACGTCTCGATGGATTTGCCAATCTGTCCCTGATCATCACTGATGTTAAGTGGATACAACCGCCAACGCTTCTGGAATTATCCCTCTTTATGGATAGCCGAGCAGAAGAATTAGACAGCCAGAAGCTGTATCAGCATATTCTGCATCTGGTCAATTTTCCCGGGCATGCCCTTGATCTGGCAGCCAACTCAACACCCCTCTTTCTCCTCCAAAGAACGGATCCGGAAAGCTCGGTCTTTGATGAAAAGAAAAACAGGCCATCTCCCTTGTTTGACTATATGGCGAAGGATTTTGAAACGATCCGCGCACTGATGATCACCAATATCAACCGGCTTCTGCCCGACTGGCAGGAAATAACAGCCGCCGATATGGGGATAATGATCACCGAAATTCTAGCCTATATTGCTGATTATTTGAGCTACCGGCAGGATTTTGCCGCAAATGAGGCCTATCTGGAAACCGCTTTGCTGGAGACGTCCATCCAGCGACATGCCCGGCTACTGGGTTATTTTTCCCAGGAAGGCTGCGCCCCGCGAACGGTTCTGACTTTTGAAGTCTCGGATAGGTTGGAGATACCGGCGGAAACAGCTGTTCTCAGTAGTCACTCCGCCTTGGAAAACCGGTTTGTCACACGCAACAGCGATCTTTTCCATCGCTCCCTTAAAGGCGGATCGACCTGTTTCGAAACTCGCCGGCCCCTGACAGCCTTGCCGCTCCTCAACAGACTGAAAATTCATGATTTTGGCTTGCCGGAATTTACCCTCTTTGCCGGTGCGACCAGCGTCATCATAGAGTTTCCCCTTGAGTTTATCGATAAAACCCTGCCCCTTACATCCGGTGATGTCATTGTCCTTCAGCATATTACGGCGGCAGATTTGCTACCCCATACCCAATCATTCGGATATAGGGGAGCCCACGCCGTTCGGCTCACCCATATCGAAAAACTCCGGCACCCGTTAAAGGAAGCCCCGGATACTGTTCTGGTCAGTTTGCATTGGGACAGAAAAGATGCGATGCCCAACAACCTTCCTGTCACCGTCAGAAGTGCTCAGCCTGGCAAATCCAGCGAGACAATTGCCGCCGTCTTTGCGAATGCCATCGAGGCAGAATACGGTTTGACGAGAAAGATTGATGTTCCGGTCAGTGACACGCTCACAGCCGATGACTGGCAACCCGAAATTTCGGCTACCCCTTTACAATCCCTCTCCATAACAGAGGGCGAGAAACTGCTCGCCATCTCTGATTTTCTCTCACCTGAACCAGTTCATATTACCTATCCGACACTTATGTTAACCGATTATCCACTGACAGGTTCTGATGGATCCGAAATGACCACACACTGGCAACCGACCCGTGACCTTCTGCGCCACGGAAGTTCTGACCGGGTCTTCAAAATGGATCGCAACGAAGATAACAGCATCACGCTCAGATTTGGCAAACACGGGATGGGCCGCACACCATCGCTCTGTCGGCAATACTCCGCTCATGTCAGGGAGGCCGCGGGCAGCACGGCAAGTGTGGGAGCCAATGTTCTAAGGGTTATGGCGCCTGAAGATTTCGAATTCAAGGCTTTTGCTTCCCGGCTCATTCAGGTCAATAATCCGCTCCCGGCTACTGCCGCTATTCCGCGGGAGGCACGCGAGAGTATTCGCCTCAAATCTACAGATATGCTGCGCGACAACAAACTCTGTATCACGTTGGATGATTACCGTGATTTCGCCGCGTCCCTGAAGGAAGTAAAGGAGGCCAATGCCTGGATCGTTGGCGATGAACCCTGGCCCTATATTCACATCTCGGTCCTCGCTCACCATAACAATATCGTCGATGACACACTGACAACATTGGTTCGGCAAACCCTGGTCGAGCGACGGCCGCTGGGCAGAAGAATGATTGTCACCGGACCAAAGCCGATCCCGCTGCAGATTATTGTCCGGATCCTTCCGGCTGCAGGATATGCGACAACCGGCCTGAATAAGCAGATCACTATCGCTATTGGCAATACAGACACACGCGAAGAGCATGGTTTCTTCAGCGCCGGCAAAACAAGTTTTGAACAAACGCTTTATGCCAACCAGCTGATAGCTGCCATTTCGGCAATTGACGGTGTAAGTGACCTGAAACTGTTGGCTTTTCGCCGACTGGATACGCCGAGTCCGGCCCTTAACGCCGCTCTTACCTTCAGTCAGGGTGAAATTCCCCTGCTCAGCGGACGAAAGAATGAACCTGAAGGGGGTGAGCTTTTGATTGAGTTTGAAGAGAGAACGACAGCATGACGGATCCTTCTCATCCTGCAAACTTTTTGAGAACCGGTATGCGAGAGGGGCGCCACGCCCCAAATCTGGTGAACCCCCCGGGTCAGGCAGAGCTGCACTGGCGGCTTGCTACCGCTCCTCTCTTCTTCAAGGAAATGAAGGAGAGACTGAAATATACAACCGAAAACGGAGAGTTATTGCCGACGCCAACGGGCCCGCTAACAGACCTGGTCAGAAACCCGACAACAGACTGGGCTGCTGCGTTGATGGAATCCTGGTCAGTCATCGGGGATATCCTGTGTTTCTATCAGGAGCGACTGCTGAATGAGGGATATATCGGAACGGCCATGCAACCCGAATCGATCACTTATCTCATGGCCGCTCTGGGCGGTAACCTGGGACCTGCTTCGGACAACAAAATGGCCGGGCAATATCGGTTCCCCGGAACGGCCGGATCAGCCGATGTGATCCTGTCGGTCAGAGACGGCGAAGGCATGCCTGGCAGTCTTATCCTTGAGAAAGACAAAGTCCTGCGACGGGTGACACCAAAGGGCGGCAATCCCCTGGATTTCGTGGTTGTTGAGGATACAGTTATCAACAGCGCGTGGAACAAGCTTTCCCCCCGGATCAAACCTCCGTCTCAACATCCGGGCGGAAGGCAATCGGCGAAGACAGCCGGTCAGATTTTTATGGGAACGCATCTCAAACTGGTGCCTCAGGCTCTTGTTTTCAGCCTGGAAGATCAATCCAACAATCCGGATCGTAAGATCCTGCAAATTGAGACCTTACGATCTGATCAGCAGGCCAAACAGACGATTGCCACCTGGCATTCTTTCTTTCCACCACCCGCTTCTTTAAGCGCTTCAACATCAGGGGAAAAATCCGATAATGCCCCGACCCCGCACTATATGACAACGCAAAGCTTTCTACCCTTTGGAGCTCGGGCGCCGGACTTTTCTCACCAGTCTCTCAAGACGCGCATGCACCATATCACCAGCGGCGGCGTCGAAATCTGGTCGATGGCGAACGGCGAGAAACCTGTTAAAGCCGCGCGCGACAATCTTCCGCCCACGGCGATTCAGGATATGCTGATTTCCAAAGACGGCACAGTTTATCTGGCAACAAAAACCGGCGTCTTTTATTGCACAAACGACGGCGCTTCCTGGCAGGAAGCCAATCAAGGCCTGATAAAGAGGAATGTCCGATCCTTAAGCGAGGATGACAAGGGTCTGATCTATGCCGGGACAGTCAGCGGTGGGGCCTATCGCAGCCTCGGATCCGGAGCGCCCTGGAGCAGCTTGCCCGGAGGCTATATCATCAAGAGCAGTCTGTTGGGGGGAAAAGTCAGCCTTCGAACCAGCCTTCCAGCCACAACAGTAAACAAGCTTGTGCTGGG
Organism: Sneathiella sp.; assembly: GCA_039975135.1. GTDB lineage: Bacteria > Pseudomonadota > Alphaproteobacteria > Sneathiellales > Sneathiellaceae > Sneathiella. Next base: position 156,864 of record JBDWHS010000042.1, on the reverse strand, counting down.
CGCGGAGGCTCTCTCCCTGAAAACTGAGAAAGGCCCGCCTGCAAAAGACCTGGATGGTCTGGTCATTGCCGCAACAGATAACGGATTATTTGGAAACGATCAAAAAGGAACGGGTTGGCTCAATATTCCCTTGAAGACTATCAGCTCTGATCAGAAAAAAACCAGTGGATCGCAACCTCAAAGCGCCACTCCTTTTCTGGATGCCGTTTTGGTTTCTCATCAGAAAAAATCCTTTGCCCTGACGGCTTCAGAGGATGCCCTGCACATGCTGGATCTCTCTGCCTCCCTGAAAGCAAGTCAGCAGAAAAAGAACCCAAAGAAGGAAGAGGCTGATGCAGAACCTGGCAGCAACGCCCATGGCCGGACGGCTTTACCAAATGCCTTGAAAGTTGCTTTTGATAGCCTTGCAAAAATTGGTCAATATACCCTGCTTCCCCTGGTCTTTTCCGCCGCCAAGCTATGGAAAGCGGCCAAAACCGCTCCGGCATTGTCCAAAAAGGTTCTGGAAAAAATCGCCGATGTCGATCCTTTCCACTGGGCAGAAACAGGTCTGCCTTATCCCGGGTCGAAAATTCCCTATGAAGGGCATTTTATCAGCCTCCAGATTTTTCCATTTAAGGGGCGATTTTGCCTGGCCCTCAGCACAACAAAGGGCCTTTTTCAGTTTGATTTCCAGTCGTCTAAGCTGATCCCTATAAACAAGGGCCTGCCTGTTCTGGGTGCGTCTGCTCCCACTCTTTCCTCTGTGAAGGATCCAGACAGGTTTGAGGGCGCCTCTCTCGTGCTTCTTTTGGACAACACGGTTTACGGATTTAAGGAAAACGGTGTTTGGCAGCCTCTGATTTCCGTACCCACTCCAGCTGAAAAACCCTCAACAACACCCGATTATCCGGAGAAAATCATTCCGCTCCCGAAAGGAGAATTTTGCCTTCTGCGACCGATTTCCTTTGGCACTCAATGGCCTGATTTCGCCTTCGGAAATCAGGACAGCACTCTGTCATACCTGGATATCACAGGCCTTCAGCATCCTGTCAAAGCCGGGACAACGGGGGCGCTGGTCACTCAGGAAGGTACCCATTGTACATTTTTCAAAATTCTCTCTTCCTCACAATTGATTGTGCAGAATTACGGGCTCAAATCTCCCGTAACAAGACTACAACTCAAAGTTCTGGGCGCCTCGTTCGAATCGCAACACTATGACCGCAGGACAGCAAAAATCCTGATCGAACAACGGGAGCTCTTTACCGCAATGCCCCCTTCTGCGGACATTGGAAGCCTTAACGGCAACCAATTACAAATTGAAGGGTCTTTTCCTGATTTAACGGACCGCAAAATTTCGGTCAGCGGTCCTTCCGTCAGAATTTTACCGATCCCTATCGGCGGAATCTTATCCGGCTCTTTTTCCGGCGGCAATTTCGAGCCGGCGGTGAACACGGCTCTGCCACTACATGATATTCAGGCACTGACCTTACTTGGCAACACTCAAATTCTGGCTCTGGCAGGAGACGGATTGTGGCAAGGAACCCCAAAAGGTGGCTGGCGCTCCGCCAATGCGGGCCTCGCGCCCGATGATCTGAAAGCCTTACAGGCCATTCCCAAAGGCGAGCAGGGAACCTTTCTCCTGACGGCCACCAACCTGTATACGCGAGAAACACCTTCTGAAGCCTGGTCACGCTATTCGGTGCCAGACATTGGAGTATCTTTCCTGTCTTTTCTAGAGCGAAGTGAACAGGGCAAGACGAAGGAAAGCGGTACTAAATTTCTCGGAACAAAGGGCGAAGGGCTGTTTATTCAAAAACCGGGTGAAGCCACCTGGAGCCATGTTGACTGGACATCTTTGAAAACAGACAGCAGCATATTGGCCATGCAGGAAATGCCCGATGGTTCCGTCTATATCAGCAGCGCGGGCCAGGGCCTCATTCATGTCAATGCTACTCTCACCAACTGGAAACTTGTGGACCTCCCCCCAACCCTTGCCAGGGTTCCTGTCCTTCGCGCCCGGAGTGCCGACCTGATCCTCAGCAACGAGAGGGGCGCTCTTTATCAACTGTCTGAGCAAAAAGGGACCTACCACGCAGAGCCGCTCTTTGCGACCAGAAACAAGGTACAGGTTCTGGATATTTGTGTGCGCGATACAGAAATCCTTGCAGGCCTTGAGGGGAGCGGTTTGATCCGGTCGACCGACGGCGGACAAACCTGGACCAATCACAGCACAGGCCTGTGCGGCTGCGTCAAGGCTCTTCTGTGGCAAAAAGACCATTGGCTAATGGCTGTCAATTCTCTACAACCATCCTTTCCATTGCAGCCTAAATTGCGGACGAGCCTGCCTGCGCTGGTCTATAGCCAGCAACTTGATCAAGCCATACTCAGCGAACAACTGATTTCCGCCTTCACCCAGGCGAGCATCAAATTACCGAAAAACCCGGCTTTGCACACCCTTCAGGGCGGAACAAGTTGGCTACTGGTCTCCGCTATTGCCGATACGCCTGCCGAGAAAGCCGATCCGGCCTATCTGCTGCTCAAAGACATGCAGAAAATCCACCTCTATCAGCTGGAGAGCGATTTTCCTGTTATTCGGTATTCCGAAGGCGGCGACGGACTTATTGAGCAGTATGAAATCGCTGTTCGCAAAGGGCTAAATCGCATCATTGACGCCTTCCCCGGTCAGGTTTTTCCAGTCCCTGCCCTCAAAAATGATCCTATCATCAAGCAAGTTCTAAACGTCACGAAGAGCCAGTCAAAGGTATCTGATACCATAACAACACTTCATGTTAAGCCGCCACTTGAGACACTTTTCGACGCAAAACACTGTGACATCAATGCCAATATCGTTGCGCTCTCCCAAGGGCAGCTTATTCAAAATGAGCCTTTGGGGGACGGGAATGCGGCGCAGGCTTTCCAAAGCTTTGACTTGAAAGCAGGGCAACTCGTTTATAGCCAAAAAACCGGGGACCTTGTCCTGCCGGTTCTGTCGGTAACGGTTGATGGTCAGCCTTTTGAGCCAATTTCGGATCTGTTGAATGCCGGCCCTCATGATCGGGTTTATGTTTTGACACTCAACGAAAAAGGGCATGCTACAATAACCTTCGGAGATGGCATCAACGGGTGTCGTCTGCCCAATGGGCTCGGGAATGTCCACGCGACCTATCGGGCCAATATGTCCACCTTTGACGCATCAGACGAAAAAGCACAATTTATTATGACGGAACCACCCTATGGTCTGTCTACGATCGCTCCCGCGGCTGAGCAAAAAGCAGCAGCGGTACCTGCTAAAATCAAAAAGGGGAATACTGTCTCCCTCAATCCAGCTCTGCTGCCCAAGCGCCTGGTCAGTCACTCAGACTATGAAACCGTGGCCGCCAGCCTTCCATCCGTGGCAAAAAGCAAACTTCGGATGATCACCTTCAAGCGACAAAAAACACTTCTTCTTTCCGTTGCAGGGGTGACTCCTAAAAAACTGGAGCAGGATACTTCTGCTCTTATAGAGATCCGGGATATAATCAGTCGTATCAGCCTGGCACCACAAACACCGTTGCGCATTTCTCCGGTTTTGGACAAACCCTTTTGCCTCTCCGTAATGTTAACCATCCAAGCTGGGCTTTCCTCGGCACAAAAATCCGATATCGCCCAGCAAACATTTCTCGCTGTGAAAGAAAAATACGGCTATCAAGCTGCCAAAATCGGAGCGTCAGTCATTCAGCATGACGTGCAGCGTCTCCTCTTACAGAGCTCATTTGTAACAAACGCCAATCTGACAGCCCTGCATTATGAAACACTACCGCCTGCCCTTGATAATCTGCTCGCCGCGGCTCACCCTGAAAATCCGGAGATCGGAGAGGACCTGATCTATCTGGCAGAAGAGGGGCAAGCTTTGCGGATCTCCCTCCGTGAAAAGTCGGAAACCCATGAAATCTACTTTGTCTTTCCTGAAACAAGCAGCCTGGAAGAGGAAGCGGTATGCTGAAACTGAACGATGCCGGCCTTCCTGATTTGCTGGATCTTGTCCCGCCTCTGGACCGACTGAATATAGAAAAGGGTGAAAACAAAGAACTTGCCGTCCTGCTCCATGTTCTGCAGAGCCAGGCCGACGCGATTGCCGCCAACATTGACTTGCTTTACGATAACTGGTTTATCGAAAGCTGCGATGATTGGGTGGTACCTTACATTGCTGAGCTTCTTGATATACCGGAGACGCTGGCAGATGCCGCCCATATCCCGCGGCAACGGGCGCTGGTTGCCAATACTTTATGCTACCGGGCGTATCGGGGGACGGCCAGCGCATTGGAGTGTGCCGTACAGGATGCAACCGGATGGCCTGTCTTCCTTGTGGAGGGCCTCACCCGGCAATTTACCTCCACGCAACACCAAATCCAACCCTCGGAACAACCTGCTTTGCTCAACATGGTGACAGAGGAAAGCCCGCAACCGCCGCCCAGTCCGTTCAATGACTACCGGACCAGCTATAGTGTCTATCAGACACCCTCCAGCCCCGCGACAGCCGGTGACAGTGTGGCCTTATATTATTGGCAGCAACATCTTGTGGAGCGCACAAATATCGAAGCCTCTCCGGGAGAGGAAGGGATCTTCTTTCTGGATCCACTGGGTTTGAAAATTCGTCTTATGCTGCCGATCAAGCGTTCCAGTGTGGCCAGTTACAGCCTGCCGACCCCGCTTGCGGTCCCCATGACCCTGTCCCGGCAGAGTTTTGAAGATCTGCTGATGTCAAATCCGGCACTGATCTCCAACGCCTTTACTCTGTTTTTCAACGGAACAGCCGTGCCGACAGATTGCCTCTATGCCGCCAATCTATCTACTCCGCTCTCGGCCGGGGAAAATCAATCCTGGCAAAAGAAAGCGACTGATCGGCCTTTGGCACTGGTCGATCCGGAAATAGGACGTGTCAAAATCTTTACGCCTGGCACACCTGACGCAAAGACGCCTTTCAGTATTCACACCTCCTACTGGATCACAACTGACAGACATATCGGGGGCGGTCTGTATGATCGGTCTGCACGGCTTGTCAGACCCGACGCGACCAGTCGTTCCGTTCTGATCGCCAAAAATATGTCCACGCGCTTGCAAATACCAAAGGGATTTGATGCCGTCTTTTCGTCTCTGGGGCAGGCTCTGAAAGACTGGCAATCGGGATCTGCTGAAGAAACAATCATCCAGATCGCTGACAATGACCGGCACATGGTACCGGAGACGCCCCTTGAATTTGATGAGAATAGCCGAAAATTAACGATCCAATCCGCTCAGGGTTTTATGCCCACCCTGATCGGCTCTCTCACCTTGCAAAGTGATCATCCGGGGAATGACGTCTGGATCGGAGGATGTCGCCTTGCAGGGCAGATTGCCTTCACTGGAAATATTGATCTGACACTGCTCGACAGCACAGTCTGGATTGAAAATGGTGTCGCTATTTCCGGTATCGCAAACGAACTCTCTCCTTCTATCCATCAGCATAGCCGGGTCAGTCTGGAGCATTGTATTGTTGGCGCTCTCAAGCTTCCCAGTCAGAGCTGCCGCTTAAGTGCCTTTGAAACTATCCTGGGCAATAACACAGAACCCGCATTGCAGGGATTAGGGCCGGACAGTTACGGCGCACCCTTCACCGCCATAGACACAACCTTTCTGGGCGATATACAGACGCTACAGGTTCTGGAAACACAAAATACTCTTGTCATCGGCGGCATCAAAACACCCAAAAGCCACACACTTTCTCCCCTTGACGGGGTTTGGCTGTCGGATCGGAACATTCCGGCCGTGGAATTGGTCACTGTAGAACCCGGACAGCCCGGCTATGCAGCACTCGCACCCGATAATGCCCCGGAGCTTCTGAACGGTGGAACTGAGGGCGGCGAGTTCGGAGTTTTCCATAGCAATTTCAACCAGCAGCGTCTGGAAGCTGGCCATCGGATCATTCAGGAATTCTGCCCCATTGACATCGATGTAGAGTTTATCGATGCAAGCAGAACATATTATCAGCGTTAAGGCTGGTGTTAAGAGGGGGATATGAGAGGTAATTTTAGTCGGACACGATTTCCACCTAGCCAGCGCGGCGCACTCTGGATGCAGCAAGGCAGACCGTTGCTGGATAGTGATTGGAATGTACAACTGACGCTCGCCGAAGCCGCTGTAAGAGAGAGGATTGAGAGTCTCGTTGGGCCTTCGGGAGCTCCTGCTGACAATGCGGGTTTCAATATAAAACCAATCCCTGGCTTCTTTGTAAACAGAGCCAATATATCCGAGTCTGTGCAGGGCATCTCTCTTGATACCAACCCAGATTTCCCTTTCCCCTATGAGTCCCACTCCGCGCGACCGTTCTTTCTTCAAATTGGGTTTATGATCGAGAGCAAAGTTGCCGGTATGATCTGTCACGTTCCGGGGCTATTCCGCCTTGCGCTGACTGACAGGCAAACTCTTTCCCTCTCTGTCCGTGTCAAATCAGACGCAGGATTACCTCAGGAGATTTCCGCCGAAGGAAAATTCGAAATTCCTGTCAATCACCTGCAAAGAATTGATGTCAGTTTTGATGGACTTTGTCTAAATGTCTATATACCCGCTGAAACTGGAGAGAAAACTGAGATCTCCCTCAACATTTCAGACCTGGAACCGGAAACTGTCAATCGAGCGCTGCTCCTTGGGCGTCCACAAGATGGTTTCCCCGCACATGAAAACAGCTCCAGAAAATCTTTTGATAAGCCTCTGGAAGCGGCTTTCTGGCAACTCACTATTGTGGACATATTTTATGAAATCTCACTCACCAGCGCACTTGGGGAACGGCTTGAGCTGGAAGAAAATATCCTCTGCCATCTTGATTTTTCTACACTGGAAAATTCCTATATTCCCGATCTTTCAGGAAACAACAACGCCGGTTGGGTCGATGCTCCTGAAGCGTACAGTCATCTTGGATTACTGGATGCTGTCATCTCTTCAGGTCTTTATTTGACGGAAGGCCGTCTGGTAAAAAACAAGGCATCCTGTCTGTTCAGCAACCAGCCGCATAGGGCGACACAGGCCCTGCAAAGGCAAATCGGCCCCTTTGGAGAGCCCGCATTCTACCGATTTTATCTGGATAGCTGGCACCGGCTGGTTACAGATATTGAAGCACCTGAAAATCATGATCCTGCTCTTGGAAACATTGATACGACCGCAGATTTGCGAACCATATGGCAGGTAAAATGCCTCACTGATACAAATTTGGATGCTCTTGAGCAAAAATGGAACATCCTGACTGAACCATCGGAGGAAGGCCGAATACGCCTTCGCCGTAAGGCCAGTTATCAAGCCCTGCCAAACGGCTTGTTGCGGGTCGAAATTCACCAGTCCGGCTGGACACATCACTGGCCTCCCTCTGAGAAAATGCGGGCCGCTGCCATTCCTGTTCGGCTTTATGAAAACCAACAGCAACGTCTCGTAGTAGAAGCTCCTTATGATCGTGAAGACTGGGTTCAGTTAGATCGGCCCCTTCTGGTCTTTGCGGGAACCGGTGATCCTGATTGCCCGGAACCAACAGGCTCCCATGCCTTTGTCTCCATTGTAGATCTTCAACAGGCAGACGGATATACCATTCTCGGCCTCAATCATCCGACACCCAACCCCGTTCAGGGCGAAGATTTTTACATCCTTCCTCTCGCAACCTACAAATATTCCACCAACAATGGATGTCTGGCCTATCCTGTCAGTAATATTATCTGGCTGGAGGGCCAAAATCAGATTTCAGCCGAACTTGCTTTCCCCGGATATAACGGGATGGAGATTAAAAACGGCGTTTGGCTGGAGCTGGGAAATCTTGAACTTCAGGAGGCGGAGCAACCCGGTCTGATTTTCCAGGTTGAGAATTTCATTCCGGACCGGTTGCAACTGATCCTGTCGCCGCAAATGGGCCGTGTGGGCGCCAGCAATACAGAACTTCCTGTCGGCACATCTCCAACTCTCACATTGTGGGAGGGTCAGTTTACTCTACACGGTACCCCTGCGGCCCAAGGCAAATGGCATCTGTTGGCGGACGGGATCGAATTGGAATTCGAACCGGGAAAATACTATAAAAGTGGCCAATATTGGTCTTCCGCCATGCGTGAAGCCCTGCCCGCAGGATTAGACTGGCCCAGCCTTTCTGATGGGAACCCAGCCTTTCTGGAACCGGAAGGACCCCTTCATACCTATGTCGCCTTGAACGATCTGACGCTGGAAGATGGCGGATACACATCTAAAGATTTACGGAATATCTATCGGGCGCTTGTCAACGAACCCTTCTCGGATATCGACAAAGAGACGGTCGAGATCTTGAAAAAAACCGCTAAACTCATGATGTTACTGGGTATTGAAGACTGGCAAATCGATCGACAAAATCTCCCCTACATTCTGGAAGAGCTAACCCGCTTCATTCTGGAGGATATCTATGGCGGCTCCCTGCGCCTTCTTGGCATAGACTCGGATATTCGCGGACTGTCACCCACTGGAGAGACCGTAAAATTGTCAGGCACCCCTTTTTTGGAGTGGCAAGAGACGGACAAATTTTCCGCAAGCCCTGAAGGAGAAATCATATCAGCAACGCTTGCCGGACAAAACATTCTGGTCTCGCGCACGGATAACAGCATCCGGTGCTGGTCGAACGCGGAGCAGAGCTGGAAAATTCTGTCGCATATCCCGGACGAGAGAACCGATTACTCCATCGCCTGGGATGAGACCCATCTATTTGTTGTTGGCGGCCATGTCCCAAGCCTGTTTTCCTGCTGGCGATCCAGAAGAATTCTGTCTCTGGACAGCGCGGGCAACTGGCAGGTCGCCGGTGCCATCCCGCACAGAAACCGTTTTCCCATCACCGCCTGTAATGGCGGGTTTCTCTATGTCGCCAGCGGGTATGATCATCGCTTCGATCCATTTGGCAAGGCCGGGTATTTAGATTTGCGAACGGGATCCTGGCACTCCTTGGGAGAGTGTGAGCATCTTCCCCATAAGGGGGCCGCCAGTCTGTTTATAGATAATCAGTGGATGATTTTCGGGGGTGAACTAAGGGCAGAGGATCCGGAGGGGCTTCTCATCAGCGACAAAGTTTATGCCTATGATCCACTTAGCAGAGCATGGACAGAAAAGCAAAGCCTTCCCATTCCGCTCACCGGGCATCGGCTTTTTCCAAATGTAAACGGTCTTTATATCCTCGGCGGTAAAACCACATATGAGACATCCTCAAGCACCTGTTTTTTATATACCATAGAAAACGATAGCTGGCAGGAGACAGGGGATCTCAGTATCGGCCGTTCCTATTTTGGCCTGCTCCCAACGGAGGAGGAAGGAATGGCTCGCCTCTATGCCATTGGCGGCTTCCTGAGAGACGATCTTCCTGCCTTTGAAGCGGATGGCTGCTCTCTTCATAAAAATTTATTTGTCTATTATTGAACGACTAGGATCTCGAATGACTAAAGCACTCCCTCTTCCGGTTTATGCAGATGGCATTGGCAAAATCCGCCATGAAAATGGTGTCGTCAAAATTGATCTGGTCTCCATTGACGATCATTATATCAGCCCGGGCGCCTCTCCCCAAAAGATCCAGAACACTATCGGGACTATTGTCTTCAGTACGGTCGGCTTCGCCCAGGCTTTCAAAACCATGAGTGATATGACCGCCAGCTTGGAAGCCGCAAAGGAAAAAGCCGGATTTTAGCCACCCTCCTGTGTGATAGGGCATACAGGATGCCGTAAACTAAATGCCAACAGGCTGTATTCCGTTGCGGTATTTTCTTTCCTAATATATCCCGAAAGAGATGGGATACTGGGTGGAGACAATAATGAAGCGGTTTGCCGGACTAATCATGGTCCTTGCACTTGCGTCGGGCTGCGCAAGTGCTGAGGAAGCACTGCCTGCTGATCCGACGGCGCCCAGGGCGCATCATACGGAAGACGGCTTTCGTAATCTGTATGTGGATGATCAGAGCAAAAAGGGACTTTTCACCTTTCTGTTTGATGTTCGGCTGAAAGAAGACTGGCCAGATGAAGACAATCTTATCGAAGACCCGCCCATTGCCCAGAAAAAACCGGATCTGGCGCGGATTAACAACCCGGACAAGTCGGAAATACAAACGACCTGGATCGGTCACTCGACCTTCCTTATTCAACATAACGGGATCAATATTCTAACAGATCCTATTTTTTCAGATCGGGCCTCCCCCGTTTCTTTTGCAGGCCCCTTGCGCTACACTAAACCGGCACTCAAGCTGGAAGATCTGCCACCCATTGATGCGGTGATCATCAGTCATAACCATTATGACCATATGGATGAAGCAACCATCCGCAGTCTCGGCAACACGCCCAAATGGTTTATTCCCCTTAAGAATGTGGATCTTTTCAAAGCCTCCGGCATTACCAATGTCGCCGAAATGGACTGGTGGGATAAACGCCGGTTCAAGACGATGGACATTACATTTACGCCAGCGCAACATTGGTCAGGGCGAGGTTTGTTTGACCGCTATAAAGCACTCTGGGGATCCTGGGCCATCCGGTTTACCGATACGCAGGCAAATCTCTGGTTTGGCGGGGATACCGGTTACAATGACGTCCAGTTCAAGCAAATTGGCGAAAAACTGGGCCCCTTTGATCTGTCTCTTATTCCTATCGGGGCCTATGCACCCCGCTGGTTTATGAGATATTCCCATGCCAGCCCGGAAGAAGCTGTCAAAATCCATCAGGATATCCGCTCCCGCAACTCGATCGGCATGCATTGGGGTACATTTGTCTTAACCGCCGAACCCGCAACAGAGCCTCCGGCCATGCTCGCAAAAGCCGCAAAAGCCGCTGGGTTGAAAGAAGGCAGCTTTTTAAGCCTTCCAATTGGCGGGATGGTATCATATGAGCCTACAGCAGTCGGATATGAGCAGCAGAATATCGCAAAGAACTAGAAATAACGTTCTTCTGGCATTCACGTAGAGATCACCTCAACCCCGAAGGCTGTCTCTTCGGGCTCAGGGCCGATAATCTGAACGGTGACCAGCTTGTTTTCTGCCAGACAGGCTTCCACAGCGCGGCGGAGATCTTTGCGGTCCGCATCACAGATCCAGGTGATATAAACACCCGGGCGAAACGGCTCTTCCAGACGAAGAAGATAATTTGTCCGCGACAAAACCGATTTTTTAGTTTTGGTCGGACGAGTATAATGATCTTCCTTACTGACAAGCTTTGCTTTCATTTTGAAACCATCCCGGATTTTGGCGGAAAAATTGATCAGACGGTCATCCGTGAAAAGGTTTTTTGGCCGCACCAGAAGCAGGCTCAAAAAAATCAACCCAAAAACCAGAAGCAATCCTGAAAACCAGGGATAAAAATCAAAGCTGTTTTGGCTATTGAGAAGAGAAAACAAGCCTTCAAGATTAGCGTTATTACCAACAATATGCTCTGGATAGAGGTTATTTTCATAGGCGTAGATCTTGAAAATCAGCAAATTGGCAATCGCCGGAAAGAAAACGCACAGAACAGCGCTTACCAGGCCCACTGCGGTTCTAAAAAGCCGAAACTCCAGAGGTCCAAAATTCTGACCCCGATACTCGGTAAGCATGATCCTTCTATATAGCGCTTCCAAATTAGCGGATCCCTCTGACAAAAAGTGACATTCCAACGTCATTTCATCTCGTGGCTTCAATGGATCGGATACATACAGATTTCCGCTATGTCCCTTGCCAAGCAAAATGTAAGGTTTGGTTTTTCCAAAAAGCAGAACTTGCAGCGGGTGCAACAAAGCCCCAAAAATAAGGGCCGCCGACACTGTCAGCAGATTTAAAAAAAGGCAGAGATAGCGGAACGTATCATACTCCCACCATTGTAGAACCAGTCTCCACAACGGGAGATTAAACAACGCCTCCGACAGGCCGTTCAGGCAGGCAATATATGCGCCCAAAAAGGCCAGAAATCCAAGGATAGAAAACACGCGAAGCCGTCCCTTGCTAGAAAATCGAGTTTCAATCTATATCCAGTTCGTCGAAAAAGAGGACCGTCTGGTTCAATCATACAAGGCCCTGATTTCCGTAAAGAAGTGCAAATCTCTCCCGATAGTGGCGCGGCGTGCTGTTTACATTTTTAACAAACGCCCGGCGCATCCGTTCATAGTGACCATATCCGCTTAGATCTGCAACGCGCTTGAGCGGCAGGCTTGTCTCAATCAGCAGGTGCCGGGCGGTTTCAAACCGTAAAGCAGACAACATGTCACCCGGACTGTTACCCGTCACAGTCTTATACTGACGGGTGAAGGACCGGAGGCTCATACCGGCTTGACGGGCAAGGTCGGCGACCGACAGCTGCGCGGACAGATTTTCGGACGCCCATCCATGAAGCGCCTCGAAATCTCCTTCCTGGTCAGCCGTTTGCGCTTTTAAGGCAGCGCTATATTGTTGCTGACCGCCAGGTCGTTTCATAAACACCACCAATTCCTGTGCAATCGCAAGAGCTATTCGCCGGCCGATATCAGCCTCGACGAGCGCCAGCGCCAAATCGATGCCAGCCGTCACACCGGCCGATGTCCAAACAGATCCGTCCTGGACATAAATTGGATCCGTATGCACATTGATATCCGGAAATTCGTCGGACAATCGCTGACATCGCCGCCAATGAGTAACAGCGCTTTTTCCCTCCAAAATCCCTGCGGCCGCCAACAGAAAAGCGCCGGTACAAATCGAGACCGATCGTTTAGCCCGAGCTGACAAATCTCTGATCGCCTGCTGGTAAACCGCTTGCTGATAGACCGAAAAAACACCAGAGCCGCCGACGACCATCAACGTGTCGAATTGCTGCTGCACGATGTTTTCGACACTGACCGTATCAATGTCTACACCGACATCCGTTTTGACAGGACCACCCTGCAGGGAACAATAGGATATGTCGTAAAAAGGGGTTCGGGCTCCAGATGCTCTGGCACCATGGAAAACCTGCACGGGTCCTGAAATGTCCAGCAACACAGCCTCTTCAAACACAAACACAACAAGTCTATGGGACATAATCACCTGCATTTGGCCTAAATAGTGGGTTTTATCAAATTTACGCCAAATCAAAATTCACTACAATGCATGGCTCATAATAATAAGGAAGACTGAAATGCTGGACCTCCGCCCCAATTGCGAACTTTGCGACAAGGATTTGGATCCTCATGCCGCTGATGCGATGATTTGTAGTTACGAATGCACCTATTGTGCGGATTGCGTTCATCAGGTTTTGCACGATGTCTGCCCCAAATGTGGTGGTAATTTCACACCAAGGCCGATGCGGCCCAAGAAAGCCTGGCGGGAAGAGTTTAAGCTGGGTTTGTTACACAACCCGGCCTCAACCCGCCGGGTTCATAACAAATTTCCGCGCGACAATATCGAAGCCCATGTTCAGCGGATCAAAGTTATATCCCCGCAAGACAGATAATACAGACCTGAAGATCCGCGCTCTCCATGAATATGTCCCTTATGGAGACCATGGATTTTCGACAAACGGCATTCTGCCAGTCAGTCCCTTCAGGAAATTTGTAATATCCCGGATATCCTGATCACTCAAAGCAGCGCTTTCTAACAAAATCGGCCGGCCGGCCGTATCGCGCTGTATTTCAGGTCTCCGAAATTGCTCTGCCGTAAAAGGACGACCTCGTTGAACGGATGCCATAATTCGGACAGCTTCTTCCAGATCCGTTACGGATCCGTTATGAAAATAGGGAGCCGTCCGTTCGACATTCCGTAAGGAAGGAACCCGCCAAATCCCGGCCTCATTTCGTCCCTTGTCCTCCAGAAGATCATATCGCGCCAGATAAACGGAATTTCGATACAGAGGGAACACCCGGTAGGGGCTGCTGTGAGACGCTCCGGCAACCGTAAACCAAGGATCTTCATGGCAGCTTCGGCAACCAACCTCGTCAAACAACTTCATTCCGCGAAGCTGCGATGGAGACAGAGCCTCATTCTCGCCAGCAACAAAGCGATCATATGCGGAGGGGCCCGCAATCAGAGTCTGCTCAAAAGCTGCAATCGCATCCGCTATCTGATCAATCCCAGGGGGACTCGAATAGATTTCCCTGAACAGTTTCACATATTCTGGATCATCTGCCACAATCGCTACAGCCTGATCCAACGTTTCCAGACCCATTTCCACAGGGTTCGTCAGAGGGCCCTTTGCCTGATCAGCAAGGGAACTTGCACGACCATCCCAGAAAAACCGCCTCATATAAGCTGCATTGATCACCGTTGGGGCGTTGCGTGTACCTTCCAGTCCATTGATGCCCGTGGATTGTTTTTTGCCATCATCCCCACCCAGGCCGATAATATGACAAGAGGCACAGGACACGGTCCCGGTCTTTGACAGGCGCCTGTCGAAGTAAAGACGGCGGCCGATGGTCACCTGCTTTTCAAAACTGTCACTCTCTTTAACACCAGGAGGAAGACTAGGCAGAGACCTCCAAGCCTGTGGGGGATCGGAATAAGATAATCCTCTCGGTTCAACTTTGCTTACAGTTCTGTCGTTTCGCCCCAGAGACCGTGCCTCTGTGGAAATCCACGCCAGAGAAGGTGCCGGTTGAAGTGAAACCAAAAGAATGGCTTTGAGTGACACACCCAGAACGCCAAACCCCATCAAACATCCCAGGATAATCCGTCCGGCAACCGAAAGATCCAAACGACTGGATAATTCGCCAGAAACCAGAACAAGACACAAACTGCCGAAAATGAGGGCGATCAGAATATAGACAGAAATTTCCATTCTTTCCCCGCATCTCGATAAAGACAGGCGCAAAAACAGGCCCGCCTTGGCCTCATGGTAACTCAACAATGTCTTTTCGAGTACTTTCAATAAAAGCAATCACGTCATTGCGCTCCTTGCTTGGAAGCTGAAAACGGTCCAGCGTGGCCCTTAAATGCCGCATGAAGATCTTCCAGTCTTCTTCACTGATCCGCATACCCCGATGGGACAGCTTGTTTTCCCGGCCTGGAAAAACAATGGACCCACCTGCTTTGGCAGCAATATAACTTTTCACCAACTGCTTTTCCCGGGCGATGCCATCCGCGCCCCGATGTGCCCAGAAACGCCCCAGTTGCTTGTCTTTAATAAGGCGAACCATCAGATCATCAACCACTGCGGAAACCGCGTCGTACCCCCCCAGTCGATCATAGAGGGATTTGGTTTCTTCAGCTGCTGTTGCAGGGGATACAAAAAAAGCTGTGAGAAGAAAAACGGATAGCAAAACGCGAACTCGGTGAAGTCGATGCATGGCTCTTTCCTTTACGTAAACCGATAATTTCCGGCTGAATTGACTTGCAAAAGAACTCTATATCGCCTCATACTTATTTATAAATTTTATATAGAAATATTATCTATAGTTTTTCTCTATTAATTGGCATGATCATGAATCTCTCTCAAATGCAGTATGTTCTGATGGTCGAAAAATCCGGCTCTTTCAGTGAAGCGGCTCGGATATGCTGCGTCACTCAGCCAACCCTTTCAAACGGGATTGCCCGGTTGGAAGCGGAATTGGGCGGGCGGCTGTTCCAACGAACAACCCGCTCAGTCACGCTGACCCGTTTCGGAGCCTATATGTTGCCGATGATTAAGACCGTTATGACCTCAAAAGAGGAATTGGAGGCGTCCGCAAAATCCTTCTTCCGACCCGAAAATCGTATTTTGCGAATGGGCCTCTCTCCACTGATCAATAGTACTGTTTTCAATCAGGCGCTTCTCTCCCTCAAACAACAAAATTTGTGGCCTGATATTTTCGTCAAACACTGCTTTTTGGATGATCTTGATGAACGGCTCATGGCTGATCTGGTGGATATCGCTTTTCTACCCCGTCAATCGGGATCCTGCCCTGCGAAGTCCCTGCCTCTTTATGAAGAAGCCCTGCACTATATTCCGCCGCAAGCCAACCCGGCCCAATATTCAGGCAAACCTGCCTGCCTCATTTCCGACCTGGAAAACTGCCCTGTTATTCTGACTAGTGGCTGCGGGCTGTCAGATGTCATCGCCGATCTGTTCGCCGAAGAAAAAACACCTCTGACGCCCTATCCCGGACAAGCACTTAATTACTCGGTTGTCACGGAATGGGCTGAGCTTGGTATCGCCAGCGGCATTCTACCGGTATCAAAAATTCCCAAAGGCCCGGTTATTTCCCTTCCTCTGCACCACCGATCAGGAAAGGCGGCGATGGTACAGTATGAAGCGGCATGGAATCCAAATGCACCTGATCAAGAGATTGTTTATGAAAGCGTGTCACGGTTTTGTAAAATATCCGCAGCACTTGCTACCGGCAGCTCTTAAGGGTGCATCAGATTTCTGTATCAATCATCGAAAATCGCCACGGCCCGTGTAAAGCCAGCAGAAGCTGCCCGAATCTTGAACGGAAAACAACTGATCATAAAACCAGTGGAGGGGAGCCCTTCAAGATTATGAAGTTTTTCCAGATGACAATAGCCGATTTCCATCCCGGCCCGGTGCCCCTCCCAGATCAGTCCGGCATCGCCTGTTTCATCAAATTTATCCTTTGTATGGACAAACGGCGCGTCCCAACTCCAGGCATCTGTGCCTGTCACCCGGACACCACGCTCGAGCAAATAGAGGGTCGCTTCCCGGCCCATGCCACAGCCGGTACTGACATAGTCATCTGACCCATACGCCTTGCCTGCCGCCGTGTTGACAACCACAATATCGAGCGGCTGCAGGTCATGCCCGATCCGTTTAAGTTCTGCCTCCACATCGGCAGCAGTAACAACATAGCCGTCTTCCAGCGCTGTAAAATCGAGTTTCACTCCCGGATTAAGGCACCACTCGAGTGGGACTTCATCAATGGTAATCGCCCGCTTTCCCTTATCCATAGTTGAGTGAAAATGATAGGGGGCGTCCAGATGGGTGCCGTTATGGGTGAGGGCATGGACCCACTCAACCGCCCAACCCTCACTGCCCGGCAATTGGTCTGTACTGAGACCTGGGAAGAAATCCGCAACTTGCTGTGCGGTAGCTTTATGATCCAGATACTCGATTTTCGGACCATAACCCGGTGGGTCCGACTGAACTTCATTTTCCAGAAAAACAGATATATCTACAAACCGTCTTGTCATTTTTTCCTCCCGTTTTTTATGTGGCCTCCTTCATGAAGCAGGAAAAAGGCCTTATCTTCTACCGGCTCAAACCGGCTTTTCCTCGCGGCCTAAAGCCCGCATGCCTGCTGCCGTGAATTTGACATTCCGGCTCAGAATATTCTCCCTATCATCTTCGTTGCACTGCCCGCCTGAAAGCCCTTCAGCCCGGCCCGTTTTGGACATGGATGTGAGCGCAATACCCACAGCAAACAGATATCCCCAAACCACATCCTGATCCGTGAGGTCCGGCAAAATTTCCTGAATGGCCGCTATGTAAAGGCGGGCAATGGGATCATAGAATTTTCGGGTCAGGCATACGGAGCGTTCATCATTAGCACTGGCGGTTGTGGCCAGTAGGCGCGCGTAATAGTGGCCGCCGCCATCTCTGTCATGCCCCAGTTCAAGGTTGGGTTTGAAAAAAGCATGAAGCAGAGCCTCGAGAGTCATTGCATTCTCCGCCTGCAGCGCCTTTAAAGACACCTCTCTTGCAGAATTGATCATTCCTGAACGGCGGGCAATCACATCTTCAAACAATTGTTCCTTGGTTTTAAAGTGATAATGGATCAAAGCCTGCGCAACATCCGCTTCTCCAGCAATCATCCGCATGGAAGTGCCATCAAACCCCTTGAGCGCAAAGATCTTCTCTGCTGCATCCAGAATAACTGATTTACCTGCTTCTTTTGCCACGCCCTGCCTCGCCAAAAAATACCCTGAGTGAATGTTAATACCTGACTGATCGATCAGTCAATATCCATAATAACAAAATATTTTTTGACCCTATTTTTTAGAGAAACAGGTTAATAGGAAGGATGTAAATCATTGTTTTATAGTGAGTTTCATCACAAATAATCATATTTATATGTTTGAATTCCTAAATCTTCAAAATGCCCTGTTTTTGACGCAGTTTATCTATAGTAGACAATTTTGTGTAGTACTAAAGTAATATTCCAGATATTAGGAAATGGGGAGTATGAGTATAATGTTTAGAAAAATACCCGGCCATATCATGGCGCTACTGGCAGTCTGCCTGCTTTTTGTTGGTCTTCCGCAAGCCCAGGCTGACACCCTCACATTGAATCAAGTGGGAGCCGGCTATTTCGATACGTCATATGTTCTTGGCAATGCCACACTGAGGTCGGACAAGTTGTTTATATACGATACCTATTCAGGCTCTGATTCAAGCGGTGCGCTTTGCGCCGTCGCCCCCGCTGGCCATTGCGCTGCAGATCTTGGTATCGATTTCCATCAAACAGTTGAGAATATGAGCCTCGTTATTGCGGGCTTCAATGATGGTCCGACTTATTTTGATGAAATTACTGTCTTTGGATATCTGGACGGTGATCAAGTCGGTCAACAAACTGTGACAGCTAATGGTCTTCTGGATCTTTCGTCTTTTGGCCTATTCAACAGCCTCTTTTTTGACGATGAAAGCCCGAATGGCTATGGCGTTGCCTATATGAATTTCAGCTTTGACAGTGTCATAAGCGCTGTTCCTCTCCCCGGCGCACTGCCCCTTTTCGGGGGTGCTTTATTGGGGCTTTATTGGCTCAGACGACGTAAAGGGTTGCCTTAGACCAACCCTTGGAAGCAGGGCCTCTGCCAAGCGCAGGGACCCTGCTTCGACCCGTCATCCATAAACCAGCGTCGGCAGCCAGGTGATAATCTGTGGGAAAACCATGCAAAGCCCCAACCCAACACATTGCAATCCCAGAAAAGGGAGGGCGGCCTTGAAGATATCGGACATGGGAATATGATCTGGAGCCACCCCTCTCAGATAAAAGAGAGCATACCCGAAAGGCGGAGACAGAAAGCTCATCTGCATATTGACGAGATACAAAACTCCGAACCAAAGCACTAGATCACCATTGCTTTCCAGGCCGAATGCCGCCGCCCCCAATCCTTTGATAATCGGTACAAAAATAGGAACGCAAAGTAGTAGAATACCCACCCAATCTAGGAACATTCCCAGAATAATCAGCAAAATCTGCATTAAGATGAGAATGCCCCAAGGACCCAGGCCGGTTGCCGCCAGAGACTCTGTAACAAAAGTCTGCCCACCCTCCAGAACATACAACCCGACAAAAATCGTCGCGCCAAACATGATCCAGATGACCATGGAGGAGGCTTTCAGCGTCGTGATAACGGCCTCGCGGGCTGTATTCCAATTCAATTGCCGATGAAGGGCAGCCACGATAAAGGCACCGAAGGTTCCTATTCCGGCCGCCTCCACGGGCGTTGCGGCACCTGAAAACAGGACCGAAAACACAACAAGGATCAGGATAATCGGGGCGGCCATCTGTTTGAGAAGTTTCAGTTTTTCACTGAAGCTGATCCGCTCGTCTTCTGGAATAGGCGGCCCCTTTTCCGGGTCAATATAACAGATCACCGTCACATACAGCATATAGAAACCGGACAGGAGCAAACCCGGAATGACAGCGCCAATAAACAACTCACCCACGGACTGTTCCGCCACCACTGCATAGATAATGGCCAAAATAGAAGGCGGTATCAAAATCCCCAATGTACCACCTGCCATGATCGATCCCATGGCGATTTTGGTGTTATACCGACGCTCCAACATCGCTGGCAGGGCAATGATACCCATGGTGACAACAGCGGCGCCGATCACACCAACCATCGCCGCCAGAATGGTTGACGCAATAATCGTCGCCGACGCCAACCCGCCTTTGACCCCGCCAAGAAGCTTGTAGATAACGTCAAACATCTCCTTGATGAGACCGGCACGTTCCAGCATGGCTGCCATAAAAATGAACAGTGGGATGGCGGAGAGTTGATAGTCCGTCATCAATGGAAAGATCCGACTGGGAACAATGTTCAGTGTCTGCGAATCTCCCAGAATAAACAGGAATACACAGGCCAGGCCTCCGGTCACAAAAGCCAGTGGCAAACCGGCGGCCAGTAATACCAAAAGACTGCCAAACATGATCAGGGTCAGCCAGGCAATATCGATTTCCAAACCCATTAGACCGCCCCCTCAGTTTTGGAAGGGGGAGCGATCACGGTTGATATGTCTTTGAGAACCCCTGATAGCCCTTGCAGGATCAGCAGAAGACTACCAAGGATCATGACACATTTAACCGGCCAGTAATGCACTGCCCATTCTGTGAAGGAGACTTCATTCTGGCCAATCGCATCCATTGAAAAAATATAACTTGTCACGAGTAGCGTTCCAGCAAAAATGAAGAAGAAAACGGAGGTTAGCAGGTCGACGAAAGCCTTCCCGCGCATCGACATTTTGGCGTAAAAAATATCCACCCTGACATGACTCCCTGTCAGCATGGCATAAGAGCCTGCCACCAGATATTGCATACCAAACATCAAAAACATGGACTCATGCGCCCAGTTGGTCGGGGAGTTGAACACATAGCGCACAACAACTTCGTAATAATAGACAAACACGGCAATGATCGACCAGAAGGCCACATATTCACCGGCAAACAGAGAAATACGGTCAAGCAGGCCTGGAAACCCTTTCCCAACGGCTTCCCGGTCATCTCCAAGATCTTCTTTTTCAACCTCCCCTTCAGGAGACTGTATTAATTTGTTTGCAGCTTTCTTCAGCAATGATGGAATCAACACAAAATCCAGTACCAGCAGCAGCAAAATGACGATTAGGGCGTATAAAGCAAAGCTGTCCCAACGCTCTCGCGTTGTCTCCGCCGCTTCCGCCGCTTTCGTCAGAACCGGCAATTCACCGCGGATCGTGTCGATGGAGGATCGGTTCTTTGTTATTTTTTCCTGTTCCTTATCGATACGCCGCTCCTGGCGTTTGACCGCCCTGTCTTCGGCATCCAGGGTTGTCAGTCGGTCCTGGGCCTTTTTGATGGCAGCTTCAGATTTCTGGATGGATTTTTCTTTGCGAGCGATAGAGCTGTCAACAAGAGCCAGCTCAGCCTTGGCATCTGAATAGGCCACCCGGGCATCGCGTTCAATCGCAGATGCGTAAAGGATCAATGCAAAAAGAGGCCAAAAGACAAGCCCCCAGCTGCTACGTAGGTAAAGCCTGTGCAGACCCAGAAAACCGCCAACCAGCCAGACAAAATAAGCCGTCCCAAGGGTATATCCATTGCCACCGGTCGAACGTCGGGCCAGAAACATGGCGATTAACGGAAAAACAAGCAGCCCCGACCAGTAAAGCCAATGGGGCAGCACGAAGGTGACGCTCGGCATCGCTTCGGCTCCAGAAAAGATAAAAACAAGAACAGAAAATCCCGGAGCGACAGAACATCGCCCCGGTCAATGGCGGATCAGAGCTTCAGACTGTAGCCCTCAATCATTTCCGGTGTCACATATCCAAGGGATCCGGACATCATATAATCCAGCTGAACCTTGAAAATTTTGGCCGCATCCTGATCCTTGTTGGCCCAGGCAAACCAGCGATCAACCGCAACCTCTGTCAGTGCCTCTACATCGTCCTGAGAGAGACGGGTGATTTCAGTCCCCTCTTCTTCAAACTTCTTCCAGGCTTCCTGATCGGCTTTCTGGATTTGAGCATGATGATGAATAGAATAGGATTTAACCTCCATTTCAACAAATTGCTGCATGGCCGGACTGAGAGCCTTCCAGGTTTCCATCCCAACGGTCAGGTCCATGACATCGACCGGCTGGTAAACCGACATAAAACCCGGAGGTCCCATGGAGATATAATCCGTCACCTGCCCAAACCCGAGCGCATGATTAATCGCCGGACCGACATAGTCAGCCACATCAATCGTTCCTTTTTCCAGTGCAGGGAAAATCTCGGACCCCGGCAACAAAGTCGTTTTCGCACCGATGGCCTGGAAGACTTCCGCGACCATCCCGCCCGGCAGACGCATTTTGCGGCCCCTGAAATCATCGATGGAGCGAATGGGAACTTTGGAATGAATAATGTTCGGACCATGATGGATGGGGCCGACATAGAACATACCCTGTTTGGCAAAAAGGTCCCGCGCCATTTGAAGGCCGCCCAGACCATAAAAGAAAGTGTCCCACTCATGAGGGTTTCGAAGCCCAAGCGGATAAGAGGACAGGAAAACAGCGGCCGGAATACGGCCCGCCCAATAGAGAGTAAAAGGGTTCATCGCTTGCAGAACGCCGTTTTTAACGGCATCAAAAAGCTGAAAATCACCCACAACATCTTTTGCACCAAAAGGCACGAATTCGAGCTCTCCGCCCGTTTTTTCCTTGATGGAAGCGCACCATTCTTTAAAAATATTAAGCCCAATACCGCCGGGCCAGGATGTCTGTATTTTCCAGGTAGTTGTCTTTCCGGCGGCGGTGGAGAGTGCAGGTGTTACAAGTGCTGCACTGCCAGCCGCAGCGCTTCCCGCCAGTAACGCACGGCGATTTAACGTCTTCTCTTTCATATCATCCTCCCTGATGTAATGTCCGATATCGGATCGCGCCCCAGGTCGTCATAGAAATCGTTTATTTTTATATGTTTTAGTAGATTTTTAGAATGTATCTTAGCTTTTTTGCTTTGTGAATTTTTCTTCCGCTTTTGGTAACATATATTCCGTATAATGGAACAAAATACACAGATTTACACTTCAAGCTCTTATCTAACGCATTATATTTCCAATTAAGGATGAGGGGTCCGGATGCCAGACGACTATCGAACACCGGGTATTTATACATCGGAGGCCTCGACACGAACGAGATCCCTCCAGAGAAAGGCCACAACCGTTACGGCGTTTCCGGGAAGATACTGCAAAGGCCCGATCGGGGAGCCTGTACTCGTCAAAACAATTGAGGAATTTGAAGAAACGTTCGGCAGCTCCGGCTCTCGATATACTGCCTCAACGATGGTCCGGCTTTTCTTCGAAAACGGAGGAAGGCAAGCTCTTATTTACCGCCTCTTTCAAGGAGATCCCCTTCAGAATACGGCTCGTTTTGATATTCCTTCTGCTGCCGGTCCTTTGGTCTTTCGTGCCCGCAATGCTGGCGGTTGGGGCAATCATCTGCGGATCGGTATTAAACCACATCCTGTGGACGCCAACCATTTTAATCTGGGCGTAGATGAACAGAATGATGCGCTTCTGCCGGCCGATCAGGAATCAGAACTTTATGAGCGACTTACCCTCGATGACTTGTCTCCCAACTCACTGCGTACACGCCTACGCCATTCACGGTTACTTGCCATAGAAAACTGCCCGGACCAGCCTGCCCAACCCGCAAAAGGAATTTATGAGCCAACCGCAAAAGGGGATGATGGCGGTGCCCTCAATGAGGCGGAAATCATCGCCGACAATGACCTCCTTACTGTCCAGTCGACTGCGTTTTTTGACATACTCTGTTTGCCAGATGCTGAAAATGGCGGTGGTTTTTCAAACCCGTCCATAAAGCAGGTTGCCAAATTCTGCGCGAACCATAAAAGAATATTTCTGATGGGCTCTCACCCGGCTTGGACGACACCGCTCAGCGTCAGTACAGGCATCCGGAATTTGCAAAAATTACTGACGGCTGACGAAAGAAGCGCCGTTGCCGTCTACTATCCAAATCTGAAAGTTGCCGCGCCTTTGGACATGCGCAAGGAAATTGTCCTCTCCCCTGTGGGAGCGGTTGCCGGCATCATGGCCCATAGCTGCCGATCGAACGGAATATGGAAGGCACCGGCCGGCGTGGAAACAGCAATAAAGGGGTGCCAGGGACTCACTGTTCCTGTCAGTGACAGTGAAATTGAAAGTCTGGCCGCCCTCGGCGTTAATGGTCTGAAACAGAGCCCGTCCCATCAGTATATTGTTATGGGAGCTCGAACACTGGATGGAAGCAGCCAATCTGCCTCCTCTTATAAATACCTATCCGTCAAACGCATGGCCGATTATATCGAACTCGCTGCAACGGAGGGATGTAGCTGGGCCGTCTTTGAGCCAAATAATGAGGCAACCTGGGCGGCAATGCGTGCACAACTGACAGCCTTTATGGAAACCCAGTTTCGTGCAGGCGCCTTTGCCGGCCTGTCACCACAAGGCAGCTACTTTGTCCGTTGCGATGCCAACACCACAACCGTTGCGGATCGCCGTTCCGGGATTATCCGGGTCAATATCGGTTTCGCACCCGTCCGCCCCTCTGAATTTGTTACCCTCAATCTTATCCTTCCCGCTCAATCCGTAGGACCCTGAGATCCTGACAAGGGGAGAGCCGAAAGGCTTTCATATAGAAAATCCATAACCCGCCGAATTCGAAGGCTCGTTTTCAAGTCCTGATGTGACGCCAACCACACGGGAAGAGACGGGATGTGCAAATCAGGAAGTACCCGAACAAGATCAGGTGTCAGGCTTGCCAGATATTGTCCGCCAAAACCAATACCCGCGCCTGCTTTCACCAATTCCCAATTGACAACCTGGGCATCGGTGCGAAAGGCAAAGGCTGTCCTGTCTGCCTGATATCCAAGAGAGTGAATATACCGCAAGATCAAGTCACTGCGGTCGAACCCGACAAGCCGATGGGTCAGGAGTTCTTCCGGCGCTGCAGGTGTTCCAAACACGGCCAGATAAGCCTGACTTGCGTAGCTTCCCATAGCGATATCTGTCACTTTTCGCGCGATCAGATCATTCTGCTCAGGCCTGACCATGCGCACAGCAATATCCGCATCACGGGACAACAGGTTATCAACCTGGTTACTTGACACAAGTTCAATATCGATCTCCGGCTCAGCACTTCTCAGGCGCGTCAGGATAGGGGGCAGTAAGTAAGCAGATACCACATCACTGGCTGTCAGACGAACCGTGCCTTTCAGGCTACTTGCCTGTCCCGCCGCTTTAAGCGAAATATTCTGAGCCTGCTCTGCCATCCGGCGGGCATCCTCCACCAGTGACAAGCCTGCTTCCGTCAACTTCATTCCGCTTCTGCCACGAATAAAGAGAGACAGGCCCATCGCCTCCTCAAGGTCACCGATATGCCGGCCAAGCGTTGGCTGACTCACCTTGATTTTTTCTGCCGCTTTGATCAGCGTTCCTGCATCGGCAACTGCAAGAAAGGATTGAACAAGATTCCAGTCCATTTTTATCATTCACTTTTGAATATTAAATATACATAATTGGCAATATATTATTCAAATACTTAACATTAAACTCCTGATCTTGCCTATATCAGGAGGATGAAGATGAAAAAAATTTGCATATTGGGAGCAAACGGGCGGCTGGGCCATATGGCTGCCAGGCGATTTTATGCAGCAGGGTATCTGGTAACAGCGGTCAGCCGGTCAGGGCATGTGCAGGATTTACCAGCCGGTATCCTCCACAGAAAAGCTGAAGCGCTGGACGCCTCCTCCCTTCTTCAAGCGACAGCAGGGACTGATTTTATTTTTAATGCACTCAATCCGGTTTATACAAACTGGGCGCAGCATGCCTTGCCAATGGCAGAAAATGTCATGAAAGCAGCTGCTGCCCATCAGGCGATCCATCTGTTTCCTGGCAATGTCTATAATTATGGCAGCGAAATGCCAGCGCGACTGACAGCCGATACACCTTTCTCCCCGACAACAGCCAAAGGGGAGATCCGGTGTGCGATGGAAGCAATGTTCAAATCCCGCGCCGAACACGATACTGTCAAAACCATTATTTTGAGAGCCGGAGATTTTTTTGGTGGAGCCAGGCTTGGCTCCTGGTTTGACCTGGTTCTAAAGTCCAAATTGCACAAGTCAATTCTCCTCTATCCAGGGCCCGTCGACATTCCACATAGTTGGGCGTACCTGCCTGATTTTGCCGATGCATTCGTCCATATCGCTGACGAGATCGAAACCTATAGCGGTTTTGAAAATCTGGTTTTTGAAGGACACACGCTGACAGGCCAGGATATACGAACAGCTCTCGGCACAATTCTGGGACATCCGCTCAAAGTAGGAGGCCTTCCCTGGGCCTTGTTAAAGGCTGGCGGGATCGTAAAACCCATGTGGCGAGAGGTCTCGGACATGAAATATTTATGGTTTACTCCGCACCAGCTAGAGGATTTTGCAGGACGGGGTTCTGCGGCACAATTCCAGCAAACTCCAACCATTGATGCCTTTCGTGCGGCATTAGATGATCTTGGATTTCCCGCCTCACGATTAAAAGCGGCCTAATTAGTTTGGCCTCCACCGATTATCTTGAATTCCCCCCCAAAATCGGGAATGATGCCAGCTTAAGCGGCTCTGCACCGAATGACGGAGCCTATAAGACTGTATTTTCGGAGGAAGCATTATGCGTGCTCACATGATCAAGACACTGTCCCTTGCAGTATTGGCCGGCACATTTGCCTTTGGCTCAATTGCCGGGGCAGAAACCCGCGTTACCTATAAATCTGCAAAAAGCACGTCTTCCTACTATCAAATGGCCGTGCAGATTGCTGAAGCCGTGAAAACCGGCTCGGGCGGCGAGATGATTGTCACCGTTGAAGAAAGCCAAGGCTCTGTTCAGAATGTCATGGAAGCTACTATTCGCCCGGGAAATTATGTTTTTACAACCCCGCCCGTCCTGGTCAAGCTGGCCAACGCGGGCAAAGCCATGTTCAAAGACAAGAAAAATCCTAAATTTGCCACCATTCGCGCCCTTTTCCCGATCCCGTCCCTGACCATGCATTTTGTGGTTCGCGAAGACAGCGGCATCAAAAATTTTGCAGATCTCGAAGGGAAAACCCTGCTGATCGGTAAAGGGTCGTTCGGGGCCCGTGAAGGCGCCAAATATCTGAAACTCTTCGGTCTTGAAGGTAAAGTCACGCTGGCTGATGTTGAACTTTCCAACGCTGTTCCGGCGCTAAAGAACAAACAAATCGACGGGTTCGTCACTGCAGGCTCCTATCCGGCTCCCAATGTGATTGAAGCCGCTGCTGGCACTGGCGTTACCGTTCTGTCCTTGACCGACGAGCAAATCAAAAAAACCAAACGGACCAAACTGACCATTCCTGCAAATACCTATGCGGGCGTTGCCGCTGCAACGGATACCACCTCCCTGCCTGTGGTTGCCTACACCACAACCAATATGGATGATGCGACAGCCTATGCACTGACCAAGACATATTGGACACAAAAAGCCAAAATGGGCGGGGACAATGCCTGGTGGAACGGTGTCTCTGCTGACATGCTGGAAAATATTACAGGCAAAATCCATCCGGGAGCCCTTAAATACTATAAGGAAGCCGGCGTTTCTGTTCCGGCATCTGCCCAGTAAGTCTGCGCTAATCGGAGTATAAATATGTCAGCACCGGGCCGGTATGTCTGGGTGGCGCTCGGTGCTGCCTCCATTGTCTTTCATTTAGGTCTGATTTTCTCAGGGCTGGTGCCCAATCTTCTCTCCCGCCCGCTACATATGCTGCTCGCGCTTCCCTGGATCTTCCTGTTCACCGCAGAGGGGAAATGGGCGCAAATCAGTGGCCTGATCCTGACACTGGTGGGCGGAGCGGCAACCCTGTATATCGCTCTCAATGAAAGCGCCCTTTCGGATCAGTATGGTTTTCTAAGCAGCCCTGTACAGCTGCTGATTGCGATTACTTTGATCCTCGTGACCCTGGAAATGGCTCGCCGAGCCGTCGGCTGGCCTCTTCCTCTTGTTGCGGCACTGGCACTCCTCTACGGCCTTCTTGGACAATATCTGCCAGGCGAGTTTGGTCATCCGGGGATTCCAATTGAGAGTTTCCTCGGCAACCTCACCATTGCAGAAGGCGGCCTTTGGGGGAAGTTGACCGGCGTTTCCGTCTCTATCGTCGCGGTTTTTGTGATCATGGGCGCGGTTCTCAACTCTGGCGAGGCCGGGCAGGGTTTCATGAACCTCGCAACAGCCGCCGCAGGCCGCCTGAAAGGCGGCGCTGCCAAAGTCTCCACGTTATCCTCGGCCTTGTTTGGCTCTATTTCCGGATCAGCCTCTGCCAATGTGGCCTCCACCGGTGCTATCACCTTACCGGCCATGACACGCCTGGGATATCCCAAGGCTCTCGCAGGCGCGGTGGAAGCGGTGGCCTCCTCTGGTGGGCAGATCATGCCACCTCTGATGGGGGCCGGCGCCTTTGTCATGGTAGAGCTGACCGGGATTCCCTATACCAGCATTATGGCCGCCGCCGTCCTGCCTGCGATCCTTTATTTCATGACCGTTTGGTTCGGTATCAATGCTTTTGCCCGCCGCTTTAAGCTGAAAGGCCTGCCTGCTGATCAGCAGCCGACCCGCAAGGATGTCATCATCACATCCGCTTTTTTTGCGGTGCCTTTCCTGATCCTTCTGGAGCGGATGTTTGTTGGCGGCATGACACCGCAATATGCAGCCTCTGTCGCTATTCTTGCGGCTTTTGCCCTTCTATTCATCGACGGGAAACTTCGTTTCGACATTCGAAAGACACAAGATCGGATCGCTCAAGCCTGCCTGAATACGGGAAAACAGGTGGCGATGATCGCCTCGATCATCCTGTGTGCTTCACTAATTATTGGTGTGCTGGCTGCAACAGGACTCGGCGTTAAAATCACTTCCCTGATACTGTCTGGCTCCGGTGAAATGTTATGGCCCGCCTTATTGCTGACGGCCGGGGCGTGCCTGATCCTTGGCATGGAGGTGCCAACCACAGCCGCCTATGTGATTTGTATTTCTGTCGCAGGCCCCGCGTTGCAGAAGTTGGGGCTTGCACCGCTGCAGGCCCATCTGTTTGTCTTCTGGTTTGCACTTCTGTCCACCATCACCCCACCCGTTTGCGGGGCGGTCTTTATTGCGGCGGGAATGGTCGGTGAAAACTGGCTGAAGGTCTCTCTTTATGCCATGGCACTCGGCTTGGGTCTCTATATCATCCCCCTTTCCATTATTGCCAATCCGGACTTGATTGCGCTTACTGAAACCCCGCTCACAGCCCTCTTGCAATTCGCAAAAGTCGGGATTTGCCTCGGTGCCGTTTCCTATGGCGTCATCGCCCCCCTAAACACCTACCTGCGCCTTGTCCTGGTCCTCTCAGGGTTGGGCGGTATTTTCTTCCTTTAAAAACAGCGAAAAGGCTCGGAATAAGCCCCGAGCCTTCTCTCACCGATCAATACCCCGTTTGATCAGTATTTCGTCTTACTGGTAGTTAATTGTGTATTTGTTGTTGCTTTCATTGGATTCCGGCACCGTGTTTTTATAGTCAGCATGAAACATGACGCGGTCCTGACGGTTAAATTTGGACGTCTTGAATTCAACAAAAACGAACTTGGTTTCACCGGCTTTGAATTTTGGCATGTAAGCTGTTGCTCCGCCGCCATTATCGCCCATGTTCAGCCCTTGAAGCAGACCACCAGAAGTGGGGTTCGCGCCCTGATTTTTGATCTGCACACCAAATTTGTTGTCTGTGCCGCCCACTTTGGTTGCTGACAAAATCACAAAATCAGCCTTGGCCCGTCCCGGCTTCTTAGGTCCTGCTTTAACAAGACCGCCTTTGGCTTTACCCATCGAAGGTTTGGTATTTGGCTTGATGCTCGGCTCTTTACATTTGTATTGGCCGTCTTCCAAAACCGCAATTTGACCCAGCGGGCATTTTGGTTTTGGGCCGTTCGGGTTAGCCGCCATGGCAGAGGAGGCAAGAACCGAAACAGCGAGAGTTGCAAGAACAGCAGAAGCAGTTGAGAATTTCATTTTTTAACATCCCTTACGATTTGAAATTAAGTACTCCTGTGTCGGTGGGATTTGAGAAGGGGTTCAAAAAAACGACATCCTCGAAAAAAATAATTATGTGCGCTATTCTTTCCTCAAAGGAGAGAAATCATGTTTCTTGCTAGGATGACTGCAATAATCTTCTTCACTTTTCTCATCGCTGGGGCTGGCCAGGCCCATGAAGATCCGATTGGAGAGGGTATCAAGGATATCCCTCTGTTCGATGCTCATATGCATTACAAGGAACCTGCCTGGGAGGCGTATCCAGTCCAGACCGTTATAGAGCTGATGGATAAAACCGGGGTCGCCTTGGCACTGGTTTCCTCCACCCCGGACGAAGGCACCATTCGGCTAAGGGAATTTGCACCAGACCGAATCGTCGCTGAACTGCGCCCCTACCACGGCTCAGCCGGATCCTCCAACTGGACCAAGAGCGAAGGGATGCTGGACTATATAAAGGATCGTTTAAAAACCTATTCCCATGTTGGCATTGGCGAGTTCCATATTCACACTTTGGACCGCAGTGACGGGCCATTGCTACAGGCAATTGCAGAGCTCGCTCAGGAAAAATCTCTCCCGCTTCATATTCATTCCGGCGCAGAACCCGTCGAATACATGTATTCTCTGGAGCCAGAAATGACCATCATCTGGGCTCATGCTGGTATGTCGGAGCCTCCTGAAATCGTTGATGACATCCTGACGCGCTATCCAAATACTTACGTCGACACCTCCTATCGCGAAAGAGATATTCTGGCGGCAGATGGGACCATTAATCCCGCATGGCGGATTGTCATCGACAAACATACAGATCGCATTATGGTCGGTACAGATACCTGGGTAAATTCCCAGTGGGATGACTATGAAGGACTGATTGCCCTGAACCGCCTTTGGCTGAAAAAACTGCCGCGTGAGCAGGCGGAGAAAATCGCCTATAAAAACGCCCTCAGGCTCTTTAATCGATCCTTGCCGCAAATTAGAAAAAAATAATTTTGCAATTTGCACGCTGCCTCCCTTAAACTTTGAGCAACAATAAAAATAAGGGAGGGAACAAACATGCAATGCCAGCAAATCGTAGAATTTGGCAAACCTTTGGAAGGCCGGGAATATGAAACCCCCGAACCCACCGGAACTGAAGTCCTACTCAAAGTGACCGCATGCGGTGTCTGTCACAGCGATCTTCACCTGTGGGAAGGCTATTTCGATATGGGCGAGGGGATCAAGCTGGATCTTGCCGATCGCGGCATGAAACTGCCTTTCACCATGGGACATGAAGTTGTCGGCGAGGTTATGGCTCTCGGGCCTGACGCAAGCGGCGCACAAATCGGCGACAGAAGAATTGTCTTTCCCTGGATCGGATGCCGGGAATGCAAGGATTGCCAAAAAGGGGATGAACTCCTCTGTCAGGCTCCGCAAACCGTTGGAACCCGATATAATGGTGGCTACGCCGATACCATTGTTGCTCCGCATCCCAAATATCTTGTACCGTTTGACGGTATTCCTGCCGAACTGGCCTGCACATATGCTTGCTCCGGGCTAACAGCTTATAGTGCGCTGAAAAAAGTCGCCCATCTCACGGAAGAAGATACTCTGGTAGTTATCGGGGCTGGCGGAGTGGGCTTGTCAGCTGTCCATTTCGCCGCATCAGTTGTTCCTTGTAAAATCGTAGTAGCAGATATTGACGAAGCCAAACGTGCTGAAGCCTTGAAATCCGGGGCAGATGCCGTCATTGACAATGGCAGGCCGGAAGGCCTTCAAAAACTGATGGAGCTTACAAATGGCGGCGCCGCTGCTGCCATTGATTTTGTCGGGGCTCCGCCTTCAGCACAATTTGGCCTGAACAGCCTTAAACGGGGCGGTATACTGGTCGTGGTAGGTCTTTTTGGCTCTTCCATCCCTCTCTCCCTACCAACACTCCCTTTGATGATGCGAACAATCATGGGATCCTATGTCGGCACATTAGAGGAAATGAAGGAGCTGATGGCATTGGTTCAGGGAGGCAAGATCGCGCCCATTCCTTACACGGTGCGGCCACTGGAAGAAGCTCACGACTGCCTCATGGATTTGAAAGACGGCAAAACAGTCGGGCGCTATGTGCTGCAGCCTTAAGATCTGAAATAAAAGATTTCTTTAAGAGGAAAGCGGTTACAGGTTGCACTATACTCCGGAAAACTTTCTGAAAGCGGAGTAAAGTGTGACATCCTATTCTGGTTTATTGCTAACCGCTTTCCTGTCCGCAACTCTGCTTCCAGGATCCTCCGAAGCGCTTCTCAGCGGCCTTGTACTGCTCGAAGAATATGATCCCTTCCTGCTTCTTGTTTTTGCAACGACAGGCAATGTATTGGGCGCTGTTTTCAACTGGTTTTGCGGCTTTTTCCTGATGTCTTTTCAGGACCGACGCTGGTTCCCTGTCTCCAAAGCCCAAATCACCAAGGCGACGGCCTGGTATCAGAAATATGGGCTCTGGTCACTCCTCCTGGCCTGGATGCCCGTGATCGGAGATCCGCTCACGGTTGTCGCCGGCATATTGCGCGCACCTTTCTTACCGTTTCTGCTGATGGTGACCATAGGAAAGCTTGTTCGCTACTGGTTGATTATCGAAGGCATACAGTTTTTTTTATGATGCAAATTCCTCACTTTCATCCTCTGATTCGAATTTGACAGCATCTAATTTCACCGGCCTTGATTTTCTATAATCAAAGTCGTTTCAGGCAATCCTTCCATTTGATTGAAATCAATTTTCTAGTGCAATTACACAGGCGAAGCGATTGTCTGAAACGCGATTTAACCCGCATTAATTTAGTTTGATAAAAAACCACTTTTTTTCTGTTCAATTAAGCAACTATTAAGCTTCACATTCTAATTCTGCCAAGCATCCAATCAAGTAACGAGTAAATGATTTTTGATTTTGGAGTTTAATTTCATAATGTTAGCGTCTTTTCGTATCAATGAACGCCTTATAACACTTACCTCTGCCCTTCTTCTATGCCTTGTTGGCTTCAGCACTTTTAATCTGTTGGATCTGAAAGAAAATTTATTGGAAGATCGCAAGGAAAAAACCCGTAACGTAGTGGAAGTGGCCTATTCTGCAATTGAGCAATATGCCTTACTAGCGTTAAACGGGAAAATGAAAGAGGCAGATGCGAAGGCCGCTGCCCTTCAGCATCTAGCGGGTTTACGCTACAACGACAGGGATTATTTCTGGATCAATGACGAGCAGGCCATTGTTCTGATGCATCCATTCGCTGGAAAATTGGTGGGTCAGGATGCATCCGCCGTGAAAGATCCCAACGGGAAAGCCCTTTTTCATGAATTTGCTAAAAAGGGGCAAAATGGCGGCGAAGGATTTGTCGACTATCTTTGGCCCAAGCCAGACAGCAAGGCACCCGTAGAAAAAATATCCTATGTCAAAGGATATGCCCCTTGGGGATGGATTGTCGGCTCTGGTATTTATCTGGATGATGTTGATGCTATTTTTAAGCAGGAGTTGCAGCTTCTAAGCATTTTTGGCCTTCTTGTCATCGCCATTGCCATTCTCGCCAGTTTTACGATTGGCCGTAGCATCACGCGCCCTCTTGCCCAGATGATTGACATGGTCTCCAAACTCACGCAGGGTGATTTTTCAGGTCAGGCTCCCAAAGCGGGTACGCGCAGCGAACTTGGGATTATGGCTAACGCCCTCGATATCTGGAAACAGTCTGCCATTGCTGCAACCCGAACTGAGGTTGCTTTAGATAACTGCACGACAAGCATAATATTGATCGATACAACCCTCAGGATCGTCTATGTCAATGGCTCTGCCTCTACCCTTCTGAAAACCGCAGAGGCTGCTTTCCAGAGCGAAATTCCGACTTTTTCATCTGAAAAATTGTGCAACCAGCCCATTGATGCCATTCTCCCAGAGAAAACCGATATTAGAGCCCGTTTGAGGGAGCAAAAATCCAGCCAGCATTTCGATTTGCGTATCGCTGATCGATCCATAGGTCTGGACACGACCCCGGTTACCAATCAGTTTGGAGAAAAGCTCGGTTTTGTTCTGGAATGGGATGACAAAACAGAAAAACTGGCCGAAGAAGCTTCCCGGCGCGCGCAACAGATCAAGCAACTGGAAGCAGAAAAGCAGGTTCTGGAAAGCCAGCGTCAGCGAGCAGTTAAAACCAGCAACCTTTTGGAAAATCATGTTATCGGAGCAATCCGAAATGTCGTTTCCTCTACGAAAAGCATGAAACATGAAGCGATCAGCATGAATGAGATCTCATCCGTCTCAAGTGACAAAAGCAATGTCGTCTCGTCTGCTTCTATGGAAGCAACTCATAACGTGCAAGCAGTAGCAGCAGCTGCGGAGCAGATTTCACGCTCGATTTTAAGCATCCGCGAGCAGGTTAATGAAGCTGCTGGCTCCGCGAGAGCCGCCGTTGGCGATGCCCAGTCTGCAGATACAGCCGTTCAGGGATTGTCCGACGCTTCTACCCGTATCGGTGCCGTTGTTGATCTCATTCAGGATATTGCAGCACAAACCAACCTGCTAGCTCTCAATGCGACCATCGAAGCCGCCAGAGCGGGAGAGGCAGGGAAAGGGTTCGCCGTAGTAGCCAGCGAGGTGAAAAATCTGGCGAACCAAACAGCAAAGGCAACAGAAGATATTGCAAGCCAAATCGGAGAAATTCAGTCCGCAACAAACAATGCCGTGGGGGCAATCCATCAGGTAACTTCGGCGGTCGAGCGTATCGATACGATATCTAACGAGATCTCCGGTCGGGTCAATGAGCAGTCCCAGGCAACCAATGAAATCAGCCAGAATGCAAAGATGGCAGCGACCAGCACTGGAAAAGTTTCTGATAATATTTCAGAAATTGCCTCAGGAAGTACAAGCATCGGCAGTGCCGCCAGTGATGTTCTAAAAGCCACAGATGATTTGAGTGGTATTGCCAATTCCCTAAACCAGGTGATCGAGAATTACCTGGCGGAAATGGCAGAAGAAAACAAGGTTGCCTGACGGGCCATAGACAACAAAAAGCCCGGCGTAACAGTATTACGCCGGGCTTTTTCGTTTAAAAACAATCAAGCAACGATTTTTCTCAGCCGTTCTTCAATAAGAGCTTCCGCATCTTTCACAATTCGGCTGACAAGCTCTTCCACGCTTGGAATATCGTCAACCAGACCGATACACATACCCGCAGACCAGACACCGGCATTCTCATCCCCGTTTTCATAGACGAGACGTCCGCGCTGTCCGCTGGCAACCGGACCGATTTCGTCAATCTGTTTGCCTTCCGCTTCCATCGCAATCACTTGCGCAGAGACAGTATTGGAGAACATCCGTGCTGTATTGCGCAATGATCGGAAAATCAGCGATGTATCCAGCTCACTCGCTGAAACAATCTTCTCTTTGATATTCTGGTGAACCGGTGCTTCCTTTGTCGCCATAAAACGGGTTCCCATATTGATACCGTCAGCGCCCAGGGCCAGGGCCGCCGCAAGGCCACGGCCGTCGGCAAAACCGCCGGAAGCAACGATCGGGATATCAATCTGATCCGCCGCCCGCGGGATCAGGATCAGGCCCGGCGTATCATCCTCGCCCGGATGACCCGCACATTCAAAGCCATCAATGCTGATCGCGTCCACACCCACTTTCTGGGCAGAAATACCATGGCGAACCGACGTGCATTTATGAATAACCTTGATCCCGGCTGCCTTCAATTTTGGCATATGAACTTTTGGACTGTTCCCGGCCGTTTCTACGATTTTGACACCGGACTGAATAATCGCATCCATATATTCGTCATAAGGGATCGGTTTCAAAGTCGGCAGGATTGTGAAATTGACGGCAAACGGCTTGTCTGTCAGATCCCGGACACGGCCAATTTCTTTGGTCAGTTCTTCAGGAGAGGGCTGCGTAAAGGCAGTCAGACATCCAAGGGCACCTGCATTGGCAACCGCTGCAATCAACTCGGCCCTGCCAACCCACTGCATACCGCCTTGCACAATCGGATGTTCCACCCCGAACATTTCCGTAAATCTTGTTTTCATTATTATTCCTTTGGAAATTAAGGTTCGCCAAGAAAACTAAGGGATGAAGGCTCCAATCGCAAATGGATTCTGATCCTATTCAGGCAGGACCGCCGTTGCCTCAATCTCAACCAACGCCTCGTCTTCCATCAGATCAGCAACCTGCACCATGGCCATAGCCGGGAAATGACGGCCCATGACTTTGCGGTAAATCGCCCCGACTTCCTGCTGACGGCTCACATAGTCTTTCTTATCCGTCACATACCAGGTCAGGCGCACAATATGCTCGGCACTGCCTCCGCCGGCCTCCACAACAGCCAGGACATTCCTAAGCGTCTGTTCCATCTGCCCCAGTAGATCGTGGCATTCAAAAACCTGATCTGCATTCCAGCCAATTTGACCGCCCACATATATAACCCGGCCACTCGCCGGCGCTGAAATGCCGTTGGCATACCCTTTGGCGGCTTTCCAGCCCTCCGGGTGAATGATTTCATTACTCATGATGTCTCTTCCATCAATATTTCAAATCTGTTTCGTATATCTTGCGGCCAAGGGGATGGCTTGGTCGTCTCTATGTCGACATGAACCAGAGTCAGGGTCGTTTCAAAACGGACCTGCCCCCTTTCTTCTGCCGTAATCTTTAAATCCAGACTGGCTCCGCCGAGTTTCTGTATTATGAGCACCATTATCAGACAATCACCAAGATGACTGGGTGCCTTAAAAACGGTATTGATACAGGCCGTTGGAATGGCCGACCTTCGCTTCATATGCAACTCGGAAAAAGGAACGCCCAGCCCCTCGTCAAACCATTCTTCCACAACCAGATTGATCATTTCGAAATAGCGCGGATAAAACACGATCCCCGCCGGATCACAATGCTGAAACAGAACTTTCTGCCGGTACGTAAAATGCGCCACGTCACACACCCAGATACCGGTTTTCGACGTCCCGTGTCATCTCATCCGGGGTACCGGCCCAGACAGTTGTTCCTTTTTCCAGAATAAAACAGCGATCCGCAATCGGCAGAAGTTCGGAGAGGGTTTTATCCACAATCAGAATAGATTGTCCGGTCGCCTTCAAATTCCGCACCGCCTGCCATATTTCCTGGCGAATAACCGGCGCAAGGCCTTCTGTGGCTTCATCCAGAATAAGCAATTCAGGATTGGTCATCAATGCCCGACCGACAGCCAGCATTTGCTGTTCTCCGCCCGACAGGGTGTTCGCATATTGTGAAAACCGTTCCTTCAATCTTGGGAACAGATCTGTCACCCGATCCAGTGTCCAATCCCCGGACCGGGCTGCCGCGATCAAATTCTCATAGACCGTGAGATTGGGAAAACACCGCCGCCCTTCCGGCACCAAGCCAACCCCAAGACGGGCGATTTTATGAGAAGGCAGAGTTTTAAGATCGGTGCCGCGAAATGTGATCTGACCTGACGCAAAAGATTCTAACCCGCAAATGGAGGCTATGGTTGTGGTTTTCCCCATACCATTGCGCCCCATCAGCGCCACCACTTCCCCTTCACCAACTTGCAAATCCACACCGAACAGGGCTTGTGACGGGCCATAAAAAGTCTCAATGCCAGAGACCTCTAGCAGCATGCTCATCAGACTTCCTCCCCAAGATAGGCTTCCCGGACAATCGGATTGCCCCGGATGTCATCGACGGTCCCTGTAGCGATAATCCGCCCGTAAACCAGAACCGAAATCCGATCTGCCAAGGCAAAAACAGCATCCATATCATGTTCGACCAGTAAAATAGGAGCCTGGTTTTTAAGTTTTTCCAAAAAGGCGGTTAGGGATTTAGACCCTTCGGGTCCCATTCCAGCCATCGGCTCATCCAGCAGAAAAGCTTTTGGCTTGAGAGCAAGGGCTATGGCGATTTCCAGTTGCCGTCGTTCCCCGTGCGACAGCTCCGCCGCCGGGATCTCCGCCCGGTCCTGCAAATCAACTTGTGCCAGCATGTTCATGGCTTCTTCCACCAAAGACCGATCCCGCATCACCGGCTTGAAAAACCGGAAACTGGATCCGGCTTTCGCCTGGACCGCCAGCATGACATTACGCAGCGCAGAGAATTCCAGCGCGAGCGAGGATACCTGAAATGTCCGGCCCAGACCGGCTTGCGCGCGTTCAGCCACCCCCATTCCGGCAAGATTTTGACCATAAAAGCTCACAGATCCGCTGTCAGACGGATAATCCCCTGAAATCTGTTTGATCAATGTGGACTTTCCAGCGCCATTAGGCCCGATCAGCGCATGAATCTCACCGTGATACAGATCGAGCGTCACATCATCAGTTGCCTTTAGCGCGCCAAATGACTTGAAGAGATTTTGGATGGCCAGAACCGGCTCTTCCTCATGATCAACCATGACGGACCTTTCCAGCAACAAAACCAATCAGACCGCCTTTGGCAAACAGAACAACCATCAGAAGAACCAACCCCAAAAACAACATCCAGTGTTCAGTAAGGCCACCAAAAATGGATTCAAACAAAATGAAAAGCGCTGCGCCTGCAACCGGGCCAAACTGACGGCCAACACCACCCAGAATGACAAAAATCATAATCTCCCCTGACATATGCCAGGACAGCATGGTCGGATCAACAAAGCGGTTGAGATCAGCAAATAGGGCACCGGCAAGCCCGGTAATCATTGCAGAAATCACAAACGTCATCAGGCGGATATTAAACGGGGCAATCCCCACGGCCGACAGTCTTTCTTCATTTTGCCGGGCCGCTTGCAAGGCGGCTCCAAACCGGGAACTTTTCAATGTCTGAACCAGCAGGATCATCACCATCAACAGGGCAAAGCATACCAGAAAGAAACTGATAGGATCGAGCGTGTTGACCCCTGGCAGTTTGCTTCTCACATAAATGGACAAGCCGTCCTCCCCGCCATAGGCAGGCCAGGAAATGGCAAAATAATAGATCATCTGTGCGAAGGCCAATGTGATCATGATGAAGTAGACACCACTTGTTCTCAGGCTGAAGAACCCGATAAACAAGGCTGCCAGACCACTGACCAGAATGGCAATCGGCCAGATAATCAACATTTCCGTCGTCCCGTTGATTTCGAACGGACTGAGCATGATCGGCTCGTAATTCAGGGCATGGCTTGCCAGAATACCAGCAGCATAGCCGCCTAATCCAAAGAAGGCAGCATGCCCGAAAGAGACAAGCCCCCCCAGACCCAACGCCAGATTGAGGCCGACACCCGCCATGGCGAGGATTGCCACTTTGGTCGCAAGCGTCACGTAAAAAGGCTCCTCCATCGCGACCGCGATGAACGGTATAATGAGTAACCCGAGTGCCAACGCGCTGTTAAACCCGGTTTCTTTATTGAACTTAACCATGGGCGGGAAACAAACCTCTCGGCTTAACAATCAGAATAAGCGCCATCAGGATATAAATCAGCATGGAGGCGAGGGAGGAACCCACCGTATTGGCCCCGACCGCATCCATGAAAAGCTGAAAGAAAGACGGCAAGAAAACCCGGCCCATTGTATCGACAATACCGACCAGAATTGCCCCGACAAGAGCCCCCTTGATAGAGCCGATACCGCCAATAACGATGACTACAAAAGCCAGAATGAGAACCGGCTCCCCCATGCCTACTTGCACAGACTGAATTGCCCCAACCAAGGCGCCGGCGAGACCCGCTAAAGCAGCGCCGAGGGCAAAAACCACTGTATAGAGAAAACGAATATCAATACCAAGTGCGGCAATCATCGCCCGATCAGATTCTCCTGCGCGAATGCGAATGCCCAACCGGGTCTTGGCGATCAATAGATACAGGCCCAGCGCCACAAACCCACCAACCACGATAATCGCCAGCCGGTATAACGGGTATTGAACACCGCCTGGCAGCATAACCGGCCCGGACAGCAATTCAGGAACATTCAGGAAAAGCGGAAAAGAGCCAAAGAGCCAGCGCGTTCCCTCGGAGAAAATCAGGATCAGTGCGAATGTTGCCAGCACCTGATCCAGATGATCCCGATTGTAAAGCCGCCGGATCACCGCAATTTCAACGACGGCCCCTGCTGCGGCGGCTGCCGCAAGGCTTGCCACCAGACCAAGCCAGAAAGAGCCGGTATAATTGGCAACAGTGGCGCAGGCAAAAGCGCCAACCATATAAAGGGCCCCGTGAGCAAGGTTGATAAGTCCCATTACTCCGAATACCAGGGTAAGGCCAGCCGCCATCAAAAACAGCATTACCCCGAATTGCAGGCCGTTGAGCAACTGCTCAATAAAAAGCGCTGACGTCATACTAGTTCAGACCTGATCTACATAAATTACAGGAAAGTTAGGAGGAGGTACGGAGATAGACTCCGTACCTCTATAAGCCTTTGGAGATGCTTACATTTTACATTTGGCAGCATAGTTGTCCTGATGGTTCTCAAGCGCAATACTGTCTACCTTGTTTGTATAGATGTCCCCTTCCTTGATCACCTCGCGAACATAGATGGTCTGGATGAGATGCTGGTTGTTACCAAATTTCAGCTTACCGCGCGGCGAGGCAAAATCGGCTTCTTTCATCGCTGCCCGAAATGCGTCTACATCCTTGATACTGGCTTTCTTCATGGCAGACAAAATGATACTCGCCGTATCAAAGCCCTGAACTGCATACAAAGAAGGTAAACGTCCATATTCAGCCTGGAAGCTTTTGACAAAGGGAGCATTTCCAGGGAAATCCAGGTCTTTTGACCAATGAGATGCATTCTTCGCGCCAACCGCCGCTTGCCCAACCGCTTTGAGAATACCCTGATCAAACGAGAAGGCAGGCCCCATGACCGGAATATTGACACCGGATTGCGCATATTGCTTCATAAAGGCAATTCCCATACCGCCTGGCAGAAACACAAAAACACTGTCTGCACCAGAAGCTCTGATCTGGGCAATTTCAGCAGCATAATCTGTCTGGCCAAGCTTGGTATAAACTTCAGAGGCCAATGATCCTTTATAAAAGCGCTTATATCCGTTCAGGACATCACGTCCGGCAGGATAATTCGGCGCCATGATGAAGGTTTTGTTCAAACCCACCTTGTTGGCGTAGGCCCCCATTCCTTCAGGCAGAATATCGTTCTGAAAGGACGCATTGAAGTAATTGGGGTGACAGCCCTGTCCCGCAAGTTGCGACGGACCAGCATTGGGCGAAATGTAGATTTTGCCTTGCGCCACAGCATTAGGCACCACCGCCATGGCCAGATTGGACCAGATAATCCCGGTCAGGATATCCACTTTCTCGCTTTGGATCATCTTGTCGGCAATCTGCACGGCAAGGGCTGGTTTGCGGGCATCATCCTCGACCACAACAGACAGATCCTTGTTCCCTGCCTGTTTCACCGCCAACATAAATCCGTCCCGGACATCAATACCCAGACCGGATCCGCCGCCGGACAGGGTCGTGATCATACCAACCTTCACCGGTTCAGCCGCCGCCATACCGGCAGCACCAAAAGACAGGCCCATCAATCCTGCCATGATTATATTTTTAAGTGTCATTATTCTTCTCTCCCTTGAGTTTTTGGACAGCGCCGTTTCTCCCAAAACAGCTTTTCATGGAGCACGCCGCAAGACGCCGTGCTCAGATTGCAATCACGCCTGTCCGCTGCGCAACCGAAATCTTTGAATTTTCCCCGTCTGGGTTTTAGGAAGCTCTTTGGTAAACACCACCGAGCGCGGATATTTATAAGGGGCCAAACTGGCTTTCACATGCTCCTGCAGCAATTTTTTCTGCGCGGCATTTTCATCATATCCATCATTCAACACGATATGGGCTTCAACGATCTGACCGCGATCTGCATCCGCCACACCAATCACGCCACATTCCGACACCGCTTCATGGGCCAACAAAGCTGCTTCCACCTCGGGTCCCGCAATGTTATAGCCGGATGAAATAATCATATCGTCCGAGCGGGCGGCAAAATGAAAATATCCGCCTTCATCCATAATGAAAGAATCCCCGGTCAGATTCCAGCCGCCCCGAACATAGCTCTTCTGGCGATCATCGGCGAGATAGCGGCAACCGGTCGGGCCTCTGACGGCAAGCCTGCCAACCTCCCCTACCGGTACTTCCTTCATCGCATCATCGACGATCATCGCTTCATAGCCGGTCACGGGCTTACCCGTACAGGCAGCCTGGGAGTCGCCAAACCGGTTGGAGATAAAGATATGCAGCATTTCTGTCGCACCGATCCCGTCCAGCATAGGCTTGCCGGTTTTCTCCAGCCATTCGTCATAAACCGGAGCTGGCAACGTCTCCCCTGCCGAGACTGCGGCGCGCAGGGAACTCAGATCCGCCCCGTCATCCATAGCCTGCATCATGACACGATACGCCGTGGGCGCTGTGAAACAGATGGTTGCCTTATAGGTTTCAATAATCTCGATCATATCCGGCGGGGCCGCTTTTTCCAGCAACGTGGCCGCAGCCCCGAAGCGCAACGGAAAGATCGCCAGGCCGCCCAATCCGAAAGTGAAGGCAAGCGGCGGAGATCCAACAAAAACATCCTCCGGCGTAACACCCAGAACCTCTTTGGCATATCCATCGGCAATGACCAGCAAGTCCCGGTGAAAATGCATCGTCGCCTTGGGCTCCCCCGTTGTGCCTGACGTAAATCCCAGAAGCGCCACATCATCCCGCCCCGTTTTAACAGCCTCAAAACGTACCGGTTTGTTTAGGGCCACCCGGTCCAGTTCTGCGTCAAAATTGGCGGTCCCGTCAAAGCCAATGACCTTTTCAA
Organism: Sneathiella sp.; assembly: GCA_039975135.1. GTDB lineage: Bacteria > Pseudomonadota > Alphaproteobacteria > Sneathiellales > Sneathiellaceae > Sneathiella. The sequence goes on along the minus strand of JBDWHS010000042.1, from coordinate 114,458 downwards.
GGAAGGAACTGCCTTTGGCACAGGCGACCAATTCATCCATCAATCGCGTATCGCAAAGCGCCAGGGTAATTTCGCCCTTATCGACAATTTGCGACAGCTCTCCGGCGCGCAGCATGGGCATGGTATTGACCACAACTGCCCCGGCCTTGGTTGCCGCCAACCAGCAGGCGACCATCGCCGGATTATTGGCCGATCGAATCAGGACCCGGTTTCCCGGACAAACCCCATACTCTTCCACCAGCGCATGGGCCAGACGATTGGTCCAGTCAGACAGTTCCTTGTAAGTTCTTCTGCGACCATTTCCGATGAGTGCGGTATGATCCCCAAACCCCCGTTCCACCATGCGATCTGTCAGTTCCACACCGGCATTCAAATGCTCCGGATAATTGAGCATCCCAAAATTGATCTCCGGCCATTGATCAGCAGGCGGCAGATTATCCCGGGTGAAAGTATCGATATGTGCACTTGGTCCCAACATTTTCTCTCCCATCAGCGCCCATCCCGCGCTTGATTTTTCTTCAGGCGCTTAATGCTTGACGCGCAATGACGACTTTCTGGACATCAGAGGCTCCTTCATAAATGCGAAGGGCTCGTATTTCCCGATACAAACCTTCCACAACAGAGCCTGCCCGCACACCGTCACCGCCATGCAGTTGCACCGCTTTGTCAATGACATCCTGAGCTTTGTCCGTCGCGTAAAGCTTGGCCATTGCTGCCTCACGCGTAACCCGCTCTGCGCCGTTATCCTTCGTCCAGGCAGCCCGATAGACCAACAAGGCAGCAGCATCCACATCCAGCGCCATTTCCGCCACATGTCCCTGTACCATTTGCAAATCAAAGAGCGGCGCCCCGAAAAGTTCGCGATTTTGCACCCGGCCTATCGTCTCATCCAATGCGCGCCGCGCAAATCCAAGCGCTGCTGCCCCCACTGTTGAGCGAAATACATCCAGAACAGACATGGAGAGTTTAAATCCCTGCCCCGCTTCGCCGATCAGGTTGGAAGCCGGAATTCTCATATCCTTGAAAGACAGGGTCGCAAGGGGATGCGGGGCAATCACTTCGAGCCGTTCCTTGATTTCCAGACCCGGTGTTTCAGCTGGTACAATAAAAGCAGAAAGGCCCCGCGCACCGGGCGCTTCACCCGTTCGGGCAAAGACACAATAGAGATCGGCGATCCCGCCATTGGAGATCCAGGTTTTCTCGCCATTGAGGATATAATGATCTCCATCCCGGACCGCTGTCATATCCATATTGGCCACATCAGACCCCGACCGTGGCTCAGACAAGGCAAAAGCTGACAGGGCTTTACCCGCCCGGGTGCTATGAAGCCATTGCTGTTGCTCTTTCGTGCCGAAAAAGCTAATAGCTCCGGTACCCAGCCCCTGCATGGCAAAGGCAAAATCTGCCAAACCATCATGGCGGGCCAGCGTTTCCCGGATCAGGCATAAAGACCGAACATCCAACGGCTTAGGATGATCCGGGTCGATCGCGGAGTAGGTCAGAAAGCCAGCCTCTCCCAGTTTCGCCACCAATTCCTTGCAGGCCGCGTCAACATCACTGTGATCAACCGGCAGATTTTTCACGCACCAGTCTTCCAGCGCTTCCACCAATCTGCGGTGGTGGTCTTCAAAAAACGGCCAGTTCAGAAAACTTTGATCAGCCATCATCAATTCCCCTCAAAAACCGGTTTTTCCTTGGCGACAAAGGCTTGATAGGCTCTGTGAAAATCCTGGGTCTGCATACAGATCGCCTGGGCCTGGGCTTCAGCTTCAATCGCCTGCTCAAGCCCCATAGACCATTCATGGTTAAGCTGGGTTTTGGTGATGGAATGGGCAAAATTAGGACCCGCTGCGATCCTTGCTGCCATTTCCATGGCTGTCTGTTCCAGAACGTCCGGCTCAACAATCCGGCTGTAATATCCCCAGCGCTCACCTTCGTCTGCACTCATTGCGCGGCCTGTATAAAGGAGATCGGCCGCACGGCCCTGTCCGATAATGCGCGGCAACATGGCGCAAGCGCCCATGTCACAACCGGCCAGACCAACCCGGGTAAACAAAAAGGCTGTTTTTGCCTCTGCCGTCGCAATCCGCATATCCGACGCCATGGTGATGATGGCGCCCGCGCCCACAGCAACACCATCCACAGCAGAGATAATCGGCTTACCGCAATTGATCATGGCTTTGACAAAGTCACCGGTCATCCGGGTGAATTTGAGCAGACCATCCATGTCCAGTTTGGTCAGCGGGCCGATAATGTCATGCACATCGCCGCCCGAACAGAAATTGCCACCATTGGGTAGAAACACAACGGCTTTAACATCTTCCGCATAGTGCAGATCCCGGAAGGTATCACGCAGCTCCGCATAGCTGTCAAAAGTCAGTGGGTTTTTTCGCGTGGGATTGTTGAGGCGAATAACGGCGACATCTCCTGCCATTTCCCAAAGAAAATGCATGGGCTTGAGCCCGGCCATTTTTGTTCCGGTCATCGTTGTCATTGCGTCTTTACTCCTCCGCTTGCTTCGGTGCGGCTTGTTGTGATTTTAATATCCAGAGCGGAACAGATGAGCGCAGCATCTTCCGCATCTATGTCGTGCAAAAGCTCGTTAATCCAGCCTTGATGAACCCGTGCCATGGTCGCAAATTCTTCCCGCCCCTTTTTGGTCAGCTTGACCCGCATGGCACGGCGATCATGGGGGATCGGCGTTCTTTCAACAGACTTCTCGCCCACCAAACGCTCGATAATGCCAGTGACATTGCCGTTGGATACCATCAGGGCTGCAGAAAGCTCGCTCATTTTGAAGCCTTCCTTTTGCCGGTAAAGCGCCGCCATTACGTCAAACCGGGGCAGGGTGGACTGAAACCTTGTCCGCAACCGTTCCCGAAGCTCCGCCTCGATCGCTCGCGAGATTTTCAGCATTTTCAGCCAAAGGCGAAGACGCTGCTTCTCAGTATCTGTCGTATCTTCTGCCGGAAAAACATCGGAGCTCATCTCAATCATACTTCTCCTCCAGAGACAGAAATAGCCTGCCCGGTTATGGAACCTGACTTTTCATGGCAAAGCCACAAGACGGTTTGGGCAATTTCATCCGGCTGAATGAAGCGACCCATCGGGTTGCTGGTACTCAGGGCCGCACGCGCCGCCTCTCGGTCCATTCCGGTTTTGTTCATGATATTTTCAATGGATTTTTCCAGCATCGGTGTTTCGGTAAATCCGGGGCAAATGGCGTTCACCGTAATGCCCTTTGAGGCCAACTCCAACGCCAGAGACCGGGTCAATCCAACGACCCCGTGTTTGGCAGCGCAATAGGCAGACACGTAGGAGTATCCCTTTAACCCGGCCGTTGATGCAACAGAGATCAAACGCCCCCAACCTGCTTTTTCCAGGGCAGGGAGTGTTGCCTGATAGGTATTGAAGACACCTGTCAGATTGATGGCCAGAGCGGTATTCCAGTCCTGAGCTGTCATTTTACCAAAGGGCGCACTGTCTGCGGCGCCGGCATTGGCAATCACAACAGAAAAGGCACCGCGCTCCTCTATTGCCTGGCGGACCATCGCATGCAAAGAAGCAGGGTCCGTCACATCAGCGGTGAGAGCTGCAATCCCTTCATGTACCTCCGCAACAGCCTCGAGAGCCTCCATCCGTCGCCCGGTGACTGTGACAAGCGCCCCTTCCTCGGCCAGTTGCAGCGCAATCTCCCGGCCCACACCAGAGCCACCGCCCGTTACAAGAACATGGGTTCCCTGCATCGCCATCAATCAGACCTTCATACCGGTTGTCTCACCGCGCTCGGCCAGTCGCTTCAGTTGATCAGCACCGGGACCGTAAGGATCAGGCCACCGTGTTTGCTCATCACCCAGGCTCACCGCTGCATGTAACGTCCAATAGGGATTGGACAGGTGAGGGCGGGCCAGGCACACCAGATCGGCCCGGCCTGCCAAAAGAATGGAGTTTACATGATCGGGCTCGTAAATATTGCCCACTGCCATCGTAGCCATATGAGCTTCGTTTCGGATCCGGTCTGAAAACGGTGTCTGGAACATACGCCCGTAAACCGGATCAGCTTTTATAGACGTTTGACCTGCGGACACATCACAGATATCAACACCGGCGTCCTTCAAAAGAGCCGCAATCTCCACAGCCTCCTCCGGTGTCACGCCGTCATCGCCCACCCAGTCATTGGCGGAAATACGAACGGAAATCGGTTTTTCATCCGGCCAGACAGCGCGCACCGCGTGGAATATTTCCAACGGATAACGAAGCCGGTTTTCAAGGCTCCCACCATAGTCATCCTGCCGATTATTGGTCAGGGGTGTAATAAAAGAAGAGAGCAAATAACCGTGAGCACAGTGAATTTCCAGCATGTCAAAGCCTGCGTGGATTGCGCGCTTCGCTGACGCGACAAACTGATCACGCACCCTATCCATATCCTCCCGTGTCATGGCTTTAGGAGTCTGATTGTTCGGCGACCAGGGGATATCTGAGGCTGACAGAAGCGGCCAGTTATCGGATTTAAGCGGTGCGTCCATCTCTTCCCATCCGAGCTGGGTAGAACCTTTCGCACCGGAATGACCCAGCTGAACACAGATTTTCGCACGGCTCTGATCATGCACAAAATCGGTAATGCGCTTCCAGGCACGTGTCTGCTCATCTGTATAAAGTCCCGGGCAGCCAGGCGTGATACGCCCTTCAGCGCTAACGCAGGTCATTTCCACATAGACAAGCCCGGCGCCACCCTTGGCCCGTTCCCCATAATGGACGAGATGCCAGTCTGTCGGACACCCCTCCTCCGCTTTATATTGCGCCATGGGAGAGACAACGATGCGGTTTTCAAGCTCAAGACCCCGCAATTGATAAGGAGCGAACATGGGCGGGCGGGCGGCCTTGTTATCATTGGCTCCGGCTTGTTTTTGAAACCAGCTCTCGGCCTCTGCCAACCAGTTCGCATCCCGCAGCCGCAGATTTTCATGAGAAATCCGCTGTGACCGGGTCAGCAGAGAATAATTGAACTGCACCGGATCGAGATCCAGATACCGCTCCACCTCCTCAAACCATTCGAGGGAGTTGCGCGCGGCGGACTGAAGTTTCAGAACCTCAAGACGCCGTGCTTCTTCATATTTATCGAACGCCGCCTGCAGTGTCGGTTCGGAATGCAGGTAATCTGCCAGCGCAATCGCACTTTCAACGGCCAGTTTGCTACCGGACCCAATTGAAAAATGCGCACTTGCTGCTGCATCTCCCATCAGGACAAGATTTTCATGTGACCAGCGTTCACACAAAACTCTTGGAAAATTAATCCAGGCAGACCCCCGAACATGATTGGCATTGGTCATCAGTGAATGGCCGCCTAAATGCTTTTCGAAGATCTTTTCGCATAGCGCGATGCTTTCCTGCTGGCTCAAATCAGCAAATCCGAAATTGGCATAGGTCTCTTCGGAACATTCGACAATGAAAGTCGCCGTCTCATCATCAAACTGATAGGCGTGAACCCAAATCCAGCCTTTATCGGTCTTTTCAAAAATGAAGGTAAAGGCGTCGTCAAACTTCTGATGCGTGCCCAGCCAGACGAACTTGCATTTTCGGACATCAATGTCTGGTTTGAACACATGCTCAAACTGCGTGCGAGCTTTCGAATTCAAACCGTCAGAGGCAATCACCAGATCAAAATCGGCCATATACCGGTCGATATCATCGGCTTCCGTTTCAAATTGAATATCAACCCCCAGCGCACGGGCACGATCCTGTAGCAGAAGCAGGAACTGCTTGCGACCAATTCCGCAAAATCCATGCCCGGTAGAGACGGTACGCACTCCCTTATGCACCACGGCAACATCATCCCAATAGGCGAAATGTTCACGAATGGTAGCCGCACTTACAGGGTCATTTTCGTGTAAATTATCCAGGGTTTCATCTGACAGAACCACGCCCCAGCCAAAGGTATCGTCTGGCCGGTTTCGCTCGATAACCGTTATATCGTGCGACGGATCGCGAAGCTTCATGCTGATCGCAAAATAAAGGCCTGAAGGGCCGCCTCCCAAACACGCAATTTTCATGCTGCACCCATTCGGATTGGTTTATTCATTCCTGAAACTGTGGCAGAGGTGGGAATATATTTCAAGTTTAAAATTTTAAACTTGAAGTTTTATCGGTGAGCGTGAGCAAATTCAAGGTGCTAAATTGGGTGCTGATGCGGTCATTCAAGTGAGGTACGGCTCAGTTGGCATGTCCCTCGTAAGTTGGGGATCTCTCGAAGGAAAAGGCCGCGCTATCCGGTTTAAACAATAGAAACCAGAGAACGGCATGCTTCCTTTCAGCAAATTAGTGGCTTTTCTAGCCCTCGCTTTTCTATGTGTTGGATGCTCTAGAAGTGCGCCCGACTTACCTCCTGATTTGCGCCAGAAAACAGCAGCAGAAGCTGCAGAAATTCTGGAAATAGCCGAGTCAGATCTCGCGTTATCCTGCCCTGCAATTCTGGGTGAAATGGATCAGTTACGTAAAAACCACAATGTGCAGGAAGCCACGATCCGATCTCACAGAAGTCAGAACCAGACAGCTGGTTATATCGGTGCCTTTTTCTTTCTGGCCTATCTGGTAACAGAGAGTGATTCAGACGCAAAAAGTCAGCTGGACTCCATTCAACGGCGCTTTGATCAGCTATACTATTTGAAAAGCATCAAGGGATGCCTGTCACAGTAAGGACAGTTTCTGATAGATCTTCCTTGCAAACCTTTCAAACCGTCTGTTAGCGTCACTCACTATTTAGGACTTAACGGAGATTGTAGTATGGATTGGTTGCTTGTTCTGATCAGTGTCTTTGCTATTTTTATTCCCGCTCTCCTCCTTCCGGGGCCGGATTTTGTTGCTGTTGTGCGATCTGCCATGACAAGAGGGACGGCAGGTGGCTTAATGACGGCAACGGGTGTTTCTGTTGGACTGGGATTCTATGCCTCTCTCAGCTTGCTGGGCCTCTCCGCGATCCTTGTAGAATATCAGTGGCTCAGCTGGGCCATCCGCATTGCCGGCGGCAGTTATCTCATCTATCTCGGTATTAAGTTACTGTTCAGCAAGGCAAAAAATCCTGCGACCGAGGCGGTGCTACCTGCGCAAAAAGGCAACGGTTTGCTCTTCGGCTTTTTGGTGACGCTTACCAATCCGAAGGCAATTGTCCTGTTTACCAGTGTCTTCGCAACCGTTGTAACGGAGGCGACCCCTCTCTGGCTGATGTTCCTGATGATTGCCATCGTCATCGGCAGTGCCTGGTCCTGGTATGCCTTGGTCAGCATCTTCATGTCATCAAAAACGGTGATGCAGCGCTTCCAACATTCAGTTCACTGGATTGAACGGGCCGCAGGTGTTTGCTTCATCACAATCGGCGGCCGTATTCTTGCGGATAGTCGCACGCCGGTTTCTCAATAATTCTATATATCTAGTTTTATAGTTGTATTATCATTTATAAACTGCTATATGAGTGTCATGAACACAGAAAATATCGCCCACACAATGGCAGAACTTGGCAATGCCACCCGTCTTGAAATTTTCCGCCTGCTTGTCAGAGCTGGCCCGGATGGCCTCACCATTGGAGAGATTGGCAAGCGGCTGGGCATTCCGGCTTCGACACTGGGGTTTCACATTCGGGGGCTTGTATCGGTTGAATTGATAACGCAAGAAAAACAGGGACGGAGTGTTATCTGCCGACCTGGTTTAAAGACGATTACAACCGTCATTCAGGAACTGGTCGCGGAATGCTGTGTCGATATGGATGTGACAATAAGTTCTACGGAAAAAGAAGACGCTTAGGCGTTTTTTTATCATTAAATAACTATATTTCTAGAGATATGGAAATTAAAATGACAACAGCTTCTGATATCAAAACACCCAAAGAGAGATTTCCTTTCGTTTGGATCCGCCCTTATCTGGATTTTCCTATTATCGCCATTTTTCTTGTTTGTCTGGCGCTCATTAGCTTTTCAGATGGGCAGGCTTTGGCCAGTATACAATTCACCAAAGCAGCCCTTCTCGATATCTTACCTTTCCTACTGCTTTCAGTTGCCATGGCAGGAGCTTTGAAAGCCTCCGGCGCCGATCAACTGGTAGCACGGGCCTTTGAAGGACATCCTATTCAGGCGATTGCGCTTGCTGCGATATTTGGAGCCCTCTCCCCTTTTTGTTCCTGCGGCGTGGTGCCACTGGTCGCTGGATTACTGGCTGCCGGTGTTCCTATTGCTCCTGTTTTGGCCTTCTGCATAGCGTCCCCTATCATGGATCCGCAAATGTTTGTTCTGACAGCCGCCAGCCTTGGATTTGAATTTACAGTGGTTAAAACAATGGCTGCGATCGGTATGGGGCTTGCAACCGGCTACATCACTTTGCTCATTTCCCGAACCGGTGCCTTGGAAAATGCCCTCAAGCCAATTGCCCAACCGTCCTGTTCTGCATCAGCTTGCGAAAGCGCAGCTCCTGAAAAACCTTCTATTCTGTGGGCTTTTTGGAAAGACACTTCCCGTCTTATCACTTTTTCAAGTGAAGCCGGAAAATCTGCCTGGTTTCTCGGCCGCTGGCTAGCATTTGCCTTCCTGCTGGAAAGCCTGATGGTTGCCTATATACCGGGCGATATGGTCGCAAGCTGGCTTGGAAGTGGGTCCATATTCACCCTGCCAATTGCCGTCCTATTAGGTGTGCCGGCTTATCTCAACGGATATGCGGCCATCCCGTTGATCCGCGGCCTGATTGATCTGGGTATGTCCCCTGCCACAGGCCTGTCCTTTATGCTGGCTGGCAGTGTGACCAGTATTCCGGCTGCCGTAGCTGTCTGGACTTTGGTTAAGCCAAAACTCTTCGCTCTCTATCTGTTTTTCGCGGGTGCCGGATCTCTCCTGGCCGGCATAGCCTATCAACTCTGGCTCGGCTGAAACAGCGCCGCAAATCTGCCTCTGGACAAAAGTTCTATTTATAGTACTTTTAAAAAAACAAGAACCCATCCAGAGGCAGAGATGAACGCACAAGACAAGAAAATACTCCGTGTTGCCAATTGTAGTGGCTTTTACGGCGACAAACTCTCAGCTGCAAAAGACATGGTCGAAGGGGGCCCGATTGATGTTCTGACAGGGGATTATCTGGCAGAACTTACCATGTCGATCCTATTCGCCAAGAAACGCAAAGATCCCAATGAAGGGTATGTCGGTACATTCCTGAAACAGGTTCAGGATGTGATGAAACCCTGTCTTGAACAGAATATCAAGATCGTCACAAATGCGGGAGGCCTCAATCCCAAAGGGATGGCGGACGCCGTTGAAAAAATCGCCTGCGACTTGGGCCTTGCTTGTAAAGTTGCTTACATCGACGGCGATGATTTGGTTCCCCGGATAAAGGATTTGCAAGAAAAAGGGGAAGTTTTTGGCAATATTGATACGAATAAAACCCTTTCTGACAGCGGGCTGAGGCCTGCAACAGCCAATGCCTATCTCGGCAGCTGGGGGATAAAGGAAGCCCTTGATCAAGGCGCAGATATTGTAATCGCTCCGCGGGTTACCGATGCTGCCGTCGTTATTGGTCCCGCCGCCTGGAAATTCGGGTGGGAACGCGACGACTTCGATGCCTTGGCGGGCGCAGTAGCAGCAGGACATTTGATCGAATGCGGGGCCCAGGTTTGCGGCGGTAACTATGCGTTTTTTCAGGAAGTCCCCAGTTTTCACAATGTGGGCTATCCTATTGCCGAAATCGAAGCAGATGGCAGTTTCACGATTACCAAACATCCCGGAACCGGCGGGCTGGTTTCCGAAGGGACGGTGACGGCCCAGCTTCTCTATGAAATCAATAGTCCCGCCTATAAAAACCCCGATGTCACGTCTCACTTTGATACCTTGAAGATCGAACAGGCAGGGGAAGATCGCGTAAGGGTCAGTGGATGCCGGGGCAGCAACCCGCCCGACAGCCATAAAGTCTGCATGAATATTATGGGCGGATATCGAAACAGTATGGAGCTCATACTCACCGGCCTTGATATCGAAGAGAAAGCAGAGATTTTCATCGATGTCCTCTTCGATCTTGTGGGCGGAAAAGACGCCTTCGACGCTGTCTCTATTGACCTGATCCGGACAGATAAAGAGGATGCGAGCCGCAACGAGGAAAATTTCGCCAGCCTGTGCCTTTCCGTCAGGTCTTCCGATCAGAAACTGGTCGGCCGGATCTTCTCCGCAAAGATAATCGAGCTCGCTTTGGCGACATTTCCAGGCTTCTCTGGCAGAACATCTCCGGGAAGCGGTGCCCCCTTCATTATTCACTGGCCAGCGCTCGTTGACAGCCAATATATAACAGAAACGGTCCATATGGATGGTAAGGCAACCACAATCCAGCCAACCAGCCAGCTGAATTTCGAAACACGGCATTATCAGAAAGTACCTGTTTCCATAGCATCCAAACCTGAAGGGGAGATGACCGACATCCCTCTTGGCCGGGTTTTTGGAACCCGCTCCGGCGATAAAGGCGGGGCGGCCAATGTCGGCTTGTGGGCAAAAACAGACGCGGCATATTCCTGGGCATGGCATATGCTGACACCTGAGAAACTGAAAGAAATCCTGCCAGATCTCGCCCCATACACGATTGAAAGATACGAGCTCGCCAATATTCGCGCGCTCAATTTCATGATTTACGACATTCTCGGAGAAGGGGTGGCTGCCAATGACCGCATTGACGGTCAGGCAAAAACCCTTGGTGAATATTTGAGAAGCCGGACCATTTCCCTGCCGGCCAGCCTGCTCCCCCAATCCGCTTGAGGACCCTGACAATGACAAAAGAGACAGAAACTCTCAGCCTTGAGGGGCTTACCTTTACCACACTCAAGCTTAGCGTGCAGGATCATATCTTCACCATTACGCTGAACCGTCCCCGTGCAAAGAATGCCATCAATCCGGTCATGAGCAATGAACTCATTTATGCCCTTGATTATGCCAAACAGACCCATGACATACGGGTCGTCATCCTGGCAGCAGAAGGAGATGTTTTCTGTGCCGGGGGTGATTTACGCTCCATGAGCGGAAATGCAGGCGACGGCCCCACCTCCAACGTTCCCAAGAGAGGAGAGACAGATGATATCTCCCTGCGCCTCCGTCACTTGAACAAACCGGTCATCAGCCATATTCAGGGATCGGTTTTCGCGGGTGCCCTGCTTCTTGTTTGCAACAGCACCCATGCCTATGCGGCGGACCATACCCATTTCTCGGCACCGGAAATCAAGCGCGGCATCTGGCCTTTTATGGTCATGGCGGGCCTTTTTCGAGTGATGAGTAAACGACAAGGGCTTGATTTCATCATGCGCGGCGACAGAATAAGCGCAGCGGATGCAGAAAAATACGGCCTGATCAATGAAACCGTTCCGGCAGCGGATCTGGATGAAAAAGTGGCCACGATCGCAGGGCAGTTTGCCGCTCTTGCACCCGGAACCATGCAAATGGGCCTGGCCGCCTATAACGAGCAGGAAGATATGGATTTTGATCCCGCCCTTCCCCTGCTTCGGCAAAAGCTGGATGCATGTCTGAAAAGTGCTGATGCCAAGGAAGGTATCACTGCGTTCCTTGAAAAGCGGGAGCCAAACTGGAGCTGATCCTATGAACAAAGTCGATGGCCCTTATACATCTCGCATTTCCCTGTATTTGAAGGTTGCCAATATTCTGCGCAGTCGGATTATCAAAGGTCAGTGGCAGAACGGGGACCGTCTTCCCAGCATTTCAGCACTCTGTCAGGAATTTCAGGTCGGCCGCGTTACGATCCGTCAGGCCCTTCACCTGCTCTCGGCCGAAGGGCTTGTGATCAGCAGCCGGGGCCGGGGCACCTATGTATCATCCGATATTGTCCCAGGCCAGGTCCAGACCAAGCTAGCCTCCCGCCTACAACAATCCAGTCAGAAAACCCGTATCCTGAGTGTCAGCGGTCCAGCCGCTCTTCCCAGAACCTTTCTGGGTGAGGATCAAGCTTTCGCCAACTATCACTGCATCCGCAAGCTGCGCTATCACAATGAAACGCCTTATTGCCTGATGGATATTTACGTCACCAGTCCGGTATTTCTAAAATTTGCAGAAAGTGAGTTGCAGGAGATTGCGATTGCTTCTCTTGTCTCGGATCATTCAGAGGATCCTATTGCCTATGCCCGGCAAACCCTCACCGTTGGCTCAGCAGATTATGAGGCATCACAACTTCTGGAATGCAGTATGGCGGCGCCAATTGCAGAGATGGACCGGGCTTTTCTCAATGGTGATGGGTTTCTTCTATCCCGCGGCCATTATCTCTATCGGGGAGATCTATTCCTGATGGAGACGGAACATGAAGGGGATCCTTTGTCCGATATGCCATCAGGCTGGATGCCGGATGTCAGGAATGACTAGGCCCTAAACTCATAAATATGACATCTCTGGCAGGTTAGGCAGCTATCAATTCTTCCTCAATTCCTTCAGCTTTCATCGCCGCCTGAACACCCGGCCGCTCTTTTGCCCGGATCAAAAAGGCTTTTAGAAAAGGCCAGTGCTCAATCACCTGCTCTGTTGCAGGTAACCATCTGAGAACTGTCAGCAAATAGGCATCGGCGACTGAAAAGTCATCACCCATCAGATAGGCACGACCATCGGAAAACTTATCTTCCATATAGTCTATTTTCCGGTCCAGAATGCCCTGTGCCTCCGTCCGCTCATCCGGGCCGATGGGAGAGGCGGCAAAGAACGGGCTGAAGGATTTATGAATTTCGGCCGCCACAAAATTTAGATATCCGTTCATATGCGCCCGTGCAACAGTGCCTGCTTTCGGCGCAAGGCGGGCTGCCGGATAACTGTCGGCGATAAACTGTAAAATAGCAGGCCCTTCTGTTATATGCGCGCCATTTCCTAATTCCAGTGTCGGCACATAGCCCATCCTGTTGATGGCAAGATAATCCTCTCCCGTGGATGTTTTTTTTGAAGTCGTATCCACAATATCTGTTGTGAAACGGGCCTTGGCTTCCCAGAGAGCAATATGCGGAGCAAGAGACCCTGCCCGCGGACGTAAATAAAGTTTCATAGGACCGTTCAGAAAAAAAAGACGTTATTGATCAGCGAAATAGATAAAAATGCTCAGGATCATATCCACCGTTTTCCCGTCAGAAGCAAGAGGCAAATGAACCCGTTCGAGATCTGCGAAATCTGACCGAAAAGACACGCTCGATTGGCCGAGGCGATACACCGGCATCCCTGTTTCAGCGACCTGAACACGATCCAGATGCGGATATTGTGCCTCCACACCCGGAACCAGATCATCCAGATATTTGCCCGTTCCATCGAATGCCATATTATAGGAGACAGTGGTTCCCATCACCCGGTATTTGAACCGATGGGGGTTTCGCTCAACATCCATCAAAGTCAAATTTGGCATGGTTTTTGGAACCTGAAACGGATCAAAGTCTTCCCGCGAAGGCAGCTTTTCCCGGGGATGAATCTGAAGATAATAATCCAGCAAGGCAATGACACGGGGATGGCGCGCCCTGTCCCGAATATGGACAACTTCAGCATAATTTGGATGCGGGTTAAAACTCATACAAAAACCGAGCATTAAAAGGATACTGTTCAAACAGGACACATGCCCCGCAACACTATGATAAATCTCACAACCATTTGTAAAGTAATTAATATTTACTCTATTGAATGGGTTGTCTCTGGTCATTCCCCCCTATTGGAAAAGAGTATTCAGACTACGATCCCAAAGTTCAACCTGATACCCGAATTTATCTTCTTTCAGGATCAGGTGAATATCGCCGTCTTGCCAGCTATAGGAGACCGGATCAGCTACTTTTTTAGGTGTGCCATATGTCGTGGTCAGGGATCCGACCAAGTCTGAATAGATCGGCTGCCCCCCTGACAGGGACAACATTATTTTCCACGCTTTGTGGCCATGATCTGGTGCCGTGAAATTGATCCAGAATTTCCGAAGATCCACCGACCCGGTTTTTCTGTTGGAACAATAGAGTTGTGCAATTTTGCTGTCTGTCGCATTGCCGTATCGCATTTTAGCCGCACAAATACGAAGCTCTGTCCGTTTGGCCTCATCAATGCGGGATCCCAGAGAATATCCGGTATACCCTCTCAGAGCGGTGCCAAGAGATGCTTTTGAAAAGGGGACCGACTGGCCTGCAAAAACAGCGATTTGAGGGGGTTCTTTTTCGGCGGCAACCAGATTGCAGGAGATCAGCAAACCAGATGCCACTGCAGCAGCAATGAAAGCTGCTCGGCCTGGACCCCCAGAGCGTTTCTGACAATAATTAAACAATACTCTGGCTGCCCCCAGCAAAAAAGATCGCTACCGTGTGATTGGCAGCGAGCTCACATGATACTCATGCTTTAACTATAAAGGCAATATTGACAGAATTGAGGCTGGTCCAGATTATAGTGGACGAAGTAGAAAAAGAGTGAGCAGGATCACTCAAGGCCCTGCTCACGATCGGTATTAAGCCGCCCGAACTTCCTGAAGGAAGGCTTCAATTTCAGATTTCAGGCTTCTGGACAATTCATCCAGACGAGAGGACGCAGATTGAACCTGGTCGGCAGCAGCTCCGGTCTTCGTCGCTTTCTGAGACACTGTCCCGATTTTTCCAGAAACTTCATTTGTACCGTTCGACGCTTCCTGAACATTTCGGGAAATTTCATTTGTCGCCGCGCTCTGCTCCTCAATGGCAGAGGAAATACCCACCGTGGATTCCCGAATACTGGTGATCACTTCATCAATATTGGCAATTGCAGAAACGGCTGTGTCCGTTGCATTCTGCATATCGGTAATCTGAGTGGCAATTTCTTCGGTGGCCTTCGCTGTTTGTGTCGCCAGGCTTTTCACCTCACTCGCCACAACAGCAAAACCCTTACCGGCATCCCCTGCGCGGGCCGCTTCAATCGTTGCATTCAGCGCAAGCAAGTTCGTCTGCCCAGCAATATCACTGATCATGCTGACAACTTCACTGATTTTCTTGGCTGTATCTGCCAAGGCCGAAACAGATTGCGTACTATTGGCAGCTTCAGACACAGCTTTTTCCGAAACCGTATTGGCCTGTCGCACCTGACGGCTGATCTCATCAATAGAGGCCGTCAGTTCTTCGGCAGCCGCCGCCACTGTCTGAACATTGCGGGATGCATCACTGGATGCAGTGGCAACGCCCTCTGACAAGGCTTGGGATTCTCCAGCTGTCTCCGACATGGAGGTTGCGGTCTCTTGCAGATCTTTTGTCGCCGTAGCGACGGTTGACAGAACGTCTGATACTTTATCTTCAAAAGTCCGGATCAGGTTGGAGACCGTCTCAGCCCGTTTTTCACGCTCATCAATTTCTTCCTGCTCGCGGCGGCGCTCTTCTGCTGCCCGGCGCTCTTCTGCTTCACGGGTGCTATGCTCCTGAAGTTTTTGCTCTTCTTCATGGCGTGCCGCTTCAAGTTGCAGGCGCTCCTGCTCTATCGCATTTTCCTTGAAAACCTGTACGGCGCGGGCCATTTCACCAATTTCATCTTTTTGATCCTGACTCGGTATCTCGACAGTCTGATCGCCATCGGACAGTTTGGCCATTACTTTGGTCAGGGACTGCACCGGTCCCTTAATCATCCGGATCACCAGCATTGTGACGAGCCCAGCAATCAGAAAGGCCACGATCCCGATTGTCACGAATTGAGTGATCGAGGATTGTCCATCCACCATTGCCTGCTCAAAAGCAGCTTTACCATCTGCCTGCCAAAGCTTGACGATTTGATCAATCGTCGCATAAACAGTTTCAAACTGCTCATCCGCCCCAACCATCATAATCACAGCTGTTGAGCCATCGATCTCGGTCATTTCAACAACATCTTTGGCGCCGACACCATAAGCAGCCAGTTCTTTTTGCATCTTTGTCAACAAAGACAATTCTTCTTCTGTATAAGTTCCGCCTTCCACAAAATCAGCAAGGCTTTTCTGAGCCCCAACCATATAAGCAAGGAGGCCTTCACGTTGCTTGGCAAGCTTTTCTTCTTCAACACCAGCATTTAGCTGTGAAATCAGGCGGAAGAGATTTCCATTATAAGCCTGCAGATCTCGTTGAAACCGATAAGCAGCCCCTGTCTTGGCACTTGATTGGGTTTCAAGGGCCACCATTGTCGATTGCACACGCTCCAGACCGGTGATCGCAACGACACCCAATACGAGAAGGGCCAATGCAAAAATAACCGGGGAGATAAGCAACTTGGTGGATATTTTAAGATTCCGCAAGTTCATTGTCTTTTCCTTACACTCGATACTTTTCCAAGGTCTGTCTCAGGCAAACCTGACAACCGGAGGCGAGTCATATTTGCCTGAGAAGATATTGATTACTCGTAATAACCAATCATCAACATGATATCGCCAACGCGATTAACCAACGTATGCTTCTGAGCAATTTTCTTGGTTTCAGGATGTGGCCATTTATAGGATACCCAACCGTTGCCCGCTCCTTTTGCGATAGCAGACATTTCACCAACAAATGCAACACCGTCGGTATCTTTAACCTTGGTCAGGTTTTTGCCAACCAGCTTGGCATTAACAGGATGAAATGTAATTTTGTCATCCTCAAGCGACTGGGCAATCACATAATATTCACCGTTAAAATACTCGCTACCCTTTTTGGAGAAATCGCTAAAAGCCTGCTCTTCACCTGCAGATTTATAGTGTTGCACGGCTTTTTCCATCATGGCGGACACATGAGATTTTTTATCTTCTGCCTGTACCCCGCCAGAGACAAGCAACACAATCATTGCAATACCAAATGAAAGACTTCTGAACATAACTTTCTCCTAAAGAGACTATAGAATTAATTTTGAAACTCTAATAACGCCCCAAATCTCTTAAAAGATTGCTAATGCACTAAAGATATTCAGATGTACCTGCCTTCAAGACATGAAAATCCCTCATTTTATTCAGCGGCAAGGCATTGTTTAGAAAATTTTAACGTTTCAAGAAGATCAGATGGAGATTGAAATCTCCTTATACGAGTAAAAAGTTCTGTTGCTTCACCATGCGTGCGCCCTAGTAGCTTGATCCATTGCTTGATTCGCCCCGCCTCTCTCGTCGGGTTCCGCATAGCCTGAAGCAAAGACTGATACCGGATCAACAAGTCAAGGATCGTACCCCATGTATAAGGAATATCCGTCTGACGACTGATTTCTAACCCCAGGCTCGGATTGGCAATAGCGCCGCGCCCGACCATAAAATGGTCACAACCACTTGTTTCGCGACAGGCCTCAAAATCTTCACGGCTCCAGATTTCACCATTTGCCACAACAGGAATGTCTAAGGAGTCGCGGATGGGTACCAGATACTCCCAATGAGCCGGAGCTTTATATCCCTCCAGTTTGGTGCGGGCATGAACCGTCAGTTTTGACGCTCCGCCAGCCTCAATAGCCTGCGCGTTTTCAAGGCACAGACTTTTATCCGAGAAGCCTAAACGCATTTTCGCGCTGACAGGAATGGTTTCCGGAACCGCCCGGCGAACAGTACTGACAATATCATGCAGTCTTTCCGGCCATTGTAACAGCGTCGCCCCGGCATCGTGCCGGTTTACAGTCTTGGCCGGACATCCGAAATTGAGATCGATGCCCAATGTCCCCAAAGTCGACACAAAAGCTGCGTTCTCCGCCAGCAATGATGGATCGCCGCCCATCAGCTGCACATGAACAGGAATACCTGCCGCTGTCCTTCCGCCCATTTCCAGTTCCGGGCATATTTTCAAGAATGTGGCGCGAGGAAGAAGCGTGTTGCTCACCCGAACAAATTCCGAGACACACAAATCAAACCCGCCAATACGGGTCAGAATATCACGCATATATACATCAACAACCCCTTCCATTGGGGCCAGCGTCAAAGTCATGTTCGTTACTTCACACTTCTCAAATACCGACGTCTAGAAAAGGCACGATTGAGCCTTCGTTTTATGGGCAGAGTCCTATCACAACCGGACCTTTTCCGCTTTATTAATTGAGTTGTCACAAAATAATGATAAATAGAACAGGAAAAAAAGATTGAAAAGTTTGGGGGGCCATAGGGGTCGCCATAGGAAAGGACAGAAAATTATGAGTGGATTTCTTGCCAATACGACAACCGGTCATGGCAACGCAAGCAACCTACAGGAATTCACAGACGCCGATCAGGCTGTCACTGCCATCGAGGCCATTTATCAGGAAAATGCAGACAAGGTAAAAAAACGCTTCGCGGCGTTTGAGGCAGGGGACAAGGAAAGCCCGCTGAATACTGGCTTTTATCCGTATCTCGGTCTGGTCATTGGGCCAGGCGATATCAATTTAAGCGGCAAATTGGCATATGGGAACCTGCATGCTGCAGGAACATTCGGCACCACACTCACACACCCCGATCTGTTCCGGAGCTATTATCGGGAACAGATTGAACTGCTCATCAAAAATCATGGAAAACCTGTTCTGGTTGGGCTGAGTGATCGCCCGATGCCACTGCCTTTCGTGATTGAGAAAGCCTCCTCAAAGGTTTCCGGAAATGATGTTCAAGCCCTGCAATCCGTCTTTCCCATGCCGGACCTTGCCAATATTCACGATAGTATTGCCAATGGCACGTTTGAGTCTTTGCACGGTGACCCTCTGCCTCTTTCTCTCTTTCCAGCTGAAAGAGTGGATTATTCATTGCTGCGTCTGTCTCACTATACAGGCACAGCCCCAAAGCATTTCCAGCGATTTGTCCTCTTTACCAATTACCAGCGGTATGTGGATGAATTTATCGAATATGGCCTCGACCAGGTTCAAAATGGAACTGAATATCGGTCTTTTGTTGCGCCAGGGAATGTCATTACACATAACGCGGATTTTACAGATGAGCCTCCAGAAGGCGTCGCACCCCGGCATCTACCGCAAATGCCTGCCTATCATCTGGTCCGTGACAAACATGAAGGAATTACCCTGGTCAATATCGGCGTGGGACCTTCCAATGCAAAAACCATTACGGATCATATCGCTGTCCTGCGCCCCCATTGCTGGTTGATGGTGGGCCATTGCGGCGGGTTGCGGCGCACTCAACGGCTCGGCGATTACGTTCTGGCCCATGCCTATGTCCGTGAAGATCATGTTCTGGACGAAGATATCAGCCCCTCTGTCCCGCTGCCTGCGATTGCGGAAATTCAGGTTGCCTTGACAGAAGCTGTGGCCAAAGCCTCTCAGACTGATCCAGATGCCTCTTATCTTAAGGAGCATTTCAGAACCGGAACCGTCTATACGACCGATGATCGGGATTGGGAATTGCGCCACCGTGAACTCGCTATGCGGTTCAATCAGTCAAAAGCCATTGCCATTGATATGGAATCGGCGACCATCGCCGCCAACGGCTTTCGCTTCCGGGTTCCTTACGGCACCTTGCTCTGTGTGTCTGACAAACCCCTGCACGGCGAGATCAAACTCCCGGGCATGGCTAACCAGTTCTATCAGGACAGGACAGCCAAGCATTTGCGGATCGGCATTGATACATTGCGCAGTCTTCGCGAAATGGGCGTTGAAAGTATTCATTCCCGAAAACTCAGAAGCTTTGACGAGCCTGCCTTCCGCTAAGAACATACCGTCTTCAAATGGGGTATTAACAAACCTGCGAGGTGAGCACAGAGGGAGGGGGATAAATCATGCCCCATTCCGTCAATCAGCTCCAGCCGTGCGCCCGGAATATGTTCTGCAACATCCTGGCCGGCACTTGGCGGAACGAGGAGATCATCTGTACCGTGAAGCACCAGGGTCGGCAGCCGCACGGCTTTGAGATCTTCCCGACGGGAGGGCGCTGAAAAGACAGCCCCCATCTGGCGCAGATACCCTGTTGGACAATAACCGCGCTTGAAGCAGGCTTCGATATGACGGATGAGGTCTTCCTTCGGCCAGCGATAGCCCGGGCTACCGATCGTCGCATTGACCTTTTATCCGAACGTCACAATATCCGACATTTCCTGACTGGCCGGCGCTCCGCTTATCGCAGCCATGGCAGCGCCATCCGGTGCCGATACACTAGGCTCCCCGCTGGAAGACATAATCGACGTCAGGCTCAGACAACGCTCTGGATAATGAATGGCCAGCAATTGTGCAATCATGCCGCCCATAGACATGCCTACAATATGTGCCTGGTCAAGGGACAAACGATCCATCAGCGCCACGACATCCTTCGACATTTCTGTGAGGGCATAGGGCATATCCGGTGAAGACCCAGACGTCTTTGCAGCCAAAGCGGTCTCAAGATCAGGAATGCCGCGCTCTTCCAGTTTTTGCGACAGCCCGACATCACGATTGTCAAAGCGGATAACCTGAAATCCGCCCTCGGCGAGCCTCTCACAAAATTCCAGCGGCCAATCAATCAATTGAAATCCAAGGCCGGCAATCAGGATCACCGCGGGACAGCTCGGATCTCCAATCTGTTCGACCTCCAGCATGATGTTGCCTGCCTGGATTTGTGCCATACGCTATCCTGTTCTTTTCATTGTTTGCCGGGCCACAGGTTACTCACAAAAAACGGGCCATAAAAGGCCCGTTTTTTAGATGTCGATGTCATGCGCTCAGGACGTGGATTTGATCCAGTCTTCGATCTGTCCTTTAGGGGATGCGCCGACTTTCGTTCCTGCAACTTCACCATCTTTGAAAATCATCATGGTTGGAATACCCCGCACCCCGTATTTGGTTGGTGTGTTCGGGTTTTCATCAATGTTGATTTTGGCAATGGTAATATTGCCAGCCATTTCATTGGAAAGTTCTTCCAGTGACGGCGCAATCGTCTTACAAGGTCCGCACCATTCAGCCCAGAAGTCGACCAGAACCAGTCCTTCGCTCTTCAGTACGTCCTGCTCAAAAGAAGCATCTGTTACATTTGTAGTGGCCATCATGTCCTCGTTTCAGGCAAAAATTGAGGCGATTTCCGAAACCAAAATCGCCTGTTCATGCATGAATAATTACGTATCCGATAGGCGTCCGTCAAGTGATGGTACCCACATTAGGTCGTAATCTGCCTAAAAAGCCGTCTCTGGCAGAACCATTAAATGAGGGCCATCTGTCCATAACAGGCCACATTTAATGGCTTTTTCGGGATACATTTTTTTTAAAGCTTCCCGATAGAGACGCATCTGTCTCAAGTAAAGCGCCGGCACATCGGCAATCTCGGTCGGTGAGGGCCGGTTTGTCTTGTAATCAATAATCTGGATTTCATTCTCGCCGATCAACAACCGGTCAATCTGGCCGGAAAGAACCCGATCTCCAAACAAACCCGTGAGCGGCACTTCTGCAAGGCTTCCCGGGCCAAAAATATCGGCAAATTCCGGATGGTTCAAAACAGCCAGGGTCTCCTTCAGAATTTGCGACTGCTGGTCAGCGTTCAAGGAATGAACCGGGCGAGCAAGCCATCCTCGCGCTGTTTCTTCGCGCTTGTCCAGCGCCACAGAGGGCAAACTTTCAAGCAGCCGATGAATAAGAAGACCCCGATGAAAACGTGAGCCATCATCAGACCCCAGCGGTGAGCGCACTGCCGGCTCCTCATCTTCTCGCGACGGGGTGAGAGGTTGCGGCGGAAAGGGTTCTGCCTCCGGCAGTGCCGTAGCCCAGAGGGGAAGCTTGATGGATCGTGCTTGGGCTGGCGCTTCTTCACTCTCCTCAACAACAGCTGCGGCACCTGTGCTGCGCCGCCGGGCAACCTCTCCCCAGGGCAGCTGAATTTCTTCGATCTTGTCTTCAAAATCCATCCCAAAGGCTGCATCAATCAGAGTGTACCAGCAGTCGGCGGAGCGGGCTCTGATCCCTTCCCATCCGCATATATAAAGCCGATCTTCTGCGCGCGTCAGGGCTACATAGAGCAACCGCTTCTTCTCCTCAACCTGTCGGGCTTTTGCCGCCGCCCGCGCCAATGCGGTCCGACTTTCATCATTCTCTTTTCTGCCAGGCCAGAGAGGGGCAGGCACGGCCTCCTCAGACCAGAATATGGTGGTACCGCCGGCAGAAAGGCTGCCCTGACAAGTATCAGGCAAAAAGATGATCGGGGCCTGCAATCCTTTTGATCCATGAACAGTCAAGACACGCACTTCATCCCGCACCTGTTCCATATCACGCTTTACATCCGCGCCGCCCGCTTCCACCCAATGAAGGAAAGATTGTAATGATGTGGCTTCACCTCGCTGATAGCCCAGCGCCAGCGACAGAAATTCATCAATGGGATCTGCGGCTTCTTCCCCCAGCCGGGTCAGTAATTTCAGGCGGCCTTGGCCTCGTCCCAAAATTTCGGCAAAGAATTCATAAACGGGAACATAGTCTGCTCGCGCCAACTGCGTTTTAAGAAAGGCAGCCGCTTCATTAAACAGCGAAAGCCCCAGCCTGTTCTCTCTCAGCGCCTGCCAAAGACTGCCTTTGCGTTTATAGGCGAGCTCGAATAGCTGGTTATCATCACATCCAACAAACGGACTTTTCAGAACCACCGCCAGATTAAGATCATCCTCCGGCATCAGAGTAAATTTGGCAAGCGCCATCAGATCCATCACGGCAAGCTGCTCTGTGAGCACCATCCGATCTGCTCCCGCGACCGGAATGTCCGCCTTTTTGAGAGCCCGGACCATATTCTCAAAAAAGACGTTCCGGCTTTGCACCAGGATCATGACATCTTTGGGGCGAATTTTACGGCCAGTGGATGCCAGCCTTTCCCCCTTTTTAAGCCAGTCTCCGATCTGCCGTGCGACTTTTTCCGCAAGATCCGCCGACGGACTTGTATTCAGCCCCTGATCCAGCGGAATTTCCCAAGGGTCCGGCGTCTCCTGCGCCGGATGTTTGACCGTTGGCCAAATTTCTGTGAACCCGGCCTGCCGCTCACGAAAGACATAATGGCAAATTTCTGAAGCCTCCGCAGTCAGGCCCGTTCGTGCCGATACATCTGTAAAAACATCATCCACCAGGGACAAAACAGCTTCAGTTGAGCGAAAAGAAAGGTCCAGCGGGACAAGTTCCCACTCTTTTGCAGCGGCCGTGGCGCGCGCCTCAAAATTCAGCCGCATTTTGTCAAAAGCGGCTGGATCCGCGCCTTGAAAGGAGTAAATGGATTGCTTCTCGTCGCCGACAACAAACAATGTCCGCGTTTGATCGCGCGCTGACTCGCCGCTGAAAAACTCTTCTGCAAGCGCGCCGATCACTTCCCATTGCTCCGGGCTGGTATCCTGTGCTTCATCCACCAGAATATGATCAATCCCGCCATCCAGTTTAAACATCACCCAGGGGGCGACATCTGCCGCTGTCAGAAGGTCGCGCGTGGTCAAAATCAGATCGTCATAATCAAGCTTGCCGCGCCGGAACTTTTCGCGGTCATATTCATCGATCAACCGGCTTCCCAGACGAAGCAAAGCAGAGGTTGTCTTCAACACCCGAACGCGATTTCGCTGATCCTGCACCTGCAGCAGGCGCTCCGCTTCTGCCACCATGATATCGATCACATCGGGCATTTTCTCCAAAGAGGTTTTTGTGGCGAATGACTTTGGCTTCTTGATCTCTTGTTTGGCCGTAAAAAACACGGATTGATACAAGTCGAATAACGTTACGCGCTTGTCTGGCAAGCGCAACCAGTCTTCCATTTTTTCAGCATTGGCCTGTTCAGTTTTACCGCCGCTTAGAAATATTTCCAGCGCCGCCCGTAAGCCTGGTCCGTCAAACTGATCCTCCCGGCACGCCTCTTCAATAACCTCCTGCTCGGTCCTCTGCGGGTCGATATTCAGATAGACGGCCAGCGCTAGCAAAGCCTTTTCAAGGCCCCCATTGGCCTTCAAATATCGTTTGAGCCTGCCCCGTTTGCTACTCAGGCCTTGCATAAGGCTTGAAAAATCCCGCTCATTCACTTGTTGACTCACAACAGAAAGAGCCGCAGCCAGCTTTTCTTCGCCCGCCTTGCGGCTGTCTTCCAGCAGATGATCCCGCGCAGCTTCCATGATTTCAGCGGCTGTCCGCTCATCCATCACTTCAAAATTCGGTGCGATACCTGCTTCGAGGGGGAACCGGCCCAGAACTGACTCGCAAAAGGAATGAATGGTCTGGATTTTGAGTCCGCCCGGGGCATCCAGAACATTGGCAAAAAGCCGCCGGGCGCGCTTCATTTCCTCTTCTGTCGGCACCGCATCCATCAAGTCCGTGAGCGCTCTCGAGAGTTTATCAAAAGGCATCACCGACCAATCGCCCAGCGTCGCATTCAGCCTGTTGGCCATCTCCGCTGCGGCAGCTTTCGTATAGGTAATACACAGAATTTTTTCAGGACGAACCCCCGTCAGCATCAGACGGAGCGTCCGATCCACCAGAACCCGTGTCTTGCCCGAACCCGCCGATGCGGACACCCAAACCGACCGGTTCGGGTCTGCCGCCCGCTGTTGCGCCGCAATGCCAGATTTCGCCCGCATTGAAAGAGCCACATTACTCATCAGCCGCGCCTCCACCGGACCATTCACGAACCCGGGCCAAATGCTCATAATCATTAAACCGATCAATAAAGGCAGGGCGTGGCTTGGTCAGATAAGGAGTTGCTTCCCGGTCAAACTGGGCAATCAATCGCTGCAATCCTTCAAACGCCTCCGTTGCCAATTCTTGGGCAGATATTTTTTTGGAAGCAGCGCGGGCCTCTCCTGCAGGATTGCTTCCGCTCAAACGGATATAGAGAAGTTCGAGAAGGGGCGCCTTGGGCAGCCCATCAAATCCGCCTCTTTCCACCATGGCTGCTTCCAGCGCCAACTGCGGTGCCATGCCGGTATCAATTTCTTTATGCGAGGGTGGGCTTCCGGTCTTGTAATCAACAATCGAAATCCCGCCATCCTTCTTTTTATCAATCCGATCCGCCGTGCCGGACAAGGTGAAGGCGCCTGCAGGCCCGGCAACCTCGATGGTTCCCTTCTTCTCCAGAAGCGCCGTTTTGAAATACACCCGTCGGTCGATTTCAAACGCGACGAACCAATCTGCAATTCGTTCAAATCTTGGCCACCAGAAAGCCCAGACCGCCGGGTAGGACAGGACATCCCCAAATGCCTCTCGCCCCAAATCCAGCAACCGATCAACGGCATTGTCCGGCAGTTCACCCGGATATTGGCGAACGAATTCCTCAAGAGCTTTATGAATAAAGGTTCCTTTTTCAGCGGCACCCGGATCAGCCCCGATATCATCGAGCGGTTTCAATTGCAAAATTGCATCGGCAAAAATCGAATAGGGATCCTTGATCCATTTTTCAATCCGGGTGACCGACAACCGGCGGGGGCGGGCGCTAACCGGAGGTGCGGGCCGCGGTGCGGAAACCGGATGAAAGGCACCCGGTTTATCCAGCGCTTCCTGCCAGGACAGCAGATCTTCTGATCGTTCCGTTACCAGTGAGGTCTCGAATTTTTTGAGTAAAGTTTCAAGTCGCAGCAACCAACGGCTTGGCACCATGGGCGTGCCATCTACTTTCTCTGAACGCGTGAGGACCACTTCTGAAGCGCAAAATGCCTGCTGGAAGTCATGGGCGGACAGTCCGATTTTTTTCTCAGGGGATGGCAGCTTGAAATCCTGTCGCATCGGGCGGCTCATCCAGGGATCACTCCCGGCGTCGGGCGGCCAGATGCCATCATTGAGCCCTGCCAGAATAACCAGATCCGCTCGTTGAAGCCGCCCTTCAATTGGTCCCCAAATCTGCAGGCGGGGGTGCAGGCCATAGCGAGCCCGAACCATCTGTCCACTCATCAAATTGTCCAGAAGATCAGGCCAGCTCTTTGGATTCAGGATCTCCACCGCGTCTGCAGCTCTCAGAAGTTCTGAAACAAATCCGGCAGCAGCCTCCCCGAAATGACCGCGCCAAAGTTGAGGATCAGTTCCCTCCTCACCAGAAGACAAACTTTCAGCAAAACGGATATGCGCTTTGATATAGTCTGCAAAAGATATCTCTTTCGCCGCCGTTGCTTCTTCAAAGGGCGTAGCCACTGCACAAAATCTGTCGAACCATGGCAAAAGAGTATCTGAGATTTCACCCTTGGCCGCCGCCACTGTTAGAGCCTCTCTTAGACCGTCAAGACCGGATGCCGGACGCGGCCCGCGCAAGACGGCCAATTCCAGCTCCCGCACATAACGCCTGAATATATCAGGCCGCTCTCCCATGGCGGCATACGGATGCTTCAAAGCCGACAAAAAAGCGATCGGCGCACAGTCTTCTGCCATCATACGGGCTGTCAGGCGCAGAAAAACACCTGGCGGCGACTGATCAAGACTGCTGCCGGCACTGTCATCCACTTCGATATCCCAACGGCGAAGCTCCGCACTCACACGCCGGGAGAGGTCCCGGTCCGGGGTAATAAGAACGGATGTTTTCTCCGGTTGCTCAAGCGCCTCCCGCATCAGCAAAGCAATGACCTGCGCTTCTGCCTGGGGTCCTGTACAGTTGATTTGCCTGACACCGTCGAGAGCGCCCGCTTCCGGAGCCGGGGACTGCTGCCATTGATCCGTTGTCTCCGCCGGACGCATGGCATCCGACAAAAAGACAGGACGGCTTTTGGGGCAGGTTTTGGACGCTTCAAGAGCGATGTCAGGAACATCATCTCGGGCGAGCCGCATCTTTTCCAGCAGTCGGGCAAGCCCGTATTGAGGATGGCCGGGCTCCTGCAACACTCTGTCCCAGCTTTTCTCATCCAAAGATTTATCCAGGCCCGGCAAGATCACAGCACCGTTCGGCAGTGTTGCCACCAAATGTAGAAGATCAGCCGTTGCCGGAATGGATCCTGTTGAACCCACAGCATATAAGAGACCGTCAGGCGGCCGCTCGCGCCACTCCATAGCTTGTGCCCGCAACAGAAGATCCCGGCGCATGGCAGGATCAATGCTCCCTTCCGCCTCCAAAATGGTGGGCCAGACCTCACTGATTAAGGTGAGGAATTCCAGGGTGATTTGCCAGTGTTTGGCATAATCATCGGGCACCAGAGAAACCAAATCCGCAAAATCCAGACTTTCTGTCTGCACTTGATCCAGAAGCTTCGCCAGTTCTTTGGCGAGAGAGGCACATTGGGCGAAATCCAGATGCCCATCATGTCGGCGATCAATCAACCGGCTTAAGAGCAATTGCCGGCGAACACTGTCAATAGCGGGAGGTAAATCGAGAGATACCGTGCCCTCTGATGCCGGAGTTATCTCTCCATCCAGTAGAAGCTCATCTTCGTCCACATCGCCCAAGGGCCGCATTCTGGGGAGGAGTAGAGGACGGCCTTCTGTTTCGCGCAAAAAGGCATTTTGCAGCGCCCGCGCTGCGCGGCGTGTTGTTGTCAGGATTGTAACACGGCCAAGCTCTTCCAGGCTGCCGCCATGACGTCGCAACAGTTCTTTCGCCAGGCAATCAACAAAAGACTGCTCTGGCGGAATGTTAAAAACGGTTGGCTTCTGTTGCTTGATGCCCGTCACGATCCGAGTATTTTCTTCTCCGCCTTTTTAAGGGCTGTTTCTGTTCCCACATGAAGCCATTGTCCGCCATGTACCAAACCAAACAATCGCCCTTTCTTCTCCGCCCGATCATAAACATGATTAAGAGAAAAGGCTTCTTCTTTCAGCCCGTCAAACAGCGCCGGTTTCAGAATTTGAACTCCTGTAAACAGGAACGGCGCGACCGTTCCCTCAGCCCGCCGTGACAATTTTCCCAATCCATCCATCAAATAGTCCCCATGGGCATGCCCGCCGATGGCACTGGTTGTCGTCTGAATCAACAACAATGCATCCATGATGTCCGGCTTCCAGAAGTCGATCAGCTTTTTTAAAGAATGATGTGTCCCGTCCCGGACAATGACATCGGAATTGAGGACAGCAAATGGGCCAGGTCCCAACTGATCAAGGGCTTTGAACACACCGCCGCCCGTCTCCAACAACTGCGCACGTTCATCGGATATGGAAATTGACACATCCGCAATATGATGAATATGGGCTTCAATCTGATCGGCAAGGTGATGGCAATTGACAACGACGTCCTGAATGCCAGCTCCCCTTACAAGATCGAGGCTGTAGTCAATCAGAGACTTCCCGGCAACCTGAACAAGAGGCTTGGGGATGCGGTCTGTCAGAGGGCGCAGCCGTGTGCCCAGACCGGCGGCCAGGATCATGGCCTTTTCGACGGATTCGCTTGTTCTCTCGCTCATAATGTTTCTTTTCCAAGGGTGAGGGCAAGCCAGTGATCCAGCGCTAAAAGAGCCGGCTGAGCAAGGTTACGCCTCAAATGGGTTTTAACACGCGGCATAAAGGCGTCATATTTTACCGCCCCCTCCTGTTCTGCTAGGCGGGTAAAAATACCCAGGATCCGCAGGGAGCGATGCGCGCCCAAAATGGCATAAAGCTCTCTGAATTCGACGTCATTTACTCCCGTTTGGGCCACATAATACTGAATCATCTCTTCTTCCAGCTCCCACGGCACATCACGGCGTGCATCCTGCAGAAGAGAGACAAGGTCATAGGCGGCGGGGCCAATCATCGCATCCTGATAATCGATCAGACCCAACGATTTCAATCCGGCCCTGTCCTTCAGATACAAAATATTTTCCGCATGAAAATCCCGAAGAAGAAGACCCTCCTCCAGATGATCGTGGGGTTTTAAAAGCTGCTGCCAGATTTGCTGATAGAAGAGGCGCGCATTTTGCGGGACCTTTTTACCCGTCTGAGCCGGAATAAACCAATCCAGAAACAAGACATTTTGATCCAGCACATAGCTTGCCGAAAAATAGGGAAGGCTGTCCGGCCATTTTCTTGCCCGCACATCAATCAGGAAATCCACGGCGAGCGAATAGAGCGATTTTTCCGATGCACCCGCAGCAATACACTGTGTCAGCAAGCGATCATCAAAATCTTCAAGCAGTAAAAGTCCGTTCCGAACATCTTCAGCATAAATGTCAGGCGCGCTATAACCGGCTTGGCGCAGGATCCCGGTAATTTTGACAAACCGCTGCATATTTTCAGAGGACGGATCTTTCATCAGGATGGCCGCTTTTGACGGCAGCGAAAGCCGCTCATAGGCTCTGGAGGATGCGTCCCCGGCAAGAGGCACTCTTTCGGCGTCTGCCCAACCCGCTTTCTCCAGAAAGGGTAATATTTCACCGGGATCAAACACTGTCATAATGCAAGCCCACCCAGTCTTTTGCGCCAGCCGTCATTTCCCATAAGGGTAATTTCCCGCCGCCCCTCTTCGCCGCCTGCCGGAATTGCAATATCGACGGTCAGCGCATTCTGCGGCCCCAGATCCTCAAGCTTTTCCGCCCATTCCATGAGCGTAATACCCTCATCATATGCGTCTTCAATATCCAGTTCCCACACCTCTTCAGGATCTTCCAGTCGATAAAAATCATAATGGAAAACCGGCCCGGACGGACTGTCATAGGTCAGCAGCAGATTGAAGGTCGGGCTTGGCACATCAATATTGGCCGATACCAGGGCACGGATCAGAGCTCGTGCAAAAGCCGTCTTTCCGGCGCCCAATGTTCCTTTTAAAACGAGAACATCTTGCGGCTTGAGGATCCCAGCAATTTTTACCGCAAAAGATCCGGTTTCCTGCTCGTTAAAAACCGCTCGTTGAATAAGGATTTTTTCCAAATCTGTCACAAACACACCCTGTCAAGCCGAGCGGGCTTCAATACAGATATCACGGGGAAGCGTGCAGGTGAAAGTTGTGCCTTTTTTCTCTTCAGATGACAGCGTTACATGGCCGCCATGCAGTTCGACAAAACTTTTGACCAGCGATAGTCCAAGACCCGCGCCGGCATTTTCGTGCGTCGTATCCCCTTTTGAAAACCGCTCGAAAATTCTGTTCTGCATGTCTTCTGAAATCCCGACGCCAGTATCAACAACCTGCAGGCTGAGACCGTCTTCAGAGCGTCTGGCCTGCAGGGTGATTTTCCCGCCAGGATCGGTGAATTTGATGGAATTGCTAAACAGGTTAAAAATAACCTGCTTCATCCGGCGCTCATCCAGATTGGCCCAGCCCAGCTCATTCTCAACCACCAGGTCAATCGTTATGCGCCGCTTGCGCGCCCGGTCATGAACCATTGTCACCACATTGGCCAACAAAGCATGGACATCGACCGGCACCAGATCCAGCTCAATCTTCCCGGCCTGGATATTGGCCATATCCAGAATATCATTGATCAGATGCAGCAGATGATTGGAGCTGTCAAGAATACCCTGCCCATATTCTTCCTGCTTGTCGTTAAGCGATCCAAAAAACTGTTTCACCAGGATTTCAGCAAACCCGATAATGGTGTTGAGCGGAGTGCGGAGCTCATGACTGACGCTGGCGACAAATTCTGTCTTCATTTTGTCGCCGGCTTCCAAAGCTTCATTTCGTTCCGTCAAGGCTCGCTGAACCTGTAACTCGTCAGTCACATCCACATAGGTGAACAAAACATTGCCATCCGGAAGCGGCACCCGGTTAAAATTGATGATCCGGCCGTTCGGCTGTTCCATCTGTCCGCCAGAGGCATCTCGCCGGGTCACATTGGCAATATATCGTTGCCGCAGATCTTCCGAAAGATCCATCTTCCAGCTGGTAAAGATCCGGTCGATCACCCGTGAAATATGAATGTCTTCTTCCAGAAAATCCAGGGACAGCCCCCAGATATCAGCAAAACCGGAATTATAGAGTTTCAGCCGCGCATCCGCGCCAAAGACAGCAACACCTTCATGCAGGTTGTCGAGGGTCGCCCGCTGAACCTGGGCCTGGGTATTATGGGCCCGCTCCAACACCATCTTGTCTGTCACATCTTCAAACATGAAGAACAGGCCGCCGAAAGAATGGGGGGCAATCACCGTCCGGATCATGGTTTCGTCTGGCAATTGTATCAATTCTTCCTGCATATCAATCAAATTGGTGAAAAGGGCGCGCCTTTTCGCCCGATAGGCGGAGAAGTCCGCCTGTTCCGGCAACCGGCGCATTTCACGCTGCTTGTCCAGAACTTCCAGGATCGTTGGCTTCTCCTCCAGAAATGAATCGCTCAATCGCCAAAGCTTGGCATAGGTTTGGTTATAGAAAGTCAGGCGCTGATCTGCGCCATAAATAGCAATCGCTGTTGTGATATTTTCAAGAACATTGGCCTGACCCTGCACATGGGTTTTCATTTCAGACACAATCTCTTCTTCACGGCTGACATCTTCTGCAAAACCAGCAAGCTGGTTTTCAAATTCCAGCGGAATTTCGTGAATTCTGAAACTGCGCAGATCGCCCCCGACGACATATCGTCGGGTTTCCGATTGCGCAATTTGTGAAACCCGTGCCTTGGCGGCCATCTTGCGCGCCTGGTCTGGATCACGGCTGGACGCAAGCTCCGGCATGTCTCCCAAGGCAGACGGAGCGCCGACGATTTCAGCATATTTTCTATTGTGCCAGATGATGCGGGATTGCTGATCCCGCCGCCAGGCCGAGAAAGGCGCTGCATTCAGAAGATCAATGAAATCATCCCGTTCGGTGCGAGTATCCATCAAGGCCGACTTCAGATTGAGACGTTCTTTCTGATGTTCTTTCGCATCTTCCTTTGCAGTTTCGAGCTCACCTTCCAACAGGGTTACCCGATCAACAAGCTGGTCCGAATGAACAAGCAGAGACAGGGCTTTTCGGCGCATGACATAGAGAGCCATGGCCAGAGCGAGGACAAGCATGACCAAAAGCCAGAGAAGGATCAGTTCCGTTGATGAAAAATCAGTTTCCATACTTCCGCAGCCCGCGGCACTCCCATTTACTCAGCGTCATCCTGCTTTACCCGAATAACATTACCCCAGACAACAGTTTAGGGAAAAAAACTGAAAAACAACAAGAAAAAGGCCAGCAGTCAAAAACTGCTGGCCTGTATGAGGATGTCAGGACACAGCCTGACCGGATCCTGCCCTTAGTAGCGATAATGCTCGGGCTTGAACGGACCAGCTTGCGGCACGCTGATATACTCGGCCTGTTTGTCTGTCAAAGTGGTCAGTTTAACACCCAGTTTAGCAAGGTGTAGCGTTGCCACTTTCTCATCCAAATGCTTAGGCAAAACATAGACTTCATTGCCATATTGATCGGAACGCTCCCACAGCTCGATCTGAGCCAGAACTTGGTTGGTGAAGGAAGCACTCATGACGAAGCTCGGATGGCCCGTAGCACAACCGAGATTAACCAGACGGCCTTCCGCAAGAACAATAATGCGTTTTCCGTCCGGAAATTCAACTTCATCCACCTGTGGTTTCACATTGTGCCAGGCGAGATTGCGCAAAGCGTCGATTTGAATTTCTGAGTCAAAATGACCAATATTGGAAACAATGGCTCGGTCTTTCATGGCCCGCATATGATCAATGGTGATCACATCAACATTGCCGGTAGTTGTCACGAAAATATCGCCTGCTGGTGCGGCTTCTTCCATTGTGACGACTTCATAGCCTTCCATGGACGCCTGCAATGCACAGATCGGATCAATTTCAGTGACCAGAACCCGGGCGCCCTGACTGCGCAAAGACGCGGCAGATCCTTTACCCACATCACCATAACCTGCAACAACGGCAACTTTACCGGCAACCATAACGTCTGTCGCCCGCTTGATACCGTCAACCAGGCTTTCCCGGCAGCCATAGAGATTATCGAATTTTGATTTTGTGACACTGTCATTCACATTGATCGCCGGTACTTTCAAAGTCCCTGCTTTGGCCATCTCATACAAACGATGAACACCCGTTGTTGTCTCTTCAGACAAGCCTTTGATATCTTCCAGATATTGCGGGTATTTATCATGGATGATCTGCGTCAGATCACCGCCATCATCCAGAATAAGGTTCGGACGCCAGCCGTTCGGTCCGTCAATGGTCTGCTCGATGCACCACCAGAATTCTTCCTCAGACAAACCTTTCCAGGCGAATACCGGGATACCAGCTTCTGCCATAGCTGCAGCCGCCTGATCCTGGGTTGAGAAAATGTTGCATGATGACCAACGAACTTCCGCGCCAAGTGCTGT
This sequence comes from Sneathiella sp., assembly GCA_039975135.1. Classification (GTDB taxonomy): domain Bacteria; phylum Pseudomonadota; class Alphaproteobacteria; order Sneathiellales; family Sneathiellaceae; genus Sneathiella. The sequence continues at coordinate 81,508 of JBDWHS010000042.1, read as the reverse complement.
CAAAGTTTCAATGAGAACCGCTGTTTGAATGGTCATGTGAAGGCAACCGGCGATACGGGCACCTGCCAGCGGCTTGCTCTTGCCAAATTCTTCGCGCAGGGCCATCAGACCCGGCATTTCTGTTTCAGCAATTGTCACTTCCTTGCGTCCCCAGTCGGCAAGCGACAGGTCGGCAACTTTAAAGTCTTCCGATGTGGTCATTTGACACTCTTTTCCAGATTAAATGAAAAGGCAGGCGGTTTCCCGGCAATATAGTCGAGCCACCCTCTTGGCGCTTATATATCAACCTTGCCCGTTATTTTCAACAACAATATAAAGACATCTTTATATCATAATTAGGTTAATAAAATGATTAGGAAAGATACTTTTATTCTGCGTCCCGATCTTCACCGAATTTATCTTCTACCAGCAGGGAAAGCGCTTGTATGGCTTCTTCCGCCTGATTGCCAGACACCGCAACATTGATCGCCGTTCCCTTTGAGGCGGCCAGGAGCATAAGGCCCATGATGGAGGTTCCCGAAACCTGATTCTCGTCTTTGGTGACGATAATCTCGGCATCATATTTCTCGGCACATTTGACAAATTTGGCGGCCGCCCGGGCATGGAGGCCACGATTGTTACGGATAAGAAGGTCCTGCTGATGAAGAGCGGTCATACGGAATACTGGCTTATGATTTATCGTTCAGAAGATGAGAGGCAACATTGATATATTTACGACCTGATTCCTGAGCTGCCGCAACGGCTTTTTCCATATCATCTTCCCCGCGCATGCTCGCCAGTTTAATCAGCATGGGCAGATTGATGCCTGCAATCACCTCGACATTGGCTTTTTCCATCACGGAAATTGCCAGATTGGAAGGAGTGCCGCCAAACATATCGGTGAGCAGAATAACACCGGACCCGGTTTCTACGTCACTGACAGCGTTCAGAATATCCTGCCGCCGCTGCTCCATGTCATCGTCGGGACCAATAGAAATCGCGCGAACCTGATCTTGCGGGCCTACCACATGCTCGGTTGCAGCAACGAATTCCTGCGCCAACCGCCCGTGGGTAACCAATACCATGCCAATCATTCTGTTTGCCTCTCTGACAAAACCAATTTCCAACTCACATCCTGTCAGGATCCGGATTTTTCCAGGTCCCGATGAACAAGATGCGTAAAATACCCTCTTCTTTCAATCCGGTCATGAATATTTTCTGCAACACAAACCGATCGATGTCTTCCGCCTGTACAGCCAATGGCAATTGTCAGGTAGGATTTACCTTCTGACAGATATCTCGGTAAAAGCAACTCTAACATGCTTTCAAGATGATCCATAAAAGGGGCAAAGGCCTCATCCTGACCGACGAAATCAGCAACAGCCGCATCTTTGCCGGTACCGGAACGCAGCTCGGGATCATAATATGGGTTCTGCAAAAACCGCACATCAAAAACCATATCAGCCTCCCGCGGCACTCCTTTTTTAAAGGAAAAAGAGACGATGCTCGTCGCCAGGGCCGGGCGATCTTCCAAACTGAATTGTCCGATCAGCAAATGTCGAAGCTCGGGAACGGATAAAAGCGTGCTGTCAATCAGATAGTCCGCCTTCTCTTTAAGCGGCTCCAGCATCTGCTGTTCCTGTCTGATCCCGTCCGCGACAGGCCGGTCACTGGCCAGGGGATGTCGCCGCCGGGTTTCTGTAAACCGCCGCTGTAAAACAGCATCATCACAGTCCAGAAACAAGAGGCCGATCTCACTGTTTTCATGGGCTCTCATATCCCCAATCAGGGACAACAGAACGCTGGCTGAAAATCCGAATGTTCGGCTATCCACGCCAACCGCAACATTATGCCCGCCTTGCCTGGATATTTCCGCCATTAGTCCGGGCAGAAGAGACAGGGGAATATTGTCGGCAACATCCCAACCCAGATCTTCAAATTGCTTGATCGTCGTGCTCTTCCCCGCGCCGGACTGGCCGGTTATCAGGATCAGGCGGGTTACTGTGTTATCGGGTTCAGCCATGTTCTAAACACTCTTGTCAAAATCGGAGGGAAACGCGTTATCGACCGCCAGACGAAGGATCTGGCGAAGGCGGGCCGATGCGGACGGCATTCGGCCATCCAGTTTGACAATCGGTGCAGGCGGCCCATCATCCAGATGAAGCCGCCCTATTTTTTCCGGCAACCGTTCCATCTCTCCGCCAACCGATAAATCACAAACCAGAGCCAGCTCGGCAACCGCCTGAACGGGCATCGTCACAATTCCCAATCCGTATATTTCAAACAAACCCCGGATTTTCTCCGGTGCTGTTACTTCTATATGATTTTTTCGGGCATGAAGTTCAACATAATCATCAGCAACAAGGATTGCACCCTCATCAATCAGACGAAGGGCCAGGTCGGATTTTCCCGCGCCGGAAGGTCCGCGCAAAATCACGGCATATCCATCAATAGCAACGGCCGATGCATGTAATGTGATCATGGCTGCACCGTGCCTGCCATCGGCCATGCTGTCAATTAGTTGAAGGTGTGAAAATCATCCTGCAATGAGGGCGTGTTATTTCGGCAACCGTATGGTGAATTTGGCCCCGATAACCGATCCATCAGAGCTCATGCGGTTTTTTGCAGCAATGGTTCCGCCATGAGCTTCGACGATCAAACGGGAGATACTGAGGCCCAGACCGGAATGACGACCAAATGCTTCTGACTGCGGGCGTTCCGTATAAAAACGGCTGAAAATTGCTTCCAGTTTGTTTTCTGGAATTCCGGGCCCCTGATCTTCCACATCCAACTGGACCCAATCCATGCCACTGCCATCTTTTTCTTCAGTCGCCCGAACCAGCACGCGCGCATTTTCTGGAGAGAAAGAAACCGCATTATCGATCAGGTTTCGCAGTACCTGCCCCAACCGTCCCGGTGCACCCTGAATGGTGATATGACTACCGGAGGTTTCCACATCCACCGATACAACACCGCCGCCGCGGCCCGCTTTATACATATCCACCACGCCGTCAATCAGCTCCAGAACCTCAACAGGCTCCCCTTCCGTACGGGACAATTCGGCGTCCAGTCGGCTGGCAGCAGAAATGTCTGTAATCAGCCGATCAAGCCGTTTTACATCACTGGAGATAACTGCTTCCAGTTGCTTGCGTGTCTCGCTATCTTTAATCCGCTCAAACGTATCGATCGCCGTTCCCAAAGATGTCAGCGGATTTTTAAGCTCATGCGCTACATCAGCAGCGAACGCCTCTACCGCATCCATCCGATCATAAAGCGACACTGTCATCTGCCTGAACGATGTGGACAAGTCGCCAATTTCATCCTGCCGGGCAGAAAAATCAGGCATATCCACCCGGCGCCCCAGGCCTAACCTGACCTTGTCGGCCGCTTCCGCCATCCGGTGGATAGGAGAGGCAATGGTGCGTGCCAGATACAAGGATAGGAGCAGCGTAATCACGACAGTGATCGAGAAGACGATCAATGTAGTTACCTGAGCTGACTTCACAGCCTCATCAATTGCGTCACCGTCTTCAATGAGCAGAAGGCTTCCCAGAACCTGCTTGAACCCTTGAACCGGAATGGAAGCCGTCAACATCAACTGGCCGTCTTTCGTCTGACGGATCACGGTACCAAGCTCGCCGCGAAGAGCCCAGCCCACTTCCTCAAAATCCTCCGATAGAATGGAGTTGTCGCCCGGGTAGAGAGGATAGGTTTGCGTTGCCGGTATCAAATCAGCAGCAAAATCATACAGCTTGCCAAAAAACTTTCGCACTTGCCCGGTATCATCCGGCGGAGGCAGTGGCTCGAACACAATATCCCGGCCTGCTGAAATCAGAAACCGGCTATCAGCAATCAGAATCCCGTCACGATTAAACAATCTGGCAGGCGTATTGGTAATGACAGCGAGCCGCCTCAAAACCCGGCGAATAGTGCGCGAATCCAATGTAAGGCGCTGAACGCTGTCACTCAGAGTCACTTCCCGAAGGGCGGCTTCACCAAGAGCCCCGGCAATCATCCTGCCATTAGTGGTCAAGGCATACATGCGTGCTTCGATAAGTCCGGTGCGGAACTGATCCAGATACAGAACACCGCCCGCCAGGAACATCACGGAGAAAAGGTTGATCGCCATGATCCGTCGGCCAAGCGAAGAAAACGGACCCCATTTGCGTTTCCGGGTCCGTTCCGCTTTGCGAAGGCGCGTCTTACGCTCCGATCCTTGCGATTGTGCTTCAGGGGCTTCAGGCGCTTCACCCTGACCCATGCCCGCTCCGTTTCGCTTCATAGTCAGCCTTATTTGTCCTTGAAGCGATATCCTACGCCATACAGGGTCTCAATGGCAGAAAATTCCGGATCAACAGATTTGATTTTTTTACGCAACCGCTTGATATGACTGTCAATCGTCCGATCATCGACATAAATATTGTCATCATAAGCGGCATCCATCAACTGATCCCGGCTCTTGACATGACCCGGTCGATACGCCAGCGCATGCAGCAGCATAAATTCTGTAACCGTCAAGGTTACTTCCTTCTCTTCCCAGAAACAGGCATGGCGAATGCTATCCAGTTTGAGCTTGCCGCGCACCAGTACGTCTTCCTCATTTTCTTCCTCATCGCCGGAGCGGGCCTGATGCCGCCTCAGGACGGTACGGATTCGCTCAACCAGCAGACGTTGGGAAAACGGCTTCTTCACATAATCATCCGCCCCCATCTTCAAACCGAGAAATTCATCAATCTCGTCGTCTTTCGATGTCAGGAAAATAACAGGTAAGCTGGAGTTCCGGCGCAATCTGTTCAACAGTTCCATGCCATCCATGCGGGGCATTTTGATATCCAGAACCGCCAAATCCGGCGGGGTTTCAGCGAAATCCTGTAACGCCTGCTCTCCGTCAGAATATTTGGACACGGAAAAGCCTTCCGATTCCAGGAGGATGGAAACAGTGGTGAGAATGTTCAAATCGTCATCTACCAAGGCAATTCGAGTTGTCACGGAACAATCCCCTTTTTGAATTATTCTTATACTATGAAATTACCCGGTTAAATTCCATGCCACATTTGACCGAATTAAGGCAGGATCGGGGCGTAAGAGTGAAATAACACGGTATGGAATGATTTGTAAGAAAATACGGATTCTTCTGTAGATGTGAAATAACATCGAAACGTCCGTTAGAAAAAGCTGTCTGCTTGGTCAACAAAGTAATAATGCATAAAAATGCTTGGTTAATTTATTTCATATGAAATAGAAACAAAAGAAATACGAAATAAAAATGAAACTCGTCCAAAAAAGTGACATTTTTTTTACAAAATACCCCGCTCCTTTATTGCAGAGCTTCCAGCCTCCCCTTATCTTTAGCCTCAAATTTTAATGGACATCTATCGATCATCTTTGGAGAAGCACAGTGGAAGAAACGGGACCACAAAAGAGTTCTTATGGACTGGATAAACAGGGCCTTGGCGGCGTTGGCAAGGCGAACTGGAATTTATCCACCGCTGCTCTCTATCAGGAGGCTCTGACGCGCGGAGAGGCAAACCTTTCGGAAGGCGGCGCTCTCGTCGCGATTACCGGACAACATACCGGCCGCTCAGCCAATGACAAATTCATCGTCAAGGAAAGCACCAGCGAAGACAACATCTCCTGGGGAAAGATCAACAAACCGATCGAAGAGAGCAAATTTGCCGGCCTGCATAAAAAGATGGTCGACTATCTTCAGGGCAAGGAAGTCTTTGTACAGGACTGCTATGCCGGTGCAGACAAAGCAAACCAGCTTCCCGTCCGGATTATAACAGAATGCGCCTGGCACAATCTGTTTGCCCGGAACATGTTTATTCAACCCGCTAAAGAAGAGCTGGGTACTTTTACCCCAGAATTCACGGTTCTGCAGGTTCCCTCCTTCGAGGCCGATCCGGCTGTCGACGGCACTCGTTCCGAAGTCTTTGTTCTGGCCAACTTCGCGGAAAAACTGGTGATTATTGGCGGAACCTCCTACGCCGGGGAAATTAAAAAATCCGTCTTCTCCCTCCTGAATTACCTACTGCCGGCAAAAAGCATCATGCCGATGCATTGTTCCGTCAATGTCAGCAACGCAGGAGACAGTGCGGTCTTCTTTGGTCTGTCCGGCACCGGCAAGACGACTCTGTCCGCTGATGCCAGCCGCATGCTCATTGGTGATGATGAACATGGCTGGTCTGATGAAGGCGTGTTTAATTTTGAAGGCGGCTGCTATGCGAAAGTGATCAAGCTTTCCAAGGAAGCAGAGCCGGAAATTCATGCCACAACCGGCCGCTTTGGAACCGTTCTTGAAAATGTTGTCATGGACGAAGATGGTGCTCTCGATCTGGATGATAACCGCTATACGGAAAACACCCGGGCCTCTTACCCCATTCACTTCATTCCCAATGCCAGCGAAACCGGTATTGCCGGGAACCCTAAAAATGTCATCATGCTGACAGCGGATGCGTTTGGTGTTCTGCCTCCCATCTCGAAACTCTCTCCGGAACAGGCCATGTATCACTTCCTGTCCGGTTATACAGCCAAGCTGGCTGGCACAGAAAAAGGCCTCGGCAGTGAGCCGCAGGCAACTTTCTCGACCTGTTTTGGCGCGCCGTTCATGCCGCGCCATCCTTCTGTTTACGCCAATCTTCTGGGAGACAAAATTGCCAAACACGGCGTTAACTGCTGGCTTGTCAATACAGGTTGGACAGGCGGCGCTTACGGTACCGGCCACCGGATGCCGATTGCCCATACCCGTGCCCTCGTTAATGCGGCACTGGACGGCACACTGGCCAACGCAACGTTCGAAAAAGATCCTTTCTTCGGCCTTTCTATTCCGAAAGCCTGCGACGGTGTTCCTAGCGACATTCTGAACCCGCGTAACACTTGGGAAGACAAAGCCGCTTATGACAAGCAAGCCGCCCATCTGGTCAGCCTGTTCATCGAGAATTTCGACCAGTTTTCTGACTATGTGAATGAAGAAGTGATGAAATCTGCGCCGCAAAGCGCCTGATTAACATCTTCTGAAATGATAAAGGCCTCTGCCCAAAAGCAGAGGCCTTTTTTAAGATCAAATCACACTCAATATAGAAAACTAGTTGGCCTCCGTTGCCGCTTTTTCAAAAACCTCACATTCGGGTGTTGATGGCTCCTCTGTATCCAGCGCCATCAAATCCCGGCAGGAGAATGAAGACAAAGACCACATGCAGCTGGCAGCCTCTGCTTTAAAATTCCCTTTAGGCGGCGTAAAATCTTCTTTAACCTGACGACAAAGGCCATGCAGCTCTTTGTCGACCTCCTTTATCTGTTCGACTGACAGAGAGCTTTTCCCGCCCAACTCTTCAAAAATACAGGCTTTAATTTTTCCGCAGAAAGCCAGCGAGGAGTCTTCAAACTCATCGGCAATCACTGGAGGCGATAAAACAAAAAGACTGAGAGTAACAAAGAGCAGGGCCAGTTTCATAACCAACTTCCTATAAATTAAGTCAGACGAAACTTCACATGCCTCTCTTTTTCTATTCTTGTCAATAACAAGTTAAATGCTTGATTTACAACGCACCCTCCCGTCTCTATTCTCTCTTTAAACAATATTTGCAACATCGAAATGAGATTAAAATGAAAAGAGTGTGATTATGCGAGACGCCGTCATTTTTGATATGGATGGTTTGCTGCTGGATACGGAGCGCCTGTCTCTCAAAGCCTATCAGGAAACCTGCGCGAATTTCGACATAGCCTATGAGGAGACCTTTTATTTCTCTCTAATCGGTCGCAGTTTAAAACAGGCTGAGCAAATACTGATCAATACCATTCCCAATTTCCCAACCGATCCATTTATGACTTTTTGGAACAATCGGTATCATGAAGAAGCCCTGGAAAAACCTGTACCGCTTAAAGCGGGTGTGCTCTCCTTTCTCACCCTCCTGAAAGACCGAAATATCCCGTGCGCTGTTGCAACCTCAACCGAGTTTGACAAAGCGACCCGCAAACTGTCCAATGCCGGCCTTCTTGATTTTTTTCAAGAGATGGCGGCCGGCGATCAGGTTGAACAGAGTAAACCTCATCCGGAAATCTATCGCCTGGCAGCAAGCAGGTTGGGCATCTCTCCCGCTCAATGCCTAGCGCTTGAAGATTCAGATAACGGTGTTCGGGCCGCCCATGCCGCCAATATGCTGGTCTATCAAATCCCCGACCTTGTACCCCCTTCTGAGGATGTGAAGCGTCTTGGCCACTTTATTGTTCCTACTCTGCAACACGTCGAGAAACTGTTCGCCTCTTAATCCAGTTATCTCTCATTTTTAGATCCGTTTCGGATTTTTCTGGAGCCTTCTGATACTCCGCTGTAAAGATAGAAGGCCCTCTATTCACCCCAGCTTCGTTGCGGAACCCGTTTCATGTGGACCATCTCGCTTTCTGTCTTGCCGATTTTCCTGTTGCTTATTACCGGGCATATCCTGAGGCGCTGGCAATTTCCAGGGGTAGAATTCTGGCCGCTTGCCGATAAGCTCACTTATTGGGTTCTGTTCCCGGCTTTGCTTTTCTACCGAACAACCACCGCGCCGCTCGGCGGTGAAATGGTAGGTACTTTTGCCCTTGCTCTTCTCGGGGCGCTTGGGGCTTGCGCCTTGATTGCTGTGTTGAGTGTCAAACTGTTCAACATTTCTCATACTGTCGGCGGCTCTCTGTTTCAGGGGGCAACCCGACATAATACCTTCATTGCCTTTGCCACCGCCGATACCCTGTTTGGCGGGGATGGGCTGTTGATCGCAGCCGTCGCCACCTCCTTGCTGGTCCCGCCAACCAACCTGTTCTGTGTCACGGCTCTGGTGCTGTATCAGGGAAAAGACAATGCAACATCTCTGAAAAAGCGTTTGATACAAGAAATTGCCCGCAATCCGCTGCTCATTGCCATTGCGGCGGGGGTCACCTTGAATCTCACCGGCATTGGCCCTCTACCAGTTATCCATGATATGGCCAATATTCTGTCCCGGGCAGCGCTCCCCATTGCTCTTCTCTGCGTCGGGGCGGGCCTGCATATTCATGCCATAAAGGCCGAAACCCGGTCCCTGGTAATCTCAACCCTGTGCAAATTGGTGATTTTCCCAGCCATTATGATCGGCGTTGTACTGCTTGCGGGACTGGATGGGGTCGCCGCTGTTATTCTGGTCATTTATGGGGCTGTCCCCACAGCCAGCTCCGGCTATGCGCTGGCCAAACAACTGGGCAGTGATGCCGATGTGATGGCGGCCATCATCACCGTGCAGACATTCCTGTCGATGATTACCCTACCGCTGTCCATTGCTGTCGCGTCGGCATATTTTCTAGGAGGATAAGCTAACGAATTGCTGTAATCGTCGGAGATTTACCGCATAGGGTACATTCAGGGTCCGGTCGGACTTTAACTTTTCTGAAATCCGTGTAAAGGGCATCATAAATCAGCAGCTGGCCTGACATGCTGTCGCCAATATCGAGCAGTTCTTTGAGGATTTCGGTGGCCTGCAAGGATCCCATAGTGCCGGCTAGAGCCCCCAGAATACCGGCTTCCCCACAAGTTTGCGCCACATCGGGCGGCGGCGGGGCCGGGAAAATACAGCGATAGCAGGGATGCTCCGTCCCTTCGAACGCTTTATATGTCGAAAGCTGGCCTTCAAATTGCAGCATGGCAGCAGAAACCAGCGGTTTTTTAAGGAAATAGCAGGCATCATTGATCAGGAAGCGCGTGTTAAAATTATCCGAACCATCCGCAACCAGATCATAGCCTTCAAAAATCTGTTCAACATTTTCTGCCGTCAATCGTTCCGGATGCGTAATAATATTCACATCCGGATTGATGCGTGCAACGGCCTGCCGGGCACTTTCCACTTTAGGCTGACCAATATCAGCCGTTCCATGCGCGATCTGGCGCTGCAGGTTAGAGAGGTCAACCAAATCATCATCGACAATGCCGATGGTTCCCACACCGGCGGCGGCCAGATACAGAACCAAGGGGGAGCCAAGTCCCCCCGCCCCGATGATCAGAACTTTGGAGGACAGCAGTTTCTTCTGGCCAATCCCCCCCACTTCCCGGAGGATAATATGCCGGGCATAGCGATCCATCTGTTCATCGGTAAGGTTCATTTTACAGTCCGTCAAACAAAGCGGTTGTCAGATACCTTTCCGCGAAGGAGGGGATGATTACAACAACTGTCTTGCCGTCCATCTCCGGCCGTTCTGCAATTTCAAAAGCCGCAGCGACAGCAGCACCAGACGAGATCCCGACAGGAATGCCTTCATTGCGAGCAATGGCACGGGCAGTCTCGAATGCTGTTTCATTGCCAATGGTCAGAACTTCATCAATCAGACTTGTGTCCAGGTTGTCGGGCGAGAAACCAGCACCAATGCCTTGAATTTTATGAGGTCCCGGCTGACCACCGGAAAGAACCGGACTGTCCTCAGGCTCCACCGCAATGATTTTAACATCGCTTTTCTTCTGTTTGAGGATGGTTCCAACGCCGGTCAGTGTTCCGCCCGTTCCAACACCCATCACAACGGCATCCACCTTGCCATCGGTATCTTCCCAGATTTCATCCGCGGTGGTGACTTTGTGAACCGCCGGATTTGCCGGGTTTTCAAACTGCTGCGGAATAACGGCATTACCGATTTCAGCGACCATTTCATTTGCCCGGGCAATCGCACCGTTCATGCCTTTGGCCGCTTCCGTCAGCTCCAGATTAGCACCCAGAAGTTTCAGCATTTTACGCCGCTCAATCGACATGCTTTCCGGCATCACCAATGTCAGATCATACCCTTTGGCGGCACAGACGAAAGCAAGGCCAATACCTGTATTGCCCGATGTTGGTTCGATAATTTTGGTATCTGCCGTGATCTTGCCAGCTTCTTCCATCGCTTCAATCATGGCAACCGCGATCCGGTCCTTAACCGACGCCAGCGGGTTAAAAAACTCCAGCTTCAGAAGGATATCTGCTTTGGCTTTTCCGGTTTTCTGCATCCGAACCAGCGGTGTGCTGCCAATGGTATCGACAATGCTGTCAAAGATTTTTCCGCGAGGCGCATTTTTATTCATGATCGCTTCCATTCATTTCTGTTTGTTTTTTCAAAAAGCCTGTGCCCGTATTAACGGATCCAGAATGTTAGATTTCGAAGGTTCCTGCGGCGCGGGGGGCAACCTCGGAACAGTCCTGATTGGCCTTGCGGCAAAGATCTTCCAGCGTGACCTGATCCAGCTGCCGAAGAAGGGCGGATTGTGCGTCCATCCAAAGCGGGCCAACAACTTTCTGGCCAATTTCAGAGGAAAAAATCTGTGTCTCGCCTTCGGTATCGGCATCACTGATCACCCGGACGATATCGCCCGCTGTAATACGCCGCCTTTCCCGGGCGAGACGATAGCCACCGCGCGGACCCCTCACCCCTTTGAGAATGCCGGCATGAACCAGTTGTTGCATCACCTGTTCCAGATACCGCTGGGGAATTCCCTGACGCTGCGTGATTTCTTTCGACTGCACGGGATCGGGCCGGGCGTTGAAGGCAATATCAACAACGGCTTCCAGCGCATACAACATTTTTTTCGGAAGATGCAGCATGATTTATCCTTCCGCCGCTGCAACGCCGGTGGAGCCGAAGCCTCTCTCCCCGCGTGTCGTCTCGTCCAGATGACCGACCTCAACCCAACGGGCCGTTGTCACCGGCGCAACAATCATCTGGGCAATGCGGTCTCCCCGCTCGATGACGAAAGGTTCATCTCCGAGATTCAGGATGATAATCCCAATCTCACCGCGATAATCCGCATCAATGGTCCCTGGCGTATTGGGCAGGGTGATCCCTTTTTTGAGGGCCAGGCCGGAACGCGGCCGAATTTGGGCTTCGTAGCCACTGGGAAGGGCAATCTTCAATCCGGTCGGCACCAGCGCACGGCCTCCCGGCATTATTTCCACGGGCGCTTCAACAGCGGCCCGCAAATCCATCCCGGCGCTATCGTTTGTCTCGTATGAAGGCAGAGGTAAATCTGCACCATGGGGCAATCTTGTTATCTCGACAGAGACCTGTGACATTATGACGTACCTTGAAAATAATCTTGAATTTTAAGGGCGAGGGAGATCGCCACTTCCTGTTTTGTAAGCTCCGGCCAAACATCTTCGCCATCCGGTGTCAGCAGAATCACACGGTTATCATCCCCGCCAAACGTCCCGGTCTCCGGGCTCACATCGTTGGCAACAATCCAGTCACAGCCTTTTCGGCCCAGTTTGGCCTTGCCATTGGCAATGACATTCTGGGTTTCCGCTGCAAAGCCGATAACCAGCTCTGGCCGGCCTTTATCCAGCTGGCTGATGGTCGCCAGAATATCCGGATTTTCTGCAAGCGCCAGTTCCGGCAATTTACCGTCCTGTTTCTTTATCTTCTGATCTGCGCCATTTGCCACGCGCCAGTCCGCAACGGCAGCTGCAAAAATCGCCCCGTCAACGGGAAGTGCTTTCTCCGTCGCTGCCAGCATATCGCTTGCAGATTCAACCTGAACAGTGCCCACCATGTTTGGCGCCGCCAATGTTGTCGGACCGGAAATCAACGTCACCTCCGCCCCCAGAGCACCAAGGGCGGCGGCAATCGCATAACCCTGCTTTCCTGAAGATCGGTTCGCAATATAACGCACCGGATCTATCGGTTCATGGGTTGGGCCGGCTGTCACCAGAAACTTCCGGCCTGCAAGCGGACCGCTCGGCTTCTTCTCTTCTTCAAAGAAGGCGGAAATGCGGTTAGCAATTTCTTCCGGCTCCGACAGCCTGCCAGGCCCGAACTCACCGCAGGCCATATCCCCTTCATCCGGGCCAATGACCGCAACACCATCTTCCATCAACTGTGCAAGATTTCTTTGGGTGGCCGGATGATCCCACATGCGCACATTCATGGCAGGGGCGATCATCACAGGTTTATCCGTCGCCAACAAAGCCGTCGTTGCAAGATCCGTTGCCTGCCCGGTGGCCATTTTGGCCATTAAATCCGCCGTCGCCGGAGCAACAATAACCAGATCGGTACTGCGGGATAGCTGGATATGCCCCATTTCCGCTTCATCGGTTAGCGAAAAAAGATCGGTAAAAACCTTCTCTCCCGTCAGGGAGGCAACAGACAAAGGCGTGACAAACTGTTCCGCCGCTTTGGTGAGGATCGCACGGGGCTTGATCCCCCGCTTCTGCAGCAGGCGAATAAGTTCCAGACATTTATACGCCGCAATACCGCCGCCAATGACCAGAAGCACCGATTTTTGAGTTGTCACTGCAAATCCGCCTATTTCACTATTCTTTTATGTAAATAAAATAGTAACCGAAACTTTTTTGTGCAAGTTCTTATTTTAAGGGGTTGGCGTTTCCGCAACTGCCCACCTGTTCAAGACAGGATATAGGTCAGAACAGCGCCCGCTGCGATACCAAGAACAAGACAGGTGATTGCAGAAATCTCTGATTTCCCGGTTCTGTCACTCTTCTGATCCTGAGACATCGCAAAGCGGGTCTGCCTTTCTTCAAGCTCAGCCAGAAGTTTATCTGTCTTATTCACCAGATCCGGCAGCTTTTTAAGAAATGTCAGGCCGTCAGAGACAATTTGGGCCGCTTTAGCTTCGGGTCCCATATTCTCCCGCATCCAGCCTTCTACAGTCGGATGTGCCACTTCCCAGAAATTGATTTTTGAATTCAGACTTTGTGCCACGCCTTCTGCGGTAACCATGGTTTTTTGCAAAAGAAGAAGCTGCGGCTGGGTTTCCATTTCGAAGGTTTCGGTAATCTGGAAAAGCTGCACCAGAAGACGGCCCAGAGAAATCTCGTCGACCGCCTTGCCTAAAATCGGCTCACCGATTGAGCGGCACGCCTGGGTAAAAGCATCCAGAGATTTGTGACGGGGTACATAACCTGCTTCAAAATGAACTTCCGCTGCCCGGCGGTAATCACCGGTCAGAAAAGAAAACAACATCTCTGCCATGAACAGGCGGGTCTGGCGATCCATTCTGCCCATGATCCCGAAATCGACGGCAATCAGCTTTCCGCCTTCGGTGACAAACAGGTTGCCATGATGCATGTCAGCATGGAAGAAACCATCCCGTAGCACCTGTTTAAGAAAAACCCGGATAACAGTGGCGCTCAGATCTTTCATATCGTAACCGGCAGCCAGCATTTCCTCCCGATTTGACAGGCTGACGCCCTCAACCCGGCTTTGCGTCATCACCCGGCGCGCCGTACGTTGCCAGTCGATTTCAGGAACACCAAAGTCCGGATCTTTTGAAAAATTTTCAGCAATTTCGGCGGCGGCGGCGGCTTCAAGGCGTAAATCCATTTCAAGCTCAACGGATTCAGCCAGAATATCCACGATTTTTGTCAGTCGAAGACGTCTGAAACCAGGGGCGAAACGCTCTGCCAGATGTGAAATCCAGAAAAACAGGCTCAAGTCACGCTGAAACGCCTGTTCAATTCCTGGCCGAAGAATTTTCACGGCAACATTCCGCTGGACGATTTCGACCGCCTCCGGATCTTCTTCCGTTGGGACAGAGACACTATCTTCAACAACCGCAAAATGAACCTGTGCAATAGAGGCTGCAGCAACGGGCGCCTCATCGAAGGAAACAAAGACTTCCTCCAGCGTATGCTCCAACTCACTTTCGATAGTTGCCTTGGCTTCTTCAAACGAAAAAGCCGGGAGCTTATCCCGCAAATTTCCAAGATCCTGAGAAATCTCTTCTCCAAGCAAGTCTGAACGCACCGACAGGGCCTGCCCAAGCTTGATAAAGCTGGGACCGAGATCCTGTAAGGCAGCCGCCAGTCGTTCCCCTTTTCTCAAATGTTTCTGAGACGGGGCGCCCAGGGCAAAAAGCGGTAGAACGGCGAGGCCCATCTTGACATAAAGTGGCGCGCGCTCCAGCCCGTTCAGTAAGAACAGGGCGTCATACCGCGCCAGAGTACGAACAACATAAAGCAGCCGAAGAGTATTATGGATCCCCCTTAACACGCGGCTCTCCCTACAAGCGCCAGGCGGAATGCAGCGCGGCAATTCCGCCCGAAAGACGGCGGTATTTCACCTGCCCCAGACCGGCCTCAGCAATCATATCCTTAAAGGTTTCCGCATCCGGAAACTGACGGATACTCTCAACCAGATACTGATAGGAACCCGCATCCTTGGCAACAATTCCCCCAATTTTCGGCAGGATTTTGAAAGAGTAAAAATCGTAAAATTCCTTGAGGCCCGGCGCTGTCACTTCACTGAATTCAAGGCACAGGAAGCGGCCACCTGGTTTGAGAACCCGCCTGGCTTCCCGCAAGGCTTTGGGAATATCGGTGACATTACGAATACCGAACGCGATCGTATAAGCATCCACGGACTTGGCATCCAGTGGCAGGTTCATGGCATCCCCATTGACCCACTGCAATCCCTTCAACCGGCCTTGATCCAGCGCCCGGTCCTGCCCGACACTCAGCATGGCATGGTTGATATCGAGGACGGTAACCTGGCCTTCGCCTTTAATCCGATCCATGAATTTGAATGCGATATCGCCTGTTCCGCCGGCCACATCCAGCAGATGCTGGCCGGGCCGCGGCATGAGCCAGTCCATCATGGCCGTTTTCCACAAACGGTGCACACCAGCACTCATCAGGTCATTCATGATGTCATAATTTTCAGCAACACTGTCGAAAACGCCGCGAACCATCCCTGCTTTTTCCGAAACAGGGACATCCTGAAAACCGAAATGGGTTTTTGCGTCTGGGCTGTCGTTATCCGAAGTCTGTGAGGTTGTCATGAGGCTCCCCGAAATGGTGCTTACAATTCTCAGGCTCTTGTTTTGCCGATATAATGCAAGAGTGCAAGCACCAAATTGATGCATCCGAATGATCTGTTTGAAATGCGCTCCTGTCATTAGGCCGTAAACGCAATATTTATGAGTTTACGGCCTAGAGTATAGCTTCTCTCCAGAAATACCAGTACAGTCGCCGCCATGCCTGAATTACCTGAAGTTGAAACAGTTGCCCGCGGTCTTGAAGAAGCCCTGATCGGCACCTCCTTTACCCGCGTGACCTTGCGCCGGGAAAATCTCCGCTTTGCCTTTGCTGACGGATTTGCTGAAACCCTAACGGGCAAGGAAATTGTCCGGATTGGCAGGCGCGCCAAATATCTGCTGATGCATTTTGCTGACCAGACCGTCATGATCGGCCATCTGGGGATGTCTGGCAGTTTTAGAATTGACAAGAAGCCAATTCCAACACCGGACAAGCATGACCATATCATATTCGAAACATCAAAGGGGGTCACCCTCCGCTATCACGATCCCCGGCGGTTCGGATTTATGTTGCTGACGACAGAAGATCAGATGGAAAACCATCCGCAGCTTGTGAATATCGGCCCCGAAC
Source organism: Sneathiella sp. (assembly GCA_039975135.1). Classification (GTDB taxonomy): domain Bacteria; phylum Pseudomonadota; class Alphaproteobacteria; order Sneathiellales; family Sneathiellaceae; genus Sneathiella. Next base: position 65,165 of record JBDWHS010000042.1, on the reverse strand, counting down.
CCTTGGGTAATGATTTCAGCGGTCCGGTTCTTAGCCATCGGCTAGCGGGGAAAAAGGGGCCTATAAAAGCCGCCATTCTGGATCAGAAAACGGTTGCCGGGGTGGGGAATATCTATGCCTGCGAAGCGTTACATCGGTCGGGCATTTCGCCAAAACGCGTTGCGGGAACCGTAAAGGGGAAACGGGCGGATTTACTGGCCAGGGCTATCCGCACCGTCCTGGAAGAAGCCATTCGTTCTGGCGGATCCACCTTGCGCAATTATAGCACCACATCGGGGGAGCTTGGATATTTTCAGCATCGCTTCCAGGTCTATGACAAGGAGGGCACCGCTTGCCCCAAGGAAGACTGCTCCGGTGAGATAAGCCGGATCGTCCAATCCGGGCGTTCCACTTTTTTCTGCTCAAAGTGTCAGCGATAACACTGGACAAGCTGGTCTTTGGGAAGATAATGGCGCCAGATATGATCACAGGAGCACGTCATGGCTTATAACAATATTATTGTCGAAACACATGAAGCGGTTGGACTCATCCGTTTGAACCGTCCCGATGCCCTTAATGCTCTTTGTCAGGAACTGACAGAGGAAATGGGAGAGGCCATTGACGGGTTTGAGGCGGACGAAAAAATCGGCGCCATCGTCGTCACAGGATCCTCCAAAGCATTTGCAGCGGGGGCAGATATCAAGGAAATGAAGTCCAAAAACTATATGGACGTCTATAAAGCTGACTTTATCACTGCAACCTGGGAACGGGTCACGACCTGCCGTAAGCCGGTCATTGCGGCTGTTGCCGGATATGCCCTCGGTGGTGGCTGTGAGCTTGCCATGATGTGCGACTTCATTCTGGCCGCTGACAATGCGCAATTTGGACAGCCGGAAATTAAGCTGGGCACCATTCCCGGCGCGGGCGGCACACAACGCCTCACCCGGTTTGTTGGTAAATCAAAAGCCATGGAAATGTGCCTGACAGGGCGTATGATGGGTGCTGAAGAAGCTGAACGCTCAGGTTTGGTCAGCCGTATTGTGCCCGTGGATGATCTGGAAGATGAAGCCCTCAAGGTTGCCGGCAAGATCGCCGAGCTGTCTCAGCCGATCGTGATGATGTGCAAAGAGAGTGTCAACAAGGCCTATGAGACCACTCTGAAAGAGGGAATCATGTTTGAACGGCGGGTCTTCCATTCAACATTTGCAACGGAAGATCAAAAAGAAGGAATGGCTGCCTTCGCTGAAAAGCGCTCAGCTGCCTTTAAAAACAAATAAATGAACCTGTCTTTTCCGTGGATTTCAGGCAATTTCGGGAAAAGATTGAGAAAATTACCATTTTCTGCCGTCAAAGCGGGATTCTTCTGTTGACGGCAGAAAGATGGCTGGCTATAACCCGGCTTCCGAAATTCGAAGCTAATGTACAGGATTGTCATGGCGCATCATAAATCAGCTATCAAGCGCATCCGGCAGACAGACACCCGCACCGAGCGCAACCGTGCACGGCGTAGCCGTATTCGTACTTTCGTCAAGAAAGTCGAAACTGCGATTACAGAGGGTGATCAGTCCAAAGCAAACGACGCGCTCCGTGTTGCACAGTCTGAACTCAGCCGTGGTGTTGTGAAAGGCGTATTGAAAGCCAATACAGCATCTCGCAAGATTTCCCGCCTGAATTCACGGGTTAAAGCATTGTCTGCATAAGACTGCTTTACGATCGAGAATCAAGCCGTCACCGAGTTTTCGGGCGCGGCTTTTTTTTCGCCTGAAAGCTGTATTACACTGACACAATAATTTCCTATTATTTTCCATATATTTTAATATCGTTGAGAAAACATCCTGCTCATCACTATATGTGGTAGGTCAACGTTTTCTTTGATCAATTCGATAATTTATTTTCATGAAATAGGCATTGGCTCTCTTGCATCTGTGGATAAGTTCAGATTAAATGCTGCGCTGTTGGGAGCATAGACAAACACTTGGTAGCGTACTGATCCGATGGGTTTGGGGAAACCTTTGATCCGCGGTAACCAGCCCGAGATAAGCAAAATCTCAGGCAACCCGGTTACCGGTATCGCAACCATATCACGTTTATCGAGTTCTACCGCGTTCTGCAGAGCCACTCTGCGGGTAGGGGATCTTTTGTCTAAAATTGATGTTCGCAACTGAAAAGTAGAGGCATGCTTTTTAAAGGAAGGCCAGACCATATGACTGACAACGGGACCGCTCGTGGAACTCAATCCGGTGACGCACAATATGCCGGAGATATCACCGTTCTTCAGGCGTGGGATATGCTTAAATCCAACCCCGATTCTATTCTGATCGATGTCAGAACCAATGCAGAATGGGCCTATGTCGGTATTCCTGATCTTTCGGCACTGAACAAAAAAACCCACACAGTCTCCTGGGTTTTGTTTCCAGACATGTCCGTCAATCCCTCCTTTCTGGAAGGTGTAAAAGCTGCCCAACCGCAACCATCAGCCCCTGTTCTTTTTCTTTGCCGTTCCGGCGTTCGCTCGATTGCGGCGGCGATTGCTGCAACGACGGCCGGCTATGACAATTGCTACAATATTCTCGGCGGGTTCGAAGGTGACCCGGATTCAGACCATCACAGAGGTAAAACTTCTGGGTGGAAAGCGGAAAACCTGAGCTGGGTACAAAGCTGAAATGGCAAGCAGAGAACCATTGGATATCACACAACATCAGTCCGACTCATGGGGCCGGGTAAGAGAGCGCCTACTTCAGGAATATGGAGAGGCAACCTTCAATTCATGGCTCAAGAATATCGAGCTGGAAGCGATCGCAAACAAGCATATCAACATGTCTCTGCCGACAAAGTTTCTGCGGGACTGGGTCATCAATAACTACGCCAATCGCATTCGCCAGATCTGGTGTCTCGAGGACCCGACAATTCAGTCAATTGATATCCAGGTGAAAGAGGCGCCGTCTGAACTGATGGAGCAACCTGCCACCTTTAACCGGGGATCTGCCCAAGTCGTAGCGCGCCCGCGCGTTGCTGATACAGGATCAGAAAAGCCAGGCAGCAAGGAGGGCATCTCTTCCCAGCTCGACCCGCGCTTTACCTTTGATAATTTTGTTGTCGGTAAATCCAACGAACTCGCCCATGCGGCAGCGCGGCGGGTTACCGAAGCCCGGGATACCATTCCGTTTAATCCACTTTACCTGTATGGCGGCGTTGGCCTTGGCAAGACCCATCTGATGCATTCCATAGGACATGCCATCACCGCAAACAGCCCTCATAAAAAGGTTCTGTATCTCTCAGCCGAAAAATTCATGTATCGGTTTATCCGGGCGCTTCGCTACAAGGATACTATGAATTTCAAGGATCAGTTCCGCTCCGTTGACGTGTTGATGATTGACGATGTTCAGTTTATCGCGGGCAAAGAATCAACGCAGGAAGAGTTTTTCCACACCTTCAATGCGCTTGTTGATCAGAACCATCAAATCATCATTTCCGGCGACCGTTCTCCCACTGACCTTGAAGGAATGGAAGAAAGAATGCGCTCCCGCCTTGGCTGGGGGCTGGTGGCGGATATTCATCCGACGGACTATGAATTGCGCCTGGGCATCCTGCAATCAAAGGTCGAACAGGCTCAAATCAAAATTGAGCCCCGTATTCTGGAATTTCTGGCACACCGAATAACCTCGAATGTCCGAGAACTGGAGGGGGCCTTGAACCGCGTTCTGGCCTATTCTGATCTGGTCGGACGGGACGTTACACTGGAAAGCACCCAGGAAGTCCTACGGGATCTTCTGCGGGCCAATGACCGGCGGATCACCATTGAGGAAATTCAAAAACGGGTTGCCGAACATTTCAATATCCGGATGTCGGATATGCATTCGGCGCGGCGGGCCCGGGCAGTTGCCAGGCCCCGTCAGGTTGCGATGTATCTTGCCAAACAGCTGACCAGCCGTAGCCTCCCGGAAATCGGGCGGAAATTTGGCGGACGGGATCATACAACCGTAATGCATGCTGTTCGCAAAATTGACGAGCTGCGCGAAGGTGATCTTTCTCTTTCAGAAGATATCGATTTGCTGAAACGGATGCTGGAAACCTGATCGGCTTTTCGAGATCATGTGACATTTTGAACGGCAATCTCGGGATAACCCCTTGTAAATACGCCTTTTGTCCGCCCCGCCCGTTTGGCGATGGCCGGACCAATCAAATCGGTTGGGCATCAAGAAGTGATCTGATATAGTGTGCCTACGGTTTGCCCTCGAATTTCAGCCACTGACAGAAAGGGATTCAAGTTTTTGAATCAACTTCTTACTCACTGGCAGACTTCTCTGACAGCCGAAGAATAAAGATTGAATTGTGACACCATTATCAGGCATGATGGCGTTTCAAAATTGAGTTATGTCTGAAAGCTTAGTTGGGACAATGAAACTAACAATTGAACGCAGCACCTTGCTCACCGCATTGAACCATGTTCAAAGCGTGGTTGAACGCCGGAATACAATTCCCATTCTGTCGAATATTCTTCTCAATGCCGAGAATGGAATGCTGGGCCTGACCGCCACCGACTTGGATCTTGCGATCAACGAGCAAGTGGCGGCCGAGGTTATCACACCCGGATCGATTACAGTGCCGGCGCACCTGCTCTATGATATTGTCCGCAAACTTCCGGATGGCTCTCAGGTCGAGTTGGATTACCAAAGCGCGGAAGGCCGTATTTCCGTTCGCGCAGGCCGATCCCAGTTTGCACTTGCCTGTCTACCCAAAGATGATTTTCCGATCATGGAAACAGGCGAGCTGCCTCATCGCTTCTCCCTGACAACGGACGAGCTCAAGCGCTTGATCGACAAGACACGCTTTGCGATCTCGACCGAGGAAACACGCTATTACCTGAACGGTGTCTATCTGCATGCAGCCGACAATGACGGCATACCCGTCCTGCGCGCAGTTGCAACCGATGGCCATAGGCTGGCCCGTGTTGAAACACCGATCCCGGCTGATGCTGAGAAAATTCCGGGCATCATATTGCCCCGCAAAGCCGTCAATGAACTGCGCAAACTCATCGATGATACGGTCGGGGATATTCTGATTTCCCTGTCAGAAAACAAAATCTGCTTCTCATTTGGCGGATCTCTTCTGACCTCCAAGCTGATCGATGGCACTTTTCCGGATTACGAACGGGTGATCCCGTCCGGCAATAACAAGGTCCTGGAACTGGACGGCAAAACTTTTGCCCAAGCGGTTGACCGAGTCTCAACGGTCTCGACAGAAAAATCCCGGGCTATAAAACTGACCTTGACCGACGATACTGTCACCTTGTCAGCAACCGGATCTGAAAGCGGAAGCGCAACCGAAGAACTGGCTGTCAGTTACAGTGCCGGTGATCTGGAAATCGGCTTCAACTCCAAATATCTTCTGGATATCACAGGTCAGATCGAAGGCGAAAATGCCCATTTCGTGCTGGCGGACGCCCAGTCTCCAACCATTGTCAAAGACGGGACAGATGACGGCGCGCTCTATGTGTTGATGCCCATGCGGGTGTGATCCTGAGGGAGAACAGCGCTTCTCCCGCCGGTTCTCAATTGGAGTTTAGGAGCCTTTCTTGACCTCTCATGCCCTGACACGGCTGGTGCTAACCGATTTTCGCAATTATGCGTCCTTAAAAGTACAAACGGACCCCAGTCCGGTGGTGCTGACGGGACCCAATGGCAGCGGCAAAACCAATTTACTGGAAGCCATTTCATTTTTATCACCCGGACGAGGATTGAGGCGAGCAACACTCGCAGACCCCGCTCGCACAGAGGGGGCTGGGGGCTGGGCGGTTTCAGCGACTTTTCAAGATGACGGGCTTGAGCGAACACTTGGCACCGGACTGGTGGCAGCGCCCCATTCCAGCCCCGACAGCCGAGAGAAAAGAACCGTTCGACTGGACGGAGAGACCCAATCCGGAACATCCTCTCTTGCAGGATTGATCGGTATGATCTGGCTCACACCGCAAATGGACAGGTTGTTTCAGGAAGGGGCGTCCGGTCGGCGGCGTTTTCTCGACCGACTGGCCTTCGGACTGGACCCAAGCCATGCCAAACGAACCGCTCATTTCGAGAAATTTATGCGCGAAAGAAACAAGTTGCTGAAAGCCGGGCGCTTTGACCCCCACTGGCTCGGCTCTCTTGAACAGCAAATGGCGGAACAGGCGATCGCCATTATCGCTGCCAGGCTTGAAACTGTCCGCCATCTGGGTGTAGCGATGGATCAGGACACCGCCGCCACCCAAACCGGCGCATTTCCAAAAGCCGATCTTACTCTTATCGGTGAGCTGGAAGAGCAGATCAACAGCTTGCCCGCGCTCGCGGCTGAAGATCTTTATCGGGAGATTCTGGCAAAAAACCGCAATATTGACGCCAAGGCCGGCAGTACAACAGTCGGGCCGCACCGCTGTGATCTTGATGTTATTCATCGGGAAAAGGGTCAAAAAGCCCGCCTGTGCTCAACGGGAGAGCAAAAAGCACTTTTAATATCGATTATCCTCAGTAATACGCGTCTACAGACTGGATTACGAGGCAAAGCCCCGGTATTATTACTGGATGAAATTACCGCCCATCTGGATCAGGAAAGAAGGCTTGCCCTTTTTGACGAAATTACCGCAATGAAGGTACAGGCCTGGATGACCGGAACAGACTATCTGTTATTTTCCGAGCTGGGAAACCGAGCTCAATTTTTTACAGTTCAGGCAGGGACCGTTACCCCTGCTGATGGGAACTGATACAAGGGACGTTACGCATGAGTGAAGTACAAGATCCAACGGGCGCTGAAGAATATGGCGCGGATTCCATCAAGGTTTTGAAAGGCCTGGATGCGGTGCGGAAACGGCCCGGTATGTATATCGGGGATACCGATGACGGTTCGGGACTTCATCACATGGTCTATGAAGTCGTGGACAACGCGATCGACGAAGCCTTGGCCGGATATTGCGATCTTGTTTATGTCGCCTTGAACAGCAACGGATCCGTCACGGTTCGCGATAATGGTCGCGGCATTCCTGTCGATCTGCATGAGGAAGAAGGCGTCTCCGCTGCAGAGGTTATTATGACCCAATTGCATGCCGGCGGTAAGTTTGACCAGAATTCCTACAAGGTTTCCGGCGGCTTGCATGGCGTGGGTGTCTCCGTTGTGAATGCCCTGTCGACCCGTCTGGACATGAAAATCTGGCGAAATGGCAAGGCTCACGAGATCAGCTTTGCTCATGGGGATGCTATTGATCGCCTGGCAGTTACCGGAGATGCCCCTTTAAAGGAGGGGACAGACGAACTTCTAACCGGTACGGAAGTGACCTTTACCCCCTCCGAAGAGACATTTACCAACGTCAAATTCGAATTTGCAACGCTGGAACATCGCTTGCGGGAGCTGGCCTTCCTCAATTCCGGTGTCTATATCCAGATTAACGATTTCCGTTCCGCCGATCCTGTGACCGTCGATCTGCATTACGAAGGCGGTATTTCGGCCTTTGTCAAATATCTTGACCGGTCAAAAACGCCGCTCATCAGTGACACAATCAATTTCACGGCCGAGAAAGAAGGTGTCACGGTTGACGTGTCTCTGGAATGGAATGACAGTTATCATGAAAATGTACTGTGCTTTACCAACAATATTCCTCAGCGAGATGGTGGTACGCATCTTGCCGGCTTCAGGGCGGCGATGACCCGAACAGTCAATAAATATGCAGCCTCCAGCGGAATTGCCAAAAAAGAAAAGGCGTCCATTACGGGGGATGATGCCCGCGAAGGCCTGACTTGTGTGGTCTCAGTCAAAGTCCCGGATCCAAAATTCTCATCCCAGACAAAAGACAAACTGGTTTCCAGTGAAGTGCGTCCGATTGTCGAAAGTTGCGTGAACGAGGCACTGGATCAATGGTTTGAAGAGCATCCCAAAGATGCGACAACCATCATCTCCAAGATTTTTGAAGCCGCTGCCGCGCGCGAAGCCGCCCGGAAAGCCCGGGAACTGACTCGCCGCAAGGGGGCACTGGATATTTCAAGTCTGCCTGGAAAGCTGGCAGATTGTCAGTCCAAGGACCCCACCATTTCCGAATTGTTTCTGGTGGAGGGTGACAGTGCGGGCGGCTCTGCCAAACAAGGCCGGGATCGTCATAATCAGGCCGTTCTGCCGCTGCGCGGTAAGATCCTCAATGTGGAACGGGCGCGTTTTGACCGAATGTTATCCTCAACAGAAATCGGGACAATTATTACTGCGCTGGGCACCGGGATCGGAGCGGAAGAATTCAATATTGAAAAGACCCGCTACCACAAAATCATCATCATGACAGACGCGGATGTGGATGGCTCTCACATCCGGACATTGCTGCTGACTTTCTTCTACCGGCAAATGCCCGAACTGGTGGAGAAGGGCTATCTTTATATTGCACAGCCTCCGCTATACAAGGTCAGCCGGGGTAAATCTTCGGTTTACCTGAAAGACGAAGCCGCCATGGAAGATTACCTGATTGAACAGGGGACAGAAGATGTTGTTCTCACCCTTGCCGACGGGGAACAGCGTTCTGGTCAGGATTTGTTGGAATTGATCAACCATGCACGGCAGTGCCGAGACCTCATCGATGCTATTGCCCGTCAACACGCCAAATCCGTCGTTGAGCAGGTGGCCATTGCCGGAGCCCTGAACGATGAAATTCTGAATGATCCGCAAAAAGGACCGGAAGCCGCCAATTTTGTCGCCGCCCGTCTGGATGCCATGTCCTCGGAGACGGAAAGAGGTTGGAAAGGCGAAATCCTCGAAGATTTCAGCCTGCGCTTCTCCCGCGAGGTCCGCGGCGTTACAGAAGTGCAGCATGTGGACAGTAACATGATCCATTCTGCAGAAGCACAAGATCTGGACGCGATGAAAGCCGAACTTCAAAGCACCTATAAAGAGCCTGCTACCTTTGCTTACAAAGACAAAAATCAGGTGATCAATTCTCCGATTGAATTACTGGAGGCTGTGCTGACAATCGGACGGCGCGGTTTGAGCATGCAGCGCTATAAAGGATTGGGTGAAATGAACCCCGATCAGCTGTGGGAGACAACCCTTGATACTGAGGCTCGAACCCTGCTACAGGTCAAGGTCAATCACGGAGACGAAGCCGATGAGGTTTTCTCAACCCTCATGGGCGATGTTGTCGAACCTCGGCGGGATTTTATTCAGGAAAATGCCCTGAAAGTTCGCGTTCTGGATGCGTAAGAACTTTGTTCCGGCAAAACAGGTCCTGGCCTGTTCGCCGGACTATGAAACCCTGGCGTAACGGGGAATTAACCTTATTTGCCTAAAATTGCCGAATACTGGAAAAAACACATGAGCTTTATGTCATTTTCTGCATAATGAGCATGTTGCGAAATAAGGGAAACTCGGAATGAAGCCTGCTATTGCATTTTTTATCGGCCTGTCACTGCTCTTTACAACGGCGATAGCGTCCGCTGCCGGGAAAATACCGAAAGAAATCCAGGATGACGCCGAATACATGATGCGCAAGGTTGTTGAAGATATTCATGCCTATAATGTCCGTACAACAGTCACTGATATAACCCGGGACAAAACCATAAAGGTTGTAGGATATGCTGTTAAATTTACGCCGTCCCGCAAGGATAAAAGAACCGGCGAGCTCTATTCCTGTGCCCGTGTTTCCCTGAAAACCAATCTAAAAAGCGGAAAATCCGCCCGCGCGCAAATCAAACGGACAGACGAGATTTGCAAGGGTAAACGATCAGGCCATGTGACATATGTTGCCAATGTGCGCTAATCGGTCTTAAAACAAGCTCTTCGAGTACCAAAATCTTATTTCTGCCTTAAAGTCAAACCAGTTTCAGGTAATATGAAACTGGTTTTATTTTTTGGCGGATTAGGCAGATATGGTAAAAGCCTCTGACAAGGGCTCGGGCAAAAAGGGGAAATCATCGCAGCGGTCCCCCGCATACGAGCAAAGAAAACCACCAGCACAAAAGCGCAAGAAAGCCAGCGCTCCAAAACCTGCCGCAAAGAAAAACCAGAAACGCGGCGGCGATATTAAAATAGCCGCACGTTCAGGGTGGGTTGCACCTTTAGTTAACTGGGGCGGAACAATTGCCTTGTGGGGCCTTCTCATCAGCGGCATCATTATGGGGTATTTCGCTTATACCCTGCCCGATATCTCAGGCATTGACGTTATTGAAAAACGACCGTCAATCATTTTACAGACACGTTCGGGAACCCGTTTTGCCACCTATGGCGATCTCTATGGGAAGATGCTGCGTCCCACAGAAATCCCGGACCCCATGAAAGAGGCCCTTCTCGCGACGGAAGACAGCTATTTCTATTATCATTTCGGGGTGAACCCGATCAGTCTTGGCCGGGCTCTCTGGCGGAATTATCAGGCTGGCCGGGTTGTTGAGGGTGGCAGCACCATCACACAGCAGTTGGCAAAGAACTTGTTCCTCACCCCTGAACGCAGTATCCAGCGGAAAATCCGCGAAGTCTTACTGGCTTTCTGGCTGGAAGCGACATATAGCAAAGAGGAGATCCTGGCGCTCTATCTCAACCGGGTCTATTTCGGATCGGGAACATATGGCATTGATGCCGCAACGCGGAAATATTTTGCCAAACCGGTTGAACAAATGACGATGGCTGAGGCCGCCATGCTGGCCGGATTGTTAAAAGCTCCCACTTACTATGCACCTACCTCAAATCTCAAACGTGCGCAGAACAGATCAACCGTTGTCATGCGCAGAATGGAGTCAGAAGGGTATTTGACGAAGGCCGAGGCTGACACGCTGGTTAAAAACCCGGCCGTCCTTCGCCATGCTGGTAGTAACTTCAAGAATGTCCGGTATTTCTCTGACTGGGTTGTTGCCGAAGTGCAATCCTATCTTGGCCGCTCCGAACAGGACCTGGTTGTGACAACGACGCTCGATCTGAAAATGCAGAAAGAGGCAGAACGGGTTCTGGAAAAACAGCTGAAGAAAAACGGGAAAAAATACAAAGTGGAGCAAGCCGCGCTTGTCGCACTGTCCCCGAAAGGCGATGTAACAGCCATGGTCGGCGGAAGACAATATTCCAAATCTTCCTTCAACCGGGTAACGTCAGCACGCCGTCAGCCCGGATCCGTATTCAAGACCATTGTCTATGCGGCAGGTTTTGAGAATGGCCGAAACCCGGAGGATATCTATCTCGATGGTCCGGTGAATATTGGTGGTTGGAAACCCAATAACTATACACGCCGATATAGCGGGGCTATGACGCTCCGCGATGCCTACGCACAATCAATCAATACAGTCGCCATCAAACTGACGGAGGATATTGGTCGATCTAAAGTCGCTAATATGGCCGCTAAGCTCGGTCTCACCGGTGATATACCTACCCATCCTTCCATTTCCCTGGGCACCAATGAAGTTACCCTTCTGGAGATGACATCAGCCTATGCCGTCATTGCCAATGGAGGGCAGGGCGTTCTCCCTTTTGGTGTGCTGGAGATCCGGAACCGTCAGGGCAAGATTCTTTACACCCGGAAAAGCTCTGGCCTTGGGACCCTGATCAGCGGAAGAACCGTCAACAATCTGCGCGATATCATGACGACCGCCATTCGCACAGGAACCGGCAAAGCCGCTAATCCTGGTTTTGCCGCCGCCGGTAAGACCGGCACAACCCAGGACTACCGGGACGCCTGGTTCATTGGCTTTACGCCAAACCTGGTAACCGGTGTCTGGTTTGGAAATGATACTGGCAAAGCCACCAAAAAGGTGACCGGCAGCAACCTACCCGCTTATGCATGGCGAGATTTCATGACTGGTGCTCTGGGTAAAAAACAGGTTCTGGCTTTTGTTCCTGAGCAGGAACAACCTTCCGGCAGCAACCAGAGCATCTGGCAACGCATTGTCCAGACCTTCAGCACCCCGTCAAGCAATGGATCAGGGGGTCAGGCCGTCAAAACCAAAAGCCCGAGCATCGACTATACCTATCCTGACAATGATGAGGCCAAACCCTGAACCAATCAGTGGCTGATTGAGCAGAGAGTAGGTTGGAGGGGCTGTATTAAAGCGCGGAAATCAGGTCAACCAGGCGATCCGGCAATTCGAGATCTGGCATATGACCGGCATCGTCCCAGTGAATAATTTGACTATCCGCCAGATAAACCTGAAAACTCTCGGGATTACTTTTTGCATGTGTCGCATCCGCACCGCACCAGAGAATAGTCACGGGCAGGCGGAGAGGCTCAAAAACAGGGACCGGCTCGGAAATAGACGATTGTACAAGTTCTGCAAGGCAATGACAGCCGCCATGATCAAAGGATTCATGCGCTGTTGCTGTCATATTGCCTTTATCCGCGAGTGGTCCGCCGGAGACGTCAAACCACCATTTAACAGCGTTGTATTTTGCCTGCTCATAATAGGCGGCGCCCTCAGGTTCACGCAGCTGCTTTTTCGGATCAATCCATGTATCGAGAAAATGCCTGTTCTGATCCCACCCTGCGGTTTGCCAAATCACGAATTTTTCGAATTTCTCCGGATTTTTGTTAGCCATCCACAACGCAAAATACCCGTTACAACACCCTACCGCCAATGTGACCTTGCCAGACGTCAGCGTGTCGATAGCGGCGAGCAAGCTGTCTGAAAACTGATCAAAACTAAAATCAAACCGTTCATCGGGGAGTGAAAAGCCTGTCCCAATGGGTTCAATGGACAAAAAAGTGAACGCATCAGGCCGGGCAGCAAAAATGCCGTCATGATGCTCGATCATGGCAGGGGCATCGGGAATGAAGACAACGGTTTTTTCTCCCACCCCTTCCATACGCACCCGGAGGTCTCCAAAAGGGGTTGAGACATATTGAATCCCGGGGCGACTCTTTTCCCCCCACTGCAAGGATGGTTCTTGTAGCGTCATGTTTTTCTCTCCGCCTTAGTGAGTATGGCAAGCGCGACTGCTGCTGATTGCCGGGCATAATCAGGGTTGCGATGCAGAAAAACCGCCATGACTGCACCGTCGAGGAGGATCATGAGCTGCCGCGCTGTTTCCGCAGGCTTGTCAATCGCCCCGTCGACGAGGCATCCCGCAATCCAGGTTTCCATATTTTGCTTATGAGCTTTTGACAGGGAAGGTGCAGGATGAGTGTCATTATCAGCAAATTCGGCGGCCGCACGAATAAACGGACACCCCTTCCAGGTCTCAATGTCCGCTGATGCTGCAATTCTGTCAAAGAGGGCCAGGATTTTGTCCTGCAGACTTCCCGGCGTCTTTTCAAACGCCGCCTTCATCGCACCGCTGGTCTTTCTATCCAGATCTTCAAGATAAGCCGCGATCAGCCTGTCCTTGCTGGTGAAATGGTGATAGAGGGTAGGCTTGGTTATGCCAGCCTTCTCACAAATCTCCTTAATGCCGACTTTTCGAATGCCTTCCTGATAGAAAAGATCACTTGCAACAGCGAGGATGCGGTCTCGGGTATTTTGTTTTTCCATAAACGAACTATACCGATCGGTAGGTATAGAGTCAACTTTGCTATTTTTCTTCCGCTAATCTGGGGCTGCGCAAGCTGGCCAGTGTTAAACCATAGATGCAGGAAACAATCACAAGAAGGGCCGCAATCTGATAGGTCTCAATGGTCTCTTTCAGAAAAAGAACGGCGAAGATCATGGTCAGTGCTGGCCAGGGTGTTGTGATCGAGCTGGCCAGCGACACATCGATATGCCGGACGGCATAGAACCAGACAATAAGCTCAAGAAAATAGACCAGGCCCATCACGGCGGACATGACCTGGAAAACCGCGCTCAAAGCTGTACCAATCTCGGTTGGTGCTGTCATCGCAAGAACCAGAAAAAGAAACATTGCGGAAATTGAAACCCGAAAGAATGTCACCTGGATGGGCGTAATCGGGGTTCTGCTCAGCTCTTCTTTAATGATCACATGCGCGATACTCCACAGAAAAGGCACACCCAGCGCAACCAGAAACCAAGGCGACAGGTTTGTTATTTGCAAGGATCCTTCTGTCCCCAAATAATACAAGGTCCCTATCAAGATTGCGGTCAAAACAAGTTCAACAGGGGTTTTCTTGCGTTTAAGAAACAAGCTTTCCCACAGAATAGCAAAGAGCGGATACGCCTGAATGGCAATGGCTGCAGTAGTAGCACCAGCCTTTTCAATTCCCAGAACATAAAGGTAAGTAGAGAGGCCAAACATCCCACCGGTCAAGAGTCCCACGATAATCATACGGGTCATCCCTTGCGGAGCAAATGTCGAACCCATCAGGCCCGGCTTTGCGAATTTCTGCTCTAATCCGAAAATTGGTAACGCAAAAATCATCTGCCAGACAGACAGAGCAAAGGCAAATGACAGGGCGTCCGTTTGTGTCGGTCGCAGGTTTGACAGGATTGGCATGACACCGAGGAAAATCAGGCAAATGAGAGAGAGAAAGATGCCTTTCTTGACAGACGGGGATGGGGCTACCATGAGGAAAATCCGTTCAAGCAGTATTGACTGTCCAAAAAATTGACCCCAATATGATTTCAGTGCAATCAAAACATTGATCTGATGTCAATTTGGCTTCCTCATCTTAAAGATCGAACAGGCCCAAAATACCTGCAAATCGTAGAGGCGATGGCAGAGGATATTGCGGAAGGCCGTCTGGATGTTGGAACACGCCTTCCCCCTTATCGGGAGCTGGCTTATCAATTGGGCATATCACCCAACACCGCGAGCCGCGCCTATACTGAAGCTGTCAAACGCGCGTTACTGCGCGGCGAAACCGGCCGCGGAACGTTTGTTCGACCTCCTGGCGAAACCTCCCGGACGGATGCACCCAACACTTTGCAACGCAATAACACCGGCCCGATTGATCTGTCACGCAATCTGCCGCTGGCGGGGGCGGCGGAACCCTATATTCGCCGTATTCTTAAGGATATATCGGCGGAAGCGGGGTTTGCAGCGCTTCTTGATTATCAGACCGACGATGATTTAAGGCACCATAGTGAAGCAGGCATCCTTTGGCTCAAAATGTGCGGTCTTGAAGCCTCATCGGAAACACTTGTCACCATAATGGGCGGTCAGCATGGCTTGCTCTGCACGTTGATGGGGGTTTTAAGGCCTGGCGACCTGCTTCTGACAGAATCTCTGACATATCCGCCAGTCTGTTCGATAGCCGAGCAGCTGGGCCTGCATATCGCGACCGTTGAAATGGATGCAGAGGGTGCCATTCCAGAATCTTTTTCCGACTTGTGTAAACGAGCCAAACCAAAAGCCTTTTATCTGACACCCACCCTGCAGGCCCCAACGACGGTAACTCTTTCAGAAAAGCGCCGCCAAGCCATCGCCGAAATCGCACAACGTCATGACGTTCTCCTGATTGAAGATGATGTTTTCGGCCCCTTAAAAACAGACTCGGCAGCCCCGCTGGCGATGCTGGCACCGGATCACACTGTCTATATCACAAGCCTGTCCAAAGCCGTCGCCCCAGGATTGCGCGTCGGGTTTTTGCGAGCACCAGCCCGATTAATTCCGGCTTTGCGACATGCTGTCAATCTGAGTGTGTGGATGACGCCTCCTTTGATGTTGGAAGTGGCAGCCAGGGTTATTTCTGACGGTACCGTTTTAGAGCTGGTCGCTCATCAGAGGCGGACAGCAGAACGCCGCCAGTCTTTGGCCCGACTTATTCTGAACCGCGTAGATTTTGTAAGTGATCCGTTCGGTTTTCACCTCTGGATGCCGTTGCCCCCGGGCAGAAGGGCCGATATATTGCGGGCGCAATGTTTGAAGCAAGATGTGCTTGTGAGCGAAGCGCGTAGCTTTGCCATTCGGCAAAGTGAGGCTCCTGAGGCCATCCGGCTTTGCCTCAGTCACGAAATTTCGGAAGCCCGATTGGAAAAAGGACTTCGTATCGTGGCCCATTTAATGCACCTGGCCCCCTCTGTTTCAACGATGGAAATATGAAATCGGGACGACGAAAATACCTCGTAGAACCCGTATTTCCGTATACTCTAACGGGTCACTGAATATTTATGGACCGAAGCGCCTTGTCGTTTCAGCCATTGTTTTGCGATTTCCACCTCCGAACATAAGAGATGCGTCACCTTCCAGAAATCTTTGGAATGATCGAGATGAACAAGATGAGCCACTTCATGAGCCGTTATATACTCGATCACCAAATCGGGCATGAAGAATAGTCGCCAGGAAAAGTTGAGGTTCCCGGCAGAAGAGCAACTTCCCCACCGGGATTTTTGATCCCGGATCGATATACGCCCTCTCATTACCTGAAGTTTTTGAGTATGCCGGTCGACTTTCTCAGTTACCGTTTTACGAATTTCCCGATAAGCCCAGTCTTTTAGGCGCCGGGGAACATGCGCCGCATCGCCGCTGACATGAATCTCTCCGTTCTTGCGAGAGACGACACCTCGCTTTTCAGGAGTATGAATAATTCGATGAGGCTCCCCATAGACAGGAATCTCCGCCCCTGGCTCAAACAAGACGGGCTTTTGGGTCGCACTCAAATTTCTGCAGAGCCAGTCCTGCTCCTGGCGAATGAAAGACAAGCCTTCCGAAGGCGAAAGCCCTTGTGGCAGAATAAGAGTGACAGAACGATTTGCTTCTACCCGCAGCTTCATTCGCCGGGCCCGTGCAGAAAGGCGGAGTGTCAGGGGAATTTTCTCCCCCAGAAGCATCAAATGACGCGGGGCGCTCAGGACAAATCCTCTTCAGGCCAGGTGACAATATGATCCTCCAGATCTCCAGCAATTCTTTCGGAAATCGACCGGCCCCGAACAGAAACGCCTGCCTTATGCACGCTCTCCTGATCACCAGAGATGAGCGGGTGCCAGGAAGCGAGGGGCCTCCCTTCCGCCAAGCGCCGATATGCACAGCTTTTCGGCATCCAGGACAAGGTTGGCACTACATCCGGTGTCATGGAGACACAGTCAGGAACCAGAACAGAACGTCTTGAATAGTTTTTGCAGCGGCAACTCTTGAGGTCCAGTTGTCGGCACGCAACATTGGTAAAGGCAATTTCCTCGGTCTCTTCATCCTCAAGCTTCAACAAACAACATTTTGCGCAGCCATCACAGAGAGATTCCCACTGCTCATCACTCATCTCATGAAGAGGAATTTCTTCCCAAAAGGGTTTTCCTGTCACCCGCCTTGTCCCGTTATCACTGTTTCGAAAAGAATTCCGGATCAGGCGAGTTTATCATGTTTTCGGATAAATTTACCAATACGTGGTGCAATAAATTTATTGAATTTTGAACCATTAAAAACGCCATAATGCCCGACGCCCTTTTGTTCATAATGCTCGCGCATGGATTTGGGAAGATTTGTGCAAAGATCGTGAGCGGCCACAGTCTGGCCGATCCCTGAAATATCATCCAGCTCTCCCTCAACAGTCATAAGAGCTGTCTTACGGATTTTCGATGTATCAACCAGATGATCCTTGCGATACAACATCTTGCCTTTTGCCAGAAGCTGCTTTTGAAAGACCGTCTCAATGGTCTGCAGGTAATATTCAGCGCTGAGATCCATCACCGCATTATATTCAGAATAAAAGCTTCGATGTTTGTCCGCGCTATCACCATCGCCTTCAACCAGATGCTCGAACTGACGAAGGTGGGCCTCCATATGGCGGTCCAGATTCATGCTGACAAAGCCGCCCAGTTGCAGAAATCCAGGATAAACACGGCGAAAAGCACCCGGATAGGCGATCGGAACATGATGAATAACGGTTCGCTCAAACCAGTCAAGGGAATGATCCATTGCAAGCTTGCAGGGTACCGTTGGGTGCTTGCGGGTATCAATCGGGCTCCCCATCAGCGTCATGGAGCGGGGCAAGTTCGGGTCATCCGCTTCAGACATCAGGGCGATCGAGGCTAGTACCGGAACACCCGGCTGACATACCGCCAAAACATGGGTGTCTGGGCCGAGAATACCCATGAATTCCTGCAAATAATCGATATAGTCATCCAAATCGAAGCCGCCTTCATAGAGCGGTACCGAAGACGCGTCGCGCCAGTCTGTGATGTAGACATCGTGATCAGGAAGCAGGGTCTCTACTGTTCCGCGCAGCAAGGTCGCAAAATGACCTGACATTGGGGCAACAACGAGAACTTGAGGGTCCTGCCGGTCTGTTTCCCGTTTGAAATGTTTTAGTTGACCGAACGGCAACCGATGAACAATTTCCTCCGCGATCGGAACAGATTTTCCCTCAATCATCGTTTCATTCAAACCAAAAGGCGGTTTGCCATGATACTGTGTCGTTTCTGAAAAAAGTTCATATGCCGCCGCCAGAGTCCGGGCCTGTGGTGTTTCAGATAACGGATTAAAAGGACTGCGTAAAATCTGAGACTGAAATTGGGCCGCCATTCTGACCGGGGATAGCGCCAGTTTTTGCAATTCATTGAACTGATAAAGCATTGATAACACTCCTAAACTGACCCGGCCAATTGGCATTTACTGTACTAAGCGCGAAGAAATGAGGATATCGAATTTTCGCTGCATTGCAACATAACACATTAATTATTTAAAATCCGTTGTAATATTTGCAACTTTTTTGCAGGTCCTGTACCTATTCTAGACATAAAAGATCTGGAGTTGATTTGATGAGACTTGCAACTGGTGTTTTTCTAGCCTCCCTTCTGCTTTGCAATGCAACACAGGCTGCCGCACTCTTTGGAGAGCATGAAGTTTTCGACGCAGCTGCACAGAATAACCCTGAAGTTGTCGAGCAATATCTGTTGAAGGGTGAAAATGCCAATATCCGGGACAGCAGTAGGGTCCCTCTGATCAGCCGGGCAGCCGAAGCTGGATCTGCTAGGATCGTCGATATCCTGATCAAAACCGGGGCCAACCTCAACCTCAGCGATAAGCTGGGCAATACGGCTCTCATGCAAGCGGCCGTTCAGGGGCATTCAGAGGTTGTTGAAGCCCTTCTCAAAGCAGGCGCTAAAGTCGATGCTGAAAATAAACAAGGCGAGACCGCTCTCATTCGAGCGGCCAAGGTCGGTCATGTCGATGCCTTAAAAATCCTGTTACAATATGATGCTGACGTTAGTTTCACTGATTTTACCGGAAGGACAGCTCTCAACCATGCGCAGGAAAGTCGCAAGAGAGGCGCTGTACGGCTCCTCGAAAAACACCGGTAGAATTTCTGTTAACGGGCTTCGGCCGATTTCAGGGCCTCTTTCAACCCAGACGCTTGCGCGTTATCAACCGTTCTGCGAATAACAACATCTCCGGAAGTGACGCTTTTTCCATAATAGGTTGCCAGCCAATCGTCTTTCGCATCCAGCAGGGAACCTTCGACAGAGGCGCCGATAAACAAGCCTGAATTGTTGGCAAAGGAAAAAATATCCACATCCAGATTGGTTGTACTGGAAGCTCCGAGATCTTTACCGACAGGCCCAACGGCCGCACTCACATCTGCACCCAGCTTAACTTGATTATTAATAATCGCTTCAAGACCTTTCTGTGTCATGACAACAAGCACAAGTTCCTTGGATTCTGCACCGATCTGCAACCCAAAACTGGCCTGCCCCATGGTGTAAAAAGCAGGCGAGCTCCAACCTTTCGCAGCATCTCGGCTCAACAAGACACCGTTACCGCCCGCGCCACCAATAAAAAAACCAGCTTTCAAAACTTGCGGGAACACGACAATGCCCTTGGAAACCGCCAAAAGTTTGCGAAATTGCTCCATATCCGACTGCACAGCCATCTTTTGGACAGTGAATTTGGCCTTTTCAACCAACTGATCCTGCTCGGTACCAGCGGATGCTGTGCCCATGGAAGCAACAACAGCAACACCGGCTAAAAAAGCACAGATACCTTTCCACAAGCTTACACGTTTTCGCAGCAACATCTTTTCCCCCTGTAAGGAATGGGACGTCGACTCGGTTGAGCCGATCCGCATGCCCGATAAATCCACTTAAGTAATATCCTGCCAACAACAGTTTCACAATCCTCCAATACATGTAGTGAAGGGTATTCTGTAAAACAGGTTGGTTTTTCTATAAAAATTTATAAATGTGACAGTAATAGGGTTGGGAAGGCAAAAACGCAGATGAATAGTATAAAAGTCGAAAAACGATCCAGGGACCATAAAACTCGCCCCGCTCATCACTACGGTGCAAGATTTCGAAACCTTCCCAATCCGGACATAAAAAAACCAAGCAAACGCAATTATGTGGCTTTTGTCCTTCGAATGATGCGGTATAGCCGGGAGAAGGTCGCTATTCCTGAAGGCCATGTTATTCCGCAACCTCTTGCAGCAGAGACTCTCAGAAAACATCTTTCATCTAAAGCCGACAGTCTCACCTGGTTGGGCCAAGCCTGTTTTCTGATCAAAATGAACGGCAAAACCATCCTCACAGATCCCTATCTGTCCAGCCATGCCTCTCCAACAACCATTGCAGGCCCGAAACGGTTTGTTAAATCCGGCATTCATTTGAAGGATTTACCTCATATTGACTACCTCGTCCTGTCCCACAATCACTATGACCATCTGGATGCCAAAACCCTAAATAAACTGCGGTCCAGAGAGAATATGGCGATTGTTGTTCCTCTAAAACTCGGCCGGTATTTTCATAAACGTGGTTTTAAAAATGTAATCGAAATGGACTGGTGGGATGCCTTGACACTAGAGGGTCTGACAATTCGCGCTCTTCCCTCCCAACATTGGTCGAAAAGAACTTTTTTTGATCGCAATAAAAGTCTTTGGGCGAGCTTTTCCTTCGAAGGCAGCGACAACAAGGTCTTTTTTACCGGCGATACCGGATACGCGCCGCTATTTAAGGAAATAGGAGAGGAATTCGGGCCCTTTGACTATACCCTCGTCGGTATTGGAGCATACGAACCTCGCGAGATCATGAAAGCGCACCATACCTCGCCAGAAGAAGCTGTGGCTATTGGGCAGGATGTTAAAAGCCGGATCCTTGTTGCCATGCATTGGGGAACTGTCCGATTAACAGACGAACCTCTCTTTGAACCTCCCGGCAGGTTCTTGCAAGCCGCCCATCTCGCAGGATATGATAAAGATCAATCCTGGGTAATGAGTATAGGGGAAAGCCGGTCGCTTTAATGCAATTAATTCCGGTACATAAATGAATGGCCATTTCTGATATTCTGAGAGACGAAGGCGGCAAGGACGATATTCTGTCCGCATCCAGTGGTGTTCGACTGCAATCACTGGTCTATATTCGTTGGCTTGCCGTGTTTGGGCAAGCATTTGCTCTCATGCTCGTCCACTGGTTTCTGGGGTATGAATTACCGATCGTTCCAGCCTCCATTCTGGTATGCGCCAGCGCATTGGTGAATATTCTGGTGACCTTGAACTATCGCTCGACAGTCCGTCTGTCCGATATGGGTGCCATTCTCTATCTTTTCTATGATGCCCTTCAGCTGACGGGCCTTCTTTACCTGACGGGCGGGCTGTCTAATCCGTTCTCCCTGCTGTTTTTGGTACCTGTTACCATTTCAGCCACCAACCTATCTTTAAAGGGCACATTGTTCCTTGGCTTTACAACGGTTGCAGCGATCAGTTTCCTAGCGCTCTTCCATCAGCCCCTGCCTCTCCCCGAAGGAGAAATCAGCCTCTCTAATACTTATATATTAGCGATCTGGTCAGCCTTGATTCTCGGCACGCTGTTTCTCTCCGGCTATGCCTGGCGTATCTCCTCAGATAGCCGGCGAATGACGGACGCTTTAAATGTTGCCCGAATGGCACTGGCCCAGGAGCAGCAACTGTCTGTCGTTGGCGGGATCGCAGCGGCGGCGGCCCACGAACTTGGGACCCCGCTCAACACCATCCTTCTGGTCTCGGAAGAATTGTCCCGCGAACTGCCAAAGGGAAGTGATCAAGCCGAAGACGCTGCCTTGCTGCATGATCAAGCCAAAAAATGTGCAGAAGTCCTGGCGCAACTTTCCAGTGCGCCGACCCATAACCGTTTTCTGAAACGAGATGCCCATCATAACTATTTGCCCTTGCAGAGTTTGATGGCACTTGTCGCCGATAAATATCAGGAAAAAGGGGCGGTCATCGACATTCGAACGGACGGAGATCTGACAGAGCAGCCGAAACTCTTTGCTACACCTGAAATTTTGCATGGCTTGGGTAATCTGGTCAGCAATGCTGCAGAATTCGCGGCCGAGAAAGTCATTATCACGCTTCGGTGGAACGATAAAACCGTTCATGCCATCATTCAGGATGACGGCAAAGGGTTTGGTGATGAAATCCTTGATCGGTTGGGGGAGCCTTATACATCCAGCCGGGCCGGGCGCGGCGGTATGGGGCTTGGTATTTTCATCTCCCAGATGCTAATCCGGCATTCCGGCGGTGATATTACCTTCAACAATGGAGAATATGGTGGCGGGCGTGTCGCTGTGGAATGGCCCCGAAAGCAGTTGGAAAAAGCAACCCCTTATTGATCAGGACTACCGCCGGGCAATAGATATGGTATGCTTACCCCGGATGAAGACAGGAGCGGAGAAAAATGGACAAGAAGAGCCTGTTGATCGTTGATGACGATGAGATCTTTCTGAACCGGCTCGGTCGGTCCATGGAAAAGAAAGGTTTTGCGCCAACCCTTGCCAATAGTGTGGCGGATGGCAAAGTCAAAGCCCTGTCTTGCAATCCTGATTATGCTGTGGTTGATTTGCGACTGGAAGACGGTAATGGTCTTGATGTTGTGGAAGCCATTCGAAAGATCAGGCCCGGCGCGAGAATTGTCATGCTGACGGGATACGGGAATATCGCCTCAGCTGTCGCTGCCGTTAAGGCAGGTGCGATCGACTATCTCGCCAAACCGGCCAATGTGGACGACATCGTCAATGCCCTGAACGCAACCAGCGATACAAAACCCTCTCCGCCGGAAAACCCCATGTCGGCAGACCGGGTCCGCTGGGAACATATTCAGCGGGTGTATGAGCTGTGTAATCATAATATGTCGGAAACAGCAAGGCGGCTCAATATGCACCGTAGAACCCTGCAACGCATCATGGCCAAGCGGTCTCCGCAATAACCATATGGCAGAAGAGAACCACAAAATCGAGCTGGGGGATGCTACTGAGAAGCTCTCCTCGCTTGCCAGCGATAGCGTTGATCTGATTATCGCTGATCCTCCCTATAATCTTGGCAAAAACTACGGAAATAATATTGATCTAAAGGACCGGGAAGAATACCGGCTTTTTACAAAAAGCTGGCTCAGCGAGGCTTATCGTGTCTTAAAGCCCGGCAGCTCCCTCTATTGCTTTATGGGCGTTAAATTTATTGCCAGACTGTATCTTCTTCTGGAAGAAGAGCTTGCCATGACACCGCAAGGTTGGATCACCTGGCATTATACGCAAGGTATGGGGCGAAAACGCGGATTTTCGCCGCGCCACGAGGATATCCTTTGGTTTTCAAAAGGCAAGGATGCCCTCTTTAATCTGGATGATGTCCGTGTCCCGCAGAAATATTTCCGAAAACGCAATAACATGGCAGGGGCCAATCCAGGAGATGTCTGGCAATTCAGTCATGTACATTATTGCGCGGCTGAACGATTGCCACATCCTACACAAAAGCCTGAAGCCTTGCTTGAACGGATTATCGCCGCCTCTTCTGATCCAGGTGATATGATTGTTGATCCCTTTTCCGGCAGCGGAACAACAGCACGGGTAGCTCAGATACTGGGCAGGCGGGCCCTGGGCTTTGACATCAATCCAGACTATGTGGAAATGGGAAAATCACGCCTGAAAGAACCGTTTGAGGGTTTTGACAGCATTGATCCCCGGAAAGAACGTGCACCGAAGGACCAGCCCAAGGAGAAAGCGACCGCCTCCCCATAAAAAAAGCGGCTCCGAAGAGCCGCTTTTAAAGTCATTTGGAGAAATACTTATGCAGCATTCCGACGCCGACGCCATCCCATAAAGCCGAGAACAGCAACACCTGCACCATAGAGCGGTAGAGCGGCTGGAAGCGGCACTGCAGAAACCTGCAAGTTCGCAAATTCAAATGCATTATAAGGTGTCGATTCAAAAACAACACGGTTGAAAGACGCCGCTGCAATAATGTCGATATTGGCATACCCCCTTGCCGGGATCGCAATAGAGTTATTGTAAACATCGTCTCCGAAAAGTGTATCAACAACTTTACCGTCGTTCAGGAAGGTAATTTTGTTCCAGTGGTCAATAGAACCCCATAAGAAACTGATACCACTAACCAAAGAGGAAAAGTTATATCCAGCCGTTGAGTTTGCACCAATGGAAGTATAGGTCGCATCCTTGTTGGAAGTTGTATCCCATGGGGATCTACGGAGGCCGTTCACAGACCCGCTGACATTTTCCAGGACATTTCCTGTTGTATCATCTGCTGCCAACGTACCAAGAACCAAAGGATCATCCAGATTTACATTGAATGTCGCAGCCTGTGCGGATACTGAAAAAAGAGCAACGGCACCTATGGCCAATGCCAAAATCTTAGTTATTATTTTCATTAAAACACCCTCTTCTACAATCTGGATTACAGTCCATAAGCCAATACCAGTAAATAAATAGTATTTAAATTCACAATCTTTATACGACACAGAGTGGGTTTTTTTATTAAACTTTTGTAAAAAATTGTATTTGTTCTGATATGAAAGTATAGAAATTGCAGAAAACTGCCATTTAGGCTGTCTTTCATATATATAAAAAAATTCCCATATTTTTATACTATGGTTAATTTAATAAATATTATAGTTAATGCGAGAATATTGAGAACAAATTCAGGCAATGATTCCAGGCTCTGGTAAAACAGCTTAAGAAAACCGCGGCGCTGGAAGATAGATATCAAACATAAAAAAAGCGGCCCCGAAGAGCCGCTTTCAAAGTCATTTAGAGAAATGCTTATGCAGCATTCCGGCGCCGGCGCCACCCCATAAAGCCGAGAAGAGCAACACCCGCACCATAGAGCGGAAGAGCGGCTGGGAGCGGTACTGCAGAAACCTGCAGGTTTGCATATTCAAAAGAATTTCCTGCTGATGTGAACACGATATTGTCGAAAAGAGCATCAGCTGTAATGTTGATGTTTATTGTTGAACTACCAGATAGTCCACCAATCACATCAAGAACATCGACACCGGTAAGCGAATCTACGAGGGAATTCCCGAGGTAGAAGCTGACCGTGTTATAGGTATCAACAGATCCCCACAAGAAGCTGACACTGTTGTCCGAACTGCTGAGATCGTATCTCGCCAAGCCATTAAGCCCAACAGCGGTATATGTATCAGTATCGTTACCCCATGGCGTGCTTCGCTCGAACATGACATCACCAGTAGCATCTTCCGTGACACTCCCGCTTGTGAAGTCAGCTGCAGGGGTGCCAAGAACAACAGGGTCGTCCGTGTTCCAGGAGAATGTCGCCGCTTGAGCAGACACAGAGAAGAGAGCCAGTGCTCCGGCTGCCATCAGCAAAGTCTTACTAATCTTGTTCATTTGAGTGACCTCAAGTCATTACGTCCTGAATTAATATTTACACAACATCAGTCGGTTCAACACAGGAGAAAGTTCATTTATTAACTGGAATTTCACTGTTTCGCGCGCTGCTGTCAACGCAATTTAGTAACAATTTTATAGAAAATTTTAGGAAAATGGGAGAAAACTCAGGGTTTTAGCGATCTGTAAGGAAAGTAAAAAACACGCTATTTCAATCATTTAAGGTTAACGTGATCACCGTTATGGTTAATATGCATTTCTAAACTCTTATAAAATGGTGAACTGATTCTTTATTTTGCTCTGTGATGTAGATGCTACACCTTCTCCCGTCAGAACGCCTCTTCCTTGATGCTGCAATCAGATAATTATGGTTGATTTAACGAATTACCGCTAACCATGAAGAAGAAGAACGAATATTTTTAGGGGCTTTTTTCACCATGCGGGTTTTGTTTCTGCATAATAACTTTCCAGCACAATATCGGCATGTTGCGCGCAAACTGGCAGAGAAGAAGAAGAACCAGATCGTCTTCGCCTCACACAGAGCCGTAGAGAAAATTCCGGGTGTCGCCAATGTTATCTATAAACCTCACCGGGAGGTGAAACCGGATACCCACCATTATCTGAAAACAACTGAAACAGCGGTTATTAACGGCCAATCCCTGTTCCGCGTTTGTATCGACTTGAAGAAAAAGGGCTTTATTCCGGACATCATATGTGCCCATTCAGGATGGGGGCCCTCCCTGTATGTCAAAGATGTCTTTCCTGATGCCAAGCTCCTCAGCTATTTCGAATGGTATTATCATGCCCGCGGATCAGATGCGGATTTCCTGAAAGACGCCAATATCGGATTTGACGATGCGGGCCGTATCCGCACCAAAAACCTGCCTGTTTTGATGGATCTGGCGCATTGCGACTGGGGCCAGGTCCCCACTCAATTCCAAGCGTCCCAATTTCCCGATATTTTCAAATCCAAGCTTTCCGTCCTGCATGACGGGGTTGATACGGATTTCTTCAAACCCAAAAAAGATGTCCCCAAAATTTTTGGGAAACTCGACCTCACCCATGCAGACGAAATACTCACATATGCAACACGGGGGATGGAGCCTTATCGGGGGTTCCCGGAATTTATGCGCGCTGCAACTCTGTTAATGAAAAAGCGCCCGGGACTGCATGTGGTTATCGTCGGTCAAGACCGGGTCGCTTACGGTAAAAAATTGCCTGAAGGTGACGGATGGGGCAAGCGTATGGTCGATGAGTTGAAACCGGACATGTCTCGTCTGCATTTCACCGGCCTGCTTCCCTATGGCGATTATGTGAAAGTCATGCAAGCATCCACAGTTCAAGCCTATCTGACCGTTCCTTTTGTCTTGTCCTGGTCGTTGATTGAGACTTTATCTTGCGGTGCCCTCGTTGTGGCCAGCGATACTGCCCCGGTCAAGGAAGTAATCCAGGATGGAGAAAATGGCTTTCTGGCGGATTTCTTCGATCATGAAGCCTTTGCGGACAGGGTCAATTTTGTTCTGGATAATCACAAAGATCTGGCGACTGTTCGAAAAGCTGCCCGCCAGACCGTCCTGGACAACTATGCCCACAAGAAGCTGTTACCGCGACAACTACGTCTGATCAAAGATATTGCAAACGGCACCTTCCCACCCTTGGAAGGAACGGTTTCATAAGGATGAGATCAAACTGACGATTTACACAGACGCCTGATCTATACTATTACCGGGGAGGCCTAACTTTATGAGGATGCTCCGCTTTGGAACTCGATGCCTATTTTCAGGAAGAGTTGGATGATCACGCCCAAGTCTTGAAGGAAACACAAGCGCAATTGCTCGCACCGTTCAAGAAGATGCTGAATGCCTGGGAAACCAGTATCCGAAGCGGTGGTAAGATCTTCTTTTTTGGCAATGGCGGCAGTGCTGCGGATGCCCAGCATTTGTCTGCTGAGCTAGTGGTTCGCTTTATGGCTGATCGGGCGCCCATAGCGGCGATCGCCTTGAACACCGATACCTCGGCCTTAACCGCCGGTGCCAACGATCTGGGATATGACGCTGTCTTTGCCCGGCAAATTGAAGCCCTTGGTAAACCTGGTGATGTCGCGGTCGGCATATCCACCTCCGGCACAAGCCCCAATGTGATTGCTGCTCTTAAAATGGCGCGGGAAAAGGGACTGGTGGCTACGGCCTTCACGGGACGGGACGGTGGTGTCATGCCCGATCACGCAGACCCGGTGCTTATTGTTCCCGCGCAGTCCACACGTCGTATCCAGGAAATGCATATCACACTGGGCCATATGCTCTGTGGTGCTCTGGAAAAATCTTTGAAGCTGGTGTGACAAGATGTCTGAAACTGTCTCTCTTGCTCATCTGATAAGCCGGTTTGAAACAATCCATGTCCTTTGCCTCGGGGATGTGATGCTGGATCGTTTCACCTATGGCAGTGCGGCCCGGATCTCACCTGAGGCCCCCATCCCTGTTCTGGGTATTTCTCACCAGCAATCCATGCTGGGCGGCGCCGGAAATGTCGTGCGTAATATTTTGTCTCTCGGAGGATCGGCAACCCTTGTAGCCGTCACCGGAGAAGATAGCGAAGGGCGGGAAATTCGCCATTTGCTGGGGCAGGAAGAGCGTTTGAGTGATGCCTTGATATCTTCCGGCAAGCGTCCGACAACGGTCAAGACCCGCTTTATTGCCGATGGGCAGCAACTTCTTCGCGCAGATGCCGAAGCGACCCATCCATTGAGCCCAGAGACGGCTGGCAAGATTCTCTCGGCTTTCAAGGTGGCTCTGATGGATACAGATATTGTTATCCTGTCAGATTATGCCAAAGGTGTTCTTTCTGACGAAGTTCTGAAAAAGGCTATTTCTCTGGCGAGCAAAGCAGGAAAGCCGGTCATTGCCGACCCGAAATCCGTGAGTTTCAGCCGCTATGCCGGTGTCACACTTCTTACCCCTAATCGTAAGGAAATGTCAGCGGCGGCTGATCTTCCCTGTGACACAGACATGCATACGGAAACCGCCGCCCGTTCTGTTATGAAGCGGGATCAGATAGACGCCATGCTGGTTACTCGTTCTGAAGCCGGAATGAGTTTGGTAACCGGCAGTTCTGCAACACATATTCCTGCCAAAGCCCGTGAGGTTTTTGATGTCTCTGGGGCTGGGGACAGCGTGATCGCAGCTTTGGCACTGGCAATGGGGGCGGGCGCAGAAATCTCCGATGCCGCAGCGCTGGCTAATCTCTCAGGCGGTGTCGCCGTTGCGAAAACCGGAACAGCCGCTGTCACCCGGGATGAACTGCTGGCGGCGCTGCATAACGAGGATGTTCAGGCCGCAGATGAGAAAATCTCGTCTTTAACCCGAGCGATTGAGATTATCGATGGCTGGCGCGCTCGGGGTCTCACGGTCGGGTTTACCAATGGCTGTTTTGACTTGATCCATCCTGGCCATATTTCGCTGATCAAGCAGGCGAAAGCCGAATGTGACCGCCTGATCATCGGTTTGAATACGGATGACAGTATCAAACGGCTCAAAGGTCCGGACAGACCGGCGACCAATGAGACATCCCGTGCCATTGTCTTGGCAAGCCTGGAAGATGTGGATCTGGTTGTCCCTTTTACCGAAGATACACCAATCAATCTGATTGAGACCATAAAGCCGGATGTGTTGGTGAAAGGTGCGGACTACACGGTTGAAACCGTTGTTGGCTCTGACTTTGTGCTCAGTAAAGGCGGGCGTGTCCACCTGGCAGAACTGAAAGAAGGTTTCAGTACGACCCGTACCATTCAACGACTGCTTGAAATTGATAAAAAGAAAGGCCTCTGAGCGATGGCGGACGAATATCTGATAACCGGCGGCGCCGGATTTATAGGCTCCAACATCGTGGCAGCCCTGTCAGACCGCGGCGATATTGTTCACATCTGCGACTGGCTGGAAGCCGGTGACAAATGGAAAAACCTTGCCAAGCATGTTGTTGCCGATTTCATTGACCCCTTCGCCGTAATGCCCTGGCTGGATCTGAAGGGCGGGGACCTGAAAGCTATCATCCATATGGGCGCCATCTCGGCAACGACGGAACTGGACGGAGATCAGATTCTGGAACGGAATTACCGGCCTACACGCGCGTTGTGGGATTTTGCGGCAGCGCATGGCATTCCCTTTATTTATGCGTCTTCAGCGGCAACTTATGGCGATGGCACCGCCGGTTTTGCAGATAATCAGAGTGAAGAGGCCCTTGAAAAACTCCAACCTCTCAATCTGTATGGGTGGAGCAAGCACAGCTTCGATAAATATGTCGCGCGGCAGGAAAAAACAGGCGGCAAAACACCACCGCAATGGGCTGGACTCAAGTTTTTTAATGTCTATGGCCCGAACGAATATCACAAAGAAGGTATGAAATCGGTTATTGCCCAGGCATATCCAAAAATTGCTGCCGGCGAAGCCGTTACCCTGTTCCAGTCCCATCATCCGGATTATGAAGATGGCGGACAACTGCGCGACTTCGTGTATGTGAAAGATTGCGTGAAGGTCATTCTCTGGCTCCTTGAAAACCCGGCGGTTTCTGGTCTGTTTAATCTTGGAACCGGACAGGCCCGCAGTTTCAAAGATCTGGCGGCTGCAACCTTCGTCGCAGCAGGCAAGCCAGAAAATATCAGCTATATCCCGACGCCAGAGGCTATTCGCGATAAATATCAGTATTTTACCGAAGCCAGCATGCAAAAGCTGCAAAAGGCAGGCTATGGTGGCAACTTCTACAGTCTGGAAGACGGAATTGCCGAATATGTGAAAGATTATCTGGCAACTGAGGATCCTTATCGCTAGGCGTTAGAAGGGTTTGGTCGTTGCCATCAGGACAACAAGCGTCGCAGTAACCGCAAACGGAAAGCCTGCATACCGAAAGGTTGGTGGGGGGCTGCCTCCATTTCCTTTAAGGGTTTTACGCAAAGACCCCGTCAGAATTCCGTGAAATCCGGAGAGCAGAAAAACAGCGACCAGCTTCATGACCAGCCAGCCTGACGGGGGAAACCAATTTCCCGTCATTATGAGGGTCAGACCCAACAACCAGGTGATCAACATGGCAGGGCTGGTAAAACGGGCGTCCAGCACCAAAATAACAGATATAATATCCAAACGTCCGCCCGTCCCCTCACTGGATCTGGCTGACATAGGAAGCGACGCGGTCATCGCCAGTAAAACCATGCCACCCATCCAGGCCATGACAGCCACCAGGTGAACGGATTTAAGGAAAAGATAGTCCACAGTTCATCACATTGTGGCGGAAAGAGAGGCAGCCTGTCGCCTGAAAAACCGCTCACTGATCAAAACACCGAACGGCACCATCGCCATGACAAAAAGCTTGGCAGTATCCCCGGCCAGCCAGTTTCTCTCGGAACTGGTCCGCATAAGCAGCCAGATATAAAACAGAAAGGCAAGGCCGTGGATCGGTCCCATGAAAGAGGTAAGCGCCGGATATCCCATCCCGTATTTGATGGGAACGGCAACGCAGACAAGCAGGATCAAGGTTCCCCCTTCAAGCAAGCAAGCAAGCCAAATCCATTTCAAACCGTTCATATTAATGGCCATCATTCGATTTCTTTGAGAACCTTTTCTATGCCGGTGACCTGCTTCTTCACCGACGCCATGTCCTCTTGAAGGGTGGCAAGTTTATCTTTCAAATCCTGGTTAATACCGTCTGTATCAAAGGCCTTCCGGCTCTGTTTCGCGGCCGAGAAGTATTTCATACCGAAAATCATCAGGATGGTCGCCATGGACAGCAGGGAAAGGAGCATAAATGCGTTTGTAGAGTCAATCATATCAGGAGATTTCCTTTTTCCGTGAGGGAAGAGAATAAGTGAGGGATGAAACAGCCTCCTCAATGGAAGCCGGTGTCAGGGAGAGGGAGAAGTCAGCCACTTCAAAGTATTTAAGGGCCTTGCCATCTTTGGACAATTCAAAGCGGCTGGTCACAAGTCCTGCTTCTTCCAGTTTGCGCAAATGCAAATGAAGAAGCGGGCGGCTGATCCCAACCTCACGGGCAAATTCGCTGACATATTTGGGGCCGCCTGTTTTCAGAAGCGCCAGAATACGCATCCGATGAGGGTTCGCCATTGCCCCAAGCGCTGTCAGCAGTTGATCTCCCGAATACTCCAATGAGCTTTCCTTTATTTCATGTGTAAATAAATTCTTACATATGGAAATATTTATGTCAATTGAGAAATTTTTATACAAAAACAAGGGCTTCACATTTTGGTCACAGATCTGTGACCAACTGTGTCTTTAAGAAATAGGGGAATATCCTTAGATAAAAATGGTCCAAAGACAGGAGGCTCGAAGGGAATTTGTCGTGAAAAAGAAACTGTCCTTTATTTCTATCGAGTCTTTGATACTCACCCTGATCATCTTTTTCGGATTTGCCAGCGCAATCGCTTTTGCCGCTCCGAAATCAGAGCTCATTCCCCGCTGGCAAGCCCATGATGCCAGATCCCAATCAACAATCGATCACAGTCCCCTTAAATCCTTTTTGCATAAATACCGCGAGGAGGGTTCTGACGGTGTTGCACGCCTCGCCTATACACGCGTGAGTCCCACCGACCATCAATCCTTAAAAAAATACGTGGAAAGGCTTCAGACGACGCCCGTCTTGTCTTTGAACCGGAATGAACAATATGCTTTCTGGGTTAATCTGTATAACGCAGCGACCGTTGATCTGATCCTTGATTACCAGCCGGAAACAGGGATCAAGGAGATCAATATATCTCCCGGTTTTTTCTCAGTTGGTCCGTGGGGGAAGAAATATCTGAAAGTTGAAGGGTCTGAAATCTCCCTCAATACGATCGAGCACAATATTCTGCGCCCGATCTGGAAGGACCCCCGCACCCATTATGTTTTAAACTGTGCGTCCATCGGATGCCCCGATATCCCGGCGGATCCGGTTCAGGCACAAGGGCTGGAACAACAGCTTGAGGAAGCAGCCAGAACCTATATCAACCATCCACGCGGCGTGCTGATTGATCAGAGTGGCAGTGTAATTCTTTCCAGCATCTATGATTGGTTCTCGGAAGATTTTGGCGATACCGAAAGCGCCATCCTGACCCATCTTCGCCGATACGCTACTGAAGACCTCAAAATACGACTGAGAGGGGTTACAGAAATTGACGGCTATCGTTATGACTGGTCCCTGAACCGCTCCACCAAAACACAAGGGTAAAGTCAGCCTGATCCGGCTAGGCGCAACCTTTCAGCCGCCTGCCGAGCAAATCGCAAGGTGACATTTTTTCGCCGGGACCCATTGAGTTTGAAGTTCTGACTGGGCCGCAAAATAGCACCATGAAAGGGGTCAGCGATGATGAGCCCCTGGTCTTCGGGCAGCAAATCCAGTGGAAAATCATCTGCGACAGCAAAATAGAAGCCGTCACAAAAATCAAGATACTCCGGCCATTTTTCATCGGCCCTGAAATCGGCAGGACCGCTTTTCACTTCCGCCACCAGAATATGGCCCTTGTCGTTAATTCCCATGACGTCTACACGCCGTCCGGAGCGCAGTTTCACTTCGGTCATACTGGCATAACCAAGCTCAGTAAACAGCACTTGCACCCCTGCCGCCAAGCGTTCGCCTTTATCGGATCTGGGTGTTTTCACAGGCGTTTCGGCGTTGAATTTTTCAAGTAAGTCAGCATTTCCTGAAGCCTCGCTTCCGAAAGATTCCGAATTTCCCGGGCCAGCAAATTGGCATATTCCGTGGCCGTTGGCGACAGCCCGCTTGTATCAATGGTGGCTTTGGGGTGGGACAAGGAAGCCAGCCGGTGTAATTCTTCAGCCTCATCCCAGATAATATTGAAGTAGGAACATATTTGTTCGACAAGCGACCAGGACGGCAAACCGCGGCGACCATGTTCCAGTGCCGATAAATAGGCAGCGCTGATAGCCAGATCCTCTGCCATTTTTTTAAGGCTGATATCCTGCTCTTTACGCAGCGCCCGGACGCGCAGGCCAAACGGGGTCACTTGTCTCTCCTCTTATCGTATCCGCCGAAGCAAAACATAAAGAGCTCCAGCACCGCCATGTTTCACTTGCGCCGCCCGGTAGTCAAGAACCAGGCGTCTCATATCGGGCTCAGACAACCATTTAGGGACTTCTTCTTTCAAGATCCCCTTTCGCCCGCCGCCCATAAAAGGGGCATCATCTGTCTGATGGGCCGATGAGCCTTTACCGGTTATGACAAGCACACAGCGCTTTCCCTGACGGTGAGCGCTGCCTAAAAAGGACTTCAGCCGAGAATGAGCTTCCCGGCGGTTCATGCCATGCAAATCGACACGTCCTTCGATAACCATCCGGCCTTTCCGAAGCTTCTCTGATGTATTTCGATCGATACCAGGAACAGTTTGACGCACCGACGGCGTTACATTTTCCAAAAATACCTGATTTTCCTGACCTCTGGAGAGGGGCTTG
This sequence comes from Sneathiella sp., assembly GCA_039975135.1. Taxonomy (GTDB): domain Bacteria; phylum Pseudomonadota; class Alphaproteobacteria; order Sneathiellales; family Sneathiellaceae; genus Sneathiella. The sequence continues at coordinate 31,335 of JBDWHS010000042.1, read as the reverse complement.
GAGGCAGAAGCGGGCCTCAAGAGCGCCGTTGTTTTCTTGAGGTCCGATTTTTTAGGGGCTGGCGTGCGCGCAACCGGCATTCGGCCGTCATTTACCAGATCCTCAAAACCGGTAAAGCGGTTGCTTTGCAGCTTTGGCATATCCCGGGACACATGATGCCAAAGGGCCTGATCGTCCTTACTCAATGCTCCCCTGGCAGGGGCTTTACCTTTTTGGTTGTCAGGTTTTTTGGCCATCACCCACCAGAATAACATGCAGCCGCTTTGGACCATGGGCTCCCATAATCAATCTTTGCTCAATATCTGCAGTGCGTGAAGGTCCGGAAATCAAATTAACGGTCCGCGGCATTCCCGCGCTCCCCACAGCCTCTCGCAAGGCATCCCATGCTTCTTCGTAAGATCCTTTCATATCTGCCATATTTAATATGGCAATATGATTTTCAGGGAGAAAATTGACCGTTGACGGAGTATCGGGCCCCGAGGCCATCATCAAAGTGCCGGTTTCAGCGATCCCTGCAAAAGCGGGTGAAATACCGATCATGTCTTCTTCAGCCCCGGCACCGGTTACAACATCCAGTGTAGGAATGTCGGACCAGGGGAGGTCAGAAATTCGGTTCGATGGGGAAATTTTCACCCGGGAAGGCAAATTATGCTGTTTAAGATAGTCCTGAACACGGGCCGGGATTTCACGGACATCCTGAACTCGCTCCACTGTTGTCTTCAAGGCTTCCATCTTTGACTGAAACAAGTCAATCTGCTCTTCAAGAGGCCTCTGTCCGCGTTTTGGGACAAGGTTTCGGCTATGTGCCTCAATCCTTTTTCCCAGAATATCGGCATGTTCCTGTTTGACCGGACCACGCCCTTTTTGCGCCCGGATCCGCGTCAGGATCTTTTCTTTCGAATTCATGATCGACGCCCTCCCTGATCTTTCCACTGGCTCATAAAGGTTGACCCTTGAGGCGCAGGCAAATCACGAACCGATGTCCAGCCTTTCATCAACGGCAAAGATCGAAGCCTCCCTTTTTTTCCCGCCATCAGGCTCAAAATCCGTGCTGCCATTCCGGTTGCGAAACGATAGAGGGTCGGGCGCTTGGCAAAATATCCCCAAAGCTCAATTCCCCAGCGCTCCGGCTTCGGGGCGATCTGTTTCTCAAATGCTTCTTCCCGCCAGTGACGCAGGATTTTAGGAAGCGGTATACGAACCGGGCAGACTTCTTCACATCGACCGCAGAAACTCGAAGCATTCGGCAAATCCCGGGCTTCTTCCAGCCCTACCATTTGAGGATTAAGGGCTGCTCCGATTGGTCCCGGATACACCCAGCCATAGCTATGTCCGCCTACCGCATGATAAACCGGGCAATGGTTCATGCAGGCGCCGCACCGAATACAGCGCAGAAGCTCCTGAAGCTCTGTTCCGATCATTTCCGACCGACCACCATCGAGCAGAATAACGTGGAAATTTTCAGGCCCGTCGAGATCGTCCTCTCGTTTGGGTCCCGTGGAAAAAGTCGTGTAGACGGACATTTCCTGACCCGTTGCCGAGCGGGCGAGCACCCGCATCACCGTGCTGACATCTTCCAGTGTTGGCATCACTTTTTCAAGGCTGGCCACGACGATATGGGTTTTTGGCAAAGATTGTGTGAGATCCCCGTTTCCTTCATTGGTCACGATCACTGTCGAGCCGGTTTCAGCCACCAGGAAATTGGCGCCGGTAATCCCCACATCTGCCGTTACATATTTATGCCGCAGCACGGCGCGGGCTTCACCGACCAGCTTTTCTGCATCTTCTTCGCGCTCGGTATAGCCATATTGCTGGTGATGTTCGTAAAAAAGCTCCGTTACCTGTTCTTTTGTCTTGTGAACAGCAGGCCCGATAATATGGCTGGGCGGTTCATCCGCAAGCTGGATGATATATTCCCCCAAATCCGTTTCAATCGGCTCAATTCCTTCCGACGCAAGGAATTTATTTAAAGCAATTTCCTCGGTGATCATGGATTTACCCTTGGTCACCGTCTTTGCATCAACGTCGCGGCAGATTTTAAGAACGGCCTGGCGCGCTTCCGCCGCATTGGAACACCAATGGACATGGCCGCTTTGATCTGTGACTTTTTGTTCGAAATACTCGAGATAATAATCGAGATTTTCAAGCACATGGTCCTTGATATCCCGGGCTTTATCCCGCAATTCTTCAAACTCCGGCAAATCGGCAGCGGCATTCGCACGGGCCGTTGTAAAGCCGGTCTTTACTCGGTTCAGCGCTGCCCGCAGATCATCATCCTGCATGGCTTCATGGGCATTATCTTTGAATTTTCGGCTGGTTACCTGCATCAGCGCCCCTCCCCAAGGCCCGGCGTCTCAACCATGCCAGCCAGAATTTCTGCAATATGCAGAACCTTTATTTTATGGCCTTTCCGGTGCAACCGCCCAGCGATATTCATCAGGCACCCCAAATCACCGGCAGACAGCATATCAGCGCCTGTTGCCAGGATATTATCAATCTTGCGATCCACCATTTCTTCTGAAATCTCGGAGTATTTGATGCAGAAAGTACCGCCAAAGCCGCAACAGGCTTCTCGGTCCTCCGCTTCGACAAATTCCAGATCTTCTACTGCGCCCAGAAGAGCCCTCGGTTGATCCACGACCTTCATTTCCCGCAAATTGGAGCAACTATCATGATAAGTCAGTTTTTTATCAAGCTTCACGCCTGTCGGAGCATAGTCACAGACATCTTTCAGGAATGAGACAAGTTCATAGGTCCGGCTGGCAAGGTTTTCCGCTTCCAGCAACATCAGCGGATCATCTTTGAACAATTCCGGATAATGCTTCTTGATCATGCCCGCGCAAGATCCAGATGGGGCCACCACATACCGGTAGCGTTTGAAAATCCGGATGACATTAGCAGCAATTTCCCGGGTGCTCCGCCGATCTCCTGAATTGTAGGCAGGTTGGCCGCAGCATGTCTGGGCATCGGGGACAATCACTTCATATCCCGCCTGTTCCAGAAGTTTAACCGCCGCGAACCCGACCGAGGGCCGGTTTATATCCACAAGGCAGGTGACAAAAAGCGCCACCTCTTTTTTATTCAACGGATCAGACATCGATAAAACTCCCAAGCTCAGTGGCGGGACTATACTGAGTTTGGAAGGGTTTAGCCAGTCGGCAACGCTTTTTTGATGGCAACCGCATTGGGCAGTAAAATCCAGTATCTACCTTCGCTTTTCATGGAGCCTGCTTTTTCATAAGCCTCATCCCCATGTCCCCAGAAAACGTCGCCGCGCACAGGCCCGCGAATGGCGCCGCCTGTATCCTGTGCCATCATCAGACGATTGAACGGAGTGCTATTCTCTGTCTGTTCATCAATCAGCTCGGTTTCCAGCCAAATTGGAACACCCAAAGGCATCCATTTCCGATCCACAGCCAGGCTGCGTTTCGGTGTCAATTCCACGCCTTGCGCCCCAATAGGTCCGTCGGTTTCCAGTTTTCTGAAGAAAATATAAGAGGCGTTTTTGTTCATGACCTCTTGCGCCCGGTCCGGGTTTTCATCCAGCCACCCGCGGATCGCCTGCATGGACATCTTCTCCCGCGGAACATGCCCTTCCTCGATCAAGGTTTTACCAATTGCAAAATAGGGATGTCCGTTTTGGGCCGCATATCCGACCCGAAGGTCTCCCCCTTCTTGCAATTCAACTCTGCCAGAGCCTTGTATATGCAGGAAAAAAGCATCAACCGCGCTGTCCACCCAAACAATCTCCAGGTCACGCCCGGCCAGAGATCCTGTCTCAATTTTTGACCGGTCTGCAAAAGGAACAAGTTCGCCGCCTTTGACAAGCCCCGCAATGCGCTGCCCTTTCAGGCTATCCCGAAACCGCCCCAGATTGACCATCACCAACTCATCTGGCCGCAAGTAAAGGGGGGTATGATAGACATCTGATTTTTCGAGACTGCCTTTCAGGCTGGCTTCATAATATCCAGTGAAAAGCCCAGTTTCCATATTATTGTTACGCACTTCAAAGGGTGTAAAATTCTTTTCCAGAAAAGGGCGAATGACAGCGGCTTCCGGCGGGAGGGCTTTTGATTTTTCGCAAAGATCTTTCCAGTCTGCTGCTGTACCGGCAGTCTTACCGGCTCCCAAAGACCGACTATCCGGAAGGGTCAGAATTTTCGCGCAAGATTTTTGAAAGGCAGCCAAATAGCCGTTCAGATCATCTTCCCTCCAACCGGTCAAGTCGGAGAATTCGGCTTGTTTAAGCGAGAGCTTGTCTTTAGGCGCTGGTTGTTGTTCAGACAGCAGCCAAAACAACAGAGAAAACCCGATGGCCAGCAAAAGGAGGGTCACGAAAATGACCCTCTTCTTAATCAATGACGTCTCTTTCATCGTGGATCAGTCAGCGCTACGGGTGGTAATCAACAGCCAATTCGGATTTCTGGATTTAACATCCCGGGCAAATGTCCACAATTCCCGAACGTCGTGGGGATGGGGATCTCCGTTTACCACAACACCTTCTTCATCTTTGGTCATGGAAATCATTTCTGCCTCGAAGAGGACAGTTATTTCAGCCTGCCGCCCTTCCAATGTCGCTTCTTCAATGCTGGAAGACCGAACAGCCAGAATATCTGTGCTCATTTCCAGATTATCTTTCTGGCGCTGATCGATGGACTGTTCAAAATTTCGGTAAACCTCTTCTGAAAGCAGGTCTTTCAGCATATCCTTGTCACCCTGCGCAAAGGCAATAACAATGGTCTCATAGGCCGCTTCAGCCTGGCTGGCAAAGATTTCAGGACGGAAATTCCTGTCTTTAGACTGAATTTCCCGCAAGATTCTGCCTTTTGGCGAATTATCAATGGGCAGTGGATCTCGCTGAACCTCAACCTGATTATTCATGGGAATCACATTATCCTCCCCATCTTCTTCAGCAGGGTCGGTGGGTTTTCCATAGGTTTTCTGCGGCAGGTCGTCCCGCGGGGGCTGCTCATGTCCCATGCGCTTACCCAGGACGCCGCGCAGACGGAAGAATATGAAGGCAGCAACCATCGCCAACAAAATAATGTCTAGGAAGAAAGATCCATCACCCATAATATAATCATCACATTGATATCGAAATTATTGAAATCTTTCCTATTTACGGGAAAGGCTTATGTATTCAGGGTAGCGAGTTCAGGTTTCAACGTCCAGACGGTTCTTAACCGACCGGAAAACAATTCACCGCTATCTGTTAGATAGAAACCTTTGAAAGGATAAACAAGTTTGCCTTTGCTGTTTTTAGCCGTATTGATCGGTATTCCGGTCCTCGAGATTTTTGTTTTTGTCGAACTCGGCGGTGAAATTGGTGCTCTGAACACAATTATTCTGACAGTGCTGACCGCTGCTGTCGGCATGATACTCTTGCGAATTCAGGGTTTATCGGTCCTGACCAGCGCTCAGACGACCCTGAACAAGGGTGGGGCACCGGTCAATGAAATCCTCAATGGAATATTGCTGGCTGTCGCCGGTCTTTTTCTTTTGATTCCAGGCTTTGTCACCGATGGCATTGGTTTTTTACTGTTTTTACCGCCTTTGCGCGCTCTTGTTGCCGCGTGGCTGGGCAGCCGGATCAATATCTCGGGTCATCCCGGACACCGGCCGGGAAGCAGATCGCAGGGTACGACCATTATCGATGGTGATTTCCAGGTTGTGGAGAATGAACCACAGAAAGTCAAACCGGCTGAGACCTTGATTGAAGGGGATGAAAAACCCAACCCGGATAGTCCCTGGTCAAAAAGTGATTAGGCGATACTGCCAAACGCCTTGTTCCCGCTTTAAATACATGATAGCCAGACCCTTAAAAATGGGGCACCTCTTCCTGACCCCTTATTGGAGATAAAGTATTATGGCCGAGACTGACGATGAATTGGTAGCCGGGACTGATGCAGAAAATGAAGGACCAGTATTGTCCATCATTACTCAGTATATCAAAGATATTTCCTTTGAGAATCCAAACGCTCCTGCGTCTTTAAATCCTGAATTGCCACCCCCTTCAGTCGAGCTGGGTGTCAATGTTCAGGCGAAAGCCCTGACTGAGGAAAATTACGAAATTGAGCTTCGCATTCAGGCAACCGCCAAACATGGTGAAGAAACGGCCTTTATTCTGGAACTCGTCTATGGCGGGATGTTCCTGCTGAGAAACTTCCCCGCAGATGCCCTTGAAATGATGTGCATGATCGAATGCCCGCGTCTGATCTTCCCGTTTGCCCGCCGTGTTGTCTCTGATGCAACCCGTGACGGCGGTTTTTCACCGCTACAGTTGGACCCCATTGATTTTGCAGGGCTCTTTTCAGCCCACAAAGCGCAGCAAAGCGAACCCGGCAACGCCTGATTTCGCCTATGACTCTAAAAGCCGCTTGAGAGTGTCTCAGGCGGCCTTTTTATGCCTATCTCTTCCAGAGAGGGTCTTTCATTGTCTCGAGAAAAGCGGCATGAGCGACCATTTCCGCCTCTGAAGCGGCGTGATCACGGGGAGGTCTTACAACAGACTTACGGGTCATTCCACCTGCTGTTTTTTGGGCTTCTTCCGGAGACAGGGAAAGACCCCGCTGACGCCCTCCGCGCAATTCCAGATAGACTTCCGCAAGGAGTTCCGCATCGAGCAACGCACCATGCTTCGTACGGGCAGAGTTATCAATTTTAAATCGGCGACACAATGCATCCAGATTGGCCTGAGCGCCTGGAAACATTTTTCGGGCCATCGTTACAGTATCAATAGACTGATCCATGGAAAGCGGCCTGCGTTTATGCCGGATCAGTTCTGCATTGATAAATTTCATATCAAATTCGGCATTGTGAATAACCAGTTTTGACGTTCCGATAAAATCGAGGAATTCATCCATTTCATCCGCCATCACTTTGTGGTTTTTAAGAAATTCCTCACTCAGACCATGAACCTTGAAAGCGGCTTCAGGCATATCCCGTTCCGGATTAATGTAACGGTGAAAAACGCGGCCTGTCGCCATATAGTTTTCCAGCTCCACACAGCCGATTTCAACAATCCGGTCGCCGGTTGCCGGATCAAAGCCTGTGGTTTCCGTATCCAGTGCAATTTCCCGCATCAGCTTCGCTCTTCCGTCAGTGTGTCAATCAGGGCTTTTACCTGGCCCAAGGTCTCTTCTTCCGTACAATTTGTCTCAATAATATGATCAGCGAGCGTCCTTTTTTCAGCGTCTGGAACTTGCCGCGCCAAAATGGCTTCAAATTTCTCCTCTGTCATATCATCACGGGCCAGAACCCGCGCACGCTGGACGTCTTTTGGCGCGCTAACCACAATAATCGTATCGAAATTCTTCTCGCCTTTTGTCTCAAAAATCAGTGGAACATCCAAAACAAGCATGGATTTCCCGTTTTGTTCCGCATTCGTAATAAAATCCTGGCGATCCATCCCGACAAGTGGATGGACAATCCTTTCCAGTTGCTTGATTTTCTCTTCATTTCCCACAACCAGTTTACTGAGTGTGGGGCGATCCACCCGCCCCTCAATAACAGCTTCGGGGAAAACCTGACCAACCGGCTCCACAGCAACACCGCCCGGTTCATATAACTCATGGATCCGGGCATCTACATTGTAAACCGGAATACCCAGCGCCTCGAACATCTTACCAACCGTGGATTTTCCCATGCCGATTGATCCAGTGAGACCAAGGAGTTTTATTGTCATTTTTTATTCAGTCCTTGTAATACAAAAGCACGAAGATCAGCATCCACCTCCGGTTTGACGCCAAACCAAGCCTCAAATCCGGCTTTTGCCTGATGCAGAAGCATACCAATACCATCAACGGTCATATACCCTTTTTCTACCGCTTCTTTGAGCAAAACCGTCTGAAGGGGAACATAAACAATATCTGTTACGACAGCGCCGACCTTCAAGCCGTGCAAAGACATCTGCAAGGGCGGCTGACCTGCCATACCCAGGCTAGTGGTGTTAATCAGAAGATCAACCTCTCCCAAACACTCTGATCGGTGATCCCAGGGGAAAATTTCACATCTCTCCCCCATATGCCGAACAAGTTCTGACGCGCGCTCTTCTGTACGATTGGTGATCAAAATTTTTGAAAAACCCATCTCCAGGCAGGCATGGACGATAGCCCGCGCCGCGCCGCCAGCTCCGAGGATCAAAGCCGTTCCTTCCCTGAATTGTTCTATATCCAAATGATCCGCCAGAGAATCCCGGAAACCGATCCCATCTGTGTTGCGACCGGCAAGTTTCCCGCCTTCAGTTCTCACAATCGTATTGACGGCGCCGATCCGCTTGGCAGAGAGTTCCACTTCATCCACCAGTTTCAGCGCCACTTCCTTCAACGGAATGGTGAGATTGGTTCCCCTGAAGATTTCGCCTTTCGCTAAACAGTCATCCGGAAGGGCTTCCAGAGTGGCTTTCAAATCCTCCGGTTTAACCTCCCGCGCGATATAGGAGGCATCAAGATCATATTTATCAATCCAATATCCATGCAATCTTGGAGAGAGAGAATGAGAGATGGGAAAGCCCATCACGCCCGCATTTTTCTTCATATCAGAACAACCTTGTGACCACGGAGAAAATCAAGAAGCGGTAGAAGTGGTAACCCCAGGATCGAGAAAAAATCACCCTCTATGTTGGTGAAAAGCTGAGAGCCCACCCCCTCCAGCTGATAGGCACCAACGGACCGAAGAATATCCTCGCCGGCCAACTCCAGATATGCCTGTAGAAAGTCATCGGAAAAGGGGCGCATGGTCAGCCTGGCCTCATCGATATGATGCCACAGAATGGATCCGCCTTTGGCGACACAAACTGCATTTTGCAGGACATGAGTTTTCCCGCTCAATGAGGTCAGATGCGCCTTTGCATGCAGCATATCCACCGGTTTATCAAACCAGACAGACCCGCATTCCAGCATTTGGTCCGCCCCGATAATCAGATGATCGGGATAATCACGGGAGATCCTGAGTGCTTTCAACTCCGCCAGTGCAACGGCTGTATCAGCGGCGCTGGCCCCTGCTGCCTGCATAGAATGTTTCATCTCCTCCTCGTCCACACGCGGCGAAACCTGGTCGAAGGAAATGCCGGCATTTTTCAAAAGCGTGGCACGCGCAGCGCTGGAAGAGGCCAAAACAACGGAACTGGTATCTGAAGCGAGTTTCATATGGCTTTATCCGTCCACGCTACGTCGGTGAGAATGGAAATAGGTGATAATCTGCGCCGCCGTTTCTTCCACAGACCGGCGAGAAACATCAATGACCGGCCAGCCTTGCTTGGTGCAAAGTTTGCGGGCCGAGATCACTTCTTCCTTGATCCGGTCTTTATCCACATAATCTGTCTCATGCGTTTCTTTTAAAGATAGAAGTCTGTTTTTACGAATTTGCGAAAGACGCTCCGGACTGGTGGTCAAGCCGACAACAAGCGGCTTGTTCAGATGAAATACCTGATCAGGCAGAGGAATATTTGGCACGATAGGAACATTTGCGGTCTTTATCCCCCGATGCGCCAAATAGAAAGATGTCGGGGTCTTGGACGTTCTGGAAACGCCTACAAGAACAATATCCGCATCATTCAAACCACCCGGCATTTGACCATCATCATGGGCCATTGTGTAGTTGAGGGCTTCAATTCGATCAAAATATTCCTGGTCCAACATATGCTGACGGCCCGGTAAATCCCGGCTTTCCTGGCCTAGAAAACGGGAAAATGCCATCATGACAGGATCAAGGATGGAGACACAGGGAACTTTATATTTCCGGCATCCCTTTACGAGGGTTGTCCGCATCTCTTTATTGACCAGAGTAAACAGAACAAGACCCGGATTTTTTTCAATAGAATCAAGGATATCATCCAATTGCCGCAACGTTCTTGTCATCGACCAGACATGTTCTACCGGTTCTGCTTTTTCAAATTGCACCAAGGCTGCCTTGGACATGGATTGGAGCGTTTCTCCGGTAGAATCTGATACAAGATGCAAATGAAAGGCAGACATAGAGGAGATCCCGGCTCGGCTGTGGATAATGTGAATAACAGGGATAACACGGGGCAGGGGCCCAACTCAAAATATTTCCTCCTCCCTATACCTGATTCTTCCTGTCTTTTTTCAAGCGGTGAATAAGTGAAATAAGAGATTGGAAAAAATGAGGACAAATCAAATTCACCGGTTTTCAAATGATGTTATCCCCATTATCCCCAGAATTAGAGGACAGGAGGAAACGCTGTTATCACCAACTTATCCAATTTCAGGATAAAAACTGGATTTTATCCCCAGAATTCCTGTAAAGACTGTGCATGAAAACTGATCCCCGTTATCCACAGGGATTCACAACAACTACAACCTATTTATAGATATATATATTGAATGGGATAACTTTTCTGGAAGGGAATATTGTGTCCACCTTACCAAAGAAACGTATGATCAAAGCATTGCATAAGGAAGAACTGGACAGACCTCCTTTCTGGCTCATGCGTCAAGCTGGTCGTTATCTTCCGGAATATCGTGAAACCCGTGCTAATGCAGGTTCTTTCCTGGATTTATGTTACAATCCAAAGCTGGCAGAAGAAGTCACTTTGCAGCCTTTACGGCGCTATAATATGGATGCAGCCATACTTTTTGCTGATATCCTGCTTATTCCGGATGCACTGGGCCAACCTCTCGCCTACAAGGAAGGTGAAGGCCCTGTTTTGGAGGCCGTAACCTCGGCAAAAGATTTATCATCTCTTTCATTTGATAACCTTCATACGCGTCTGGGGCCTGTCTATGAGACGGTAAATCGTTTATCCGCCTCTCTCCCTCCGGAATGTACCCTCATCGGCTTTGCAGGGGCTCCCTGGACCGTTGCGACCTATATGGTCGAGGGTCGGGGATCAAAAGATTATGTAAATATAAAAAAGTGGATTTATTCGGATCCGGACGGCTTTCAGCAGTTGATGGATATGCTGGTTCACTCAACAACAGAATATTTGCTCAAACAAATCGAGGCAGGGGCTGAGGTTGTCCAGATTTTCGATACCTGGGCGGGTGTTTTACCGGATCAGGAATTTGATAAATGGGTAATTGAGCCAACCCGCAGGATTATTGAGGCAATTCGCGCAACTTACGCCGATTTTCCGATCATTGGCTTTCCAAAGGGGGCAGGTGGTAATCTGGCATCTTTTGTGAAAAAAACCGGCGTAACCGCTGTCAGTCTGGATACAGCAGCACCGCTTGATTGGGCCGTACGTGAAATTCAGCCTCATGTCGCCGTTCAAGGCAATCTTGATCCGATCTTGCTCGTCACCGGCGGTCAGGCGATGGTGGACCGCATTCATCACATTCTTGAAACTCTGTCTGGCGGTAGTCATATCTTTAATTTGGGGCATGGCATCATTCCTCAAACGCCGCCTGAGAATGTTGCCCTTTTGGCAGAAACACTCCAAAACTGGAAGAAATAGACAGGATCATTTGTTGATATGGCACGCAAAGCAGTCGTTTTGTTCAATTTGGGAGGGCCGGACAGTCTGAAATCTGTTGAGCCTTTTCTGTACAATCTCTTTTTTGATCCGGCGATTATTCGTCTTCCAAAACCTCTCCGGTTTTTGATTGCAAAATTGATTTCAAAGCGACGAGCTCCAATTGCCCAGGATATTTACCGTCATATTGGAGGATCTTCTCCGCTTCTTGAGCAAACACGGGAACAAGCGGCAGCTTTGGAGACCTGTTTGCAGGAAGGTGAGGACGACTATCAGGTTTTCATCGCCATGCGATATTGGCATCCACGTGCATCGGAAACGGTTCGTCAGGTTCTCGATTTTGACCCTGATGAGGTTATTCTATTGCCGCTATACCCACAATTTTCAACAACAACAACGGGATCTTCTGTCAAAGAATGGCAGGAGGAAGCTGAAAAGGCGGGCTTGAACGCTCCCGCATCGAAACTCTGTTGCTATCCGACCGATCAGGGTTTTGTTCAGGCGAATGCCGCCCTTATCCGGGAGAAATTCGAAGCCATAGATGGGGAAAAACCCCGGCTCCTTTTTTCAGCTCATGGGTTGCCCAAGAAAATTGTAGAGGCAGGAGATCCCTATCAATGGCAGGTTGAACAATCCGTCGAAGCCATTGTTAAAGAGCTTGATCTTCCGGATCTTGATTACAGGATTTGCTATCAAAGTCGGGTAGGCCCCGTTGAATGGATCAAACCGGCAACCGAAGACGAGATTGAGGCCGCAGGGTTTGACAAGAAGGCGATTATGGTCATTCCGGTAGCCTTTGTGTCAGAACATTCTGAAACATTGGTGGAGCTGGATATCGAATATGCGGAACTGGCAGAGGAAAAGGCTGTCCCGGCTTATTACCGTATTCCGACAGTCAGAACCCATCCGGACTTTATCAATGGGCTTGCCGATTTGGTGAGAAAACAGGTTTCTGGTCAGACAACAAGTTTATGCGGCAAAAGGATTTGTCCGAAAAATCTGGGAGACTGTCTCCTGGCGGGAGAAAACGGATAATGGGTGATTTTCTGGCGGATTTTTATCCGTGGACTCGGGCTCTACATATCATTTCTGTTATCGCCTGGATGGCAGGAATGCTGTATTTACCGCGGCTTTTTGTCTATCATACAGATGCTGAAACAGGTTCCGTCCAGTCAGAAACCTTCAAGATCATGGAACGGCGTCTGATGCGGGGAATTATCAATCCGGCGATGATTGCCTCTTTTCTGTTTGGTACGATGTTACTGGCAACTCCCGGGATTGTTGATTGGTCTGCTGGTTGGATCTGGGTCAAACTGGCCTCATTATTTGTTATGACCGCTTTTCATGGATCTTTGTCCCGCTGGCGCAAGGATTTTGAGGCCGATAAAAACACTAAATCGACTAAGTTCTATCGGTATACGAACGAAATACCGACCATTTTGATGATTATTATTGTCATAATGGTTGTTGTTAAACCTATTTAGGGATCAAAAGCCGAATTTATCTCATATTTACGTTGACTTGGTTGTGAGAAGCTGGCATTCCTTTAGCCCATCAGTCGGTATTCTCCCGATTGAAGCGATAAGGTACTCTCATTCTTTTTTGGGTAGTTTATCATTCCTAAAGAGAAACAGCGTTAGTATAACGCCTTACTTCCCAGAAAAGTAAAATCTTACAAATCTTCTCGATAAAATTGATCATGTAGCGACAATCTTCAGAGATTTAGATGGATCCTCAAGAATTTAATATGAACCTTCAAGAACTTAAAAAGAAGACCCCGCCCGAATTACTGGCGGCGGCCGAAGCCTTGGATATTGAAAATGCTTCGACAATGCGCAAACAGGAACTGCTTTTCGCAATTCTCAAACAAAAAGCTGAAAATGGCGAAGAAATCACAGGCGGTGGTGTTCTAGAGATTCTTCAGGATGGTTTTGGTTTCCTGCGTTCTCCAGATGCCAACTATCTGGCGGGACCGGATGATATTTATATCAGCCCGAGCCAGATCCGGCGATTTTCCCTTCGAACAGGCGATACTGTTGAAGGTGAAATCAGAAGTCCTAAAGACGGAGAACGTTATTTTGCACTTCTAAAAGTTCAAAAAATCAATTTTGAAGATCCAGAACAAGCCCGTCATAAAATCAATTTTGACAATCTGACGCCCCTCTATCCGGAAGAACGCATAAAGCTCGAAACACCGGACCCCACAGCCAAGGATATCAGCTCCGCCCGGGTTATTGACCTGGTTTCCCCACAAGGGAAAGGACAGCGCGCTCTGATCGTTGCACCGCCGAGAACAGGTAAAACAGTTCTTCTTCAGAATATTGCCAATTCTATCACAACCAATAATCCTGAAGTTTATCTGATTGTTCTTCTGATTGATGAACGGCCGGAGGAAGTCACGGATATGAAGCGCTCGGTGAACGGTGAGGTTGTTTCCTCAACCTTTGACGAGCCAGCGTCTCGCCACGTTCAGGTTGCTGAGATGGTTATTGAGAAAGCCAAAAGGCTGGTTGAGCATAAGAGAGATGTTGTTATTTTGCTGGACAGCATTACACGTCTCGCCCGTGCCTATAATACGGTCGTCCCCTCCAGTGGTAAGGTATTGACCGGTGGTGTGGATGCAAATGCCCTGCAGCGGCCGAAACGTTTCTTCGGTGCGGCCCGTAACATCGAAGAGGGGGGATCCCTGACAATTGTTGCGACGGCCCTGATTGATACAGGCTCCCGGATGGATGAAGTTATTTTCGAAGAATTTAAAGGTACAGGTAACTCTGAAATTATCCTGGATCGTAAACTCTCCGACAAACGGGTCTTCCCGGCAATTGATATTACCAAGTCCGGTACCCGGAAAGAAGAGTTGCTGGTGGATAAAGCAACCTTGTCGAAGATGTGGGTCCTGCGCCGTATTCTCAATCCAATGGGAACAACGGATGCTATGGAGTTCCTCCTGGATAAGTTACGGACCAGTAAAACGAATGATGATTTCTTTGACAGTATGAACGCCTGATCTGTCATTTTTTACATTGATAGAAAAGAAGGCTCGTGTTCTTTATTGCAACATGGGCCTTCTCTTTTTTTATTTCAGTTTTATCTAAATAAATGAAAACACAATGTTTTACGGTTGTTTAAAAGTAATAACTTATGTTATTACATACAGATATTACTGGAATTATCTCTGTCATGGCGCCAAAAAGACCGCAAGGGTCAGATCCTTTTGAAACCCGCTTACGCAAAACCGGAAGTGCTGCCGGCGTTACTATCCCTGCCGAATTCCTGCGCCTCCTTGGGATAGAGGTCGGGGATACTTTACAAGTCGAAATCGAAGGAGACGGATTTCGAATTCGCAAGCTTGATAGAGACTATGATATTTTTATGGATCTCTACTCCTTTATAGAAGATCGCTATCGACCAGCTCTTCATCAGCTCGAGGATTGAGATGTCTGTTGAGCTTCCCTCCAAGAGTGTTATCCGGGCCATTTTTCGCCGGCAGCAGGAATTGTTTGAAAAAACCAATTTTGAGTGTGATGAAACTCGTCTGGGTGCTGCGTTGGCCTGGCCACGATTGATGGTGACGACGCAAAGTACCAATGACGCCTTTGATGTGGCTGTTTCACTTCTTATTGGGATAGCGAGTGAAAAACCTTTCCCGGAAGGGAACAAACGCATTGCTTTTACCCTGGCAGCCCTGACCCTTCGGCGAAACGGTTGGGTTCTGGATATTACCAATGAAGATGTTTTGCGGCTTATGTCTGCAGTGACGCTCGAAAATATTACCGAAGAAAAGGCAGCAGATTATCTGCGGCGAAAATCCATTTCAAATAAATAGAGATTGTGGCAAACCGGTCAAAAGAGCCGAAATAATTCGGTAAATTTTGGACTATTTTTAGTAATAATGTATGTAATTACATACCTATAATCGTATGAAATATATAGTTTTTTTATGATTTAGAGATTTTCAAAGAGCTTCTGGTAAAAAGAAACATATAACTCTTTTTACCAGAATTTTGAAAAGCTAAACGGTCAGGATTGTTGATCCTGTGGTCTTTCTGTTCTCCAGATCTTCATGTGCTTTTACGGCTTCTGACAGGGGATAAGTTTGACCGATTGTCAATTTAAGAGCGCCCTTTTCCACCAGCTTAATTACATCTGCTGCTGACTGCTCCAGCTCAGGGCGGGTTGCTGTATAATCCATCAGGGAAGGGCGGGTGACAAAAAGAGAACCCTTTGCAGTCAGGAGGGAGAGATCAAGACCGGTAACAGGTCCGGATGCATTGCCATAGGAAACCATCATTCCCCGGCTTTGCAGGCAATCCAGAGATCCGCCAAATGTGTCTTTACCAACACCATCATAAACAACAGGAACGCCGGCACCGTTTGTGATTTCCATAACACGAGCAACAAAATCTTCGCTTCTGTAGTTGATGATATGATCACAGCCATGTGCTTGGGCAAGGGCACCTTTTTCTTCTGAGCCAACAGTCCCGATGACAGTTGCACCAATATGCTTGGCCCACTGACAGGCTAATAATCCAACACCGCCAGCCGCCGCATGAAACAGGATTGTGTCGCCTTGTTTCACGTGAAACGTGCGCTGAAGAAGATATTCGACTGTCATCCCCTGAAGCATCATGGCAGCTGCAGTCTGATCATCGATACCGTCTGGTATTTTAATCAGAATATCAGCGGGAATGATCCGCGCCTCCGCATAAGCGCCAAGCGGCCGTCCTGCATACGCGACCCGGTCGCCGACAGTGAGACCAGTAACATCTTCGCCAATTTCTTCAATAATTCCAGCAGCTTCCAGTCCTGGTGTTGCTGGAAGAGGGGCGGGATACAAACCCGTTCTGAAATAAACATCGATAAAATTCAACCCAACAGCAGTATGCCGGATACGTACTTCACCGGATCCGGGCCGTCCAACATCGACCTGCTCCCATTTCATGACCTCGGGGCCACCAGCCTCTCGAAAAACAATTGCTTTTGTCATTTTTTTTCCTTCGTTTATGCGCCCCGAATGAAAATTGCTCCGGATCAGAGATCCAGACTTTGCTGTTGTGGTGGCAGGGCATTTTCAAGGGATAGCAAAACGGCTTTTGTATCCACGCCGCCAAGGCCTGAAAATCCGCCCATTTGTTTGCCTGCTGCAAGAACACGGTGGCAGGGGATGATAATGGGAATGGGATTTAAGCCACAGGCATTACCAATAGCCTGAGCAGAGCTCTCAAGTTCTTTGGCAATTTCGCCATAGGATTTTGTCGATCCACCCGGAATATTGACCATGGCCTGACAAACATCTTTTTGAAAATCTGACCCTGGAGGATTAAGCGGTAAATCGAAATCCAGCCGATTTCCGTCAAAATATTCATTTAGCTGATTGATGGTTTTTTTGAGCAAAGGTGTCTCGCTCTGCCATTCAGTCGGAATCCATCCCCAGTCTAGGGAGACAATTGCGCCGTCTTCCTCAGTTATGGTCAAATCGCCGATAGGGCTGTGCATACTAAGTTGTGGCATTTTTTTCCTCCAGAATGGCCCTTAGAACTTGAGGTGTATTAGCCGGTGCCGAACAAACTGGTCCGGTACAGACATACACGGTTGCTTTATCTTCCAGTCGGTTTTTTGCGTTCGCCGGATGATCATGGGGCAGCTGCGTTGTATCTTCAATGATATGAACAACTTTGGTTGGTAAGCTGAATTCATTCAAAACAGATAGCAGATCCTGAACCTGGTTTTCTTCCCGTTTTCCGACGATGATTATTTGTTTTCCTTCGATCAGAGTTTCGAAGTTATTGAGGAATGTGGCGAGGGGAAAGAAGTTTCTGCCAAGTTCGGCGGAGAAAGTGCGAACAATATCAGTCGCTTTTTCAAAGGGCTCTCGGTCTCCTTTTAAATAATGCAGCCGCGCGAGTACTTCCAACATAGTCGCGTTCCCGGACGGGACCGCGTTATCGAATGCATTCTTGATCCGGACAATTAGGGCTTCAGTATCATCTGCTGTATAGAAATAGCCACCCTCTGTATCCCAGAAATGGGTGTTGAGGACAGAGACCCAACTTTCAGCTTGCTCCAGATAAAATTTCCGGCCGGTGATTTCAAAAAGAAGCAAGGCGGCTCGACTCATATTGGCATAATCATCCAGGGTTCCCGCATGAAGCGGCTTTCCGAGGCGATAGCTGTGATAGAGGCGATTATCATCCGTCATTGCAGTGGCAGTAATGGCCGAGAAGGCGTTTTCAGCTTGTTTTATCCAATCAGGCTCATTGAAATACTGTCCCGCTTTGACGAGCGTTGCAATTATCAAACCATTCCAGTCAGTCAGAACTTTATCATCAAGGCCAGGGCGGATCCGTTTTTCGCGCGCTTCAAACAGTTTCTCTGACGATTGTCTCAATGCTGTTTCAAGATCGTCATCAAGGCGGGTTTGATAATGCAAGCGGTTGAGAATATTCGTATGTTCCCAATTGCCATCCGGTTCAATGCCGTAAATTTCGGAATATTGCGCGGCATCAGAACCGAGAAGGCTATTAATTTCCTTTTGGTCCCATGTGTAGAATTTACCTTCAACACCTTCACTATCAGCATCAATGGTCGCTGAAAAGGCACCATTTTCGGCAATCATTTCACGCATCAGCCAACCAATTGTCTGGTAAATTCTTTCCTCAAAAAGCTCGTTCTTGTTCTCACTGTGAACGAGGAGGAGTAAATCCAGGATCAGTGCATTATCATACAGCATTTTTTCGAAATGCGGTGCAAGCCAGGCAGCGTCCGTTGAATAGCGGGCATACCCGCCTCCCAAATGATCATAAAGTCCGCCTTGGGACATTGCAGTAAGGGCTTTGACAACAATCTCCGCCAGTGGCTCCTTGCCGGTTCTGCAGTAACTGCGCCACAGATTTTCCAAAACGTAGGTTTGCGGGAATTTCGGGGCTGATCCGATCCCCCCATGCTCCGGATCGGCTTCCTGGGCATAGCGATCGGCAATCCGGTCGAGGACTTCAAGGGTCAGTTTTGGACGATCCCCCTCTGGAGTTTCGTTTTGTTTTTTAAGGGCTGATTTGAGGATATCCCTGTTTTTGGATACTTTTTCAGGTTCGTTTTTAAAAATTCCAGCGACAGAGTCCAAAACATTGATAAATCCGGGGCGACCATAGCTATTGTCTTTGGGAAAATAGGTTCCACCCCAAAAAGGCTCTCCTTTAGAAGTCAGGAACATGGTCAGCGGCCATCCTCCCTGTTCGCCAAGCAGGGAAAGAGATGTCTGATAAATCTGGTCGATATCGGGGCGCTCTTCGCGATCTACCTTGATATTGATGAAAAGATCATTCATGACGTCAGCGACATCCGGGTCTTCAAAACTTTCATGCGCCATCACATGACACCAGTGGCAAGCGGCATAGCCCACGCTGAGCAGGATAGGTTTTCCCTGCTTTTTGGCCAAGTCCAGTGTCTCCTGACTCCAGGGTTGCCAGTGAACCGGGTTGTCCTTGTGTTGGAGCAGGTAGGGACTTGTTTCCTTGTCCAGCGTATTTTGCATCAGAGGCACCTTAATTTTTGACAAGAGACAAGCATCTCGTTGATCCTCCTGCCCATATAACTTACCCTTGCATGTAACATCTATTTGGGGTCTTGGGTCAAGGAGCTGCTTTCCATGAAGATTAATCTTGATATTGAATGTACACCGCAAGAAGCAAGGACATTTTTTGGTTTGCCAGATGTGGAGAAGATGCAGGAGGCACTTATACAGGAAATGCAGAAGAAGATGACCGAGAATATTGCTGGTCTGGATGCAGAAAGCATGATGAAAACCTGGATGCCAGCGGGCATGAAAAATCTCGATCAAATGCAGAATATGTTTTGGTCCTCATTTGCCGGCAAAGGCGATAAAGACGAGAAAAAGTAAGAGTATCCTATTTATGAGTAATGAGACAATTTATGCGTTGGCAAGCGGTCGCGGCCGGGCCGGAGTCGCGGTTATCCGGCTCTCTGGCTCACATGCATTTGGCATAATTGATAGATTATCGGATAAAGCGAGGCCTGACATCCGCTATGCAGCAGTCCGGGATTTATACAGTCTGGATCGGTCTTTTCGAATTGATCAGGCACTCATTCTTTTATTCGAGGGTCCTGCCAGCTTTACCGGAGAAGATGTGGCGGAAATCCATCTTCACGGCGGCCCTGCTCTTATCACTGCTTTATTTGACCAATTTGCCCAAATAGACGGACTTCGTCCCGCGGAACCAGGTGAATTTACCCGCCGAGCATTTGAGCATGGAAAACTGGATTTGACGGAGGCTGAAGGCCTCGGGGATCTGGTCAATGCTGAAACGCATGCCCAACATCAGCAGGCGTTACGACAAATGCGGGGAGAACTTGGGGAAATTTATACAAGGTGGCGGAAAAACCTCATTTCCAATCTGGCCCATCTGGAGGCAGATATAGATTTTCCGGATGAAGATCTCCCAGAGGGAGTTGCAGGCGCTATTCGCCCAAAGATTAAGGCGATGGAGGAGGAGATCCTCCACCATCTCGAAGATGATCATAAAGGTGAGAAAATTCGGGATGGATTGGATGTGGTGATATTGGGAGCGCCTAATGTTGGGAAATCCAGCCTGCTCAACAAATTAGCAAAACGCGAAGCAGCAATTGTCTCTGATCAGGCGGGTACAACCCGCGATATTGTTGAAGTTCATCTTGATTTGGCGGGCTATCCGGTAACGATTGCTGATACAGCCGGTATTCGGGAGGCAGAGGACAAGGTGGAGCAAGAGGGCGTCCGAAGAGCACGGGCAAGGGCAGAAGCTGCGGATATCCGCATTTTTATGACGGAAGCGGATGATCTGCCACCAAATAGGACTGAATTTGCGGATTTATTTGATGATCACTGTTTTCATCTGGTGAACAAGATTGATTTATCCCAGAGGCAAGGATCTATGGGAACAGCACGACATTTCGACATCTCCGTTAAAACGGAGGAAGGTCTTGATGCTTTCCTACATCAGTTGGAGAAAGACGTTGTGAGTCGTCTCGACGTATCGGGAGCTCCCTCCCTCACGCGTCAGCGGCACAGGCAGGCTTTAGAGGAATGCGTGCAGGCCCTCAAAAGGTTTGGACACGCATCAGATTCGGAGCTTGCTGCGGAAGATGTTCGCCTGGCAGCACGGGCTCTTGGGCGAATCACCGGCAGGGTCGATGTCGAGGATATCCTGGACGTGGTTTTTGGCGATTTCTGTATCGGGAAATAGGAGGTCAGAAGCGTTGTTTCACGTGAAACATCCATCAGCTTTTGCAAGGCGCATAATTGCTTTGACTTTTGAAAGGCAATTCATACATTGGCCTGATGAATTTATATGACGTTATTGTAATTGGCGGTGGTCACGCTGGATGTGAGGCTGCAGCAGCCTCCGCTCGGATGGGTGCAAAAACCTTGCTTGTCACCCATAAACGGGAGACGATCGGGGCAATGTCCTGTAACCCGGCGATCGGGGGACTGGGCAAAGGTCATTTAGTTCGGGAAATTGATGCACTTGATGGCGTGATGGGCCGTGTTGCCGACGCCGCCGGTATTCAATTTCGTCTGTTAAACAGACGAAAAGGTCCTGCTGTTCGGGGACCACGCGCACAATCTGATCGAAAACTCTATAAGCAAGCCATGCAGGCGGCGCTGGAATCTCAAACAAATCTGGAAATTCAAGAAGCTGCTATTGAGGATCTAGTCGTCTCTGACGGTGTGGTGACAGCCGTTGTCACTGCAGAGGGTGATGAAATTCGCTGCGGAAAGGTAATTCTTACTACCGGTACATTTCTCCGGGGTCTTATCCATATGGGCGAGACAAAGATACCGGCGGGACGCATCGGGGATGATCCCTCCAACGGTTTGTCTGTTACGTTGGAGCGGGCGGGGTTTGAACTTGGTCGGCTCAAAACAGGGACGCCCGCCCGGCTAAAAGGAAACACCATCAATTGGTCTGTTCTAGAAGAGCAACCTGGTGACGAGGAACCAGTTCCTTTTTCTTTTCTGACAACGGGTATCTCGACGCCACAGATTTCCTGCCATATTACCGGAACAACGGAAAAAACCCATCAGATCATTCGGGATAATCTTCATCGTGCCCCAATGTATTCCGGGCAGATTGAAGGAACCGGTCCGCGCTATTGTCCATCGATTGAAGATAAAGTCGTCCGTTTCGCAGACAAAAGCAGCCACCAGATATTCCTGGAACCCGAAGGGTTGGATGTCGACACAATTTACCCGAACGGTATGTCCACCTCATTGCCGGAAGACGTGCAGGTTGCTTTTCTAAGATCAATTCCCGGACTGGAAAAGGTTGAATTTTATCAACCGGGTTATGCCATTGAATATGACTTTATTGATCCACGAGAACTGAAGCCGACACTGGAGACCAGGCGACTTCGGAACCTCTATCTGGCGGGCCAGATTAATGGAACGACAGGCTATGAAGAGGCGGCGGCTCAAGGCCTGATGGCTGGTATTAATGCAGCGAGGGCAGCAGGCGGGCAGGGGACCTTTATACTTGATCGGGCAGACGCCTATATTGGGGTGATGATTGACGATCTGGTAACCCGGGGTACCAAAGAACCCTATCGTATGTTTACGAGCCGCGCGGAATACCGTCTTATTCTTCGGGCGGACAACGCAGATACGCGTCTTACACAATTGGGATCTGACATTGGGTGTGTTGGATCCGAGCGTCATCAGACTTTCTCGAAGAAGGTGGTTGATCTGGAAACTGCAAATCAGCTTTTCTCTGATTTGAGTCTCACCCCTAATGAAGCTCGGAAGCAGGGCCTCAACGTTAATCAGGATGGTGTGCGCCGAACAGCCTTTGATCTTTTGGCTTATCCTGATATCTCACTTGAGGATATCGGGGCG
The DNA here is from genome assembly GCA_039975135.1 of Sneathiella sp. Taxonomy (GTDB): domain Bacteria; phylum Pseudomonadota; class Alphaproteobacteria; order Sneathiellales; family Sneathiellaceae; genus Sneathiella. Next base: position 9,013 of record JBDWHS010000042.1, on the reverse strand, counting down.
CTTTGGCCTGAAACAAAAGCTATCAAGCAAGACATATTGGAACAGATCGCCATTAATGCTCAATATAGTGGCTACCTGGAAAGACAGAAGGCCGATATAGAGGACTTTCGAAAGGACGAAGCTCTTCTGCTACCAGTGGATCTGGATTACGGACAGATCGGTGGACTATCATCAGAAGTTCGTCAGAAATTACAAGATGTTACTCCTTCTACATTGGGGCAGGCGGCTCGTATCTCCGGTGTTACACCGGCCGCTCTGACAGCTCTATTGTCATTTGTGAAACGTGGTGATCATCGAAAACAGCAAGCTGGATAACCTGTTTGATGACAAAAAATGAGTTTATCAGGAATACCGGTGTTTCACGTGAAACATCAGAAAAACTAGAAAAATATGTTTTCCTGCTGGAGAAGTGGCAGAAGGCCATTAATCTTGTCAGTAAATCCACACTTCCCGATGTTTGGCAACGTCACGTTTTGGACAGCTATCAAATACTCGACACCATAAAAACATCCTCCGGTATCTGGATTGATCTGGGAAGCGGGGCTGGTTTTCCGGCCTTGGTCGTCGCTATCTGCTCCGATTTTGATGTCCATGTCGTTGAGAGCGATCAACGGAAATGTCTTTTTATGCGGGAGGTTTCACGTGAAACATCGACCCCTCTGACCGTTCATAATAGTCGAATTGAAAAAATAACGCCCTTTTCTGCAAATGTTATTTCCGCACGCGCCCTGGCATCCGTGGAAAAACTACTGGATTACGCTGAACCCTTCGCAACGGAAAAAACCGAATTTTGCTTTTTAAAAGGTCAAGATGTAGATGTTGAATTGACCAATGCCGCAAAATGTTGGAATATAACAGCAGAAAAAAACCAGAGTTTAACCAGCAAGGATGGCTGCATTCTAAAATTGGAGAATGTTCGCCGCTTATAAATTAGGGGCGAGGCTATGGACGATATTCAAATAGTAGGTTCTTCGCGTATACTGGCAATTGCCAATCAAAAAGGCGGTGTCGGCAAAACAACGACAGCGATCAACCTTGCGACGGCACTGGCAGCTGTTGGAAAATCAGTTCTTGTCATTGATATTGACCCTCAGGGAAATGCCAGCACGGGCTTGGGAATTCATCGTGATGATCGGGATAACAACGTCTATGATGTATTGATGGGGGATATTTCCCTGGAATCCGCAATTTGCAAGAGTGCTATTCCGGGTTTGGATCTGGTTCCCTCAACAGCCGATTTGACGGGTGCTGAGTTGGAATTAATTGAAATGGATCGTCGCAGTCATCGGCTGGTAGATGCTATTCATCCAGTTAAGTCCAAATATGATTTTATCCTGATTGATTGTCCGCCATCCCTTAACCTGCTGACATTAAATGCTCTGGTCGCTGTTCAGGCCGTAATTGTCCCTCTGCAATGTGAGTTTTTTGCTCTGGAAGGTTTGAGTCTGCTTATCAAAACAATCGAACGCGTTCGCAACACCTTGAATCCGGATCTGGAAATCCAGGGTGTTGTTTTGACGATGTTTGACAAGAGAAATAACCTGTCAGATCAGGTAGCCCAGGATGTCCGGGGATATCTTGGCGAGAAAGTATATGAGACCGTTATCCCCAGAAATGTGAGAGTTTCAGAGGCGCCCAGTCATGGTAAACCTGCCTTGATATACGACCTCCGATGCGCAGGAAGCCAAGCTTACATCAAGCTGGCTAGTGAAGTTATTCGCCGTGAAAAACAGCTGCATGCTGCTTAACGGAGGGGGATGACCGAGATAATGACAGAAGAAAACGGAAAAAAGAAGTTGGGTAGGGGGTTATCGGCCTTGCTCGGGGATGATGTTGCTGGCGACTATAGCGAACTCGACAAGATCCGAACCTCGAAAGAAGTTCCTGTTGAACAACTTCATCCTAGCCCTTTTCAACCAAGGCAAGACTGGGATGAGGACGCCCTGCAGAGTCTCGCCGATTCCATCGCTGAAAAAGGGGTGTTACAGCCTATTCTGGTACGGCGCGACCCGGTAAATGCCGGGCTTTTTGAAATTATCGCCGGAGAAAGACGCTGGCGCGCTTCTCAAATGGCGCAACTTCACGAAGTTCCTGTTATCATCAAGGAATTGTCGGATTCCGATAGTCTTGAAATCGCTATTATTGAAAATATCCAGCGAGAAGATCTATCCGCTATCGAAGAAGCGGAAGGATATAAGCGATTGACAGAGGAATTTGAGTATACGCAGGAAGTGATGGCTAAGCAGTTGGGTAAAAGCCGTTCACATGTCACGAATATGATGAGATTGCTGACACTTCCTAACCTCGTTCAGAAGATGATCCGTTCAGGTGACCTCAGTGCAGGCGCTGCCAGAACGCTGATTACTGCAGATAATCCGGAAAAACTCGCCCGAAAAATCGTCAATGAAGGCCTTTCTGTGCGGGCTGCGGAGAAATTGGTCCAGAAAAAACCCTCAAATAGAGCGCGTTCAGCGTCCCAGAGTACGAAAGATCAAGATACGCTCGCTCTAGAGGGGGATTTATCAGCAGCAATTGGCATGAAAGTGGGCATTGATCATCGGGGGGATGGCGGTGCGATTACGATACAATATGATCATCTTGATCAATTGGATGATATTTGTCGTCGCCTGACGAGGCATGGAACAATTGATCCAGCACCGGAAGAGGATCCATTTGAAGGTGATATCGAGACCGCACTGGATGAAGATTTTCATTAAAAATCAATAAGATAGAGAAAAGTGGATTTTCCTTAACCGAAAGTAGGCGTCTCTATCGTTTACGATTTGCGAGAGCAATCCGGAGCAATGCTCGCCGGCAAAGAGCCTCATCAGGATATCCTGTAGTCTTACAATCCATTTCCGCTTGCAGGATGAGGGACAGACAGGTTGAGAAATGTTTTTCATTTCTCCGACTTAATTGAGCAGATGCTTTTTGGTGATTAAAAAACGGTATGCCGGATTTCTTCAGAGCATCGGCCGTTGGCAGACCCCGATCAATAAAGGCTGCTGCTTTATGTAGCTGCTTTAATTGATTTTGAATCATTCTGAGGAAAGTGATGGAAGACTCGCCTGAGAAGAAAGCTTTATTCAGAGATTTCTCAAGCAGTGGGAGATTACCAAGCAGGGCTGCATCAATCACTTCAAAAATATTATCGGCGGAGGAATCTCCAATAACTGCTTGAGCCTCCTCAAGAGTAACGGCGCTTTTATCCACACCTTTAAAGAGAACAAGTTTATCCAATTCCTGACGGGATAAAGCTCGATCACTTCCCATGTTTTGCCGGAGATAGTCAATACATTCCTGGTTAGCCCGTAACCCGGCGGCACTCAAAACTTCCGTAATAAGAGAAGAGATATCCTGACCTTTATCCTTAAAGCACGGAATAACTGCAGCATTTTTCAATGTTTTTATGGTTTTAACCAATGAGCTGTCTTTACGTAAATCACCGGCTTCGATGACCAATATGCTATTAGAAAAGTCGCTATCCAGGGTATTTTTTATAATAGTATTAGTAGAATTTGTGGCACCGCGGAGTCTGACCGCTCGCTCGCCGCCCATCATGGAGATTGCCGTGATTTCATCATTAAGCCTGGCTGGATTATCGCTGAGATCTCCTGCTGGTATCTCTACATAACAGAAGGGGTCTTCCAAACTCTCGACAGCGGTGAGGCAAATATTCTTTGCTCGTTCTCGGACCAACCCTTCATCCTGACCATAAATCAAGAAGATGCGGATTGATTTATCCGGTGCATTCAAAAAGGCTTTTATCTGGGGCGCACGAAATTCCACGGTGTTCTATTGAGCAAGATAGACGGAGAGTTGTCGGTGAATTTTTTCAGCAATCACCAAGGCTGACCTTTTACGGGCATTTTTCTCTGCAGATAGGTTGGCGAAATCGGAGGTCACAATATTATAGGATGATACTGATTGTGCCGTACTTTTAAAGATCACACTTTTACCGTCTGCACCGAGAAATTCGAACTTGGCTTTTAAGGTCAAATTGTTTCGGTTGGTTGAGTTATCGGGATCAATCGCCAGTGATTTTTTTTCTTCTTCAGTCGTTATCTTCAAACGATATGCGGCACGCGCAGGTATGCCTGTAGGCGTGATCCGATCGAGCAATTCGTTACGAATAATCTGACCAGTTCTACCCTCTACCGGCATCACATAGGTAGCTGCCAGCTTGCGCTGTACATCCGCATTTTGAGTCTGGCGGCCATAAAGCGGCTGAAAACCGCAGCCCGCCGTCAGAAAGATGAGACAAATAACGAGTGATTTTCTAAATAACAACATTCACAATCCGGTTTGGAACGACGATAACTTTGCGTACGGGAGTGTCACCGATTGCGTTCTGAACTGAAGGTTGAGCCAAAGCCATTTCTTCCACTTTAGCGCTGTCTTCATCCTTGGCAACCTCAATTGTCGCGCGAAGCTTCCCTTTGACTTGAACGGCTATTGTAACTGTATCATCTACAAGAAGGTTAGGATCAGCTGCGGGCCATGGATTATCAACCAAGAGGGTTTTCCCGCCCAGTTTTTCCCATAATTCTTCCGCGAGATGAGGCATCATGGGCCCAACAAGGTTGGTGATGATTTCCATACCCTCCCGCAGCGCCCAGGCATCGGTTTCGTTTCCCTTTTGTGGTTTATAGTCCGACAGTGATTTCATAAATTCATAAATACGGGCGATCGCATTGTTAAAATGTAGCTTTTCGATCGCATCTGTGATCTGTGCAATCGCTTTGTGGCCCTCTTTTCTAAGGGAATATGCCTGCTCAGAAAAATCAGTCGGAATTGGTGTTCCTTTTGCCGGAATATCTACGATATTTTCGTAAATGAAACGGTAAAGGCGTTGCTTAAAACGCCAGGCGCCTGTCGCCCCGGCATCTGTCCATTCCATATCCCGATCTGGCGGACTGTCTGAAAGAACAAACCACCGGGCGGCATCTGCTCCGAATTTATCGATGATCTCTCCGGGATCCACGACATTTTTCTTGGACTTGGACATTTTCTCGACGCCGCCAATTGTCACGGGTTTTCCAGTTTCGATATGAACCGGATCACCGTTATCATTCCGTACGACCTCTTCGGGCAGAAGCCAGTTTCCGTCTTCACTGCGGTAGGTTTCGTGAGTTACCATGCCTTGTGTGAAAAGGCCGCTGAACGGCTCGTCGTAATGAACGGCCCCTGTTTCTTTCATGGCACGTGAGAAAAATCGGGAATAGAGCAAATGCAGAATGGCATGCTCAATACCGCCAATATATTGATCAACGGGAAGCCAGTAATCGACATCAGAAGCAATCACCGGCTCTTCAGCACGCGGTGTACAGAAACGAGCGAAATACCAGGAAGAGTCCACGAATGTATCCATAGTATCCGTTTCCCGGGTCGCAGCTGCGCCGCAAACCGGGCAATCCACATGTTTCCAAGTAGGATGATGATCCAACGGATTGCCGGGTTTATCAAACGTTACATCCTCCGGTAGCTCTATCGGCAGATTTTCCTTTTTCTCAGGAACTGTACCGCAGGAGGGGCAATGAACAACCGGTATTGGGCAGCCCCAGTAACGTTGGCGCGACAATCCCCAATCCCGCAAGCGATAGTTGGTTGTGGAGGTGCCGCGTTCCATTTCCTCCAACCGTTTGACAACCGCTTTTTTGCCTTCATCCACGGAAAGGCCGTTCAGGAAGTCAGAATTGATAAGATGGCCGGGCCCTGTGTAAGGCGTGTCGGTAATAGCCTCCTGGGCACCGTCGCCTTCTGCGACAACACGCAGAACATCCAAATTATATTTATTGGCAAAGTCGAGATCTCGCTGGTCATGTGCCGGGCACCCGAACAGAGCACCCGTGCCATAATCCATCAGCACGAAATTGGCGACATAGATCGGCAGGGTTTTGCCGGGGATAAGCGGATGGTCAGCTGTGAGGCCTGTATCGATGCCTTTTTTCTCCGCCTTTTCAATGGCTTCTTCACTGGTTCCCATTCTGTGGCATTCAGCGACGAAATCGGCCACAGCAGGATTGTTTTCCGCCAATTCCTGAGTCAGCGGGTGGTCGGCTGCAATCGCCATAAAGCTTGCACCAAAAAGCGTATCAGGGCGCGTTGTATAAATTTCAAGCGCTTGATCCCGCCCTGTAATGCCAAATTGAACATGCGCTCCTTGAGATTTTCCAATCCAGTTTTCCTGCATCAGGCGAACTCTTTCCGGCCAGCGATCCAGCGTTTCAAGGCCCTTCAAGAGCTCTTCACTGAAATCGGCGATCCGGAACATCCATTGGTCCAGTTTGCGTTTCTCAACCAGAGCACCAGAACGCCACCCCTTTCCATCGATAACCTGTTCATTAGCCAGAACGGTCATATCGACGGGATCCCAATTCACCCAGCTTTCTTTCCGATAAACCAATTCTTTTGCCAGAAAATCAAGGAACAGAGCCTGCTGCTTGCCGTAATATCCTGGGTGGCAGGTTGCGAGCTCTTTGCTCCAATCCAACGACAAACCCATGCTTTTAAGTTCATTGCGCATGTTAGCAATGTTGGAATAAGTCCACTCGGCGGGATGAATTTTTTTATCCCGCGCGGCATTTTCCGCCGGCAAACCAAATGCATCCCAGCCCATGGGATGAAGGACATTGAAGCCCTGCGCTCTTTTATAGCGCGCAACCACATCCCCCATGGTGTAGTTTCTGACATGGCCGATATGAATATTACCGGACGGATAAGGAAACATTTCCAGCACATAATATTTTGGCCGGGAAAGGTCGGCTTCTACCTCGAAGGTTTTGTTTTCTTCCCAGGTCGCCTGCCACTTGGCTTCAGTTTCTTTTGCATTATAGCGGGACATGTCTTTGGTCCGTCTTTACAGAATATCAAAAAGGTCTCAATAAAGATCAGCCCGTACCCGGGCTGTCTTTTCACTTATCTCCGGAATGTCCGGATGTTTTGCGGAAAGGACGGATCCTTTATTCACCCTCGCGGGCAATGCGTAACTCTCGTGCGCGTGTCAAAATAGCGTTTTCAAGATTAATAACTGTCTTTGCCGTCAGTTCAACGGGGACCCAGTTATTCGTAGTATCCAGATTTTGCTTGAAGGCAGAGACACGAAGACCATCTGCCCGCAATCGCCGATCCAGTATATAAACGGTTACCTTGAAACGCTCCCCTGGTGATTCCGGCGGTGTAAACCAGTCAGTAATAATGACACCGCCAAACGGATCGGCTGAAGACAAGGGCATAAAGGAGAGTGTATCAAGGGAGGCGCGCCACAGATAGCTGTTTACGCCAATACCGCCACCGCCCTGGCCATCTTTCAAATCCTTGTTACCACCGCCCAGGATACCGCCTTCTCCAAAAATCGTATCCCGATCTTCTTTGACGCCTTCTTGAAAAACCCGGTTACCCTGGCTCTCAGGAAAACTGGATTCTGTTCCAAGATTGCTTCCGCAGGCAGATAATCCGAATACGGCCAGCAATCCCAATAGGGCATGGGTGCGAAAGGTGTCTCTTAACATTTCAAAAAATCCTCAATCAACCGGTAAAACCCGGACCCGAAAGCAACAGACTTGTTGGGGTGGCGAAATTTCCAGCAGTTTAATGCAGCTTAGGAAGCTGGACAAGTAAGGGAATGAGGAATCTTTGTGGAATCTATGCTTTATTTGTATCCATACATCCAAATTGTATTCCCCACCTGATGACTGATTTACTTGCATATAACAGTTTGAAAGGCTTACCAAATAGCCATGTGCCCAAAGGTTGTGACTTTTAAAGCACAGTTTCGCCAAATCAGAAAAAAGACGAGGTGGCTTGCGCTTGACGGGAGAGGGGTGAAAATCATTTACTCGATCTCGGCTAACAGGGCCAACGTGCCTTGCGTCGTTTATTAATCTATTTCTCTAGCTTATTTGAGCGGAGGGGAGACAAAATGAAAAAAGTAATCCTGGGCACAACAGCACTCGTCGCTGCAACGGCCCTCACAGCAGGTACTGCTTCTGCTGCTGAAAAAATCAAACTTGGCCTTGGTGGCTATCTGCAGACGTCATTTGTCGCTGCCGACTATGACACTGGTGATCAGCTTCCTACAGACATCCGTCATGAAGGCGAAGTCTTCTTCACTGGTTCAACAACTCTGGACAATGGCCTGAAATTCGGTGTCAACATCCAGCTTGAAGCCCGTGCAACTGGCGACCAGGTCGACGAAACATTTATGTATGTTTCAGGCTCTTTCGGTCGTATCAACATTGGTTCTGAAGATTCAGCATCATACCTGATGCACTACTCTTCACCATCACCAGTTCCAGCTTGGGGCCTGTCTTCACCAAATGCTAACGCATCTGGCATGACTACGCCTTCTACTCTGACAAACGAGTTGGGTGATACAGATAAAATCACTTACTTTACACCTCGTTTCGCTGGCTTCCAGATCGGTGCTTCTTACACTCCAGATGGAGATGAAGAAACTGGCACAGGCGCAAGCCCATATGCAGCAATTGCAGACGAAGGTCTTGCAGATGAAGCATATTCTGTTGGCTTGAACTACATTAACAAATTCAACTCTGTTTCTGTTAAAGCCTCTCTTGGTTACCAGTATATTTCACGTGATGCTGACTCCACATCCACAACAGCAACAACAAGTGTTATTGGTGGTGCTGACGGTACAGCAGCAACAGTGACAACAACTGATGGTGCAGTATCAACTGCAACAACTGTTGTTGGTACAGCGATTGCTGGTTCTACTTCATTCGTCAACGAAACAACTGTTGTCACAACAACAGCTCGTGACGATACTTCTGAATTTGATGCTGGCCTGACACTGGGCTTCGGTGGTTTCTCTGTTGGTGGTGCTTATAAATACACTGACAACGACGCTGGTATCGAAGATGTTGAACGTCATGACTGGAACGTAGGTGTTACTTACGGCCAGGGTCCATGGAAAATCGGCGTACAATATGCTGGTGTTAGCCTTGACGACAATTCTGACGGCGAACTGCATGCAGTTGTTGTCGGTGGTCAGTAT
>JBDWHS010000041.1:0-32575 GCA_039975135.1 Sneathiella sp. | reverse complement strand
CCCCTTATCCCCGAACCCGGTGACCATCAAGAAAGGAACAAACCGATTAATGCTATCTTTGTGATTACGCACCCAGCGTAGTAGCATCAAGCCGTCTATGGGAGCCATCTGCCAGTTGGAGATGATAAAGTCAATTTGCATGACCCCGGCCCGAACCGGATTTTCCTTCACGAGTTTCATAAACTCGATCGCCTCTTTGGCGTCAGTATAGGACTTAACTGTCCCGACTCCGAGCCCCAGTAAGGTGGATCGCAATAGCGACACCATATAGGAATTGTCGTCGACAACGATGATTGTAAACCCCGATAGATCAAATTCGGACACGTGGTCGCTTCACCTCTTTTTTAAGCCAGTTTTGACAGCAATTCTATTATCTTACGCTGTTCTTCCTCATTTAGGGAAGCCAAAGTTTTTCGGGTAACAGCCGTCGCCTTCCCAATCAAGCCTCCAATGAAAGCAGCGCCTTCATCTGTAAGACTGAGCAACATCCGCCGTCGATCATTATCATCCGCTCTGGTTTTCACAAACCCTCGGTCAATCAAGCGGCGTGTCACGCCCTGTATTGTCGCGGGGTCCATTGCCGTTAGTCGGCCCAGATGATTTTGCGACAACTCCTTCTCATCTTTCAATTTAGCAAGCGCGGCAAATTGTGTCGGTGTCAAATGAACTTCAGAAAAATGGCTTTGGAAAATCGAGCTTGCCCGTTGATGCGCGCGGCGCAGCAAATGTCCGATCTGCTCTTCAAGATGGTAGTTATCTGCGGAACTACCGGTCTCTACCACGTTAATCTCTCGCATTAAAATTACTACCTTTATCCTGAAGTCATAGGCTATCTACTGCCCGATTTCTATTACCGTACTACTGTAATAGCCTCGTGTCCGCGCTCAATCAACGACAACCGTCCATCATTCACGGAAAGCCGCGTAACAGAACAATTATCAGGGCGGAAGATCATGACGTTATCATCGCCTTCCACTGCGCCAACTATTGCGTTAATCACCATAAAATGAGAAAAAAGCACCGTATCCTCCTCCAATCCAGACACAAAATCCAGGATCGTTTGCCGCCAATTTTTTAAAGTGTCGCTCTGATCCTGCCAGATCTTTTGCATAACCTCGTTCAGCCAGGCTCGCCTTTTCTCAAATGGTATATGATGAGAGGGAATTTCAGCGATCTGCGGCGCAATACTGATCTGACGCTGCCACAATTCTGCCAAGGGAGCAGATGTTTCCTGAGCACGTTTCAATGGGCTGCTCACTAAACGAACCGCTTTTTCACTTTGCATCTGATCAGCAAATTTCCTCGCTTGCGCCAGCCCTTTTTCACTCAAGCCGGGGTCCGGATCCTGGTCCCAGGAACTCGCCGCTTCACCGTGACGCACAAGGTATATTGTTGAAGGCATACTCTCTCTCAATCTTATTATTTATTTTTGAAAATATTGTGCTCAACTATACCATTTGCCAATGGAGGAGCAAAGACACGTCTGGCAATCTGTTTTGAGAATTCTTAACCCTACTCGATTGGAATTAACGAGAAATCCCAGATAAACTATGCAAAGTAGTATGGCAATTTTCAACTATTGAGATTTATGCAATCTAAATTCTACTATTATAAGTACTGGAAACACAACTAATTAGATATTTTGAAATTTCGTGTAAGAGAGTAAGTACGATAAAACAAATATCTTTATATATAACGAGAATTAGTCCTGTAATGAACCATGCACAGCTTAAAGCATTTCATGCGGTAGCCAAATTTGGCGGAATTACTTCAGCTGCGAAGTCGCTTGGAGTTACGCAACCAGCGGTTACACTCCAAATTCAGGCACTCGAGAAAAAATATAAAACACCCCTTTTCAATCGACAAGGGCATACAATTACACTTACCCCCGCTGGACTACTACTTCACAATTTATCTTCTCGCTATTTTACGCTGGAAGAAGAAGCACATATGCTTTTGAGTTCTATGATGAATTTAAAATCGGGAAAGCTTCGCATCGCTAGTGATATTCCCCATCGCATTTTTCCCATTACGGCACCCTTTAGAGAAAAACATTCAGATGTTGAACTCTCGGTTGCAGTCCATCATGCCAGCCATATTGCGACCAGCCTCTCAGACAGACTTGTTGACATCGCCATAACAGGAACGCCTCTTTCCCTGTCTGGCGTCGTGTGTTGCGAAATAGGGTCAGAACCCATTTCGGCGACAGTTCCCATTTCTCACCCGCTTGCCGCTGAAACCAGCATTTCATATGAACATCTGTCGGCAGAGAAAATTCTTGTTTTTAGCGATGGAAATGAGCCTTCTTCTCTAGACCAGAAAATCATTTCACATGGAAATATTGCAACAACGCAGGTCATTTCTTTTAACAGCCGCGAAATGGTTCCCGAGGCGGTTGCTCATAATCAGGGGATCGCGTTTTTATCGAAGTATGAAATTGATCATGACTGTCGGCTGAAATCAATACCGATTGATGATTGTTCCATTAGAAGAAAAGAGTTTCTTCATTTTCACGACGAACAGCTCACAGCACCGGCTGTTTCGGCTTTTCGGGATTTCTTTGTAAAGGCTGACTGAATCAGCAAGCCGCCGTAACAAGGACAGGCTCTTGGCTCTGGCAAAGCTCAATACACATTCCCTCGCGGGCAACAAAGGCACCGCCCCAGGTATTTCTCGCTTCTTCTGCGACTTTGTCGAGAAAAGCGTCATCATGAGAAGGGTCATGATGGAAGATAGCCAGCTGGCCAACATTTCCTTCCTGGCATAAACGAACCCCTTCCTGCCAAGTTGAATGTCCCCAACCAACAAATTGCGGATATTCTTCATCGGTGTAGGTGCTATCATAAATAACGAGATCAGCGCCTTCAATCAGGCCCGCAACATTCTCATCCGTACGTCCAAGAACGTGCTCGGTATCGGTTACATAACAAATGGAAACACCTTCTGCTTCCACCCGATATCCGGTTCCGCCATCGGGATGATTAAGTGGTGCCGTTCGAACCTCGATCCCATCGCCGAGAGAAAAGGATTCGCCTGCGTGGAAATCTCGAAAACTGATATTCGCTGCAAGTTCAGCAAAAGGAACGGGGAAAGTCGGCTGGCACATTTGTGAAGACAGAACCTGGTGAATACCACAAGTATGTGCCAGATGCCCGGCATGAATTTCAATATTCACATCATCCCGATAAACCGGCGCGAAAAAAGGGAAGCCGTTGATGTGATCCCAATGTGTGTGAGATTGAAGGAAAAGATAGTCTTTTATACCACGATTAATTAGACAATTCCCTAGCATACGAACGCCTGTCCCAGCATCAAAAATGATCACCCGATCATTAATCATCAGCTCAACACAGGATGTATTGCCGCCGTATTTCATGTGATCCGCAGAGGGCGTCGCTATCGACCCTCGCACACCCCAGAATTTTACTTGTACACTCATAAAATGTAACCGCTCCCACACATTAGGGTCTTAGTATACTCGATTTGGGGTCTCAAAACGATGATTACAAAAGCCTAAATCACAATTTTGTGTTCACCATCACGAATAAAAAACCTCAGTTTTCGTGGCTTTTTGCTCTTTTTATTATCCTATTAGGCTGCTTCTGTGGACAAAATGCGCTCCGTCAGGCGAGCCCAGTATGTCGCACCCAGTGGCAGAATGTTATCATTAAAATCATAATTTGGATTATGGACGTGACAACTTCCCTCGCCTGCACCATTTGCAATCATAATATAGCAACCCGGGCGCTCTTTCAGCATCCAGGAGAAATCCTCGGCTCCCATAACCGGCGTCACTTCTGTATCAACGGCGTCAGTGCCAACAAGTTCGCGCGCTGCGGCAATCGCCTCATCAGTTTCATCCGGCGTATTAATCGTAGGCGCATAACGCCTATCATAGGTAAATTCAGCCTTGGCACCATGTGCCTGACAAATGCCGTTTAGAACCTGTTCCATTCTTTGTTCAATCAAATCCTGAACGCCGGGATCAAACGCACGGGTCGTTCCGCGGATAATCACTTCTTCCGGGATCACATTTGTCGTATGACCACCATGGATCTCACCTACTGTAATGACGGCAGATTTCAAAGGGTCCACATTTCGGCTGACAATCTTCTGCCATCCACTGACCACATCACACCCGATTGTAACAGGATCCACTGTCAGATGCGGGAAGGCGCCATGCCCGCCGACACCGGTGATTCGAGCCTCAAAAAAGTCAGCCGATGCCATGATCGGACCTTTGCAGACAGCAAATTCACCGACATTAAAGCCCGGCATATTATGCATTCCATAGACGCTATCGACCGGAAATTTTTCAAATAATCCATCGGCAATCATAACACGTCCGCCAGCCACATTCTCTTCCGCCGGCTGAAAAATAAACTGAACAGTGCCATCAAAGTCTTTGGTTTGAGACAAATATTTTGCCGCGCCAAGCAGCATAACCGTATGTCCATCATGACCACAGCCGTGCATTTTACCGTCCACCCGGGAGCGATGCTCAAACTCATTCAGCTCTTGCAGATCCAAGGCATCCATATCGGCGCGAAGCCCGATAGCCCGATTACCATTGCCTGACTTCAACGTTCCGACAACCCCTGTTTTACCAAGGCCTCGATGGACAGAAAGGCCAAAGCTTTCTAGTTTTTCAGCCACAAAATCTGCTGTCTGATATTCTTCAAAGGCTGTCTCAGGATGCATATGAATACGATGACGCCATTCCGTCATCTCCGCATGCATTTCTTCAATCAGGGGAAGGATTTTCATAAGTTTAAGTCCTCTCAGCCTGCCGCGCGCCCTTCGGAGACCTTTTTCATTTTTTTGATAAACAGGAATATTCAGAGCAACAGGCTACCCAAGGCCGCGATGCCAAACAAGCCTATAATCACCGCCGATGTGATATTCACAACAGTTATAAACCGCGCGCCCATTCTTTTCTGCAATTCTGTCGCCAAATAAGCCAGAATTATCCACCACAAGGTCGATCCAAGAAAAACACCAACAATCAGAAGCAGAGCCGAGAAAAAACTGGAAGCACCAACAAATCCAATGCCAGCAAAGATCGCCAGAAAAGAGAGAATTGTCGCCGGGTTGGTGATGGTCATTAGAAATGTCGAGAAATATCCGCTCCATAAAGAAGACACCGATACAGTGCCACCTGCCGCAGAAGCCGTCGCAACCCTCGCATTCTTAAGAAACGTATAGGATAGCCAAAGCAAAAACAGACCGCCAATCAGTGTTGCTGGTGCCTGATACTGTATCAAAATGGAGGAGACTGCTGTCAGCCCAAACGCAGCAACAGCGCCATAAAAGGCATCCGCCGTTGCCGCCCCCAGTCCTGAAAGAATGGCCGATGATTTACCCGTCGTAATCGCTTTGCGAATACACAGCGCCCCGACCGGCCCGACCGGCGCCGCCATCGCCATGCCAATCCCGAGACCTTTTGCAAACAGGAAAGCCAGCTCAATCATCCCGCATATCCTCGTTGTTCAGGCACTCAACATAAGAGCTGTTTTTAACGCTGGAAAAAACGATGGTCGTTTCAGTCCGGCTGACAATTCCCGGAATTTTAATCTGTTTGGTCAGAAGCTTCTCCAAATCTTCCATATCCGTGGCGAGGACTTTGAGCAGATAATTGAACATGCCCGTCACATGATGGCATTCCTGAATATTGGGGATATCGGCCGCCATCTTCTCAAACCGCTTGCAATCCTCCGGTTTGTCAATTCCGACGAAAACAAAAGCAATCACATCATATCCTGCTGCTTTAGGTGCAATCTCAATAGAGAAATTTTGTAGAATGCCACCCGCGACCAACTTATCGATTCTGTCTTTCACGGCGGTCGTCGATAACCCGACAGCACCACCGATTTCCGAGTAGGAACGACGCCCATTTTTCTGGAGAATATTCAATATCTTACGATCTGAAACGTCCATATTCCTTCTTTCATCAACTTTACTGGTAATATTTTCTCATATTTACATGTATACAGAATATTTTTCATTTTTGGTCATAATTTTTGAATATTTTACTTATAAGTTCGATTTATAAATCTTCCATTGCCTTTCCTGCCCATTCTTTTTAATACTCAGCCGCATCCGAGATGTGACAGTTTTACGACAGCAGACAGGCGGGCACGTGGTTAAAAAAACACTGGATAAGGATCTGGACAGAATTGTTCAGATTGAGACACAAACTCTTCAAGCAACCCAGACATATAAATCCCTGGCCCTTGCCCTTTTGTTTCTCCTCATCGTTTGGGTTTTCTCTGCCAGTGTTATTGGTAGCGGCGAACATTCGACTCTGGTCATTGTCGCCGCGATTATCGGCGGATATATGGCTCTGAATATCGGGGCGAACGATGTTGCCAACAATGTCGGCCCCGCGGTTGGCTCCAAAGCTCTTTCCATGGCAGGCGCTCTCGTTATTGCCGCTATCTTTGAAGCTGCCGGTGCGATTCTCGCAGGTGGCGATGTTGTGGAAACCATCAAGAAAGGCATCATCGACCCTGCGGGCATGGAGAACAGCCAGGTCTTTATCTGGGCAATGATGTCCGCATTGTTTGCAGCGGCTGCCTGGGTCAATATTGCGACTTGGGTTGGCGCGCCGGTCAGTACAACCCATGCCGTTGTTGGCGGGGTGATGGGCGCGGGTATTGCTGCCGCTGGCTTTGGCGTGGTCAGTTGGCCAACCATGTCGAAAATTGCTGCAAGCTGGGTGATCTCTCCAGTTATGGGCGGCGCCATTGCGGCCCTATTCCTCGCCTTCATAAAATTCAATATCATTTATAAAGAGGATAAGGTTGCCGCGTCCAAGCGATGGGTACCTGTCCTTGTCGCCGTCATGGCCGCTGTCTTCTCCTCTTATCTGATCATGAAGGGGCTGAAGAGAATCTGGAAGCCAGACGCAACTATGATTCTGATTGTGGCTGTCGGTATACTTATCGGTACCTATCTGGCGGTTAAGCCGATTATTGCCAAAGCTGCAAATGGCATGGAAAACCGAAATAAATCTGTCCGCGCTCTGTTCACGATCCCGCTGATCTTCTCGGCCGCCCTTCTCAGTTTTGCTCATGGCGCGAATGACGTGGCGAATGCGGTTGGACCGCTTGCCGCTATTGTGGGAACAACAACAAGCGGCGCAATCGCTGGTAAAGTCGGTATTCCTCTTTGGGTCATGGTTATTGGTGCCGTCGGTATCAGTGCTGGCCTGTTCCTGTTTGGCCCCAAACTGATCCGGACAGTGGGCGAGCAAATCACCAAGATGAACCCGATGCGCGCCTTCTGTGTGGCCTTGTCAGCAGGCATCACGGTTCTGATTGCGTCAGCCCTCGGCTTGCCGGTCAGCTCAACACATATTGCCGTCGGTGCGGTTTTCGGAGTTGGATTTTTCCGCGAATGGGATACAGAGCGACGCTCCCGAAACCTGCGAAATGATTTGCGGGCTAGCAAGATTCACCCAGACAGCAACTTACCAGATGCCAGCGAAGCTGAGATTGCTTCCAACAACAAACGGAAGAAGCTGGTGCGTCGGTCTCATTTACTGACAATCGTCGCAGCCTGGATCATTACGGTTCCCTGTGCGGCACTGTTGTCAGCCGGTATATTCCTGCTTATTTCCCATTTTACAGGCTAATCGAGGTTGTGCCCGTTTTAAAATAATCCTGATCGGATTTTACGGCCTTGAACAAATAGTCCAGCAGGATCCGAATACGCGGGATCTGCTGCAGATCCCGATGTGTCAGTATCCAAAGCTCTTCAAGTTGCTGGGTTTGCTCTTTCAGCAACTGCTCCGTATCAGTGAACTGCCTGGCAATATAATGAGGCGCAACCATAATCCCGACCCCGCACCTCACAGCTTCAATCTGAGCGGCGACTGTGTCCGTGCGAAAAACGATTTCAGCCTCCCCAATCAGCGCTTTTAACGCCTCAGACAAAATGAAGCCATTTCCCCGCTGGTTCCAGTCGATAAAGCGATGCCGCCCTAACTCTGCAATCGTTGTTGGTCGCCCAAAAAGATCCAGATAGTCGCATGAAGCATAGAAACCAAAACCCACATAACCAGCACGCCGCCCAACCAACTCCTCTTCCTTGGGGTTGGTGAGGCGAATGGCAATATCTGCTTCCCGGCGCTTGACATCCAGAACTTCCACATCAAGAATAAGATCAATCAGTATTTCCGAATACTCTGCTTGAAATTCAGCCAGTTTTTGAGTGAGCCAATAAGATCCAAAACCTTCCGTTGCTGAAATTCGGATACGTCCTGATAGTCCCTGATCCAAACCTTCCACCAGATTTTCTGCGGCAGCCAAATCTTCAGCAACAGATTTGATTTTAGTCTGAATTTGCGCACCGGCGTGAGTCAGCGTGTAGCCATGCGAAGCTCGATTAAACAAACGCGTACCAATTCTGCCTTCCAGGTCTGCGATTTGCCGACCAACGGTTGGTTGACTGACAGAAAGCTGTCTGGCAGCCGCGGACAAGCTCCCCGTTTCAGCAACGGCCAAAAAGAAACGATAAGAATCCCACATGATATTTATTCATATTTGTATAAAGATTATTCATATTTAACATATTTTTGTTTGCTCAAAAACCGCTATTTTCTGAATAGAGACGATATAATCAGGAATAAAGACAATGAATAAGCCAACGGATACGCGCTCAGCCTCTCCCGATTTCAGCAAAATGACCGGACTGGAACAACTGCAATTTGCCGCCGAGAATATCGGACGCCCCCCCATTGCAGAGACGCTGGACATGAATATGGAAAGCCTGGAGCATGGCAAGGTCGTGTTTTCAGGCCTCCCCAGTGCCAAGCATCTCAACCCGATCGGATCTATCCACGGCGGATATGCTGCGACACTGTTGGATTCCGCCCTTGGTTGCGCCGTCCATACCGCGCTCGAACCCGGAGAGCGTTATACAACGGTGGACTTGAATGTGAAATATGTTCGCGCCATGAGCCCCGGCATGGGGAAAGTGATCTGCACTGGTGAGGTTGTTCACAAAGGCCGCAAGATTGCCACGGCAGATGCCAAGCTTGTGGGCGAAGATGGCAAACTCTACGCCCACGGCAATACGACCTGTATTATCCTTTAAGGACTATAGCGGGAAAGGCGAGACGCCGATAATCATGGTGTGAAGATGGAAAAAAGCAAAGAAAACAACAACACCAATTAAAATCTTCCACCAGATCGGCATCAAGGACAGTTTCGCCCGTCCCTGCAGTATAGCGAGAAAAGGGATATTGGAAGTATGATCTGTATAGTCTTTCCAGTCTTCACCAATTTCCCGGGCTCTCTTGGCATCGATTAAAAAGGTGCCCGCCAGCGCCAGCCCACCAAATCCTGTAAAGAAAATAATGGACCTCAAATCCCCATTATTCAAAAGATGCATGGTGGCCCAAAGAACAAAGGCCCACATGAGGGGGTGACGGGTGATAGCATTCAGACCAGCCCGCGCCGCCTCATCCTTAACTTTCTTCTGAGCGCCAATTGCCGTGGGGTTAGGTCCCAGATAAGGGGCGACAAAAAGAATACTGGCCAGAACCATGACAACGATCATCAAATACCGCGCCCAGTTTCCGAATTCCCAATAAACGGGGCCATAGGGAGCCGTTGTGAACGCCCAGATCATCCAACCAAGTGACAGAGCCGAAACAACGCTGTATCCAATCAGATAAACTCCAGTCCCTGTTTTCCGAATGATAGCTTGCCGTAAAAAACTCGATGGTATGATGTGAATAGCTAAAAAGAGAGCTGTTGCAATAAACAGCTCCGCCAGTGTCCCCGTCATGGATGCCCCCATTCTCTAGTCAGATAGGAAGTAGGTTGCCATAACCACCGAAGCTGCACCAGCACAGAGTGTGAAAAGAAAACTAAATTGAAGCAGCCATCACGCATTGCTCCATTCTGTATTTATCGCATGAAATTATTTCTATACAAGTGAATAGATATAATTTATATACAATCGCATAGAAATAAACAGGTACGAAAACCCCCATGCCACGACATAAATCATATGACCGCCTACAATCTGTGGAACGCGCTTGCTATGTCTTTTGGGAAAAGGGATATCGCACGTTAGGCGTGCGTGCATTGCAGAAAGAAACAGGTTTAAATCAGTTCGCTATCCGTACAGAATTTGGTGGAAAAGAAGGGCTTTATCTGGAAGCCTTGGCATTCTATTCGGCCTCGGCACAAACCGTTGCAATGCCTCCGATGAGAAGCGGCGGACTGAATTCGATTATTGAATTTTTCGAGCAGCTGGTAACAGAGGGTTCGCCAACCTCCAGCAAATGGGGATGCCTCATGGTCAATACAGGCATCGAGAATGCGGAAATCGGCAGTGAAAAACTCGAACTGGCTGTTCAGCGCTATTGGAGTAGCCTGGCAGAGCATTTCGAAACCGCCCTTCTTCAATCTCAAAAGGCTGGAGATTTAAAGGCGTCCCTGGATATAACCGACCTGGCAAACGGCCTCGTTACAGCCGTCATGGGTATTCACACAAAAAACAGATCAGCAGGCGTACATGATGCCGGGAAACAGATGACAGACATTGTTCGCACTTATTTGAATACACTGAGGATAAAATGAGCAAGCAACTCTCGTGCTTCATACCAGTTGAAGAACATAGTGGACTTTGGTCAGCACAATCAGCGACACTGCGATGCACTGCGATCAGGCTGACGTCAGGCGGGATCTGCCTCTATAGCCCGGTTTCCGGCCTCAGCCCTGACACTCTTAAAAACATTCAAAATCTGGGAGAGGTAAAAATACTGCTTGCGCCGAACCACTACCATAACAAAGGCCTCAAGGAGTATCTCTCAGCATTTCCAAACGCTCACCTTTGCTGCTCATCAGCCGCAAAACCCCGCTTGCAGAAAATAACCGGATTGGAATTTGAAGATCTTGAAAATCTGATAGCGGACTTGCCAGAGGGCGCGGACATTCTGGAGCCGGATGGGTTAAAAACGGGCGAAATCTGGATCTCAGCGCGAGCCAATCGTCAAGTCGCGTGGATTATGGCCGATACGTTTTCCGGCCCTAAAGGAAAGCCTGGACATGTCGCAGACAAAGTTCAATTGCTGGGCACTTTTCCTAAATTTGGTATTGCGGATAAACAGTTCTATTCGACCTGGCTTAAGCATAGGGTAAACAAGGAATCCCCTTCACTCGTTATTCCCTGTCATGGATCCATGATCCAGAGCCCAAGCCTTGCTGAGGATCTTAAGGATGCACTCGAAAATGCTCTATAAAGAAAATCGTCGGTATTTCGGCTGAGTTCTCAGGGTGTTTAACAGGCGACAAAATGTTGCGAACTAGGAAGAAATTAAATTCCCAACAATTGTTCGCCCTTCTTCTGTGAGCTTGCAAACCAGCCAATCCTTTTTAATCGGATTGTTAAACCAATGTTCTGCCCACCCGGCTGAAACGCAGCTTCTGATCGTTGTAGGGTTGATCTGCTGTCCATCGCGGTCAAACAGGGGGAGCTTGCCGCCGGGCTGATAGTAGCCCAATGACAGATACCGAAGCTGTGCCTGCGAAGGTGTTTTTATGCTCATTGATCCAGTTTAAACCGGTTTTTGTAAAAAATAATAGAAAATCGCTGCCTTATTTCATTCTAACCCTTTTCAAAGAATTCGACTCGGTCTAAACAACAGAAAAGTGGCAATAAAGGTCTGAGTGATGGCAGAGGCAGCAGGATATACCAAATATTTCCCCGTTTCATGGGAAGAACTCCACAGAAACGGGCGGGCTCTTGCCTGGCGCCTGATGGAGCTCGGCCCGTTTGAAGGCATCGTCGCGGTAACAAGGGGCGGACTTGTTCCTGCCGCTATTGTTGCCAGAGAGCTTGATATCAGAAATATTGAAACCGTTTGTATTGTGGCTTACCGGGACGACAAAACAGTTGGCGAAGTCAATGTCATAAAAGGGCTGGATATTCCGAACAAAGGCAAAGGCTGGCTGATTGTCGATGATCTTGTTGATAGCGGCATTACTGCCAAACATGTCCGGCAAATGATTCCCGAAGCCCATTTCGCAACAATCTACGCCAAACCTAAAGGCCGCGAGCGGGTCGATACTTTTATTACGGAAGTCAGTCAGGATACGTGGATCCTGTTCCCGTGGGATCAGGCCCCGTCTTTCGCCAAACCCATTGTTGAAGAAAGCCGTTAATTCAGAAAAACCGGAGAGATCAGATCGTCAAGCTAGCCGCAAATCTCAGTTTTCTATTTCAGGAATATTCTTTCCTGGACAGGTTTGAGGCCGCGGCAAAGGCTGGGTTTACCGGTGTCGAGTTTCTGTTCCCCTATGACTGGCCCGTGACAGAGCTGCAAAAACGGCTCATAGACAATGGCCTGACCCTGGCGCTTTTCAATCTTTCGCCAGGCAATTGGGACAAGGGAGAGCGAGGTCTTGCAAGCCTGCCGGACCGGGAGCAGGAGTTTTTATCCTCAGTCCATCATGCTCTCGACTATGCGGCCGTTCTAGGATGCAAATCCCTTCATGTTATGGCCGGTCTGAGAGATAGAAGCCTGCCTCAGGAAGATCAAGTCGCTTGTTTCAAAACAGCACTGGCAAAGGCGGTTGAGGTGGCGGCCCCTTACAACATAACTCTCATGATCGAGCCCATTAACGCCGAAGACATGCCCGGATATCTGCTGGATACAGTGGATCAAGCGCTGCAAATTGTACAAGAGTTCGACACAGAAAAATTGAAACTGCAATTTGACGTTTATCATTGCCAGAAAATCCATAAGACCGTCAGTCCGTATCTCAAAAAAAGCCTCCCCCATATCGGGCATATTCAAATCGCCAACCCGCCTTATCGGCACGAGCCTGGCCTCGGCGATATTGATTTTCCGGCGCTTTTTAAAAGCCTTGACGCGACAGACTATCAAGGCTGGGTCGGTTGCGAATATAAACCCTCCATATCGACCCTTCAAAGTCTGGGCTGGGCGCAACACTATCTTAAGAATGATCAGGATAAAGATGCAGCGCAAAACTCTTGACAGACAACCCACGTCGTCTGCCCTATATTAGAATAAGAATAAGTAAAACGGTAGTCGCATGGCGCTTTTTGGACATAATCTGAAACAGAAGGATCTTCTTACTTCCTTTAAGTCGCTACGCAGCAATATATCACTCAAACTGACAATCTGTTCTCTGACCGTAGGCTTGCTGGCCGGATATGGAGCCCTCCTTTTCCGGCTGCTAATTGCTGAAGTCCAGATGTTGTTTTATGGTTTTGAAAGCGAATTGGTGGTCACGGAAGTCGCCAAGTTACCGTGGTGGCAAATTTTGATTGTTCCGGTTCTGGGCGGGCTGATTATTGGTGTCTTTCTGCGCTATTGTATGCCCTACCGCCGCCCGGAAGGGGTCGCCGATGTTATTGAAGCGGTTCTGGTCAATCGCGGAAAAATGAAACTTCTCCCCGGAATAGGCACTTTTCTAACCAGCGCCGTATCGATCGGCACGGGGGGATCGGGCGGCCGGGAAGGGCCAATCGTTCACTTTGGCGCCATGCTGGCCAGCCAACTGGGCCAGCGAATGCGGATCCCGTCCACCTATTATACAACTTTGATTGGCTGCGGTGTCGCTTCTGCCGTCGCCGCATCGTTCAATGCTCCCATTGCCGGGATGTTTTTCGCCCTCGAAGTTGTTATCGGCTCCTTTGCAACGCAAGCCGTCGCCCCGATTGTTCTGGCGTCCGTTATCGGCACTGTTGTCAGCCGCGTTCATCTTGGGGATTTTCCGGCTTTTATCATTCCCAATTATCAAATTGTCAGCTGGTGGGAAATACCGGCGATCGGTCTTCTGGGGATCGTCTCCGCCGTCGTCGGCCTCCTTTTTATCTGGAGCATCGGATTTTCAGAACGGACCATTGATCGCTTCAAAATACCGGATGTCCTGCGCCCCGCTTCCGGCGGCCTTGTGCTCGGCTGCCTTGCTCTGGCTTTTCCGCAGATTATCGGCGTCGGCTATGAGGCGACAGACAGCGCCCTCAAAGAAGAATATGACCTGGTTCTCCTGCTGTCTCTGATTGTTGTGAAAACCATTGCCGTTGGTGTGACCACGGGCAGTCGGTTTGGCGGAGGCTTCTTCTCCCCCTCCCTCTTTGTTGGGGCGATGACAGGCGGCGCTTTCGGCATTATTGCGGCCTGGGCTGTCCCGGAAATGGCAGCCAGTCACGGCTTGTACGCCATTATCGGAATGACAGCCGTCGCCTCCTCCGTTTTGGGGGCCCCCATATCAACCATTCTGATCGTCTTCGAACTTACCGGGGACTATAAAATTGCGATCGCAGTGATGATCGCAGTGGGGGTTGCGACCCTGATCAGCAAACAACTGATCGGCCGCAGTATTTTCCAGGCCCAGCTTGCCCGCCGCAATATCGATGTAAAAGAAAACAAGGCGCTGCGCTATCTGCAATACCGCCAGGTTCGCAGCATCATGGATCGGGAGTTTACAGAAATCCCACTCGACACAACGATGGCAGAGCTTAGAAACATCGCGCGCAATACCCGGCATGACAAACTGATTGTTGTGGACCCGACAACCCATTCTTTTGTCGGCCGGTTGGAATTTGCCGATTTGAAACCACATGTCTTCGCCGATGAATTGGATGAGACACTGACCGCGCAGGACCTTGCCCAGGATAGCAGCCCGGTTATTTTCCCTGATTCCAGTTTGAAATCCGCGTTGATTATTCTCACTAAATCCGGTGTCGACTGTCTACCGGTGATCGATACAGCCTCCGAAACCCGGCTTTTGGGCCTTTTGCATTACAAAGATGTGCTGCGGGAATATAACGACGCTCTCCTCCATATGCAGGATGAGAAGCCTGGCAAAATACTCGGCTGAAAAATATGGCCTGCCTGCCTGTCATGGTTTATACCATGGGCTTATGGATGACAGTTTTGATATTGCCAATTTTGACCCTTCCCCGGAACCGCAGCCGGTGGACCTTTCCTATCTGGACGGACTGAATGAAGGGCAGCTTTCTGCCGTTGAGGCGGTCGAAGGACCTGTTCTGGTGCTCGCCGGTGCCGGTACGGGGAAAACCCGCGTTCTGATTACCCGCCTGGTCCATATCCTGAATACCAAAGCGGTCAGACCGTGGGAGATTCTGGCGGTCACCTTCACCAACAAGGCCGCCGCTGAAATGCGGGAGAGAACAGCCAATATCATTGGCCCCACTGCGATTGATATCAAACTGGGAACCTTTCACTCCATCGGTGTCTGGCTTTTGCGCCGCCATGCGGAACTGGTCGGGCTTGGCACAAATTACACCATTCTGGATACCGATGATCAGCTTCGCCTGCTCAAGCAGATCCTCACCGAAGAAGGCATTGATATCAAGAAATGGCCGCCAAGAGGCCTCGCATCCATTATTGATCGCTGGAAAGACAAGGGCCTGCGCCCCGATCAGGTGGAAAAGCAGGATGTCGAAGGCTTTGCCCATGGCCGGGCCGCCGCCCTGTACCGGCTGTATCAGGAGCGGCTGCGCGCGCAAAATGCCTGCGACTTTGGCGATTTGCTACTCCATCCGCTTACCATTTTTCAAACCAACCCGGATATCCTCGCCACCTATCAGAACCGGTTCCGCTATATCATGGTGGATGAGTATCAGGATACCAATGTGGCGCAGTATCTGCTGCTCAGGCTGCTGGCTCAAACGCACAAGAATATCTGCTGCGTGGGCGATGATGACCAGTCTATCTATGGCTGGCGCGGGGCAGAAGTCGGCAATATTCTGAAATTCGAGGATGATTTCCCAGGCGCGCAAGTGGTTCGGCTGGAACGCAACTATCGCTCCACCTCTCATATCCTCGGGGCCGCCTCCGGCCTCATCGCCAAGAATGAAGGCCGCCTCGGCAAGACCCTGTGGACCGAAGACAATGAGGGCGAAAAGGTTATCCTTAAAGGCCTTTGGGACGGCAATGCCGAAGCCCGCTGGGTGGCCGATGAAATCGAAAACCGCCATCGCAAGGGCGATTCCTTAAAAGACATCGCCATACTGGTGCGGGCCAGCTTTCAGACCCGATCCTTTGAAGAATGTTTTATCTCCATGGGGATCCGCTACAAGGTCATCGGCGGCTTGCGCTTTTACGAGCGGCGGGAGATCCGGGATGTGCTGGCGTATCTTCGGGTGATCAATCAAGCCGATGATGATCTGGCCTTTGAGCGCATTTACAATCTGCCCAAACGGGGCCTCGGCGCGAAAGCCCTTGAAAAGCTGCGCATGATCGGGCGGGATAACAATCTCTCCCTCTCCAGAAGTGCTGAATTTGCAGTAGAGAATGCATTTTTCAAAGGCAAGGCCATGACCGGCCTCAGCGAACTGACCCATGGTTTCAAAAGCTGGCGGGAGCAGAAAGACATTATTTCCCCCTCCGAGCTGGTGGAAACCGTGCTGGAGGAAAGCGGCTATCTTCACATGTGGAAGCAGGACAAATCCACGGAAGCCGAAGGCAAGGTTGAAAACCTGAAAGAACTCAGCAAGGCCCTCATCGAATATGACAGTCTGGGCGAGTTTCTGGAGCATGTCGCGCTGGTCATGGAAAATAACGAAAACACCACGGCCGACATGGTCAGCATCATGACCCTGCATGCGGCCAAGGGGCTAGAATATGACACCGTCTTCCTGCCGGGCTGGGAAGAAGGCTTGTTTCCCCACCAACGGGCGCTCGATGAAAATGGCTTAAAAGCCCTCGAAGAAGAACGGCGTCTCGCTTATGTGGGTATCACCCGCGCCAAAATCCGCTGCTTTGTCAGCCATGCCAGCAACCGGACCATTCACGGGCAATGGCAATCCTCCCTGCCCAGCCGCTTTGTCGATGAACTCCCGACGGAGCATATTTTGTCCGACAGCGAGCAAGGCGTTTACGCCAGCGGGCGCAATCAGACCGATGACAGCACCGCGTCCTGGCGGACCAATACGGCGACCCAGCTTTCCCATATTCTGGAACGCAAAGCTGCACAAAACCGCACCCTAACAGATAACAGCTCTAAACCGGTTAATTCAGGAAATACCGGAATATCAATCGGCGATCGTGTTTTTCATCAAAAGTTCGGGTATGGGCGCGTGATGACCAAAGACGGCACCAAACTCGAGGTCGCCTTTGAAAAGGCAGGCCACAAGAAAGTGATGGAAAATTTTGTCGACCCAACCTGACCCTGCCCTTTGGCAACTCTCGGTCACCCTGCCGCTTCCGGACTCTGATGCCGTCGAAGCGATCTTTGAGGAGCAGTCCCTCACCGCGTCCCTGGATGAAGTCGCGCCGGATGGCAGCCTGTGGCGGCTGGATCTACTGTTCGATCATGAACCCGACCCGGCTCTGATCAGGCAAATCCCGAGCCAGTATGATCACACCCTCGGCCCGCTTGAACAGAAAGACTGGGTCTCCGAAAGCCAGAAGCTGCTGCCTCCGGTGGCCGCAGGCCGCTTTTACATTCATGGATCCCACGATCCGGCCCATAAAGCCGTCTCCGCCCATGATCTGACCATTGATGCGGGACGCGCGTTCGGCACGGGCTTACATGAAACCACCTATGGCTGCCTGCTGGCGCTCGATGACATCCATAAACGGCAGCAGGTTCTAAACGCCCTCGATCTGGGCTGTGGCTCCGGCGTCCTGGCCCTCGCCATCGCCAAAGCCTGGGGCCGCCCGGTGCTGGCCAGCGATATCGATCCCGACGCCGTGACCGTCACCAACGAAAACGCCAAAAAGAACGGCCTCTCCCCGCTGATCCGCGCGATAGAGGCCACGGGCCTCAACGACCGGGTCTTACGAAAATCCGCCCCCTACGACCTGATCACCGCCAACATCCTCGCCTGGCCGCTCGTCTCCCTCGCGCCCGGCATTGCGGGAAGTTTGGCAGCGGGCGGCACACTCGTTCTGTCGGGCCTGCTTGCCAAACAGGAAGTCATGGTGAGAAATGCGTATCGGTTGCAGGGATTGTGTTTATTGCGGCGCTATCGGGTCGGGGAATGGTGTACGCTGGCTTTGGGGCGATGAGGAGCAAAACTATAATGCCTCCTCAGCATTCTTTCTGAGAAACTCGAATACGACCCGTCCACCCACAATATTATGAAACTCCGAACCTTCCCGGAATCCCTCGACTCCCGCCTGAACAACGCCTGGCCCAGAGACACCCGGAAGGAACCGGCAATCTACAACAAACTAAAAGACGCCTACGTAAAAGCCCGCCACTCCAAGCACTACACCATCGCCGATGAAGAATTGGACTGGCTTGTAGCACGGATTGAGACGCTGCATGCGCTGATTGAAGTGTGTTACGAGGAGAGGTTGTGGGAGTTGGAAAGAGGTGTTTCTTTAAACAGGTGAAGCGCGAAGAAATTTCATTTCAACAATGCCAATGCGTCTTCAATCATCCAGAATCGAGCATTGAGGTTTTTCTAATTGTTTCCATTCTTAATAACTCTGACTAATTTTCTAGATAGCTCTTCAATGCCTAATTCTGAATTTAAACTGACTTTATCAGCGAGTCTCGGGCTATAATCGTAAACCTCGTTAACCGTTAAATTATGCCAAACGGGCAGGAACACATTTTCTTTTTCAAGAATTTCTCTTGTGAAAACCGAGTCAAATTCAGCTTTCCCCCAACCATTATTATTTAAGAAGTTAGGTGATAAAATGACTACACATTTTTGAGTTTCCTTAAGGCCAGACTCAATGCTAGAGCGAAGGCTATCACCTACATTTAAGGAAAATTCATCATACCAGACCGGACACATAAGTTTAGACATCTCATGTGCAAGACCTCTAACTAAAACATCCTTATCCCTTGAATCATGTGATATAAACGCCAGTGGTTTTTCTAGTTCTGACTTCTTCAACGCGTATTCCTTATCCCTAACAATAACGTAAAATCCGTTTTTCAATCCTATATTTTTTATTTGTGACCTCAAAGGTTCTTCGAGTAACTCATCTATATATAAGAGTATTCTTTTTGTAAAAATTAAGGTTTCAGATGATGAGTTATCGGAATAATAAGAAAAGCCCGCTTCAATGCAAAGCCCATCACCATCATGAGAAAGCATACAGCTTGCAACTTCATTTGTTGCGAAAAGAGCATTTATGACGGGAAGCACATCAACACCGCTTCCTATAAAAAAGGACCAATATTTTGCATTCCCGTGAAAGTCTTGAGATATTCTGGCAGTAACGGAATATAGGATGCCGCCGCTTTGATTTTTTATCTGCCAGTTTTTCTGAATTGATAAGCATCGATTTAAATCAACATCGAAATATTCTCTTAGTGTCGCCATTTTTCATTGATTCCTTAATAATAAACTTCTGCTTTGGGTCGGATTATAGACCTTTCAAGCAAAAAAATAATCTTATGGTGTATTAGGCTTTAATCAAAATTCCACTGAAGAGCAATCGCCCCTACAGCTACCTGGCTGATAACAGAGGTTTAGCCAGGGGCACGGAATACGGAGACAGCCTGCATGGCGCTGAGAGGTCCTGTTGTTTGTTTGGCCTCAAGCGCCGGCGCAGACGTCCGTCTGCTTAGGCTTTTCGCCGAACGGTCGGCGGGGCGCGGTCGCGCCCTTAGGTGTTTTAGTAGTGGGGGTTGTGGATCTCGAATGATGCCGGATTGGTGGTGTGACTGTGCTTCCGAACACCGTCGGTTATTTTAATGTAGAGGCCATATTTCGAGATCTGTATTGATCTCCTAATCCCCGGCATCACCGGAAGAGCGCTCTCATAACAAAGTAAATTTTATAAGCTGATGGTAGAAATAGGAAATCAGTTTAGTTCCTGAATTAATTCCAACTAGACCCTTGGCGAGACTTGCGTAACGTAAATACACAAGTTCCCAGAATTTTCTTTCAAGGTAGCTCTCCAAGTTTGTTTCAACCCGTTGATTTTTTCTAGCCTAAGTCTAATGATTTCATCGGCGCACCGTGACGCTATTTCTGGAAATGTAGCCTCCACAGCCTGCAACAACCAACCTTGAGGGTTGCTCTTCCGCAGTTCGGTATTTTTCGTTTCTGCTGCGTATGTGAGTTTATAATTGAACAAAGGCATATTGATCCTCACTTTAAATTTGCAACCTAAATTAGTTGATTTAGGAAATGTCTGCAACACGCTCAAAACAGACGTTTTTAAAACACTAATTCAGTTGGCGGAGCGCTGGCGCTTTCAATCCTTATCCCATCAGTTTTTTTCATAGATCATATGGGAATTCTGGCATAGGCAGTAACCCATCCCTGTCATGGATGTACATTCCTCCCTCACCCCTGCGCGGCATTCACCAGCCTTGTGGCAAGCTCCGTGGCAAAGGCGGTTTTGCGGTGGGAGATGCCGATGGTTCGTTTTCCCATGTCTTGCCCTTCAACTGATCGCAGGATAATCCCGGGATGGGCGTCGCCGTGGGAGTGGGGGACGAAGGCGATGCCGAGGCCGGCGGAAATCAGGTCGAGCACCTGATGATCATGGACGGCTTGCGCGGGCCAGCTGTCTTGGCTTGTGCCCAGAAGATCAATTCGGTCGGCGTTCGGGCAGTAAGGACGGTGGATCAGGGGGTGGGCGAGCAGATCCTCCAGATGCAGGGCATCTTTTGCGTTGAGCGGATGTTGCGGCCCCAATGCCACAGCATAGCTTTCCGTGAGGACCGGCAGAAAGCCATGCCCCTTCGGCACGCAGCTTTCGGAGACGTAGGAGAGATCGCTAGCCTCTGGCGATGCGATGAAGCTGAATTCCAGATTTCCGGCATTGCGGCCAACGCTTTGCATGGTTGGGGCGAAGGGTCCCAGCAGGATATCGGGATAACAGTAAATACGCACCGTTTGTCGGGGTTTGCGTTTGATGCGATCCTCCAGCGCGGAAAGCTGGCTGACACTGCCTGCGGACTCGCGATAAAGCTGTTCCCCCAATTGGGTCGCCGTCAAACCGGACTTGGCGCGCCGGAATAACGGCTCGCCAAATTCCTGCTCCAGTTTTTGAATGGCGGCGGACACCGTCGGTTGGCTGACCTCGTTAACCCGGGCCGCATGGCTAAAGGTGCCCGTTTCATAGGCGCTGAGAAAATATTTGAGGGAGGTCAACTGAAGCATAGTTTTTCTCTATATATAGAATAGATATCATCGTTATTGATTATGCATAAACCCCATGGCATTGATTGTCCATCACAAAGAGAGGACAGACATATGCTTTCACTAAAGCCTGAAACTGAAGCCACAAACACTGCCATCGGAACCCTTTTGCAAAAGTTTGCAGAGGGTGACGCCTCAATGCTCACTCATGTTGCGGATGACATCGATTTTCGGATTGACCATTACCGGGATGAAGATGGCGCTGATATCAGCTGGCAATCCGCCACATCGCTCACCGAGCTTCTGGGTGTCCTCGAGCGGCTTGGTCAGGATATCTTTCCCAAAGGCACAGAGGCCCTGGGGATCGATACGGTCAGCATCGGCGATGACTGGTATCTGACACGCTTTCACCAGAAATTCTATTATGGCGTCCGGGAATGCGAGGTGACCAGTGTGACCCAGATTATCTCTCATGAAGCAGACGGGAAAGTCGACTATTTCCGCGAGACGGTGACGAACGTCGTCAACGC
Source organism: Sneathiella sp. (assembly GCA_039975135.1). Classification (GTDB taxonomy): domain Bacteria; phylum Pseudomonadota; class Alphaproteobacteria; order Sneathiellales; family Sneathiellaceae; genus Sneathiella. Next base: position 10,973 of record JBDWHS010000041.1, on the reverse strand, counting down.
CTGAGCGCGCAGTTGTTGAGGAATTTTCGCGGTCCATTCCTCACAAATAAGCCCGGGAGCATCTCTGCTTCCGGGCTTTTATTTACACATCGGTTTAACGGCTTAAGAAGCCTTCGCTAAGCTTAGCTGACCTGACGGCCGCTTGCATTGTTGTTCGCAGCAAGAGCGACATTGTCATTGGCCAAAGAGCCTTTACCGGCAACAGCGGCTTCGATTTCACCGCGTGTCAGTCCGATATCGCTCAGCTGACGAAGATCCATCGCCATCAACTGGGCATAGCCCTGACGGCGGCTGCGCCAATCGGCATACCCTTGGGCGAGCGGAGCCAGTTTACCAGCGATTTTCTGTGCCAATGTCACTTTTGCAGGCATATGACCGCGAACCGCTGTTTCAATCTCACCGCGGCTCAGGCCGATATCAGCCAGTTCACGGTTGCTCATGGCATGCAGTGTCGAAACCGCTTTGCTGTAATCGCGGCGCGTTTTATACGCGGCTGCGATTTTTGCGGCCGCCGCAGACATCAGGCTGTGAAAATAAGCACTTCTCGCCTGGTGCGCTCTGGCAATCAAAGCATCCATATCCACTGCGTTTACATTTGCGCTTGCTGTTACAGGCTGCAACAGGGCAATGGCTTCAAGTTCTCTTTTTGTAAAACTCATCATCTTTTCTCTCCTACACAATCGGGCCTCTCGGTCCGGGCCCGGTGCAATCAGGCAATTTTACCTTTAAATGTTTCCAGCTGGTTTTCGTTGGCAGCTGCGTCTGTATTTCTAAGTTCTGACTGAACCGCCTGTTCGATTGTCGATCGATCCATATCGATCATTGTCGTGGCGGTGACATCCTGGTGTGCTTTCTCAGTGTTGGAGAAAAACGCCTTCACAGCGGCCACGAATCCCTTATGCGAATTCTGAACCGGCTTCTGAGCGGGTGTGTCAAAGCCATATACCAAATGCAGGGCTTGTCCGTATTTTTCATTCCGACTGAACATCTTGATCTCCTTTACCAGGCGTTCTTGATGAATGATATATTGCACTGCACACATTAAAAAACAATGACTTAAAGGCCGATTTTGGCCGCTAAGATCGAAATGGTGCATTGCAGAAAACGCATAGCTCGGATTGAAAAGACGATCCGGATAGGTCATATTCAAGAAGTAAACAATTGGAAATACAGGGGAATCCGGTGCCAGAGAACCATATGACAGCCGCCGAGAAATTAAAGACCTATAGCCAGAATACAGGGGTGGATCTTGACGTTGATCCCCTTGTCACAGCCCTTGCCGCCGCCGCCGCCGCACCGGAGCGGGCCGATAACGAAGCGATTTTTGATCATATTCAGCCCGGTTCACCGGATGACTTAAAAACTCTCATGCGAGATTTGCGTGACCAATTCCGCGCCGGTATCCAAAGCAATATCCTTTCCCGGGAGAAATCTGCACAGCGTCTGGCGGCTTTGCGCGCTGAAATGGCGCGTCAGAACGTGGACGGCTTTATCATTCCGCTTAATGACGAGTTTCACGGGGAAGCCGCACCGGCGGCGTCCGAGCGTCTGAAATGGCTGACCGGCTTTACCGGATCGGCCGGTATGGCCGCCGTTCTGAAAGACAAGGCCGCCATTTTTGTCGATGGTCGCTATACATTGCAGGTGCGTCAGGAAGTAGATACAGCCCTGTTTACCCCGCGGCATGTCTCGGACGAGCCGCTTTCAGACTGGCTGGAAGCAGAAATGACGGCGGGCGACATTCTGGCCATTGACCCCTGGCTGCATACGGAAGCCAATGCGGGCAATTTGAAAGCCCTGTCCGGCAAACTCGGCGTTTCCTTGAAAGAGGTGGAGCCCAATCCGATTGACCGAATTTGGGAAAACCGTCCCAGCGAGCCCCTGGCCCTTGTTGTTCCGCATCTGGAGGCCTTTGCCGGAGAAAGCTCGGCGGACAAGCGGGCGCGCATTGCCACCCTCCTTGACGCCTCCGGTCAGGATGCTGTCATCCATACCCTTCCTGATGTGACCGCCTGGCTGCTTAACATACGGGGTGCAGATCTTCCCAGCACGCCCTTTGCGCTCGGCTTTACCGTTCTGCATAAAGACAGCACGGTTGATCTTTATATGCCAAAAGAGAAGCTTTCTGCCGATCTTGGCGCTCATCTTGGGAACGCGGTGCGTCTTCATGATCGCAGCGACTTTGAACGAGGGCTACAAGGTCTTTCAGGCAAACAGGTTCAGATTGACCCGGCAACCACAAGCCAGTGGATTGTCAGCAAACTGGAGCAGGCAGGAGCTCGGATCACTCGGGCGGATGATCCCTGTATGCTGCCCAAAGCCACGAAAAATGCGGTTGAACTTGCGGGCACCCGCGCCGCTCATATCCGGGACGGCGCGGCTGTCACCAAATTCCTGCATTGGCTGTCGATTGAAGCCCCGACCGGGTCCGTTGATGAATTAACGGCGGAAGCCAAACTTAAAAGCTTTCGGACAGAAGGCGATCATTTTAAAGATACCAGCTTTTCCACCATCTCCGGTGCGGGGCCGAACGGGGCCATTGTGCATTACCGGGCAACCCCTGAAAGCAATCGACCGCTGGAGACCGGCAACCTCTATCTGGTGGATAGCGGCGGGCAGTATCTGGACGGAACAACCGATATCACCCGGACCATCGCCGTCGGCACGCCGGCAGCAGAAATGAAAGAGCGCTTTACCCTGGTGTTGAAAGGCCATATTGCCCTCGCGCGCGCCATTTTCCCGGTGAGCACAACCGGCAGCCAGCTGGATACTCTCGCACGCCTGCCGCTTTGGTCACAGGGTCTGGATTATGATCATGGAACCGGCCATGGCGTCGGCAGTTATCTGTCCGTCCATGAGGGGCCGCAGCGAATTTCCAAGATGCCCAATTCAGTGGCCCTCCGCCCGGGAATGATCCTGTCAAACGAACCTGGCTATTACAAAACCGGTGCCTATGGCATTCGCATTGAGAATCTGGTCGCCGTGCAAGCCCTGCCAAAAACCGACGGAGCGGAACGGGAAGTCCTGGGATTTGAAACTCTTACCTTCGCACCGATTGACAGGCATCTGATCGATACTGCCCTGCTGGAGGCAACGGAGAGAAAATGGGTGGATGGCTATCACGCTGAAGTCTGGGAGAAAATATCACCCCTGGTTTCAGGGGACGTCAAAGACTGGCTGGAGCAGGCAACGGCGCCTCTCTCCTGACCTCTACTAAGTCCGTATCACTTTAGGATCGGGGCAGGTCGAGGAGATACTCGACATTTGTCTCGATCACCCTGTTCGATTGGTCAATGAGTTTCAGGCCGTGAGAGATCGCTTCCTGAAACTGTCCCAGTTCATCGATGAGATTGGGGAGGCTTGTTTGGGAGACATCCAGTGTCGAGCACTGGATTTTCCCCATAATCCGGGTGACTTCCAGGCTCGCTGTCAGTTTTTGCATCTCCACACAGGTATTCTTGAATTTCCTGACCTGATTTGAAATCGTCGTCAAACCGGCTGCCGCTTTCTTCGAATAGGCTCGCTGTTGCTCTTCCAGTTTTGCCATTTCTGTCTCCAGAGACGCTCCGTCATTAGGCTCCTCCTCCTTGAAGACAGCAACAACTTCTCTTTGAATTCTGGCGGTGGCGGCCAGAAACAGGCCATCATCAATGGTCTTGGCCACTTGTGCACCCGAGTCGGTAAAGCGCCTCATTTTCTCCTGAAGCTCATCGGAGATGACAGTGTAGTTACTGGAAATAACGCCAATCGCAGCGCCCGTATCTCCCAGCTTCGCAGCATGAACCTTCAAGTTAAACGGTACATGCCGATGGCCTTCATAGGCATTAAAAACTTGCGTTGTATGATCCTGTAAATGCTGCGCAGAAGAGACAAGGTTGTTAAAACTGGCAAGCGACATATCCTCTTTTTGCGCCAGATGCGCATTGCGTGCCGTGATTTCCTGACGGAGCGCGGATGCCATGAAAGCATTATAGTCACGGTATCCAAGCTTGTTTAATCGGGAGATCAACAATTTTGCACTTTGCTCTGGCTTCAGGGCGTCGCGATTTTCCAGCTTGCGAAGCGCTGTATATTCTTTTTTTACTGTTTCAAACAGGGAGCTGCTGGGTTTCAGCCGCACAGACAGGAAGCCTCCCTCAACCGGTGTCACGATGGCAAAGACCCAGTAATATCGGCCGTCTTTCGCCCGGTTTTTCACATAAGCACCAATGGGCTCCCCTTTTTTAATGGTATCCCAAAGCAGCCAGAAAACACCCTTGGGCATGTCAGGATGCCGTATTATTTTGTGGGGCTTATGAAGGATCTCATCCCAGGAATAAATACTGACACGCTGGAAAACACTGTTCCCGGCCAGAATAACGCCCCTCTCATCGGTCCGGGAGAAGAACAGTTCATCGAAAGAAAACGGAACCTCCTCATTTGAAGAAGGGTGACCCTCCGTTATTTCTTGTGCAAGTGCATTCATTGGAACTCTGCTAAATACGAGACATCGTACTTAGACATAGACCAAAAGTACTAATCATTTCATAAAATTTCTTAATCAGCGTTATAATTCCAAACGCCACCAACAAAGCTCTTGAGACAAGGGCATCTACTAGGCGTTTTCCTGCTCTCTCAAATAAACCGGGAAATCATTGCCAGGCAGTGTAGCGGCAGCCTGATACATCATATTCCCGACAAATCCCCGGTGATAGGTGCCGTGATTGACCACATGCAACAGGATATCAGCGCGGGACATAGCCCCTTCCCCACCACCGACAAATTCGAAGCGGACAATTTCCGAACAATCGCTTTCGGAGAGAGAGCTTGCATACTCTTGATACCACAAATCCATAGCCTTCTGTTTTTCCCACAAGACATCAAGGGGAGGATGGGTATCCGTATTTCTCGATTGATAAGAATGAGGAACGGCACTTAAATGCGCTTTAAAGATATCATCGATGACGTAAACATGATTGAGCGTATGGATCATGTTTCCAAAGCGGGTCATCCGGGGTTTGACGGCTTCGCCCTCAGGCAAATCGCTAACCGAAGAAAATGTTAAGTTATTCGCCCAGCTTTTATAGCGTGTAAGCGTGATGATTTTCTGACCAATCGTCATTCTTCATCCAATCCTTATCATTCTTTCTCTGGCGACGTTCATCCGCCGATCAGGTCCAGCCACTCCTGTTCGGTTTTGACTGTAACACCAAGATCTTCTGCTTTTTTTAGTTTAGAGCCTGCCTTCGCACCAGCCACCAGATAATCGGTCTTGCTGGAAATTGAACCACTTACTTTGGCCCCAAGGCTTTCTGCCTTGGCTTTGGCTTCAGCCCGGGTCATCAATTCAAGAGAACCGGTAAAAACAACTGTCTTGCCCCCAACAGGACTGTCATTGGAAGGCGCTTCGAAATCAACAATGGTCAATTGATCCTTAAGGCCTGTCAGAATTTCGCGGTTTTTGGGTTCAGAGAAGAATTCCTTGACGGCATCGGCGACAGCTGCACCAATTCCGTCAATATTCAGCAAATCAACATAGGTTTTCCCCGGATCTTCCTGATCCGGAGAGAAAGCGGCCATCAAGGCGTCAAGGGTCAGGTAGTTTTTCGCCAGAAGCCGGGCATTCCCTTGACCAATATGCCGAATACCCAAGGCAAAAATAAACCGGTCCAAGTCAATAATGCGTCTCTCTTCAATGGCATCAAAAAGATTACGAACGGCCTTGTCACCAAAGCCTTCCAGGTTTTTGATTTTCTGAAGCCGTGTTTTATCCTTCTCAGCCAGAGTAAAGATATCAACCGGGGTCTGAACCCAGCCCAGTTTATAAAAAAGCTCGACCTGTTTGGCACCAAGCCCGTCAATATCAAACGCGTTGCGGGAGACAAAATGTTTCAATGTCTCTACAGCCTGAGCCTCACAAATCAGTCCTCCGGTGCAACGACGCACGACATCTTCCTTGCCCGAAGTTGGGTTAATCTCTCGCACAGCGTGACTGCCACATACCGGGCAGATTTTTGGAAAATCAAACGCTTCACTATCCGAAGGCCGCTTGTCTTTCAAAACTTCAACGACCTGCGGAATAACGTCCCCCGCCCGCTGAATAACCACCGTATCGCCGATACGCACGTCTTTACGTTCAATCTCTTCTTCATTGTGAAGGGTCGCGTTGGAGACGATAACCCCGCCAACACTGACAGGCTGCAATCGGGCTACCGGTGTGAGGGCGCCCGTGCGGCCAACCTGTATCTCAATATCCTGCACCAACGTAGTGGCTTTCTCTGCCGGGAATTTATGGGCAATCGCCCAACGGGGACTGCGACTGACAAAGCCCAGACGGGACTGCCAGTCAAGACGGTTCACTTTGAACACCACGCCGTCGATGTCATAATCCAGACTGGCCCGAAGTTCCTCGATTTTACGGTAAGCGTCGATGGCTTCATCCATATTGCTGCAAACCCGTGACAGCGGATTGACCGAAAAACCCCACCGTTCAAACTGTGCCAGAACTTCAGACTGAGACAACCCGGGAATATCAGAGGCATCCCCCCAGGCATAGGCAAACAGGCGCAAATTGCGGGAGGCCGTTATACTGGTATCAAGCTGACGGAGTGACCCCGCCGCCGCATTTCTTGGATTAGCGAAAATCTTGTTTCCCGCCTTTTCCTGAGTCTCATTCAAACTTTGAAAATCAGAAATCGACATATAGACTTCACCGCGTACTTCGAAAACATCCGGAATATCCCCTTGCTTTTCCAAAGTGAGCGGCAGATCCGTCACGGTTCGCAAGTTCGCCGTAATGTCTTCTCCTTCTTGGCCGTCGCCGCGGGTTGCTCCCTGAACAAACCCCCCTTTTTCATAGCGCAAGGAAGCCGATAATCCATCTATCTTCGGTTCAGCAAAAAAAGCGACATTCTCAGTAGGCGGCAATCCCAGAAAACGGCGAACCCGGGTTTCAAACTCTCTGAGATCTTCATTGCTAAACGCATTATCCAAAGACAGCATCGGGACTTTATGGCGAACCTTGCCAAAACCCTTCACCGGTGCGGCGCCCACCTTCTGGGTCGGGCTTTCCGATGTTACAAGTTCTGGAAATGCTTTTTCAATTGCCTTTAAATGCTGAAATTTCTGATCATAATCTGCATCCGCCGCAAGCGGTGTATCATCCTGATAATACGCCTTGTTCAGCGCAATCAAATTCTGCGACAGCGCGCGGTGCCGCTCTTTCGCTTCTTCAAGCGACAAGGTGGATACATCCTGCATCCTGCCTACCCTTCCATTAAACTCTTTGCAGCAGCCCGGGCTTCCTGCGTAATTGTCGCACCGGACAACATACGGGCAATCTCTTCTCTACGTTCCTCATCAGACAATCGGTCTACAGAGGTTCTTGTTCCGCTCTTCGTACCGGCTTTACGGATATTCCAATGGGCCCGACCAGAGGCCGCCACCTGCGGCGAATGGGTAATAACCAGAACCTGTAATTCTTCGGAAAGACGCGACAGACGCTCCCCGACCGCGTCTGCTGTGGCACCGCCAACGCCGCGATCCACTTCATCGAATACCAGTGTTGGTGCAGAGCCAGACCGTGCCAAAACCACTTTCAGGGCCAACATAAAGCGTGACAACTCTCCGCCCGACGCAATCTTGATCAACGGACCTGGGAGACTTCCCGGGTTTGTGGCGATCTGAAATTCGACTTTATCCACCCCTGTTGCAGACCAGTTTTCTTCCGGCAATTCAAGGACAAGTGTTTCAAAGCGGGCATTTCCAAGTTTCAATGGAACCAGTTCCTGCATAACCGCCTTGTCCATTCTGGATCCTGCACGCAAGCGTTTCTCTCTAAGGCTGCTCGCCGCCCCGATAAAACTCTCTCTGGCCAGACGCGCCTCTTCCGTCAGCCGGACAATTTCTGCATCCCCCTGCTCGACAGCGTTCAGGCGCGCCTGAAATTGCCGCTGAATATCGGGAAGCTGGGCAACCTCACATTTGTGTTTACGCGCAGCAGCCCGCAAAGAAAACAGGCGCTCTTCCACATGCTCCAGGCCGGAGGGATCAATTTCAAGATCCCGACCGACGCTATCGATGATCATGGCTGCTTCTGCCATCTCAATGGCCGCCCTCTCCAACCCGTCGAGAACCGGATCAAGTTTACCGGACGCCTTTTCGACCACCCGCTCAATAGCGCGGGTCGCCGTTCTGATCTTACCTTCAATGCCCCCGTTATCGTTCAGGGCCTTTTCAGCATCTTTAAGAGCGTCCGCAATTTTTTCCGCATGCATCAATTCGGATCGGGCAGCTGCCAGTTCCTCTTCCTCTCCCTCACGGGGGGCGAGATCATCCAGTTCAGCGACCACATGCCTCAGATATTCTTCATCCACCTTGGCCTGCTCCACAGCTTTAATGGCTGCGTTCAGTGCATCTCTTGCAGATTGCATGGTCGTAAACAAGCGGGCTACTTTTTGTCGGTCACCATCGAATTGCCCGTAAAGATCGAGAAGCGTGCGATGCCCTTTCGCATCTAAGAGCCCCCGTTCTGCATTCTGTCCATGAATTTCCACAAGCGCTTCACCAACAGAGCGTAGCAAAGCCGCACTAACCGATTGATCATTGATACTTGCCCGATTTCGTCCGTCAGCACTGATGATGCGCCGCAGGATCACAGGCTCTCCATCGTCCAGGTCCAGCTCTTCCAACATTTGAAAAACAGGGTGGCCGACAGCTAACTGGAATTCGGCCGTCACCGCGCCCTTCTCTTCACCTGCCCGGATCAATCCTGTATCAGCACGGGATCCCAATGCCAAAGCCAAGCTGTCCAGCAGAATGGATTTCCCTGCGCCGGTTTCACCGGTTAAAACGCACAAACCGTCTTCGAACGTCAAGTCCAACGTGTCAATCAACACGATGTTGCGAATGGAGAGGGCAGACAACATAGGCGTCAGATACTCAAAATACAGATTTCCAGGCTTTAACGATCCAGGAATCCTGTTTCACTTCCGGGCGTAGATAATTGTCATCCAGTAAAGCATAGCTATCCTGATACCAATCACTTCCGGGAAAGTTATGTCCCAGAACAGCGGCTGCCGTTTTGGCCTCATCAGCAATCCCCAGAGACATGTAGGCTTCAGTGATGCGATGAAGGGCTTCAGGAACATGAGATGTTGTCTGATAGCGCTCAATAACCTGGCGGAAGCGGTTGATGGCCGCGATATACTGTTTTTTCTTCAGATAATATCGGCCAATTTCCATTTCCTTGCCGGCCAGATGATCCCGGGTCAAATCAATTTTCAACTGCGCATCCCGCGCATATTCGGTGCTGGGAAAACGCCGAACCAACTGCTGCAAGGCTTCCAGAGCCTGACGTGTCACCTTCTGATCCCGCCCAACACCAGTAATTTGCTCATAATAGGAAATCGCGATCAGATAATGCGCATAGGCCACATCCTTATTGCCAGGATGCAATTCGATAAATCTTTCGGCTGCCAGGATCGCCTGATCATATTTATTGCTCTGATAATATGCGAAAGAAGACATCAATTGGGCTTTTGTCGACCAGACCGAGTAGGGATGCTGACGCTCTACTTCGTCAAACCCTTTCGCCGCCACGATATATTCCTCTGAATTCAGGGCGGCCAAGGCCTCATTATACAACCGTTCTACCGGTTGTTCCTGATAGGTTTCCACTTCATCTGAGCTACACGCCCCCAAAAACAGAAACAGCAAGAGAAGCAGACTATGCCTCATCCGATATGCATATAACGAAACCTTCACCTTGCGCTTGTCCTCAATCAGAAATTTAAACCAGTGTTGCCGCATTTTACCTAATCCGTCGGACAATTAAAAGACAAGCTTATTTATTTCTCTATACGTGAAAGGCATTCACGAAAATTCCACCAAATGGGCACTTTCGTTATTTTAATATCAGAAGAAACGGTTATACTGAAAGATGTTAGCATAGGTTGAATTTTAGGGATTTTTCTTTTTTGTGTCCCTGTGCTACATTACCAATAAGGGTAATTAGATTTTTCTGATCTTCCTTCTATCCGGCAGGAATCCGACAGTTCAGAGGGATATGGTTCTCCTTACTTCTATTTATTAAGTAGTATTTATTTGGGCGGTCCAGACGTCCAAAACCAAAGAAAGGTACCAGCTAATGAGTAAACTCGCAAAACGGGTTGACGATCATGTGGGCGAGCGCATCAGAGAGAGACGAACGATGATGGGGCTTACTCAGGAACACCTCGCGCAGGCACTTGAAATTTCTTACCAACAAGTACAGAAATATGAAACTGGTGCTAACCGTGTCAGCGCAGGGCGTTTATACGAGATCGCGCAACGACTGGAAGTCGATGTTGCCTATTTCTTCGAGCAACTGGAACCTCTTACGTCAAGTGTTCCTCTTGAACATGGTGGGAAAAACCGCTCTACAATCGAATTGGTTCGGAACTATGGTGAAATTAACGAACCTGCCGTCCGTTCTGCCGTCAGCGGCCTGATTAAAAGCCTTGCTGGCAAAGAGCGTAAGCGCAAAACAGCCTAAGGCCAAATCTTAAAAAGGCACGGTGATCATCCGTGCCTTTACTTTTGTGCGGGATGTTTAGAGAGATATCAAGCCGTTGCTGGCGCAGCTGCCTGCTGAAGAGGCCAATGAGCTCCACCCACATTCGAAGCCCGAACCGGTGCTTCCGTTGTATAGCACCAGGCAGAGTGATCATTCAGGAAGGCATGCAGAAGTTTATTATTCAAAGCATGCCCTGACCGGTATCCATGGAACTGGCCGATAATCGGAGCCCCTGCCAGATAGAGGTCACCGATTGCGTCGAGCGCTTTATGCCGGACAAACTCGTCATTATAGCGTAGGCCTTCTTCATTCAGAATGTCCTGACCACTCAAGACAATTGCGTTATCCAAAGATCCACCTTTGGCCAACCCCATTTGCTTGAGTTGCTCCAATTCTCCCAGGAACCCGAAGGTGCGGGCCCGGCTCAGTTCATTTTTGA
>JBDWHS010000040.1:0-67132 GCA_039975135.1 Sneathiella sp. | reverse complement strand
GACATTCTAAACAAAGTCTTAACAAAGATTAAAAAGAATTTGCCATAAATTCATTTTTTCTCGCCCTGCAAACAAGTTCTTAACTATTTTCCTCAAAAGTCCTTCCAGCACGGATCAGGATTAAAACGTTCTGAACCGACGAACTTAAGAGGGGATAAGTAAATGGCACAATATGAGACGGACAACCGGCGAGAACACCGGCGTATCCTGGTTTCAAGACCGGCAACTGTGAGAACAGAGGGTGAAGAATTTAGCGGCCGCATTCTGAACATCTCAGCTGGAGGGGCTGGAATTTGTATGGATGTGAGGCTCATGGATAAAACGCGGATCACAGTTAATATCGAAAATTTCGGCCTTGTCCCGGCAAAAGTTGTCCGTCAAATGCAAGACGGCATCGGCGTCAAATTTGAAATGTCTGAAGAAAAAGAAAAACGTTTTATCGAGCAAATTACCGACATTGTTGAGAAAAAGCGGCAGGAACAAACCTCCTGACATTGCCTTGGAAGGCTGGTTTGGCTTTCGAAGAAAGACCTTTCCTTTACGTAAGAATTCAATCGATATCAGCAAGCCTTAATTTTACAGAGAGCGGCCATATTCCTACAATGCGTGCCACCTCGCCCTATGACGTGACATCGGTAATCACCAATATATCGATCTCGCACACCACAGATAAAACTCACCCGCGATATTCTGGTTTATAGATTTAAGCCCCAGCCTATATTGTCTATATGGCCGTCAGGATGCCGGGAGGAGAGTTAAATGACGAATGAACCAATTGATCCTCGTATTTATGATCTTTATGACGAATATTGCCATAGTCGAATGACACGCAGAGAGTTTCTGAACCGCGCCGCGGCTATTACAGTGATTGGTGGCTCAGGACTCGTTGTGGCGCAAGCCTTGCTGCCGGCTTATGCAGAAGCGCAAACCATTTCCTTCACGGATAAACGTATTAAGGCGCGGTATGTGGCGTATGATTCCCCTGGCGGCACATCCGGCAAAATGAGAGGATATCTCGTACATCCGGTTGGAGAAGGCCCCTTCCCTGCGGTCATTATCATCCATGAAAATCGTGGCCTCAACCCTCATATTGAGGATGTAGCGCGACGCGCGGCAACAGAGGGGTTCCTGGCCCTGGCCCCGGATGGTTTATCGCCAATTGGCGGGTACCCCGGCAATGATGACGAAGGTAAAACCATGCAACAAACTCTGAACAAGCCTCAGTTATTTACCGACTTGCTAAACGGCGCTAGATGGTTAAAAGCACATAAAAAATCAAATGGAAAGCTGGGCGCCACAGGCTTTTGCTACGGCGGCGGTATTGTGAATGCGCTGGCCGTTAAAATGGGGGAAGATCTTAACGCGGTGGCTCCCTTCTATGGTGCAGCAGCCAAGACAGAAGATGTCAAAAAAATCAAATCTCCCCTGTTGATTCATTATGCCGAGGATGACAAGCGTATCAACGCTATGCGCCCAGCCTACGAAACTGCCCTAAAAACCAATGGCATAGACTTTGAAATGTATACTTATCCCGGCACGCTTCATGGGTTCCACAATAACTCTACACCCCGTTACAATGAAAACCAGGCGAAAATCGCATGGGATCGCACGGTTGCTTTCTTCAAAAAGCATCTTTCTTGATAGGTAAAAAAGATAGAAACGGACGAAACGACTATCCGCGTTTAAAGGGTAGTCGTTTTTATTTCCAAAAGGCTGTAGGGCGCTGCACCGCCAAAAAATGTTCATGTGCTTGTCCAATGAGGATTTTGTGTAAAGAACCTAACCTCCTTGACGTCCAGCGAAGAGGATCTGCCGGGCATCTTTGAAAAACTCTTCGGCCATAGACAGCTCAGTTTTGATTTGTGGAAGGCTCTTCTTCATATCCTCTTCTGACAATCCATGATCCTCACGGAAGTCCGCCAGGCTCTCGATGCCTGCAAGAGCAGCCAGATGAAGCCCCTTTTTCAAATAGGCATCCTGTCTGTCATCAATCCACTTTTCCAAAGAATCGACATGTAACTGTGAAATATTCATACGGTCATATCCTAAAAATGCTAATTTTAACCTTTTAGTGCAAGATCAGAAACGATCTATTAACTTTGCTGACCTATTACTAAAAATTAGTGAGAAATGTTGGAAAAGCTGCTGACTGGCATTTTAACAACCAATGGTTCGCCATTGAGCAGTAGGGTAATAAAGGGTACGAGATGACGTCTTTGACGCCGCCAGAAATAATGACAATGCTGGATGAGCATGCCAAATGGCTCCGCAATCCGAAGGAAGGCAGGCAAGCTACTTTCAATCAGCAAGATTTTTCCGGTGCAAATTTTGAAAACGCCAAACTTCAGAAATCCATCCTGTCGGGCTGCCGCCTGTCTCGCGCTATCCTGCGCGGCGCCAACCTGATTGCCGCTGACCTTTTTGCTGTTGACTTAACCAAAGCAGACTTGACCAACGCGCTCCTCATTCGTGCGGATTTACGTGGAGCAGAATTGAAAGGTGCTCGCCTGAACGGTGCCAATCTGCAGGAAGCCGACTTCAGGGGAGGCTCCATGATCCTTGCAGGTGGGCGCACAGTCACATTTGGATCCTCTGATCTCAGTGATTCCGAGATGGAAGATGTCATTGCAGAAAAAGCAAATTTGACGGGAGCGAACCTATCTGGCGCATCCCTGTCCAATGCAAATCTTGCCTATTCGCAGTTAAGCGGTGCTAATCTTAGCAATTCTCAGTTGAACGATGCAGGTTTGATGGGCTCGGACATGTCCGGCTGCAATCTCGCCAACTCCAACCTTAAAGGAGCTGATTTGCAGGGCGCCAACCTCTCCGGTGCCAATATCGAAGGGTGCGACTTCGCCAACGCAAATTTGAACGGCGCCAATCTAGAAGGACTCGATCTCAGCAAAGCAAAAGCTGTCGTAAAAGCAAAGGAAGAAGAAAGCTCTACGTCAACGCCGCTTCCTCCCAGTTTGCAGTCCTTACTGGAGAAACATTTTACCTGGGTTGCGTCGAATGGTAGTCAGGGTGAAAGAGCTAATCTGATGGAGATGGATCTGTCCAACATGGATCTCAGCGATTGCGCCTTGAGTGGTGCCAATATGCGGGGTGCTGATTTACGCAATGCAAATCTCCGCGGCTCACAAATGGTGATGACGGATATGTCCAATTGCAAGATGGATGGAATCAACTTGTCTTATACGGTCATGGAAGGCATCAACCTTTCCAAATCAAACCTGTCAAAAGCCAATCTGACAGGCGCCATGATTACAGCTGTCGATCTGAAAGACTCCCATGGCGTTCCTCTGGGCAAAAAATGGCCTGCTAATCTGGCCGCTGCAAACTTTAAAGAAGCCGTCCTTATAGATGCCGACCTTACAGAAGCCAATCTGATCGACGCAAATTTTATTGGCGCCGATTTAAGTGGTGCTATCCTCAACGGTGCGGATATCGAAGACACCAAGTTCGACCCGAAGTAGCAGCATCAGATCTTTTAGGCTGGTCAAACAAGCTTGACGTCCCTGTTTCCGCCTGCGCATTCATACACATGAACAAAGTAACCGGCCATAGGGTTACGGCTCAGATATTCCTTTAAATAATCCCGGCAAGGTGCGCTGGCATCGCGGATAAAATACTGCCACAGGGGCTCCATCGGAGCAGTCTTCGTATCACTATGGGGTACGCTGATAGATCCTCCCCACTCCACATTGAAGCCGTTCAGGTAATTCTCGGCATAGTGCCGAAAAACAGAGGCTTCATCTATTCTGACACCGGCCTTATTCTCAAAACACAAACGCAGATCCATAATATCCTCTTCAATCGATACAATGCCTTGGAAGAAAGAGCTGAACGGTTGTTCCCTGCCCTTCCTCGCTTTCTATCCATATGGTGCCGCCGGATTTTTTAGCAAACCCATAGACCATACTCAATCCAAGCCCGGTTCCTTTTCCCGCTTCTTTCGTGGAAAAGAAGGGCTCGAAGATTCTGGAAAGATCCTGCTTGGCAATACCCACCCCTTCATCTCTAACCGTCACAACAACGTAATCAGCGGACGGTATCTCCATTTGACGGCAAGGCTTAAAAGATGGCCTGTTTTCGATGGAAATATTCAGAACCCCCTTACTTTCCATAGCGTCTCTCGCGTTGATACACAAGTTCAGCACAGAATTTACAAACTGATCTGGATCAACAAAACAGCACCAGGTACCGGCTTTTGCCTTCAAGACGAGATCAATTGATGTTCCCATACTGCTTTTAAGCATATCCATCATCTGATCAATAAGCTCTTCCAGATTGACAACTTGTGGTTTCAGGGCCTCTTTTCGGGAGAAAACCAGCAACTGGTTTGTGATACTGGCCCCCCGTTTGGCAGCGTAGATAATATTTTCCAGTTTTTCCCTATATGGTGCGTCGCTCTCTGCCAGTTGTTCTCGCAGAAGCTCAGCATTGCCCATGATAATACTGAGAAGATTATTGAAATCATGAGCGATGCCGCCAGTAAGCTGCCCAACCACCTCCATTTTCTGGGATTGTTGCAATTGTGCTTCCAGCTCCGTGCTCAAGGTGATGTCTTTGCCGACCCCGCGAAACCCCCGAAACTCCCCGCCCGGAGAATAATAGGGTTTTCCGGAAATCTGCCAGCGACGGTGCTGCCCGTCCTTTCGGACAAAGGTGTAGGTAAAATCCTTGAAAGCCCGTTTCTGAGACAGATCTTCCAGATGCTCTATCCAGAACTCCTGATCTTCTGCCTGCGTTACAAGCTCTGCCCTGGTCATACCGAGCATGTCCTGCAAATCCATATCAGCATGTTCGGTGGCTGAATCAGAGACGTAGGAAAATCGTAAATCCGCGTCGGTTTCCCAATACCAGTCTGATGCAGCTTCAGCAAATCCTCTGAAGCGCTCCTCGCTCTCGTGCAATTCCTGCTGGGTTTTAAACTCAGCCGTTACATCCTGCTGTATCGCAATATAATTGCTGATGCGCCCATTTCTCTGAATAACAGGGGTTACCGTTTCCCGGCACCAGAACAAATCTCCATCTTTACGTTTGTTGCATACCGTTCCCTGCCAGCTTCTGCCTTGTTTAATCGTATTCCAGAAATCAGCATAGGCTGAGTTACGGGTATGGCCGGAGCTCAATATTTTAGGTGTCTTCCCAAGAACGTCCTGTTTCGTATATCCGGTAATCTCTGTAAAGCCGGGATTGGCGTATCGGATAACACCGTCCGGATCTGTTATGATAATGCCGCTGGGTGTATTTTTGACCGCCATCATAAGCGTTTTAAGCTTAACTTCCTCTTCCCCGGAATTCGGTTCGCATGCGATAAGGCGGCCAATCCCGCGAAAACCACATTTGCTACCGTCAATACCTTTAACAGGCTTCCCCATCAGGCACATCTGCATGGGTAATAGATTTTTATTGTGAAATTGGACGGAAGGCAGAGAGAATTCTTGCCCTCTATCCAGAGAGCCCGATAATAAACGAGCCGATGGAGCAGATTCACTTCGATCACTCAAGCAGAGTTCTTTGAAAACCTTTAGAAGATTTTCCCCAACCAGGGTGGTTATTGGCCTCCTTAAGGCCTTTTCCAGCTGTCCGTTCGAGTAGATGATTATGTTATTCTCGTCTGCTTCCCATAACCAGTCGGAAACCAGATCCTGAAAATCATCCAACGTAGGATTTTGCTTGTGTTTCAATGATGCCAATCTTCCCCCTTAAGCATTGTCAGAAAACCTCCCAGCGCCTGACAACGCATCTATCCATTTGGCTCTCGATGAAACAATAGATATCCTAGGGTTTAATTTTTAGTAAATTCTTCTACTTTTTTTAAAATATTAGTATGTAAAATCAAATACTTAACTAGGTAGACGGCCTATATCTATATCTTTTAGAATATCTATTTTAAAAAAAATTATCGAAATCTAATTCTTATGGCATAGAAAACAAATTGAATAAGAGTGTTCCAACCTGAACATTATTCACAAAAGAGAGAAAGAAGCGACATCGGTGTCATAAAGAGTATGCCCTGAAAGTGGCATCCCCTAGGGGAGTCGAACCCCTGTTTCCAGAATGAAAATCTGGCGTCCTAACCACTAGACGAAGGGGACACAGTATGTCGCTGGAGGGAGGATTTAAAGGTCTTCTGGGCACTTAGCAAGTAAAAAATTTGATCTTTTTCATTTTTTTTTGCGAAAGAGCTGGAAGTCGGCAGAACGACTACCTTATCAGGAAAGTCTGATAGCATCCTCTATCAGGATTTGTGCCGATGTCTCCCCTCTCCAGGTGTTTTTACGTAAATGACCCGCGATATGAAAACTGGCGCCCCGATGAGACAGCAAACTGTCACCAAGCGGAGTCTCCAGGCTCCGAAAACAAATTCCGACCAGGCGGCCGCGATTACCGGATCCGGTCAAAATACACCGAACATGATTCTCACCAACAATTTTTGCAGACACGATACGCGCATTTGACAGAACAAAACGAGGTTCCGGATTCCCAGCACCATAAGGCCCTGCCATCTCCAGATGATTAATCAATTCAACGGTCGCTCCTTCGACCCCCAGTGCCCCGTCCAGTCCGAGGCTGGATGTCCTGGAAGCTTCCAGGACATCTCCGGACAGCCTAGTATTGAGAAATCCAGCCAGCTCAGAAACTTTGTCTCGACTGATCGTCAATCCAGCGGCCATCGCATGCCCCCCGCCCGCCAGAATCAGGTCCTTATGCCGCGCGGCTCCAATGGCCGCACCCAAATCAACGCCCGGGACAGATCGGCCAGACCCCTTGCCTTCCTCGCCATCCAGACCAATAACAATTGCAGGTCGGCCAAACGCGTCTTTCAGGCGGCTGGCAACGATCCCGATCACTCCGGGATGCCAGCCTTCGCCAGCAACGACAAGAACTGCCTGTTGCGCTTTAACGGCTTCTTCAGCCACAACCATCGCTTCCTCCGTGACGGTGGCCTCGATGTCTTTGCGCTCCTTATTATACTGATCGAGAAAACCCGCCAATTTCTGACACTCTTCTGGATTGTTACTGGCCAGGAGTTGCGGTCCGTAGTCAGGTTTACCGACACGCCCGCCTGCATTCACTCTGGGCCCCAGCAAATAGCCCAGATGATAAGTTCCTGGTGCTTCATCCAGTCCAGCGACGTCACCAAGCGCAACAAGGCCCGGATTTTCACGCCGCGCCATCACTTTCAATCCCTGTGCCACGAATGCCCGGTTTAGTCCGTGCAGCGGAACCACATCACATACGGTTCCAAGCGCAACAAGATCCAGGAGCCTCATCAGATTCGGAGGATTTTCATCCCCGAACCACCCCCCCTGGCGAAGTTCGCGGTTAATGGCCACACAAAGGAGAAAAGTGACGCCCACCGCTGCCAGATAGGTATAATCCTGACTTTCATCATGGCGCTTCGGATTGACGACAGCCACAGCGTTTGGAAGGCGGGTTTCCGCCTGATGATGATCCACGACGACAACATCAAGGCCACAGTCCCGCGCATGATCCAGCACATCGAAAGAAACAATACCGCAGTCGACTGTAATAATCAGCGCGACACCCTGTTTTTTTAACGTATCAAATGCTGCCTTATTGGGTCCGTACCCCTCTTTAAGGCGATCCGGAATATAAACCTGTAGAGGAACACCCAAAAGGTCGAAAAAGCGCTTCAGAAGCCCCGATGACGTAGCACCATCCACATCATAGTCTCCGAAGACGGCGATGGCTTCCCCGCTCTGAATGGCTGCAACAATACGGCCGCTTGCCGCATCCATATCCTTGAAGCTCGACGGATCCGGCATCATCTCCCTGAGCGTGGGGCTCAGATATCGTTCAGCGTCATCCAGTCCAACATTTCTGCCCGCAAGTACACGGCCAACAATCTCGGGAATACCGAGCCTCTGAGACAAAGCGAGGCCGTGGCGCTCATTCTGGGAGCGCAACCGCCACCGCTTTTCCTTGAGAGAGCAGTCAACACCCAAAAAAGCCGGTATCTCTTGCTCACTCATGCCCTCCCCTCCAATCAGGCGCGGTGGTCTCCGCGAACGTAACGCACTGTGCCCGTATGGGAACGCATAACGATGGATTCGGTGCGAACACGTCCTCCCGCCTGGCGAACTCCTTTAAGCATAGAGCCATCGGTAACGCCGGATGCGGCAAAAATAACATTCCCCGCAGCAAGCTCATCCAGGGAATAAGTGCGATGCAAATCCTTGATGCCCCATTTGGCTGCACGGGCTTTCTCGTCTTCATTACGGAAAACAAGGCGTCCTTGCATCTGTCCTCCAATGCAACGAAGCGCGGCGGCGGCCAGAACCCCCTCAGGAGCTCCGCCCGTTCCCACATACATGTCAATACCGGTATCCGGGTTGGCTGTTGCCATTACACCGGCAACGTCACCATCAGAAATCAACGTGATGCGCGCGCCTGTCTCGCGGATGCTGGCAATAATGTCCGCATGCCTTGGACGATCAAGCACACAAGCCATAGCCTGGCTTACGGGAATACCTTTCGCCTCAGCAATGGCTTTCATATTGTCGCCAGCGGAGCGATCAATATCAATAACACCGGCTGGCAAACCACCTCCGACTGCAATCTTTTCCATATAAGTGTCAGGAGCGTTCAGGAAATTGCCCGATTCAGCGAAAGCAATCACGGCCAGGGCATTCGGGCCGCCTTTCGCGGTCAAGGTCGTTCCTTCAAGAGGATCCAGCGCAATATCGATTTTTGGTCCCTTACCGGTTCCGACTTTTTCGCCGATATAGAGCATGGGGGCTTCATCGCGCTCCCCTTCGCCGATCACGATCGTTCCGTCAATATCCAGGTCGTTAAGCGCCGTTCTCATGGCGTCCACGGCCGCCTGATCAGCAGCTTTTTCGTCACCAAAACCGACAAGGTTGCAGGCAGCGCGCGCAGCGGCTTCCGTTACCCGAACAATTTCAAGGGTTAATTTTCTATCCAGTGAAGCTATTTCAGACATCTGTATCTCATCCAGCAATATTGGACCGGCCCGCTGCCGGTCTGTGTTTTAAAGTTTAGCGATCCTGATCATTCGCGGGGCAGCCGCGCTGTGATCAAACTGACCAATTCTATCAAGCGCGCGTACCAAAGACGCTTCCTGCACTTCATGGGTTGTTAAAACCACTGAAACAGCTTCTTCAGGCGCCCGGCCTCTCTGAAGCAAACTTTCAATGGAGACTTCTTCATCCCGGAACACGGCAGATATATCCGCAATAACACCAGGGCGGTCGTTGACTGTCAGGCGCACATAATAGCAGCCGACATGTTCTTCTACCGGCACAGCCGGGATTTCCGTAAGGGCTGCAACCGGGACCCCGAAGGTTGGCGTTTTCCGGCCTGCGGCGATATCCACAATATCCGCTACAACAGCAGAGGCTGTCGGCCCTTCACCTGCTCCCCGTCCCTCATAGACGGTGCTGTCCACAAAATCGCCTTCTGCAACAACAGCATTGAAAACACCTGAAACATTAGCAATCGCGCTGTCTGTACGAACCATGCAGGGATGAACGCGCTGTTCAATGCCTTTTTCTGTCCGCCGGGCGACTCCCAGAAGCCGAATGCGAAAACCAAATTCCTTGGCAAACGCAATATCAAGCGCTGAGACCTCGCGAATGCCTTCGATATAAACGCTGTCAAATTTGACAGGTGTTCCGAAAGCCAGGCTGGTCAGAATAGCCAGTTTATGAGCGGCATCCACACCATCAACGTCAAAACTTGGATCTGCTTCTGCATAGCCCAGATGCTGCGCTTCCTGCAGAATATTGCCAAAATCCCCACCTGTCTCTTCCATCTCGGTCAAGATGTAATTGCATGTACCATTGAGAATACCATAGACGCGACTGATGGCATTTCCAGCCAGGCCTTCGCGCATTGCTTTGACAATCGGGATCCCTCCGGCAACAGCCGCTTCATAATGAAGTGAGACGCCTTTCGCTTCGGCAAGGCTGGCAAGCTCAGTGCCATGAATAGCAAGAAGGGCCTTGTTGGCGGTTACGACGGGCTTGCCCGCCTCAATGGCGGCCAGGCAAACCTCTTTGGCAATACCGTCACTTCCGCCAATCAGTTCAAGGACCATCTCAACATTCGGATCATTGGCCAGATCCACCGCATTGTCGTACCAGGCCATATCGTCAAGCGTGACAGACCGGTTCTTGGTTTTATCGCGGCCGGACACGGCAACAATCTCAAAATTCACACCTGCCCGTTGATTGAGAAGCGCGGTATGCTGCTGGATTATCTTGATAACACCAACGCCTACCGTTCCTATACCTGCAATCCCGATCTTCATTATTCAGTCACTACTTTTTTGAGTTAAAGGCAGCCAGATGTTTATCTGCATCGGCCATAAATTTCTTCACATTCCGGCAAGCCTGACGAATACGTTGTTCGTTCTCCACCATGGCAATTCGAACAAAACTATCCCCATGTTCTCCGAATCCGAGCCCCGGTGCAACGGCTACTTTCGCCTCGCTGAGTAAAAGCTTGGAAAACTCCAGACTCCCCATCTCCACAAAGGGTTCGGGAATAGGCGCCCAGGCAAACATCGTCGCATCGGGTGACGGAATTTCCCACCCGGCTGCGGCCATGCCGCTGATCATAACATCACGGCGATCCCGATACAGATTTCTCGCCTCTTCCACGCAGTCTTGCGGTCCATTCAAAGCCGCCGTCGCCGCCACCTGAATAGGCGTAAATGCGCCGTAATCCAGATAGGATTTTATTCGGGTCAACGCACCGATCAACTTCTTGTTTCCGGTAGCAAATCCCATGCGCCATCCCGGCATGGAGTATGTTTTGGAAAGAGATGTGAATTCCACAGCGATATCGCGCGCACCGTCCACTTGCAGAATGGACGGCGGTTTTTCGTCCCCGAAGTAAATTTCAGAATAGGCCAAATCAGACAAGATATACATGCCATGATGCTTCGCATACTCAACCACCTTGGCATAAAATTCCAGATCGACTGTCATCGCAGTCGGGTTTGACGGAAAATTGAGGATCAGGCATGTCGGTGTCGGAATGCAGTGCCGCATTCCTCTCTCCAACGCCTCAAAAAAATCGATGCCCGGTCCGACTTCAAAATGACGAACGACGGCGCCTGCAATGATGAAACCATAAGGGTGAATGGGATAGCTGGGGTTCGGCGACAGGATCACATCACCCGGTGTGGTAATCGCCATGGCCAGATTTGCCAGGCCTTCTTTTGACCCAAGGGTCGCAACCGTTTCCGTTTCCGGATCAATATCCACACCGAACCGGCGCTTGTAATATGCCGCATTGGCCCGGCGCAAACCGGGAATGCCACGACTTGTAGAATATCGGTGTGTCCGGCCATCCTGAACAGTCTCAACCAGTTTATCCACGATATGCTGAGGTGTTGGCGTATCCGGGTTTCCCATTCCCAGATCAATGATGTCTTCTCCTGCCGCTCGCGCCGCTGCTTTCATACGGTTTACTTCTTCGAAGACGTATGGGGGCAGTCGTTTTATGCGATGGAATTCAGGATTCATTGGCCTTTTCTCTTGTTATGGATGGTTTTCTGCCCGCCGTTTCACGGGACGAAGAAGGTCCAGTGAACGCGCCGGGCAGATTGATTGACGTTTATTTATACGATGTTTGACTATTTGACGAGGAAGATTTCAGTCCGCCTGTTTTTCGCTTCTGCACTGGGCATTGATTCCCGAGTAACAGGGGCTTTGTCACTGACCGATTCAACAATAATATTGCGAGCGTCGACCCCCATATTGATCAAGCTCGTGACAACAGCGCTGGAACGTTCCTGGGACATACGCAAATTGACCAGCATATGACGGTCTACAGGAAGCTCTCGTGTTCGGCTGGACGCATGCCCGACTACTCGGAGCGTCGCGCCGCTTTGCTTCTGCAGGTTTGCAATCTGTACCAATTTCGATCTGTCGCCGGCGCCAATACGCGCCGAGCCAACCTCAAAATGAATAACAGCATCCGGTTTTGCGCCAGAGGCGACAGCGCCGTTATAGGGACCGCGGACAGGCTGATTTCCACCGACAGAAGCCCCGTATCCAAGGGCGACAGGTTGGTTATAAGTATCCCGCACAATCGGCGCAACGGTAACAGCAGTCGTGCCCAGAGGGCGTACAGGATAAGATTGGAACTGAGTATTGGCAGGCAAAGTCGTTGTTGTCGCAGCAGAAGCTGCCAGTTGCTGTTGGAAAACCGTATTAACACCATTGCCACTGATCACGGTTGTTCCTGTTCCAGGAGCGACGCGCGCATATGCTTGCTGTGGTGTCGTCGTCGGGGCCGCATTCGGCATTAACTTGACATCAGCTGCTTTGCCAGTGGCCGGTGCAGCCTGAGTTGTTGCCTGGCCTGGCTGCGGAATAGCGGCAGAATTGACGGCTGGTGATGGCGCAGCAGCAACGGCAGGGCCTGCCGGCTGGACAGGCGTTGGCGCAGGTGCTGCAACAGGCGCTTTTGGACGAGGTGCCGCTTGCGGCGAAGTATCAGCCCGCAACTGCTCATCCGTGTATTGCGCATTGTCTCGATCAGCCTTCAAACCTTCTTCAATACCCTTGGCTTCCTGGATTGAAACTGTTTTACCTGCTTCATCCGGCACGTCGCCAAGTTTGGGATATTCAGGTTGCTCAATCTGCTCAGGCCTGCTGGCATCTCCCTCGCCTTCAAACCAGGTTCCTGGATTAACCCAGTCCGGTGAGGAACAGCCAGCCAGCACCAATAAGGAGATTAGGAGAGCTGTTCTTGAAACACCTTTTTTAACAATCTCGGTATCAAGTGAAGAGGAGATCTGCATATTCACCATTTTTTGTCGCCCGTAACCTGCTTCAAATCGCGGGCATTCTGCCCGGACAGACAGCGATTCACTCCGCGCCTGTCATTTTCAAAATTTTCTGAATAACTTAAAGCATATAGGGGACATTTCCGCAATCATTTCGACGCGTTGGCAATAATTTGCCCCATAAAATCCTTTTTTGGATGTGTTGGCGAGAGTTTTTGCTAAACTAGAGAGACGCTGGCCTCATATAGAAAAACCAAGCCGCAGGGGTGCTACGATGCAAGATAAAAAAGACATGTCTCACGCAACCGACCTCACTGAAAACTCGAAAGAGTTTGCGGAAAATCTCGCCCGCATCACCCAGCAGAGTCAGGACCTGATGACTGAATTCTATAACAGTCAGAAAAATGCTGAGTTTGACCCTGATCCTCTCAATATTGGCGGGGCTTTCCTGGATTTGACAACAAAAATGACTGCAGATCCATCCAAGCTTATCAATGCGCAGGCGGCCCTATGGCAGGGATATATGGATATCTGGCGCAATATGGCGCATGCCGCAAGCGGAGAAAAAGCAGATCCCGTTATCTCTCCGGAAAAGGGCGACAAACGCTTTCGATCAGAGGAATGGAGCAAAAACCAAATCTTTGATTATATCAAGCAAACCTACCTATTAACCTCGAAATGGGTTAACGACACTGTCGCTGATGTCGAAGGGTTGGATGATCAGGCCCGCCACAAGGTGGACTTCTACACCAAACAATATACGGATGCTCTCTCCCCCACAAATTTCTTCTGGTCAAACCCTGACGTGCTGAAATATACGATGGAGACGAAGGGAGAAAATCTGGTTCACGGCCTTGAAAACCTGCTCGAGGATCTTAAAAAAGGCAAAGGACAGCTTAATCCCCGCATGGTTCCGGACGGCATTTTTGAAGTCGGTAAAAATATCGCGGTGACGCCCGGTAAGGTTATTTATCAGAATGACATGATGCAGTTGCTGCAATTTGCGCCAACGACAGACAAAGTCTATAAAAAACCTCTGCTCATCACACCTCCGTGGATCAACAAATACTATATTCTGGATTTGAAAAAGGAAAATTCCTTCATCAAATGGTGTACGGATCAAGGCTATACGGTCTTTGTAATCTCCTGGATTAATCCTGACGAACGCCATGTTGATCGGACCTTCGAAAGCTACATGTCCGAAGGAATACTGGCGGCTCTGGATGCTATTGAGCAAAGTACGGGCGAGTCAGAAGTAACGGCAATCGGCTATTGCATTGGTGGCACTCTCATGTCTGCCACCCTCGCCTATCTGGCCGCAATCGGAGAAAACCGGATCACAGCCTGTACTTTCTTTGCGGCCCAGATGGATTTCGAGGATGCGGGAGAGCTTCTTCTTTTCACCGACGAAGAACAAATCCTGATGATCGAGCGTAAAATGGAAGCCGCCGGCTTCCTGGAAGGGCGCAATATGGCGACAACCTTCAACATGCTCCGCTCCAATGATCTGATCTGGTCCTTTGTGATCAACAACTATCTGATGGGCAAGGACCCCTTCCCCTTTGACTTGCTGTTCTGGAATTCAGACACGACCAATATGCCGCCCAAAATGCACAGCTTTTATTTGCGCAATATGTATCAGCAGAATCTACTACAAAAGCCCGGCGGCCTTACACTGGGTGGACAATCCATTGATTTGGCCAATGTCAAAATTCCGATTTTTGTCCAGGCCAGCAAAGACGATCACATTTCACCGTTTGAATCAGTCTTCAAAGCGACCAAACTTATGAGTGGTCCTGCTGAATTCATGCTGGCTGGTTCTGGCCATATTGCCGGTGTCATCAACCATCCCGATGCGAATAAATACCAACATTGGGTCAACAGCAAAAAGAAGAAATACGACACCGCAAAAGACTGGCTCGCAGATGCTGAAGAAAATCCAGGTTCCTGGTGGCCTCATTGGCACAAATGGCTATCCAAAAAATCCGGTCCGAAAGTTGACGCCCGGGACCCGGCTAAAGGAAAACTCAAACCCATTGAGGATGCACCAGGATCTTATGTGAAGGTCGTCGCCAAAGGCGGTAAATCTGGCGGAGATTGATCCCAGGATCTAGGCCGAAATTATGAGTTTACGGCCTAGCCTTCGACGTCATTTTTATAGACTTGGGCAAGCTCAGCATAGTGCTTGGCACCGCTGGTCAGATTTGCCTGCTGATCTTCTGTCAGATCGCGCAGATATTTGGCGGGAGACCCGCCCCAAAGCTGACCGGAAGGTACTCGTTTGTTGGGAGTGAGAAGTGCGCCGGCCGCAAGCATGCCACCACTTTCGATCACGGCTCCATCCAGCACAGTTGACCCCATACCGACGAAACTACCGTCCTCAAGCGTACATCCATGAATAATGCAATTATGGCCCACCAGCACATCATCACCAACGATGGTCGGATGTGTTCCATTGGACACATGGATAATCGTTCCGTCCTGGATATTGCTACGCTCGCCAATGCGGATGTAATTCACATCCCCCCGCACGACGCAGTTAAACCAGATGCTGGAGCGATCTCCGATTTTAACATCGCCAATCACATCGGCAGAGGAGGCGATATACGCCGTCTCTGTGATTTCCGGCATGGTTCCTTTAAACGGCAGAATTGTTGGTTTCATTTTTATCTCCGCAGTTACGGGAAGAGCGGCGCCTGCTCCAGTCCTAATGTTTCTTCAAAGCCAAACATCAGGTTCATGTTCTGCACAGCCTGTCCGCTAGACCCTTTGACCAGATTATCGATAGACGCAATGACCGTCGCCCGGCCGGGAATACGGTCTTCAAATGCATTCATCACACAAAGGTTCGAGCCCCGGACCATTTGGGTTTGCGGCATCGTGTTATCGGATAGCACGCGCACAAAAGGTTCATTTTCAAAAACCTTCTGATAATGCGTTTTCAAATCAGCAGCGGTTTTGCCCTCTGTAAGCCGGACATGACAGGTCACGAGCTCGCCCCGGCTCATGGGAACGAGATGCGGGACAAAATTAACCCGGATTGCTCCAGCTTCAACGCCCGCAGCTTTGGCGATTTCCTGCTCGATTTCAGGCGCATGCCGATGCTTGGCCACGCTATATGGGCTCAGTCCCTCGCCGGCTTCACTGAACAGTGTATTTTGCTTTAACCCCCGCCCCGCGCCGGTAAGCCCTGACTTGGCATCGATGACAACATCCTCTGCATCGATCATGCCTGCAGCCACCAGAGGCACCATTGCCAACAAGGCAGCCGTTGGATAACAGCCCGGGCAGGCAACGAGTCGAGCGTTCTTGACCTCTTCACGATTAAACTCGGTGAGGCCATAAGCCGCCCCCTTTTGCAAGTCCATTGCCCGGTGCTCGTGGCCGTACCACTCTTCATATGTCTCGGGATCACGCAGCCTGAAATCTGCGGACAAATCGACGACTTTTACGCTTTCCGGCAATGTTGCGATAATTTCCTGTGTCGTCCCATGGGGCAAGCCGCAAAAAACAACGTCAACAGAAGACCAGTCAGCATCCGAGACAGAAATCATGTCGGGCAAGCCATAGCCGCCCAAATGAGGGTACACCTCTTCAACCGACTGACCCGCTTTACGATCCGCCGTTAAAAGAGTGAGGTCAACGCCGGGATGCCGAAGCAAAAGCCGCATCGCTTCCGCACCGGTATAACCACTGGCGCCCAGAATGCCGGCTTTAATTTTTTTAGATGATGATGTCATTGCTGCAATCAGGCCTTTTCGCAAGACCTGCCTTTAAGAAATATTATGTCAGGTAGGATTGGTGTTCGCCTTTGAGCGTCTTGTCTGCAAACCAGATCAAGAGATTCAAATCGAACGTTTCGCATGCCTCTTCATCCATTCGGAGTCGGCCGCGCTTCAATCCTGACAGGATTTCTTTTTGCGCCTTTCGGAGCAAAGCTCCGCGAACAGAACCTCTGACATCAAGCTGATCTTTCATTTCTTCAAGCAGCTCGTCACCCGTCACCTCATGCGTATAGTCTTTAACCGTAAACGCAAAGCGCCCCTCGGCATTCAGAGTGATGCCCAGCTCTTCGATGGTTAGCTCATCCGCATTCTTTATGGGGTAGTCCATATCCCGTTCCACATTCATCTTACCCATCCGGGAGTGATGTCATACACCAAATCAGGAGGTCCGCAAAGTCCTCTGATAGTAATATTCCGTTGTTTTACTGAGATCATCCAGATCACGGGTCGTCGCCCCTTTTTCAAATCCCCTCTTTTCATAGAGACGATGGGCATTTGTAAAGCGGGTATCCGTCCATAAAATGATGGCTGACAATTGCCTTTTCGATGCAGCGTTTTCAACAAGCTAACAAAGACGACTGGCCAATCCCTGACGGCGAATAGTGCCATCCACATAAAGATGCTTGATTTCGGCCTGATCCCCTTCCAGTACATACCCGATCGATCCAACAATCCTGCCCGCCTGCTCGGCAACCCAGAATTCACCCTGTTTGCCCGAGAAGTAGCTGGCTATCCGGCGAAGTTGAGGCTCTTCGCCATCGACGTCCAGAATGCATCCGTCATATTCGGCATAACATTTGTCGATCAGTTCAATCAGGCTTGGCCCATCCGCATCAGTCGCGGGCCGGTAGGTAATTTCTGTCATCTTCAACCATCACGCTGGAACTCGAAACGGCGCTACTATACGCAATAGCCGGCGTTTTTAAAGCCCCATGCTTGCAGATAACTCCTGCTCAGCTTCCTTGGCCGCTTTTTCACGGCGCATTTGGGTCAGCCTTTCCTTTTGCTTGAAAAACTCGTGAAGCAACGCCCCCGTCAAGGTGATTGCGATGATGATAACAGCGAGAGCGCTCAAATCAGGCTGGGTTCCCATCCGAACCTTGCCTGCCAACACCGTCGTCAAGGTGCTTTCCGCCTGAATGGTAAAGACGGTCGTATTGTAATTTTCAAAGGATGTAAGAAAGGCAAGAACCGCCGCTGAAAAGATGGCCGGCCGCAAGAAGGGGATCATAATTTTCCAGAAAACCTGAACATGGGTGGCGCCCAAATCCAGCGCCGCCTCTTCCTGTGTTTTATCAAAGCGCGCCAAACGGGCGAGAAATACCAGCATGCAATAAGCGGATATGAAGGTCGACTGGCCAATGACGGTCAGCCACATACCATTATAGAAAAGGCTTTCATACTCGGCATTGACCGCCGTCCCCATCCGGTCCCAGAAGACCAGGGTTGAGATTCCGAGAATAACACCTGGTGTCAGAACCGGTGAGACAACCACCATATAATAGTAGGGTCTCACCCGCTCATAAATCTGCGTCATCATCAGGGCCGCGGCGAGACCAATCGGCACCGACAGGCAAACCACCCCAAGGCCAATCCAAAGACTGTTGACCAGGCCGTCGGTCATCTGGTCATCCTGCAAAAGCTGGACAAACCACGCTGTCGTAAATCCCTCCCAAGGAGACACTTGCGGAAAAGAAGTCGAGTTGAACGCTGTCACACCCATCAGGATCAAAGGTCCAAAAAGGTAGCCAAAAAACAAGATGATATAGAAGGCGATCATCAAACGCATAATGGTTCGAGATGTCATTTCGTAATCTCCCCAAGCGAGACCTTGAAGATCTTCATCACGGTCATGACAAATGCAATACAGGCAATCAACAAAACAAACGCGTAAGCGGAGCCTTGTGGCCAGTTCCCTCCTGTATTAAACCACTGATAAATGACCTGAGTGAACCACAGACTGCTCGGGCCACCCAGAATTTGAGGGGCGGCAAGCGCGCCAGCAGATAACATGAAAACCATTGTACAGGCCGATGCAATACCGGGTTTGGCATGAGGAATAACAACACGCCAGTGGATCCGCCACCAAGGCGCTCCCAAATCCCGTGCAGCCTCGACCTGATTATGATCCAGGCTTTCGATTGCATTATAAATTGGGAAGATCATCAACAGGATATAGGCGTAACTTAATCCAGCATAGAGGCCGACATCCGCGCGCAGGAAATCAAAAGGCTCATCCCAGATCCCCAAATAAATCAGGAAACTGTTGATCACTCCACCTGTCCCGAACAGAATTCGAAAGGCAAAGGCACGGAGGATTTCATTGACCCAAAATGGAACGATAAGCGCCAGAATAAGCAGCCTGGCTTGCCCGCCTTTGGCAACCTGCGCCATATAATAGGCAATCGGGTAGCAAAGAGCCAAATCCAGAAGGGTCACAAATATACTTGCCAACATGGTTTTCAGAAAAACCGTCAAATGCAACCAGTTCAGGAGCTCTTCATCTCCTTCCCGGCCAAAGATAAGATATTTATAATTCTTGAGCGTATGGACATCTTCAGGGCCGCCGATATCAGCTAACGGCAAATTATGGCGGAAGGAAAAATCAACCATATAGAGCTGCGGCAGAATAATCATAAAGATCATCCAGGCGGCGACAGCGATCAGCAAATATAGCGATAAAAAAGTGCCATTCCGCCGAACGAAAGTAATGGCGGAGACCATAGACCAGAGCGTACCAGATTTCTTCTGAATCATCGGCTGCAAGAGAAGCGCTAACAAAACCGCTGTAAAAATGATTAGAAAATCACTCATCAGCGAGATCCCCTAAGGGAAGCGCCACCGCCTGCTCTGCAGAGAATTCAACATTGACTAACAGGCCAGGAGTAAAGGTCATACCGGCACCGGTATTCGGAATGGAAGCCACAATCGGTTTTCTGGAAGGCCCTCGTAGTGAAATCAGTCGGACTGCCCCTTCGAACGCTTCGGCAACAACAGGTACGGTAAAACTGTTTTCTTGCATCTCCGGCTGGTTATCTTCAGGTCCTATCTTCAAAATGAGGTTTTCTGGCCGGACAAACGCATATCCTTCATCGCCTGTCTTCAAGTTCCCGAGATTTCTGGCTCTGATACGCGCGATACCACAATCAAGGATCGCAAAATTAGCATCAGCCGTTAAAACTTTTCCCTGCAAAGGATTATTCTCTCCAACGAAAGACGCCACGAAGGCAGTTTTCGGAGTATCATAAATTGCATTTCCATCACCAACCTGCTGGATCCGCCCCGCACTCATCACCGCGATACGGTCCGACATCGTCAAGGCTTCTCCCTGATCATGGGTAATGTAGATAAAGGTAATGCCCACGCGTTTCTGGATCTCGCGAAGTTCCGTGCGCATATGCTGGCGCAATTTCAAATCCAAGGCTGATAATGGCTCATCCAGCAAAAGAACTTTGGGTTCAACCGCAAGGGCGCGGGCAATGGCAACCCGCTGCCTTTGTCCGCCTGAAAGTTCGGAAACCAGCTTATCACCTTGTCCGTTCAAAGCCACCAGATCCAGAAGCTGCATCGCCTTATCACGCCGATTAAGTTTGCCCATGCCGCGTACTTCCAGGCCAAAAGCAATATTTTCAGCAACGGTCATCAAGGGAAAAAGGGCCAGGTTCTGAAAGATCAGCGCGGTCTGCCGTTTGTTCGGTCCGATCCCCAGCATGTCATGACCGCCAATTCGGATCGCCCCCTCTGATGGATCGTTAAATCCGGATATAGCCCGCAATATGGTTGTCTTACCGCAACCGGAAGGCCCCAGAAAGCTAAAAAATTCCCCACCCTCGATTTTGAGATGAGCATCATTAACGGCCGTAAAATCGCCAAAACGGATCGTCAGGTGATCCAGTTCCACATCTGCACTCATAGACAAGATCCCGGTAATGTCCGGATGACAAAAACCAAACTTTATCAGAGCCGGAAAGAGAAATAGAAGTCAGGTAAGGGCGGAAAAATCCCCGCTCTTACCTTCCTTTAAATCGTTATGCCGCAACGAATTTGTCACGATACTGATTGCGAATTTCAGCATACCAGGAAGGTGTTGCCGGCCATGGCCACAAGTTAGCCAGCGCATCCCCGGGATAGGCGGATGCAAACGCTTTCTTGCTTTCTTCAGTCAGATGATCGGCTGCGCCAGTGCTGACCGTGTTGTAACCCGTTTCATTCGCGAGCAAGCCGCTGATTTCCGGCTTGTTAGCGAAATTGACAAACTCATAAATCGCATCGATATTTTTAGCGCCCAGTGGTATGGCCAAACCATCCAGCCAAGTGAAAGCCCCTTCTTTAGGCGCCAGGAAACGAACCGGCTTGTCTTCCTTGAACAAGCGCAAAGGCGGGCCATCCCATGTCTGACCCAAAACAACGCCATTTTGCATGAACCCGTTAATCTGCCCGTCAGCATCATTCCAGAACTGCTTGATCCAGGGCTTATGCTCGACAGCAAATTTGGTGATCACATCCCAGATTTTGCGCATTTTCTCTTCAGATTCGTAAGCTTCCGTGAAGGGGGGCAATTCACCGGTTCCTTCAAGATACCGGCCAATACCCGCCATCATGGAGTGAGGCCGGCCCATAACCTTGCCCTTCATCTCCGGGATCCAGAGATCACCATATGACAACTTTCCATACTCGGTATCAAATTTGTCGGTCCGGTAAGCCATGGCTTCCGTTCCCCAAATAAAGGGAAGATGCCGTGGCTTCTCATCCCAGGAAAATTTCTCGGAAATTCCAAGCATGGAAGGCAGGATCAGACTTGTATCCACCTTGTTCATATCGATTGTGCCCAGAAGACCCAAATCCTGCCACTGCCCCCCTCGGTCGTTGGTTGGACTGATCAAATCGAAGCCACGCCCCTTGGTTGCTTTAAGCTTGTTCAGCAATTCCTCATTTGAGCCATAGGGTGTATGCTTGATTGTGATTCCTGTTGCCGCTTTGAATTTTTCACGAAACGCCTTTGGAAGATAATCGGACCACATCATGATGTTGAGTGTACCGGAGGATGAAAAAGCGTCTTGAACCACCCAGGGCCCCATAGCAGCTGCGGTTCCAAGCATGGCGGCACTCTTCAAGACCCCTCGCCGGGAATGTGCTTTTGCTGCTTTAACAGTTTTTTCAGTTGAGATTTGTGCTTTGGTCATTTTGGTCATTTTATCGCTCCCTGTTGTTTGGTAAATTTCCATCCCGACTTTACCGCGCCACGTGTATTTGCCGATCAGGGGAGTCGTGTTTCTTTTTGCAAGAAAACGACGCCTCTCATGGGCCTTCAGGCTGATTGAACGAGCAGCTTCTTATTGACCTTTAATACTGATTTTTAAAATATTACGCACATCAGCCAACCTTGCTCAAGTCAAAAAACACCAAAATCCATTCATTTCAACAAACCAGCCAGCTAATCGGGCGAAAGCTCAAAAAAAAGGCACAAAAAAAGGCGGCATATGCCGCCTTTTCATCAACTCGCTGCATTCGTTAGAGGACTTTGATATCCTCAGCAGAAGCTTTTCCATTACGGCCTTCCACAAGCTCGTAAGAAACCTTTTGATTTTCCTGCAAGGATGATAGTCCAGCTTTTTCAACTGCTGAAATATGGACAAATGCATCCGCTCCACCAGCGTCAGGTTCAATGAAACCGAAGCCTTTAGTTGGATTAAACCATTTTACTGTACCTGTCGCCATCTCGTGTCTCCCGGATACCCTTTTTCAATTCCATTCGAAAAACGCATCCAATATCTGTATTTAAGTAACCACGGAGTTATGACATGGAAATGTTGCGAATATATTGCAATCCCATTTCACGGCTCCGGCCCATACACTACCTGCAAAAGTATGATACTTGCAAGCCCGGCATGATAAGGATAGCATCCACGCCTGTATCAGGAGTGTAAGATGATCCCAGAGATTTCCACCATTTTTCTTTTCTTATCAACGGCCTTCCTGCTGACGATTGCCCCCGGTCCGGATAATATTTATGTAGCAATGCGAGGCCTCGCACAAGGCTGGCGGGCGGGATTGGTTGCCGCCCTCGGCCTCGTTACCGGCATATTCGTCCATATTGCGCTGGCCGCATTTGGCTTGTCTGCGATCCTGGCTTCCTCTCCCATCCTGTTCGCCATCATAAAATATGCGGGGGCAGCTTATATCATTTATGTGGGTTGGCAGATCGCCCGTTCAGGCCCCGTTCATCTGGGGCCAGATAACAGACAACCGTCTCTCAGCCAGATTTTCAGACAGACAATCCTGATGAATATCCTGAACCCGAAGGTTGCTCTTTTTTTTCTGGCTTTCCTTCCGCAATTCGTCGAAACCGCCTCCCCCCACGCAACCGCTCAATTTATCTTCTTCGGGATTCTATTTCAATTAAATGCCCTTGTTATCATGGGATCAATCGGTCTGTTCGCAGGCGCCGTTACGGCCCGCCTGACAAACAAACAGGGGAGCAGTACCTGGTTGACCGGTTTTGCCGGGAGTGCTGTCATGGCTTTGGGGGCTTTCATACCCGCGCAGGAACTTTGGGATTTTCTAACAGAGACATGACCTTGCCAGACTACACGGACATAGATGTTGAGCAGTGGACACGCAAACAACCGTTTCAGCTGTTCAGACACAAAAGCAACCCACATTTCATTGTGACAGCCGACATTGAAGTCACCCGCCTGATGACTAAAGTGAAGCCGACCGGCATCTCTCTTTTCAATGCCGTGCTATATGCCATCATGGTGAGTACAAATACGATTGCAGAATTTCGGACCCGCTTCAAAGACGACAGGGTCTATCAATATGATGTGACGGACCCATCCTTCACAGTCCCCATTCACGGGACGCAGTTTGCCTTTTGCGAAGCCCCTTACTCAGAAAATTGGAGCATCTTCAACCAAGCGTGTAACGCCGCCATTCAACAAGCAAGAAGCCAAACAGAGCTCAGTGAAAATGCCGCATCCGATCACTGGACTTGGCTAACATGCGCACCCTGGCTACATTTTACCAGCATGTCGCATCCTCATGATGGTGCTGATGACTGCATTCCCCGTATTGCATGGGGGAAATTCACGCAACGCGGAGAGCAATGGTTCATGCCGCTAAACGTTCAAGCGCATCATTCTCTCGCTGACGGATATCATGCAAGCCAACTCTTCATAAAGACTGAGGCTATTTTAAAAGAACATTCGTTCGACGACTAAAGAAGCGAGAGGAGAACCTGCTGCTCGACTTCGATACGTTCAACTTTGTCTTCTCTGGCAATTCGGCTACCGGAATATTCTATATTATTCGTCTGAAACATTAATCTGTTGGCAACATCGTCCTTGTCGCGAAGGGGAAATCCAACCGAAACACTTCGAATAGTAGCGCCAGACGCTGTATGCCCCACCGTTCTGGCAATCACGCCACAGGGTTTTTCAAGCATTTTCCGAAGCATGATGGAGGCAACATCCCGATCCGCATCTCCCCACATATCCAGAATATTCTGATCAGTAATGTCCTGTCCGAAATTATCAACCAGCCCTGTCCCCATCAAACGGCAAACAAACTCATTTTCGTTTCTATATTCGTAAATAGCGATACCGGGAAGAAGGCGACGAATTGCAGCAGGATCAAAATCTGATTGTCTGGGAATGGCATTCGTAACCGGTAAACTTCGCCAATATCTGGCAAATTCTTCGACTTCTTCTGTTATCCACTGAACAATTTTGAATTCTGAAAACGACATAACCACCCCTATTACGCGTAAGGAGTGACATAGTCCATTAGACATATAAGATCAACAGGAAAGAGAATATTAAGGAGACATAAATTTCATTTTAGGAATAATTTCGTAAAATCTGATGATTTTGGGCCTCCAACACCAAGTCAGATCTATAAACCGTTCAAAACTGATGATCCTCCAAAAAAGGGTTATCGAGTATTTTCTATCGATCTATGTACATCGGATAGGGTGTTTTATGGAAAAAAACACCCCTATTAATTGCATTTCTACTTTTTCGAGAGAAACCACCTCTGTCAAACCTCTCTTTCGGTTTGCGACCTAATCTGGCAACGCAAGTCCTGGCCATAATACCCGACCCTCCCGAATTTCCTTGAGAAACCAATCATGATATCCGCGTGCCAACATCCATTCAATTCGGTCCCCTCGCCAGAATATCTTTTGTCTTTCAACATCCTGCAGATCGGCCCCTTGGAAAAAGACTTTCAGCCGTTCAATATCCGCGTTGCAGATATCCTCTGACATCATGCGAGCCATCCAGCCAGCCAGGTTGGGAAATACCTTCGCCTCAAAAGGAACTTTCAGAGCCCGGACTGCCGTCAAATGTGGAAAACTGGCAAAATCGGCAACCGATAAACCACCGCACAGATAGTCACGCCCCGTCAACGCCTCTTCATAAGCTTGATACAGTTGAGCGAGGTCCGCTTTGGCTTTCTCAAGCAGCCCTTCAGGCATTTCATCCGATCTGTCCGCCCAGCCCCAGTAAGATATATTGACCAGAATGGAATCAAGTCCAGTATCTGCGCACCGCTCCCAACTCAAGGCCTTGGCTCTCAGAGCGGGGTCAGACGGATAAACCGGCCGATCCGGATAAGCATGTTCCAGATAGGCCACAATGTGACTTGAATTTGAGATGACAACATCTCCATCGACCAGAGCCGGAACCTCTGCCCTTGAATTTACGGCCTCCAGAGCCTCTCTGTTTGATTTAGCAAGACCATTGACCACTTCATAAGGCAACTGTTTGTGATCCAGAACCAATCGGATTTTTCGGGCAAACGGACTGAAAGCATTGTCATAAAGTTTCATCATTATCTCCTGTCAGAAAATTGAATATCCCGCATAGCCTGCTGAAAAACAATGACCTCAGAGGTCATTAATTTAAGACAGAAATCATCCAATTGTCATTTTTAAAGGCACAGATCCCGCCCTCTTCAAGAGAGTCTCATAGAAAACTCGCCATTTCATCCAGATCCTTTTTAATTTTTGATTTTGAAGGAATAACAGCGTCAGCCGCGGGATGTCCGGCGACCAGAATAAGGAACGCCTTTTCATTATCCGGCCGATTACAAACGTCGTTCAGGAATTTCATTGGATTGGGGGTATGGGTGAGTGTCGCAAGCCCTGCATTATGGATGGCGTTGATCAAAAAACCCGTCGCTATACCAACTGACTCGTTCACATAATAGTTCTTGTATGTCTCACCACTTGTCAGGCGTCCATATCGTTCAGCAAAAACAACAATCAGCCAGGGTGCTGTCTCCAGAAACGGTTTTTCTGTATCCGTACCAAGAGGCGCAAGGGCCTCCAGCCATTCCTTCGCAGCCTTGCCGCCATAAAAAGCACGTTCCTCCTCTTCCGCAGCCTCTCGAATACGGGTTTTCAGTGCCGGATTGGCGACCACACAAAAATGCCAGGGTTGATGATTGGCGCCACTCGGGGCAGTGCCCGCAGCTTTCAGGCAATTTTCAATGACCTCCCTCGGAACAGGCTTGTCAGAGAATTCCCGTGTTGTATGGCGCTTCTTGATCTCGTCATAAAAATGCCGGCTCCGCTCAATCATTTGAGGATCGGAGAACGTTCTTCTATCCGGAAGCGGAATGGGATCAAACACGTCGCCGGGCGTAAATACCTTGCTCATAGACACACATACCTTCTGTTGTAAGGACCGAAAACTTTAACCACTTCCCCTCAATTGCCCAACAATAAAAAAGAGGTGCCGGGAAGACACCTCTTGTCGGCCGAAGCCTAGATTCTGAGCTAGAGAATAAATGATAAAGTCATCCTGCCATCTGCACCCCCTTCCCTCTGAGCATCGTCCAGAAACGCTCGTGAAAGTAAAAGACAACGGTATTACACAAAGGCTCTACAAGGGCGATCATACCGCCAACCAGCACACTGCCTGTCAGCAGATACCCTACAAGAAAGGCAACGCTGAAATGCAGAACAGCAAAACTTATTGTTTTAAAAAATGCATATCGTTCCATATCCGTATCTCCTGACTGATATAAAAATTATATATGCAATTAATAATCATTTGCAATAATAAAATTAATAAAAATACCCTGCCCTTGGTTTGGTGGAAATACGGCCCTCTATAACCGGTTATATAACCCGGACAAATCCAGCCAGGCCTGACTTCTGATGCTCGATGACATGACAGTGAAAAGCCCAATCACCGGGATTGTCCGCAACCAGGGCAATATCAACGATTTCATTTTTTCGAAGCAAAACCGTATCAGTCCAGATCGGCGTCACTGGCCCTTGATTTGATTTCAGCACTCTAAATGTAAGGCCATGCAAGTGAATGGGATGCTGATTGGGGCTTTCATTACGAAGGGTCAGGATATAGCTTTTCCCCCTCTGCATCGTCACAAGAGGCTCCGTGCCGCTGACGGCATCTCCTGCCCAGGGTGTTTTATTAATGGACCAAAACGTATAGCCGAAAGATCCACAAAATCCGTTCTGCGTGCCATTCCCCTCTGGCGACCAGCCAAAGATGAGTTCCTGCCGCTCCGCTGCCGCCAAATCGGGAACAGAGATCGGATTGGGGGCCAAAGATTTCAGGTCTCTCAAATCCCGGCTCCGGGAAGCTCCCTTGCTCCGAAGGCGTGCTAAGACATGAGGCTCATATCCAAGCAGAGTGGAAACCACGACCTCCTGCCCTTCAGCTTCCGGCATTTTAAGCACAAGATCCGCCCGTTGTCCGGGTGACAGGATCAGCGGGTTTTTTGCGGTCGGAACCGGCCTTGTCTTTTCCAGGGGATGACCATCAAGAGCAATAATCTTTCCCTCTGCTCCGGCGAGGACCAATTTGTAAATCCGGGTCGGATCCGTCGCAACCAGCCGCAACCGAGCCAATCCGCCGGAAGGAGCATCTTCAATGTATTCTTGCTGCCAGTTGGCCGTGATCACAGTGCCTTTTGTTCCGGCTCGGGCTGCTCCTCTGGCGGTGAACAGTTTGGGATAAAACTGGCCATCTGGCTGCAATCTGAAATCCCGCAGATTGACGGCAATATCCGCATCAACCGAAGGCGGGTCTTTTTCCTCCACAATGATAATTCCTGTCAAGCCGCGTGCCATCTGCTCCATCGTCATGCAGTGAGGATGATACCAATAGGTTCCGGCGTCCTCAGGCGTGAAGCTGTAGCGATATGTCTCATTCTCTGCCAAAGGAAACTGAGTTAAATACGGCACACCGTCCATCTTGTTCGGCACCCGAATGCCATGCCAATGCAGGGTCGTGTAATCGGTCAATCCGTTGGTCACATCGGCTGAAAATGGCACGCCCTGCTTCATGCGAATAACAGCGGGCGGCGCATCGGGAGAAAAGCTGACCATCTTCTCTGTGATGCCTTCGGTGAGGGCGTAACGGGCGGGCTGTAATTTTAAAGCCCACGGGGTTGCTGCGACAACATTCATACTGCTATATCCAGTCAGTCCTGTGCCCACGACACCCGCAGCCGCGCCAGCACTGAGAATAAACCGCCGTCTGTCCATCTGTTACCCTCTCGTCTGAATCCCCTGACTTACCGTCGGTTATTGTGGTTTTATTGCATACCCTGTCAGGCAGATACAACGTCCCCCAGATCCCTGCGACCATTGGTCACGGACACCTCCTCCTTCGGTTAGAGTATCGCCCGCCTTCGGGAAACTGTCTCTCGTTCCTGCTTACGGGCCACCTCCAGTAACGCATCCCGCACGTAGTCCACATGGTCCATTGCCAACGCCCCTGCTTGAACATAGTCAGTTTTTACAATTGCATTAGCGATTGCTTCATGCTGCTCGAGTAAGTCTGAAGCGACCTGCGGGTTCGCAAACAATTCCTGCCGGTTAAAAAAAATGGACTGTCGATTAAGGTCATAAAGGCTTGTCATCATATGAATAAGTGTGCGGTTATAACTCGCTTCCGCAATGGCCATATGAAAGCGTGAATCAAGATCGGATGCCGCTTCTTCCGCTTGGTTCGAATGAGCTTGTTTCATTTTTGAAACCAGTTCGAGAAGCCGATCACGATCATGTAATGTTGCCCGCTCCGCGGCCAGGCGTGCCGCAAGCCCGTCCTGATGGCGGCGATATTCCAGATGATCCTGCAAGGCAGCTGGATGTCGGGTATAAAGCGCGACAAGTGCAGGCAGCATAACCGGTCCTGACAATTGCGAAATGTAGAGACCCTGTCCGGCGATAATATCAATCAGTCCCCGCTTCTCGAGAAGCTGTACGGCCTCTCTCAGTTTAGGGCGGGAGATATCGAGCTGAACGGCAAGATCTCTCTCGCTTGGCAGTCGGCTTCCTTCTTTCAACACCCCACTCAGGATATGCTCCTCTATTTGCTGCGCTGCTTTTTCAGCGAGAGGGTCGCCGCTCACCTGATCAAACAGGGTATTTGAAGAGGATGTTTGTGAGGATTTCATAGATATCTTTCCTCCATTTTCCAGACTTTCTGTCTCATATTTTCAAAACTTTCATTAGATATCCATATTGGTAAATAAACTTGACCAGACAATTCCGATACGGTAGTTGATGCCATCCCCATCGTCAACCGGAGGCTCTAAATGCGACTTCAAAACTGTCATAATTTTCACGATTTTCGTGAATTGGCGCGCCGCAGACTCCCTGGCCCGATTTTCAATTACATTGATGGTGCTGCAGATGACGAGATCACTCATCGTAAAAACACCACAAGTTTTGACAATGTTGACCTTGTACCGAATATCCTGAATGGGGTCCGCGATATTGATCTGTCCGTAACAGTTCTCGGTCAAAAACTGGATCTTCCCATTTACTGCTCGCCAACCGCCTTGCAGCGCCTCTTCCACCATAGAGGAGAGAGGGCTGTCGGTGCGGCCGCAGCAAAATTTGGGACGATGTTCGGGGTCTCGTCATTGGGAACCGTTAGTCTGGAAGAACTTAGACAGAAACATGACAATCCGCAGGTTTATCAATTCTACTTTCATAAAGACCGGGGCCTTAACCGAGCTATGATGCAGCGAGCAAAAGAAGCGGGCGTCAATGTAATGATGCTCACTGTCGACAGCATCACGGGAGGAAATAGAGAGCGCGACCTGAGAACCGGCTTTTCCATTCCCTATAGGTTGACTGTCGGTGGCATGATCCAGTTTGCTCTCAAGCCCGCCTGGGGCCTTAACTACATCAGTCACGAGCGATTTCGGCTCCCGCAATTGGAAGAGCATGTTGATATGAATGACGGCGCACTGTCTATTGGCCGGTATTTTACGGAAATGCTTGATCCGGCACTCGATTGGGATGACGTAGCCGAAATGGTGAAGGAATGGGACGGCGAATTCTGCCTTAAGGGCGTCATGTCTGCAGAAGATGCCAAAACTGCTGCCTCCATCGGCTGTACTGGCATCGTTCTTTCTAATCATGGAGGTCGCCAGCTGGATGGCTCCTGCACGGCCTTTGATCAACTGGGAGAGGTTCTGGATACTGCAGGAGACCAACTGGATATCCTTATGGATGGCGGGGTTCAACGCGGAACACATGTGCTGAAAGCCCTGTCCATGGGAGCAAAAGCAGTCGGGATTGGGCGCGGATATCTTTATCCCCTTGCAGCAGCAGGCCAGCAAGGTGTGGAAAGAGCGCTTGGCCTGATGAAAGCTGAAATCGAACGGGATATGCGCCTTATGGGAGCCCGCTCCGTTGCTGAGCTATCGCGCCACAATCTTCGTTAAAAGAAGGTCAGACCCATCAAAGATGGACGATCGTCGCTGTTGCCAGCTCGGCTTCGTCCATTGGCTCAAAGATCGTCTCGCAAAAGTCAAAAACTTCCCGGGACACGGTAAATTGGTATGTTTGCCCTTGTTCAGAATTACGCTGTTGAATGCGACGCCAGCGCTCCTCTTTATCAACATCAAGGTAAAGCGTTTGCACTCTCAGGTCTTCGTCCAGTAGTCTCGACTGGACCCGCGTTCTTTGGTCTGCTGAAAAGAAACCCAGATCCAGAATGATCGGCACGCCGAGCCGGGAAAGCCTGATTGTCTCGGTCAGGATCTGCGTTTCAATCCGAACAATCCGCTCCAATGCCCACTCATAAGTATCCCCTTCAGGCGCCTCCATCCAGAACAGATTCTTCATCCATTCATCAATGGTAAAGATATGTGCCTGCTTTTGAAGCGCGAAGTTCGCTGCATAGGTGCTTTTTCCAGCCCCTACATTTCCGACGATAAGATAAATTTTCTGCATGCCCCACCATAACCGACCCATGGATGACAGGCTTCCGAAAAATGATCTTATTCTTTCATTTTTTCCAGGGTTCTGTTTTCCCAGTCGCGACCAAAAACCCCATAATAGAAATAGAGGATTATCGCATGAAGAAGAATGGCCGCCCCCCAGCTTCCAAAAACCCACTGAACCCAGTATTGCTCGGGCGTTAAAAAGTAATTGAATGCGAAAAGAGCCGGAACGATCACAACGAACATAATCCAGTTCAAGTGAAACCCTCGGATGTTTTGAATGTATTCGGCCTGTTCCCGGGATCGGCGTTCCCGCTCTTCTTCTGGAACCTGTTGGTTGGCTGTATGCAGGGCCATGGTGTTTTCCTCCATCAAATCTGCAACATCAATATCAAATGCCGCCGCCAAACAATTCAATGTATCAAGTCCCGCCTTCTGCCCACCTTCGATGCGTTGGATCGTTCGGACACTCAAGCCGGAGGCTTGTGCCAGATATTCCTGCGACCAGGCTTTTTGAAGACGGCGTTCTCGAAGTGTCATTGATCTGTCCATAAGCAGCGTAACAATCGAAAAGTAGGAGTTTTTATGAAGAAAACACCACGTCACTGTCGTGACATCGACTTAGTTTACCACAGTGTCGGGTTTATTGCCTAAAGGGGAAAGACACAAAAGGCCGCACAAAAAAGAAACCATACTGCTATGACCGTCTCGGGAGAGCTGTAAATTGATCTTCATCGGATTGATGTAGTACCGCCTGCACATTAATTGCCGCGTTGTTCATTGCCTCTATTTCAATTTTGAGAGGTCGTTTGGGCGTAATCGCTCCACCAAGGGGAGACACAAAATGCGCATTACCTCTAATACCATTACTAAATTTAATATCTCGATTAAAACCACTTCGAAATGGAACATTATTATTTAGCTCAATTTTGAAATCACGTTCTTCATTAGTGAGCATTATCAAGAATTCTGGATTTGGCTCCATCAAGTGCGAGGCAGATATAGTGATCCTTAAATTTGTAGCCGCATCTCCCTCCATTTTATATGTTAAATTAGAAAAATCATGATATTTAGATGTAAATGTATTGTTTCCTTGGATTACATTAACTATTTGCAATATCGTCGCTTCAATACCCTGCGCAAACATATCAATATATAAATTTTGCATCAAAATTGCTGGCATTGGCGTCCCATCAACGCGGATCGGTATAATTTTACAATGCCCTTGGGTTGCTTTGAATAAAGAGGTCTGCCACTCAAGCTCCACCATCCTACTAGCTAAACTCTCTTCCGAAACAAAAAAGAATACAAAGTCAGGAGACGTTAGGCCCTCATTCATTTTTTCTATGATGCCATCCCCAGGTTGCATTGACCAAGAGTCATAAAACACTTTGTCCTGACCGTAAATCTCACTCAGTCGTATAGCCACTGGCTCCACAACAGGTTTATCTTTGCGATTATGGCTAAGGAATATCATGATCACGGTCTCGTTGATATTTTTCAATTTCAATCTAAAACAGTATCATAGGTAGTTTTTTCTATCCACATTTTAGGTTTCGTAACTAACCGAATTAGATATAAAAAAAGGCCGCTTCGAAAAGCGGCCTTGATCTTGAACAGAGTATAGACTCTGCAGAAATTAACGTTTGGAGAACTGGAAGCTCCGGCGGGCTTTCGCGCGGCCGTATTTCTTACGTTCAACAACACGGCTATCGCGTGTCAGGAAGCCAGCGGCTTTCAAAGGTGCGCGAAGCACTGGCTCATAGAATGTCAGCGCTTTGGAAATACCGTGACGCACGGCACCAGCCTGCCCGGACAATCCACCACCTTTTACAGTACAGACCACATCGAACTGATCAACACGTTCTGCAACTTCAAAAGCTTGAGCCAGGATCATACGCAACACTGGACGGGCAAAATATGTTTCCTGATCACGACCGTTCACTGTGATCTTGCCATTGCCAGGTTTGACCCAAACACGGGCAATTGCGTTTTTCCGTTTACCAGTGGCATAGGAACGACCATGGCTGTCGATCTTTGGCTCGGCCAGAGTGACTTCAATCACTTCAGCCGCTTCAATCACTTCAGAG
This sequence comes from Sneathiella sp., assembly GCA_039975135.1. Lineage (GTDB taxonomy): Bacteria > Pseudomonadota > Alphaproteobacteria > Sneathiellales > Sneathiellaceae > Sneathiella. The sequence continues at coordinate 34,244 of JBDWHS010000040.1, read as the reverse complement.
CCTTCTGAACCTTCTGTAGGAGCAGCAGTGCCACTTGTCAGGTTTTTCAGATCTTCGAGAGAGTTTGCTTCATCAGCCATACTCAAACACTCCTTGTATTCTTGGAATTCATGGCTGCAACATCAAGCACTTCAGGCTTCTGTGCTTCATGGGGATGTTCAGCACCGGCATAAACCCGCAGGTTGCCAAGTTGAACGCGACCAAGGGGTCCTTTCGGGATCATCCGCTGAACCGCTTTTTCAATGACGCGCTCAGGGTGCGCACCACCAAGGATTTTATCCATTGTGCGCTCTTTGATGCCGCCCGGATATCCGGTATGCCAGTAAAATTTCTTGTCCGTCAGTTTTTTGCCGGACAGGGCAATTTTCTCGGCATTGATGATGACAACATTGTCGCCACAATCAATATGCGGGGTGTACATGGGTTTATGCTTACCGCGCAGACGGTTCGCAACAATCGAAGCGAGACGACCGAGAACGAGGCCTTCAGCATCGATCAACAGCCATTTCTTCTCAACCTCGGTTGGTTTTGCAGAATAGGTCTTCATAAAAATTCAGCCTTCGCTCAAGCGTGCCAAAACAAAATAGAGGGCGCAAAACGCCCCCGAAACTTGATGCGGGTTATAATTTCAGTTTTTTATGAAGTCAAACGAAAAAATGCAATAAAAACGGTCTTTTATGATTGCGGTATTATATTACCGCAATTCTTCACACCTCTGATTTTCTATTTTTTAGGCGGGATCGCGTATGTTGTTGTGACATGTGCCACAGGCTCCTCCACCCCTTCTGAAAATAAGGAAATATCGCCGACCGCTAACGTCCTGCCCAGCTTGAGTAATTTCCCATGGGCGCGCAGAGAGCCAGGCTCAGGTTTTCTGAGAAAATTGATATTGAGGCTGGTGGTCACCGCGAGGGCGACCGGTCCGATCTGTGCCAACAACAATAAATACATCGTACAATCCGCAAGCTCCATCATGGCGGGGCCTGAGACAGTCCCGCCCGGACGCAAGTGTCGATCCTGTGTTGTCATGAGGATATCGATACTCTTCGCATCCAAATGCGTGACCTTGCATCCCAAATGCATGGCTTGCGGAAATTCCGATTCCAGAAAAGCTTCGAGCATTTCGGGGGTCATAACAGTCATGGGAGGTACACTCCTCTTTCTCATCTGCGGGTGGCCAGACCGCTTTATAGCGGTCTTTTACCAAGTCGAACAGTGTTCAAAAGAACAAACCAGTTTCCGTCAATGTACCGGTCCTTATTCCGGCAGTATTTTGAAATCATAATCAGTCACCAAGAAATCTTTTGGCTTATGCCTCAAAAGTTCTTCCACTTCGTTTTCTGTCATAAAGATAGCACTGGATCGGAAATCATTTTCCCCGATCCCCATCAAGTACCCATCCGCGTACTTCGCCAGATTGGTTGCAAATTGCAGCATACAGGGTTTTGCTGGATCCGTATAAACGAAGGCATCTGAAAAGCGGTTAAGCGCCCAATAGCCATCACTGTCATTAATCTCATACAGAAAAGTTAAATAAAGTGTGTCCGGATGCAGTATCAGTTTCGAACCAGACGCAAATTCTTCTTGTTGCGCGTTTTTGCAAAATTCGATGCGCAGCATTTGGTCATCATGATCGCTGTAAAAGGAAACCAAAAATTTGAAGATTGGATGTTTTAAAAAACCCACTGGTATTGTCATGAAAAAGGCCTTCATGTCGTCTTCTTTTATTTGGGTTTTTTTCTGGTTCAAATCGCTGGCTACGATATTAAGTGTCTTTTTAACAACAGCGTCACTTGCAAAAAAATCGACAATGTCTGTATAAATTTTTTCTCCTTCAAAGAATTTTGCTTTTGTGAATTTTTTATAACTCTTCCAAATAAGGCCGATGATATTGAAGAAAGTGGGGTAATGGATCTTCACATGTCCCGCCCCTATCCAATGCTTATCGTCATTGGATTTTATCAGAGGGCCGCCCGTAGAAAACATAACAGTTTCATAACTTGGCGTGTTAATTTCAAAATATGCCTGAAGCTCCGGAATGCCCTCTCTAATACTGGAGTTTGTATATTGAAGTAAGTGAGGTTGATAACGGTCGACCAGCAGACTGCTCATCTCTTTGGGTCCATCAGAAAGCATATGCCTGAAGAGTGTGAGCGGCAGTCCATAAGAAGCCACACTATAGACTGCATTCAAACCGCCCTCTTCAATAAAAAAACCATAGTTCTTTTCCACGATTTGAGAGTGGTTCAAGCCATAAAAAAATTCATTTCCCTTCGAATATTTATTCTCCGATTTCTTCAACTCAATGACTTTGACAAATATCTTGGGTCCGTCCTTAACGCTTTCTGCTAAAATCTCTTTTGAAGAGTTTGCGATGGGAAAATCTCCGGCTTTACGAACCGGATCCGGATGTCGGCGGTGCGCGTGCAAATAAATCTTGTCCGGCTCCTGTTCACTTCTGAAAAGCCGGGGATCTTCATATCCATCCGTATTTTCCAATATATAATCATCCAGAACAACAACCGTAAAATCAGATGGATCATCCGTTTTTTTTTGGACTTCGATTTTGGCAATTCCGACACCATCGAAATAACACATATACCGACCCTCCGGAACTTGTGCTTCTTTATTTGCATTCCCCTTTGGACGACACCAACCCGCTGCCCAGGATGTCCCCTGCATTCCCTGATAGATGGGCGGTGTCGCAAATGCCCAGTCACCTTTAGAATTTTTTTCATCCCTGTAAGCCAGCGCTCGATAGGCAACCAGATAAACCGACGCATCTGCATTGGTTTCAAGATGCAACCAGCTATTATTGAACTTTATCAGGTTGGCTCTGGGAATTCCGGGCACTGTCGCTGTCAACAAGTCAGTAAAATCGATCTTCTGCATCAATACATCTCCAGTTTGCAATAGCTGGATAACGAAGCGTTCAGAAGGTTGTGAGGGATATAAAAGCACTTTACAGACCAGTGTCCGAACGCCCCCTCATCCAAAATACTTCTCTATCGCTCACGCGCCGCAAAGGGTTCCCCAAGGTTTTTTTATGGCCGATACGCCAAATCAGTGACCAGCATATTGGATCGCCTGAACATGAACTTGCCGGGTGGCACGTAAGAAATACAGACCATAGAGAAACAGGAATCGTTGATCCCTCTTCAAAATGCTTTACTCTGCCCGGAAACAACAAGAATGCTGGAGGGAATTTATGTCCGCAGATCCTGTAAAGAATACTCAAAAAGCTGATCGACTGCTCCTCGACGTCAAGGAGAATGTCGCGACCCTTCGCCTCAACGATCCAGCGTCGCGCAATGCCCTGTCTTCAGCAATGATGGCGGATATCAAAAATGCGCTGACAGACCTTGGAACACGTGAAGATGTCCATGTCGTCGTCATCGAGGCTACTGGGCCCGTTTTTTCGTCAGGACATAATCTGAAGGAAATCATGGGGGACAGCCGGCAAGAGATCATGCTCGCACTTTTTAATCAGTGTAGTGAGATGATGCAGACGGTTGTTCACCTCCCCAAACCGGTTATCGCCAAAGTCGATGGCACCGCAACCGCTGCAGGGTGTCAGCTCGTTGCAAGCTGTGACCTGGCATTTGCCAGCGAGACGTCAAAATTTGGGACGCCTGGTGTTAATCTGGGCCTGTTCTGCTCGACACCGATGGTAGCGCTCAGCCGGAATGTCTCTCCCAAGCATGCAATGGAGATGCTGCTGAGCGGGGACTTTGTAGACGCCGATCACGCCGCCCGTATCGGATTGATCAACAAGGCCGTTTCAGTGGATAAACTGGATGAAACCGTTCGAACCTTTGCTGCCGGGATTGCGTCAAAATCTCCGCTCACTGTCAAAACGGGCAAAACAGCCTTTTACCAGCAATTGCCGATGTCTCTTGCCGACGCCTATACTTTTACATCTGAAGTGATGGCCGACAATATGCAAACTCGAGACGCCCAGGAAGGCATCACGGCCTTCTTTGAGAAACGTGATCCACAATGGCAGGGTAAATAACGTGGATCATGAACAGTATAGTGACAAGTATATCAGTGATATCCTTGAAGATGTGAAGACCATCGCCGTCGTGGGGGCAAGCGATAATCCGGTCCGACCGTCTTATTTCGTCATGCGTTATATGCAGCGAAAAGGATATCGTATCTTGCCGGTTAATCCTGGCAAGGCTGGCGCAGATCTGCTGGGAGAGAAGATCTACGCCTCACTTGGTGATATCGATATGCCCATCGACATGGTGGACTGCTTCCGCAATAGCGAGGCCATTCCCGGCATCGTTGAGGAAGCCATTGGCGTCCGGGCCAAAGTCCTGTGGACGCAACTCGGTGTCACCCATCCGCAAGCAGCAAAAACTGCGGAGGATGCGGGAATGCGGGTCGTCATGAACCGCTGCCCAAAAATTGAGTTTGGCCGCCTTTCCGGGGAAATCGCCTATATGGGAGGCCGCTCACGTGTCATTTCGTCAAAACGAAACAAACTTCTAGGAAAACAAAAGAATGACTGAACCAAAATTTGAAACTCTCTCCGTTCATGCAGGGGCTGCACCAGACCCAACAACCGGAGCTCGCGTGACCCCCATTTATCAAACCGCATCCTATGTCTTTGATGATGCCGATCATGCCGCCGAGCTTTTTAACCTTCAGGCTTTTGGCAATATCTATACCCGCCTGACCAATCCGACCAACGCGGTCTTGGAAGAGCGCGTCGCGACACTTGAAGGTGGTGCAACCGGCCTCGCGGTTGCCTCCGGCCATGCGGCCCAAATGATTGTTTTCCACACACTCATGGAACCCGGGGACGAGTTCCTGGCCTCCACCCGCCTCTATGGTGGCTCCATCACGCAATTCAGCCAGTCCTTCAAGAAATTCGACTGGAACGCCCGTTTCGTTGATCCAGCAGATCCTGAAGATTTCCGTAAAGCCCTCACTCCGAAATGCAAGGCTATCTTTATCGAAAGCCTGGCCAATCCAGGCGGTGTTGTGACTGATATTGAGGCCATTGCCAAGATTGCCCACGAAGCGGGCATTCCGCTCATTGTCGATAACACCATGGCGACACCTTATCTTTGCCGCCCGATCGAATGGGGTGCCGATATCGTTTTGCATTCTGCGACCAAATTTCTAGGCGGGCACGGCAACTCCATTGGCGGTGTTATTGTTGATTCCGGGCAGTTCAACTGGAGTGCGAGCGATAAATTCAAGACATTGAGCGAGCCCAACCCTTCCTATCATGGCCTCAAATTTCATGAAACATTCGGAGAACTGGCCTTTGGTATCGCCTGCCGGGCTCTCGGGCTTCGTGACTTGGGCCCTGCCCTGTCACCGTTTAACGCCTTTATGATTACAACGGGTATCGAGACACTTCCCTTGCGCATGCAGCAACATTGTGAAAATGCGCTAAAAGTCGCAAATTTCCTTAAAAATCATGACAAGGTATCCTGGGTATCCTGTGCCGGCCTTGAAGATGATCCCTATCATGGCCTTGCCAAGAAATATCTGAAAAACGGCTGGGGCGGGGCGGTCCTGACATTTGGTATTAAAGGAGGGTACGACGCTGGTATCAAGATGGTCGAGAGTGTGGATCTTTTCTCTCACCTCGCCAATATCGGGGATACGCGCAGCCTTATTATCCATCCGGCTTCAACCACCCACCGTCAGTTAAGCGAAGAGCAACAGACGGCAGCCGGTGCCGGGCCAGATGTTATTCGTTTGTCCGTTGGCATTGAAAATGCCGAGGATATCATTGCCGATCTGAAGCAGGCTCTGCAGCAAAGCTAGTTTTACTCCGTCAATCCACTGACTTTAAAAGCCGGCCGGAGAAATCCAGTCGGCTTTTTTGTGTCAAATGCAGTCTATCGTCTTCAACCATCACATGATGAAGACCTGCGCATTCTAATTTTCCCCTAGCACTCACAAAACACGCCTCAAGACGATATTTCAACATCAGCCAAATCGGTTGGTGCTGCACTACTGGGACGACTCGCCTTCAGGCTTGCCGGTAAGCGCAGCTTCCAATAACGTTATTGAAAGTATGTGTTATGAAAAAGTTCCTCATTCCCTTGATCCTTATGATCTCCTTCAGTCAAATCGCAGCTGCCGACAACTCAGCCTCTTCCCCGGAAAATCCTTGCAGTTCCGATAAAAACTGGACTGGCCATATATCAAAGTCGGGCGGTGAGTTCGAATATCCTGGAAACGCCATTCTGGGAGCTCCCGACATGGAACCCGATTACGGCGGACATAGCGATGGAGAGCAGGCACAAGAAGAGGAAGATGAAGGGCCTACCCCTCGGTAAAAGCTTAGATTGTCAATCATATATTGAAAGCTCAACAAGATTAAGATCCGGATCGCGCACGTAAAGAGAGGTGATCGATCCGGTCGCTCCTGTTCGCGGTACCGGGCCTTCCAATATTGAAATCCCGTTTGCCTGCAACCTCTCCTTCATGCTGGAGAGAGAGCCCTCGATAATGAAACACAAATCAGCCGTTCCGGGTCTCGCAAGATGGGCCTTCGGCTCAAATTCCTTACCCGCAATATGCAAATTAATCTTCGAAGAACCAAAATGCAGTGCCCGTCTCCCCTCCCCAAATTCCGAATATTCCATGCCAAGCACATCACAGTAAAAAAGTTTCGTTTTTTCCACGTCATAAATCGTCAAAACAAAATGATCGAGTTTTTTTATCATTTTTTAGCTCTCATCACACAACAATAAAATATCTAAAAATATTCACTTAATATTACTGTATTTTTTTATTAATTACCAAGCCTCATTAACTATTACTATAGTTAGAACAGGCAATTTTTAAGCAAGAAAATGTAAAATCAACAGAAGACTCGCCCGTTCAGTCCATCGTTAACCTCTATGATACGCTGATGGATTGTATCGCAGAGCAAAGTGTTATGAGCGGCACCTGGGCTGTTGGTGGAATTGTCGGCCCGACCGTAAGGATGCCGTCGATAACAGCGGCACAGGACGTTTTGTCAACCAAGGCGCTGGAGATATGATGCAAACAGCTTTGATCCATGCTTCAATACGGCCTCTATAAAGTCGCCTCGAATCAAGATCTTATCGTCACAATGGCCTGCCAAAAAATTATCGACAGGATCAAAGGGGTTGAGGATACAGAAGAGGTAAAGACTAACACCTCCTCAAATATGGCAATACCAGTATTATGACCAGCCCGAAGCGTAGGAGGTCAATAGTTTGGTCTTCCTACAACCGTCGTGCACTCAATGCATGAACCACATAAACGGAAAGCCCGAGGACAATCATTCCACCTGCCTGATGCAGCGCTCCCAGCAGAACAGGAACGACAGCCAGCAACGTCCAGATCCCAAGACCGACTTGCAATAGAATAGCCAGCATCAACATCATAATACCGGAACGAGCTCTGTCCCCTATTCCCGGCACACGGCCCACAAAATACAGAGTGATCGCTGCCAGGATGACCAGATAAGCGGTCATGCGATGGGTAAATTGTATGGTCGCAATATTTTCAAGGAAATTTAGATAGATCGGCGAGAGACTGAACAAGTCATCGGGCAAAAACCCCTCCCCCATCATTGGCCATTCATTGTAAATGAAACCGGCATTCAACCCGGCGACAAATCCACCGATCAGGATTTGCAGGAAGACAAGACCAAACACGATACGCGCCCACTTCAACACCGCTTGCGGGCGTCCTCCCGGGCCGGCTTTCGGATACAGAAGATCCAGCGCCGTCCATAAGAGAGCACAGAAGATCAGACAGCCCAGCCCCAGATGAGCTGTCAACCGGTAGTGGCTGACATCAGGGTGGTCTACCAGACCACTCTTGACCATAACCCAGCCCATAACGCCTTGTGCTCCGCCCAGGATAAAAAGCCCCAGCAGTCTTGGCACCAGGCTCATCTGTATCTTTCCAAACAGGAAAAAGACAACAAACGGAACGAAAAAGGCGAGACCAATGATCCTCCCGAGCAATCGATGCCCATATTCAAAGGCAAAGATTTCCTTAAACTCCGACAGGGTCATACCATGATTGACTTTCTGATATTCAGGAAATGCCTTGTATTTATCAAATTCAGCGTTCCAAGCCATTTCTGTCAGCGGTGGAAGCCATCCTGTCACCGGACGCCATTCCACCATGGAAAGGCCGGAATTGGTCAAACGGGTTACCCCTCCCAAAATCACCATTGAGAAAACAAGAAGAGCGACAATCAAGAGCCAACCCGCAATCAAGCTGGCGTTTTCCTGTCTGGCATTCGGATAAGAAGAGGGAGCTGTTGTCATCATGAGCGAGACCATACCGTTGCCATTTTTTTTTGCAACGCAATTGGCAGGCCCATCAGTGAAAAAATACCCCATTTTGTTTTCTGGCGAGGCGGCCGAATTGGCGGTAGGATGCGACATACCTGAAACAGGGCAGGCAAACTGAAGGGACAAGGCATGCGGTTGCAAACAAGAACATGGCCAGAAGTAGAAGAATATCTGAAGAAATCATCCGGGATCATTATTCCCATTGGATCGACGGAACAACATGGCCCAACCGGATTTATCGGAACAGATGCTTTATGTCCTGAAATGGTCGCCCTTGAAGTGGGAAAGCGCCACAATATCATGGTTGCCCCGACCATCAGTATCGGAATGGCTCAACATCACCTTGGTTTTGCAGGATCCATTACATTGCGGCCAACAACACTGATCGCCGTTATTTGCGATATCGTTGGCTCTCTGACGCGGCACGGATTTGACCGTTTCTTTTTCCTCAACGGCCATGGTGGAAATATCGCGACCTGCAGTGCTGCTTTTTCTGAAATTTATGCGGGTCATAGTCTGGGGACTGCCGGCCATAACAGACCGTCTGTACGCTGCCATTTGGAAAACTGGTGGAACAGCTCAGCGATCATGGAAATTTCGCGAAAAAAATTCGCCGGCGCCGAAGGCAGTCATGCAACCCCTTCCGAAGTCTCTCTCACCTACTTCGGATATCCTGAAGACGCGGCCCGAGTGAAACAAACCAGGCTAACGCCAGAAATTGCACCTCAGGGACCGATATATGACGCTGATGATTTCCGGGCACGGTTCGCAGATGGTCGAATGGGATCGGATCCAACTCTGTCCACGGCTGAAATTGGTCAGGAATTATTCGAGGCATCCGTGACAGCAATAGGCGAGGCATATGAGCGATTTACCACGGCAGACTAGGTCATGTTTATGAGCTTACGACTTGGTAAAGAGCATCTCTCGGCTTATCCCCCTTTCTGCTTCTCCAGATAATTCATCAAGGAGTCGTAGGCTTTTAGAATATGCTGCCGGGTCATTTCTGCGGCCTGATCTCCGTCTCCGTTTTCGCAGGCAACAAGGATTCCCATATGCTCTCTGCGGGCCTTGCTCATGCCTTGGGTCAGAACCAGTTGCGCCCGGATATAAGAATCGACCCGATCAATTGCTTCACAGATTACTTTCATGTGAAAAGGATAGTCCGCATCCCGATACAGGGTTTCATGAAACAAGCGGTTCCACTCCCCCCACTTTCCGGCATCCTCTTCGCCGCTGAATTGCTCGCAATATTGCCGCGCCAAAGCAAGCGTCTCCGACGTCATATTTTCAACAGATCTTTTGATGACCAGCGGCTCCAGATTGGCACGCAGGGTGAAAATTTCGCTGATTTCCTCATTCGTCAGAGATGAGACGACTGCGCCCTTATAGCGCTCGTTACGCACAAGTCCTTGGGATTCGAGACGTTTCAGCGCTTCACGCACAGGAATACGGCTCACATTGAAGACTTTGGCGATATATTCCTGTCGGATCGAATCCCCTGCTTTCATGTGGCCGCTGATGATTTCATCTCGCAAAGCATCATAAATCACATCGGAAGAAGAGGCCGTTTTCCCTAAATCAATCGCCCGCTCTTTCAAACCCTCGTACACCGTCCATCCTTCCTCATTTTTCTTCATTTTGAATAGAAGACAAAGTTCCTTCTGTCAAACCTGAGGTCAGAATAAAGCCATTATTGTAAAAAATATATTGAATATTGGATCCAATATGCAATATGGTCGATCCGCATTCAAAACCCGGACTGAGAAACTGCGGATGGGATGCTTCATAAACTCAACAGTTGGAGGCTCACAATGATCGTAAAATTTTTGAAAATGACGGCGGCAGGAGGCTGCCTGGCGGCGCTTGTCGCACAAGCACCGGCGCAGGCAGACAAGCTTGATGACGTCATCAATGATGGTGAACTGCGTTGTGGCGTTGTTCTTGACTTCCCGCCCATTGGCTACCGCGATGCGAATAATGAACCAGCCGGATTTGACGTGGAATATTGCAAAGACCTGGCGAAAGCGCTTGAAGTTGATTACAAAATTCTTCCCGTCACATGGGCAGAACGTCTTCCGGTGATCGTCACAAACCGCGCCGATGTGGTTTTCGGGGGGACCTCTGATTCCCTGGCGCGCGCCAAAACTGTCGGCTTTTCAATTCCATATGCCATTTACTATGCCCAGGCCGTCGTCGGCAAAGAAACCGGCATCACCAAATTCGAAGACCTTAAAGGAAAGAGGGTTGCCGCAGCAGTGGGAACGGTTCCGGAACAGGAATATCTCAAGATCGCTAAAGACTGGGGCGAGGACAACAAATACCAAGGATATCAGAGCGAAAACGAAGTTTTCCTGGCCGTTGCCCAGGGTAAAGCTGACGTCGGTATTACAACAAATACAGCTGTCAAGCCGATCGCCGATAAATATGACACGGTTGTTGCGGGTCCCCGCATGCCCTGGACTACAGACTACACATCCGTTGTCGGACCGCGCAAAGACATCGCTTGGCTGAATTACCTGAATTTGTTTGTCACTCATCAAGTGCGCTCCGGCCGGTATCAGGAACTTTGGGGTAAATTCGTCGGTGGCGATGCCCCTGAACTTCGCATTCCAGGCGTTCTCTACTAACCCTTTCCGTGCCTTCCCTTCAGGCGCCATGACGGCGCCTGAAGGGCTAATGAGGAGCTCAAGTCCGTGGATTATACGTTTCACTGGCGACCGGTTTTCAGGCAGCTTCCCGATCTTCTCGAGGCGGGGCTACTGACCATGGAAGTCGCGGTTCTATCCATGATTATTGGATCAATTCTTGGCCTTCTTCTGGCAATTGCGCGGCTGAACGGCCCTGCCTATTGCCGGGTGCCTGCCACCCTTTGGGTTGAAGTGGCCCGGAATACACCGGCTTTGTTTCAGCTTTTCTTTTTCGGCTTTGGTATCGGTGCGTTTGGCGTCCATTTGAGCCCATATCTGATTGTTCTCGTCGGATTGTCCTTTAACAATGCCGGCTACCTGGCCGAAAATTTCCGCGGGGGTTTCCATGCGATCCCTCCTACTCAATTACGGGCGGCCCGCTCTCTTGGGATGACGGCAAGTCAAGCCTATTTGCGCATCATAATCCCGCAAGTCCTGCGTGTCGTTTATCACCCGATGACCAATCAGATGATCTGGGCCGTTTTAATGAGCTCACTCGGTATGCTGGTCGGGTTTCGTGAACTTTCAGGCGAGACACAGTTTTTCGCGTCGAAAACCTACCGGATCTTCGAGTATTTCGCTGTAACCGCGGTTCTTTACTACATCATCGTCAAAGTGATCCTGGGCGTCTCCAGGCTCCTGGCCTCCCGTCTATTCCGGTATTAGGAGAAGAAAATGACAAATGACATCTCCTTCTTTAGCGGCTTTCAGGCCAGTGACCTTCTCTTTCTTGGTGAAGCAGCTCTTCGCACTTTATGGATTTCAGCGCTCTCCATCTCTATCGGCAGTGCCTTTGGCTGTGTCTTTGGGTGGGCGACGCAGGCCTCCCCCAGAATAGTCAGCACGCTCATCGACACCGTTCTGGATATCTTTCGCAGTGTCCCGCTCCTTATTCAGCTGATCCTGTTTTATAACTTCTTTCCAATTATCGGCTGGAATCTGGGTCCGTTTGGCTCCGGTGTCATTGTCTTGACACTCTATACCAGCGCCATGGTATCCAACGTAGCGCGCGGCGGTATTGACTCGGTTGGCTTGCCCATGCGCCGCGCCGCGCGGTCTCTTGGCCTAAGCTACTGGCAGGATCTACGGCATGTGGTCTGGCCCATTGGCCTGAGAGCCATCTTTCCATCCTGGATTGGTGTGGCCCTTGGCGTCATGAAAGACAGTGCCCTGGTTTCCGTCCTGGGATACGTGGAATTGCTCCGTGCCTCCCAAATACTAATCACCCGGACGCAAGAGCCGTTCATCATTCTGGCGGTGTCAGGCGCTTTCTATTTTGCCCTCTCCTATCCGCTTTCCAAATATTCCTCAAAACTTGAAGAAAGATGGGCCTCATGATTGAAGTAAAAAATCTCCACAAAAGCTTTGGCGCCCTTGAGGTTCTCAAAGGAATTAATCTGACGGTCAAAAAGGGCGAAGTCCTGAGTATTATAGGATCCTCAGGCTCCGGAAAATCAACCTTGCTCTACTGCATCAACGGCCTTGAACCCATTAATGACGGCAGCGTCGAAGTCGATGGTGTCTCGGTCCATGACAAAAAATGCAATATCAATCTGTTACGTCAGAACCTGGGGATGGTCTTTCAACAATGGAATTCTTTCCCTCATCTGACAGCGGCCGAGAATGTTGCACTCGCCCCCAAAGTTGTACTGAAAAAATCGAAATCCGAAGCGCGCGCCATTGCGGAAAAGCAGCTGCATCATGTCGGTCTTGGCGACAAGCTGGATGTTTATCCATCCGCCCTGTCAGGGGGGCAGCAACAAAGGCTCGCCATTGCCCGGGCCCTTGCGATGGAGCCTGACTATATGCTGTTCGACGAAGCCACTTCTGCCCTCGATCCGGAGCTGGTGGGAGAGGTTCTCGACACCATGCGCCTGCTCGCAGAAGAAGGAATGACCATGATTTGCGTCACCCACGAGATGAGCTTCGCCCGAGATGTATCCGACAGGGTCGCCTATTTCCATCTGGGGGTCATGGAAGAAATTGGCCCGCCAGAGGAAATTTTCTCGGCTCCACAAAGCCCTCATACCCGTAAATTTCTGGCGAGTGTTCGCTCGCTATAACAATCAGTTCTCACTTATTTTCACATCTACTCTAAAGGAAGACGATCATGTGGACAGGCATTATTCCTGCTGTAACAACCAAATTCACTGAAGACGACACACTTGATATTACTGAAATGAAGCGCTGCTTCGATTACCAGATGGAGGCAGGCTGCGACGGACTGATCGTCTGTGGTTCTCTGGGGGAAGGTTCCATGCTTTCCGCTGATGAGAAAATCGAAATCCTGAAGCTGGCGAAAGAATCCACGGGTTCAAAGCCGACCCTGATGACCGTCAATGAAGCCGCCACAAGAGATGCCTGCGCCATGGGTGAGGCGGCAGCCAACGCCGGTGCCGATGGTTTGATGGTTGTTCCAAGCCCCATCTACCACACCGATCACCGGGAAACTGTCGCGGCCTTGCGCGCTGTTGCGGAAGCCTCGGATCTTCCCATCATGATTTATTCCAACCGAGTGGCCTATCGGGTTGATGTTACCCCGCAGGTCATGCTGGATCTCGCGGATGACAAGCGGTTTGTCGCTATCAAGGAAAGTTCTGACGATATCCGCCGGACAACGGAAATCATTAATCTGCTAGGGAATCGCTACAACATTCTCACCGGCGTCGATAATCTCGGCTTCGAAGCACTCAGTGTCGGCGCTGTAGGCTGGGTTGCCGGTCTGGTGGTGGCTTTTCCAAAAGAAAATGTCGCGATCTATCGCCTCATGCAAGAAGGCCGGATACAGGAAGCGCTGGAGATTTATCGTTGGTTCCGCCCTTTGCTGGATCTCGATGTCTCCACTTACCTGGTGCAGAATATCAAACTGGCGGAAGCCATCGAGCTGGGCTCCAATGATCGAGTGCGCGCACCGCGCCTGCCGTTGATTGGTGACCGCCGCAAACAGGTAGAAAAGATCATTCGCGATGCCATCGCCAATCGCCCTGCCCTGCCTTCTTTTTCTTCAGAAGCTGCGTGAGCCGGTGATCATGACTGAATTTCCAAATCTGATAAATGGCCAATGGGCAATGGGAGCGCAAAGCGTTCCCAATGTGAACCCCTCCAACACAGCTGATGTGATTGGTAATGCAGCCTCTGCTTCCATACAGGACGTGGAGGCTGCCATTGAAGCAGCTTATGAAGCCCAGAAACACTGGGGGATAAGCTCCCCCCAGCAACGATTTGATTGTCTGGATACCATTGGCGCAGAAATTCTGGCGCGCAAGGAGGAACTCGGTACCTTGCTCTCTCGTGAAGAAGGTAAAACACGTGCAGAAGGTATTGGCGAAGTTGCGCGTGCCGGGCAGATATTCAAGTTTTTTGCGGGCGAAGCATTGCGGATTCCCGGAGAAAAACTAGCCTCGGTTCGCCCGGGCGTCGATGTAGATATACGCCGCGAACCCGTTGGCGTGGTCGGCCTGATTACACCGTGGAATTTCCCCATAGCGATCCCGGCCTGGAAAATGGCGCCAGCTCTGTGTTACGGCAATGCGGTTGTCTTAAAAGCGGCGGAAGCTGTCCCTGCCAGCGCCTGGGCACTGGTCGACATCATTCACCGCTCCGGCTTACCAGCAGGTGTTGTCAATCTGGTCACCGGCAAAGGCTCCTTGATCGGCCCTTCCCTGATCAGTCATCCAAAAGTGTCGGCGATTTCCTTTACCGGATCCGTCGCCACAGGACGATCGATTGCGGTGGATTGCGCCAAAAATCTCAAGAAGGTGCAGCTGGAGATGGGCGGAAAAAACCCGATGGTAGTCCTAGATGACACCGATCTGGATATCGCCGTTTCCGCGTGCGTCAATGGCGCCTTCTTCTCGACGGGCCAGCGCTGCACAGCCTCAAGCCGTCTTATTGTGACGGAGGGTATTCATGATCGGTTCGTTGAGGCCATGACAGAGGCAGTTGCCAGCTTGAAAGTGGGTGATGCCCTGGATTCCAATACACAAATCGGGCCGGTCATCGATGAAAGTCAGCTGAGCAAGAATCTGGATTATGTGGACATCGCCAGATCCGAGGGAGCAAACATCGCTTGCGGCGGTGATAGATTGAAAACCGATGGGTACTTTATGTCCCCCGCGCTGATCACACAAACTTCCAACGACATGCGCATCAATCGGGAGGAAATATTCGGCCCTGTTGCGACAGTGATTAAGGTTAAAGATTATGACGAAGCTCTGGCGACGGCGAATGACACTGAATTTGGCTTATCAGCGGGAATCTGCACCACGTCTTTGAAATATGCGAGCCATTTTAAGGACAATGCAAAGGCAGGTATGATAATGGTCAATCTACCGACCGCAGGCGTCGATTACCATGTTCCCTTTGGTGGCACGAAGGGATCCAGCTATGGCTCCCGCGAGCAAGGCCGCTATGCCGCTGAATTTTATTCAGTTGTCAAAACCTCTTACACTCAGCCGTAAGGAGGCCGTATGAAGCAGGATGCCCAAAAAAGAGACGATATCATCGTGATCGGAGGCGGGATTGTCGGTCTCGCCATCGCCGAAAAACTCTCTTCAGAAGGGAAATCGGTTCTCCTGATTGAAAAGGAAAAAATTGCCGCGGGTGCCAGTGCAGGTAATGCGGCAGGACTCGCCTTTTCCGACATCATGCCCCTGGCTTCTCCAGGCATCCTCTTCAAAGCTATCCGGTGGTTGCTCGATCCACTTGGACCTTTCACCGTCGTGCCCCAAGACCTTCCCAAAACGCTCCCCTGGCTCACCCGTTTCATGATGGCCACCCGCCCCGCAAAATATCGCCGCAGCATTACTGTGCAAGCCTCTCTGATGCATTTGGCAGGGAAAGCAATGGATGACATGCTGGCAAGAACCGGGCTTGACACGCTGATCCACCAGGGCGGTGCCCTTCATCTATACGAATCTGAACGAGATTATCAGAAGGATTTGAAAAACTGGGATTACAGGCGCCGCCATTCCATTGACTTCGAATGTTATGAAAAGGATGACTTGCATCAATTTCAGCCAGGATTGGCCAAGAATTTCGTTGCGGGGATCTTTGTGCCGCACTGGAAGTCGGTCTCGAACCCCCTAACCTTCTGCAAGGCACTCCATGATATCTTGAGCCAACGGCCTTTCAGAACAGTCTATTCGGCTGTCCGATCCGTAGAGGCTTCTGAAAGTGGCGTAACAGTTCAGACGGAAAACGGCCCTTATGATGGCCAAAAGGTCATCATCGCAGCAGGCCCCTGGTCTTCCTCTCTGGCCAGGCAGCTGGGTGATATGATCCCGTTGATCGGAGAGCGCGGATATAATACGACCTTCCCCAAATCCGCCCTCACTTTAACCAGAACCCTGGTCTTTCCAGGCCATGGGTTTGTTATCTCCCCTCTTGCGGATGGCATCCGTGTAGGCGGAGCGTCCGAGATTGCACGTCTGGGCCGGAAAGAAAATTTCAACCGCTCCAAGGCGATGGTCAGTAAAGCACAAAAATTTGTACCGGCATTGCGGACACAGGACGCTGCCGAATGGATGGGGGCACGCCCTTCCATTCCAGACAGTCTGCCGGTTATCGGGTTCTCCAGCCGCTCGAAGAACATCCTCTATGCCTTTGGTCATGGGCATTTGGGTTTAACCCAGTCCGCGGCAACCGGTCAGTTGGTTTCCGATCTGATCAACAAAACCCCCCCTTCCATCGATTTGGCCGCCTTGAGCCCTCATCGTTTTTGACAGGAACTCCTGAGACATGACAAAACACACTTTTTTCTGCATTGACGGGCACACTTGCGGTAATCCCGTCCGGCTTGTCACAGGCGGTGCCCCTGACCTGCACGGAAAAACCATGCTCGAAAAGCGTGCGCATTTCATTGCTGAATTCGACTGGATCAGAACAGGATTGATGTTCGAACCCAGAGGTCATGACATGATGTCAGGATCTATTCTCTACCCTCCGACACGAGGCGATTGTGATATCGGTATTCTGTTCATTGAAACATCAGGCTGCCTGCCCATGTGCGGGCATGGCACCATTGGAACCGTTACTTTTGCCATCGAGAACGGACTGGTGACACCCAAAACTCCTGGTATTCTGCGCCTGGATACGCCCGCAGGCCTGGTCATCGCTCACTATGATCGAGTGGGCGATTATGTAGAAAAAGTTCGCCTGACCAACATTCCCTCTTTCCTCTATAAGAGCGAACTAACCGCTATCTGTGAAGGGTTGGGCGAAATCACGGCAGACGTCGCTTATGGCGGAAATTTCTATGCCATTGTCGACCGTCAGGAAAATTTCCAGGATATAAGCGACTATCGCACCGAAGAGTTGATTGGCTTCAGTCGGAATTTACGATCCGCGCTGAACGAAAAATATGAATTCATTCACCCTGAAAAGCCTGAGATAAAAGGCCTCAGCCATATTCTGTGGACAGGAGATCCAACTGTTCCAGGGGCTACCGCACGAAACGCGGTCTTTTATGGCGACAAAGCAATAGACCGGTCTCCCTGCGGGACGGGGACTTCCTCCCGCATGGCGCAATGGGCGGCCAAAGGCCAGCTGAATACGGGTGATCTCTTCGTTCATGAAAGCATCATCGGCTCCCAGTTCGAAGGCCGGGTGGAGGAAAAAACCACCGTCGCAAGTTATGAGGCCATCATCCCGTCCATTGCCGGATGGGCACGGGCCACCGGCACAAATACAATCACAATCGACACGCGCGACCCTTTTGCATATGGGTTCGTCGTGCGTTAAGCTCTTCGCATTACTCTTTCAGGACAGTCGCCATGCATGCCTACTATCCCAGTATTTTCAATGATGTTATCGGCCCTGTGATGCGCGGCTCCTCCAGCTCACATGTGGCTGCCGCCCACCGTATCGGTGCTTTGGCGCGAGACTATATGCAAGGTGATTTCAACACTGTTCTGATCGAGTATGACATCAACGGATCCCTCGGTCCGACTCATGAAAGTCAGGGATCTGATATGGGGTTGTTCGCGGGTCTGATGGGTTGGGAAGTGACGGATGCCCGAATGGTTGAGGCTGGCGCCCATCTCCGGCAGGCCGGCTGCCAGGTTGAAATCCGTGTTCATGACTATCAAGCCGTTCATCCAAACACCTATAAGCTGACACTGTCAAATGCGCGCGACAGCTGTTGTTTTATTGCGATCTCGACGGGTGGCGGGATGATCGAGGTCACGGAAATCAACGACTATAAACTCTCCCTCTTTGGCGACTATTTTGAAACATTGATTGAGGGTGCTCCCGCTTCATTGAAAGGCAGTCTGGAAGGGGATCATGTCCTTGCTCGAAAAGGACCGACGGGGACCCTTCTTCAGATTAAAAGCCAGGCACCCATAGAAAATCTCGATCCACTGATCGGATATAAAGTCAGGACGCTCGCCCCTGTTCTGCCAATTGGCGCCCGCAAAAACATGACCGTTCCTTTTGCTGACAGTGAAGAGCTGATTGCCTTTAATGCAGACAAGAGACTTGAAATGTGGGAGCTCGCGCTGCTTTACGAGAGTGCCAGGGGCAATATTGCGGAAGGTATTGTCTATGACAAAATGCGCGACATTGTCCGCATCCTCGAGAAATCCATTGCAGAGGGGATTGAGGGAACAAGCTATGTGGATCGAATTTACCCTGCGCAGGCCCCGGCTTTTAAAGAAAAAATGGCTTCCAATACGTTTCTCAATCTTGGATTGAGCAATGATGTTATTCTGGCGGTCACCGCCTTAATGGATGTCAAAAGCGCCATGGGTGTCATTGTCGCCGCTCCAACCGCCGGGTCGTGCGGCACGCTTCCCGGAACCTGTATCGGGGCAGCAAATGCCTTGAACCTTTCTGAAGACAAAAAGATCAAAGCCATGCTGGCAGCCGGACTGATCGGTGTTTTCATCGCTCAAAAAGCGACATTCTCCGCAGAGCTCGGCGGATGTCAGGCGGAGACCGGTTCGGGCTCCGGCATGGCGGCTGCGGCTCTCATCACTCTGCTGGGTGGATCCTTCAATCAAACACTGAGCGCCGCTTCCATGGCTTTGCAAAATACATTCGGATTGGTTTGTGATCCTGTTGCCAATCGCGTGGAAGCACCCTGCCTTGGTAAAAATGTGCTTATGGCCGGGAATGCATTGTCAGCGGCCAATATGGCACTGGCCGGGTTTGATGCCCTGATTCCGCTGGATGAAGTCATTGTGGCCATGCATCAAGTCGGGCAGGCCATCCCATGCGAACTAAGATGCACCGGCAAAGGCGGGCTGGCAACAACGCCCACCGCCCAGAGAATTTTCAAGGAACTTAATGCGGGGTAACAGCGGTCCTTTTCCCCGAACCCGGTAGCGATCAAAAAGAAAAAGCCTCAGAAACCGAAGTTTCTGAGGCTTTCTTAATGGTCGGGCAGGCCGGATTTGAACCGACGACCCCTTCACCCCCAGTGAAGTGCGCTACCAGGCTGCGCTACTGCCCGCCAAACGGGGGAAACGGCGCGAACTATAACTTCCATCAAGGGTCATTGCAACGCCAACAACCGAATTGGGTAAAATAAATCTGGAGACGTTTAATCTGTCAGAAAAGCGCGCAATTCAACAAGCTCTTGCAAGACAGATCGCAACTGATCCCTATAGCGGTCATCGTCTTGTCCAGTACTGCCTTCAACCCTGGTTTTGGACGGGAGTGCATCACTATTCAAGGGCAGACTGGCTGCCGATTTTGCTTTAAGGCCTGGCGCAAGAGCTTCGATATTCTCAATCTTGCCGCCCTGCTCTTTGAGGAGCTTTTGTGCTCCTTTTATGGTGAAGCCATGGGTGTAGAGAAGATCTCTAATACCGCGGATCAGCTCAACATCCCCGGGGCGATAATAGCGTCGTCCCCCTCCCCGTTTCAGCGGTTTGACAACCGGGAATTTCGTCTCCCAGAATCGCAACACATGTTGCGGGACATCCAGTTCTTCAGCCACTTCACTAATTGTGCGAAAGGCATCCGGAGATTTTTGCGTTTTTCTCGTCAGTGTATTCGATATATCCGACATTATTATTCAGCGGCCCTGTGTTATCGGGAGGTGCCGTTAATCTTATTTTTCAGCACATGCGATGCCCGAAATACCAGAACCCGTCTGGGATCAATCGGAACTTCTTCGCCTGTCTTCGGATTGCGACCAACACGCCCGTTTTTCTGACGTACCTGCAAACTTCCAAAAGAAGAGATCTTGACAGTTTCTCCCTCAACCAGCCGATCTGCGATTTCTCCCAAAACCGCTTCGACATGATCAGCAGACTCATTTCTGGACAGGCCAACCTGTTGGTACAGTGCCTCGGCCAAATGTGCCCTAGTCAGTGTATTTTTGCTCATAGTTTCCCACCTCGCGCCCGTTGATAAAGGATTAGCACAGCAGGGAAGAGCGTCAACCGCTAACGGACAAAAAAAGCGGGAAAGACGAATAAAACTGGGATTTATCGTTAAATTAGCAGATGCTTTTTACAATGATCAGAAACAGATAGCCTGATTCATCGCTGGTTGTTCGAATCTATTTTAGAGATTCGCACATCTCTACCAACGTACCAGAGCAGATCCCCAGGTGAAGCCGCCACCCATCGCTTCCAGCAAAAGAACATCTCCGCGTTTGATTCTACCATCCCGCACGGCCTCATCCAACGCGAGCGGAACAGAAGCAGCAGATGTGTTCCCATGCCGATCAACTGTCACGACAACTTTCTCCGCCGGCATTTTAAGTTTACGGCCCGTGCCATCGATAATGCGCTTGTTGGCCTGGTGGGGCACAAGCCAGTCGATATCATCCGCTTCCAGTCCTGTCGCCTCGAGGGCTTCGCCGACCACACTGGCCAGATTATTGACGGCATGTTTGAAGACTTCTTTACCCGCCATTTTTAGATAGCCCGTCGTCTGGGTCGATGACGGTCCGCCATCCACATAAAGCAGGTCATGATGGTTACCATCCGCATGCAGATGGCTGGTCAGAATCCCTCTATCCTGATTGGTTCCCTCTTCTTCGGAAGCTTCAAGCACAACAGCACCGGCACCATCCGCAAAAAGAACACAGGTTGTTCTGTCTTCCCAATCGATAATCCGGGAAAAAGTCTCAGCGCCAATGACAAGCGCCCGCGTCGCCTGTCCGCATTTGACGAAATTGTCGGCTGTCGCGAGGGCATAGATAAATCCGGTACAAACAGCTTGAATATCGAACGCAAAGCCTTTCGTCATCCCGAGATTTTTCTGAACCGTTGTTGCTGTTGCCGGGAATGTTTCATCCGGTGTGGCTGTGGCCAGCAGAACAAGGTCGATATCATCCGCCGTCAGTCCCGCGTTATCAAGGGCTGCCTGAGCTGCTTTAGTTGCCAAATCCGAGGTCAACTCACCTTCTGCAGCAATCCGTCTTTCGCGAATACCGGACCGGGCAACGATCCATTCATCTGTCGTATCCATCATGGTGGATAATTCTTCGTTGGTAAGAACTCGTTCCGGAAGGTAGGAGCCTGTTCCGATAATGACTGACCGACGCATTTATGTCCCATTCTCCGGCCCAAAAGAGCCGGGCCCGCTATTGTTATATATTTTGCACTTCAGACACTTCGGAGGAAGTGTTGTTGGCCTTAGTTTCCACATCGAAGGTTTTAAAATGAGCAATCATCCGATCAATCATCCCTTCCGAAACCATTTCAATGGTCACGGCAACCGCATTGGCAAAACCAAAGGCGTCCGTCCCTCCATGACTTTTCACACAAACACCATTGAGTCCCAGAAAGACACCTCCGTTATAGAGGCGCGGATCGAGGCGGTCTTTGAGGATTTGCAATCCATGACGGGACAGTAAATAACCGATTTTCGACATCAAAGAGCGTTGAAAACCCGCCCGCAGGAAATTTGAAAACAGGGTCGCAACGCCTTCCGCGGTCTTCAAGGCCACATTCCCTGTAAAACCATCGGTTACAACGACATCAACGACGCCTCTTGTGATATCATCACCCTCGACAAATCCGTAATATTCGAAAGGAGGATTGGGAATAGCCCGGAGTCTTTCCCCAGCGGCCTTGATCGTATCACTGCCTTTGAGATCTTCGCTGCCGACATTCAAGAGACCGACACGCGGCGGGACCCGTCCGAGGACGGCACGGGCGAAATCAGCGCCCATAACGGCAAACTGTACCAGGTTATCTGCGTCACATTCGACATTTGCCCCCAGATCCAGCATAACAGTCTCGCCTTTGGGAGAGGGCAACATGGAAGCAAGGGCCGGTCGGTCAATACCAGGGAGTGTTCGAAGAGAAAACTTGGCCATCGCCATCAGGGCGCCTGTATTACCGGCCGAGACAACGCCTCCAGCTTCACCATCGCGCACAGAATCAATCGCCAGTCGCATACTGCTCTGACGACCTTTGCGCAATGCATGGCTTGGTTTGTCTTCGCCCTTTATCGCCTGATCCGTATGCCGTATCTCGCATATGTCGCGCACTGCCGGATAGTCATCCAGCAAAGGGTTCAGCCTGTTTTCATCACCAAACAGCAAAAACCGGGCGTCGGGAAACTGAACTCTGACGATGTCGACACCCTTGATGACAATATCAGGGGCATCATCCCCTCCCATCGCATCAAGCGCAATAACAACGTTTTCGCTCATTCCATCGTCCGGTTCTTAACCATTTCAAATAATCGGAAAAACTCTGCCAGAAAAGCTCTGATTTAGAGGATTTCTGCTGTATCCAGAACTTCCCGGTCACCATAATGACCACATGAATCACAAATGTGATGAGGGCGTTTCAGCTCTCCGCAATTAGGACATTCCTGAGCCTGTGTGCCACCCAGTGCATCATGAGCGCGACGCATGTTGCGCTTTGATTTCGTGGTTTTCTTTCTAGGTACTGCCATTTCTCTATCTCTCACTTTGCACCGGCATCCCGGCGTCTTCAATCCAAATCCGGTTTGGCACGCCTTCGCGGCGCGCAAATCAGTTTTTCTTCATCAAATCCTTCAGGTCGGCGAAAGGCCGATGAACCTGCTTATCCGTATCTTCAGCTTCTGCATCCAGACCTTGAGCATCCTCTGACATCAGTAACTCTTCCTCTCCCTCCGCTCGGGGATAGGGGTCTAACGCCAAAGCAACCTGCTCGCTCATGGCCTGAACAACATCAACTTGTCCATCTACAATGAGTTCCGGAAGATCATCTTCTTCCAGACCAACAACGTAATCCAGATCCTCAACCAATATGTCATCCTTCTTGAAGGTGTAACATATTGCAAACTCTTCTTCAATTTCCTGTCTGACAGGAGCCAGACTGACAACGCAACTCTGATCAACAGACGCCTTTACCGAGGCTTTCAATTCGATCAGACCAGTGTTCTCTTTCCGGCCCAAAGTTCCAGTCATCATCAGAGAATGAACGGTCGGAATTTGCAACCTTTTCGCAATATCCTTACATTCTTTATCCGATGCGGTGATGTTGATGGTAACAGGCTTCGCCCCCAACCGCTCAACATTTATCCACCGAGTAAATTCTGCCCCGGCATCCTGCATGGGATGACCCTTTCCAACTTTCATGATCTCACGTGACCGTTCTGTGCTGAAAATTTCCGGTCCTAACGATTTCGAAGGCGCGAAAATAGGCGTTTCAGCCCGCCGGGTCAACGGCTTTTGCAAAATATATATAATCCATTGTTTTATAAAGAGAAATCACAAAAATTCTCCCTTACTCTCACCCTCGTGACGCCGTTGATGTGGCAAATTCACGAAATTGCACCTTTCCGAGCATCAGATCCGCTGTTTCCTGCGACGAAAGATAAAGATCATTTTCTCGCACATAATCAGCCAAGCGCGCGATAGAATGCGGAGAAGCCGGCTCTTCCAGTGTGCCGTAATGATTGCGTTCAAGCGCGGCTTCAAGCGTTTCTTCCTGGCCATCAAGCGCCATTTCATAGGCGACTACGCGCCCATAAAAAACCTTGGCCATGGCCTTCACACGTTTGCCGACCCCCAGATCACCGACACCGATTTCCCGCAGAGACTGATCCATATCGGAAAACATCAGATCAAAAACAGCCTGTGAAAGCGAAAGCAGCTTCTCCCCGTCTTCTTTCTTCAAGCGACGCATGACCAAAAAAGCGTGTAGAGAAATCATCTCATACCGCCCATCCACAGTATCAGGAACATCAGCCTCCAGATAGAAAACAGGCATTCGCGCCTGTCGAACAATTTCCTGGTATATTTCCTGTGCCGCGATGTCTTGTTGCCGCTGCCCGAAAAGTTTCTTGAATATCATTGATAATCCGATCTGTTGACGCTCCGGTCCTGCCTAGGCCGTAAACTGACAAATGGTCTTTTAAAAGATTTACCAAAAATTTGACAGAAGCACCCGGAAAATGCCATTTATGAAACCCAATTAAGCGCTCATGTGCGGACTGTCAACAAAAGTGAGTATTGATGGCCCAGAGAGAGAGCGGCGAAACGACAGCAAAGCTTCAGGTAAGTCATGAAAATACTGCGGAACATCCTATTGATGAGTGTTTTATGCACGCCCCTAATAGCCTGTGACTATGTTCAGGAAAGCAAAGGGTACCGGCTGGACCCGGAACAGCTTGCAAAAGTGGAACCCGGCGTCGCAGATAAGGACGCTGTTGTCGAGACGTTAGGATCCCCTTCAAGCATTTCAACATTCCCGGATAATGGTGAAGCCTGGTATTACATCAGCAGAAAGACTGAGCATATGGCCTTTCTCGAGAAGACAGTGCTGGAACAGAATGTCATTGTCGTAAAATTTGATGAGAATGATGTGGTAGAAGTCGTGAAGAATTACGACAAGGAAGACGGTCAGGACATTGAAATTGTCGATCGAACGACACCGACAGGTGGCAACAAACTCGGCTTCTTTGAGCAGATATTCGGCAACTTTGGTCGGTTTAATCCCGGCGCCAACTAACACGAAAGTCTAGAACCAATTAAAAAAGCCCCTGAATATCAGGGGCTTTTTTTTGGGATCAATCAAATCCAGCTTAATGGGCCAGCACCGCCAATAGCAGAAGCGCAATGATATTGGTGATCTTGATCATTGGATTAACGGCAGGGCCTGCCGTGTCTTTATAAGGATCACCCACGGTGTCGCCGGTCACAGCTGCCGCATGAGCATCTGTTCCTTTGCCGCCATGATTTCCATCCTCGATATATTTCTTGGCGTTGTCCCAGGCACCGCCGCCTGCGGTCATGGAAAGAGCGACAAACAACCCGGTGATAATCACACCGAGCAACATGGCTCCCACTGTTGAGAAGGCCGCCGATTTATCCGCGATGAGTAACATTGCAAAAAAGACAACAATCGGGGCCAACAACGGCAACATGGATGGAATGATCATTTCCTTGATCGCAGCCTTGGTCAACAGGTCAACCGCCCTGCCGTAATCGGGTTTGCCGGTACCTTCCATAATACCCGGTATTTCCTTGAACTGACGTCGCACTTCACGAACGACAGAACCTGCCGCGCGTCCGACAGACATCATTCCCATCGCACCGAACAAATAAGGCAAAAGCCCGCCCAGTATCAGCCCCACAACGATATAGGGGTTTTGCAGACTAAAATCCAAAGTCACTCCTTGATAAAAGGAGTATTTATCCGGTGTTGCATTCGAGATAAAATACGCCAGATCTTCGGTGTAAGCTGCAAACAAGACGAGTGCGCCCAGTCCTGCGGAGCCAATTGCATAGCCCTTGGTCACGGCTTTCGTTGTATTTCCCACCGCATCGAGAGCATCTGTTGTTTTGCGGACATCTTCATCCATCTCCGCCATTTCAGCAATGCCGCCAGCATTATCCGTCACAGGGCCGTAGGCATCCAGTGCCACAACCATACCCGCCAAAGCCAGCATTGTAGTGACAGCAATCGCAATCCCGAACAAAGCCGCAAAATTGTAGGCCAGGATAATACCGATACAAATGATAATCGCAGGAATGGCAGTTGCCTCCATGGAAACAGCAAGCCCCTGAATGACATTGGTTCCGTGACCGGTCTCAGATGCTGCCGCAATGCTTTTGACTGGCCGGTATTCTGTTGATGTATAATATTCGGTCACCCAGATGATAAGCCCTGTAACGACAAGACCGATCAAACCGCAATAGAAAAGGCTCGCGCCCGTAAAGACCTTGTCGCCAATGGTAAATTCTGTTCCTGTTCCGATCGTCATTGCCGTAATCGGCCACAGAGCAATCGCGGACAGAACGGCTGTCACGGCGAACCCTTTATACAGCGCCCCCATGATATTGTTGCTGCTGCCCAGTTTCACAAAAAACGTCCCGATCACGGACGTGATAATACAAACACCGCCAATCATCAGCGGATAAATCATCAACAAGGCATTATCCGCAAAATAGATGGAGGACAGAACCATAGTTGCCACAACAGTCACAGCGTAGGTTTCAAACAAATCCGCTGCCATACCAGCACAATCGCCGACATTATCGCCAACATTGTCAGCAATCACCGCCGGGTTACGAGGATCATCTTCCGGAATTCCAGCTTCCACTTTACCAACCAGATCGGCACCAACATCCGCTCCCTTTGTAAAGATGCCACCGCCGAGCCGGGCAAAAATCGAAATCAGAGAGGCTCCGAAGCCAAGGCCGACCAGACTGTCAATCATCTCTCGCCCTTCCACATTCATGGAAAGCAGAACAGCATAATATCCGGCGACCGCCAACAAGGCCAAGCCAACCACAAGCAGTCCTGTAACCGCCCCTGCCTTGAACGAGATTTCAAGTCCTTCTTTTAAGCCCTTCGCAGCCCCGGCCGCAGTCCTCACATTGGCCCGCACAGATACATGCATTCCGATAAATCCGGCCATTCCGGATAAGACCGCACCGATTAGAAAGCCTATTCCCACCTTAATTCCAAGCAGGAACCAAAGAATGGCAAAAATCACAACTCCCACAAGTCCGATCGTCAAATATTGACGGTTAAGATAGGCGATCGCCCCTTCCTGAACCGCGCCTGATATCTCCTGCATCCTGGCTGTTCCAGCGTCAGCAGATAGAACAGATCGACCGGCATACACCCCGTACACCAATGCGATCACACCACAGATAATCGGAATCCACATAATTTCTGACATTGACTCCACCCTATTTCCCCGCAGACATGCCATCTGCAGGCTATTTTGATTATTGAACAAGTCTTCTTACTGAAAGAAAATCAATTACTTGGAAATCAACTCTTATACAAACAATGACAGATAAATATTTGAACTTCAATACGAAGTTTTTCTTTAGTATTTATTTAATATATAAATTAATAAATATTTTCATTCCTATTATTTTTATTTTCTACTAGTAAATAAATACATAAAAGAATGATTACATATTTTTACATCAATAACAAATACTATACAAAAATCAAAAATCATCTAAATATTACTACACAATAAATGGTATTGAATATTTAATTTATATTTTTCTACTTTATATTTTTATTTATTTTATTATTCAAATATTACTGAAATTGCTATTTGGGAGACTAAAACGCAAAAAAAAGGTCGTTTTTCTAATCCTGTATGGCGCTTTGTGCCAGAACATGCTAATCGGGCGCCAACGGTTTTTAGGAGCGTGAAAGAATGGATATTTCCAAAATCTCTGCTGGCAAAAATGTTCCATGGGATGTCAATGTTGTTATTGAGATTCCGATTGGTGGTGTGCCGGTTAAATATGAAGTCGACAAACATTCCGGTGCCATGTTTGTAGATCGTTTCCTGCACACGGCAATGTACTATCCGTGCAACTACGGATTTATACCACACACGCTGGCAGATGATGGCGATCCGACCGATATGCTGGTTGCTGGCCCTATTCCCGTTATTCCAGGGGCCGTTCTAAGAGCGCGGCCTGTTGGCGTTCTGATTATGGAAGATGAAGCGGGTCAGGATGAGAAAATTCTGGGTGTGCCCGTTGACAAGCTGCACCCCTATTACTCCAACATCGAAAATTACACAGATTTACGCGATGTCCTGCTCGATCAGATTGCTCACTTTTTCGAACATTATAAAGATCTGGAAAAAGACAAATGGGTAAAAATTGTTCGTTGGGGCGATGCAGATGAAGCCGCTGAGATGATTCAGAAATCTTTGGTGGAAGACGCCTTTACGGGCTAACCTTTCCCCAGACAACAAAAAAAGCCGTCCGTTCAGTCAGGCGGCTTTTTTTGTATGCTTTTCTGCTCCGCTATTCAGCGGGCGCAATAGAAACTTCTTTCCGGCTAATATTCATCAGGGCGATGATTGCCACCAGACAGAAGAACGGAATCATACTTAAATTCACTACATCCCAACCGAAAACCTGCTGCAGGATACCGGCAGAAAGAGATGCAGTAGCGACGGTTCCAAATACTAGAAAGTCGTTAAACCCCTGAACTTTGGCTGTCTCCGAAGGCCGATAGGTCTTTGTCAGCAATGTTGTACCTCCAATAAACATAAAGTTCCAGGAAACACCCAGTAAAACAAGAGCCACCCAGAAATGCGACAAGGCGAGGCCAGACAGCGCAACTGCGATGCACGCCAAGCCAAGAATTGATCCCGCAAATATGATTTTAAAATCCCCATAGCGGGCGATCAAAGAGCCGGTGAAAAAACTTGGTCCAAACATAGCGACCACATGCCAGCTGATGACATTAAAAGAATCTGTAGGCGTCAAACCACACCCGATCATCGCCAGGGGCGTTGCCGTCATAATAAAACTCATAGCGGCATACCCGATCATGGCACTCAGAGCCGCCAGGATGAAAGTTGGCTGCTTCATGATTTCCAGAAGAGACCGCGGTTCATCCTCAAAATCCACCTTTTGCATCTTCGGAATTTTGACGAAACTGATAAAAACAAACGCGAAAACACCCAGTATCACAATAGCTAGATACGGGCCGAGATACAGATAAGGAGCCAATAACTCCCGAGTATGGCTCGCAATCTGAGGGCCAATAAAGCCGGCAATCAAGCCGCCTGCCATCACATAGGAAACGGCCTTGCTGCGAAACTCAGGACCAGCAACATCAACCGCCGCAAAGCGATAATAATTGCCAAAGGCTGTACAGGTACCGACAATCATGACGCCGATGGTAAAGCCAATAAAGCTGCCAATATAGATTGCATAAGCCGCAATGGAAGCGCCAAGCATTCCCAACAATATACCAAAAAGGAAACCGGCCTTTCGCCCGGCATGCTTCATGAAATAAGAGGCAGGGATAGTTGCGAGAGCAGTACCTGTTACAACAGCCGTCACAGGTACGGTCGCCAGCGACTTATCTGTTCCCAGCAACAACAGCGCCACCAGAGAGGCCGAGCTGATCATAATGGATGTGGTACTGTTCAGCATGGCCTGAGCACCGGCCATGAGGAAAATACTGATTTTGGTGCGGCGATCTACCAACACGCCCTCCTTGTTATAAAAAGAAGGGCCGCAGATTGGCTGCCCTCTAGGTTCCTTTATAGACTTTTACAACAAGAACGCCGGATGGTGCATTTTTTCCAAGAACTTTTGCTGCCTTTTTAAGCAACCGGTCCTTTACCTTTTCAAAATCAACACCCCGGGTCTTGTCTTTATGCAAGACAGAGCGACCGCTCAAATCCTGCAAAAACGCATCCCGCACCCGCGGTATCAATTTCCGGGTCCCGTCCTTTTTGTCTTTTTCGTCAAACTCCAAACTGACAGTCATGAACATATAATATCTGATATTACCGTTTTTGCGCCGAATAGGGACACTGAGCGGTTTCATTTCCAGATAGAAGGGTCCATCCTCAACAACTTCCTCCGCGGCGGCTGAAGCTGCATGCCCCTCCTGCTGAACAGCAATAGAAAACAACAGCAAGGCACAAAAACCCCATAAAAGGTTGCGAAGGTTATTTGGTAATTTCATATCAGTATCCGGACCCAGGGGGAAAACAGGCTTCAGACACTAATTCTCTCAAAGAACACTTTCAGAAAGGTTTACACAAACACCAGACAAAAAAAAGAGACCCGTATCACGCAGCCCCTGATAAATGTCGATTTTCCTCCAATACGTCATATTCACAGACGCAATCGGCCGTCGTCTTGACGGCATCCTGCTTTTTCGACCACAAACTGACACGGGATATCTCCCATCTGTCGGGGTCCAACAGAACCATGTGAGCAAACAAACCAGGCGCTTCAAGGGCCAACTGATGAACCTCGGCCTCCCGCGCCTGCAACGCCTTCAAGGCCCGTTTCTCACAAACCTTATCAACCGCCGAGATCATATATTCAGGGGCGTCTTGTGACGGTCCGTAGCCGAATTCCAGAATTTGCCAGCTGCGAACCCTCGGGCGGCCGAAGTCCTGCACCACATCACCGAACAGATTATTCATCAGAAAATTTTGTGCAGCCTGTCCGTTATCCCAAATGTAAAAAGGGGCATAGACATGCTCTTCGCGGTCATACAGATAAAATTTGTGAGAAAGGCCAGGATATCCTTCGAACATAGGCCCCCGAAGAGACACCCGTTCACTCACTTTGTCTGCATCAAATTCCTTTGGCAATCGGACCGAATACTGCATTGCCAGCATATAGTTCTCCCAAACTAAGTCTTGATTGCCGGGAGTTTTTCAAAATGCGGGACGGAACACAACTCACAGATATGCATAGCTCGCATGCACAAAACGCGAAGATGTTAAAAAAGTGTTAAAAATGTGTCCACCCGGCCTTGTCTAGCGTCACTTTTTGCCCGGACGTGTTTATGAAAACAGGGGTGCCCTTCCCTGTCATCTCCCCAATTCGGGTCACCGAAACACCAGCTTCTGCCGCTAATATTTCCAGCTGAGAGGCCTTTTCCCGGGGAATCGCGAAGGCCAGCTCATAATCATCTCCACCACTCAGGATCTGTGCCCAGTATTTTTTATCGGTGCAAAGGACCGTCTCAGCTGCCCTGGAGATCGGTATTTTCTCCTCATAAAGAACGGCCCCAACCTCAGACTGTTCGCAGATATGACCAATATCAGCCAGCAACCCATCAGAGATATCGAGACACGCCGAGGCATATCCGCAGAGTACCTGTCCCAATGTTAAGCGCGGCTTGGGAATATGGTATCTGCTTTCAAGGAATGATCTGTCATCGGTTGCCAGATTTTCCAGCTTCCCCTGAAGAGACAGGAGGCCCAGCGCACTATCTCCAATTGTCCCGCTTACATATAGATAATCTCCCTCAGCAGCGCCGTTTCTTCTCAAAGCCTGGCCTTTTGGAAGTTCACCAATCGCCGTGAGGGAAAGTGTTAGAGGACCCGGTGTTCTGACGGTATCCCCGCCCAGCAAGCCAAGACCAAATTCATCCTGATCAGCCTTCAGGCCGGCGGTAAAGCCCGCAATAAATTCTTCCGTGCAGTCTGCTGTCCAAGCGGTACTCAAAAGATAGCCGACGGGGGCAGCCCCCATCGCGGCAAGATCGGACAGATTTGTTCGAAGAAGCTTTCGGGCAATATTGGGCGGCGCATCCCCTGGCAGGAAATGAACACCAGCGACCATCGCATCCTTGGTCAGAACAAGCTGATAGCCATCGCGGCATTCCAAAAGCGCTGCATCGTCTTGAAGGCCCAGCGCTCCCTCCATCTTGTGGGAGAGAGGGGACAAATATTGGCTGATTATCCCGAACTCGCCCGTATGATCCGCGGGCGTGCTCATTTATTCGAATTCGGCAGGCCGCAAGATACGGGCAATGCGATCCAGAACCCCGTTGACAAAGGATGGCTCGTTATTGGTAAAGAAAGTCCGGGTCATCCCGACATATTCCGAAATAATAACCTTTGCATCCGCATCAATGCGGGCCAGCAACTCATACACGGCAACACGCAATGTTGCCTGCAGGACCAGTTCCAGCCGATCCAGCCTTCTGTCTTTATCCAGAACTGCGTTGATCTGCTCGTCGATTTCAGCCAACCGCTCGGTCGCGCCCATCACCAGATCCCGAAACAAAGCCTTGTCAGAATCCTTGAATTGAACATCATCAATTTCGGCACCGACGCGATGTTCCAAAAATTCATCGACCACTTCAGCCGCAGCCTTTTCCTCAACGCCCATCTGATAGAAAGCCTGTATAGCGTTCAATCTGGCAAGTCGTTTACGGCTGTGCTTATCACCTCGTTTTTCAGACTTCAGGCTCATCGCGGGAATAATCCAAACTGTTCTTTGACGGTCAACATATCAAGGGCGGCCTGTGCGGCTCCGCCCCCTTTGTTTTTCTCTTCTTTACGCGCACGGGCCCAGGCTTGTTCATCATTTTCGCACGTGATAATGCCGTTTCCAAGCGCCAGACAATAATCTGTTGTAAGATCCATCAGCGCGCGCGCGCTTTCTTCCGATACTGTATCGTAATGGGATGTTTCCCCGCGAATGACACAGCCGAGCGCAACATAGGCATCATATCGGCGACGCCCTCCCATAAACTCCATTGCCTTGATCGCAAAGCGAATGGCTGCCGGTATTTCCAGGCATCCCGGGACCTGAATGACTTCGTATGTCGCATCGACACCATCCAGCACTTCTTTCGCCCCCTCAAGAAGAGCGTCAGAGATATCCCGGTAAAAGTCGGCTTCGACAATGAGAATATGAAGACTGTCACGCATGCTGCTTATCCTTCGGCTTTAATCGGCCGGGTTTCGGTCACAGCCAGCCCATATCCTTCGAGGCCGACGATGTTCCGTTCAGTGTTGGAGAGAAGAACCATATTCTTGACGCCAAGATCAAGCAATATTTGCGCCCCGATACCATAATCCCGCAGATCATGCGGTGTTTTCACCGGCTCGCCCAGTTTCCGGCGCAACCTGTCAGAGAGCGCCATGGGCCGTGGCTCGCGGATCATGACAACAACGCCGCGTCCTGCGTCATCAATCTGGCTCATAGCATGATGTAGCATGTCAGGATTTTCATCTCTGTCGCCCAGAACATCTCCCAACAGATTAAGAGCATGCATCCGTACAAGAACCGGATCATCACCGGAAATATCGCCTTTGATAAGCGCGACATGTTCCGCATATTCAGGTTTGTTGGAGAAGACAATCATCCGCCAGTCTGCCCCGTATTTAGAGGAGATGTCGGCTTCGATCTCCCGTTCAATCAGGCTGTCATGCCGACGGCGATAGGCGATCAGGTCAGCAATTGTTCCAACCTTCAAATCGTGTTTTCCGGCAAATTCAATCAAATCCGGCAAGCGGGCCATTGTGCCATCATCATTCATGATTTCACAAATAACCCCGGCCGGGATCATACCGGCGAGCCGGGCCAGATCAACGGCAGCTTCCGTGTGGCCGGTCCGGCGAAGAACGCCGCCTTCGCGCGCAACCAGCGGAAAGACATGCCCGGGGCTCACAATATCTTGCGCGCCCTTTGTATGATCAATAGCAACGGCAATCGTCGTTGCCCTGTCGGCCGCAGAGATACCGGTTGTCACGCCCTCACGGGCTTCAATAGAGACCGTAAAATTGGTGTGCAGGCGGGAGGCATTGGATTGCGACATCAACGGCAGCTCCAGCTCGTTCACTCGCTCTTCTGTCATCGACAGACAAATAAGCCCCCGGCCATATTTAGCCATGAAGTTAATCGCATCCGGCGTCGCCATTTGCGCAGGGATCACCAGATCGCCTTCATTTTCACGATCTTCAGCATCCACCAGAATAATCATTTTCCCATTGCGGGCATCTTCGATGATGTCCTCGATAGGAGAGAGGTGTTCCTTGTACGGCATTTTTATTTTCTAACCTCTGTCATGCGTGCGACATAGCGTGCCAGCACGTCGATTTCGAAATTGATACGCTGCCCGACTTTCAAATACCTGAAAGTCGTATGGGCTTTGGTATGTGAAATAATGTTCACACAGAAAAAGTCATCCCCTACCTCATTGACGGTCAGAGAAATACCATCAAGAGTAACCGACCCCTTGGCCGCAACAAAAGCCGCGTAATCCGCAGGGAGGGAAAGCGTGACCTTCGTGGAATCGCCGATATCTGTTAGCGCCATCACTGAAATAACCGCATCGACATGTCCGGTCACCACATGACCACCAAGCTCATCCCCGAGCTTCAACGCCCGCTCCAAGTTGACCGGCGAGCCTTCCTGCCAATCCCCAAGGCTGGTGCAGGAGAATGTCTCATCAGAGGCTTCAACGGCAAACCAGTCCTCTCCTTTATCGGTCACAGTCAAGCACGGACCCGAACAGGCAATAGAGGCACCGATGTCGATATCAGCGGTCTCAAAGGCAGTTTTTATTTTTATTTT
>JBDWHS010000039.1:0-26151 GCA_039975135.1 Sneathiella sp. | reverse complement strand
CTGTTCCTGTGTTGATGCAGAAGTTGCCCTTGTACTGGCGCGCCCGGAAGGCGCACCTGCCGGCAACAAGGGGCTGGCGATTTTTGCGGTGCCCCGGCACCAGGAGAACGGGGAACGCAACGGATATCGGATTATTCGCCTGAAAGATAAAATGGGCACCAAATCCATGGCCTCTGGCGAGATTATTTTCGACGGTGCTGTTGGCTATCCATTCGGAGATGTGGGGGCGAAGCCAAATCCGGGATTGCGGCAGATGATGGATCAAGTTGTTATGTCGCGCCTGTCCCACGGGGTGCGGGCAGCCGGTATGATGAGGCGCTGTCTCAACGAAGCTCTGATAACTGCGCAGAATAGGGAGGTTTTTGGGGAAACCATTCTTCACAAGCCCTTGATGCGCCGCCAGTTGCTGAAACTTATGCTGCCGACCGAACAAGCCCTGTCAATGGTGATGCATGTGGCCACACAACTTCACTTGGCGGATCAGGGAGATAAAGAGGCTGAAAAGCTGAACAGAATTCTGACACCATTGCTCAAATTCCGTGCTTGCCGGGATAATATTGATGTTGCGGGCGGCGCACTGGAAGCACGCGGCGGCAACGGATTTATCGAGGACTGGGTTAATCCGAAGCTGGTGCGGGACGCTTATACGGGCCTTCTATGGGAGGGGACTTCCAACATTAACGCGTTGGACATAACAGGCAGGGCGATCGCCCGGTCGGAGGCTCACATCCCGTTGGCAGAAGATCTGAAAAACCGGCTTAACAACGCGGCGGACGTGCCGGGGCAATATGCGGGTGAGCTCTCCGCTCTCATAGATCGTGCACGGGATTTTGCCGAAAGTGTCGCGCGTTCGGAGAATGAAATTCTGGCGCGACAAGCCTCCAACGCATTGTATCACGCAACAACGGCAACATTGCTGGCGACAGAAGGGGCGCAGCTGGGGGCTGCTGGCGGTGATGCCCGGCGCCTTTTGCTATCTCGCCTGATCGTTGATACTAAACTCACACCTGTTGATCCATTGATGCAGGGGGAAAGTGACTTTGAAATAGAGGCAGGGAATTGTTTGCTCTCTTCAGAACCGGTTTCGCTGGATCGAGCGCGGGACCTGCTATCGAGAGGGTAGCTGATTCAGCACTCGGCGCTGTTTGAAGGGAGCTGAGGTCTCTTCTATTTGATCGTTTCGAAGTCGCTATGGCTGGCTGTGGCAATATGTCGCTGCCAGCCATTTTTATGCTTGTTGTTGCCTGAAAACGTTAGTTTTAAGGGGATTGGAGCATTCTATTCGGTTCTTGGAATACCGTTCTCTTCCCCTGCGACATCCCACCGCATTGAGGAGGGTATCTGTATGCGCAATGCTCCGGGTGTGGAGCAAGATTGGGAAAAAGGATGGATGCTATGACCCCGAATGATGTCGTTGATCAAGCTAAAACAAACCCCGTATTTCAGAATGTTAAACCTGCAGGGCAGAGCACGAAATACAGTTTTATCGGCGGGCGAGGCAATCAGCCTAAAATGGATCACTGTAGCCATTGTGGCGCTCACAAATTCGCATTGTGCGCGGGATTGAGTGGCGACAAACTGATCGAATTTGGCAAGGAAAGTCACAACAAGATTTTTAAACCCGGCCAGATGCTGTTCAGCGAATATGATGACGCGCGTTATTTTTATACAGTTGTCTCCGGTGAAGTGCGTCTGTCCAGAATGCTGGACGATGGTCGGCGGCAAATTACAGGTTTTAAATCCGCGGGTGACTTTGTCGGTTTAAGCGCTGACAAGCATTACACCGCCGATGCAGAGGCTATTGATGACGTCACGGTCTGCCAATTCTCTGTTACCAGCCTCAACGCCTCCCTTGCTGAAATTAATGAAGTCCAGAGCCGATTGATGGAAATGATGCAGACGGAAGTGATCAA
Organism: Sneathiella sp.; assembly: GCA_039975135.1. Taxonomy (GTDB): domain Bacteria; phylum Pseudomonadota; class Alphaproteobacteria; order Sneathiellales; family Sneathiellaceae; genus Sneathiella. Next base: position 24,238 of record JBDWHS010000039.1, on the reverse strand, counting down.
TTTGCAAAATCACATGCTGCTGCTGGGACGCAAGACACCGATTGAGAAAATTGCCAATTTTTTCTGTGAACGGGTGCATAAAAAATTCGAGATGGAAGGCAAACCTGACGATTGCAATACGGCAGAGATTACCCTGCCGATGAGCCGGACGGATATTGCTGATTTCCTTGGACTAACAATCGAGACCGTCAGCCGGACAATCACCAAGCTTCGCAAACTCGGCGTTATAGAGCTTGAAACATCGCAGATTGTCAAAGTGCGTGACCTGTATGAATTGCAGTTACTTGCCGATGGTGAGAACTGAGTTGCCGAGGAGGTAGGTATATGTCTGTTAGTCTTGCTCTGAAATATGAGGCGCCGGTTCCCAGATATACAAGTTATCCAACGGCCCCCCATTTCTCTGCGATAAGCGATGCGGAGCTATATGGCGGGTGGCTGCAGACACTGGATCCCGCTGATCCGATCTCCCTGTATCTGCATGTCCCATTCTGCCGAAAAATGTGCTGGTACTGCGGCTGCAATACCAAGATTTCCAAGAAAAATGAGCCGATTGCGACCTATGCGGCGGCCCTGAAGGCGGAGATCCGCACGCTCGTAAAGGCGCTGCCGGGGCGTTTTAAGGTCTCGCATGTCCATTGGGGTGGCGGGACGCCCAGTATTCTTGCGCCGGACGATTTTACCGGCATTATGGAGATGATCGCTACGCATTTTGACTACACAGAACAAGCGGAGCGAGCAATTGAAATTGACCCCAGAACACTGGATGCAGCGACTGTTCAGGCTTTGGTCAAAGGTGGTATTAGTCGGGCCAGCCTCGGTGTGCAGGATTTTAATCCCGATGTTCAGCGGGCGATCAACCGCGTACAATCATATGACGTGACGAAGGCGACGGCTGATTTGCTGAGAGAGAACGGCATCACGAGGCTGAATTTCGATTTGATGTATGGCTTGCCTCTCCAGACAGTTGCAGATGTTCGGAAGACTGTTGAATTGTCACATAGTTTGGCGCCGGACCGGATTGCTCTCTTCGGATATGCACACGTTCCCTGGATGAAGAAGCATATGAGGTTGATCCGCGATGATGATTTGCCTGGTACGGAAGAACGCTTGGCCCAGGCTCAAGCTTCAGCCGATGCGTTGTTGACATTAGGGTATGAACAGGTCGGGCTTGATCACTTTGCGAAGCCGGGTGATGAAATGAGCCAGGCACTGAATAATGGCGAATTGCATCGAAATTTTCAGGGCTACACGACAGATACTTCAGAAACATTGATCGGCCTCGGAGCATCCTCGATCGGAAAATTGCCAAACGGTTATGTTCAGAATATCAGCAGTATCCATGATTATGAGCGGCTGGTGACTAATAACGGTTTTGCTGTTCACAAGGGTATCCAGGTAAGCACAGATGACAAGATGCGCCGAGAAATCATTGAGCGCCTGATGTGTGATCTGACGGTAAATCTTTCAGAAATTCTTAAGAAATATGACCAGCCTGCTGATTATCTGGCAGAGGAAATGCAAAAGCTCGTCCCGTACCAGCAGGATGGATTGCTGGCCCTTGAAGGCAGCAAGATAACGATTACCGATGAGGGGCGCGTTCTTGTTCGCACGATCTGCGCGGTCTTTGACACTTATCTCGGAAAAGGCCCCGGAAAGCACTCGCGCGCGGTTTAAGCGGAGAACGAATTTTATTTATAGTTGATTAAGTTAACTGTAATATTGAAAATATTGATTTGATTTCAGTCTGGGGGCACGGATTTGACTGAAGTCAATGCGACCACAGTGTTTGACAAATAGGAACAGGGTGGGGAAGAGCGTCGTTACCAAGGCGTAAGTCTGAGCAATAAGCAACTCCTCAACTCTAGCATTAAACGAAAATAAAACGGATGACTGGTATGAACCTGTTATGGCTAGCCTTTTCGATCATCGGGGTGATCCTGGGACTGCTGCTTTCTGCAAAAGCACAGGATCAGGGTATGATGATCCATGGCATGATATTCGCGGTGGCCTCTGTTCTGGCGGCTTATGCGCTCATTTCCCGGCACTATGGTGCCGCGAAACACGCAGCCCCTGAAACAGGCGGCATCAACTACAACATAGATATTGTAAAGGCAGGCGTCATTGCCTCTACTTTCTGGGGCATCGTCGGCTTTCTCGTCGGCGTGGTGATTGCTTTTCAACTGGCATTTCCTGCCTTGAACCTGGATTTGCCCTGGACGAGCTTTGGCCGGCTTCGCCCCCTGCATACGTCGGGCGTTATTTTTGCCTTTGGCGGTAACATCCTGATCATGACATCTTTTCATGTCGTGCAGCGAACATGCCGGGCCCGTCTGGCCGGGGATATTGCGCCTTGGTTTGTCTTCTGGGGATATCAGCTTTTTATCGTTCTGGCGGCCACAGGCTACGTCTTGGGCGTTACCCAATCCAAGGAATATGCAGAACCTGAATGGTATGTTGACTTGTGGCTGACCGTTGTTTGGGTTGTCTATCTCCTGGTTTTCCTTGTGACATTGTGGAAACGTCAGGAGAAACACATCTATGTTGCAAACTGGTTTTATCTGGCGTTTATCGTCACGATCGCCATGCTGCACCTGGTCAATAATCTCTCCATGCCGGTCAGCCTGACAGGTGCAAAGAGTTATTCTCTTTTCTCTGGAGTTCAGGATGCTCTGACACAGTGGTGGTATGGTCATAATGCCGTAGGTTTCTTCCTGACAGCTGGTTTTCTTGGCATTATGTACTACTTCATCCCGAAACGGGTGAACCGTCCGGTTTATTCATACCGCTTGTCCATCATTCACTTCTGGGCTCTGATCTTCCTGTATATCTGGGCAGGTCCACATCACCTTCATTACACGGCATTGCCTGACTGGTCTCAGACACTGGGGATGACCTTCTCTATCATTCTGTGGATGCCGTCATGGGGTGGGATGATCAATGGTTTGATGACCCTGTCCGGCGCATGGGATAAATTGAGAACGGATCCTGTTGTCCGCTTCCTGGTGACATCCGTGGCTTTTTATGGGATGAGCACCTTCGAAGGACCGCTGATGTCTATCAAGGCTGTCAATGCGTTGAGCCATTATACAGACTGGACGATTGGCCATGTGCATTCAGGAGCTCTTGGTTGGGTTGCCTATGTCAGTTTTGGCGCTCTTTACTTCCTTGTACCCGTTCTTTGGAATCGCAAAACATTGTATTCCGATAAACTGGTTAATCTGCATTTCTGGATCTCCACAATTGGCATCCTTCTATATATCACGTCCATGTGGGTCTCCGGTATTTTGCAGGGCCTGATGTGGCGTGCCTATGACGCCTTTGGCTTCCTGGAATATTCTTTCAGTGAAACAGTGGAAGCCATGCACCCTTTCTATGTCATTCGGGCACTGGGCGGCGTTCTGTTCCTCATCGGAGCCTTGATCATGGCTTACAATCTTTGGCGGACGGCCCGCGGTGATGTGCGGCAGGCTGAGACGGACAATCTTGTTCTGAATGCTGAATATGCAGTGGGGAGATAAGAAAATGATCAGTCATAAAGTCATTGAGAAAAACTCTATCCTCATGCTGGTCCTGGTTCTGGTGGTGGTTTCTATCGGGGGTCTGATTGAAATCGCGCCTCTTTTCTATCTGGAAAGTACCATCGAGAAGGTAAAGGGCATGCGTCCCTACAGCCCGCTCGAACTGGCGGGACGGAATATCTATATCCGCGAAGGGTGTTACAATTGTCATAGTCAGATGATCCGCCCTCTTCGGGATGAGGCTGAACGCTATGGTCATTACAGTCTTGCTGCAGAAAGCATGTATGACCACCCCTTTCAGTGGGGATCAAAACGGACAGGGCCTGACCTTGCGCGTGTCGGGGGGCGCTATTCTGATGAATGGCATGTCACTCACATGAAAAATCCGCGGGATGTTGTTCCTGAATCTGTGATGCCCGCATATTCCTTCCTGGCGAAAACAGAGTTGCAAGTGCCGGATATTGCTGGTGACTTGATCGCCAATCGTCGGGTGGGTGTCCCCTACACGGACGAGATGGTTGCTGCGGCAGAACAGGATATTCGCACCCAGGTCGACCCGGATGCGGATGAACTGGATGATTTTCTTGCTCGCTATCCGAAAGCCCAGGTTCGGGATTTCGATGGTGATCCTTCCAAGATCTCTGAGCTGGATGCGATGATTGCGTATCTGCAGATGCTTGGCACATTGGTTGATTTCGCATCTTACGATGCGGAAGCCGGAAAACGATAGGAGGCAGCTATGAGTTTTGAAGACGCTTCCATATTCGCGCAAACCTATGGTCTGGTTTATCTGTTTGTCATGTTTCTGATCGTAGTGGTGTATGCCCTGTGGCCAAAAAACAAGGACAAATTCAAACACGCCGCGCATATCCCGCTAGAGGAGGATAACAATGACCAAAATTGAGAAAGATGACGTCACGGGGACTGACACTACCGGTCATGAATGGGATGGCATTCGCGAATTGGATACTCCCATGCCTCGCTGGTGGCTATGGACCTTTTATGCAACTATTATCTGGGCGATCGGTTACTGGATCGTTATGCCTGCTTGGCCTCTCGTCAGTGATTATACCAAAGGATATCTTGGATATTCTTCCCGGGATAATCTGGAAAAAGAGATTGCTGCTGTAGAGGCCGGACGGGCTGATACGGTCAAAGCTCTTCTGGAAACCGATATCACAGCGGTTAAAGATAATCCGGAGCTGTATCAGTTTGCTTTGTCCGGGGGGCGTTCGCACTATGCTGTGAATTGCTCTCAGTGTCATGGATCTGGTGCACAGGGCGCGCCGGGTTTCCCCAACCTCAATGACGATGACTGGTTATGGGGCGGCAAGGTGGAAGATATCTACCAGACAGTGCAATACGGTATTCGCTCCGATCATGACGAAGCCCGCATTGGCGATATGCCTGCCTTCCTCACCGATGAAATCCTGGAAAAAGACCAGATTAATGATGTGACTGAGTTTGTCCTCTCTCTTTCTCAGGAAGGTCGGGATAAAGCCAGCGCTGCTCGCGGTAAGGAAGTCTTTGCGGCGGAATGTGCCAGCTGTCACGGCGTTGATGCCAAGGGCTCTGTCGAAGTCGGTGCGCCGAACCTGACAGACGCCATCTGGTTCTATGGTGGGGACAAGGCAACCATTGCCAAGACTATTTCCAATGGCCGGGCCAACGTCATGCCCGCCTGGGCTGATCGTTTGGATGACACTGTTGTCCGTCAGATCGCCCTCTATGTTCATTCATTGGGCGGTGGTCAATAACCGCCCTTTGAAAAAGTTTGAGTATCTGATGCTAGAGTAAAGTATGTGCGTTCCCTGTTATCGGGAACGCACATCGACTGGAGAAAAAATCGTGGTGCATATGCCCGTCGAGAAAGTTGACGTTCGTGCTGTCAACAAAAAGGAAAACCGGTCTCTTTTCGAAAAACGGGAAAAGATCCAGCCGAAAAGGGCAACCGGTCACTTCCGGCGTCTGAAATGGATCATCATGGGTATCACACTGGCGATTTACTATGTAACGCCGTGGATTCGCTGGGATCGGGGGCTTGGAGCGCCAGATCAGGCTGTTCTTGTTGATTTTGAACATAGCCGCTTTTACTTCTTCTTCATCGAGCTGTGGCCGCAGGAAGTTTATTATATAACGGGAATCCTTATTCTGGCTGCCCTCGGGTTATTTCTTGTAACCTCTTTGTTCGGCCGCGCCTGGTGCGGTTATTCCTGCCCGCAAACGGTCTGGACAGACTTGTTCATCTTTGTCGAGCGGGCCATCGAGGGGGACCGCAACGCGCGTTTGAAACTCGACAAAAACCCTATGGGCTTTTCCAAATTCTCCAAACGCTTTGTCAAGCACGCTATCTGGCTTGTTATTGGTCTCCTGACAGGCGGTGCATGGGTTTTCTATTTCGCTGATGCCCCGACATTGCTGACGGATCTGATCGGTGGGGATGCCAAAATCATTGCCTATAGCAGTGTTGCAGTTCTGACAGCCACAACCTATGTTTTCGGCGGCCTGATGCGCGAGCAGGTTTGCACCTATATGTGCCCGTGGCCTCGTATTCAGGGCGCGATGGTTGACGAAGAAACCGTCACCGTCACATATCATGGTCCTCGTGGTGAGCCGCGCGGTCCGCACAAGAAAAATGACAGCTGGGAAGACCGGGGCCATTGTATTGACTGCAACCAATGCGTCGCCGTTTGCCCGATGGGCATTGATATTCGCGATGGCGCGCAGCTGGAATGCATCACCTGTGCACTCTGTATTGATGCCTGTGACAGTGTTATGGAGAAAGTCGGGTTGCCAGGCGGGTTGATCAGCTATGATACCTATGAAGGTCAATTTGATGAAACACCGGGTAAAAAGCTGAAAGTCAAATTTATCCGACCGCGTACTCTTGCCTATATTGGGCTTCTTGGCCTCGTCGGATCCATAATGTTGTTTACGCTGCTTAACCGGTCTGTTCTTGATGTGAATGTCATTCGGGATCGCAATCCACTCTTTGTGACATTGTCTGATGGTCAGGTCCGAAACGGCTATACAGTCAAAATTCTAAACAAAATCCACGAAAATCGACGTTTTCAGGTAACGATTGAAGGGATCGGGAATGCAACAGCGTGGCTGCAGGTCGAAGGGCCAAGGACATCTGAAATGATCGTACGGGTCCCAGCGGATGCCCTGTCCAGTGTGAAGATGTTTATTTCCGCTCCGAAAGAGGACCTTGATGCAGGCAGCACCGATATCTCCATTGTCGTGAAAGATTTGGTGAGCGGTGAGATTGAAGTGCAAGACACGAGCTTTAAAGGACCGAAATAATGGAAATGGCAACAGGCAGAAAACTCAAAGGCATTCATGTTTTTCTTATGCTGGCGGCCTTCTTTGGCGTGATGTTTGCGGTAAACGGGGTCTTTGTCTACATGGCCTTAACCAGTTTTTCCGGTGTTTCCGTCGATGATTCCTACAAAAAGGGTCTGAACTATAATCAGGAAATTTCCAGATTGAGTGAGCAGCAGGCGCGGGGATGGCAGACAGGATTGACCGTCGATACGATGACGGACAACCGTATTTCTGTTATCCTTTCTGTTCTGGATCAAGAAGGCCAGTCTCTGGAAGGGCTGAAGGCGGTCCTGCTGGTTCGTCGTCCCGCCAGATCAGATCAAGACCGGCAAGTTGTGCTGACGCGCTCTGGGAGCCAGTTCAAGGCGGACATGCAGCTTGCCAGCCCGGGACAATGGGATCTGGCCGTCCAGATAACCGGTGGCGGATATGAGACGCCTTACCGGATGGAGAAGCGAATATGGGTCAAGTAGTGCAAACGCCCGGATCAGGACTGGCTGCTCCCGCTTTTCGGGATGGTGGCGGAAGTTGCTGCGCGGGCGGTGCGATCGCATTGGCGCGCTCCAGTGGGCCCGCTGCTGATTTTCAGAATTTTGTCGCGGCGGATCCCAAAGCCTTTGTGACCGAGGATGAAGATGGAAATGCCCTTCTGCATTTACTGGTCGAGAATATGCATTGCGCCAACTGTATCCGGTCGATCGAGAAGGCCTTGCAGGAACATAGTGCTGTCCTTGAAGCGAGGGTGAATTTTTCCACACGCAGACTTCTCATTCGCTGGGATGCGACCAAGGGCGAGGCCGCCGATCTCGTCCGTCCGGTGATTGATCTGGGCTATGCCCTAACCCCCTACAACGCTGAAATGATGCAATCGGCATCTGAGGAAGAAGACCGCCGGTTGCTCAAGGCGCTTGGCGTGGCGGGTTTTGCCGCGATGAATGTCATGCTGCTGTCGGTTTCGGTTTGGGCCGGTATATTTTCCGACGATATGGGGGCTGCGACGCGGGACTTCATGCACTGGATCTCGGCCTTGATTGCCATGCCAGCCGTCGCCTATTCGGGGCAAGTTTTCTTCAAATCTGCCATTGGTGCGCTTCGGGCAGGACGTCTGAATATGGATGTCCCGATCTCGTTGGCGGTTATTCTGGCAACCGGCATGAGCCTGGCAGAAACCATTCAAAGCGGAGAATATGCGTATTTTGATGCGGCGGTAACTCTGTTGTTTTTCTTGCTGATCGGACGCTATCTGGACAATCGGGCACGCAGTAAGGCACGGTCAGCGGCAGAACGCCTGTTGTTGATGAAGGCCGTTGCCGCCACCGTGATCGAAGCAGATGGTACCCATAAATCTGTACCGGTTGATGCGGTGACACCTGGTACCATGGTCCAGGTAGCGGTCGGTGATCGGTTCCCGGTAGATGGAGAAATACACGTTGGCCGGACAACCGTTGACAATAGTCTTGTCACAGGCGAGAGCTTACCCGTAGACGCCCGTCAGGGCGTAGAGGTTTTTGCTGGAACGCTCAACCTTTCAGCGCCCGTTCAGGTTCTCGCCACCAAAACTGGCGACAATACGCTCTTGGGGGATATTGTCCGCTTGATGGAAAATGCGGAGCAGGGACGAGCAAAATATGTTCGTCTGGCAGACCGCGTTGCAGAATATTACGCGCCGGTTGTTCATATTCTCGCAGCCCTTACATTTGCCGGGTGGTGGCTCGCCGGGCATGACTGGCAACTTTCTCTCATTCAGGCGGTTGCTGTTCTGATCATTACCTGTCCTTGTGCCCTTGGGCTTGCTGTTCCTGTGGTCCAGGTGGTTGCCAGTGGCCGGTTGCTTCAAAAAGGGATCCTGGTCAAAGCGGCAGACGGGCTGGAACGGCTGGCAAAAGCGGATACGGTTCTGTTCGATAAAACCGGCACTCTCACCGAGGGTCGGTTGGATTTGATTAACCGATATGACATTGATCCTGATGATCTGAAACTCGCTGCGGAGATGGCAACGGCCAGTCGTCATCCGCTTGCACAAGCTGTTGTTCGGGCGGCTGGGATCAAATCTGGCTTGGAAGGGGTGAGTGAACATCCGGGAGATGGCCTGAGCGTTAATACAGGAGACGGCGAAGTCCGCTTGGGTAATCGCGCCTGGTGTCAAGTAGACCAGCGCATAACGACGGCCCCGGAAGGGCCTGAAATGTGGCTCGTGAGGCCGGGCCGAAACCCTGTCCAGTTTCTGTTTCAGGATCGCCTTCGTGCGGGGGCCGCTGAGACGATCACGGCGTTACAGAAACTTGGCTTGCATGTCGAGCTTTTGTCCGGGGATCAGCAAAGCGTTGTCGCAAAAATGGCGGCTGAAGCCGGTATTGAACAATGGCATGCCGGTGTGAAGCCTGAAGGAAAAGTCACCCGTTTGACGGCCCTCAAAGAAGAAGGGCGGACCGTCCTGATGGTGGGGGATGGCTTGAACGATGCACCAGCCCTCGCTACCGCCCATGTCTCGATGTCTCCAGCGACTGCATCAGATGTCAGCCAGACAGCCGCTGACTTTGTGTTTCAAGGAAGAGATCTTGGTGCTGTGCTGGAAGCGGTGAAAGTATCGCGGCTCTCTCATCGCCTGGTGATACAGAATTTCGGATTGGCTTTTCTGTACAACGCCATTGCAGTTCCGCTCGCGGTCCTTGGATTTGTAACCCCGCTTTTTGCGGCTGTGGCCATGTCAGCGTCCTCTCTGGTGGTGGTCTTTAACTCCCTGCGTCTTAAACTCGGTGATAGAAAGGCAGCACCATGACCGCTTTGATTTACTTGATCCCGGTTGCCCTGTTTTTGGGCGGCATGGGGCTGGCGGCATTTTTATGGAGCCTCAGATCCGGCCAGTATGAGGATCTGGACGGTGCCGCCAACCGTATTCTCTTTGATGAAGAGGAGCCGTAAGCCTTTTCTCAGGATGCAGACTGATGGACGAGTGCCTCTTCTTCAGGGAAGCGGGGACCTGTCAGAGTTTCATTTCCAGGCTCCGGATTCCGCGGTATATTGAAGGAAAAGATCAGAGAACAGGCCGCCATGGCGGTGCCTGCCAAAAAGACGCTGGCGGGGGAGGTCAGCCAGAGTAATCCGAACACGACCGGTATGACGACAGCGGCAATATGACTGATCGTAAAGCTGACACTCGCGGTAGAGGCCATGTCTTTTGGGTCCGCAATCTTCTGGAAATAGCTTTTAATCCCGATGGCGAAGGCGAAGAAAAGATGATCAATCACATAAAGGGCCGCCGCAAATTCAGCATGCTCGACGAAGGCATATCCGGTAAAGACACCGATCAGTCCGGCATATTCGAAGATAAGGGCTTTTCGCTCTCCCCAATGGGCGATGAGGCGGCCGATACGGGGCGCCAAGAAGATATTGATGGCGTGATTAAGCAAGTAGAGGGCTGTGACCGTCGAGACGGCATATCCAAATTTTTCGACCATCATGAAACCGGCAAAGACCATGAAGATTTGCCGCCGGGCACCCGATAGGAAAGTGAGGGCGTAATAAAGCCAATAGCGTTTCCGGAGAACAATCTTTTTGGTTTGAAGCACTTCTGTTTTGAACATCGGATAAGCGGTCCACACCACAAGAGCGGTAAAAATAGAAACCGCACCGCCAAGCGCGTAAATGACGGCATAGTCGAGACCGGCAAACTTCGTCGCGACATAGATAAGCGCGTAGACGGCCAGAGAAGCGAAGGCCTGGGCGGAAAGCTGCCGTCCCATGACGAGGGGCGCTCTTTCTTTGGAGACCAGCTGCAAGGTTAAAGATTGCCGTAAGGTTTCGTGATAGTGAAAGCCGACTGACATGAGGATGGTTGTCAGGTAAAAGCCCATTTCACTGGGAAAGAAACCTGTGATCGCCACGCCGATACCAAACACCAGCAGAGACAGCATCAGAAGCCTTTGTTCTGCAATGATCAGCAGGACGAAAACAACCGTAAAGGCCAGAAGACCCGGTATTTCTCGCAAAGATTGGAGGATCCCGATTTCACGGCCCGTGAAGGCAATGGCGTCAATGGCGAAATTATTTAGCAAGGCCAGCCAGGTTGCAAACCCGGCGCCCCAGCCTGCCGCTGTTACCATCAACAGATATTCAGGTCGTTGCCATTTTGTGAGAGACATACAGCTAATCCGGTACTCGTCGAAGAAAAAGTTCGTTATCCAAGGAGCATAGAGAAAAGAAAATCGGCTGTCTTTCGACAAATAGTCATTCTATGCTTTAAAACGGACACAACCTATTGGTAATGTGGTGACGAGTGCTTAACTGATAGTCTCCAATGTTACGGCCTAGCGGTCCGGATAATGCACTGCTACTATGGGGAATACTCTTTAAACGGAAAGAAGCGACATGGCTGTATGGGGTAAGATTTTCGGAGGTGCTGCCGGCCTCCTGCTCGGGGGACCATTGGGGGCGCTTGTCGGTGGCCTTGCCGGTCATGTTGTCGATAAGTACCGGGAAACACCAGGGGAGGGCGATGAAGGCGCTGAGGATCCCTCCAGTCTGAAGCAGGTTGCCTTTACCATTGCAGTTGTGGCTCTGGGCGCAAAACTTGCCAAAGCCGATGGCGTGGTGACCCGTGATGAAGTGGATGCCTTCAAGCGGGTTTTCAGAATTCCCCCGGAAGAAGAGAAGAATTTTGCCAAGGTTTTTGATCGGGCCCGGCAAAGCACGGCAGGATATGAAGGATACGCGTATCAGGTGGAAAAGATGTTCCGCGATACTCCGAAAGTCATGGAAGATCTTCTGCACGGGCTTTTCTCTATCGCCATGGCCGATGGCGTTTTGCATCCGGACGAAGATGTCTATTTAAAAAACATCGCTGGTATTTTCGGGTTTAACGAAGATGCCTATTCCCGATTCCGCGGGTATCATGTGGGACCGGACGCACGGGATCCCTATCAGATTCTGGGCGTGAGTTCAGATATCTCGGATGCAGAACTGAAAAAAGCCTATCGAAGCCTCATCCGGGAAAATCATCCTGACAAGGTTATTGCTGAAGGCTTGCCACAGGAATTTGTGGATGTCGCGAATGAGAAGCTTGCCAAAATCAATGCGGCCTATGACGAAGTTTGCGCCCGGCGCGGACTGTAAGAGGGCGTGGTTTTGTGTCAGTGATTCAGCGCCCTTCTCCAAATTTCAATGATCGCCGGTTGGGTCGGAAACCAACAATTTTGGTCATGCATTATACTGGTATGAAGAGTGGTGAAGAGGCATTGGAGCGTTTGTGCGCAGCAGAGTCTCAAGTCAGCTCTCACTATCTTGTTGAAGAAGACGGACGTATTTTTCAGCTCGTTCATGAAGATAAGCGGGCCTGGCATGCCGGCGTTGGCAGCTGGCGAGGAGAGACGGATATCAATTCCGCTTCCATCGGGATCGAAATTGTAAATCCGGGGCATGAGTTTGGCTATGAAGCCTTCCCGGAAGCTCAAATGAATGCCGTTATTCCACTGGCGCAGGCCATCCTGAAACGTCATGCTATTGATCCTTTCAACGTCATCGGACATTCGGATTTGGCGCCGGAAAGAAAAAGCGATCCTGGCGAGCAGTTCGATTGGCAGCGTTTGGCTGAAAACGGCGTCGGGATTTGGCCAGAGCCTGCAATTGATACCTCGGTTACAGAAGAGCAATATTATCATGCGTTGACAGATATCGGGTACGGAGACGACAGTTCAAAAGAGGCTCTGACGCGGGCTTTTCAACGCCATTGGCGGCAAAATTCTGTGACTGGGATGGCAGACGCAGAAACACGGTCACTGGCTATTGCTGTGCAAAATCATATCAGACGCTTGACCTGAGGCAGTGCGACGCGTAATCAGAGCGAACCAGATGGCTGGATGATTGCTGCCTTTTCGAAGGGAGAGGAAAGTCCGGGCTCCACGGAAATGCGGTGCCGGTTAATGGCCGGCGGGGGTGACCCCAGGGAAAGTGCCACAGAAAGCAAACCGCCTGATCTGATCAGGTAAGGGTGAAAGGGTGCGGTAAGAGCGCACCGCGCTTCTGGCAACAGAGGCGGCATGGTAAACCCCACCGGGAGCAAAACCAAATAGGGACGGCCGATGCAGGGATTTTCTGCTGCATAAGCTGGTTTTTCGAGCTGCTGTCCGGGTTGGTTGCTTGAGGTGTCTGGCAACAGGCATCCTAGATGAATGATCATCCATCGAGAAATCGAGGACAAAACCCGGCTTACAGGCCATCTGGTTCTTAATCCTTACCTTGAGATTTGGCAGGATGATGGCATATAAGAAGTCAGGATTGAGGGATAAAGGGGAAGAGGGACAGATGGCAATAAGGAGCGCCGGAACATACAGTATTATGTCCCTTGTTATTCTTCTGTTGGGGACAACACCGGCTCTGGCTGCTGGAGGCGGATTAACGCCCCTTGTTTATGACATTGGTATCAGCCTGTTTGCAGCCAGTGTGTTGGCCATTTTGTTCACACGGTTTAAAATCCCAAGTATTGCCGCTTTCCTTGTTGCAGGAATCCTGGTTGGCCCGGTTGGTTTTAAGCTGATTACGGACCCAAAAAATATCGACACGATTGCCGAACTGGGATTTATCCTGTTGCTGTTCATGATCGGTATTGAAATTGACGTTCGAAAAATCGCGCGAAGCGGCAAGATGATCATTTTGTCCGGCGTGTTCCAGTATCCGCTGACGGTCCTGTTTGGCTTTGTTATTGTAAAGCTGTTGATCTGGGTTGGGCTTGGCTCTCTTTTTCCGGGATCCTATGACGCGCTGTATTTTGGGATTTTCATTGCTGGATCCTCAACGCTTCTTGTCATGAAGGTGTTTCAGGAAAATTACGAACTGGACACAGAATCCGGCCACCTATCCCTTGGAATACTTGTCTTTCAGGATATCTGGGCGGTCATTGTCCTGACCTTGCAGCCAACATTTGACTCGCTGGAAATCATGACGGTAATCGTTTCCTTGCTCGGCATGTTCCTGCTGATTGCTCTGTCATATCTGCTGGCAAAATTTGTTGTCACACGGGCTTTCAGGTGGCTTGCCAAAGAGCCGCAGATGATTTTTGTCGGCGCAATCGGCTGGTGCTTTACAATTGTTTTTCTGGGGAACAGTCTGGATAGTCTGGCACATCTTCTCTTTGATCTAGATATGACCTTGTCCGTCGGTTCGGGTATGAGTGCTCTGATTGCTGGCATGACCATTGCGGCTTTACCCTATAACAGGGACATCATTGCCAAGGTGGGGATTGTTCGGGATTTCTTCATTATCCTGTTCTTTGTCGGTCTTGGCATGAGTGTACCGGCGCTTGACAATATGACGGTTCCGATCATTGCCGTAGCGCTGGCTTTTTTCTCGCTCCTCAGCCGGCAAATTGTCTTCGTCCCGCTTTTTTATTGGACGGGCGGAGATCAGCGTCTGGCGCAAGTAACGGCAATCAGGCTTGCCCAGCTGTCAGAATTTGGTCTGGTGATTGCCTATTTGGGTGGTCAGTTAGGCCATGTATCACCGGAATTGTCGAGTGCTATCATTTTCGGGTTTGTGATTACGGCTCTGTTGACGCCGGTCCTGTACCGAAATGCGCATGAGATTTATAGCAAGCTGACCCCATTTCTGCAGAAATGCGGGTTTAAGGAACCTTCTGATGGCGGGGCGGAGCCGGAAGATGGAGCTGAAATCGTCTTGCTGGGATTCCACCGTGTCGCTTCCTCTCTGCTTCATGAAATCAGCGAGCATCGGCCGGAATTACTACGCAAGATACTGGTGATTGATTTTAACGTGCAAATCCATCCGGCGATCCGGAAGCTCGGTGTCTCTGTCCGGTATGGTGATTTGGCGAGTGAGCAGACATTAAGGCATGCAGGTATTGATCAAGCCAAGGTCGTTGTCGCGACAATCCCCGATGATATTTTGCGAGGGATCAGTAATCAGAAACTTGCACAGACAATCCGCCAGATAAATCCCGAAGCAGTGATCATTTCAAATGCTGAGCAGCCACTCTCGGCTCAGCAAATATATGACGCTGGTGCCGATTATGTTTATATGGGGCGGGTGAATACTGCGCGGGCTCTGGACGAGATCATCGAACGAACGCTCGATGGAACGCTTCATGATTTCCGCCAGGAACAAGAGGAAAAGCATGGTAAATCCCATGAGCGTTCAGAGATCCTGCATTAGATTTTTCTAGCCTTCCCGGGCAACGAAATCCAAAGACTGCTGAGCCGTACGCCGTGTATGTTTGCGCTTGAACGGAGCGTTGAGAAAACGATTGATAGCGGCACAGATCGCGGGCGCGTTTTCGCTGCTTCGATTGGCTTCCGTCCGTGCGGCCGTGGTCAGTTTTACCAGATGAGCGGAGACAATAAATTCTGGATTGGCGTGATCCAGTAGTCTTTCCTCAGCCTGTTCAAAGAAACCACCCGGATCTTCTATTTGCCAATCACTCATATCCTGAGAGAAATCCGAGTAGGCGCTGTTCCGACCGATGAAGCACGCCATTTGCAGGAGTGCTTGAGGCCAGAGTGCAGGGTCTCTGTCGCAAAGATGATGAATAGCATTGGCAAAGGTCAGTCCATGAGAATAATCCAGCCAGTTAATGTTCTGGGACACAGATTTATCCCATTTATCCATCAGGCTGATATCAAAAAACAGCATGTTTCTAGCCAGTTGGAGGAGTAGGGTTTGATAAATCGCCTCAGGATCTAAGCTGGCATACACACTTGTTTTGGCCAAAGCCTGATTGACACTGGCCCCTTCCAGACTGAGCGGCTCTGTCGGTGTGGTTGATGTGTTGCCCCATGCTGCAAGCGTATCACCATAGCGCCGGAATTCAGGGAGCAACTCCTCCCGTGTTGAATAAATCAGGTTTCTGGTTAAAGCCTTTAACAAGGGCGCCTGAACAGATGGTCCGAGGTGACGGATCAGCTGTTCGATCTTGTAGGTATAAATGGCAGAATGGCCAAATCCGGCGTAATGGGCGAGGGCATAACGGGCGAGGGAGCGAAAGAGGTCCTGCAGATCTACAGCGTCATTCAGGGCACCGTTAAGCAGAGCAATCGCCTTGTTTTCATTTTCCGCCTCCAATGCCTGTTCAAACTGGTCCCGATCAAATGGCAGTCTATCGTCGTTAAAAGGATAAGCCGGTTCGCGCAAGCTGTCCCAGGACATATGACCAACTGACTCAACCAGTGGCACAAGACGATCTGTACCAGATAATCCTGGCTTGTTACGCAGTGAAAGCCAGTCTGCCGTTGCTGCATAGGCATGTGTCATGCCATATTCAAATCGGTCATATGTCCAGTGGATTGCCTGCCGGATAGCCTCTAGAGGATCCCCGCCCACTTTCTCCAGTCGTGCGATTTCGCGGGCCATCCGGTCATATTCCTGACGCCGGAAGCTATCCTTTAAATTACCCAATGCTTTTTCAATGCTGCGTTCTTTGGGTGGATCTGTGAGATCCAACAGAATATCATCGCCAGATATCCGGACAGGGTAGAGACGAACTTCGTCGCCGCCCACCAGGGTTTGACCGCCTTTCAAGTCAAACTTCCAGTTATGCCAGTTGCATGTCAGGATACAGTCCGAGGATAGTGAGCCTTCGCTTAAAGGATAGCCCTCGTGAGGACATCTGTTGTTACAGGCGAGGATCTCGTCTTCTGATTTGAAAAGGGCAATTTGCTTGCCTTCTGTTTTGACCACAAGCCGTTTTTTGAGGGTCAATTCCTCCTGCGAGGCAACCCGAACATATCCTCCGCTCATCATGCATTCCTTTTATAAATATATTTATTTAGAAAATAGATAGAGTGATTGTTTGAGTTTTTCAATTTTTTTCTTTACTAAATAGAGCATGAATAGAATCGAGAAAAATAGCGGCTCCACACGGCAAGCGTTGTTAAGTGAGCTCAAAACAAACGGGCCACAAGATGCAGAAAGCCTGTCCCAGGCATTCAACCTCACCGCTATGGCTGTTCGGCAGCATCTTTATGCTTTGCAGGAGCAGGGGGATGTTGAGCATGTCGCTGTCCGGCAGACAGTCGGCCGTCCGAAAAAGAAATGGGGATTGACGGAGCAGGCAAATGTGCATTTTGCAAACAGCCATGCGGCGCTGGCAGTTGATCTGATCGATGCTATGAAGCGCACCTTCGGGGAGGCGGGGCTGGATCAGCTTGTAAAAGCGCGGACGATAGATCAGATCAAGCTGTATCGCGAAGAATTGGGACCGCAGACGTCCTTAATGGGCAGACTGACAGCCCTCGCAGATATTCGCACGCGGGAAGGGTATATGGCTGCCGTCTGCGAAGGGGAACAGGCTGGAGAGTTTTTGTTTATTGAAAATCACTGCCCCATTTGCGAAGCGGCCCGCTCCTGCACAAATCTGTGTGCCTCGGAACTTGAGGTTTTTGGCGCTGTTCTTGGGGACTATGTGTCAATCCAGCGGCAGGATCACATTTTGCAGGGGGCAAGACGGTGTGTCTATTTATGTCAGGAGACTTCGTGAGGTAGATAGATTGTTTCAGAACCTGGGCCGTTGACCGCGCTTCAGTTTCTGCAGGACATTTTCCAAAACGTTGAGAAAGTTGGATCTGTCTTTCTTGCTGAAGGACGCGTTATAGCCGGAAATCTCGCCGGTATCGCGTAAATGGGTATTAAGGTCCCGCATCGCGAGAGACATGCCGATTGATTGCTCAGTAAAGGGCTTGCCAGTAGGGCCGAGAACGATTGCAGATTTCTTCAGAGACCGGTCTGCCAGTGGAATGTCGGAGGTTATCACCACATCATCGGCGGATACCTGATCAACGATCCAGTTATCAGCTGCATCAAACCCATCATCCACGACAATCTGTTCGATGAGAGGGCTTTGCGGAATGCGCATCCAGCTATTACTGACAACCAGTGTTGTCAGTTTATGTCGGCCAGCCACTCGATAAATCTCGTCTTTTACAGGGCAGGCATCTGCATCAATAAATATTCTGATCATCGTCCGCTTATAACAGAGTTCTGGCTACAAGGAAGCGGGTTTCCGGACTGGGACACCCGCTTCAAGAGGCTTACTGAAGAGATCTGAGCATCCAGGCGGTTTTTTCATGGATGCGCATGCGATCGGAGACGAGCGCTGCGGTAGATTCGTCATTACCGTCCTGAGCGAGCGCAAGAACCTGGCGGCAGGTTTTGACAACCTGTTCATGGCTCTTCGTTAAAATGGAGACCATTTCGTCAGCGGAGGGTACCCCTTCCACTTCATCAATTGCGCTCAAACCGTTGAAGGCTTGATAAGTCCCCGGTGCTGCAACGCCAAGAGTTCTGATGCGTTCTGCAACTTCGTCCACCGCTGTCGCAAGCTCGGTATAATGCTCTTCAAACATCAGATGAAGCTCGCGGAATTTGGGGCCCGTTACATTCCAATGGAAATTATGGGTCTGCAAATACAGCGTGTATGAATCCGCCAATAAATGTTTCAGACCATCGGCAATCTTGGTCATATCCTCTGAATTGATGCCGATATCGATTGCGCTCATTTTAGAACTCCTTTGGAGATTGTAGTGTGTATTCGATAAAAATCACTTTAGAATTATTCTAAACATAGCATGTTTGAGGAAAATTTAAAGACCCCGGCGAAAATTTTTTTCACAAATTGTGACCTCAAACGTCATTCCTTTCATTTCAAAAATCAGATCGAAATAATAGCAAGAACATAAAGTGAACAAATTATAGCTGTAGTAGGTTGAAGAAGAAAAAACACAAATTCTAGTAATGGGAAAATTATAGTTAATAAAGTATTAACAAAAGAGCGGATTTTTTCGCCAGAAAACCTTTATAACCCAAGGGTTTTGGGTATTCTTCCATTGACTCCCATATAAATCCATGATAACCCATAATATCCCAAATATTACCGGCGAGTGCACGTTTTTCCGGAAAGTGGGAGAGGGAAGTTAGGAATTCTGCGAGGGTGAGGCTTTAATGGCCCTGTTTCTGTCCAGCTATACGAATAAGATCGATAAGAAGGGTCGGGTCTCCGTCCCGGCTCGCTATCGTTCTATTCTGGCGGACAAGGGATTTACCTCTGTTGTGTTGTTTCCGACGATTAACGGGGACGCGATCAACGCTTGCGATATGGATGTGATGGAAAAGCTGCTTTCTGATCTGGGCGGGTTTGATCCATATTCTCAAGAGCGCGATGCGGATGCTGATGTATTGATGACCGAATCTGTCGAATTGTCCATCGATGGAGATGGCCGAATAACCGTGCCGCTTGATATGTTGCAGGAAGCCAACATTGACGGGCAGTGTGTCTTTGCAGGGCGCGGGGACAGTTTTCAGATATGGCAACCCAAAGCATTTGAAGCGAGTCTTGCTGCGGCGAAAGAACGGGCGCGGGCGAAACGTGCGCGCCGGGCTTCCATGGCGGAGCAGGGCGATGACTGATCAACCGCATATTTCCGTATTGTTAAATGAAGTTCTGGGCATATTGCAGCCCCGGGACAGCGACGTGATTGTTGATGGAACCTTTGGGGCGGGTGGTTATAGCCGCGCTCTTCTGGAGATGTCTGCCTGTCATGTCTATGGCATTGATCGGGATCCGCAGGCCATCGCTATCGGTCGGAAAATGGAAGCAGAGTTTGATGGCCGCCTCCGGGTTCTGGAGGGATGTTATGCCGATATGGAGGCATTGCTCCAGGCCGCAGGTGTGAGCCAGGTGGATGGTGTGACGTTGGATGTCGGCGTCTCTTCCATGCAGATCGATGAGGCCGAACGTGGCTTCTCCTTTATGCGTGACGGACCGCTGGATATGCGGATGTCTGACAGTGGCCCGACGGCCGCGGATATTGTGAATACTGAATCTGAGACGGAACTTGCCAGGATTATTTTTCAATATGGTGAGGAACGTAGATCGCGGGCAATCGCCCGTGTGTTGGTAGAGCGGCGTGAAGAAAAGCCGTTCGAGCGTACAGTAGAGTTAGCGGAGGCTGTGGCGTCAGTTGTGCGTCCGACGGGCAAGGGTATTCATCCTGCAACCCGGACCTTCCAGGCGTTGAGAATATTTGTAAATGATGAGTTGGGGCAGTTGGCAGCGGGATTGGCAGCTTCCGAAAGGTTACTTAATCCCGGTGGCCGTTTGGCAGTTGTGTCGTTTCATAGTCTTGAAGATCGGCGCGTGAAAAAATTCCTGTCCGCACGTTCTTCTGCGCGTGCCAATCCTTCCCGTCACATGCCTCCCGGTGAAGAAGGGGAAGCCCCCTCCTTCACTTTGGTGAAGCGCGGCGCAATCAAGGCTGGTGAGGGGGAAACCTCCCTGAACCCCCGTTCCCGTTCAGCCCGATTGCGCGGCGCCATCCGAACCACTGCGCCGGTGATGGAGGAGGTGGCATGAGATGGAATATTACGGTTGTCATTGCCGTCGCAGTTGCCGTTGTCTCCTACGGCCTTTACCAGCTATCCTATGAGGTGCAGAAGCTTGAATCTGATCTTCGCGGTCTGAAGTCGCAAATCTCCCACAATAAGGAGGCCGTACGGGTCCTGAAGGCCGAGTGGACTTACAAGAACCGGCCTGAAAAAATACAAGAACTTGCCAGCAAATATTTGCCCCTGTTGCTTGTTGCTCCTTATCAGGTGGCTGAAATTGACGATCTGCCGGACGGAACAGTGAACGCCTCTATTCAGCAGGCGCGGGCGGTTCCTCTGCCTCGTATTCGGCCACGTTCAAAACGTGTAGCCTCTTCCCCAGTCTCCGGGCCGCTTCATTTGGCGACTTTGAAGGGAGTGCGGCAGATTGGCAAGGCCGCGCAATGATCCGTCGTTCCGAACAAATTTCTACCCAGAAAATACCGGCTTCCATTCACCTTGAAGGCAGCGCGAAAGAAACGCTGGAGCAAGGGCGAAACCGGCTTGTCGTCGCAGGGGTTCTCTTTGCTTTTTGTTTTTTTGTACTTGCGGGTCGTCTGGTCGGACTGGCTTTAAGCGGCGTTGGCGACGATGATGATGTTGCTCGCCTGTCTGCACCGACGAAAAATACCTTGGCACCGGTAGAGAGCCGGGCAGAGATTTTTGATCGCAATGGGGTCTTGCTGGCGACCACGCTTGATACGGTATCGGTTTTTGCGGATCCAACAAAGGTCCTGAATGTCAAAGAGGCGGTGCGCAAACTGAAAACTGTTCTGCAGGATCTCAATGATGCGTCTTTGACAGAAAAATTATCGGCAGAGCGGAATTTTGTCTGGTTGAAACGCCATTTGACGCCGAAGCAGCAGCAGCGGATCAATGCGTTGGGCATTCCGGGCATTTTCTTCAGAAAAGAGGAGAAGCGGTTTTATCCGATGGGCGCTTTGGTGTCCCACATGATCGGTTATACAGATATTGATAATCAGGGAATTGCAGGTGTAGAAAAATTTTTCGACGACCAACTTTCCGGCGGTAATGGCGTCAAGGCCGCCTCAGTCAATCTTTCGATAGACACAAGGGTTCAGCATGCGCTTCGGGATGAGTTGAGCCGCTACATGTCGATCTTTCGGGCTATCGGTGCGGCTGGAATGGTTTTGGATGTGGAAAGCGGGGAAGTACTCGGGATGGCTTCCTTACCCGATTTTGATCCCAATCGTCCAAAAGATTTTCCAAAAGACAACAAATTCAACAAGACGACCCTGGGTGTTTATGAAATGGGGTCAACTTTCAAGACATTTACCACGGCTATGGCGTTGCAGCTTCGGTCTGTTTCTTTGCGGGATGGCTATGATGCGACCAATCCTATCCGTATCGCCGGGTTCAGAATTCGGGATGATCATCCGAAGAAGCGCTGGTTGTCAGTGCCTGAAATCTACATGTATTCCTCGAACATCGGAACTGCCAAAATGGCGGATGCGATTGGTCCCAAACGCCATAAGGCTTTCCTGAGAAAACTTGGACTTCTGGATAAGCCGGTTATCGAGCTTCCGGAAGTTGGCGCCCCAATTTTGCCGCCAAGATGGAATACACTGGAGACCATGACAATTTCATATGGTCACGGCTTGTCGGTGAGTCCCTTGCAGCTAAGTTCGGCGATCGGGACGGTTGTGAACGGTGGTCGCTTTGTGCGTCCGACTATTCTGAAAAGTAATGGTTTGGAGAAGGAAGAAGGCAAGCAGATTATTCGAAAAAGAGTATCTGACGTTGTGCGGCGTCTGATGCGCCTTGTTGTTGAAAAGGGAACCGGGAAACAGGCCGCCGCCCGCGGATATCTGGTTGGCGGCAAGACAGGAACTGCTGAAAAGGCGGTGAACGGCCGCTATAAGCGGGATGCCTTGATTACGTCCTTTGTTAGTGCTTTTCCAATGAATAATCCGCGTTATGTTGTCTTTGCCATGCTGGATGAGCCAAAAGGCAATGCTTCTACCCATGGTTTTCGGGGTGCCGGTTGGACGACAGCCCCGATTGTCAGCCGTTTAGTCGCCAGAATTGCTCCTATTTTGGGTGTAAAGCCACTTGATGAGCAAAGCCCGGCTATCTTGAAAGTCATGCATATGCCGACCTATTCGAGGGAGGACAAAAATGCGTCTTTCTGAGCTTCTGAAGATGGAGGGTATACCGGACCCGGAAGACGGTGTGATTACCGGTCTTACGGCAGACAGTCGAGAGGTTAAGCCAGGTTTTTTATTTGCGGCACTGAGTGGCACGGTCACGGATGGGCGGCGTTTTATTAGCATGGCAATCGATAATGGTGCAACGGCTATCCTGACGGATCGAGACTATGACAGCTCCGGATGTGCTGTTTATTGTCATAAGGTTGATAACCCGCGCCGGGAACTTGCTTTTCTTGCAGAACGTTTTTTTGGGCCGATGCCGGAAACGATCGTGGCGGTGACGGGAACGAACGGCAAGACTTCCGTTGCCCATTTTGTTCGTGCCATCTGGCAGGAAATGGGCTTGAAGGCCGCGAGCCTTGGAACATTGGGTGTGATTACGCAGGATCGTGTGGATCCGTTGCATTATACGACACCGGAGCCGGTTCTTTTGCACCGGACACTGGCAGATCTGGGTGCTCAGAATATTACCCATGCTGTGATTGAAGCCTCCAGCCACGGTCTTGATCAAAATCGGTTGGATGCAGTGCCGGTCGCTGCAGGCGGGTTTACCAATTTGACCCATGATCATCTTGATTATCATGCAGGTACGGATGACTATCTGGCCGCAAAAATCGGACTGGTCAGTCGGGTAACGAAATCTGGTGGATGCGCTGTGCTGAACGCGGATTCTGAACATTACTTCACATTTGCCGGGTCCGCCAAGGCTCATGGTTTGAAGGTTGTCAGTTATGGCCGCTCTGGTGAGGATTTCAAGTTACTTGATGTCTCCTCTCACGGAAACGGGCAGCAGCTAACACTTCAGATTGAAGGAAATCGAGACAGTATCGATTTGCAGGTTGCAGGCGAATTTCAGGCGATGAATATCCTTTGTGCCCTTGGATTGGTAGTGGGGGCAGGTGGCTCCTTGGCTTCAGCCCTTGCGGCACTTCCAAAAATTGCCAATGTTCCAGGCCGAATGGAATTGGTTGTCAAAACGGCTGCCGGTGCCGGGGTTTATGTGGACTACGCTCACACGCCGGATGCGCTGGAGACAGTCTTGAAGGCTTTGCGGCCTCATACCCAGACCCGCCTTCTCGCCATTGTCGGTTGCGGAGGTGATCGAGACAAAGCCAAACGGCCGCTTATGGGCCGGATTGCCAGTGATCATGCCGATCTTGTTTATGTGACCGACGATAATCCGCGCACCGAGGATCCGGCCACTATTCGCTCTGAAATTTTGGCCACATGTCCGAATGCCAGAGAAATTGGCGATCGCAGAAGAGCGATTGAAATCGCTCTCGCCAATGCCAGAGACGGAGATATTGTGCTGATTGCCGGTAAAGGACACGAAGATGGTCAGGTTATAGGCCGCGAGACCATTCCTTTCAATGACAAGGATGTCGCCCTTGAAATTGCCGCTCATCTGGGGGACGCCGATGCCTGATACCCCTTTATGGATGGCCCGAGACATTATCAAAGTGACACACGGATCTTGTCGGACGGATGATTGGCAGGTTGAAGGTGTCGCCATTGATAATCGTGTTGTCAAAAAAGGGGATTTGTTCATAGCGATCATGGGGCCCAATAATGATGGTCATGACTATGTAGGAGCCGCGCTGGACGCGGGTGCTGCTGGTGCTATCGTCAGTCGGGTGCCTGCTGGTCTTGAAAAGGCTGAAACTCTCATTCTTGTTGACGATACGCAAATCGCAATGGAGATGTTAGGAGCCGCTGCTCGCGCCCGGACAGAAGCCAAAGTCATTGCCGTAACCGGAAGCGTTGGCAAAACCGGCACCAAGGAAGCATTGGGTCATTTGCTGGGAGAGCAGGGCCGAGCACATTTCAGTGTGGGCAGCTTCAACAATCATTGGGGCG
>JBDWHS010000038.1:0-206267 GCA_039975135.1 Sneathiella sp. | reverse complement strand
GCAACTTCTGCATCAACACAGGAACAGAACCACTTGTCCCCGTAAAGCCGCCATTCGCCATCTTCCTGGCGTGCTGTTACTTCAAGATTAGCAACTTCCGAGCCGCCAACCTTTTCCGTCATAAATTGTGCGCCCATATGGATCTCATCCATATCCTGACTCAACATCTGCCAGCCGAACTTGTCCATTGCTTCTTTCGGACCATGCTTGGCCAGCAAACCATATGAAGTATCGGTCACCGAAATCGGACACATCAGGCCAAACTCGGATTGGGTAAAGAGATAGGTAAACACGTATTTGGCCATCGGCGGGATCTTCTCAGGCCATCCATGCACACCCGCTTTATGGGACATGCAATGAATGCCGAAATCACCATAAGCGATTTTTTCCATTTCCCGGTAGGCAGGATGAAACTCCACCCAGTCCCGATTACGGCCACGGGCATCGCGTTGATGCAAAACTGGAATATGACGATCTGCCGTTCTGGAAAGGTCATCCAGACGATTACCGGCGATCTCTCCTAACCTGGAGAAAACAGGGCGCATATGCTCCCGCAAATCCTGAGGCAAATAAATCTCGAGCAGACTTTGAAGACTGTCATCTATTTCAAAGAAATTGAGCCCATGGCAATCCGGTGCGACCCAGTCTTCAAGTTCTCTGTCTTCCCGCTTCTTGAGGCGATTTTCCTGTAGCATCAACAATCCGTTTTCTGTTTAAAGTGTCAAAATTCTGCGCGCATCTTCCAATGAAACAGGGGCACTGTCCAGCAAGCGGTCCGTTGCTTCATCGTCAAATTGGCCGGAATCAGCGGCTAGCGGATTATCTTGGCCAAGCTTGTGATCCGTAATCATTCGCGCCAGTAGGAGCCGCCGCGCATCACCGCCGGCGCTGCCCAACTTGGCTCCTTCGGTTGCCATCAAAGATGCCGTTGTTACATGAAACAAGGCGGTCGACGCTTTTCTGGCCATTGTCTCACGACCTTCTTTGGCAACAGTGTCAGCAAATTTGACAGCCTGTTCGACCAGACCTTTAAGCTGCCCACCGAACTGGCCAGGCATATCCCGCTCCTCCTCCAGCATCCGGGTCAGACCTTGCCCCAGATCCTCGTGTGCGCCAACCTTGGCAATCGCCCGGTTCACGATATCCAGCGAGTTGATATTGGAAGTGCCTTCCCAAAGAACACCCAGATGCGCATCCCGAACCAATCGCGGATTGACCCAGTCCTCGATATAGCCATTACCGCCGCGGATCTCCATGGCACCAGTCGCGACTTTCACATTATCCCGCGCCGTCCGGTATTTGAGAAGCGGCGTCAGAATGCGGGTTTGCCGCGCTGCATGCTCATCCCCGGCATCCCCCGCTTCCATCATTTTCGCCGTATAGAGATAGAGGGACAGGGCTTGTTCCGTAGGCACCATCAACTTCATCAACTGACGGCGTAGAAGCGGCTTTTCAATAAGCTTGCCACCAAAAGCGCGGCGATATCCAGCGACGGCCAATGATTCATTGAGGCAGCGGCGCATCATGGCTGCAGCACGAACCCCGTGAGACAAGCGGGACATATTGACCTGATCCATCATCATTTTGAGGCCGCGATTGACGTGAGGCCCCACTTCACCCAGCGGATATACCGTTGCTCCTTCAAACATAATCTCGCCTGACGCCATGGATTTACTACCCATTTTATCTTTCAAACGAACCAGGCGGTATTTATTCCGGCTGCCATCTTCTCTGTGGCGCGGCAGCGCAAAAATACCCAGGCCAGCATTGCCTCCAGGGGCTCCTTCCGGGCGGGCAAGCATGAGGATCACATCGGCATCGGCACATGAACAAAACCACTTTTCGCCGTAAACCCGCCATTCCCCGTCCTCATAGCGCGCTTCAACAGCGATATTGGACACATCGGATCCGCCTGTCTTCTCGGTCATGAACTGACCACCTTTGAGCAGTTGGTCCATATCCTGGGTCATCATTCGGTTGAGAAACAGGCTCTTGGTCCGTTCATCTGCATAACGCTCAATAAGCATCGCGCTTGTTTCTGTGGCAGAGATCGGGCAAAGCTGGCCGAATTCAGACTGTCCGAACAGATACTGGAATACATATTTGGCAACGGGCGGCACTTTATCTTTCCATCCCAGAACACCGGGCCGATTGCTCATGGCATGCAACCCAAAGTCGCCAAACGCCACCTGCTCCATCTTGCGATAGGAAGGATGAAACTCCACCCAATCCTCGTTTCGTCCTCTGGCATCCCGCATATGCAATTTCGGGTAATGACGATCGGCTTCGCGAGACCAGTCATCCAGCTCTGTGCCAGACAATCCGCCCAGTTTCCGATAATGGGGCTCCATATGGCTCCGCAATTCGTCGCCCATATAGACTTTCAGCAAGTCCTGAAGCGAAGGATCAATGTCATAGAAGTTCTGCCCGTGACAATCCGGGGCCACCCAGTCCGAAAGTTCCTGAGGGTTAAACTCTTCGCTGGTTTGAAAGAAATTCATCATTGTATCCTCTAAGGCTCAATTCTTATTTTTCCTGATAGTGACGGGTTGGAAACCAATCGACAAACGATAATTCTGCAGTTTATGGTTGATAAAAACTCAATCACTGGAGAATTAAAATGTTATCTCTCCCTTCTATTACAGGCCTTAAAGCTTTCGAAGCCTCATGCAGATATTTGAGTTTCAATCAAGCAGCAGAAGAATTGAATGTCACACCGGGCGCTGTCAGTCGGCAAATTCAGAGTCTGGAGCAATTTCTTGGAAAAGCGTTGTTTCACCGACATCACAAACGCATTGAGCTGACAGCTGTCGGTCGGCAATATCTTGCAGAAATCTCTTTGCCGCTTGAAAAGATTTCTGCCGCCTCCAACAGATTACGGAGTGAACCCCGGCGAAATGTGATCTCGATCTGCGCCTACCCGACTTTCGCTATCCGCTGGCTGATCCCCAGATGGGCGGCTCTTTATGAGGCCTTTCCGGATTTGGACATTCAGCTCACCACCTCCCTCAATCCTGCTGATTTCGATGAACAGGGATTTGATCTGTCTATCGATGTCATGGCTGACGGAGAAGCCCGCAAAGGATATCGCATCGACAAGCTGCTGAATGTCGATACCTATCCGGTCTGCAGTCCGGAATTGGCGGCCAAAATTCACACCTATGACGATCTGGTTCATTTCAACCTGCTTCATGAAAGCCCGCGTCCAACCGATTGGCCAAGATGGTGCTCTGAGGCCGGAGTAACAAATATCGATCCCAATCGCGGAATGAATTTTGAAAGCGCCAATATGGCCTTGCATGCGGCCATCGAGGGATTGGGGATTGCCATCGGTATTGAGGTTCTGGTGGCTGATGATATTGCGAGAGGTCGACTGGTAAAACTATTCGATGTCACAAGGCGATCAAAATTCCCGTTTCAGCTTGTCTCCCATGAGCGAAGGTCTCCGCACCCTAAATTACAGAACTTGCGACAGTGGCTTCTTGATCAGGCTGGCGCATAAATCCGAACTTTGATATAAACCCGAAACCAAAAATCAAAAGGACCGGATTGCGCAGCACCGGAGAGCCTCATGAAAGCAGTCATCATTCCGGTAACGCCATTTGCCCAGAATTGCAGCCTGATCTGGTGTGAAGAAACCCTGAAAGCCGCTGTTGTGGATCCAGGTGGTGATCTCGATCATATCCAGGACGTGGTCAAAGAACAGGGCGTGGAGATCGAAAAAATTCTGATTACCCATGGCCATCTTGATCATGCAGGCGGAACCAAAGAACTAAAAGACAAGCTGAATGTTCCCATTGAAGGGCCCCACAAGGACGATAAGTTCTGGATCGATCAACTCCCCGAACAATGCGCCCGCTATGGGTTTCCGGAAAGCCACGCCTTTACGCCCGAACGCTGGCTTGAAGATGGCGATACTGTCACCGTCGGTAATGTAACTCTGGACGTTATTCACTGCCCCGGCCATACGCCTGGCCATGTTGTCTTTGTCAGCCGCGGAGACAAAGTTGCCATTGTCGGTGATGTGCTGTTTCAGGGCTCCATTGGGCGCACCGATTTCCCTAGAGGCAACCATGAAGATCTGATCAACTCCATCACCCAAAAGCTCTGGCCATTGGGAGACGATATCGCTTTCGTTCCAGGACATGGCAACATGTCCACATTTGGTCAGGAACGTCAGACCAATCCATTTGTTGCCGATATGAATTTCGGCTAATCAGACCGCGGGTCGATCCACGGCCCAAACAGATACCGTCTCTTCGCGGCCCCGCACGTCTTGCGGGCCGCGCGCCTTAAACCCGCAATCTTCGGCCATAACAGTCCCACCAGCCGCATCAATCACCGCTTCACTGGCAACGATTTTTGCATTCATTTCCCGGGTCATCGCTTCTAGCCGGCTTGCCACATTCACCACATCCCCAAGAACGGCATATTCCAGGCGGCGCTCAGAGCCGATATCCCCCAGAATGACCTCGCCAAAATGCAATCCAACAGAGAGGCGAATAGGTTGTTGCCCCATCTGCACACGCACCGCATTCCAGTCTGTCATAGTCTGCTGCATAGCCACCGCACAATTCATTGCATTTTTCGCATCTTCAGGTGAGGCATCCGGTGTCCCGAAAGTGACCATCAATCCGTCTCCAAGAAACTTGTCCAGCGTACCGCGATGATCAAAAACAGCCGTTTCCATCCGGGAGTGGAACTCCCTCAACACAGAAACCACGCGTTCAGGCGAGATCTGTTCCGCCATCTTGGTAAAACCAACGATGTCGACAAACATGACAACAACAGGTTGAGACCTCACTTCACCCAGTGGTTGGTCTCGCCCCGCCAGATGATCAACGATCGTTGGAGCAAAATGGCGAGCCAGATTGGCTCTCTCACGCGCCGCATCCGCCTGCCGGATTAGTAAACGTTTAGAGCGCCAACTATTCAGCGCTAACATTCCAGCAACAATCACAAAAACTAAGACTTCCTGAATGCGGGATTCTATATGGATATGTCCTGGGTCAAGAAATTCCAGAACATTCGGGTAGTCCTGCAAAACATCTCGAACCCCTTTCGTAACCTCCGGGATAGTATCAGGCTGACTGATTGCCCATAAATAACCGATGGTCCAAAGCCCGGTTGTCCAGGTTGCGACAGCAAAGACCGTCCGCCATGAATAGGCAAGCGTAGCGCCTGCGAGCAAAATATAGAAGTAAGGGAAATTACCAAATTTATATTGCATTCCCATCGACCAAGGCTCGTCGGCAAATGGGTTCGGCACAACTAGAATAATCGTCATCAACGCCAGATCGATAAACAGCAGTAAAAGCTCGAGCTTTGATTTACCGACCCTACCAACCTTCATCTGCGCCCAACCGTTCAGCATGAATGCAAAGATGAGAAATTCATAGTAAATGACTGAGAAATCCTGGATGAGATAGACTATAAAAACAGCGACAATACCCAGGGCAATCAAGCGAGCCTTAACGGCAAGCTTAAGTCCTTCGCGCTTATTTATTGCAAGCGCTTCATCCAGAAACTTATTGGGCGGCGCGCTCTCATCCTGAAACGGACGCAGTTCTGGTGCTGACGCGGGCACGGATAGATCAGCCATATTTATCCCCATCTTTCCCACATCCCCAACTGATCTGATGCGGGTCGCTTTCTATATAGGAAGATTATATTCTGAATACCATCATATTTTATATCAAGCGTTCACCGGCCCTCGACGTTATTTGCAAACCTGGCTCATCAACGTTGTCATTTTTGCCTGCGCCTCCTGAACGGCTGCGTCTTTGACAGGCCCGAACCCTCGAATATCAGAAGGAATATCAATAATCTCGAGAGCCAGATCCAGAGTCTCAACTGAGAGATAAGGAATGAGATCGCTCGTATTTCTTAAATACCAGTCTATCAAATCCCGTTCCATCTTTCTCTCTGCTGTGTAACCAAACGGATCTAACACAGTTCCCCGGAGAAATTTCATACGGGCAAGAAACCTAAAAGAGGATTGCATCCACGGGCCAAATTGCCGTTTTCGCGGGTGCCCTCGCTCATCTTTCCCGCCTGAAATGAGCGGTGGCGCCAAATGAAAATTGAGCTTGTAGTCTCCTTCAAATTCCTTTTCTATTTTTTTCAGAAACCCAGCATTACTGTGTAACCTTGCCACTTCATACTCATCTTTGTAGCTCATTAATTTAAAAAGATTTTTTGCGTATTTAAGAAGAAATTGAGTTTCCTGGCCTTTCATGTTCGGAACATCAGCCATCATTTTTTCAACGGATTGCCGATATCTGACCGCCCATCTGTTTCCCTGATATTGAACGAGAAAACCTGTACGCTTCTCCAGGACCGCACTTACTGTCTCTTCGGTGGGAGCTGTATATCTGGCATCTAGATCGACAGCTTTGTCCGGCCGTGCAAAAAGAATACGCCCCCAGCCAAATGCCTGAATATTCTTCTCAATCGCAACACCGTTAAGTTCAATCGCACGCAACAACGCATTTTTAGAGACCGGTAAAAGCCCTTGCTGCCAGGCGAAGCCCAGCAACAAAACATTGGCAAAAACGCTGTCGCCCATCAGAATTTCAGACGCCCGATTGGCATCCAGCGCCTCAGTATTTTTCTGTCCAAACACAGCTTGCAGTGTTTTCAGGCGTTGCTCCGGCTTTAGATCAGCATCTCTGTTCAGTGTGAAGTCACCCGTTGGCATAGCCGCGAGATTTACAGCGCCTTTCGTCACGCCGGACTGGTAGGTGGCAGACGCTTTGGGAGACGTGCTTACAACCAGGTCGCAGCCGATCAAGGCATCGGCCTGAGCGGTATCGATACGAACCTGGTTCAAATGACCAGGTGTTTCAGCCAGCCTAACATAACTGATAACAGGTCCAAATTTCTGGGCAAAACCCATAAAATCCAGAACCGACGCCCCTTTAGTTTCCAGATGAGCGGCCATGGTAATGAGCTGACCAACCGTGATCACACCGGTGCCTCCAACCCCCGTGACGGTAATATCATAAGGGTGGGACAAATCCGGCAACTCAGGTTCTGTGAGAGAATGAAGGGCCTTCGTATATTCATCAAGCCGTCCTTCGCCTGATGGTTTCCGCCTCTGACCTCCTTCAATTGTCACGAAGCTTGGGCAAAATCCATCGAGGCATGAAAAGTCCTTGTTGCAGGCATTCTGGTTGATTTTGCGCTTACGGCCATATTCGGTCTCGACGGGTTCAACCGAAAGACAGTTGGAAGCAACTGAACAATCTCCGCATCCTTCACAGACGGCCTCATTGATATAAACCTGTCGCGGTACATCTTTCATGAGCCCGCGCTTGCGGCGGCGGCGTTTTTCCGTGGCGCATGTCTGCTCGTAAATGAGGACCGTAACGCCCTGAATTTCACGCAATTCCCGCTGAATTCCGTCAAGCTCTGATCGATCACTAAAGCTAACGCCAGCTGGAAAATCTGACGGTCGAAATTTATCGATCGCATCTGAGACAAGCGCAATCCTTTCAACCCCTTCTGCGCGCAGCGATTGAGCAATCGCCTGAACACTGACCGGTCCATCGAAAGGTTGTCCGCCGGTCATCGCCGTCGCGTCGTTATACAGGATTTTATAGGTGATATTGGTTTGTGTCGCGATGGCCTGGCGAATGGCCAGGATACCGGAATGATAATAGGTTCCATCCCCCAGATTCTGGAAAATATGCCTCTCTCCGTTGAAGCGGGATTTGGCAATCCAATTTACGCCTTCACCGCCCATTTGGATAAGATGACTCGTGTCCCGATCCATCCAGCTCACCATAAAATGGCAGCCGATGCCGGCCAGCGCCTCCGATCCCTCAGGAACCTTTGTTGATCTGTTATGGGGGCATCCGGAGCAAAAATAAGGTGTCCGTGTTACTCCTTCAACGCTAAGGGAGACAGGCTTATCTGTATCCAGCGCCGCCGCACGCGCAGAAAGGTTGAGGTCGTCAAAAACCTGATCCAGCCGCTTAGCGACAATCCGGGCAAGCTGCCGGGGTGACAATTCCCCTGTCCACGGGATCAGGCGATTGCCAAATTCGTCATTCTTTCCCACCATTCGATCGGGCTTGGACCCAGGAAGATCATAGAAATATTCTTTGAACTGGCTTTCAATAATGCCGCGTTTTTCCTCGACAACAAGGACTTCCTGTTTACCCCGCACAAATTCCAGCGAGGATTTTTTTGCAAGTGGCCAGACCAGGCCGATTTTATAAATATCGATCCCTATTTTCCGGGCTTCTGCCTCGTCAATACCAAGAAGACGAAGAGCCTCCATCAAATCCAGGTGGGCTTTCCCCGTTGTTACAATCCCGTATGTTGCGTCTGGAATTTCGTAGATATGACGGTCAATAGGATTGGCTTCTACAAAAGCAAGGACGGCATGCTTTTTGGATTCCAGACGTTCTTCAATTTGAGGGCCCGGAAAATCCGGCCATCGGTAATGCAATCCCGTGGGCGGCACTGTAAAATCCGGTGTATTAAAGACACGCGGTGGCACCAGCTGGACACTCATCCCGCTTTCAACACTTTCCGTGGCCGCCTTGAACCCCACCCACATGCCACTATACCGTGACAGCGCATATCCATACTCACCATAAGTCAGATATTCCGAGACATCGGCTGGGTTGAGAATGGGCATAAAGAAGGAGAGAAAGGCAGCATCGGACTGAAAAGGCATGGAAGAGGATACAGCGCCATGATCGTCACCCGCCACAACCAGAACCCCCCCAGTGGGAGAAGACCCGTAAGCATTGCCATGCTTGAGGGCGTCTCCAGCCCGGTCAACCCCGGGGCCTTTTCCGTACCAGAGGCCGAAAACACCTTCCACTGTTCTATGCGGATCCGTCTCCACTTGTTGTGACCCCATAATGGCAGTAGCGGCGAGCTCTTCATTGACCGCCGGGACAAACTCAATGGATTGGGCATCAAGTCGATCCTTGATTTTCCAAAGCTCCTGGTCAAAAACAGCGAGAGGTGATCCTCGATATCCGCTGATAAATCCGGCTGTCTTCAACCCTGCTCTTTCATCCCGAAGCTTTTGCATCAGCGGAATACGAACCAGTGCCTGTGTTCCGGTCAGAAACACGCGCCCGTCTTCGCGCTGATATCGATCCGATAATTCGTAGTCTTTTAGCTCAATTGACGGGGCCGCTTTTTCGGATGACATCCAGTTTCTCCAACTCATGCAGATATCCTGATATTGTAGCAGTAGGGCTGTGGAAACTCTTTTCAATTTAATCCGAAATTTCCCATATATTCGGAAAAATAAATCGCATATAGTACAAAATCGGTTAATTATTCCAACTATAGATACTAATATGATAAACGATACAGATCGTAAAATCCTTCATCACCTTCAGGCAGACGCTCGATTGACCAATGCCCAACTCGCCGCGCTCGTCGGGGTGTCGCCATCATCCTGCTGGCGACGCATCAAAAGTCTGGAAGATATCGGATTAATTAAGGGATATGGGGCAGTTCTGGATCGGGTTGTTGCAGGCTTCGGGTTTTCTGCCATTATCCATGTTAGCCTGTCGCGGCAGGCGGAGAATACAGTTCAGGAATTTGTCAGTGCTATTTCGGGGCGATCTGAAGTTCTGGATTGTTACGCGACCACCGGCGACTCTGACTACCACTTGCGGGTTGTTGCTAAAGATATCGGAGATTATAACAGTTTTCTGGACGATTTCCTGTTCAAGCTTCCCGGCATTGCCAATGTCAAATCCAATATTATTCTCAAAGACATTAAATCGTCCCAACAGCTGCCTTTCAAGTAATCAGTCCCTCTTGATACTGACCGCCGGAGAAGGTGAGAACTTGTTTTCGGCCTCCCGTTGGTATGTAAGAGCAGTGCACCCAACCGCTATTGGCCTCGCCCGGCGTGTAGCATTCCAGAATAAGCTGATCAAATTCCAGATTTACGAAGATCCATAGCGCTAAATCCAGATTGGTGACGCCTAAAATCTCGATATCAACAGCCTGCCCTTTTATATGCTGGGAATTGTCACCGGACTTGAGAGCTTGATTTAAGGCAAGGCAGCGATAGCCACTATTGGGCGTGAAGGAAACAGCATACCGCTCGCGCACAGGTTCCAGAATATTCTCTGCAACATCCTTCAGGCAGCTTATCTCTGCCGGGCCGGGTGTGTTATCAATTCCCAGCCGGAGAGCCAGACTGCTTTTGGTCAGTTCCTCCAATGTAAAATGCTTGCTCAACTGCATGTTAATCTCCGTCAAACATCGAAAATTTTATGCCTAGTGAGGCTTACATGTCAGTCTGCCGTTTTACTGGCAAGCGACACTTTGCCATCAGAATACCGCTCCAGATGGAGCTCCATGGTTCCGATATCTGTAACAACCTGCATTCTGACAGGGACAATACGGCCTTCAGTAACAGGAGCCGCAGACCAGATAACGAGTTCTGTACCCGCAGGAAGGTTGGTTTCAGCTTTTCGCTTAAAGCCTCCTTTTGGATCTATATCAATCCGGCAGCCGGATGCGTTTCCAGCAAAAACCGAATAGCGAGACGCCTTAAACGCTTTCTCGCCAACATCATCAAGAAGAACATCATACCGCCGACGACCATCATAAACCGGATAAACACCCTTGCAGCCACCGACATTTTCCATTTTTAAAGCAACCGCAAGGACCACACTGATGGGATCAAGGCTGTTTTTGGTCGATGCGGGATCGACAGGCGTATATTTCTTAAGGTTCGTATATTGCTTGCCAATCAACTCTGCCTTAACAGACCCGTCGCGTGAGTAATTCAAAATGGCACCGCGCGTTTTGTCATTCCAGACACTGTGATGCACATGCTGTTTCGGCGTCAGCTGGTTATCCTTGATCTGGCCGTTTGATTGGGCTTTTGCCGCCCATTTGAACATCCAGTCGAGGGTTTTATTCGTCTTGGCTTCGCTGAAGATCTGATAGGTTCGGTCTTTTTGTTCAATATTAGTTTGAACACCGCCCATATAAATCCCGCCAAGATAAACAGAATGTTCCATCTGGAGCTTTTCAGCAGCAGACGAAAACTGAGGCGTCAAGAAAACAGCCATCGCCGCGAAAGGAAATGCCAATCGTCCCTGGAATGAAGATCTGTAATTCATCAAGCCCCCTGAGGATTGTGTTATCTACCTGATATGGGGTTAAGCCGTGTATTTTCAACATCTAGAAGCCAGTCTGCCTCTATCCGTATGCATAGAGTCCCAGCAACACGAACCCGAGAAACAACCGATACCAGACAAATGGCATAAACCCGATCCGGTTAATCCATTTCATCAAAATATCAATCGCCAAATAGGCGACTCCAAAGGAGACCAGTCCGGCCAGCAAAGCATCAATGCCCAACTCGAATTGTTCCTCTCCAATCATCCTGATCGTTGTAACAAGGCCAGCCCCCGCAATAACAGGAATGGAGAGAAGCATGGAAAATCGCGCAGCATCCTCCCTATCAAATCCTCTCAACAAGGCTGCTGTCATCGTCACTCCTGACCGGCTGGTGCCAGGAAAAAGCGCAAAGATTTGGAAAATACCGATAAAGAGCGCATCCCATCTCGTCATCGCCCGCATAGGCTTGCTACCCTTAAACATCAAATCGGCGGCACCGAGAATAGCGCCAAAAAACAAAGTCATAACGGCAATCATCAGGACAGAGCGTAAATCTATCTTGGCAACATAAAAGAGAAGCGCTCCTGCCAGAACAGCCGGTATGGATCCAATAACCAAATGAACACAGAGATGCCGGGCATCCCGAGCCTCATCGGTTTTCTTGTAGAGGAAAACCCCCTTCACGATCATGATCAAATCATTGCGGAAATACAAAAGAACAGCAAACAGGGTTCCCACATGCGTAGCGACGTCCAGCATCAGGCCCTGGTCAGGCCAGCCTGTCAAAAACGGGACAAGCGCCAAATGCCCGCTGGAGGAAATCGGCAAGAATTCTGTAATTCCTTGTACAATCGCCAGGATCAATATTTGAAATAAATTCACACTATGCTCACATACGGAAAAACAATCGAATTGGTTGCCTTGGACTGACAGTTTCTCTTAGGTAGCCAGTCACCATGTCAAACACGTGACAAATCACGGTTATTGTGAGGCTATGTGTACCAAATTATGTCCGCAAGCTCTTAAAAAAGCGTTCAGTTCACACTTGGTTCATATTGTTTTCTAATATCTGAGATAATACCTGCTTTAACCATCTTGGATACCTCCTCATCAACAATTTTCTGAACAGAGGCTGGCATTTTTGCACTATAGATCATCCAATGCTCGTAAGATCTAAACAGAGTGGGGACAGGCCGCAGGGCCAGAACCGAGTTTGACAAAGAATATAACAAACCAAGATCGTGATAGAAAAAATAGTCTATCTCTCCAGCGGCAACACTGCGGAGCCCATCTTCGACAGAGTCAAAACGCTCGTGGAGCCGCCGGATCCCTGCCTTTTTCAAAAAATGGGAGGAGCCGGTCCCAAAATAAGTGCCTACTGACGCCCCAGATTGTTTAAGGGCCTTCAGTGAGGACGGATTATGCCGGTTGTTTTTGCTCGTCACGAGAATATTTGAAACCTTGTACAGTGGCTCCCGCGAGAAGCTATAAATTCTCTCGCGCTCTTCATCTCTCGAGGCACCGCAATACACAGCATTATTGCCTTCCTTCAGTGTTGCCAGAATGCGCTTGATCGGTGTGTAATGGGTATTTATTCGAAGGTTTATTTGATGAAAAGCCAGGCGCGGCGCCAAGCGAGAATAGAAATCACCACAAATGCCGTTCTTCTGTCCCGCTTCTAAAAGATATTTGGGGGCTGATTTTTGGATCAAGGCAATGAGCTCGACAGGTCCTTTTTCTCCGCCATTTGCATTGACAGAAAAAGACCAGAATACACTTATGATCAGGCACAATACCGGCCTTGAAAAACAGCGAATAGAATACATAACCGGCGCAAGAAAATCCAAACTGACAAAATAGTATATTCACAACCCTATATGTATAAGGATATATTTTATACACCTATTTGGAGATGATTTGCACTGATTATTTCAGTTTTTATATATTTTTTGGTTTTCCAATCACCGGTGTTAGCGAGACAATATATCTCTGGTCCGTATCCGGGTTCAATTGACCAAAGGGGTAACAAGTAATGATATAAAGCGCCTCACCCGGCGCGTCGCCGCGAATATAAAGATCCTTCTCAGAGACAATATCCAACCGGTCAATTTTCCAAAGCTTTTCTTCCTCTCCTCTCAAACGAAGTTGAAGTCGGTCCGATGCCTCCAACTGATCGAGGAACGCAAAATGAGTATCCCGATGACCAAACAGGAAAGTCGCATCACCCTCTCTTTGTATCACCGGCCCAAAGGCCAAATTACGCATGTTATCGCCATCCAGAACGTAACGCGTAACATCATGACCAGGGAACACCATTCGGGCCACAGGGGCACTGTCGGCCCATGGCCAGGGTTTATGTTGTTCACCCGTGATAAGTTGATTGTTCCAGGCCTGCTCAATAAGGATCGGGGCGGCCCAGGCTTTCGCGGCTAGCAATCCCGCCTGTCCCAATTGCCAGAGGGCGACCAAGAATAAAAACAGGAAGGTGCATGCTGTCAGGACCCGCCTCATAGGCGTGCCTCTTTTCTCCAGGCCCGGAAAAGAAGAAGCATGGATAGAAGCAAGGCCGCCATGCCCGTTAAAGCATAGAGCTCCATCGCTGTCGCTGTTTTCGGGCCATGTATTTTCTTCCAGGATGTTCCAGCAGGCATGTTTCCGCTTACCTTCATTTTTTGAAGGAAATCTTCTTTAACCCGTACAGGGGTTTTATCAACCGCAACAAAGCTGGTATAGGGGCTCATGATCTGATGTGTCAGAGCGACATCCAGAACAGCGGTCCGGACGATATCCCCATCCATTCCGCGGGCTCTCGCATCCATGAGACCTTCGACCTTCTTGGAGGCCCAGAGCTTCGCTATCTCTTGCCCTGTCTGTTTTTTTTCGCCAGAAAGAGGGAAGGTAAGCGGCTCATCCTTTGCTGTTTCTGCGGTGAGAGTACCCTCTTCAGATAGGATCTCCTCGCGTGCCGCAAAAATCAACGGGCGCTCACCATAAAGATCCGGAAATATCTTAGGATAGATATCTGCCCCCGGGCTCAACTGGATATTGATATTCCGCGCCGTTGGATTGGCCATATCACGAAACAAGGCTTCCAGTTCGCTACGGGCGGTACCGATATCCGAAATCTGGATATGAACGCCTTTCCCGAACTCGGCGGCCTTGCGCATAAACCAGCCGTTAGGTGCACTTCCAACCCCAACGGTAAAAAGGCGGGCATCACCCAGCGTTTCAGAAACCAGTTCAAACATCTCTGCTTCATTGCTCACGGCACCGTCCGTCAGAAACAGGATCTGTTTTTGATATCCGTCAAAGGATGGGTCCGAAAGAGCGCTTTTAAGGGCCGGATACATGTTCGTGCCATTGTCAGCCGAGAGCCTCGCAATGAACTTCCGTGCCAGGACAATATTCTCTGGATTTGCGGGCAGGCTTTTTTCGAACAATCTGAAATAGGCATCATTGAAAACAATAATTTCAAACCGGTCCTGATCTGTCAGGAGATCCAGGGCAGTTTCCAAGGCTTCTTTCGCCTGCTCCAGGGATGTTCCATGCATCGAGCCCGATACATCCACTACGAAAGTAACGTCCCGCGGTTTCACTGGTTGTTCTTCTGATCGAACAGGCGGTAGAACAAACCCCAATGTATAAGTGGCATCACCTACAGTTTCCTGAAACAGTATTGGCTTCATGGCCGCACCTTGCGCGAAGGTCCAACTCAAAACGAAGTCCCGATCTGCCGGCAAACCACCCTTTGCCAATTCAATCCGCAGGTCACCGCCTTCAAGATCTGTCGTTCTGATTTGATGAGACGGACTTTTCAGAGCCGAAAGCTGATCTGCACGCCGCATCACAATATCAAAACTTGTGACATTCCGACCGCCCTCGTCGCTGTAATCCTCTAGCTGAGGAAGATTGCTTCCTGAATTCTCTTCGTCTGCAGGGCCGGCAATATCCACCCCTTCCGCACGAACCTGATGACGCAGTCCTGCGGCGGTCGGATCAAAACGGGGAGTGATAGCTTGCGGCATCCGCCAGGAGAAATTGGTTCCGTTTTGAGCGGCAACACTCTGAAAAGAAATTTCCACATCAAGCGTGCCGCCAGGCTCCATATTGGCAACCCGTGTCGAAAACATGTTAGGCCGATATTGCGTAAGCAGCGCACTCACTTTGCCGGCAGCGGCAGCCTTCGTATAAGTTTTAACCGCCTGGGACTTTTCCTGAATTTCTGAAGAAATGACCCTCTCGCCGATTTTCAATGTCATTCGGTCAACAGAGGCATCATCGGGAAGCGGAAAGTAATACATGCCCTCCATCCAGTTTTGCGTCGGATTGGAGAATGTCTGAATAACGGTTGTGCGGACAATGTGGCCAGTCACTCGACTGTTGATTCGGGTCGACAGAATGGGGGCCTGTTCAGGCTTAACAGAGGCTTCTGTTTCACCTGTATCGGCGCCCATGGGAACCAGTAGAAGTTCAGCCCGGTTTTCAGTTGCATCGGAATTGGTCGCCCAAATACCAACCAAGCCAATGACATTCAACACCAACAAAGCGCGGATCAGACCGTTCATTCCGAAGAAATGTGCCCGCAGAAAAAGGAACAGGCTTCCCGGATTAATCACGTCTTCTGGTGTTAATGTGACCTTTTTCATCTTTCTACCCCGCTTGATTGACAGGATAGAGACTGATCTAGAATTGCGTTCGTTCTTTACCGGTAAGAAGGTTATATTAAGGAAAAATTATGGCATCCTTTGAGGAAAAGACTTATCACGGCGCTTTAATACTGACCCGAAAATCGGACGGCAGTAGCCCCATCGTCTTGCGAAATTCCCGGGAAAAGTGGGCCGCATCGCTGAATCCCGCCAAAAACCCTACAGCCGCAAGATTTTCAATTGCCTCTGTCATGTAGTAAACTGCACATTGACAGCGCGCCGCCATGACGCATTTGGAAAAACTGCTTCCCTCTTCCTTCAAGCGGCGCTGCAATGTTCTCGTTGACAGGCCACATTCCTGAGCAATCTCCGAGAGACTCCAGTTTCGAACAGGGTCGGACGCAATAAGGCATCCAGTTTTCCGCGAAATATAACCACTTCCAGCAGCAGTCAGACTATTGAGGAAATACCGCTTCCCATCATAGGCAGGCCCCGGCACATGATGTATGTCCGACCAGCGTATGGTAAATTCTGAACAATCACCGCCAAGTGCCGCACTCTCTTCCACGGTGCCGCCTGCTACCAGGGTCACTCCTTGACATTCAAGACCAATATCCCGGCAACCAAACAGGCTGAGTATACCTGTAATAAGCCCGGCAATGATCAAGTCCTCGTATATTTGCGGTGGATCCGCTGTTGTTGAGATATGCCGTAAAGATACATAATTTTCACCACTTTCCCGGACGGCAAGTCTATGTTTTGAATGGAAATATTTTTCAAGCCGAAAAAACCGGCTCAGTAGATCCTCAACGGTTTTTGCCCTTAGTAATGCGTAGCCCAGCGGACTATCCTGCATCGACCTGATATCAAGTCCTGCCTGAAGTATGGGTTCGTATCCATAGTGAGAAAACGCTTTCTCCAGCAATGACCGCTTGAAAGAAAGCCCGACGCGCGGGGACAGTGGGTCCGAATTTTCTTCCTCTGGCAAAACAGTTTCCAGGATGCCCTGACGCTTGAAAGATGCCTGAATAAGCTGCACCAGGACACCACTGCTAAAATCTCCCTGCATCATTGCAATCCCCCTCCTTATCGGACCGGCAATTCATGAATATGCTTGCCGGATAATGCCGAGATGGCATTCGTAATCGCCCCCATAGAAGATACAATGGCTGTCTCTCCTGCTCCCGTTGGCGAATATTGTTCGCCGACCAACGAGATTTCGATATCCGGAACATCCTGATAAGAAGCCCAGCCATAGCTGTCAAAATTTCGGGCAGACAGCCCATTTTCCTCAATCGTCAGGGCCTCATGGAATACACTTCCGATTCCCCACATCAAATTTCCTTCAATCTGTGCTTTCACCAAGTCCGGATTGACAACAAATCCGCAATCATGGGCAGACCATATTTTTCGCACTTTCCAGCTCCCATCCTCCTTTCTCTCGACTTCGGCAACGCTCGCGGAATAGGACATGTCCTTGTAGATACCACATGCAATACCATAAGCCATATTCTCCTGTTTTTTTAACGCTCGCCAGTTCGAAATGCGGGCCACCTCTTCCAGGACCGTCTTTAGCCTCGGGTTTTCAGTTTTCAAATGATTGAGTCTAAAAGACAGCGGATCCTCTCCCGCTTCTTTGGCCAGAGCATCCATCGCTGTTTCGATCGCCCAACAATTGGGAGCAGCCCCTAATCCTCGCCAGGGCCCGGTATCCACAGCGATGCGCACATCTTCAAACTCGACCATTTTCTCCGCAATTTGGTACGGCGGGAGAGCTCCTCTCGCAACACCTTTATCGGCGATAAAACTGGTCGCCTCCTGTATCCATTCTGGCATATAAGCGGAGCTGAAAATAACATGGCCGGAGCGAAAGGCATGCCACCAGTTTTCAACAAGCCCCTCAGCG
This sequence comes from Sneathiella sp., assembly GCA_039975135.1. Lineage (GTDB taxonomy): Bacteria > Pseudomonadota > Alphaproteobacteria > Sneathiellales > Sneathiellaceae > Sneathiella. Next base: position 188,594 of record JBDWHS010000038.1, on the reverse strand, counting down.
TTCAGGCGGGCCCGCATTCTGTGCTTTGAGGGTGGACGGTGATAACTTCGGGTAAATTCATCTTCGCGGGTCCATTGCAATTTAACCGGCTTGCCAACCTGTTTCGCCAGGCGCGCTGCCGCTTCTTCAATACCACTATAGACCTTGCCGCCAAATCCGCCGCCAACACGCATGCCATGAATGACCATGTCATCATCATCCAACTCTAGAGTTTCTGTGATGGCTTTGCGAGTCAGCGTGACATCCTGCGTTCCGGTCCAGACCTCCAACATACTATCCTCAGTAAACCGCGCGATGGCCGTACGTGGCTCCATCGCAGCATGGGCAGCCAATCCAACGGACAGCGTCAGATCAATGTCAAAATCAGTCCTGTCATCTATATCGCCTGAAAGCAGAACATGCTCCATATCCCCAGCTACAGGAAGTTCGGAAACATCCAGCTTCTGATCCATTTCTGTTTGCTGAACAGGTTGAGAGACAAATTGCGCATTCAAACTCTCAAATGCTTGATCAAGACTATTACGCGAGTCTGCGATCACGGCATTCAAATCTTCAGATTGAAAGATCTCAACGACTCCCGGAACGGCCATAGTTTTTTCGGTATCCAAAGCCGTTAGCTTTCCTTTTAAAAAGGGCGCGGTAATCAGGCGCGCATATAGCATATCCGGGAGTGTCACATCGTCCGTAAAAAGAGGTTCATTTCCGCTTACCAGGGCGCCGATTTTATGATGAGGGCTTCCTTGTCCGATATGATTGTATTTCTCGCTGGTCTTAAAGCTTCTCGGCCGCGCATTCTCCACAGCCTTTGATGTCAATAAAAGAGGTGGATCAAGCAATGGCGGCAGTGCGTGAGTCGCACCGCCAATTGACACCAGTCTCCCCTTTTCAAGACGAAAACCTCCGGCTTGAACGCCGTAAGCCTTGGCTGCACGGGTTTGCAACTCCTCTGCCAACGCCGCAGATGCTCGCGCGATAAGAGGCCCAAAAAACATCATGGATTCAGATCCCACGGTCGCCCGCACATCCGGAAGTCGATCAGAACGAGGTTCAAGATAGACAACCTGATCTGGCGAGAGGGACAACTCTTCCGCAACGATCTGTTTCAGAGCGGTAGAAATGCCCTGGCCAATTTCAGCACGCGGACTGACAATTTCAACGACCCCTTCGGGACGCAAACTCAACCACAGGGAAGCATCTTCTGATGTGGGCTCTCCTCTATAAGGGAGCGGTGGAAGGCTGCAGCCGGTTGCCAATGCCGTCAACCCTATAGAGGTCCAACCCATTGATTTAAGAAGTGAGCGGCGATTGAGGGTTACTTTCTCAGCTAAGGTCATGATGTTTTCATCGCCTCCCTTGCCCGAGCGATCGCTTTTTTGATACGCGCTTGCGTTCCGCAGCGGCACCGAACCGTGTCCATCACGGCCTCAATTTCACTCGCCTTCGCATCGTTTGAGGCCGACAGCAAGGCAGCCGCCGTCATGATCTGACCGTTTTGGCAATATCCGCATTGAGGAACATTCTCGGCAATCCAGGCTTCTTGTACTGGATGTAGTTGGTCTTCGGATATCCTCAGGCCTTCAAGCGTGGTAACCTCTGCCCCCTCCACATCCTCCAGTGTCAAGGAGCACGAACGCTGAACCTCACCGTCCACATGGATGCTGCAGGCACCACATTCACCAATACCACATCCGTATTTTGGCCCGATAAGCTTGAAATGATCTCTCAAAACCCAGAGAAGGCGGTGTTCCCGCCAGTCATTCGGCACACTGACAGACATTTTATTGAGGGTTAGACGCATGGCTTTTCTCCTTCAGTTACAAAGAAGATAGCGTCCTCAATATTGTTTGAATTGAACGATCACGCCAAAATCTGTGATTGCCTTCACATCTGGAATATCTTGCGATCAGCCAAGGGTGTGATTAAGGATTTTATAGGCGAGCTTGGCAGCCAGAAAGTCTGGCGCGTTCAAGCCTTCGATCGGAGCAAGCTCGTTGATATCTGCCCCGACAATGGTGCTGGCTTTCGCCGCGGCTTTGATGATATCCATCGCATCCTCCCAAAAGAAACCGCCGGGTTCCGGCGTCCCTGTTGCCGGCATCAGGGAGCTGTCAAATCCGTCTAAATCAAATGTCAGATATACGGAGCGTCCTTGCAAAGGCTTGATAATATCCTCGACTTTCCAGTTTCTGCGATCTTTCCCCCAGTGAACGGTCATTCGATCTTTATTTTCTTCGAGAAAGGGAATTTCTTCAGCTGAAATGTTGCGGATCCCGACGGAGACAATGGGTACGGTCGGGTGATCCAATACTCGCCGAATAGCGGCCGCATGGGAGAAATGCTCCCCTTCATACTCATCCCGTAAATCAGCATGAGCATCAAAATGAAGAATAATCAGATCCTCATAATTTTTCAAAAAAGGACGAATGGCGCCTGGCGTAATGCTATGTTCACCGCCGAAAACCAGCGGAAATTTTCCGGCCGCTAAAACCGCTGCCGTTTTCTTCTCCAACACATCCAGAGCAGCAGGGATATCCGATCCATCTACTGGGTCATTTGCCAGTGTCGCGATCCCGTAATGCCGAAATGTCTCGCTCCAGAATTCTTCATCAAACAGCTCGACTTGATGACTGGCTGCCAACATTGCAGCGGGCCCGCGCGCCGTACCACCGCCATAGCTGACAGATGCTTCCAGACCAAAAGGAATGATGACAGCTTTTGCTTTTTCCAGTGAAGCCGCGTCATTTTCCGGTATTCCCAGAAATCCCTCCTCGGGCGCCGTGATATCAAGATCTGAAAACTTCATCTGACAAAGGTCATGTATCGAAGAGAGAAGCAAAATTACGACGTGGGCGGTTTTGCCAGCCACCCCGGTGATAGGCAGCTGATGCCAAAAGCGGGATAACGGAAGTTGCTTCCGCATAAACCATCTGCTCCCAGGCCGTATCCACTTTGCCCCAGCTGGAGGCTTCTTTCAGTGTCGACGAAGAACAGGCACCGTCACGAACATCAGCCACAGTGATCTGGATCGCATATTTATGCATCTCCACTTCTTTACCCAGAATTTCCGCGCAGACAACCGTATCCTGCACAAAATTCTTTGGAACACCTCCGCCAACCATCAACAAGCCGCTGGTTCCTGCCTTGATCTTGATTTCTGTCAATTCCCGAAAATCAGCAACACTGTCAATCGTCAGATAATTACCGGGATTTTCCACCTGATGCTTCACCAAACCAAATCCTGCGGAGCAATCAGAAAAAGCAGGTACAAAAATCGGGACATGATGGTCAAAGCAAGTCTCAATCAAGGAGCCTTTCTTGGCAGCATTTTTCTTCAGCCACCGTCCCATTTCCCAGATAAATTCGCGCGATGAATAAGGTCGCCGCTCCAGGCTGTCGGCAATGACTTTCGTCGCCTCGTCACACGCCTGAAGCTCTGTTTCGTCAATATAGGTGTCATAAATGCGATCGATATACAGATCACGAAGCTTGGCATCATCCATAAACGGATCGCCCTGATAGTGTTTAAATCCCAAGGCTTCAAAGAAATCCATATCAACAATGGAAGCGCCGGTGGAGACAATAGCATCTATCATGCCCGCTTCTACCATATCGCGGTAAACATGCAGGCATCCCCCTGCTGATGTCGATCCCGCCAATGTCAGGATCACGGCGCAATCAGGATCTTCCACGGCTTTGTTAAAGATGTCGGTCGCCCTTGCAAGATCACGGGATGTAAAAGACATCTTGCCCATGGCTTCGACAATCGGGCGGGCATCAAATGACTTGATATCAATATGCTCAATTGGTGTTGATAGAAGGTCTGTTTTGTTCATTTCAGTCTCAGCCGTCTTCATTTTGGTGTCCTGACCTCTTTGCCCACAGAAACGGTTGTCTCGGAATAAAATCCGTTAAATCTGGTTTGCATGGCGTAGCCGTAGGCTCCCAGATGCTTAAAAATAATCCAGTCCCCTTCGCACAGGTTACTGTCGAGCTCAAAAGGCCCCTCCATCACATCCAGACTATCGCAGGTCGGTCCATAAAACTTGAAAGATGTTGTCGCCCCTGCTTTAGGGCTTCCATCTGCCGCCATTAGCGCCAACGGATAAGGCCAGGAAGAGACCCCTGCATCAAACAACGAACCATAGGTTCCGTCATTCAGATAGAGCATCTTGCCCTTGCGGAGTTCGACCCGGACCGCAACGGCGCCCGCCTCTGCAACCAAAGCCCGACCCGGTTCACAAAAAAGCACCAGATCCTGCAATCCGCATTCGTCGATTGCAGCATGAATGACCTCAAAATACTCACTCAAATCACGAGGCGACATACCAGGATATGGAACAGGAAATCCACCGCCAATATCGATCATATCGATGGCAATCTCAGTCTGTTTCAACATCTCCGACATATCCCGGATCGCAACAGAATATGCCAAAGGATCCATGCATTGCGACCCGACATGAAAAGTGAGGCCGAGCTTACAGCTGCTTCTTTTCGCCCGCTGCAACAAAAGAGGTGCTTCCTGCAAGGAGGCGCCAAATTTGTCGCTTAAAGGATGGGCCGCTTCCCGTTGATCCACCTGAATGCGCAGAAAGAGGCTCAGATCCTGTGCATGGTCTGTTTCTATTTCGATTTTCTTGAGTTCGTCCAGCCCGTCAAAAGCAAAGTTCCGAACGCCAAGCGCATAAGCCCGGCGGATCGCCTGACGGCTTTTAATCGGGTGCATAAAATACAGATCCGCATCTGGATAGAGCTTGAGAGCATACTCGACTTCACGCAGGGACGCGACTTCAAACTTTCGAATGCCCTGCTCCCATAGCACTTTCAGAACAGCAGGATGAGGATTGGATTTAAGCGCATAAAGACTGTTGCCTCTAAAGCCCTGAACGAAGCGATCTGCTTTTCGCTTAAGAATATGAGGATACAGGAGATGGACAGCATCATTACTGTCTTCAGACAAAACAGCCTTATTCTCTGCTGAATAGTGGCGCAGCCCAAGGGGCGATACCCGGCCTTCTACGAAGGCTTCAGCAGGTGATGTTTCAACTCTATCTGTTTGTGACTGTCGGACCATGTCAGCAAACCCCTCAATCAATCCTGCCAGACTATACCAGCAAACCAAAAAAGGACATTTGCGTCGTTGCCCGTACTACCCTCAACCCCGGGGAACGCGTCGTGGCACGTGCGCTTAAACGTCGAAGGCACTCTTGCGCTTATTCAATTTCAAAATCAAGATTTTTTTGGCTTCAAACCCAAAATTCAAGTGACAAAGCGCTTACTTGGCAGTCGAACCTCAACAACGGTTCCGTCCTTTTCCTTGCTTTGTATTTTCAATTCCCCGTCATGCAACTCGACAATTGACTTGGAGAGCGGCAGCCCAAGGCCTGTTCCTTCGATTGAGCTGGAGACGGAATAGGAGGTTCTCCTAAAGGGTCGCATGACGTTGTTGATCTCTGATTCTCCAATGCCATGACCGTTATCTTCTACGAAAATACTCATATAGTTGTCAGACTTGCGATCAACATAAATCTTTACCTCCCCCTCCCGGGGCGTAAATTTGATTGCATTATTCACCAGATTGATCAGAACCTGTTTCAATTTTCTCTCGTCTGCAACAAGCCGGTAATCTGTCTTGCCCACAATATCCAAAGCAATAGACTTCTCCTGGGCCTTGGGTTTGAGCATGACGGCCGTCCAGTCGATGATTTCTTGCAGGCTGGTCTCTTCTTCTCGCAAATCCTGCTCCCCTGCTTCGAGGCGGGAGAAATCAAGAATGTCATTGATCAGCGACAGAAGATGCTGACCGGAGGATAAAATATTCCCCGAATATTCCTTGTATTTTGCGTTTTCTACGGGACCGAATATCTCTTTGGAGATCACCTCAGCAAAGCCAATAATCGCATTTAGCGGCGTTCTCAGCTCATGGCTCATATTCGCCAGGAACATCGATTTTGCTTTTGTTCCTTCTTCCGCACGCATCTTGGCATCGATCAATTCCAGCTCTGCCAAATGCTCTTGCGTGATATCTTGTAGTGTCCCGCCTACAAAAACAGGGGCCCCTGCGCTGTCATGCTGGATACGACCGATTTCCCGGACGTGAACAATATTACCGTCTGGCTGTACCAAACGATATTCAACCTGATAGTCATCCCCGTTTTCTGTCGCCCACCGAACCACAGATTGCATTCGCTCCATATCATCAGGATGAACGCGATCCAGATAAGCTTTCCGTCCAATTTCCACGGCACCAGGTTCATATCCCAAAATTCGGGATGTTTCAGAAGACCAGTCATAGATCTTGTCGTTGAAATCGTGGATCCAGTTGCCAATATGGGCAACCGACTGGGCTTCCTCAAACCTTTCATTCAGCTGTTGAAGAGCGCTTTCCCTTTCCCGAAGTTCGGTAATATCAGTTCTGAGTGCCACAGTCCCTCCCGAGACTGTTCGAAATTCTGAAAGCCGATAAATGCGGCCCCCATCGAAAAGCTGTTCTTTGGGTTGGCCAGGATTTCGGTGTTCATCCAGCCGCTGCTGTATCCAGGCTTCCGCCTCTTCTAAATCAGTAAAGAAAGTGGACTTGGTGGCTTGATGCCGAATGAGTTCTTCGAAGGTAACCCCGGGTTCCAGAATATCGGAAACGGAGGAAAACAAAGCTTTATACTGGCTATTAAAGGCAACGACGCGATCATCGATATCGAAAATGATAAAAGCGTCGGAAATGGATTCAAGCGCCTCGACCAAAACCTTTTCTGCCTTTTCCGCCCGCGATTTCGCGATTTGCAAATCCGCCGTCTGCGCCAGTAGCTTCCTCTGTGTTGCTTCCCGGCTGCCAACTTCTTCATTCAGATCGACGACGGCCGGCAGGAACATACAAATCCCAACCGTGATCGAGAACAAGCCTGGCAAATACCCGTAAATGCGCCAGATTTCGATAATTTTTCTGTCCAGAATACCAAAAGGCAGGACGTAATTGGGGCCAATGACCAGAAAGTCGACAAATGACGTTACACTGACCAGCCCGAGGCCAATGCACAGAAAACCATGCCCAATCCCGAAACGAAGAAATTTTTGTCTTTGGAACACAATGTAGACAAAAGACAGAAACAGGCAGAAGAACAATAAGAACTCGCCAAATACCATTGCTGTCAGCCCACACCCTTCTCACGGCGTTCCCGCCGGTTTGTCCAGGCGGACAGTATGTCTTGTCCGCCTCCCTCCTTCAATGCTGATAGAGAAAAAATCTTGCTGAGAGGTTAATGTTTCGATGTATGGAAGCAAAACAATTCAACTTTTCATCTTTTCCCGCTACTTGATCCCCGATGCCATAAAAGAACGGATAAACTGGCGCTGGAAAAGGAGGAAAGCAATCAGCAATGGGGCAACAGACATCAGTGTCGCAGCAGAGACTATTGACCAGTCCACACCTGATTCCGGCGCTCCAAAAATAGCCAGTCCAACGGTAAGTGGCCGTGTTTCCACAGAATTGGACACCACAAGCGGCCAGAGAAAATTATTCCAGTGATGGCTGATCGAGACCAATCCGTAGGCAAGATAAGTCGGGACAGCCAGCGGCACATAAACCCGCCATAAAATTCCTAATGTGCTGCATCCTTCCATTCTGGCAGCATCATCCAGCTCCCGCGGTATCGATTTGAACGTTTGCCGCAGCAGGAAAATTCCAAAGGCGGAGGCTGCATAGGGAAGACCGATCCCTGTGAGACTGTCAGCCAGTCGCATTCCGGCAATCGTCGCATAATTTTCAACAATGAGAATTTCCGGTGTGATCATCAACTGAACGAGGATCAGCGCGAAGGCAATGCCGCCCCCGGCAAAGTTAAACCGGGCAAAGGCATAGGCCGCCAAGGTTGCCAGGACCATCTGAGCTACAAGCAAACCGCTGACCAATATAAATGTATTCAGCATGTACCGTGGAAATGGTGCCTGATTCCAAGCTTCCACAAAGTTGCTGAAAGTAAGCGGGGCTGTCAGATCAAAGTGAATGGCATCTTCCGGCAAATGAAAAGCCGCCCAAAAAGCGAACAAAAGCGGGGAGATCCACAAAAGAGCCAGCAGCCAGGCCGCTGTCACTGTTACAGCATTACGAAGACGGGTCATTAGTTCGGCGTTCATCTGTAATGGATCTTTCTTTCAAGCACACCAAACTGGATCAAGGCAAGAATGCCAAGGAACAACAGCAATACAATGGTCAGCGCAGAAGCATAAGGCGTATCAAAAAACGAAAAGGCGGATTCGTAAATATAATATAGGATCAGGCTGCTGGCATTATCAGGTCCACCCTTTGTCAGAATGAAGATATGGTCTACCAGCTTGAACGAATTCAGGACGGCATTAATGAGAACAAACAAGGTTGTTGGCATGAGCAGCGGAAAAGTGATGCGACGGAAAAAAGTGAAAGCACTAGCCCCCTCCAGCTTGGCAGCCTCCTTCAGTTCCGGCGATTGCGCTTGCAGCGCGGCCAGATAGAAGATCATAAAAAAACCGGCTTCTTTCCAGATGGTGATGAAAATAAGGGATGGCAATGCCGTTGCCGGATCCCCCAGCCAGTTAGGCGTGTCTATACCCAAAGGCCCGAGGAGCCTGTCCAGCAAACCAATCTCGGGCGTGTAGAAAAACAGCCAGATATTGGCAACTGCAATCATGGGAAGAATTGTTGGTGTAAAATAGGCGAGACGTAAAAACCCACGTCCTGGCAGGGCGCGATCCACTAGCAATGCCATACCGATTGCCAGAGCGATGGATGCGGGAATGGTGCCAACAGCATAAAAGAGATTGTTTTTGAGGACCGTCCAGAAAACTGGATCATCCAGCAAAGCCAAATATTGATCCGCTCCGACAAACTGTGCCGGCCGAACAGGATTACCACGACTGAAGAGGCTGGCAAAAAACGTTGTTACTGCCGGGTAATGGGTGAATGTCACCAACAAAATGGCCGCCGGTGATATCAGCAGCCACCCAATAATATGTCTGTTGCCCATGATATTCATATACTCTCCCTGATGATGAGGGCGCGGGAGACGCCTGCGCCCTCACACTTCGTCTTCTTACTTGTAAGGCTTCAGCAGTTTTTCTGCACGGCCCTGCGCATCGCCCAGTGCATCTGCGGGGGCTTTACCGCCTGCGATGACAGATTGCAGGGCATCATCCAGAAGCTTCCGGACACGGCCTGTCTGGTAAGTAGACAATTCTGCTGTTGCATATTTCAACTGATCCCGTGCCACGGCTGCTGGCGGAAAGTCTGTTGCATACGACTGCAGCTTCTTAGTGTCATAGGCCGCAGGACTCACGCCGATATAACCGGTTTCCATGGACCATTTCGCCGCATTTTCAGGGCTTGTCATAAATTTGATCAGCTTGAGAGAAGCCTGCTTTTCTTCATCACTGGAATTTTTGAAGATATAAAAATTGCCGCCACCTGTCGGCGTGCCGCGGCTCGCATTCCCTGGCAGCATTGCAACACCGAAATCAAATTTGGCATTTTTCTTAACCGTTGTGAGGTTGCCTGTGGAATGCCACATCATGGCCGTCCTGCCTTCCAGGAAATTCTGGCGCAGGGTTCCCCACTCGATTACGCCTTTCGGCATAACCTGATGCTTTACAGACAGGTCTTTCCAGAATGAAAGGGCTTCAACGACTTTAGGATTGCTGAAATAGGTTTCGTTGCCATCTGCATTCATCAGAACCTGACCGTTCTGCTTTGTCAGCGCACCAAACATCCAGTAGGGATACCCGGTTGACGGAATCATAAGACCCCACTGAGAGCCATCCTTTTTAGTCAGTTTCTTGCCGGCAGAAACCAACTCATCCCATGTAGCGGGCGGTGTTTCAGGATCCAGGCCAGCAGCGCGATAGGCATCCTTGTTGTAATACATGACAATGGTCGAACGCTGGAACGGGATGCCCCATGTTTTGCCCAATGTCTGGCCATTTTCCATCAGGGCTGGATAGAAGGATTTCAGCCATTTACGGTCTTCGTCTGTTGAAACCACCTCATCGAATGAAACAATCGCATCTTGCTCAATCAAGTCATAGATATCGATCGAGAACATGACAGACAATTGGGCTGGCTTGCCACTTTTCAATGCCGCCAGAGCCTTAATACGGGCATCATTATAATTGCCGGCATAGATCGCATTAACGTCGATATCCGGGTTCTTTGCTTCAAAATCCGCGACAATGCTGTCGACGATTTTGGTGAGCGCCCCGCCCACGGCAACCGGATAATACATGGTGAGTGATGTTTTGGCAGTGGCCGCACCTGCGGTCAGAGCCAGAGTCGTTCCGAGCGCGAGGCCCAGCAATTTTTTCGGCTTAAACAGAGACATGATACTTGTCCTTTCTCCTGTTGATATTCAGTGATACCGTCAGGCACCACTTAGATGGTTCGTCCTTGGTTCGTCTTTCTTTGGTACTCAGGATGAAGGCGAGATGGTTTGCAGACCGTCTCGCCTAACGCCGTCTGCATCGAACCAGTGAGCATGGTCCTGCCCCCACCCGAACGATACGTTACTGCCTTCTTTTTCTGAGAACCGGCCCGGTAATTTCACGGCCAGCGTCTGGCCATCGAAATCAAGCCACAGCACTGTCTCAGATCCCAGATAATCAATCGAATTTAGCGTGCCCTGAAAAGGCCCCTCTCCCACCCTGATTTCTTCCGGGCGGATGCCAAGATGCCAGTTCTCCTGCCAGATAGCCTTCAGGTTCTGGTCCAACTGGCTATTTCTATTGAGAATATTCATCGGCGGTTGTCCGATAAAGCGGGCAACAAAATTCGTTGCCGGGCGGTCATACAGATTCCCTGGCATGTCCGCCTGTACAATTTCACCCTCATTAATCAACACAACCTGATCCGCCATAGTCATTGCTTCAATCTGATCGTGAGTCACATAAACCATGGTGAGTCCCAGCCGCTGCTGCAATTCCCGAATTTCATTGCGCATGCTGGCCCGCAATTTAGCGTCCAGGTTGGAGAGAGGTTCGTCCATTAGGCAAACGGGCTGATGAGCCACAATGGTTCGCGCAAGCGCGACACGTTGCCGTTGGCCGCCTGACAATTGCGCAGGTTTGCGGTCCAGAAAGTCAGATAGGCCGACTAATTCCGATGCTTCGCGCAACCGGCGTTTTCGCTCATTTGCCTCCACTTTACGCACCTTCAGGCCAAACAGAATATTCTCTTCAACCGACAAATGCGGGAAGAGAGCATAATTCTGAAACACCATGGAAACGCTGCGTTTTGCGGCATCCCGATGTGTAACATCCTGATCGCCGATATGGATCGTGCCTGATGTCACATCTTCAAGCCCCGCTATCATGCGTAAAGTCGTTGATTTACCGCATCCGGATTCGCCCAGAAGAACAGTGAGACTACCTTCCTCTACCGTGAATGACACCCCATCCACCGCAAGCGTATCTCCGCCATAGCTTTTGACCAGATTATCGACAACTATTCTACTCATCTACTTTACTTCCATATCGGCATGAATGGTTTTGGTTCCCGCAGCTTGCAGCATCTGTTCCAGATCATCCGGCAGGGCTTTGTCACAGAACACATAGTCTACATCTGTGATATGCCCGCCCCGAACATGGGCAGGCCGGTTCAGCTTGGTATGATCCATGACCAGAAAAGACGTACGGCAATTGGCCAGAATGGCTGAGCGTGCCATCACTTCCTCTTCATGAAAATCAAGCAAATGGCCACTCGGATCCAATCCGCCAATGCCAAAAATACCGATATCCACCTTGTATTTCTCGAAAAAGGCGGAAGCTTCAGGCCCAACGATATCGCGGTCCGAGGCTCGAATTTCTCCGCCTGCCACGTGAACCCTGCACCCTTGAAACCCAAGGCAGGCCATGCCGACGCTCAGATTGTTCGTCATGACTGTCAGCCCCTTTTTCCCGGCGAGAGCCTGCGCTACCAATTCAGGTGTCGTGCCAATGCTAAAGGCCAGGACAGATCCGTCCGGAATATATTGCACGGCCAGAGAAGCAAGCTTGCGTTTGAGGTCAATATTCAGAACCTGCCGAACGCCATAAGCGAGATTTGCCATCACGGTGATCGGCTCCACACCGCCATGTCGCCTGAACAGGATACCCGCTTCAGAAAGCTGATTGATATCCCGGCGGATGGTTTGTGTGGTGACGCAAAACCGCTCAGCAAGATCTTCGACGGACACAAATCCTTCCCGTCTCACCCAGTCAGCAATCTCAGCTTTTCTCTTCTCTGGAATCATCCATTTCCTCCCTGTTGGAATGGATACTGTTATTTTCATTTGAAAACAAATTACGGTTTTATGAAAATTTTTAGAAGAGAAAATTGACAAAAATGAAATATATCGACCAAATTTGCAGCTTCTTTAAGCGCAACTGCGCTGAATCCTTGGCCGTTTTCATTTGAAAATAATTTTCAGCCCGGCCCGCCCAGAAAATACTTTTGCCCGTCTGATTTTTCTATAAGCTGCTTCCTGCATTTAACGCCACAGAAATAATAACAAATGAGAAGGAGTGCAGATGCTCAACATCGTTGCCATTATCACCGCCAAACCTGGAATGCGAGCCACCGTACTGGACGCCTTTAACGCCAATGTTCCTGCTGTTCTCGCTGAGGATGGCTGTATAGAATATACCGCTGTTATCGACGCAGAAGGGATGGGCGGCTTTCAGGCGAAACTTGGAGAAGATTCGTTCGCCGTCATCGAAAAATGGGAAAGCAAAGAAGCGCTTATGGCTCACGCTGTCTCTCCCCATATGAAAGAATATGGTAAAGCGACCAAGGATATGGTTCAGGACAAGGCCATCCACATCCTGACGGCGCCCTAATTCTTACTGACAATGCAGATCGTTGCCCTTGTCAGCGATCTGCATCCTAACAGGAAGCGCATTCCAGCTCGCCCCGCTTGAAGGCATCAAAACTACTGATCACATGATCCCGAACGGCCAGCGCAACAGAATCCAGGTCATGCTTAGACCTTAGCCTGATTTGATACTTTCCGGGGTCGGTAAAGCCATCCTTTTCAGGAAGCCTGACAATTGGCCCTTCAAGAAAGGATTTCGGGGCAACAGCAACCGCCAGATCCGACAATATAGCCGCCCTCTGACCGATAATAGAGGCCGTCATATAAGCCACCCGATACGCCTTGTTCATTTTTTCCAGCGACTGAACAGCCCCTGATCGCCAAGCACAACCATTTTCCCACATAGCAACGGGCACCGGATCCTGAAGATAGGCACAGCCCCCCTTCAAACCAACCCAGACAAGCGGCTCTTCCAACAAGACGATTTCGTCCTTCAGAAGCGGCTGATCCGTGGAGGCCGTGGTCATGGCAACATCGAGCTCCCCGTCTGCCATCCGTTCAGTAAGCCGCTCTGTTGTATCAATCACCACATCGACCATAACCTGCGGATGAGTGTTGGCAAATTTGCGGAGGATGACCGGCATCAGCCGGTTCCCATAATCATCCGGTGATCCCAGGCGGACGGTTCCGGTCATTTCAGGCTGCAAAAACCGCGACATGATTTCACTATTCAATGCCAGGATTCGCTTTGCGTAGCCCAAGAGCATTTCCCCGTCCTGTGTCAAAGACACAGATCTTGCATCTCTGACAAACAAAGACGTATCCAGCATCTCCTCAAGCTTTTTGATCTGCATGGAAACAGCCGACGGTGTCCGGTAAACCTGTCGGGAGGCCTTCGAAAAACTCCCCAATTCAGCAATAGCGACGAAGGTTTTGAGGAATTCCATATCCAGACTGGCAAAGACCTTGTCATTCATTATACGGGACTGAACATTCATATCCATTCTCCATGTTCAATAAAATTGAACAATAACATCAAATCTATTCGTTTGATTGAACCATTAAAATCCGTAAATGTCTAGAGAATGATTTAGCCATCCAGAATTGGAGAACGCTCATGACTACAGCACCATCTCACAAGCAATCCGCGTCCTGTCACAGATCCCGGGCTCTTTTTAATATTGTTGACGGGCTCTGGCGTGGGTTGGGCAATGCCCTGCAACGGATGAGCCAAAACAGGATAAATCACCGGACCTACTCTCTTCTCTTGCAGAATGATGATTACCTGCTTCGTGATATTGGCGTGAACCGAGACGACATCCGGCGCCGGAGCAACCGCAATGAAGAAATCGATGCCGGTAGGGAGTTGGAAAAACTGAGAGCAACGAACGGGCGCTTGCTTGTACGCCGCTGACCTTTCTTCTTATTGCTTTTCCTCAAACCCGCCCCACTTTGCTGAGGGCGGGTTTTTATATTTCGAATATTTTTACAGTCGCCTCTTGATTTAAATTATAATAATTCTAAATTGTAACTTAATAATTCAAAGAGGAGAAAGCCATCATGAGCGACAAACCAATTCTAACAACAAGCGCCGGCGCACCGGTCAGTGACAATCAGAACAGTCTGACAGCAGGCGCCCGCGGTCCCGTTCTGATGCAGGATTATCAACTCATTGAGAAACTGGCGCACCAAAACCGGGAGCGCATCCCCGAGCGGGCTGTCCATGCAAAAGGATGGGGAGCTTATGGCACTTTCACAGTAACCCACGACATCTCTCAATATACCAAGGCGGATCTCTTCTCTGAAGTGGGCAAGCAAACAGACCTTATCACTCGCTTTTCGACAGTAGCCGGTGAAATGGGCGCTGCCGATGCAGAACGGGATGTACGAGGCTTTTCCGTGAAATTCTACACGGACGAGGGAAACTGGGATGTGGTTGGCAATAACACACCGGTTTTCTTCCTGCGTGATCCCTATAAATTCCCGGACTTCATCCATACACAGAAACGCCATCCAAAAACCAATCTCCGCTCTGCAACAGCGGCCTGGGATTTCTGGTCCCTGTCACCGGAAGCCCTGCATCAGATCACAATCCTCATGTCTGATCGCGGATTACCGACCGACGTGCGTCATATCAACGGATATGGCAGCCACACCTTCAGCTTTATCAATGCTCAAAACGAGCGTTTCTGGGTTAAATTCCATTTCAAAACCCAGCAAGGCCATACACATTGGACCAACGAGGAAGCCGAAACTATTGTTGGCCAGAGCCGTGAGACAACGCAAGAAGACCTGTTTGGTGCCATCGAGGACGGAGATTTCCCGAAATGGACACTCTATGTTCAGGTTATGCCAGAACTTGAAGCAGAGAAAACCGACTATAATCCGTTTGACCTGACCAAAATCTGGCCCCATTCAGACTATCCGCTGATTGAAGTCGGTGTGATGGAACTGAACCGCAATCCGGACAACTATTTCGCAGAAGTTGAGCAAGCTGCTTTCTCTCCCTCGAATATTGTCCCAGGCATCGGTTTTTCGCCGGACAAAATGCTACAAGCACGCATTTTCTCTTATGCGGATGCCCATCGTCATCGTTTGGGTACACATTATGAGGCTTTACCGGTCAACGCACCGAAATGCCCGGTTCACCATTACCACAAAGATGGGGCCATGCGGTTTTTCGCCAACAACCCCAATCCGGATGCCTATTATGAGCCCAATTCTTTCGGCGGCCCGGTAGAAAAGCCGGATGTCAAGGAGCCACCGCTCAAGATTTCCGGGGACGCCGATCGGTATAACCATCGGGATGGGAATGATGATTACAGCCAACCTAGAGCCTTGTTCAATCTGTTTGATCAGGGGCAGAAAGATCGATTGTTCAGCAACATAGCAGCATCAATCGGCGGTGTTCCGGAGGTTATTCTGGAAAGACAGTTGGCCCATTTCGACAAAATCCATCCGGACTATGGTGATGGTGTGAGAGCAGCCTTGAAAAAGGCTTGAAGGCCTGCAGCCCGTTCTCTTGCATCCGGCGGCGACTGATTGGTCGCCGCCTCCTTTTTGCCAATCGCTTGATCTCCTTCCCCTTTTCCTCGATGATTAAGGGAAAAAGGAGAAAATCATGTCCGAGGCCAAAATCCTGGTAGAACGAGACGGCCCTGTTACGACTTTTATTATCAATCGGCCCGAGGTGAAAAATGCCCTTGATCAGGAAGCATCAGGCCTCCTTGCCCGTTCTTTTCAAGACTTTGACAAGGATGGCACGCAGAAAGTCGGTGTTGTGATTGGAGCCGAGGACAGTTTCTGCGCCGGGGCCGATTTGAAAGAAGCCTCCTCCAATGTCAATTACAAAGCCTGGGCCGGACATCCTGAAGGCCCGTTGCATCGCCCCCTGTCCAAGCCATTGATTGCCGCCGTTGCCGGGCATGCTGTTGCCGGTGGCCTCGGGATTGCACTGTATTGTGACATAAGGATAGCCGACCCAAATGCTGTTTTCGGTATTTTCTGCAGGCGTTGGGGTGTTCCGATGAGTGATGGTACGCCGACCCGCTTGCCCCGCATTATTGGAACAGGCCCCGCCATGGATATGATGCTGACCGGAAAGCCGGTTTCTGCAAATGAAGCCTTCTCTATGGGTCTGGTTAGCCGTCTTTCCGCACCCGGCAAACTTCGCCAGGAGGCAGAGGATCTGGCCCAGCAGATTGCAGCCTTCCCGCCCCTTGCCATGCTCTCGGATCGTCATGCTATTTATGACCAGGAAGGGCGGGAAGAGGCTGATGCGCTTAAGCGCGAATGGGATCTGGCAAAGGAAGCCCAGTTCAAGGAGGCCCAGAACGGCGCAAGCAGATTTGCCGAAGGAGCAGGCCGCCATGGTCAATTTGACAGCTGAATGCCAAAAATGTGACTTGTTTTTAGCCCCCCCTGCCCTCACATAGAATTGCATCAATACACAGTCCGGAGTTCCTTAAAGTGCCCGTTCCTGTCTTTCCTGTTCTTGTCTTGACCGGCCTAAGCCTGCTTCTAGCCAGCTGCACCAGTACTGCCAGGTTGGAGAGTGAACGCGCTCAAACCGATTTGATAGGCCTGAAAAAATCGGAGCTGATGACATGCGCAGGTGTGCCGGAACGGACGGTTCAGCTGGAAGATGGTAAGGAGTTTCTAAGCTATAGCAGTGAACAAACAGTAGAGGTTCCTGCAAATTACGGCGTGCCGGGATTTTATCCCGGTTTTGGCTATAGCCGCCACCGCGGACATTTCCAAAATTCATTCCTGTTTTATGGAGGAACCCGATCTGAAACCCGGCAATGCACAACCACAATCGGACTGGAAAATGATCATGTTACCTCGGTAACCTACCAACAAAACGATCCAGACGGCTTTGCAATCCGCCAATGCTATCAGATCATCCGAAACTGCCTGCCTGAAAAGCCAACACAATAGACGAACATCTTACTATTCAGCGGGCAGATGTTCGTCTCTCCACTGGGTTACAAGCGGGTTCATCATTCGAAACCAAAGCGGCGGGACCAACGCAACCAGAACCATGGCAGCGTAGCCACTTGGCAGTTGTGGAGCTTCGTCATAATGCCGGAGAATCTGATATCGCCTGGAGGCCATAAAATGATGATCTGAATGGCGCGCCAGATTAATGAGAGATAAGTTCGACACAATTTGACTGGCATTCCAGCTATGCCAGGGCTGGACTTTCTCATATCGTCCGTTCTCCAGTTTTCTGCGGACCAGTCCATAATGTTCAAGATAATTAATGGTTTCAAGCAAGATGACAGCGACACTGGCCTGCCCGATAAAAAACAGAAGCGTTTTCCCGCCCAGCAAGGCCGCAATTCCAACAAAAAGGACGATCTGTACGAACAGATATCTCAACATACGATTGCGAAAATCGAAAAAGGGCCGCCCTTTTTTTACAAGTTGCTGCTTTTCAATCTGCCAGGCATTCTGAAAGCTTCCCCACAGCGTTCGCGGCAGAAATGCGTAAAAGCTCTCTCCTAGTCTGGAAGTCGCCGGGTCTTTTGGCGTCGCAACATTTCTATGATGTCCGTAGACATGCTCGATACAGAAATGCGCATAGCTCACCTGACTGAGAAGAAATTCAGCCAACCCTCGCTCAAACCGGCCGGTTCGATGGCAGAGTTCATGGGCCCAGGTAATTCCGATGGATCCTGTCATAATCCCAACGGCGATTGCGGTTCCAATGACCTCTGCAAGGCTCATATCAGTGCTGGAGATTTTTAGAGCGGCCAGGATCAGAACAAGTGTCTGCAAGGGTATCCAGGCCCAGACAACAGCTTTATAACCGATTGATTTTGAATACACGGCCTCCAGATCAGAGGGGACATTTCCTGTGTCTACGCCTCTGAAATGATCAAAAAGAGGGACAAAGCCAAAAGTCCAGAACGGAGCAAGCCAGATCACCCAGCCTCCGAAATAAAGACCTGCCAGAACAAAACCCGCAATACTATATGTCAGAAAATACCAACTATAATGGGGCAATTTACTCCCTCCATTTCGTATTTTACGTGTAATTTTACCATATTTTGCAAATCGCATCGCAAAAAAATCTATCCATTTATTTTAGCGCTGTTCAATGATCCATATTTTTGATTTTATGCTGCCATGTCCTTGCACCTTAAAATACCAGACCTTTTGCCTGAAATGAGAGCTTATGCCACAGCGCTCACCCGCAATTCAGACGAAGCAGAGGATTTGTCGCAAGAAGCAGTGAAACGGGCGCTGACGGCAGAGAAAGCGCCAACGGATCCTGAGGGCCTGCGTCCCTGGCTTTTCCGCATTATCCGCAACCTCCATATCGATCAACTGCGAAAAGATAAAACGCGGATGGAATATTCCGCAGCGCAAATACGTTTATCGGAGGAAGAGACAGAACATCGCGAGACAGTGCTGGATTCAATTCTTGTCAAACAGGCCTTGATCCAAATCACAGATAACGACCGGGAAATTCTGTATCTTATCGATATTCTGGGACTTCGATATAGCGAAGCTGCGCGGGTTCTGGATATTGCCGAAGGCACCGTAATGAGCCGGATCAGTCGGGCTCGGCGGGCCATGCTCGCCCGTATTGAGGGCACAAATATTAAACCTTTTGAGCGAAAACGTAAGACAGTATGACAGTTAGTGATCAGGAATGGGACAGGTTGAACGCCTATAGTGACGGAGAACTCTCCGCCGAGGATACGCGTGCCTTTAAGCTACTTTTGGCAAGCCGTAGCGATTTACGGCAAGAATATCAGCGTCTGATGGCTTTGAAAGCGTCATTAGCCACTCTCAAACCCGCACCCGTAACTCAATCAGAAGGCCATAAGTCTTCCAAACGTTTGCCTCTTCGGCGACTTGCCGCCTCTGTTCTTTTCGCCGGCTCTCTTGCCGCGGCGGCTGCCTTGTATGTTTCAAATCAGAGTTCGCCCCCTTCTGCTCTAGCACTCCATGCCTCTTTTTCAAGCAATACTTATGTGCTTTCAGCGGGCAATCCCAAACTTCTGGTCTCGGGTATGCAAAACAGCCAGTTTGGCATACCCGATCTTAGCGCGTCGGCCTTGACACTCGCCGATGTGAAAACACTGGCTGATCAGAGCCCGCCTGTCGTCGCCATGCATTATCGCGGGCAACGCGGTTGCCGCGTGACACTGGTCGCAACAGGAAGGATTTCCGCAAGCAAAGACAAATCATCAGAAAACCATCCGGATATCCTGTTCCGGGTATGGCGAAGCGAGGATTTCAAATTCACGCTGCTGGCCACTGGAATGGATCGGGTGCGTTTCCAATCCATTGCCGAATACGCCATTGAAAATACAGGGCGAGCCCGCAAGCCGGATTTGAAAAATCTGGAAATTGCCATGCAGCAAAGTTACGAAAACGCTCGCCCCTGCGCCTGATAGACAGAATTACTTATCTTGGGAAATTAGGTCGATCAGTATTATAATGCTTGTCTAGATAATCCAGTATGATGGTGTAGTCAGGCTCCTCGATAAGCTCCATCTCCTGCTCCTCTATCATCCATTCCAACAGTTCAGCCCAATCCTTCCTGGTGAGCCCCTGCTGCGCAACTATTCTTTCTGAGTGGCAGGCGGAACAATAAGCATGCGTTTCTTCGACACCGGGTTTTTCAACAAGCAGGCCAAATTCGGGCTCTTCTTCTGCTGCCACAGCAGGAAAAACCGCGAGCGAGACCATTGCAGCGAAAGCAACAGACTTCAGTTTCACAATAATACTCCAGATAAAGAGGCGGACGCGTCCCGGCATCCGCCTGATATTTTTATGAATAACGGACAGCAACACGATGCATTGTGTTGTTTAAATATCCTTTGGGGTTCCAATTTATGGCATGCGGTTGTGCGGCACCGGCATCATCAACAGCCCTGGCCCAGATTTCATAATATCCCTTTTCAGGAAGCGTAACGGCCGTCCGCCAGTTCTGCCAGGCACCGGAATTGACAGCCTTGTCCAATTCTGCCCGCTGCCAGGTAACACCGAAATCGATGGAAATATCGACAGAGGCAATTGTGCGATCTCCGGACCAAGCATGCCCCCTGACATCGACAACATTCTTATCCGTTGTTGCGCCAGTAGCAGGTGCCGTAATCAAGGATTTAACCGGCATCCGTTCGATAATTTGAAAGTCCTTCTTCTCGACTTTTTCACCTGGCTCAACGGGACGATTAGGAACACGGTAGGCCTTACCTGTCATTTTTGGACCGTCATGAACAATATCCCGCAAGTAAATGCGGGTCAGCCATTTCTGCGAACAAGAACCTGGCCAACCTGGAACAACCAGGCGAAGCGGCGCCCCGTTCATTGGATGCAACGCTTTTCCATTTTGCTCAAAAGCAATAAGGATATCGTCTGTCATCGCTTTCTCGATCGGCATACCACGAGAAATTGCGAGCTTGCCTTCTTTTCCGGAAAGATGGGTATCAGCACCAACATGCGCTGTATAAACTGCATTTTTCTGAACACCGGCTGCGCTCAGAACATCTTTCAGACGCACACCGGTCCAGTTTGAACAGGCAACAGCACCATATGTCCACTGGTTTCCCTTCGCCGGCGGATTGAAGAATGCCCGGCCATTGCCGCCGCATTCAATGGTCAGCGCCATGGTCACAACGTCAAATTTCGATTTCAGATCTGCAATGCTAAGGGTCATCGGTTTATCCACCAGCCCATCAACCGTCAGCGTCCAGCTCTCCGGATTTGCATCTTCCGGAGGCAAACCGTTATTGCGCACGAAGTGACGAGCTGTCGATGTAATGGACTCATCCAGAAGATGGGGTGGTGTTTCTGCATTAACAGGCCGGTCATTGAGAAGCGTCAGTCCGTCCTTTCCAGACAAAACCCCGTTTTCATCGGCAAGAGCAACCGGGATCAGACCGGACGGAAAGTTCCGGTGGAAAGGCATTACTGTTCCCAGGAGTGCACCCATGGTTGCCAGTCCTGCGCCTTTCAGGAAACCACGCCGGTTCTTGTGAGAAACGCGTCCCAGAAAGGCTTTGTCTGCTTCTTTCGGATCTTGCTCATAAAAATCAAAGATATCCGAACGCACGTCGCTTTTATCGATTTGCTTGGTCATTAGTGTTCCCTCCTCTGTTTACAAAAAACAGCTCTCCATTTTTGGTCTTCTAAAGACACTAACGGACGGAGGAGAAAATTTATTCCATCGCTAAATTTAACAGATCGAAATTTTCAGCGAGTAAATGAAAGACGCTCGGTCATACAATACTCAGAAGCAGATAACTTGCCATGCCGTACAGCGCGGTCAAAGCAAGGCTCATAAAGACGCCGCGGGCATTATCGAGCCCCCTCAAATAACAATAGGTATAGCCCAATCGCGCAACTGCAAATCCGGCTATCCATATTTGGGCTGCCATCACAGGCGGAGAAACCAGGCTCAAAATCACAGCCAGAAATATGAAGTAAAGGCTATTTTCCGTTGCATTGCGATGGGCATTATGTCGACGTTCGAGTTCGTCCTTACCCGTTTCAGAAACATCCTCTCTGGTCGTTACGCTACCCTCCCATTCTTCCGGAGTTGCGTATATATGGTGATGCAGACGGGTAAGTTCTGTCGTGGTCATCAGCCAAGTATGATTGATAATCAGCAACGCCGCCGCAACAATCAAGGCAACCATCGTTTCCAGGGCTGGCAAGGCGATCACAGCAGGGTTTATACCAAACACCAGCCCGTTTAGAGCCGCACTGATCCCCAGCAAGGCAACCGGATAAAGCAGAATAATAATTTTAACCCGACCGCGGCGCTTGTCTGTTTGAGCCATTTTCGAACGTCATCCTGCCTTGAATGGAACCACCCCATAAACTAAACCCATTGGCAAAAGCCTACAAGAGCCATCCGATGGAAGATAAATCATAAGAAAGCTCGCATTCAGCGAAATTTATCGCATACTGACCTGTCCCTGTTTATGGGATAGTTTGAACAAAACACCCTGATTTCTGCTCCTGGGCCTTTTCATGTTTCTCGGATCTGCCACATGGCCGTTCGTTCGCAGCGAATGGCGTTTTCTTCTTTTTGGTTTGCTTCTGACATTCTGGTCAGGACCGGGACAGACCTATGTGATTTCTCTCATCGGCGGTGAAATCCGGCAAGATTTTGCCTTAAGTCACAGTGCATTTGGTGGCTTGTATACGGCAGCAACCTTGTTAAGTGCAGCTTGTCTGTGGAAAGCAGGTCCCCTGGTTGACAGACTGCCCCTTAAAGCCTTTGTTTTTAAAATGGCGCTGCTGATGGTTGTGGTTACCGGCATGTTTAGCCTTGTGCAGGGGACCATAACGCTGTTTCTCGGGATTTTTGCATTACGCTTTGCCGGTCAGGGCATGCTCAACCATATTGCGCTCACCGCCATGGCCCGGCGTTACGAGAAAGAGCGCGGACGTGCCCTTGCCATTGCGGGGCTCGGCTTTCCCCTTGGAGAAGCCCTCTTCCCCCCGCTTGTCGTTATCGGCCTGACGCAGACAGACTGGCGGACTTTGTGGTTTATTCTTGCCGCGGTCATGGCCGTTATTCTCCTGCCGTTGATCCCCAAACTCATTGTTCATACGGCGGAACAGGACGGCGGCGGAGCATTGGCTTTGAATCCTGCAGCTGTCTCAGATGATACTCAATGGACCAGAGCCGAGATGCTAAAGGACCGCCGTTTCTATCTGCTGGCGCTAACGCCGATCACCCAGTCCGGCATTATCACGGCACTGTTTTTTCATCAGGTCCATCTGATATCCCTAAAAGACTGGGATTTTGGTTGGTGGAGCTTGTGTTTCACTTTCTTTGCTATCTTCAGTCTGTTCGGCGGCCTTATCTCCGGATTTCTGGTGGATATTTTTCGGGCGCGGACCATTGTTCCGTCTCTTTTACTGCCCCTCGCTGCTGGATTGGTCGTCTTCGGGCATGTCTCTCACCCGGCCTTTGCAGCCGTTTTAATGGCCATCCTGGGATTTGGAGCTGGTGCAAGTAATCCAGCCCTTTCCGCTTTATGGCCTGAACTTTACGGTACAGAACATCTGGGGGCTATTCGATCGGTCTTTACGGTTGTTATGGTCTTTGGTTCGGCCTTGGGGCCTGTCTTACTGGGTGCCGCGCTCGATGCACAGATAGAGTTTGAAAAAATCACCTGGTTTCTTGCGAGCATTACAATAGTCGCTGGACTGCTCGCCAGTCTATCCTTGCGAAAAAGAAGTCAATAATCCCGCCCCGCCCGGCTTTTATAGCGCGGCAGAACCCATCCGAAATGAATGCCACCAGCGCGCAACAAAAACCCCGCCAGAATGCCTATCACGGCGGAGATGGCAGGCATGACACCAACAAGCGCGAGCCCTACATAGGTGCCGGCAGCAAGAAGCGCAGCGGTCACATAAACCTCGGGCTTCAGTAGCAACGGGTTTTCCCCGGCTGCAATGTCCCGCGCAAGACCGCCAAAGGTGGCTGTCATAACCCCAAAGGCAATCGCCGCCAACGGAGAAGCCTCACTGACACTCGCAATATGAGCCCCCATTACGCCGAATGCAGAAAGTCCGACGGCATCGGCCCACAGCAGTGCGACATACCGTTTTTGCAATCGATGAGCGAAGAAGAAAACCATGACGGCAATGAAAAAGCAGACCAACAGATAGCTTTGGTCTGCGATCCAGAAAACAGGGCGATCCAGCAACAGATCCCGCAAAGTTCCGCCGCCAATCCCGGTCAATGCCGCCATCAACCCAAAACCAACAATATCCATTTCCTTGCGGCTGGCAACGAGGCTACCGGATGCGGCAAAAACGGCCACTCCGACCAGATCCAGTATGCTGATAATATGAGACAATTCCATCTGCCGACTATGACATAAAAAAGGAAATGGGAAAATAGTTGAAAGAAAAACGCGACCAGTTAAAGTAGATTAATAAGATCATCATAATAAAAACCATCTCGATCACCTTCTGTAACAGGGAAGCTTCAATGCGACATTTATGGATCACTTTCTTTCTCCTTTTCGCCGCTCAAACAGCCATGGCAATGGACGTAACCAAACCGGAAAATGTGGGGCTGTCTTCAGAAAAACTGGCCTCCATTGATACCGCTCTCAACGCCGATATTGCCGCGGGAAAGATCAGCGGCGCGACGCTTTCTATCATGAGAAAGGGGAAACTGGCCTATCACAAAGCCTTTGGAACAAGAGGAAAAGACGGCGCTGCCGGCCCTCTTAAAACGGATGACATTTTCCGGATCTATTCCATGACGAAACCCCTCACGTCCGTTGCCATCATGATGCTCGTGGAAGAGGGAAAAATCGGGCTGAATGACCCTGTTTCAGCACATATTCCTGCCTTTGCCAATGCCAAGGTGTTAAAGGAAGGCAAACTCATTCCGGCTGAAAATGCGATCACCGTCAAAGATCTGCTAAGGCATACATCCGGGATTGTTTACGGCTTCTTCGGCGATACACCCGTTAGAACAGAATACAAAAAAGTCGATCTTTACGGCATCAAACAATCAACCGGTGAGATGGTCGCAAAACTGGCCTCACTGCCCCTGGAGCACCAGCCCGGTACAGCCTGGGAATACAGTCATTCGACAGATGTTCTGGGGCATGTTGTTGAAATTGCCTCCAAGCAGTCCCTTGATACTTTTATTCGCGACAGAATTCTGACCCCGCTTGATATGCAGGATACCGGTTTTCATGTCTCAGCCGATCAGAAAGCCCGGATTGTAGAGCCAACATTCAAAGGTTTAAGTAATCCTCTCATTGAGCCGAACCTTCTGTCCGGCGGCGGCGGGATGGTCTCGACCGCACCCGATTACCTGAAATTTGCCTCCATGATGATCAATAAAGGGCGCTATAATGGTAATCTACTTCTGAAACCTGAGACCGTTGAGCAAATGACCCGCGATCACCTCGGCGATATCAAGCCCGGGAACTATAATCTACTTGGCAAGGAAAATGGCTTTGGTCTTGGATTTTCCGTTCGGCTCACAAATGAAGGAGCGGCTCCCGGATCCAAGGGCGATTACTGGTGGGGCGGTTATGCCGGAACCTATTTCTGGATTGATCCGGCAAAAGAATTAATCACCGTCTTC
The DNA here is from genome assembly GCA_039975135.1 of Sneathiella sp. GTDB lineage: Bacteria > Pseudomonadota > Alphaproteobacteria > Sneathiellales > Sneathiellaceae > Sneathiella. Next base: position 163,193 of record JBDWHS010000038.1, on the reverse strand, counting down.
ATGATGCAGCAGCCTGATCAACGCGCCCCTATGCGGCCACGGATCAGAAACTGGGTTTATGGTGCGCTGACGGACTAACTCAGCACACTGATTTCACTGACCGGCATGATGGTTTGGACATATCCCCCGCCCTCACTGGGCGGGACTCCAAACAGTTTTCGGTAATCCCGACTGAATTGGGAGGCACTTGCATATCCCACTTCAAAGGCGGCTTCACTCACACGCAAACCATCCAGTGTCATCAAGGCTTGCGCTCGATGAAGCCGGATCGCTTTTTGATACTGGATGGGTGCCATGGAGGTGGTTTCCTTGAAAGCAGCATGAAAAGCAGACACACTCATGCCCGCCTGCCCCGCCATATCTGGAACAGAAAGCGCCTGTTCCGGGTTTAACGTCATTTGATGCAGGATCTCGGTTATCCGTCCGGAAATCGTATCCCGTCCGATCAAGGCTCGAACAGCCTCGGACTGAGGGCCTTTCAAAACAAGATAAATAATCTCCCGGACGATCTGCGTGCCCAGTATTTCAGCATCGACCGGGTTTGGCAGAATTTCCGCTAACCGAATGGCAGCATCTCGCATGCGACTGTCCAACTGGGTTGCAATAATCGATCGCGGTAGAGGCGCCGGGGTCCGCGTTTTCTCATTCGCGGTGGTCAATTTGTCATAGGGAATGGCCACGCTGCCAACGAGCTTGCTGCTCAAGGGAATAAAAATGCCAAGGCAAGGCTCCTCTTCACTTGCCTCGACAACCTCTACTTCCCAAGGCAATGCCGAGGATAAAACAAGGTAGGTGTCCGCCGAATAGTGATAATCCCGGCCACCGATAAAACCCCGTTTTGCACCACTGGCCAGAAAAATGATCCCAGGCTCATACAGAATGGGAAACCGATCTTTTTGTTCTGATATGCGGGAAGCCTTGACTTCCCCCAATGCCGTATCATGCATGCCCTCAACAGGGGCTAATTTTTCAACCAGCGACTTGAATTTATTACGCTGCTCAGTTTCGTTCATAGAAGTCCCAAATTTTCCACTCTGCTCTATATCCCATATAGTTCGGCCATGCTTATGCGCAAAGGCTAAAGAGGATCAGGCAAATTCTTTGGAGGATCGCACCTTCCTCTTTGCCATCTGTGGCACCATCTTGAAATCATCCTTAAAAGGATCTCTCTGAGCTAAATCTTGGGATGCAATCCATGAAATACAAAATCGCAATCAATGGCAAACCACAAGACGTGGAAGCCGAACCTGGCACCCCCCTCCTTTGGGTTATCCGGGATGAATTGAATTTAACCGGTACGAAATTTGGCTGTGGCGTAGCCGCCTGCGGCGCATGTACGGTTCACCTCGATGGCGAGCCCGTCCGTTCCTGCCAAACATCCATTGAAGATGTGGCCTCTTCAAAAATCACAACAATTGAGGGATTGGAGGGCAAAGTATCAAAGGCTGTTAAACAGGCCTGGCGCGACCTTGATGTTGTCCAATGTGGCTATTGCCAGTCCGGGCAGATCATGTCCGCTATCGGCTTGTTAAGCGAAAATGTCAATCCGAGCGAGTCGGATATTGATGATTATATGAACGGCAATGTCTGCCGCTGCGCAACATATCAGCGAATTCGGGCTGCCATTCACCTCGCCGCTGAAAAACTGGAGGGATAATCATGACACTTAAAACCTCGCGAAGAAATTTCCTTGTTGGTGCGGGCGTTGCCTCCACAGCTCTTTTTGTCGGATTAGGCCACGGCAAAAGCTGGGCGGCTGCCGATAAAGTCACGGCCCTCAACCCCTTTATCCGCATTGATAGTGACGGCATCGTAACCGCTATTGTCAAACATTTCGAGATGGGTCAGGGAACGACCACTGGCCTGACAACTCTTATCGCGGAAGAACTGGATGCGGACTGGGAACAAATACAAATCGATTTTGCCCCCGCCAATCACAAGCTCTATGCCAATCTTCTGTTTGGCTCTCAAGGCACCGGAGGATCGACAGCAATTGCCAACTCCTATTTGCAATACCGCAAAGCCGGTGCTGCGGCTCGCGAAATTCTTGTAAAAGCAGCGGCCATTAAATGGGGAGTATCTCCGGCGGACGTTTCTGTCAAAAACGGTATCCTCAGTCATGGCGATAAAGCTGCCCATTTTGGCGAAGTCCTTCAAAAAGCGGTCACATTAAGCCCGTCCGAAGAGCCGCGCCTCAAACCCAAAGAAGAATTCACCCTGATCGGCAATCCAAATCTCAGTCGAAAGGACAGTGCTGCCAAAACAGACGGGACAGCTATTTTTGCCATGGATGTGAAGGTTCCAGGCATGGTCTATGCCTGTGTGGCTCACAGCCCGAAATTCGGCGCGACAGTGACATCTTTTTCCGCCGAAAAAGCAAAAAACGTTGCAGGATTTATCGATGCAAAGATGTTGCAGACCAAAACAGGGGTTGTTGTCTATGCAAAAAACACATGGGCCGCAAAGCAGGCCCGTGAGCAACTCGATGTAAATTGGGACTACGCGCAGGCAGAAACCCGAAGCACACAGGCACTCTCAAAGGCGCATGCTGATCTTCTGGAAAGCCCGCAACATAAAGCAACGAAATCAACCAATTTCGGGAAAACAGGCAAAGCGATTGAGGGCGCGGAAAAAGTCGTTGAAGCCAACTTCTTTGCTCCTTTCCTGGCCCATGAACCAATGGAGCCTTTGAACTGCGTTATAGAGCCAACTGAAACTGGCGTTCGGCTACACGATGGTTGCCAGTTCCCCGGTATTACCAAGCCGACTTTGGCGGCAATTCTCAAGCTGAAACCGGAACAAGTGGAAATCAAAACCGTTTATGCCGGTGGATCTTTCGGTCGCCGTGCAACTCCCAATGCAGATTATCAGATGGAAGCGGCTTTTGCATTTGCCCTGCTGGGCGGCAAGACACCGGTCAAACTTATCTGGATGCGAGAAGATCAGGTGGCAGGAGGTTATTACCGGCCCATGGCCCGTCACCGGGCGAGAATTGGCTTGGGGTCTGACGGATCAGTGAAGGGATGGGACCACCGTATTGCTGTGAAGTCCATCGTCAAAGGCACGCCATTTGAAGCGGCTCTCGTTCATAATGGACTGGATCATACATCCGTGGAAGGCATTGCTGATACGCACTATAACATTCCCGATTTTTCAGTCGGGTTGAGTGACTTTCAATCCCCTGTTTCAGTCTTGTGGTGGCGATCTGTCGGTCATACTCATACCGCTTTTGCCATGGAATCCTTGATAGATATGGCTGCGAATGCCGCGAACCAGGATCCGGTTGCCTTTCGCCTTTCCCTCCTGGAAGATGGAACAAAAGACCAGAAGCGGCTTGCTGGCGTGTTGACACTGGCCGCTGAAAAAGCAGGGTGGAACACTGCACTTCCCAAAAGGCGAGGCAGGGGCATTGCTGTCCATAAATCCTTCAACAGCTATGTCGCGGAAGTGGCTGAAGTTTCCGTTGCTGATGACGGAACCATCAAGGTTGAGACAGTGACCTGCGCTGTTGATTGTGGTGTTGCCGTCAATCCGGATGTGATCAAAGCCCAGATGGAAAGCGGGATAGGATATGGTCTGGGCGCTGCCATGCGAAACCAGATCACCTTCACGGACGGTGAGGTTGATCAGCAAAATTTCCCGGACTATGAGCCTATTCGAATGTCCGATTTTCCGCAAATCGACGTTCACATTGTGGCCTCTGATGAAAATCCTACAGGTGTCGGTGAACCGGGCCTCCCCCCTATTGCGCCAGCGGTTGCCAATGCAATTTTCAACGCAACGGGGCAGCGGATCACAAGTCTGCCTTTTTCTGAAAACGGCATCTCGTTCGTCTAAAACCTTAAAGCGCTGCGGCCATGTTCGCAGCGCTTTTTATAGATCTCTCTGGACAGCCCCGGCTCATCGTTTCTAAACTGAGCCCGGGCGCAGAGAGGTTAACATGTTTATCGATATTTATCGGTCCTTCCGACGCCTGCCTCTTTGGGTGCAGATCTGGGTGGTTTTTTGGCTTGCCCCAATGAATATGGGAGGCCTGTTTTTCCTCGATCATACACTGGGCCTCGGGATTGCGGTTCTGGGCATTGTGGGCATGCTGCCCAACATGATCATTATCGTGGTTGAGCGCGGTTTCTCCCCTACCATGGCGTTACCCCATCTTATTCCATGGACCTTGCTCGTGCTGTGGCTGATTATCGTCATGACGGGCGAGGATGCACCAGATGGATCGATCGCCTTGTATATTTGGGCCTTGATTGTAACAGACATCCTGTCTCTGTTTTTTGACTACAGGGACAGCTTTCACTGGCTGAAGGGGAAACGGGATATTGCCTGAAAATCCACTTATCGGACGTCATTTGACAGGATAGCCATTAACACTTACCGTCTTCAATTAGACGATTTGCAAAGATAGGTACTCTCATCTCCGATTTGTTTTCCAAAGACTGGCCGCGGAATGCGGCTTCCGAAACAGAGATATCTCACAGCCACCCCGATGATGTCGCTGCCGGTATTGAGACCTCTTCGGAGTTCAAGCCCTTTTCTCAACGCAACGACATGTTCATGCGTGCCTGGTGGGATGAGACGGTTCACTCTCCCCATACGACAGCCTTTTTCGAAAGCTATCGTATGGACGCCTCCCCCCGCAAAGGAGAGGGTTTTAACCAGAAAGACTTTGCCTTGCGCAATGCTGCATGGACAGTCGCGGATGACTATGCTGATAGAAATGTAGATAAAGGCATGAGAGAGGGCTTTTCTGCACCACTTCAGCCGCGCATACCGAAATTCTCGGAAGCCGCGGATATGGGAAACCCGGCGCAGGCAACTGATGAGATAAAAAAAATCGCCAGACTTTTCGGCGCTGATCTGGTTGGCATCACCCGCTTCGACCCCAGATGGCAATATTCTGAAGCTGTCGATGTCCGGGATATGTCTGCCGTTCCCAATCCACTGCCAGAGACAATCACACATGTCATTGTTCTGGGGCATGGCATGGATCATGATCTGGTCCAAACCTATCCTTCCGCCCTCGCTGGTGCAGCCGTTGGGGCCGGTTATTCCAAAGAAGCAGTAACAGCACAACAAGTCAGCCAATATATCCTCAACTTGGGATATGAGGCCGTTGCTTCCATGAATGATACGGCGCTTGTTATCCCATATGCCGTTCAAGCAGGGCTTGGTGAATATGGCCGCAATCAAATGGTTATCACACCAGAATTCGGCCCTCGCGTCCGGTTCTCGAAGATCTTTACCAGCCTTCCTCTGGTCACGGATAAACCAACGCAGCACGGCATTCGGCAGTTTTGCGACATCTGCACAAAATGTGCGGACGCCTGCCCTCCCAAGGCTTTGCCTTACGGGCCTCCCTCCTTCGACCAACCCAACCGCTCCTCAATATCCGGAGTAAAAAAATGGACAGCGAATTGCGAGAAATGTTTCGGCTATTGGGCGAAACTGAAAAGCGATTGCGCTATATGCCTGCGGGTTTGTCCGTTTAACAAGGATTACACCCGTCTCATCAACAGGCTATTTCGGTCTCTGGCCACCAGCAGATGGCGAAAGCTTGCGCTGTGGTGGGACAAAAAGCGGGACTATGGCAAACGTCGACGCCCAAGAGACTGGTGGCGAAACCTTACCTCAACAAAATCACCGAAAACCTAATACTATATTTTTTATAGTGACAACTTCTGCCTTGCCCATTAAGTTTATTTTTGAAACTTGGAAAAATCTGTTTCTTAAATAAAAAGAACAATGAGGGAATGCGAGATGGCCAACCATGTCTTATGTGCAAGTTGTGATGTCCACTGCCAGGTTAGTGTCGAAACACCAGTAAGCGGAAAGATGGAAGACGTTCGGGTCAAACCCGCAGATCCCAGAAAGTTCCGGGCCAATATCTGCATCAAAGGGATTAATGCGCCTAAGGGTTTCTTGCATGAAAAACGCATAACAAAACCCCTCAAGCGTGTCGGGGAGCGCGGCAGCGGGAAATGGGAGGAGGTCTCGTGGGAGGAGGCGATGACTGATATTGCCTCACGCCTGACTGACATAACGGATCGGCATGGTCCTGAGGCCTTTGCTGTCTCTACATCCCCTGCGCTCATTCAAAATGACTATGGTATGGGCCGCCGATTTATGAATTATTTGGGCTCTCCCAACTTTATTGCGGGCGTCGCCCTATGCATGGGTAATACATCTGCGGTTAATCGTCTTGTCTATGGCTGGTTTCCCTATCCCGATTTCACCCGGACAAAATGTATCGTACTCTTTGGTCACGATCCGAAACCTCATTCCTGGACCTCCGTCTATAATGCCATCCGGCGCGCCCAGGAAAATGGTGCAAAACTCATTGTTGTCGATCCCAGAAAAAGTGAAAATGCCAAACTGGCTGACCTCTGGCTTCCTTTGAAACCCGGCACGGACGCAGCCCTGCTCTTTGGTTGGCTGAAAGTCATTTTGGATGAAGAGCTGTATGACAAAGAGTTTGTGGAAAAATGGACCACCGGCTTTGAGGATCTCCGGAAGCGAGCAAATGAGTTTCCGCTGGAGCGGGTTGCCGCCATCACAGGCGTCAAAGCTGAACTCATTGCTGAAGCGGCCAGAATGTATGCAACGGAAGGACCTTCCTGTATTCCCTGGACACCGATCACAGACCAGCAACGCAATTCAACATCTGCCATCCGCTTACATTGTACTTTACGAGCTATCTGCGGCTTCCTCGACATCCCCGGCGGGGAAGTCATGCATGGGTTTCACCCGGACATCATTACAGAAAGCGAACTTGAGCGACACGATATCCTGAGCGATGAGCAGAAAGGAAAACAACTCGGTGCAGACAAACACCCGGTTTTCACCTATGCCGCCATGTCAAAACTCAACGGACCAACAAAAAAGGTCTGGGGTCACGAGTGGGTCAATATCCTTTCCGGGAATTTTATGGCAACGCCGCCGGCGGTTTTCGAAGCTATGGCCCATGGCAACCCCTATCCAGTCAGGGCTTTCTTTGCCATGGCGAATAATACACTCATGAGCTACGCCAATATGCCTCTCATCCACAAAGCCTTGATGAACCAGGAATTGATCGTTGCCTTTGAGCAATTCCGCACCCCAACCGCCCAGCTTGCAGACTATATTTTACCAAGCGACGCCTGGCTGGAAAGAAATGGCTTGTCAGACGGGTTCGGTTGGACAGCTGTTGTCAGAACATCCCAAAAGGTGGTTTCCCCGCCTGATGAGTGTCGTGGGGCCTTCGATTTTTGGGTCGATCTCGCCCATCGGATGGGAATGAAAGAAGATTTCCCCTGGAAAACAGAGAAAGAACTGCTGGATTACCGGCTGGCCAAACTGGACATGGATTTCGAGACATTCGCCGAAAAACACCCTTATCATGTTCCGAAAATGTCCTTCAAGAAATATGAAAAAACCGGCTTTGCAACGCCATCTGGAAAGGTTGAGCTTTCCTCTTCCATTCTCGAAGAATTCGGTTTTGATCCACTGCCTTACTGGCGGGAAGGACCGGCCTCCGATCCACGTTTCCCATACACTCTGTTTATTGGCGTCAGAGAAGATGAGTATTTTCAAACGGGTCATCGTCATATGGATAATTTGCGTGAACGCAATCCCTCACCCCGTTTTTTCCTTTCGCCAAAGGATGCACAAGATGCCGACCTTCAACAGGATGACTGGGCTCATGTCACTACAACACTTGGCAAAGTTAAGGCTCGCGTTGATATCCAGGATGAAATGCCGGAGGGCGTGATCCGGGTGCCTCATGGCTGGTGGGAGCCTGAACGGCCAGAGGGGGACGGGACACTGTCAGGAGCCTGGGAGTTTGCCGATGCCCAGATCTGTCCGGACGATGATGACCATTCCGATTATGAACAAGGTGTTCCGCAACTAAAAGGCATTGCCTGCCGTATCGATCTCGTTTGAGTGTTGCTCGCAAATAGACTGAAGAATTGAGATATGAAGCGAAGTTCCCTTGCTGATCAGTATTGTGCCATTGCGCGGCCCAGCGCAGAATTAACGGACGCATGGAGTTTTGTTATTTTCCGCGAGATCATGCTGGGGAATCGACGCTTCCACGGGCTTCAGGAACAAACCGGGATGTCCCCACGCTCCCTCACCCTCCGTCTTGCCAGTCTGTGCGAGCATAACATTCTGGAGCGTGCTCTCTACCAACCTTCTCCCAAACGGTATGACTATCGGCTCACAAAAAAGGGACAAGAGCTCTGGCCGTTCATTATTCTTCTCAAACAGTGGGGGGAGAAATGGTGTGGTCCATGGGAAGACGAGGAGTACCCGATGACATTAATGCATCGGGATACAGGCCATGCACTCACGGTCAAACTCGTCTGTGAGACATGCGGAGAACCTGTTGATGCTCATTCGGCGACAGGCCGGATAAGCGAGACAATGAAAAAGGAAAGAGCGTCCATGGCGGCGCGCCACGCCGCCAAGATAGGTCGGCCCAAAAAGAAAACCGAACAATAAAAGCGACTGCCCCGATCTTCATTCAAGAGGCGGGAACACCGCTGTATTTTTTATGCTTCCAAACACGAAACTTGTATCAATTGACCCAATACCGCCAATGGTATGAATTCGGTTTCTGATAAAGTCTTCATACGCATCCAGGCCAGCGACAATTACCCGGAGCAGGTAATCTGCTGACCCTGTCATCAAATGGCATTCCAGGACTTCATCACAAAGCTGGATCCGCCGTTCGAAATGTTGCACCAGTTCCGCTGTATGACTTTCCAGAGAAATGCGGATAAAAGCCGTGACCGGCAAGCCATAAGCCTTGGCATTCACGTCTGCCCGGTAGCCCGTAATAACGCCGCTTTCTTCCAGTAGTTTCAATCGCCGCAAGCAAGGAGAGGGCGACAAGTTTACCTGGGCTGCCAATTCAAGATTTGTGGCCCGGCCATTTTTCTGCAACGCTCGAACAATGTGACGATCTTTACTATCCATTTTATCCAAACTTGGCATTATATGCTAAAATTTATATCAATACTGAAACTATTAGCAATCAAATGCCTCGTCAAGCAGCCTAACATAGTGCTTCATCTAACGAAGGACTTCGCCATGCCTCTACCGCCAAAAAGCTTTGCAACTCGCGCCATCCACCATGGTTATTCTCCCGCCGACAATGAAGGTTCTCTTGTGCCGCCGGTTTATCTGACATCCACATTTGCCTTTGAAAATGTAGAGGCAGGCGCGGAAATGTTTGAAGGGGAACGTCCGGGTCACGTCTATTCCCGAATTTCCAACCCGACAAATGACCTACTGGAACAGCGCATCGCGGTTCTTGAAGGAGCGGAAGCCGGATTAGCACTCGCGTCGGGAATGGGGGCGGTATCAGCAGTACTCTGGACCTTGCTGGCACCTGGAGATGAGATCATCGTCGATACAACACTTTACGGTTGCACATTTTCCTTCCTGCATCACGGTTTGGAGAAATTCGGCATTACCGTCACTCATATCGATATGACCGATCCAGCCAACTTGAAAAAGGCGATCAACGCTTCTACCAAGGTTGTCTATTTCGAAACTCCGGCAAACCCCAATATGCGTCTGGTTGATATTGAAGCCGTCGCCGCCATAAGCCAAAGCTTTGACGCAAAAGTTGTGGTCGACAACACTTATGCAACTCCCTACCTAACCCGCCCCATCGAATTCGGCGCAGATATTGTTCTGCATTCTGCAACCAAATATCTGGGTGGTCACGGAGACGTTGTCGCTGGACTGGTTGTTGGCAAGGCCGATATGATCCAGCAAATCCGCCTCTATGGCATGAAAGACATGACAGGCTCTGTGATGGCACCTTTTAACGCCATGCTCGTTCTGCGCGGGCTTAAAACTCTGGCACTTCGCATGGAACGCCATTGCAGTACAGCGCAGAAAATTGCTGACATGCTGACCCGCCACCCAGCAGTACAATCGGTCTCCTATCCAGGTTTGGATAACTTTCCGCAACATGATCTGGCCAAGCGGCAAATGCCCGGTTTCGGAGGCATGATTGCTTTTGAATTATGCGGCGGTATTGAGGCGGGGCGTCAGGTCATGAACCAATTACAGATGATCGCCCGCGCTGTCTCTCTGGGGGATAGCGAGAGCCTCATTCAGCATCCCGCTTCAATGACCCATTCTACCTATACACCGGAAGAACGCGCTCGCCACGGTATCAGTGACGGCCTCATCCGGCTCTCTGTTGGTCTGGAAGATATGATCGACATTCAGGAAGATCTTCAGCAAGCCCTGGATATCATCCTGGTTCAGGATGTAGCTTAAGAGATATTACCCTTAGGCACGGCTGGCTGGCACTGAACCCTGGCCAGCCGTTGTCAAAGATCGATTGGCACGCCGCCATGAGCCGAGCAGAAGAGGAAGTGACGCCCCTAATCCATAGGCAATCAGGCTACCCGCCACACAAAAAAGAAGAGCCTGATAGCCTGCTTGCAGATGTAGTAGCCAGCTCCCAAGGCCAACAGCGACAGCCAAACGGCCAACACTTGCCATCACTGGCCAGACAACAGCATGAGCCCCTTGTGATGCAAAATACAGAGACAATCCAAGCCCAAAGAACAGGTAGCTTGGTCCAACAACAATCAGATACTCAGCCGCGGCGGCGAAGACCACTGCGTCACGGGTGAACAGACCTGCCCAACCCGCAGGGACCAAACCGACAAAGAGCCCGATTGCCCCGCAGACCAATGCTGCCATACTGCCACCGATCCAACCAATACGCTCCGCCCGCTTCACCTGCCCGGCTCCAATATTACTGCCTACCATAGAAATCATGGCCGCACCCAATCCGAAAACGATGGGAACAAGAATAAATTCAAGCCGGGCACCAATGCCAAAACCCGCTAAAAATGCTTCGCCAAACTGGCTGACAAGCGCCGTCAGCAACACCACGGAAGTCACTGACAGAAAAGGATTTAACGTTGCAACTGATCCAACTTTCAATAAATCCAGAGCAACTCCCTTGTGAAAAGACAGATACTCTCGTTTAAATGAAATACCATTGACCCCAGCGCGTAATTTTCGCAGCATAATCAGCGTGCCGATACTATTCGCCAAAATCATTCCTCCGCTTATACCTGCAATTCCAAAGGACGGAAGGCCAAACCACCCCTGGCTCAATAATCCGCCTGAGATAACCTGGGCAACGGCCACAATTACCATCGTCCGAGCCGGAATTTTCATATCCCCGGCACCGCGGGCCAGGCTTGCAAAGATATTGAATAACCAAACGGCAAGCACCCCTGCAAAAAAGGTATTGGAATAGGCAACGGCATGTTTAAGGTTATCCTCGTTGCCACCAATAGTTTTGTAAATTGCCGGACCAAAGATCAGGAAAAGAACGGAAAAAAGAACGGATGTAGCAACGGCAACAGCTATCGCATGCCAGACAATCCGGTTTGCCAGCGCAACCTGCCCACCACCAATGGCCCGCGCCGTCGTTGCTGCAATCACGCCGCCCATTGATCCTGCACTGAGCATTTGCATCAGCATAATCATAGGAAACGCAAGAGCCATCCCGGCCAGCGCTGAGGTACCCAGTTGCCCGACATACCACATTTCCGCCATCGTCACTCCGGACATAACCAGAAAGCCAATGATATTTGGGGCAGCCATCTTCAGGAGCGTCGATGCAATCGGCCCCGTTAGAATCGCCGAAAGCGTTTTATTTTCAATGTCTTCGGCAGAAATAGTATCCTCAGCGGCGGACATGAGTACTCCAGTTTATTATTAGTTTATTTTTTGGACTTAATGGATAGAACGCCCTCTTCCTTCTGTCAAGGTCGCGATGATCATATGCGAACCAACTCATATATTTCCTGTAAATTACTATTAACCGGTTATTATATTTATATAGAATATTCCTAATATATATAGCGTTTAACGCCCCCTAATATTAGAATTACTTATTCGAATTAGAGGGGTCCAATCGAATGAAAATCTATCTTACACTTATCACCAGCCTTTCTTTGGCAGGTACATTTTCGCTGTTTGAAGTAAACCAGGCAGCAGCAGATACCTGCGCCACAACGGGCATTCCCGAAAACAGGCCGTTTGACGGTTCACTCTCAGGGGAAATCACCCTTTGCCAGAACTGGACAGAGACTGAGCAACAAGCTTTCTGGTTTACCGGGCAGGGATCCTTAATCCTGCCCTATAACTGGTTTCTTGCTCTCGAAACAACACGTAGCAACACTGGCGCCATTGAGAAGCTCCGATCACCGGATGTTATGAACGGCTACCGCTATCTTCCCCAATTACCAACTGAGCTAAATCCGGACGGCCTGCCCATCGGCTTTACAAAGGATGAGCCTAGAGGCAATTCCGCATATGAAACTGTTTCCGCTCAATGGCTCGGCTTCACCTGTGCAGCCTGTCATACAGGGCAGGTCGAGTTCGGCCCTGTAAAGGCACTTGTTGACGGCGCCCCGGCAATGGCTGACTTCGAAGGTTTCTTTACCGAGATGGCAGCAGCCCTCCGCGCGACACTCGAAGATACCGAGAAATTTGATCGGTTTTCCAAAGATGTTTTTGCACTCAATCAGGCGCGCGCTCCAGCCGAACCAACGGATGCAGGTCAATTAAAGCATCAATTGATGCAGCTAACGGCCGACCGGGAAGCCTGGAACCGTCGCAACTCTGGCGCCCATCCCTACGGCCACGCAAGACTTGACGCGATTGGCGCTATCTTCAATGAAATCGAATGGGCAGCACGCAAGGATAACTCACCGCTTCCTGCCGGAAAAGCAGATGCGCCGGTCAGTTACCCGTTTATCTGGGATACATCCCAACATGATAGAGTTCAATGGAATGGCAGCGTTGCCAATGCCGGATTAGGGGCCATCAGCCGCAATATGGGAGAAGTCCTCGGCGTCTTTGGAGCTCTCGAGTTGACCACTTCGCGCCTCTCCCGGCTTGGGCACAGGAATTCGATTAACATAGCCAATCTTGGAAAATTGGAAACACTGATCTGGAGCCTGCAATCTCCCAAATGGAGCGACATGCAATCATTGATCGAGGCATCCGATCTGCCCAATGCAGATAAAGACCTCTGGACGATTGATCCGGATCTTGCTGCGATTGGAGCCAAACTTTTCAATGGCCAAAATACTGAAACAGCTGCTTTTGCCTGCGCGTCCTGCCACACACCGGTTAAGCGGGATGATCCGAACCGGCGTGTTAAGGCGACGATGATCCGTTTGGCAAAAGTCGGAACAGATACGACAATGGCCGAGAATTTCCGGACGCGCCAAACCGACGCCCATGACCTAAAAAAATTGTTTAAAAGCTATTGGGGGTTTTTGAGCAAGTATAAGAGATTTGAAGAAGAGGCTGTCAGCGCTGAAATGCTCAAATACAGTGTTGTTGGGGTCTTGACCCGGGAGCTTTTCAATCAACCCCTCACGACGGTTGAAGCCATCAAAGCGGGCCAGCCCCCTGCAGTCATCTCTGCTCTGGAATCAGCTCAGCAGGAGCATCTGGGTCGCGACATCAAACTCCTGAAACGTGCAGACCGAAAACCGGCTGTCGTTAAATTCCTCCGGAAAATTGGGCGGAAATTCGATGAAACGCAGTCGGATTATTGCAATCCCATCACAGATCCTTGCTATAAGGCACGCCCTTTGAACGGCATTTGGGCAACCGCTCCGTATCTACATAACGGATCGGTTCGCACGATCCGGCAACTCCTTCAGCCTAGCAAACGCGAAGCCTCTTTCTTTGTTGGCAGCCGGACTTATGATCCGAAAGATCTGGGTTTCATCAGTGAAGCGGACAATAGCACACGGCTGGATACGAGCCTGCCTGGAAATGCCAATGCAGGACATGATTTTTATGGAGATTATTTTGAAAGGAACCCTGACGCCCTGAATGCGTTGCTCGAATATTTGAAAACTCTTTAGGCGCAGAAAGATAAAAAAGGCGCTGATCCTGTCAGCGCCTTTTCATCACTTGTCTATAACGTCGGTAAGAAGAGAGATTTACTCTTCGCCCCACCCGCTAACAGATTTCACTTCAAGGAAGTCTTCAAGACCCCATGTGCCACCTTCCCGACCGTTACCGGATTGCTTGTACCCACCAAACGGAGCACCAGCACCACGGGCCTGGCCGTTCATTTCGACCATGCCGGAGCGCAAGCGCCGCGCCATCCGGCGAGCTTTCGCCGTATCAGTCGTTTGAACATAGTTTGTCAGACCATAAACCGTATCATTGGCGATCTTGACCGCTTCTTCTTCGCTGTCAAACGGGATCATTGTCAGGACCGGACCAAAAATTTCTTCCTTAGCAATGGTCATGTCATTATTCACATCCGCGAAAACAGTCGGCCGAACAAAATACCCTTTATCCATCCCTTCAGGACGATCTGGGCCACCCGCAATCAGGCGCGCGCCTTCATCAATGCCCTTTTTGATCAGGCCCTGGATTTTATTGAACTGCAATTCTGAAACAACTGGGCCAATATGTCGGCCTTCATCAGAAGACTGACCAACGGAGACGCCTGCAGCAACTTCAGCAGCTGTTTTAACGGCATCCTCATAAATAGAACGCTCAACCAGCATTCGAGTGGGAGCATTACAGGACTGGCCTGTATTGTTCATGCACTGGATAATACCGCGTTTCACGGCTTTCTCATCCGCATCGGCGAACACAACATTGGCCCCTTTACCGCCAAGTTCCAACGCAACGCGCTTAACCGTATCCGCGGCATTTTTAGAAATGGCGATACCTGCGCGTGTCGAGCCTGTGAAGGAAATCATGTCAACATCTGCGTGGCCTGAAAGTTGGCTGCCGACGCCCATTCCATCCCCATTGACCAGATTGAACACACCGGCTGGAATACCGGCTTCATGAACAAATTCTGCGAAGAGATAAGATGACAGAGGCGCAATTTCAGAAGGCTTCAGAATGACAGTACACCCGACAGCCATCGCAGGAATAGCTTTCAATGTGACCTGGTTCATTGGCCAGTTCCAAGGTGTGATCAAGCCACAAACTCCAACCGGCTCATACAGAATACGATCGGTTGGCGCATGTGAACCAAGCTCTTTGTCAAAGTCAAAACTCTTGAACGCCCGAATAAAATTCTTGATATGCGCATAACCAGATCCTGCTTGAGCGGTCTGCGCAAGCGACATGGGCGCACCCATTTCAGCAGAGATAGCTTCACCCATCTCAGCGCTGCGCGCTTTATAGATTTCAGCAAGTTTTTCGATTTTTGCCAGGCGTTCTTCCCGTGGTGTTTCGCTCCAGGGAATAAAGGCATCATTTGCTGCTTTTACAGCTGCATCCGTATCAGCCTGATCACCAATTGAAATAACGGCACATACTTCTTCGGTTGAAGGATTGATAACATCGAAGTCATTTGCTTTGGCAGGGGAAACCCACTCACCATTGATATAAAATTTGCGTTTGTCTAACACAACGTTTCTCCCGTTCTTTTTCATTTTTGCAGTTTCAGTATTGCAGGCGATTGATTGCTATCGCCACAGGCAGGGACGTCCGACTGCTTGGTAGGTTTTCGCCTCGTCATTCAAAGAGGCCGATTACACTACCCTAAAGGTGCCTTTAATTGACGCAGCGCACAAGACAAATTTCAGTGTATTTTTTTGATTTCCACAAAGAGAAAAAACGGGCTCGCAATTACGACTCGTCTCCGACCAGAACCCTACTTGCAATTTCAGTCAAATCAGAAACATCCGGGTTCACGATATCTGAGAAAACAATCTGCTGGCTGCTATTAGAAAGTGTCAGCGTTGCCACCCCGCCCACGTCGCTGATATCCCAGGCCTCTCCCTGATCTCGCTCTTCGAGGGTCAGACCGAATTTATCAAAAACACGATCCAGATCGATACTGTCTTCCGCGATATCAAACTCACGAATAACAGTCACACCGTTTTCTTCAAAATCAATGACAAACACATCTTCGCCATCCATGCCGGTCAGCTCGCCTTCAGCAGCAGATGCAGCTCTTGCTGTGAGAAGCTGCTGTTCATCATCTACAAAATTGAAGGTCAGTGTTGCTTCGCTTGTATCCCCGTCCCCATCTGTCAGGCGATAATCAAACGTCAGCATGTCACCACTTTGCATACCCGGCGGCGTTTCCAATCGGTAGCTCCCCGTCATATCGATCTCAAACGCAGAGCCATCCGGTGTCGTTATCTGAAGTGGAGTGCCATCTTGCGGGACCTCAAAAACAACAGAAAAACCACCCTCTGGCAAATCCGCAACCAGCCCTCCTTGCGCCTCATATTCCTGCAGAACAGCAACATCTGTTTCATAGAGGATCAGATGCGTTGCCTGGGCGCCATCCGCCCCAAGTGTGTCACCGCTGGTGCTGTCACTAACAACACTACCCGTCTGGACCGTCGGGATCGTTCCTATAAGAAATGCTTCCAAATCTGCTGCTTCGAGAATGTTTGTAGCAACATCCCCCTCATTTTCCACCAAATCCAGTGCATCAAGATCAATAGAGTCACCAATACCAACTGAAATGACTTCAATGGCGTTATTATCAATAAATTGCTGCCAAGCATTTCCGTTTTCGTCGACAGGAACCCCATTGCTCGACGGAACCGGCTGGCCATCCGAAATAAAATAGGTAATGGTCTCGAAACCCTCTAGCGATGGATCACCGAGCTGGCCACTCAAGATCCCGCGCGCGCCATTTTCTGAGTCAGACAAAGCAGCTGCATAATTGGTCAAACCGCCAGCGACAAGATTACCCGGGTCTTCAACAAAAGTAATCGCCTCCGCAGCACTTGTGCCGGAAAAAGCAAGTTGGGCATCTCCGTCAAAATCAACAATCGTGATATTGAGGGCGGAGGAAGCTCCTTTGTATCCTTGAATAAGATTTGCAACGGCTTCTTTCAAAATAGCCATTCGGGATTTGCTGGTCCCATCTCCCTGAGGCTCACTTGTTCCCATCGATCCAGAACTATCCAGAACAAAAAGCAGGTTGTAAGAAGGAAAAGAAGTGATCGCGACGTCAACACTGTCATCGGACGCAAGCGGCATGTCATCTTCAATATTCACAGTGAGTGCAACATCTGCAGCTGACCCGTTTTTGTCAATGACTGCGACATCAAGCACCAGAGAAAGGTTGTCGATTGAGCGTCCGTCATCATCCAAATGATCGAGAGGGGCCTGCAGGGAGACGTCATACTGACCATGACCGTCCAGTTGCACTGTAAAAACAGCTGTCCCGTCCGCGATCCCTGTCACGGTGGAAGTTCCCAAGCCAGACAACGTGACCGGCACGCCCCCGGACGTTAATCCAAGAGACTCGAATTCAGGCTGATCGGTCTTGAAAATTGCGCTTTCAAGCGCACCGCTTCCGCCTTGAAGGCCCAGTGACTGATCTTCCGAGGTTACGGTAATAGCAGCCTCGGCGAGGTCTGCTTCTTCTGCATCTCCCGTCACCACAGGGGTTTCATCATCTTGCAGGGTGACCATGATCTGTCCGTTCGTCTCATCTGCCACGGCATTGGCTGATCCGCCGACGAGCGTGACTGTAAAACTGCTGTCCGGATTATAAACGTCATTGTCCAGTAACGGGATTTCGATCAGGATTTCAGATCCCGGCGGCAAGCCATTTTCTCCGCCGCTGAAGACAGCTGTTTGAACCACACCTGGCTCGAACCCTGTCCTGTCAGCTCCATCCCCGCTTACCGTATAATCAACACGCACCTCCACGCCAGGCGCAAGCGCTTTATCGAGCACCAGCTTGAAGACAGCAAATCCTTGATCTTCTGTCACGACGACCGGCGTCTCCTGATCCAGCACTGATGCAGATGCCCGTAAGAATGAAAATTCAGATACTTCGTCAGAACTGTCATTTTCTGCCGGCAGGAGAGAAACGATGCCAATATCATCATCCAGGATAACAACCAATGCTGAAGAGGCGCCTGGATTGATAACCGCATTTTCCGCCCCTGTTAGTCTTATGAGCAGGGTTTCCGGGTCCTCTATGATATCATCATCAACCAAGGTTAGGGAAAATCCGCTTGCCGTTTCCCCTGGAAGCACAGTGATAACGCCGCCGCCTTCATCCACAAAGTCCGGCGCCTCTGAGGAGCCATCAGAGGCTGTTATAGGAATGATTTCATAGAAAACCGTTACCGGCACATCAGAAGGCGCATCAAGGGTAACTTCGATTGTAAAACCGTTCACAATACTGGTTTCGGGATCAATTTTAGGAACAACCTGAACCGCGGCGACAGGATCTTCCACAATAGGGTCATCACTGCCAAAGGCGCCCTCCTCTAGCTCTAGAGAAGTTTCATCCAACAACTCCGAAAGACCCAGAATACCTGAAAGGGCAAGCGTATCATCACCTTCAGTGCCGGCAAATTCGCTGAACCCTGCTCCACCGCCGCTACCATTTTGACCCCGAGGACCCGCTTCCGGGTTTATCTTACTGGGATCAAAATCGTCTTCCTCGTCTTTAAACCAGTCCGGGTTAATTAAATTGAGAACGCCGCCGTAAAGGTCAATCAACTGACCTTCTGTTAAAATCTGTGGTGGGCTGGGGGCAATAAAGTTACTGGTAACAAGAACAGTCTGATTGGCCAGGGTTAGCAAGGCTGACCCGCCTTCATTAGCGACAATAATGGCCCCACTAAAGAGAGTAAAAGCAGACTGCTCCCCTTGTTGCAGGATTTTACCAGACCAGCTTGTTCCTCGGATGCCAATGGTTCCAACGGGTGTCTTGATAGAAACACTGTCAGGATCGTCTTTGGCAATCTGCCCGCTTACCAGGGAAAAAGCACCTTGCAACAATGAAATGCCCATACCATTGCCGCTGGAGCTGTCCGGATTGAAAATAAGTTCATCCAGTACGGCCCGGCCATTGGATCCCATCGTGAAATTGGTGTCATCAACAAAGGTAATGGAAAAACTGCCGTCACTTCCTGTTTCCAGAATATCGCCCTGAAAGACAGCGAACCCTTCAACAAGCTCATCTTTTGTACCGTCAGCATGGCGAACCGTAACAACCCCTTTCAAGGCCGTGATTTCGCCGATTGCATTGCCAGCATCCGATGCCGTATTCCCTGACTGGGCAACGGGGCCAGGGCCTGCCAGTAAGCTCACTGTTTCATGCGCCAGCTTTGCGCCACCAGACGTCAACAAATCTGGCGGCGGGAAGGACGCAAAATAGTCCTTTACCAGCACATAGTCACCGGTGTCAGAAACGATCTTGAGATCGACATCTTCGCGCTGGAAATCTCCGACCAATGGCTTTATTTCGGCGCCGATTTGAAGTGTGGACTGACCATCACTTTCATATTCGGCCAGCTGCTCTGCCGGTCTGGCATTCGGTGTTGCGTCTGATGCACCCCGTAATTCCATTTTTTTACCCCAATATCCAGTACTGACTATTGACCCCTCAACAGCCAGTTAACCCCGCGCCCGCCACCTTGATAATTGCACTTACTTTTTGGCTCTAGCGTCTCTTCTCTCAGAGCTATCTCTACATGCCTTGTATTTTTGCAGAGCTCAGAGGCAATATTTCCCTCATCCTCTGAAAAAATTGAAAGAACCCAGACAGTACATATACATTCAATCTCAGCCTTGTATTATAGGCGAAGAATGAACAAAACCCCAATCAATGAGGGAATTATCACCAATTTGTCTATATTTGACACCTTTTTCGGCAAAATACTGGTTAACGCAGGCCTTTTGTGTTGATTTTATACGCTGCTGACGGAATAGAATGACCCTCATGGTTCAAAGATTCCCGAAATTTTTAAAACCACTGGTTTTATTTGTCGCCCTTCGGACAGGACGATTACCGGCCTTCCTACTTTTGTTTTTCGCCCTTTACTTTCAAATAGCAGACCCGTCCTTCCTCTCCAATTTTCGCAACAGGGTCTTTGATTATTATCAACAATGGCAACCAAGAGAAGCTCCCGATAACCGCCCTGTCGTTATCGTTGATATCGATGAAAAAAGCCTGCTTCAGCTTGGGCAATGGCCCTGGCCGAGAAACTATCTCGCAGCCCTTGTCCAGAATGCATCCCGGAGGGGAGCACTGGTTATCGGCTTTGATATGGTTTTTGCAGAGGAAGACAGGCTGTCACCCGACAAAATGGCGCAAAGTGTTTCAGCGCTCTCAGAGGCAGCACAAAAGGAGATAGCCGCGCTTCAGTCTTTTGACACCGTTTTTTCCCGGCAGATTGAGAAAAGTCGCGTTATCCTGGGTATCGCTGTCAATCCAACAGAAAAGGATGTGAATAATCTGGGGTTGGAGAAAATAGCCACCTTCGGAGTGCTGGGGCAAGACCCCAAACTCTTTTTGCCCCGCTTTACGGGATTGATTGGCAATATTCCAAAATTGGATCAGCATGCTTCTGGCAGGGGCATGATTACCCTCGATCAGGATTTCGACGGCATAGTGCGCCGAGTCCCCCTTGCCACGGTTGTAGGTGACAAGGTCATTCCTGCACTCACTCTCGATATGCTGCGGGTTGCTACCGGTAGAAATGTGATCTCCCAGGCGAATGAAAAAGGACTGTTAGGTTTCAAAATCTCGGGCACTCTTGTTCCGACAGATAAAAACGGCCGCATCTGGATCCAGTATTCCCCTTATTCGCCCGAGCAGTATATATCGGCATCAGACATTATTTTTGGCAAAGTCGGCCCTGATCGATTGCGGGGCAAGCTTCTACTCGTCGGCACATCGGCAACGGGCCTCAAGGATCTGCGCGCCTCGCCGTTGCAATCAGCGTTGCCGGGTGTCGAAATGCATATGCAACTACTTGAGAATATTCTCACGCAAAGTTATCTCTTCAGGCCTGAATATCTGGCCGTTTTCGAATGGACTGGTACTGTTTTTACCGGCCTTACCCTTATAATACTGGTTCCGTTGGTCGGCGCGCGGGCAACCATGGGGTTGTTATTGATTATTGGCTCGATCGCGATCAGCTCTTCCCTGTTTCTCTTCTCTGAATATTCCCTTCTGATCGATGTATCCTATACGCTGTTTATCTCACTGATCCTGTATATCACTCTCGTCTATTCCAACTATATGAGTACCGAGACCGAGCGAACGCGTATTCGAACGGCCTTCTCTCGTTATTTGTCACCTGATCTCGTCTCCCAACTCTCCGCCTCACCAGAAAGCCTGGTTTTGGGCGGGGAGGAAAAGGAAATGACATTTCTTTTCTGTGATGTTCGTGATTTCACGGGAATCTCGGAAGCTTTTCGTGATGACCCGCAAGGTCTGACACATCTTATCAATCGCTTCCTCACTCCAATGACGGATGAAATCCTCTCCTGCAACGGAACAATTGATAAATATATGGGGGATGCGATCATGTCTTTCTGGAATGCGCCTCTCGATAATCCCGACCACCAACAGGACGCCGCGCGAGCCGCGCTTGGTATGCTGTCCCGGCTTGAGGAACTCAATACCGAACTGGAGCAAGAGGCACGCGAGAATAATGTTAGTTTTACGGAGCTAAAAGTTGGGATCGGCCTCAATACAGGCAAATGCATTGTTGGTAATCTAGGGTCCCGTCAACGCTTCGACTATTCTGTGCTCGGCGACCCTGTCAATCTGGCCTCCCGACTGGAAGGACAAACAAAAGATTACGGTTTCAACATTATTGTTGGAGAAGACACGGCCTCCGCCTTGCCCGGTTATGCCCTTATTGAGCTTGACTTGATCGCCGTAAAAGGGCGCTCCCGGGCCATCAAAATCTTTGGTCTGATTGGTCTTCCAGAAATGACCGAGACTGATCATTTTAAAACATCCCAAAAGCTGTCTACGAGCTTTCTAAACGCTTACCGGGCGCAGGATTGGTCGCTAGCCCGGGAATTTTTAAAATCAATGAAAGAGCATGACGACTATCTGCATCGCTTTTGCGACTATTTCTCCAAGCGGATCGACCTTTTTGAAGAAACACCGCCTCCTGTTGGATGGGATGGTGTTTTCAAAGCATTACGGAAATAGAGCATCATTTGTCGAACCCGGCAAAAATTGTTTAAGATGTCTTCCTCTCAGTAACAGATCCATTTCTCCAACAAAGGTCGTATAAAATGAGCAGGGAAGACGCTATCGCAGCCGCTGAAAACTATTTTGATACCGGGCAATTTTTCGAAGATCTTTCTCGCCGGATTGCCATTCCCTCCACCAGCCAGGAGCCGGAAAAACGGCCAGCCCTTTATGCGTATCTTCAAGAGGAAATAGGACCGTGCCTTGAGAAAATGGGATATTCTGTCTCTATTCACGAAAACCCCGATCCTGCAGGCGGCCCTTTCCTGGTTGGTGAGCGGCACGAAGGCGACACTTTACCAACTGTCCTCACATATGGACATGGTGACACGGTGCGCGGCCTTGAAGGGGAGTGGAAGGAAAATCGATCTCCCTGGAAAATGGAAAAAGATGGTGATCGCTGGTATGGCCGGGGAACGGCCGATAACAAAGGCCAGCATTCCATAAACATCGCAGCCCTCGCAAAAGTTCTGGAAGTACGCGGTTCCCTCGGTTTCAATTCACGTATTCTCGTTGAGATGTCAGAAGAATCCGGATCCGCCGGCCTTCGGCAATTCTGCCAAGAAAATCGCGATGCCCTCGCCGCAGATGTCCTGATCGGGTCGGACGGGCCAAGGCTGAGCCCAACAAAGCCGACCTTGTTTATGGGAACGCGCGGAGCAATCAATTTTGAGCTTTCCATCAACCTCCGGGAAGGCGGGCATCATTCCGGAAACTGGGGCGGCCTGCTCTCCAATGCCGGCATCCGCCTGGCCGGTGCTATTTCCTCGATCGTTGACAAAAAAGGGAAAATTCTTGTCGATGCGCTGAAACCCGTTGAAATTCCGGCTTCCGTCAAGGAAGTACTGAAATCCTGCATTGTCGATGGTGGCGAAAATGCCCCTGAAATCGACCCTGATTGGGGTGAACCCGGTCTCACAACAACCGAACAACTCTTTGGCTGGAATACGTTTGAAGTTCTCGCCATGCAAGCTGGAAACCCACAAAAAGTGGTGAATGCTGTGCCGCCAAGAGCAACCGCCTGGTGCCAAATCCGTTTTACTGTAGATCGCGACCCGACAACATTCCTGCCCGCCATCCGGGAGCATCTGGACGCCCACGGTTTTGACGATGTCTCGGTCGGACAGGAAAAGGATGGCTTTATGATGCAGGCCACCCGTCTCCTTCCGGACCATCCCTGGGTTCAATGGGTCAAAAATTCTGTCGAGGCAACCATGAAAAGCCCGCCCATGATCGTCCCCAACCTAGGCGGATCTCTGCCCAATGATGTTTTCATGGATGTCATTGGCATGCCGACAATCTGGTTGCCGCATTCCTATTCTGCCTGTTCTCAACATGCACCCAACGAGCATGTCCTCGAACCTATTCTGAGAGAAGGCTTGCAGATGATGACAGGCATTTTTTGGGATATGGGTGCAGGGGAAACACCTCGCGAGTAGAAGAAAGCAGGCGCCGCTGGGAGAACATCAGCAGAGCGGCGCCCGCCTCTTTGAACCGGATGACTTGGAAACCCCTACCCCTAAAGGATCTTCGCTCCGGTTCGAAAGTTCATATGTCTGGTCACATATCGTTCTTTTTTCTAACCAAAGAAATGACAGAACAGCGTTTCAGTTGCGTGAATTTTCCGCCATTACTCCGTTATTTCGGTATCAAAAAAGGTATTTTTCTCCTTCCGCATCCGATTTTAGAAAATAGTCTTCAAGAAGTACTGCCTGGCGTTGCATTTTCGGATAGGCCACCGGATAGGCCTGCCGATCCTCTACCATTCTCTCAACTCTCCCTCTGCGGAAAGTCTTAGGAGATGCAATCCCCTCTTGGCGTGCGATATCCATAATCAGTTCTTCCAACAGGCTGTTAGTGTTGGGAAACAAGCTGAAGCCAACAGGATCATATGAGAATACAGGTCCTCGAAAAGAGGCCGTTTCGAAGGAGACCATAACATCCCCGATATAGCTCTGCGCATAACCGGGTTCTCCCGCCTCAATGCGAGACCGGATCTCATCATGAAATTCCTGAATACCAAAAGGGTCAAATGGCACGCTTCATCTCCTGTAATCCGTCAAAACTGTCTCCACCCCCTCATTTCAGTCCTCAACACGCTTCCGATACGGGTCATCACTCGTTTGCAATAAACGGTATTTCCCCAACCTCTCCGGATCGATTTCCGGATAATGGGCTGGGAGATTGGGAACTGCACCTACAGCATTTTTTGCAATTTCCGATACCCGATATCGTGTATATTGGGGGGCGGCGACACTGGTTCCATTAAGGGCCACTACGGAGCCGGTATAGGTGCCACTTGCCAAAACCCCGCCATGAGCCGCACTTACTTCACAAATAGCGGCAAGGTCAGGGCCTTGCCTTTCGCCAAAAGTGGGACCAGAGGATGAGTAAAAGGCGGGCGTGCCATCTGATTGGCGATATCCCGCTACAACGATCGGTTCAGGCCCTGTTGCATAGGCACTCAAAGTTCGGCGGCGGCTCACCGAACCCGTATCCTTCTGACCGTCATTGATCAGTCGCCCTGTCACATCATCAAACCGGATATAATCGGCATCATCAAAATACGATTGTCGGCCTTTGGAGCGCACATAAGCAACCGGATCATCTCGTTGCACCTGGAGGGAGATCTCCTCCTGTTCAGAGACCGAGATATTTTCCAGCCGAATTTTCCAGGCGCCATGGGGACAGACAAGCGACTTGCCGTCCTCTGTTTCGGTGGGGTGAATAGCGATGGTAATCCGTTCCCTGGCCGTGCCATTATCACCCGGAACCATTTGATGGTAGAGCCTCGCCAGGACGTGCCCGTCATACATCCAGTCAAGCATCGATCCAAGCTCGGTCATTTCAACAGTCGCTGGTCCCGCTCGCGGCGGTATCAAGCCAACTTTGATTTTTTGCACATTCAGATCGGAGGAAGGCGGCAACCAAATTTGTACAAAGCTGGGTGTCCGATCATCCGGCTTCACACGCCAGGTGAATTCCTTTTCCGGCTCGTCATTTATGAATTGATGGTGAGCGATAGCCCGGGCCTGAAAGCTGTTGCCTGCCGCGAGAACGACATCACAGTCTGGCTCTCCCTCCAACGCTCGGTAATCCCGGATAAAACCGACGATCTGTTTTTCAACATTGCCTGTTCCGTCATGCGGCCCCGCAATCACGCCAAAGCTGAAATTCACTACAACAGGAAGATACTGATTTGGCAGTTGCGTTTGGGCGACTGACTTGGACAAAGCTTGCGCTTTTTCAGAAATCCAGGCGAACGCGGTTTTCAAAGTGATAGCCATACGGGCGTCGGATCTGTCTTCCACGACATCAGATGGCAATTGCACCACAATGATCGGGCGGGACAACAACTCCTCCTGAACAAGCGGATCCCGATGATCTTCCCCCGCAGCGAGATCAAGAACATGCGTGCCGTGAGTTCCGCGATACCCAAGAGGCTTTCTTTTATCGATTTCGCACCGAAGCATGCCTGCATCGCGATAAAATTGCAGCTCATCTGTTCCTGATTGAACGAGCAATGCGTCAATTTCCGCCTTGCTGAAACTTCTGCCAGGATCAGCGGTCGCACCTGCTGTCGGTGCCTGGTTCATATCCAGAAACCAGGCAATCCGACTGGCTTTCTCGGATAGGCGGAAGCGATGATTAGCGATCCCCATACCATCATCAATCACTACGGTAATGACGGAACTGTCACTGAAGACTGTCTCTTCCAGGATAGTATCCGTGGAAGGATCGACCAGAAAATATCCATTGAAGTCCAGCGTATAGGGGGTTGGCACAACATCAGTAATGCGCGCGCCTGCTTGGCCGCTCAGCAGAGTTTCCATGGCACCAACGGAGCCTGTCTTCGCCTGCAACTCCACAGTAATTGTTATCCCGTTCGGAAATTCCTGATTTTCGTCCAGATGAGCTTCCAGGAAGTGGTACAGTCTGGCAAATGTCATCTGCACCATCATGCCGTGATACTGGGACAAAAACCCGCTCCAGTCACCCACGTCAGAGGCCGCCGCCGGGAAGGCTTGCAGACCATTTCCTTCTTCAACATAGGCCTTTTTCAAGGCTTCAAACAAAGCGGCCGCAGACACGACAGGAAGAAGCAATGAAAAACCCAGCGGCTTATCCGTCCCCCTCACATTGACCAGCCAGTCTGCTTCCGGTCTGGCGCTGATCGGACTTAAGGGACTTTTCTTCCATTCGCTTGAAACGGTCATGGTCTCTTACTCCTCATCTCTCCCCGCGGATTTAAGCCCACTCTTCTCTGGCTTTCTGCCAAAGCCATTTCAGAGGTTTGAGTTCCTCAGCGGATTCCTCTATTGCAAAGGAATCGCGAGGCGCCATAAAGCTATCCGTATTGGAATTGGTGCTGCCTGTCTCAATAGTCTCGAGAATGTCACGCCAGGGAAAATCCCGATCGCCAAAGGCGTTGCCGGAAAACTTCCATCCGGTGAAAGAGGTATCTTTACCTTCGGCAATCGCAATCAGATAGCGGGCAATACACAAACCGGCAACCTGCCCGGCAGCGCTGTCAGCAGGGAAATGCACACCCGCAACAACGCGGTTGGTCGCAATTCTTGCTGCCTGCCGCATTAATTGGTCCTGCCAGACACGATTATCAGCACCATAGGTTTGCGCCTCCTTGTCCTTCACAAGAACGGACAGGATATGCGCAACCAGGAAGGACTCGGTGGCATGTCCGCTCGGGAAAGTGCCATGCCCCGGCGTCTGAATCATAGGATTAACCTGCGGGCTGAATTGTGCCGGACGCGGGCAGGCTAGTGCATGTTTTATCCGCATCTCGGTTGGAATAAGGATCCTGAGAAAAGCTGAAATTGCTTCCAGAGTATAACGGGTCCGCTCGGGGTGCAAAAAACCAATACCGGCGAAATAAGTCACGACACCACCAACTTGCGAAATAATTTCTGACGCCCGATCAGGCCGCAAATCAGCATAAGAGGCAACATGCGGTAACTGCTGTTCCAACAGGACGTTGGCATTCGGTCGATCGATTTTCACGATCTGACCATTTCCGGACCCGCCGCTCAGACGCGACAGAATACGAACGCCATCACCGCCTCCGGCCTTGAAGCGAAGGCTAGAGCCTAAATCGAAATCTACAATATGAGATTGCACCCGCGCCGACCAATTGGCCATTTGTCCGGCATCATCAATCGGCCCTTCGCCAGGATGAACCGATGGTGTTTTCCATGGCCCGACAATACCATCCCGACTTCGGATCAAAGCGCCAGAGGTATAGGGACTCAATCCACGGCCTGCTTCCCCATTTTCCCCGTTCTCACCATTCTCGCCGTTTTCACCGTTCTCTCCGTTTTCACCGTTCAGTGCAGCCAGATACCCTGCTATTGTCATTTTGCTTCTCCTTATTTGTGCCACAAACCGATCCCATACTCGGTGTTGTACCACTAGTCGTAAGAGATATTGCTGCCAAATTGACCGACTTACGGCATCAATTTCAAGCACCTCACGCGCGTATAGGCCATATTTCACGCGTTTTTCACGCAAAAGATATACTTTTCCGGAATTGTCACCTTTTCCACGCCTTATAGTTTCATAGCCTCCCCTCTCCTCTCGCGCTTGCCAATTGGCGGAAAACTGGTACACTTTTGGAACAAAGATGTTACGATTAAGGAGGGAGAGATCGTGCATCGACCATCGAGCGCAACACTGGAAATATCAGCGATTGGCCCCTTCAAGGTCCTATCATCAAATGGAGACGACCTCACACCGCGGGGCCGTAAGGCTTGCTGTATCCTCGCGCTCCTGGCTCTTTCCCCTAATTGTCGCCGGTCTCGCGCTGCACTTCAGGATAAACTCTGGAGTGATCGGGCCCCTGAACAAGGAGCCTCCAGTCTACGTCAGGCCTTGAGTGAAATCCGCCGCTCTTTTGGCGACCACAGGGATTTGCTGCAAGCGGATTTGCGAACGGTATCGCTAGATACTGATCATATTTCTATCGATGTGCATTCCTTGGATGTGACACATTTTTTGGATATGCCCGTCGTGGACAGACCGGTTCTTTTTGAAGACCTGGATGTCAAAGATCCGGAATTTGAATGCTGGCTGCGCGATCAGCGTCATAGCTTCGAAATACAGCTTCAACAGGAACAGGACACCACGCCATACCTCGACAAAACGGCCTCTCAACCCTCTATAATCCTTGAAAAAAAGGAGGGCAATGATAGCCCCTGGATACGACTGTTGCCTCAACAGATCAGTACTGGCGATAGCGGCGCGTTTATCTCCCGCATCGTTGGGGAGACGATCATTCGGGGAATTGCCGAATGCGGCGCGATAGAAATATCGGATCGGGAGCGAGAGGCACCTGGTATCGAGTTACAGGTAGAGGCCATCCCGACACCAGAAGCGACATGCGTGCATGTAACCTTGTTTGAAGCACACATGAAAACACATCTCTGGTCTGGCACCCAACATGTTCCATTGGATAGCAGCTTTATTCTTGAATCGCCCAATCTGCAGATACTGGTCAATCAAGCCATCAACATTAC
Organism: Sneathiella sp.; assembly: GCA_039975135.1. Classification (GTDB taxonomy): domain Bacteria; phylum Pseudomonadota; class Alphaproteobacteria; order Sneathiellales; family Sneathiellaceae; genus Sneathiella. The sequence continues at coordinate 134,651 of JBDWHS010000038.1, read as the reverse complement.
CCAGATGCAATTGCATGATGTTCTGATCAATCACCCAGGCTCCTATTCGGGGACGGCGGCTCTGGCTGCCTTCCAGAAAATGTATATGTTCAACCATTCCGAACTCGTTGAAGCCGATGAGTTGCTTGAACAGGCCTATGACAGGCACCCGAAAGGGATTTTTCTGGCATGGCGCGGATATGCCCGCACATTTGATATGGGTGATCACCGGATGTCTGACCGGCTTTCGCAAATTCAGGAGGCCGAAGCCCTTGTCCGCCGGGCAATTGAACTGGAACCACAAAATTCAACGGTTTTGGCGCTGGCCTCCTATGTCTACAGTTTCATGATGCATGAATATGAAGTCGGTCATGAGCTTGCTGAAAAAAGCCTGAGATACAATCCGATGAACGTACTGGGTCTGGCCTTCCTGGGACGTGCAAAATCCTATCTCGGACAATTCGAAGAAGGCTATCAGCTTGCAGCCCGCGCTCGGGAAATCTGCGGCCCGGGACCGCTGCAGCATACCCTCGATTTTCTATGCGGCATCACCGCGGTTCTGTCGAACCGGTTTGACGAAGCCATTCGGCTGGGCGAGATGAATAAAGCACTGGCGCCGGACTATCGTCCGCCCCAACGCTATCTTGTACCGCTATATCTGCAAGCGGGAGAAGCCGACAAGGCCAGAGAAGTCTACGATAATCTGAAGAAGATAGAGCCCTCTTTCTCCCTCAGAGCCATGCGAGAGACATCCTATCCAAGCGCCGGATTGAGAGCCTCAGGCCTTCTGGATTACTGCGACAAGGATCTGTAGCCCTCATCCCTTAGTCAAACCCAAGATAAGAGACAACATTCCCCACATCTTCTCGGTCGCTGACCAGTGTATTTTCAATGGCGGAAGTATCTTCATAACCCAACGCCATCCCGGAAATCAGAACCTGATCCTCTGGTATGTTCAGATGCTTGAAAATCGGCTCCTGAAAGGAGATCCAGGCGGCTTGCGGGCAGGTGTGTAATCCTTCGGCCCGAGCCGCCAGCATAACGGTCTGCATATAGAGCCCCGCATCAAACCAACTGCCCTTTCCAAGATAGGCATCTGTCGTAAAGAAAAGGCCCACCGGAGCATCAAAGAATTTAAAATTCCTTTTGGCCTGCTTCATAGCCCCTTCCCGATCTCCTTTTTCAATACCCAGAAGACCGTATAACCCCCACCCGACACCTCTGCGGCGGGCCGTATGAACGTCATTCCAGACTTTGGGGTAATATCCGTAATCTTCATATTTGGCGGCTTTTCCCTGATCAAACAAGTCGCCAACATCAGCCACGATCGCTTGCTGAACAGCGCCTGTACAAACATAGGTATGCCATGGCTGGGTATTTGTTCCGCTGGGGGCCCGCTGAGAGGTTTCCAAAATACGGCGAATAACATCTTGTGGTACTGGCTGATCTGTAAAAGCTCTGACAGATTTACGAGACTTAATTGCTTCCAAGATTTCCATAGCATCTACCTTTATTCTTGTTTTCTTATCATTCTAACAATCGTTAGGTTTACGTCCAGAAAAAACTCACCCTACAGAAACAATCCGGTAGATCATCGATGAAATTCCCTATTTGTCTTCTTTCGATAATCGCTTTTTAAATCGACGCAACCCCATCCAAACCGCCACAAGAATAACCGGGATCGCAATCCCTTTGACCAGATCCGAGTTAAGCGGCACACCCAGATTTTTAACGGAAACCGCTGCATACCCGACCAGGCTGACCAGATAGTAGCTGATGGCCGCAACAGAAAGCCCTTCAACGGTTTCCTGCAAGCGCAGTTGCTGTTTTGCCCGCCGGTTCATCGAAGAAAGCTGCACCTGATTTTGCTCCGCCAACGTAAAGTCAGTCTTGGTTCGCATCAGATTGGCAGAGCGTGTCGCCCGCCTGGATAAATCGGCGAGCCGATCCGCCACAGAATTACAGGTTCGCACCGCAGGTGCCAATCGTCGTTCCAGAAACTCTCCAATCGTCTGATAAGGCTCCACATTGCGTTCGTGAAGCTCGTTGATCCGAGATTGAATAATGGCATAATAAGCGCGTGTCGCGCTAAAACGATATGCCGTTCGTGACGACAGGGTTTCGATTTCTGCTGATAGACGGGTGAGTTTACGCAGTAAATCGGCGTCTTCTTCCTGGGAATTATCAAGACTTAACTGCTCCGTCAGATGAGCCAGCTCCTCATTGATTTGAGCGGTTCGCGGGCTGATCTCCCGAGCCAGCGGCAGAGCCAGTAAGGACAGGTTTCGATAAATGGCAATCTCGAAAATTCTTAAAATCACACGTCCCGCTTTTCGCGGCGGCATCGTTTGATCGAGCACCAGAGATCGGTTATAGCCATCCTTGTCGATCCGCAAATCAGTCCAGAGGCGAGCGGCCTGCCCGCCAATTTCGCTGCTGACCAGACTTTCCGAAACAAACATCCGGTTCAGCTCTTCCTCCGTCGGGGCGCTCTCATCTTTTGCCAGCAGCTCAACCTTTACCGCCGTCAATAACTGCCCTGGCAAACGAGACAGCCAGTCTTCCGGCACCTCACACGAAGCCGTCTCCGAGAAAGGCGGTGCGGCATTTCCTGTGCGGAAGAATGTGTAAGCTGTGAATTCAGAATATCGCTCCCATCGAAACCGGAAAGCGCCAAAATCCGCGTTAAAATGGTTGCTGTTTTCCGCAGGCGGATGCAATCCGTATCGGCGACATAAATCAACCACATGACCATGATGCTCTGCTCCTGTTGTCTCATGATCAAACATCGCATACATGGTCGCATGCATGGGGGCCACCAACTGTTCAAACGGCCGCGCATGCAACTCGTTATTCAAGTCATATCGTAGGGGGTGAAGGGGCAGTCCAGCACAAATTTTAGGAGGAGAGATATTTTCCGGCATAGTCCAACGGGTCAATTAACAAGAGGGAAAAGCTTACCTCACTCGACCCCTGCAGGGAAACATCTTTTATGACGAATATGACATATCACTCGTTGGACGAATTTCCTGTATCATGCTATAATAATCGGCAATGTGTCACGCCTATCAGGGAAAGACAACACATGCCCAAAAATATTGTGATCTGTTTTGATGGTACGAAAAACGATCCAAGCGACGCCGACCAGGAAATTCTGGAAGCTGGAGGCCTCGAAGATGATGGCATCAGCAACATTTTAAAACTATATTTTCTGTTAGGTGGCAGACTGGAGAACCTCAATCAGGTTAAATCTGAAGAAGGAGATACCCTTCGGGACAGTAAATTCGACAATCAGCCTGTTTTTTATTTTCAAGGGGTTGGTAGCTATGGTGGACCGATCAAAAAACTCCTGAATGCTGCTCTTGCGCCACGCCAACTCGATGTCCGGCGAATTATCGGACAGGGTCTTGATGTTCTGAATGAGCATTATGAACAAGGCGATCGGATTTACTTGTTCGGTTTCAGCCGCGGTGCGGCCATCGCCCGGCGCTTTGCCAGCGTCATAACCCGCCCTGAAAACGGCCTTGATATCGCTCCGAAGGCCATTCGGTTTCTGGGTGTTTTCGATACGGTTTCCTCATTTGGCATGCCAGGTTTAAGCGATGACAAACTGCCGGATTCCGATGTTATTTTTGAAGACAAAAACCGGGTTTCGGAAAATGTCGTTGAAGCCCTGCATCTGGTTTCTCTGGATGAGCGGCGCAATGCGTTTAAGCCCACATTGATGGCCAATGAAGAGCGCATAACAGAGGTCTGGTTTCCTGGCGTGCATTCTGACATTGGCGGGGGGTATTTCTATGATGGCTTGTCCGATATAACGCTGGAATTCATGCTCAGTGTTCTGAACAAACGCATTCCTGATTTGAGGACCAGATCTTCAAATGACGTTGTTGCAGAAGAATTTAGCGAAGATGATTTTGGGCTGGATGAACATGACATCAATCTGTATGCCAATCACCTTGCAATGATCCATTGGCACTCCCGAATTGGTGATGTCTTTCTCGGAGATCGGGATTTACGGGTTTGTGCCAGTAAAAACAATGCGGCCGTCAACCCGACGCCTCTCATTCACCGCTCTGCGATTGATCGGATCGCCGATGATCACAGTTATACATCAGCCTCTTTGTTCGAAGGGATCTCCCACCGGGTCATTGACAATGATGGAACACTAAGCCCCGCCTCTGATCTTGATTTTGATCACCACCGTACGACGCCCAGAATTCCCTCAAAATCTCTCACTGTTTCAAACACCTTGACTATACAAGTACATGCATCTCAGCATTATTGTCCGGCCCATATTGCCGTAAAGGCAGGTGAGGCATACCTCTTCCAGCCTGAACTTGGATCACATTGGGTCGATCAGACAATCAAATGCGATGCAAAAGGATGGCAGGCGAAAGACGTTATCAGCCTGTTCAAGCGACCGTTTTTTTATATGAAGGAAGGAGACAGGCGCCATCCTGACGCCGAATGGTTTGAGTTACTGGGTTCTGTCGGGCGCAGTGATGCTGCTTGCTTCCGGCCATTGCATCATCATACAGATCCCTGGACAGTCGATGAAGATGGAGAGTTGTTTTTCTTTCCCAATGACCTGATTGATTATTATGGCAACAATAAAGGCTTTATCGACGTTACCATAAAGCGGGTTTCTTAAGATCGGCACCTGTTAATGAAGCGCCTTCAAGCATAGCGCAAGATCACTCACAGCCTTTTCAATCAAAGGGTTGCCGGATGATTTTCGCTTCGACAAAGCGTACCAGGATATGGAGATACCCGCTTCTGTAACGGGCAGGGTTAAAAGTTCCAGCCTCTTTGTCAGCTGAAAGGCCGCCAGTTTTGGCAGAATGGTTATCCCGTGATCTTGCCGGACCAGTTCAAGAACGGCTTGCGTGCGGCCGGCCCGGATCACCCGGCTCGGCATGACTTTCATCGGTTTGAAAATTGTATCATATTCGCGCCCATCTTCCGGCTGAGTATGGTGAGTGACATAGGAAAGACCGGGGAGTAAAGCTGGGTCGAAAAAAGGCTCTTTCGCCAAATCATGTTCCGGTGCCAGGATGGCAACCAATTCATCCGGAACCAGGAAATGACAAGCGATGCCTGCCTTTTCCGATCGTCCCGCCGCTAAAACAAGATCTGCATGGTTTTCCAGCAATAGGCGGGCCGGATCTTCAGCCGTTTCCGCAATAACCTCCACCGCAACGGTCGGAGATGTCGCCTCCATTTTCTGCAGGAAATCAGACAACCAATCAAACCCTGCATAACAGGCGGCTCCCACCTTCAGGGTTTCCTGAAAACCGGAAGACAATCGCTCCAGATCCCGTTCCGCAAGACTGACTTCACCCAAAATAGTGTCCGCTGATTGAAGCAACCGCCGTCCGGCTGTTGTCAGTGTGATCATGTGACCATCTCGGACAAACAGAAGCACTCCAATGCGCCTCTCCGCTTCCTTCATCCGATGGCTGATCGCTGATTGGGTCAAGCCAAGTTCTCTGGCCGTTGCCGAAACACTCCCCGTTTGTCCCAGGCCTTGGATAACAGCAAGATGATGCAGTGCCAAGCGTATCATTTTAACTCCAAATCGTGAATTAACTTCATTATATGATGAAAAATTATGAAATGCATTCATTTAGCAAGTTGACTAGATTGTCATGTCACCCATCTCGATGATGGAGCGCATAATCCTCGGAGAGGCATGATGGATAAACGGGATGTAACAAAAGAAGCCATTCATTGGGATCAGGATATCAGTTACGGCGGATATCTGTCTCTGGACAAGCTCCTCGCCTGTCAAAATCCGGCAAGCGATGCCCATGACGAAATGATGTTTATCATCATTCACCAGGCGTCAGAGCTTTGGATGAAGCTGTGCATCCATGAAATTCAACAGGCGATGAAGGAAGTCGCAGGTGATAATCTGGGGGCAGCGTTTAAAATGCTCGCTCGGGTGTCTCGCATTCAAGGGCAGCTTCGCCAAAGCTGGGATGTGTTGTCCACCATGACGCCAGCAGACTATTTGAGTTTTCGGGATACACTCGGCCAAAGCTCCGGCTTTCAGTCTTTTCAATATCGCGAAATCGAATATGCACTCGGCAATAAAAACAAAGCTCTTGCCGAAGTCCATCGTGCGCGACCTGCCCGCTATGACCAACTGCAAGCTGTATTGAATGCCCCCAGCTTTTATGATCTCTGCTTGATGGCCCTGCACCGACAAGGGCTTGCTATACCAGATCGCTGCCTGAACCGTGATTGGTCAGAACCCTATGTTGCATGCGCCGAAGTTGAGGCGGCCTGGGCAAAGATCTACAGTAATACGGAACAATACTGGCAGCTTTATGAACTGGCTGAAAAACTGGTAGATCTGGAGCATGAATTTCAAATGTGGAGGTTCAGCCATATGAAAACGGTGGAGCGCATTATCGGCTACCGGACAGGAACCGGTGGGACCAGCGGGGTTGCTTTCTTGAAAAAAGCGCTGGATCTTCGCTTTTTCCCCGAGCTTTGGACAGTCAGAGGCGAGCTGTAATCCCGTGACCCGCCTTTACGATATCAGCCAGACACTGCGCGCAGATCTTCCCGTCTGGCCGGGAGATACTGCCTTCGACATTGAAACCACCTGGCACATGAGCGACGACTGCCCTGTTCTCGTCTCCAAACTCACCTTGTCTACGCATTCGGGAACCCACGCGGACGCTCCTTCCCACTATGATCCGACCGGCATTGATATGGCAAAAACAGATCTTCTTCCCTATCTCGGCCCATGCTCTGTGGTTGCAGCACCAATGGGAGACGGACCTGTCACACTGGAAGAAATCCTACCCCGGCTGCCGGATAACCCGCAGCGGCTTTTAATCCGAACCTTTGATCGATTTCCCCATGAACACTGGCCAGATGGTTTTCGGGCTATTGAAGCCTCTCTTATTGATCATCTGGCCCATCAAGGCTGCCATCTGATCGGAACGGACACACCGTCTCTCGATCCTGAAACCTCCAAAACACTGGACGCTCATAATGCGGTCCAGAAAGCAGGCATGGCTATCCTGGAAGGGCTCGTGCTGGACGCTGTTCCGCCGGGGGATTATGAACTGATCGCCCTTCCCTTGAAAATTCAGAAAGCGGATGCAAGCCCTGTGCGTGCCATCCTCCGGAGTCATGCGACATGACACAGCCCCTCGACCTGGCCTCCCTTCAATCCCTCGATCAAGATGACCCGCTTCGCCCCTTCAAAGACCGTTTTCTGATCCCCGACGGTGTTCTTTATATGAACGGAAATTCCTTAGGCCCGCTAACGGTTGATGCCAGGCAGAGATTGTCTGACGCGGTTTCAAGCGAATGGGGAGAAGAGCTTATTCGCGGGTGGAATACGGCAGGCTGGTATGACATGCCCCAACGGATCGGCGATAAAATCGGGCAACTGATTGGTGCGAAAGACGGTGAAACCCTGCTGTGTGACAGTACATCTATCAATCTGTTCAAGGCGGTATCCGCCGCTCTCAGCCTCACATCCGGGCGCAAAAAGATCATCAGCGAAAGCGGAAACTTTCCGACAGACCTTTACATTCTGGACGGTCTTCAATCGTTTCTCAAAGGCGATTATCAAGTCGATATCAGACCCCGCGAACAAATCTCTAATGCCATCGATAACGAGACTGCAGTTGTTGTTCTCACCCATGTTCATTATGTCACCGGCGACATATTCCCGATGAAGGAGATAACGGCGAAAGCCCATGAATGCGGGGCGTTGATTGTCTGGGATCTCAGCCACTCTGTGGGGGCTATAAAGACGGACCTGAACGATGCCTGTGCTGATTTCGCTGTCGGCTGCGGCTATAAACATCTTAACGGTGGCCCCGGTGCGCCCGCCTTTATCTTTGCCGCAAAACGTCACCACAAAATCCTGCGTCAACCTTTAAGCGGCTGGTTTGGTCATGTAAATCCCTTTGCCTTTACGGATGATTACACACCGGCCGATGATGCACGGCGGCTTCTGTGCGGCACGACGGGTGTTCTGGGCGCGACAGCCCTCGAAGCGGCTATTGACCTGTTCCTGGAGATCGATGAGGCGATCCGCCTTGAAAAACTGGAACGGATGAGCCGGGTTTTCGAAGGGCTTGTTGAGGAAAGATGCGGATCTTATGGCTTGATCCGCGTCTCTCCTGCAGATCCTTCAGCGCGCGGAGCCCATCTTTCATATCGCCATCTAGACGGCTATGCAATCATGCAGAACCTGATCGACCAAGGCGTTATTGGCGACTTCCGCGCCCCGGATAACCTCCGCTTCGGCCTCTCCCCCCTCTTTATGGGATATGAGGATCTGTATGAAGCCGCAGAAATCCTGCACGGCATTCTGGAAACCAGGTCTTACAAGGCTGAAAAATACCAGGTTAAACAGGCTGTGACCTGACTTCGAACTAAAACATCTTCTGCGTTGCGCATAATCAATTCAAATTCATATACTTGAATATATAAAGGCCAATAGAGGATACCCCTTTAAATAGGAGAAGGTTTTGGATCTTGCTGGCTTGACAGATCAGATGGGCGAAAATGGGGCTTTGGCACTCGGTGGTCTGTTGATCGGAGGGCTGTTCGGAGCGTTGGCGCAACGATCCAGATTTTGCCTGCGTGCCGCAACAATTGAATTCCGGCAGGGTATTTTTGGCCCAAAGATGACGATCTGGATTCTCGCCTTTTCTGCCGCTGTCGCCGCTACACAAGGTGCGATTTTCCTGAACATTCTGGACGTCTCCGAGGCTCGGCAACTTGCCACGCAGGGCAGCCTTTCCGGCGCCCTTATCGGCGGATTGATGTTTGGCATCGGCATGATCCTCGCCCGAGGCTGTGCCAGTCGCCTGCTCGTTCTGTCGGCAACCGGGAATATGCGCGCACTGGTATCAGGCCTGATCCTGACAGTGATCGCCCAAGCCTCCTTGCGTGGCGCCCTTTCTCCCTTCCGTGAGTATTTGAGTTCCTTATGGATGTTGGAGGGCGGATCTGCCCGGGATCTTCTGATGCTCCTGCATATCGATATTCTTGTCAGCACTTTGCTCGCGATAAGCTGGCTTGTCCTCGGGATATGGCTCGTCTGGCGTAACAAACTATCCCTCTCCGTCACCTTGTCCGCCGTCGGGGTTGGTCTCACAGTGACGCTGGGATGGCTTTTTACCGGCGCGATGAGTCAGATCTCCTTCGAACCTGTTGCCATCAAAAGTATCAGCTTCACCGGCCCTTCTGCTGATACCCTAATGGGACTGATCAACAGCCCCACACTGCAAATCGGGTTTGATACCGGCCTTGTCCCCGGTGTTTTTCTAGGCTCCCTCCTTGCCTCCCTGATCGGGCGCGACTTCAAACTGCTAAGCTTTGATGCCAGCACCGGCATGCTCTCTTATATCATCGGGGCCAGCCTGATGGGGTTTGGCGGGATGCTCGCAGGCGGCTGCGCCGTTGGCGCCGGCATTACCGGCAGCGCTATTTTCTCTCTAACCGCCTGGGTCGCACTGGTCGCCATGTGGATCGGCGCTATGGTAACTGGCTATGTTATAGGCCGCGAATAACCGTCACTGCCAAAATGCTTGTTATGGCTCGATCAGACCAAAAACAGCACCGACCGGATCCCTCAAAACGGCTGTTCGACATCCTTCCTGAAAATCGGACGGCACGATCAACGTCGCGCCCAGGCCTCTCGCCTGCTCGACCTTTCCGACAATATCAGCGACGGCTAAGGAGGGGAACCAGCCGATAATATTCTCATTTCCCGCGGGACAGGGCCGTACAGGAATTATGCGGGCTGGCCAATCGAATACCCGATTGTAAAAGCCTTCAGTGGTCTGGGCATCTGCTGAAAAACATGTGTCAGAGACGAACGTTCCTCTGGGCGGCGGATAAGTATGTGATGGATGAAAGGGACATATGACACCACCGGCCGGATCCCGGACAACCGCCGTCCGTCCAACACCTGGAATATCAAAGGCTTGCCGTATTATCTGACCGCCCTGATCTGAGGCACGAGCAACGGCCTTATCAACATTTGAAACAGCGACATAAGGGAGCCAACGAGAGCTTAATCCCAAATCAACATCCAGAATGCCGCCCTGCGCCTCACCATTACGGATAATCAATGGATATGAGGCTTCGCCGCCACTCCAGGCGAAATGAGCAGCCTGTTCGAACTGATAGTCCCATCCAAGAAAATCTGCATAAAACCTCTTTGCCGCACCTGCATCATGCGTGAGCAAGTCATGCCATACGATTTCACCGGTCAATTATTTTCTCTCATCCATTCGTCCGGGTTCTCGGTGCATAGATAGCAAAATTCGAAGCCCTAACAAAGACGTAAATGCTCAGGAAAAACGAAAGACACAAATGCCATTCCTGAACTCACAGATCATCTGGTAAACAGTGCCATGCTGTTGCCATCCGGATCCTGGCAATAGGCAAAACGGCCTTGCTCAATCTCGATAACTTCTGACAGTACTCCGCCGCCAGCTTCCCTAACGCGTTCCATCGCGGCTTCAACTGTATCCGGGATATTGAAATAAAGGGTCGGACCGGTGCCATCTGATGCGGGTGTGCCCGGATAAAGATGTCCTTTTATTTGCACAGTTTCTTCGGTGAAATTGAAAATCGCCATCGGGTTAGGTCCTTCACTGACCTCGTGAAAAATCGTTTTCAGAACAGTGCTGTAGAATTTTTTACCGGCAGCCAGATCCCGCACTGGAATTTCAAACCAGGCAATCGTATTGTCAAATTCAGTCATATCAAGCGTTCCTCGTCCTTGAGATTAGATAACAGGCGAGGTCTACACCATTGCTCCTGACAGCATCCTGTCAGGAAAGATTCCATCCAGCCTTTTTAACGACCTGGTTCTTAAGCATGAAACGCAAGAATACGCTTTTTTGAGCTGTCCAAAAGAGATTGACAGGACAATACGAAGATGGGAGATATGACGCTTTTATGACAGCGTTTCTCATTGAAAAAGAGGACGCCCTCCAAACAGCATAATGAAAGCAAATCTTAAAAATGAACAGCATCGCGGAAGTTGGAAAGTTTGACTGGCGTCTGAAGCCCTTTCTGTACTGCTACCCTTTGGCAACCCTGCTTTTCCTGACATTTTTTCTCTCGCCTGCTGACAGCATCTGGAAGCCTGTCGATGACGCCTTTTTCCATCTGCTAAACAACACATTGGCATCGGATGGCCCCTGGGCAACGCTTGTCGCCTGGGCCAATACCAAGATTTTCGATACCTTATGGGCCGGCGTGATGGGGCTCCTCTGCCTATGGGTTTTTCTCTCTCCGCGCTATGGGGTCTTCAAGGATCGATTTGCCCGCATCTCAGCTGTCGCTATTGGCGTGGTGGCGAGTATTGCTATTACAAAACTGGTTTTCAAACAGTATGATAGGCTGAGTCCCGGTCGTTATTTTGACGATTTCGTAAACCTCAACGATCTCCTGCCGGAAATCGCCGCCAAGGTCGGCTCCTCCAGCTCCTTTCCAGGAGATCACGGTGTTGCCTCGGTTCTTCTGGTCGTCTGCTTTATCGTCTTTTTCCGGCCCTGGCCTCATTTGGCCGTCGTCGCCCTCCCCATCGCCGTCATCAACACCCTCCCCCGCCTGATCGCAGGAGGCCACTGGTTCAGTGATGTCATCGTCGGGGCTGGATCCGTCGGACTGATTGTTTATCCATTGCTGGTGGGAACGCCTTATCTCCGGCTTGTCCGGCAAGCAACGGAGATCCTGGCGGATCGTATGTTATTGCCGCTTTCCGAGAAATTGGGCATGTCCAGCAAAACCTGACAGAATACCGGCTACATTTCGATTTCAATCAGAAAGGGGCCCGTACGCTCGAGGCCTGCCTTGAAAGCCCCGGCAAGTTGGCCAAGATCGTTGACGGAGACAGCCTCAACCCCCATCCCGCTTGCCATTTGAACCCAGCTCAAATTTGGTCGATCCAGCGTCAACATATCCAAAGCGCGGGGGCCCGGATTCTGAACCCCAACATTTGTCAACTCACCATGGAGGATATTGTAGCTGCGATTTGCAAAGACGAGAACAGTTACATCCAGATTTTCTCGTGCCATTGTCCAGAGACTCTGAACGGTATACATCGCACTCCCATCCCCTTCCAGCGCAATAACTTTCTGATCCGGACAAGCGATGGCTGCTCCGATCGCGACGGGGAGACCAAATCCGATAGACCCTCCTCTGTTGTTAAGCCAGACATGGGGCTTTGCACCTGCAGTCGTTGGGAAAAACCCCCGACCCGTCGTAATGGATTCATCAACCACAATTGCGCCCTCTGGGATCAAAGCACCCAGCACCGTTGCAATTCCCTGCTTTTCAATGACTCCCTTGGTTGGCACCTCGAGAGGCCGTGATTTCGCCAGCCCGGCAGGCTCTGTTGCCTGCGCCCCAAGCGCTTCTGCAAGATCTTCCAATGCTTGTGTGACGTCCTGCTCAATATTGGCCAAAGTGACAAGTTTGCAGCCTTCTGGCATCAACAAACTCGGCTTGTCAGGATAAGCGAAAAAAGCGACAGGCGGTTTCGATCCAACTAAAATAGCCGTATCAAAGGATTTCAAAGCCTCACAAGCTGCTTCGACAACATAGGGGACGCGATTGACCTGAACCCGTCCGGCTCCCCGATCAAGACGGGTGTTAAAACTCTCTGTCATGATCACGGCACCGGTCTTGGCCGCAATGCGCCCTGCCAATTCCAGATTATGGTCGCGCAAGACATCTCCGCCGACAAGCAGGAGCGGTTTTGATCCTTCCCGCAAGGCTTCAGCCGCCGCATCAATTGCTTCACCGGGGACATATTGAGGTTCAGGGGCCGCCAGGGTTTCACCAACTTTTCCAGCGTCATTCCAGGCGGTATCAGCAGGCAGAATCAAGGTTGCCACCTGGCCGGGAGAGGCCTTGGCAGCCTGAACAGCAAGCGCCCCATGCTGACCGACATCACTGGCTGATTGCGATGTTTTCACCCAATGGGAAACGGGGCGGGCCAACCCTTCAATATCCGAGGTCAGCGGGGCATCGTGAACAATATGATATGTTGCATGCTCGCCAACAATATTCACGACGCCAGAAGATGCTTTCTTGGCATTATGCAGATTGGCAAGTCCATTTGACAATCCGGGGCCCAAGTGAAGCAACGTAGAGGCTGGCTTTCCAGCCATCCGATAATATCCATCGGCTGCCCCGGTCACAATGCCTTCGAACAAGCCAAGGACACAGCGCATCCCTGGCACCTGATCCAGCGCTGCAACGAAGTGCATTTCTGATGTCCCCGGGTTGGTGAAACAGACATCCACATCATTTTTGAGTAACGTTTTTACAAGGCTTTCTGCGCCATTCATAACTCGGCTCCTGCATCATTTGGTCGTTTAAGGGGCATGGTCTAAATATACATGTTATCCAGGTTATAGTTCTTCAGCATTTTCGCCCGGTTCTCTTCTGTCCAGCGATACCTGTCTTCCTGCCCGGCAAAGGGTTGATAGCAATATCGCTTTTCATTCGGGTATTTTTGCTGACGGGCATCAATGGCCAGTGCGATAATGCGGCTTCGCCGGGTTATCCGCGCAGCATCGAAAGTTTCAACGGCACCGCTCAACATCGTTGCCGTCACATCCATGACCCTTTTCATTGAGAAAAACCCGCTATTGATTGTAACGCGTCTTTGCACCGAGCTGTTGGCGAAGGAGCCATGGACTATTTGCCTGTTCATAACAATCACGTCTCCTGCCTGGCACAGCATGGGGATCGCCCCTTCAATACGTTCAGATCCGCTCTTTTCAACCAGTGCCTTGATATCAACCTTCCCCAATTTATGGCTTCCGGGGATAACCCAAACACAATTGGCTGCCGTGCTTGGATAGAGTTGAGTCATGGAATTAAATCCATGGGCTCCCTCATCCCAATCCTCGGCGGTCCAATGTGTCGCGCCGTCCTGGTGCCATGCAACGGACGGACCAAGACCGGGCTCTTTTAGAAAAGTAACGTCGGTGTAAGGAACAAAATCTGGCCCACAAATAGCTTCCGCTACGGAGAGTAACCCGGCATGCCCCGCCAACCTGAGAGCCGCGTCCATCAGCTGCAAATTTCCATCCAGCAAGGAAATGGTCCATTCCGGCGCCCCTGCTTCTGCCTGAGGGGAAAGCATCTTCACCGGATGGCGCCCATTATTGAGGCTTGTGCCGCCCAGAGGATCGCTGAGCGGCTTTGTAAAACGATAAGCCGGTTTTTCAAATTGTGCATTCAAAGCCGGCCTTCCCTGCCCATCTATCTCGGCATCCGGGTCAACAGGAGCCTCTGCCAGAACCCGTTCAATATCTGCCCGGAGCTCAGCAAGTTCCTGGCTCCCGATAACATTTTCAAAGACATAAAAGCCCTGCCGCCAATAGGCATCCAAAATCTCTGGATCCAGTTGCCCGTCCGGCGTTAATTTTATCGGCCCTCGATTTGCCAGGCGATAGGCCGCGTCTTCCCCCTCGCGGATATAATCAGCCATTGTTTCCGCATGTTTTTCCAACTCAATTTGATCCACTGAATTGTCCTGTACCAAAACCGCCTCCTCATTTTGTGCCTGCCCTGGATGATTGAAACTTTGGCCGGCGCTGCAACTTTCAAACTTGCTCCTATTCGACCAACACTGCCTTTCCCGCAATAGTGGTCCGCCGCAAATCCCGAATGACATGGTTTGAGTCAAAGCGCCGGGCTCTGTGCATGGTGGTCGCATTATCCCACATGACAAGGTCATTGCGACGCCATTCATGGACATAGATAAATTGACGCTGTGTCGCATGCTCCCTTAATTCTCGCAACAGCGCCCTTGCCTCAGGAACAGGCCATCCTTCGATACCACCCGCATGAGATGACAGAAAAAGCGACTTTCGCTGTGTAACGGGGTGGGTCCGAACCAGCGGCTGACGAACAGGCCTGTATCTTTCCCGTTCCTTTTCCGTAAAATCGTCAAACCCCAATAGAGCACGGGAGTAAAGCAGGGAATGCTCACAAATCAGCCCCTCCACTTCCTTTTTCAACCCTGCATCAAGCGTATCATAGGCCGCCCTCATGTCAGAAAATTCTGTATTTCCGCCTCGATCAGGCACGACACGCCCTGATAAAAGGGAATAGGCGGCAGAAATGGGCTTGAACGAACTGTCAGAATGCCACAACTGGTTCCCCAAATTAAAATACCGCATACGATCATCCGGCGCCATAACGCGCTCATTGGCATCAAGATTGGAAATATCCGCGATCTCGGGCGCGACACGCCTTTTGATTGACGTCTTTGCACTGATTGAGGTCTCCAATTCGCCAAAATACCGACTGAAGTTAAGCTGCTGCTCATCTGTTAAAGCCTGATCACGGAAGACAAGAACCGCGTATTGTTCCATTCCCCTATCAATAGCCCGGACTTGTTTTTGGTGGAGAGGGTGACACAAATCTATACCCTCAACATAGGCAGCGAACTCATCCCCCGAAGCAAGCGGGAGAACAGGTGTCAATTTTACCATAAGACCAATACTCCTTTTCCTCTCAGCCATCACAAAAGCCCACAGATGAAAGGGCGAAACATCATTCTTCAACTTTAGATATTTCCATTTTTTGAGAATAGATGCTAATTGAGGGAAACATTATCCCGATAACCGGGATAATGATTTTCGACAGGATCGTGACAAATGGACCGCTTGAATGCCTTGAAGCTATTTGCCCGGGCCTGTGAATGCGGCAGCATTACAGGAGCAGGACGTGATTTGGGTCTTTCCTCAACCGCCGCATCAAGAACATTGCAAAATCTTGAAAATGATCTGGGTGTCAGGCTCCTGAACCGTTCCACAAGAAAAGTTGCTGCAACGGAAGCGGGTCATCTTATTTACAGGCGGATCTATAACCCGATTGCCGAACTGGATTTGGCGCTTCAGGAAGCCGGAGAATTACAGAATACGGCTGCCGGTATTTTAAACGTCACAGCCCGCCGTTCGTTTGCTCTGACCCATATCGTTCCTATTTTACCGGAATTCAGAACACTCTATCCTCGGGTGGATATTGCGCTCTCCCTGACCGAGATAATTGACATTTTGCCGAATGAAGAAACGGATGTGGTCATTCGGGTCGGTGTTCCTGATCAGAAAACTGTTATCGCTCACGCCCTGGCCCAACATAACAGTATTCTCTGCGCGAGCCCTGACTATCTCCAAGCAAAGGGAACGCCCCGGTCTCCAGATGACTTATCTGCTCATGACTGCCTCGGCTATCGGAGCGAAGTCGGCGGAACCACCTGGTATTTCGAAAAAAACGGGCAAAAGAGTGAAATTTCAGCCTCCGGGCCTTTCACCTCCAATAGCGGAGAAGCGCTAAGAATTGCCGCGATCAACGGTTTGGGGCTCGTTTTGCTGCCCCATTGGTTCGTCAAAAGCGATATCGAAAAGGGACACCTGATCAACTGCCTGCCTTCCTATCAGATCAGGACAGCCGGGATCAGCACGGCTTTCTATGCCGTCTATAACAGGAGCCCCTATATACCGGCCAAAGTCAAAGTATTCGTCGACTACCTTGCCGACAGAATTAGTAAAAGAATGTCATAGAGGAACGGCCTCGATACGCCTGAAGTTGCGTTTTCTCACAGATATGTGAAAAGCCGTGATGAGACACATGTATCCTTCATACCCACTATCTTACGCAAACCTCATGGGCAGAGAGAATAGTATGAAACGGCAGACGAAGAAAAAGAAGCACGCCTCAGATACCAAAAATAAATCCAAAAAACCAAAAGGGCAACGCGATATTCTCGGCATGATACGCACAGGCGCCATCGTGACTTTAGTAGCAGTCGGTCTGGGCTGGTTTGTTATTGATCAGGTTACCAGCACGCTGGATGAGCAGGATCTTACAAAAATCGGCAATGGCATACCGACAATCGTCCAAATCCATGATCCTCAATGCTCTCAATGTATGGCGTTGCAACGCGAAGCTCGAAAAGCACTCCAAAACTTTAACAGAGGTGACCTGCAGTATCTTGTCGCGAATATCCGAAACACGGAAGGGAGGGTTTTTGCAAACAAACACCAGGTCAGCCATGTCACTCTTTTGCTGTTTGACAAGAAAGGCCGAAGACAGAGTGTCTTAAACGGTCCCAATCAAAGCAGCTACCTGCAAGAAGTTTTCCAGCAACATTTGGATAAATTTGGACGATAAAGAAGAGAATTTTGGTAGCGGAGGAGGGACTTGAACCCCCGACACGCGGATTATGATTCCGCTGCTCTAACCAGCTGAGCTACTCCGCCACACGAGTTTTGCAGGCCGCCCAACGGGCGTCTGGAAGCCGGTTTTTAGGGTCTTTTCGGGATGCTGTCAAGCAAGGAAATGAAGAAAATGACGCGGTCTATATCTGCTTTCCGGAATTTTCCTTCAAAATCCCGAGAGAGCCGCTATTCTGGTCTGAACAGGCGAAAAAGAGGGGAGGCGGTTCATTCATGGGCGGAACAAACGACTTTTTCGCAAATCTACCGGCTGTCGCCCACTTTAACGCCGTTACCGAAACGGAAAGTTACACCCCCCTGCCCCCGGACTGGCTGATTGTTCTGAGCGATGTCAAAGGCTCGACCCAGGCCATTCGAGACGGTGCCTATAAGAATGTCAACATGGTCGGGGCCGCCTGTATCATGGGTATTCTGAATGTGGCAGGCGATCTTGATATCCCGTATGTGTTTGGAGGAGACGGTGCCACACTTGCCATTCCGCCGGAGCTTAAAGAGCCGGTGGAGGAAATTCTGGTGCGCATCCGTCATCTGTCGGAACAGACATTTGGCCTTACCTTGCGGGTCGGCACTATTCCGGTGAGAGATATTCTTGAAAGCGGACATCAAACCAATATTCTGAAGTATGAAATCAGCGACGGATTGTTCCTGGCTATGTTCTCAGGCGGCGGCCTGACGGAAGCTGATCGGTTATTAAAAGAAGACCGGTACAACAATCCCTATACCATCCCCACCAGCCGCAACCCCGAAGAGCCACCGGATCTGGACGGTCTGTCCTGCCGGTGGGAGCCATTGCAATCGCGAAACGGGAAAATCGTCAGCATTCTGGTCAATGCCCCGTATGGCACGTCCGACGAAAAATCGGTGTTGTATCGGGAAATCCTGCAAAAAATGACTGCCATCCTGGGGCAGGAGGCCGATGATTTTCGCCCCTCCGCCAATGAGAATATGAGGTTTCGCTGGCCGCCCAGGGGGCTTTGGACCGAAGCCCGAATGACAGCGAAAGGACGCAATATTACGGCCACCTATCTTGGGCTCTGGTGGGAAAGCCTGATCCAGTATTTTCTGGAGAAAACAGGGAAAAAAGCCGGAAGCTATGATGCGCCGCTGTATCGTAAGGAGCTTCTCGCCAACACAGATTTCCAGCGGTTTGATGACATGATCCGGCTGGTTCTGGACTGCACGGAAACACAGATATCAGAGATCCGGTCCATGCTGCAACCCTATTTCGAGGCGGGCCAAATTGCCTTCGGGCTGCATTTATCCTCCTCCGCCTTGATGACATGTCTTGTCTTTAACTTGGCGGAGGGAGCTCATTTGCATTTTGTCGATGGCGGAGATGGGGGTTTTGCGCTTGCCGCCAGCGAAATGAAACAACAACTCCGAGACCTTGCTGATCGCAATGCCGCGAGTTAACCCGTGGCTTCCTGAACAGTAATCGGCGCTTCCGTTCCGGCGATCCAGCCACCACCCAACAGGCGATCCCCGTCATACATCACACAGGCCTGCCCGGGAGAGACACCCGCTTCAGGTTCCACAAGGCGAACTTCCGCCCAACCCTCCGGAGCACCAAAGACCGTTGCTTTCAACGGCTCTTGTGTGGACCGAACCTTGACCATGACCTCTGTACCAGCATTGGAGAGAGGCGCATCCCCGATCCAGTTCATCTCCCTCAAGGAAATTCCCGACACCATCAAGGCTTCCGGCGGACCAACAACAACCCGGTTCTGCACCGGATCCAGACGCACGACATAAAGAGGTTCTCCGGTGGCAATGCCAAGCCCGCGGCGCTGTCCGATGGTATAATTAATGATACCTGAATGATGACCAAGGACGGCCCCTGAGAGATCAACAATCTCCCCTTCCCGGCCCGCGCCCGGACGGATCCGTTCGATAACGCTGGCATAATTGCCGTTCGGGACAAAACAGATATCCTGGCTTTCAGGCTTGGCGGCAACCGCCAGATTATACTTCTCAGCCAGCGCGCGCGTTTCCTCTTTTGTCATATCCCCTAAAGGAAAACGCAAATAGTCCGCCTGCTCCTGTGTGGTGGCAAACAGGAAATAGCTCTGATCCTTGACAGCGTTGCGGCCGCGATACAGGTGAGCGTTTTTAATCCCGCCTTCCCGGCGGATGTAATGACCCGTCGCCAGCGCAACCGCCCCCAGATCCTGAGAGGTTTCCAGAAGGTCACGGAATTTAACCGTCTGATTACACCGAACACAGGGAACCGGTGTTTCACCGCGCAGGTAGCTGTCAGCGAATTCTTCCATGACACTGTCCTGGAAGCGATTTTCATAATCCAGAACATAATGGGGAATACCGATCGCATCGGCAACCCGGCGCGCATCATGAATGTCCTGTCCCGCGCAACAGGCACCTTTCTTCTGAACGGCCACGCCGTGATCATAAAGCTGCAACGTGATCCCAACCACGTCATAGCCTTGGTCTTTTAATAGCGCAGCCGTAACCGAACTGTCGACGCCACCAGACATGGCAACGACGATACGGGTCTCTTCCGGTGCTGTATCAAAACCTAATGAATTCATGGCGCGCACTATAGGCAGCAATCTGCCGGATGCAAGTTTTCTGCACTCAGCCGTTATGAAGATCACATTATAGCAGCCATATTAGCCAATTACCGAAGGAAATTCAGTAAACTGAGGCGGTTTACCTGACTGAGAACATTGTAAGAAGCTTCAAGCGCGAAATTCTTCTGATTCAGATTCGTGATTGCTTCAGCTGCGTCGACATCCTCGATATTGGAAATAAAGACCTTGGACTGATCAACCTGTTCAGCCAGGGTTTCCACTGTTGATTCCACCGTCTTCAAATTAAGGCCATTCTGGCCCCGGATTTCGCTGATATTCTTGACCAGATTTTCCAGGTTGGCGATCTCGCCAGTCAGGAAAGCCTGATCAGATGCGCTCAATGGTGTCGAAACAGGCCCAGCGGGTCCAACCGGAACCGGTGCCGTCGTTGGGATTGTACCGTTCTGCCAAAGAGCGATACGTTGAATAGCTGTCATGATTTCCAGACCAACATCATCCGCGAGAATACCCATTTCAATGGAACGGTTTTCGTCCAGCTGAACAGTTTTCTTAAGGTCATTATTAGTGAAAATGTCAGTCGGTGGTTCCAGCGCTGCCAATAGATCACTCATCTGCGTAATATTTACCGGCGCTGTCTCTTTCTTGGAACCACTAAACAGATAACCTTCACTATTCTGACTATTTAAAAAATTAAGAGCGGTATCGAAAGCCCCCTCAATCGCGGCATTAAAGCCAAGACTTGTTGAGGAATTAATCGCCTTCATCACCGCATCCTTTACATCGGTTCCGGCCTTTTCCATACCTCCAAGCGCTTGGTCATAACTGAACAATGTTGATTGAATGCGCCCATTATTCTCTTCATGTTGTTCAAGACGCGAGAGTAGAGATTTGGCGCCGGTCAAACTTGCGGTATCCTGATAGATATCCTTGTAAAAATCAGCAACATGTCCTGTCGACACCTGACGCTGAGCTTTGTTCGCCGCTTGCTGATTTCCCAGCATATCGTTAAGCAGAATCTGGCTTTGCTGAAATGTAGAAATCCGTGTCATGTCTCTCTCTCCTGCAAACGGTTAAGCAATATTCAACAGGATATCGTACATATCCCGGGCGGTTGTAATGACTCTGGCGGCGGCGTTATACGCATTTTGATACACAATAAGGTTGGACAATTCTTCATCCATATTAACACCGGAGGCCTCTTGTAACTTGTTCTGCAGCACGCCGGTCAACGCCCCTCGGTCTGCCATCAGGCTGTCTGCCCGTGCGGCATCCAGTCCGGCCTTAGCCAAAACTTGAGAGGCGTATTCAGAGAGCGTCACATTGGAACCCGGCAATCCACCAACTGTTCCAAAGTCGAACGTCGTGGAAGATAAATCCTGAAAAGCAAGAGCCCCCCGGTTGTCAGAAAGGGTCAGAGCGGGCGTACCCGTCGGATCAATGTCTGCCAGCGCCAGTGTCATGGGGAATGCCAGAATATCAGCACGGACCGTAAAATCCTGCCCCTGATCTCCCGGGTACCGCAACCCTACACCAAACATTTCAGCAAATTGCAATCCTGTTCCAGCCCGATCCGTTGTATCATTCGTGACGGCTATCTGATAATTTTCATATCCACTGGCATTGCTGATCTCTATGGCACCATCGGCGTTCAACGTGGCCGTCCCAGCGGTTCCAAGTCCGGCGTTAATGGCGTTAATGACATCTGTCATGGTGCCGCCAATGGCTCCGAAATCAACGGTAAAGGTTGAGGCAATCTCACCGTTCGGGCCTCTAAATTCAAAATCAGTTGTTCCTGTAAAACTGTGCGGATCTGCACCAGTCAATCCTGTTTCAAAATTCGTCTCGACCTTCGCCTCTATCAAGTCGTTCATGCCAAAGAAATGGGAAAAGCCCCGCCCGGCACGATCTGAGGGTGTGGTCGCATCTTGTGACATCCCAACGCCCGTTGAGCCAGCTGGCGCTGTCATCGCCATGACACCATTTGTCAGGGTTAAAGTGCCTGCACCCAACGCACCATTTACTTCGGTCATCACGTCGGCAAGGGTTACCGTTCCTGCATTGTCGAAATCAACCGTGTAGGAATTGACGATGTCGTTATTGGCATCAAAGCTGTAAAATGTCGCTTGGCCGGTAAAACCGTGAGCTTCTGCCGCTGCCAATCCGGAATTTTTACCGGTCAGGCTGGCAGGTGGCGGCACGGCGATATTATCGTTATGCACCGCATTGAACTGCTCCGCTGTCGCAGCGGCCAATGTGCCAATCTGATTATAAAGAGAGGGTAGCTCCACATTGCGCATATCCAACAAGCCACGCAATGAACCACCCGTCAACTCCGGATCAAGTGGGAGACCCGTAGGCTCTGTCGTTTTAGCAATTGGATCATAGATATTCAGGCTGATCTGATCAAAAACCGCTTCAGAAGTCACACTGGCAGCAGGATTGTAGACGAGCTGGCGTGGCTGAAAATCCAAAAGCTGCTGTCCCGCATTCGTGACAATGGCGAGAGAACCATCACCTTGCGGATAGGTCTTAACATCAACGATTTTGGAAATGTCAGTAATGGCCTGATCCCGCTGATCCTCAAGCTCTCCAGTCGGCTGCTCACTGACATTTGCTGAAACAATCTTTATATTCAGCTCATAAATGCGTAAAATAGCTTGATTGACAACTTCAATCTCCGTTCCGATTTTTGCATCTGCTTCTTTCCGCAAACCTTGAATTTGCCCCTGAAGGCGATTGCTCTCAATACCGAAATTCTGCAATTCCGCTAACGCTGCCGTCCGGGATACAGAAAGAGACGGATCCGTTGTCAAAGACGAAAAAGCCGTATGAATACTATCGATTTTACCGGTCAGGGATGAATTGGCAGCCGGATCACCCATCAATGCCTGAAGCTTTGAGTAAATCTCGGACATCGCTGTATATTGCTCTGTGCTGGCCGTCGACAAACGCAGCTCTCTAGAGATAAAATCGTCCGTAATGCGGCGAATATCCTCGACATTAACACCTGCACCAATCCCGTCCAGAACTACGGCACTGTAATCAACTACTTTTCTTGCATAACCGACCGTTTGTACATTGGCGATATTATTGGAAGTTACCGTCAGCGCCTGCTGATGAGCCAACATGCCGCTCACACCTGAATTCATGATCGCATTCAAACTCATTTCGACACCTCCTTCAGGTCAACAGACAGAGTAAAACCGGTAAAAACATCCTTCGGGTCCGGGAAAAAAAGGTATGGATGGGCATTTTTTTCCACGACACATTTATTCCTGGATTTTCCATCAACATATTGTTTTTCAATATATATTTTCTCTTTTGGCATCGGATTGACCCGTTCGGTTCAAAGTCTGTTCTTAATTACTGCCTATAAATATGCAAGGACGATGCCAGTCTTTGTTATGCCTTTCACTAACGATAGTTGGTCGATGATGGGACCACAGATTTAAAACTCCTTATTCATTTTTTTAACCCGGCATCTTTTTTCCCGGCATCTGGCATATTTTTCCGGTAGCGACTGTTTTTTCCTCTCTTAAAGTTATCAAAGACGCTCCCTAATCGGCTGTTTCTATTGATTTAGAAGGAAAAATAAAAACTGGCCCGGTATTTGCTTGGATAGGGGAAACCTTATTGCGTAGAGCGACAGGCAATTGAAAAGAGTAAGCTAATGGACGTATCACAAACTAAAAACACAGATACCACCCCCTTCGCCTGGGACCCGACCTATAAAGGGGAGCAGAAGGAGGATTTTGCCCGCTTTCTGAACGACCATGAGGAAGACACCGCACCTGTCCGCGAGACCAGATCGGAAGCCCGGGATGATGATTATCGCGATGATGATAGCATACAGGCGGACAATTCAGATGATATCGACAGGGAAGAGCCTGCTGAGAATTCTGAAGAAGCGGTTCAATCTGATGTAAGTGAGCAGGCTGCCATGCCCGCTACTCCCGCGCCAACAAGCGGCACGGCGCAAACCACAAACCAGGGAATAGCCTCCGCTGACGATACAGGTACAACCCAGCAGATCCAAACAGCTTCTGCCAAAGATGTTGCAAAGGATATAAAAGCAGGAACCGCAGAAACGACGGCAGCACATGCAGGAGTGAAGGCAGACAATACGACTAAAAATCCGGATAATGCTGCAGCCCCTTCACAAACTGCCGCGGCCTCAACCGACACGAAACAAGCTGTTAAAGCAACCGAACAACCAGGCGCTGCCACACAACAAGCTGCACAGGCAGCTGTTGCAACGACACAAAAACCTGCTTCTGCCTCAAAAGAGGCGGCAGTCATCGGTAAATCCGACACTACAGGAAACACTCAGACACAGGCTGCTCAAAACACATCTTCTTCCACCAGTCAAGCGAGTGTTGAGACGAACAAACAATCTACCCAACCCAGCGCTATGGAAACACTGCGCGCCGAAGAGCTCGCCAAATTATCAGAGAAAGACGCCCTCACCACAAAAATTGGTGAAATGCTGAATATGTCCAAAGGTAAGATATCCGTGACAAAAACAGCATCCGGTAACGGGTCTGCCAATAGCGGATCCCTTCTCTCTACACAAACTGTTGCTTCTGCCAATGCCATGTCCGGCCAGGCGGCCGCCGGAACTGCAACGGCGATTGACACCGTGACACAAGCTGCGCAGCAGGCGGAGATCCCGATTAGCATGCAACAGCAAGGCAACACACCAGTACCTGTGGTCGCTACCGGATCAACGGATCCTTCGGTCGCCGGCAATTCCTCGATCCAGGGGGCCGCGATACCGGGCGTCGAGGCAAGTTCCAGTAGTGCCAACAGTCAGGCTGCCAATAGTGCGAAAGCCGCTTCGCAAGCAGGTACTCCAGCCGAACAGGTTTCAAAACAAATTACCGCCGCAGTCCGTGAAGGCGCAGACAAAATAAAGATCCAGCTTAATCCAGCTGAACTGGGCCGGGTTGATATCAAACTTGAATTGGGTCAGGACGGCCGCCTTCTCGCCGTTATCGCTGCCGATAACCAAGACAGCCTGGATCTGCTTCAGCAAGATTCCAAAACATTGGAAAAGGCCCTGCAGGATGCGGGTTTCGAGACCAGCGATGACAGTCTGAGTTTCAGCTTAAATCAACAGGACCAACAGGAAACAATGGCCTCAAAATCTAGTGATGCATCAGGAAGCATGCCTGCCGAGGAGGCCAATGAAATTGAAGCAATTGAGCCTGGAATCATTAATGCACGATCTGCCGAAGGCGGCTTGGATATTGCAGTTTAGCAAAAGGAAAGCGGAGACGGACGATGAATATTGATGAAGCAAATGCTAAATATTACGATTCCAACTCGAAAGCGGGGCAATCACAGGTCAAGCTTGCGGAAAATTTTGACGATTTCCTGACGTTGCTAACAACACAGCTTAAAAATCAGGATCCGCTCAGTCCAACAGATTCAACCGAATTCACCAACCAACTGGTTTCTTTCACGCAGGTTGAGCAATCCATTGCTTCCAATCAGAATTTGGAAGCACTCATTAACCTGCAATCTCTCAGTCAGCAGAATAATGAAGCAACAATCCTGGTGAATTATCTCGGTAAAACTATTGGGTCAAACCTGAACATAGCTGGCCTTAAAGACGGCGAAGCCAAGTGGGATATGGAATTTGGCGCGGCTGCGGATGAAGTGAGTTATTCGATTTACGACAGCGCCGGCAACAAAGTTTATACGATTGACGATACTGATGGCGTTGCCAAGGGGGAAGAGACCTTCACCTGGGATGGTACCGTTAATGGCGGCGGTGAAGCACCAGAAGGAACCTACTATCTGGTCGCAGAAGCCAAAACCGATGGCGGCAGCGATGTAGAAGTTGGCTTCAATTTAAAAGGCGTTGCAAAGAGCGCTGAGACAGTGAACGGCGTGCCCGTTCTAATGGTCAATGGCCTGCCCATCGGCCTGGCCTACATCACGTCAGTAGAAGTTACAGACACAACAGGAGATGCCTCATGATCAACAGGCAGACTGCTCAATCCATTTCGCTTGCAGAAGGCGGCCAGTATTATAAAGGAGTAACAAAATGAGTCTTACAGCAGCAATGTTTTCGGGTGTTTCCGGACTGGCAGCACAATCCAGCGCCATGGGAATGATTTCGGACAACATTTCCAATGCCAATACAATTGGCTATAAAGGCACAAAGGCTGTTTTCTCCACTCTGGTAACAGAAAGTGCGACAGCTACTACATACACTCCCGGTGGTGTGATTGTTCATCCAACCGCACAGGTTGATAAACAGGGATTGGTAACAGCGTCCAGCAAGACCACAAATATGGCGATTGCGGGGAATGGTTTTTTTGTTGTCCATACGTTGGCTGATACGACTCAGGCGGGCGGGAACTATCTCTTTACACGCGCCGGTACTTTTGAGCCCGATGACGAGGGACGCTTAAGAAATGCACAGGGCTATTATCTGCAAGGCTGGGAAATTGATCCTTCAGGTAATATTCCAACCAATCAGTCTGACTTATCTGCTCTTCAACCTGTCAATGTTTCCGGATTAACGGGTAATGCTGAAGCAACCACCAATATCGGGCTCAATGTTAACCTGCAGAAATCGCAAACATCCTTTGGTGCGGGTTATGTTGCTGGTAATATGGCGAATGGAACAACGCCACCTCACTTCGTACGATCTTTCCAGATTTACGACAGTGTCGGCGCATCGCATTCAGTTACCTTTAACTTCTTGAAAACAGGCGTACCAGCAAGCCCGAACGAATGGACGCTGGAAATTACAGCGGATATTGATGACGATGGCACTCAAGATGTCTTGTCTACCGAGGTCGTAAATTTCAATACCGACGGTACTTTGGACCTTTCTTCTGGTACAACAACGCAGACAAATGCCATCTCAATCCCCTGGGATGCCGCTTTGGGGATCACATCGCCTCAAAACCTCACGCTGGATTTTGGATCAGATGATCAATCAGACGGTTTTACCAGCTTTGATGGTCCGCATGAGTTGGTTTCATCTGAAGTCAATGGCGCTCTCTTTGGAGCATTCAATTCCGTGTTTATTGATGAAGAAGGTAATGTTATTGCGAAATTCGACAATGGTACATCTCGTCGTATCTATCGCATACCAATCGCAACCTTCCCCAACCCCAATGAAATGACCAATAAGGATGGTAACGCTTACGATGAATCGCCGGAATCGGGAACCTTTACATTGAGGGAGGCCACCCTGGGAGGGGCTGGCCGAATAATATCCTCGGCAACAGAAGCCTCAACAGTCGATATTGCGGAAGAATTTACGCGGATGATTATCACGCAGCGCTCCTACTCAGCCGCCAGTAAAATTATTACGACAGCTGATGAAATGCTGGAAGAACTCATCCGGATTAAACGTTAAGGATTAAATTCCGTTTGTTTCCCCCTTATTTCGCGACCAAATTGGTTAATTTGGTCGCGAAATACAAAATTAACCAATCTCTTTAGCGGTTTGTTAAATCAGCGTCGGTACATTGGGCTCCAGAAGAGAGTTGAGTTGGAGCAAGGTAGCGCCAAAATGCAGTCCCATACTGACCTGAAAATAAGCCAAATTATTGGATTGGATGGAAAACCCATGACAATCGATGATTTGCCGCCAAAGAATACAAAACGATGGGTGATCCGCCGGAAGGCTGAGGTCGTTGCTGCCGTGCGCGGCGGATTGATCAGCCTGGATGACGCCTGCAATCGTTATAAACTGTCGGTTGAAGAATTTTTGTCCTGGCAAAAAGCAATCGACAAACATGGTCTGCCTGGACTGCGGACAACACGGCTGCAGCAATATCGCCCTCCAGGATTCCCCGTGAACGGAGATTGAGTCTCTCAAAACTCAACAGTTGAAGACTGAAACTAATGACAACCCGGCGATCTTTTCGTCGGGTTTTTTGTTATATTTTATATTTCTAATTCAATAACTTACATCAATAGGCAATTTTTTCCGATCACCCGGCAATTATTGCCGGTTGTTAACGTTCTGTTTATCAACTCTGTCTAAATTCTCTGTATCGAAGGATTGTAATCCAACCCGTTTTTTTGCTTATAGGTGCCTGTGTGAACGGTCTTAACCAACTTCTTCAAAGCCTCGGAACCGTCAGGCTTGCTATTCTGGGTTCTGTCGCAATTGGTTTAATTGCCCTTATCATGTTTATGGCAACCCGAATTAGCTCTTCGGACTTCTCTCTTCTTTATGGAAATCTCGAGCCTGAGGATTCTGGCGCGGTTGTCACCAAGCTTGAAGCTTTGAATATTCCCTATGAACTTCGGAATAATGGTCGGAATATTATGATCCCGTCAGACCAGGTTTCCAAAACACGGCTGCAGATGGCACAAGACGGCGTTCCCAATGGGGGATCCGTCGGATACGAGATCTTTGATAACTCTGATACATTTGGAACAACGAGTTTCGTTCAAAATGTTAATCTTATCCGCGCCCTTGAAGGAGAGCTTGCCAGAACCATTCGCGCTATGAGCAATGTTTCTTCAGCTCGTGTACATCTTGTCCTTCCCAAAAGAGAAGTCTTCAGTCGGGATAAAAGAACAGCAAGTGCATCCATTGCTCTTAAATTAAAAGGCCGCCTAACCGATGAACAGGTGTCCGCCATCCAATATCTTGTCGCAGCAGCAGTCCCTACTCTGGATCCCAATCGCATCTCAGTCGTCGATGATCGCGGTAACCTCCTCGCAAGAGGGGATGGTGAGGAAAATCCCGGCAAAGGTGTTGGCAGCAAGACGGACTACTTGCGGATCACCCATGAAAATCGCTTGAAGGAACAAATCGAGTCCCTGTTGGAGAAATCCCTCGGCAAAGGAAATGTTCGCGCAGAAGTCAGCGCGCTGATGGATTTCGATCAGCGAACCGTTCAATCCGAAACCTATAATCCGGATGGACAGGTTGTTCGCTCAACACAGACAGTTGAAGAAACCAGCACCTCCCAGGAAGGGAACGGTGGACAGGACGGGACCGTAACCGTCGCTAATAACTTGCCTGAGGCCCAAGCAGCAGATGGCGAAGGAAACAGCAGCCAGAATGCTGCGAACAGAACAGAAGAAACCGTCAATTACGAAATTTCGAAAACCGTCACCACGCAAGTTCGCGAAGCCGGCCTTGTCCAAAGACTGACCGTTGCGGTTCTGGTCAACGGCCGAGCGGCCGTCGATGCTGAGGGCAAGACAACATACGAGCCTTTGGACACGGCGGCGATTGAACAAGTGGCGACATTGGTAAAATCAGCCATCGGTTTCAATGAAGATCGCGGCGACATTGTGGAAGTCGTCAATATGCCTTTCGTTGAAATTGCAGCAGAAGCCTTTGAAGCGGATCCTGCAGAAGCAGAGATCTTTATGGGTCTGAACAAAGAAGACCTGTTTAAAATGGGTGAAATGGCCGTTCTCGCCATTGTTGCCGTTCTGGCTCTTCTCCTTGTTGTTCGCCCTCTCCTCAACCGTGCCCTCAATATAGATAGTAGTGCCGATGCACTGATTGGTGCGGATGGCGGCATGGGAGCTCTAGCAGGCGCTGTCCCGGGCGCTACCGCAGCCCTTCCAGGCGGCGGCGGAGGTGTCGCGGGTGAAGGCGGCGGCATGATCATGGGCCCCGACGGTGAAACACCTATTCAATCGGAAACACTCACCGAACTAGATGAGATGATCGACATGGCAAAAGTAGAAGGCCAGGTCAAAACATCCGCCCTTAAAAAGGTTGGTGAAATTATCGACAAGCACCCTGATGAAGCTGTTGCGATCGTCAGAAGCTGGCTCTACCAAGACAATTAATTCAGGAAGTATCCATGGCAGTATCTGATTTAAAACAACTTTCTGGTCCTGATAAGGCGGCAGTCCTGATGCTGGCGCTTGGTGAAGAACACTCGTCGGCAATCTGGAGCCGACTTGACGAGGAAGAGATCAAGGAAATTTCGCAGGCAATGTCCACGTTGGGAACTGTGCCTGCAGAAGTGATGGAAGCTTTGTTTATGGAATTTGCCGGCGGCATTTCCTCGACGGGCAATCTCATCGGTAACTATGAAGCCACGGAACGCCTGCTTCTGAAAGCCCTCCCCAGTGACAAGGTGGAAGGGATTATGGAAGAAATTCGCGGTCCCGCAGGCCGCACCATGTGGGACAAGCTCGCCAATGTAAATGAAGCAGTTCTGGCAAACTATCTAAAGAACGAATACCCGCAAACCGTCGCCGTTGTCATGAGTAAGATCACACCGGATCATGCAGCCAAAGTTCTGGCTACCCTGCCTGAGGATTTCTCTCTTGAGGTGGTCAACAGAATGCTTCAGATGGAATCTGTTCAAAAAGAAGTCCTCGATAAAATTGAAGACACGCTGCGCAGTGAGTTCATGAGCAATCTTGCCAAGACGAGTAAAGCAGACAGCCATGAATTGATGGCCGATATCTTTAATAACTTTGACCGGAATACGGAGGGTCGCTTTATCGCAGCGCTGGAAGAGCGGAACCGCGACAGCGCCGAGAAGATCAAAGCCTTGATGTTTACATTCGAAGACTTGCTGAAACTCGATCCGGCCGGTGTACAAACACTACTGAGAAGTGCAGACAAAGATCGCCTTGGAATTTGTCTCAAAGGCGCGTCGGATGCGGTTCGGGATTTATTCTTCACCAACATGTCCGAACGGGCAGCCAAGATCCTGCGTGAAGATATGGAAGCCATGGGACCGGTGCGCTTGAAAGATGTGGATGAAGCCCAAATGGAGATTGTTACCACAGCCAAGGATTTGGCGGACAAAGGTGAAATCATGCTTGCAGATAGCGGCGGTGATGATGAACTGGTTTACTAGAGGCTGATGTCATGAAAGCCAATTCAAAATTCCTGTTTGATACCGAGTTCGGTGCCGCGTCTATTCCTCTCAAAAAGAAGGAAGAAGAGCCAGCCCCCCCGCCGGTCATCTATACAGAAGAAGACAAAGCAGCCTTCTGTGAAGAGGCCCGGCAAGCTGGTTTTACGGCAGGAAAGGAAGAGGCTATCAGCGGTATTGAAGCCTCTCTTGCCCAAGTTCTCGATGGCGTAAGTAATCAGTTACAGCAACTGGCTGACTTGCATGACCAGGATCTTGGCACCTTGAAACAAGAAGCTGCCAGCCTGGCCTTTGCCATTGCCGGCAAACTGTCTTCTGCATTGATTGCTCGGCAACCGGAGATAGAAGTCTTCAAGATGGTTGAAGAATGTCTGGCCGATTTGCATGACGAACCCCGAATTGTAGTGCGGGCAAGTGAACCTATTTGCGCCGCTCTTGAAGGGAAAATTGACAAACTGACTCAGGCAACCGGCTTTCAAGGAAACGTCATTTTGTTACCGGACGATACAAAAACAAACAGCGATTGCCGTCTTGAATGGGCCGACGGTGGCGTTGAACGGGATGTAGAAGATACCCAGGAGAAAATTGGAGAAATCATAGATCGATTTATCCGCTCTGGTGGGTCCGGCAATACCGAATGAGATGAGTGCCGGGTTATCCCGGTCTGTATAGGAGAAAAAGTGTGGCAGATAATGAAGACCTAGAACTGGACGAGCTTACCGCAGACGGAGGCGCCAGCAGTGCAGCCGATCAAGGTGAAGCGGCCGATGGGGCTGAGGGTTCTGGCGAAGAGGGAACTGATGCTTCTTCTGTCGACGCCCCGAATGAAGATTCAGAAATTTCGCGAACGGCCGCCGACCTGGAAGCTGTCTTCGATATTCCGGTTCATGTTTCTGCAGTATTGGGGAAATCCCGCATGCAGGTTAGTCAGCTTCTCAAGCTTGGACGCGGCGCGGTGGTAGAACTGGATCGGAAAGTGGGTGAAGCCATCGATATTTATGTCAATAATCGACTTGTCGCCCGCGGCGAAGTGGTTGTTGTAGAAGACCGACTTGGCGTCACGATGACAGAAATCATCAAATCTGATCGTCGATAGGAAATAAGAACAGATGAATTTGGATTTCGCAACTCTATTTGGACTGTTTGGCAGTTTCGCTGTTGTAACAGCGGCCGTCATTGTAGGAGGCTCAATGACAGCCTTTTACAATCTGCCATCTGTCTTGATCGTCCTGGGGGGAACATTCCTGGTAACAACAATGAGTTTCTCGCTTGCAGAAATCCTGCGCTCGCAGAAACTGATTATCCAGACACTGTTCACCAGTGATCGCAAATCAAGCGACATTGCCCATACCATGTTGGAATTGGCTGAAAAATGTCGGGGGAAAGGGGTTCTGCAACTACAAAATTATCTGCAAAGCCTTGATCAAAACAGTTTCCAGCATAAAGCCCTGCAACTCGTTGTCGATGGACTGCCTGCCGATGAAGTAAACAGGATCTTGCAAACCGATCTGAACGGCATGGTCGCCCGCCACTCATCTTCTGCCGGTATTCTACACCGGGCGGCCGAAGTAGCCCCCGCCATGGGCTTGATCGGCACCCTTGTTGGCCTTGTTCAAATGTTGAGCAATCTGAATGACCCGTCCTCTATTGGGCCAGCCATGGCAGTCGCTTTGCTCACCACTTTTTATGGGGCTGTTCTGGCAAACATGTTTTTCAGCCCTCTTGCTTCGAAACTGGAACGTAATTCAGCAGAAGAAGTTCTTTCAAGCCGTATCTATATTGCAGGCGCAACGTCCATTGGGCGTCAGGAAAATCCGCGCCGGCTGGAAATGGTACTCAACACGTTGCTGCCGCCAGAAGAACGCGTGCAGTTTTATAATTAAGCCGTAGGAGAGTAAGCAGATGCGTTTGCTTATAATTGGATCATTAAACGGGCAGATCGGTGCCGCCAGTCAAATCGCGATGTCCAGGGGGGCTAAGGTCAGCCAGGTGGACGATATCGAAATGGCGCTGTCGTCATTGCGTTCCGGTAAAGGGGCCGATATGGCGATGATTGATGTTAATCTACCAATCAATCACCTGGTCGAAAGTCTCACCACGGAACGGATCAATCTGCCGATTATCGCGTGTGGTATCAATACAGATGCAACGGCTGCTGCCAACGCGATCCGGGCTGGAGCTAAGGAATTTCTGCCTCTCCCTCCTGATCCGGACTTGATTGCCGCCGTTCTGGAAGCAGTTGCAGAAGAAAATTCCCAATTAATC
Organism: Sneathiella sp.; assembly: GCA_039975135.1. Classification (GTDB taxonomy): domain Bacteria; phylum Pseudomonadota; class Alphaproteobacteria; order Sneathiellales; family Sneathiellaceae; genus Sneathiella. The sequence goes on along the minus strand of JBDWHS010000038.1, from coordinate 101,759 downwards.
TTCAGTGATCCGGCTATGGCAGAGGTTGTCAAACTTGCTGACCAGATTGCCCCTTCCGCCGCTTCGGTTCTGATCAATGGCGAGACCGGAACTGGTAAAGAAGTGATGGCAAGCTATCTGCATGGTAAAAGCAAGCGTGCTGACAAGCCTTTTGTCTGCGTCAACTGCGCAGCTATTCCTGAAAATCTTCTTGAATCCGAGTTGTTCGGCCATGAAAAAGGCGCCTTTACAGGAGCCATTGCACGACGGATCGGTAAATTTGAAGAAGCCAATGGCGGAACGCTACTGCTCGACGAGATCAGTGAAATGGACATCCAGCTGCAGGCTAAGCTTCTAAGGGCTATTCAGGAGCGTGTCATCGATCGGGTGGGTGGTACCAAACCTGTTCCCGTTGATATCCGTATTCTGGCGACATCCAACCGGGATCTGACGGAAGCCGTTCGCGACAAAACGTTCCGCGAAGACCTTCTCTTCCGGCTGAATGTGGTGACATTGAAAATACCACCGCTTCGGGAACGCCAGGCAGATATCGTTACCCTCTCCAGCCATTTCGTGAAGAAATATTCAGAAATGAACGGTATCGAGCTTCGCTCTATCAGTGCTGCGGCATTGGAAAAGCTTAAACTCAATCCCTGGAAAGGTAATGTGCGGGAGTTGGAAAACAGCATGCACCGTGCCGTTCTTCTGGCATCCGGGCCGGATATTGGTCCAGAAGCGATTTTGATGCCTGACGGAAGCGACCTGTCTACAAGTATGGCAACGACATCCCCTTCAGCCTCCGCTGAACAGGGTGAAGGAGATCCAGGGCTGGTTGGCCGAACCGTTGCAGATGTTGAAAAGGATTTGATCCTGAATACTTTACAGCACTGTCTTGGGAATCGGACACATGCCGCCAATATTCTGGGTATTTCCATCAGAACATTACGCAACAAGCTGAAGCTCTATTCAGGAGAAGGATCTCCTGTTCCGGCTCCCAGCGCCCATCAAAGAGTCTCCTTTTGATACTGCCCTTTGCAGGGCCATGAAAGTCGTCGCGTAAATGAGTGATAGTCAAGAACAACAACCTGCTTCTGGCAATGGTCCCGATCTGGGACGCATCTGGTCCATATTGGGAAAAGGAGATATTGGTCTCGCTCTGGGTGTGGTCTGCATTCTCGTTGTTTTGATTTTGCCAATGCCTAGCTGGTTGCTGGATTTCAGCCTGGCGATTTCCATCACATTTTCGGTCATTATCCTGATGACCTGCCTTTTCATCAGCAAGCCACTGGATTTCAGCTCGTTTCCAACGGTTCTGCTGATTGCAACCATGCTACGGCTTTCGCTCAACCTGGCATCCACGAGACTTATTCTGTCGGAAGGCCATAATGGTCCATCCGCTGCAGGTAGTGTCATCGAAGCGTTCGGCAGTTTTGTCATGGGCGGCAATTTCGTGATCGGCATCATTGTCTTTGCTATCCTCGTAATCGTGAACTTTGTCGTTATTACAAAAGGTTCTGGCCGAATTGCTGAAGTCGCAGCCCGCTTTTCACTGGATGCGATGCCTGGTAAGCAAATGGCCATTGATGCCGATTTGTCTGCAGGCATGATTGACGAAAATACCGCCCGCAGCCGCCGGAAAGAGCTGGAAGATGAAAGCGCCTTTTTCGGATCCATGGACGGTGCTTCAAAATTCGTTCGCGGCGATGCAATTGCTGGCCTGCTCATCACATTTATCAACATTATTGGCGGCATCATTGTCGGTGTTGCACAGCAGGGCATTACATTTTCGCAAGCTGCTGAAAGCTATACATTGCTGACCGTTGGGGATGGCCTTGTCAGCCAGATCCCTGCGCTCATCGTTTCGGTTGCTGCTGGTATGCTAGTGTCACGGGGCGGTGTAACCGGAACCGCTGACAAGGCGCTCATTGGTCAGCTCGGCGGGTATCCGCGGGCCCTGGGAGTCAGCTCCTTCCTTTTGGTCTCCCTGGCCTTGTTGCCCGGTATCCCGATGATCCCTTTTCTGCTTCTGGCTGCAGGGCTCGGTTATGCAGCTTTTGCAATGTCGCGCCAAAAACAAGAGCAGCAAGTTGCAGAGCAACAGCAGCTCATTGAAGAACAGAAAGAAGCCATTCCGGCTGAAGAACCTATCTCGACGGCCCTTGCCATTGATGATCTTCGCCTGGAACTGGGATATGGCCTGTTGACCCTTATTAATGACAATGAAGGATACAGGCTCACTGATCAAATCAAAGCCCTGCGCCGGCAGATTGCTGGCGATATGGGCTTTGTGATGCCCAGCGTTCGCATCCTCGATAATATGCAGCTTCCTGCCAACAATTATGTTATTCGCGTCAAGGAACTGGAAGCCGGCGAAGGCAACGTACGCCCCAACCACCTACTGGTCATGGATCCGCAGGGATTGCCAATTGATCTGCCGGGTGAAGAGACAACTGAGCCGACCTTCGGACTCCCCGCCGTTTGGGTCGATGAAGGGCAGCGTGAAGAAGCCTCGTTCCGCGGCTATACAGTTGTTGACCCGGCGACGGTTGTTACAACACATCTGACAGAACTTATGAAAGATCATATGGCGGACCTGCTCTCCTATGCAGAAACTCAGAAGCTCATGGATGAGCTGCCGCAGGCCCACCAGAAGCTTGTTGCCGACATGATACCGTCGCTGATTACCGTCAGTGGCGTCCAGCGCGTTTTGCAGAACCTGCTTACCGAACGGGTTTCCATTCGGGATCTGGCATCAATTCTGGAAGGAGTTTCGGAAGCCACCGGCTATACCCAGAATATCAACATGATTACGGAGCATGTCCGGGCCCGCCTTGCGCGGCAGATCTCTGCAAACAATACAGCAATGGACGGTTTTATCCCATTGGTCACCCTGTCCCCTGAATGGGAGCAGAATTTCGCCGAGTCGATTATTGGTCAAGGCGAAGAAAAGCAGCTTTCAATGGCGCCCAGCCTTCTACAGGAGTTTATCGCCAACGTGCGAGAGAATTTTGATACCCTTGCGCAACAGGGACATAATCCGGTTCTTTTGACCAGCCCGGGAATTCGCCCTTATGTACGATCAATTGTTGAACGCTTCCGGCCCACAACCGTGGTCATGTCGCAAAATGAAATCCACCCAAAAGCCAAACTCAAAACGCTTGCTCAGGTCTAGGAAATTTAAGGAATGAGAATTAAATCCTTTACAGGACCAACCGTTACCGATGCCATGAATAAAGTTCGGCTTGCGCTTGGGGATGAAGCAATCATTCTGGCGACACAGGACCTTCCATCCGGTGAAACGCAAGTGACAGCTGCAATTGAGCAGGCGGAACCGGTTCCGACGAAAATTAAAGTCGACGAAAATTGGGCCTCTGGTTGGGACAGCGACTGGAAGCTGGAAGCAACGCCTAAAAAGATACAAAAGAAACCTGTCTCGGCAACCCCAGAGCCCAAACCCTTTGTGACTGCCAAGCCGGGGCAGAAAACGCAGAAACCCGCCCCAAAAGCACCGAAGAAGAAACCCGTCGTGGATATATCGCCGGATATGGAAATGCTTGTGAGAGCTATGGCTTATCATGGTATTCCAACCCTGCTTGCAGAGCGCATCTGCCGGACGGCGCTGTCTGTTGAAACCGACAATCTGACACTGGCCCTCGCCGCCTCTCTGGATCGTCATTTTCAATACTCTCCGAAATTTTCCTCAAGAAACTCCCCGCTTATGCTAATCGGGCCGCCCGGTGTTGGTAAAACAATGACGATTGCCAAAATGGCTGCCTCCGCGAAAATGGATGACCGGCCCGTTCATGTGATCACGACAGATATCAGCCGGGCCGGGGCTGTGGATCAATTAAAAGCCTTTACTGACATTCTGGACCTCACGCTTCATATCGCTGAAAGTGCCGCAGATTTAAAACATCTCCTGAAACGTCCCGCTCTTCAGGACGGGGCTCATATTTTGATCGATACGGGAGGTATCAACGCCTATGATGAAACAGAAGTTGGTGATCTCACCGCAAAAATTCTCGCCGCAAAAGCAGAAGTCGTTGCGGTTCTGGCAGCCGGAACCGATAGTTCCGAAATGAGCGACATAGCAGGGCAGTTTGCGTCGATTGGCGCAAAGCGCCTTATCGCAACCCGGTTGGATACAACTCGCCGCTACGGAGGTCTCTTCACAGCAGCTGATACCGCTAATCTGAGTTTCTCCTATGCGAGCGTCTCTCCATCAGTTGCAACCGGACTTCACGTCATAACACCCGTCAATCTGGCACGGCTCATCCTGCGGGATCCGACGCTGGCGGGTATCAGTAACGAATTCGACAAGGCATCAAAATGACAGATACAGACAGCCCATTGACACACCGACCCGATGCACATCCGGCAACGGAAGGGACTGGCAGAAATCTCATTACCATTGCCTCTGGAAAAGGCGGGGTTGGCAAAACCGTTATGGCAACCAGCCTTGCTCATGCTCTGGCGAACGCTGGGAAGAAAATTCTGCTGTTCGATGGTGATGTTGGTCTTGCGAATGTGGATATTCAACTGGGCCTCATGCCAGAGCTTGATCTGGCTTCAGTGATTGCAGGAGACAAAAAACTGGCCGATGTTGCCTTTCGTTTTGAGGAGGGTGGCTATGATATCATTGCTGGCCGGTCGGGCTCCGGTTCTCTTGGTACACTGGACGTGGCCCATTTATCTGCCATCCATCAGGAACTGATCCGCCTCGGTTCGGTTTATGATTATATCATTCTGGATCTCGGTGCAGGCATCGATGGGGCTGTCAGAACACTGGCATCGGCAAGCGGCCCCAAGCTTGTTGTGACAAACGGAGAACCCACATCCCTGACGGATGCCTACGCTTTTATCAAGGTGACCCATCAGCAACAACCGGATGCCGATACCCGAATCCTGGTAAATATGGTAAAGTCCAAAAATGAAGGTCAGAAAGTCTATGACAAATTGCTGACAGCCTGCCGGAATTTCCTAAAGCTGGAACCGGCTTTAGCAGGTATTGTTCAGCAGGATGATCGGGTTGCCGGTGCCATTCGATCTCAGTCAGCCTTGTTAAGCCGTTACCCGACCAGTCAGGCCGCCAGTGATATAGAGGCCTTGGCCGCGTCTTTGATGTGAGGATCTGCCTGATGGCAGAAAAAGGAGATGAGCGGAATAAAATCAACATCGGGCGGCGCTCCGCCCCCGATTGATACAGCAAAAGGATCGGCCTCCAGCCAGCAACAGGTTGCCCCGGTTAGCCCATCGTCTCCGTCCGGGGGCGGTTCAGGCCCCGCTGTTCCGCAAGCCTCCAGCATCTCTCATTTGACAGAAGGCTCAACGATTGCCGCCATTGTCACAGCACGGGCCACCGGCGGCGATGCAATCCTCCATGCCGAGATCGGTAATTTCAGAATGACAACGAACAGCCCTCCGCCTGTGGGTACCCATGTCGTTCTGGAAGTCGAGGCCATTGATGATGTCATTGTCGCCCGGCTGATTGCCGTCAACGGGGAAAAATTACCATTACCACCAACCGCAGTTTTATTGCCGACCCTTAACGCGAACAGCATCCCTGCCACAGGTGTATATGGTAACGGAGGCCCTTCTCCAACATCAATCCTGCCAGAGGCTTTACAGAATTTAACCGCCACTCTTGGCAAATCCGGTGTGCCTATTCCCTCAACATCAGCGCAACAAGCGGGAGTGCTCCCTCAAACAGGTCAGGCTTCTTCGCGGTATGGGCATGTCTCCGTTCCAATTCCGGCGATCGGACCTGCAGAAACAAATCAGACTTCGGTTCCCGCCACGTCTGGCAACGCCGCTGCCTATTCTCAAACCCCTTCACCCGGTCTTCGATCCACTGCGGCCCCTCTTCACCAGATGTCGCAGAATTCTGGCGTCCCACATATTCAGGCGAATTCCGGTATTATTCGGGCAACGCTTCAAACCGTCGGTGTTACGAGTTCCCTCAATTTTTCCTCGGGCACGGTAGCTGTATCGCCGGGTGCTCAACTTACTCTACTGCCAACAACACAAACCTCGCAGTCTCCCGTCACTACTCCCTCTGCGGCTACTGTCATGAACGGTATTGTCTCCAGTGTAGCGGGTGTTCAGAGCAACAACCATCAAGGCCCCGTGTCTCTTGTCACTGTTCAGGCAGGCCCCCTTGGAAGTTTGCAATATTCGACGACGACCCCTCCCCAAGTGGGCACCCATGTCAACTATGCCATTCTTGAAGAATTGCAGTTATTTCCACTTTCAAGTGCTCCGCTCACAACAGGCATCTTTAAAGCACCTCATCTGCCGATCCTGAGTAACTGGGAAAATCTGCAATCTGCTTTTAATCTGTTAGCCAGCCAAGATCCCGCTCTTGCGTCGAGTCTACTCAATTCACGCATCCCATCCCCCAACACTCAATTGGGGGCAAGCTTACTGTTCTTCCTGACAGCCTTGAACGGTGGGTCAATGGACAAATGGTTGGGCCAGGATTTTCGCAGAGCACTGGAAACTGCAGGGGGGAGAGATTTGATGCGCCGTCTGGATGATGATTTTTCAACATTCACCCGGCTGGCTTCCGATAATGGAGGGCAGGACTGGAAAATCCTCCCCTTCCCTTTTCATCAGGACGGCATGCTTCGACAGCTTCGAATGTTTTACCGGCATAATAAAAGAGAAGACGGGCATCCGGAAGACAGCTCAACCCGATTTGTTATAGAACTTGATTTATCAAGAACCGGTCCGGTTCAACTGGACGGCCTTTTCAAAAAAGCCCGCTTTGACCTGGTTTTCAGGTCTCATCTCCCTATTCCGGACGACATGCAAAACAAAGTCCTTGCACTCTTCACTGAGAATCTTGAAATAACCGGTATCAAAGGTCAATTGCTCTTTCAGCGCACGCTTCCTTTCCCAGTCCATCCGACGGAAGAATGGGAGAGTAGTGGTCCAGATATCATTGAAACCTGAACCTTTCAGTTTTCACTGGTGGGATTTTCGCCGATACATGTCCAAAGACACTGCATCCATTTCCTGTTGTAGTCTTTTCTTCTGTTGCTCTTTTAACAAACGAATTCGGGTCTCTTCTGAAATTTCGTATTTCTTCAAATCCTGATAGATTTCCGCGACTTCTTCCTGCGCTTCAGCAATACGCTGTTCCGCTTCTGTGATGCTTGCGATCAAATTCTCTCTGCGGATTTTTGCGGCTTTCGCATAATTGGTATAGGCGAACCGCGTTTCTTCATTCTGTCCGGCAACACGAAGTTCCATCTCCTGTTCCCGGTCGAGCTTGGCAAGCTGATCCTTGAAGCCCGCCAACATATGCTCCATATCGCCGATCGCCCGGCGTTTCTCGTCCAGCTGCCATTTATGGATCCGGATAAGATTTGTAATCCCATTTATAGTCAAACTAGCCCTCTGGTTCCGTTTGCAACAATTGAATATATTCTTCAATCGTGTCTTTACTCAGATGCGTATCTGGATATTGCTTTTTGATGACGGCCAGTATCTCTTTGGCGCTCTTCCCTTCAGAGTATCCAGCGGCAATCTTTAATTTCATCGCATCTCTTTGTTCCAAGGTACTGGCAACAGCAATGCGTACAGATGCATCTTTTGCCTCCAGCAGTTTTTGCAACGCAATCATTTTTTGCGGATGGTGTGGTAGCTCATCAACAAGTGAATGGGCCAACTTATTGAACGGTCGACTGAATTTCTGGAGGCTTTTCGGCAGATGCATGTAATCAAAAAACGACAGCATGTCCCGATACGGAGCTCTGCTAATTCTGGCATGTCGCTCCATAACTTGTTCTTTACGTGTTTTGCTTCCATTCTTAGTCATTTTTCAATCCTTTGATTGAGCCATTTGTGTCTTCCCCTTTGAATTTTAAAATTGCCCAAGGTCCCCTTCTGTTTCCGATGTCATCTCGGTGTTTAGAATGCGCCCGAGTTCTGCATAGCATTCGTCCAAACTGGTATTTTCTTCTTTTCGCTGCGACATGAAATTTTCAAGCATCGGATAGTAAAACATAGCGGCATCAACATTGGGGTCCGTTCCCCGACGATAGGCACCCAGCCGGATCATCTCCGCCATATCTTCGTATGTAGAGAGCAACTGCTTTGCCACATTGACAACCTGGCTTTCCTCTTCGTTGTTACAACCCGGCATGGTTCTCGAAATTGACTTCAAGACATTGACGGCGGGAAACCGTCCGCGCTCTGCAATTTTCCGCTCCATGACGATATGACCATCCAGAATTCCGCGTACAGCATCTGCTACAGGTTCATTGTGGTCGTCGCCTTCAACCAGGACCGTAAACAGGCCTGTAATTGTGCCTTTTCCAGATCCGGGACCTGCCCGTTCCAGCAATTTGGGAAGCTCACTAAAAACAGTCGGTGTATATCCTTTACTGGCCGGCGGCTCCCCGCCCGACAAACCAACATCCCGCTGCGCCATGGCAAAACGCGTCACACTATCCATCAAACACAGGACATCTTTTTCTTCATCTCTAAAATATTCTGAAAGCGCCAAAGTAAGATAGGCGGCCTGACGTCGCATCAAAGCGGGCTCGTCTGATGTGGCAACGACAACGATACTTTTTGCCAGTCCCTCAGGACCCAAATCATCTTCTAGAAACTCCTGAACTTCCCGGCCCCTCTCCCCGATCAAGCCAATAACATTGACATCAGCGGCCGTATTACGGGCCAACATGGAAAGCAAAACGGATTTACCAACACCGGAGCCTGCAAAAATCCCCATGCGTTGTCCTCGGCAACAGGTTGCAAACGCGTTAAGAGACCGAACACCCAAATCAATTTTACCGCCGACTCTCTGGCGGGAATGGGCAGGAGGCGCAAGACTTTTAAGGGCCACAGCAAATTTGCCTTTGCGAAGCGGCGGGCCTCCGTCAACCGGCTCGCCCATCGCGTTGACAACACGTCCAAGCCAGCTCGGGTCAGGATAGATAACAGGGTCCTGTTCAGCGACAAGAGCCTTGCAGCCCATTCCGACACCTTCAAGAGATCCAAAAGGCATCAGCAACGCTCTGTCATTACGAAATCCGACGACTTCGCAAGGAACAAGTGCATCCCCCCTGGCAAGGAGTTCTACCCTGCTTCCGATGCTCAGATGTCTTTGGATTCCTCCAACTTCAACCAGCAATCCCTGGATACCTGCCACGCGACCATAATATTGCTGGGCGGCGACACGGTCGACCTCTGAAACAACGCTTAACACTGACAACTCCAAAGCAACTGAAAATTCTGTGTTCAAAATATGGCAACATTCTGTCACCCATCATTTAAGGATTGGTAAAGGCTATCTATAAACTTTTGATTAAAGTGAAAATAAAGGTTTTCCGCTTGGTTGAATGCGGCTTGTTAATGTTAGTTAATTTTTTGTCATAGCATTTACTATTTATTAAGTTAAAATGTTAACAATATCGGCTCACAGGAGGTTTATCTCAATGCGGGTATTATTAATCGAAGATGATAGTTCAATGGCTCGTGGCATCGAATTGATGCTCAATGCAGAAGGACTTAACGTTTATTCCACAGATCTCGGAGAAGAGGGTGTGGACCTGGGTAAACTGTACGACTATGACATTATCATTCTGGACCTCGGTCTTCCTGATATGTCTGGTTATGATGTCTTGAAGAAACTGAGAACAGCCAAGGTATCTACTCCGATCCTGATCCTTTCAGGTATGTCCGAACCGGACGATAAAGTGAAGGGACTGGGCTTTGGAGCCGATGACTACTTAACCAAGCCTTTTAATAAAGATGAACTGGTGGCACGTATTCATGCCATTGTTCGCCGGTCTAAAGGGCATGCACAATCGACCATCAATACGGGTAAATTGACGGTCAATCTTGATTCTAAATCAGTTGAAGTAGACGGCCAACGTCTGCATCTGACGGGTAAAGAATATGGTATGCTGGAACTGCTCAGCCTTCGTAAAGGGACAACCCTTACTAAAGAGATGTTCTTAAATCATCTCTATGGTGGAATGGATGAGCCTGAGCTCAAAATTATTGACGTTTTTGTTTGTAAGCTACGCAAGAAACTCGCGTCAGCAACAAATGGCGACAATTATATCGAAACGGTTTGGGGGCGGGGATACGTTTTGCGCGACCCTGAAGAGGGAAGCCACGCGAAGGCCAGCTAACCGACACTCTCAACCACTCTTTAGTCAACAAAAACCGCTCTCGATGGTATCATCGGAGCGGTTTTTTTCTGGCTTTTTCCAACACGAACTAAAAAAGCCGCTCAAAAGAGCGGCTTCTTCGTTGCAATTTCCTCATCAGAAGAAGACTTAACCTGTAGCAGCCATCATTCCGCCAGCGGCTGATGTATAGACACCTTTAAGGCCACTCACCGGTTTGAGGTCATCACAGATACCCAAAACGGTTTCCGCACCGCCTAAGAACAAGGCGCCATCATCGGCCAGAATACGATGCATCTGTGCCAGGACTTTGGCTTTCATTTCATGATCAAAATAAATCAGAACATTTCGGCAGAAGATGACGTCAAAGCCACCGAGCACGGCCAAATTATCAAGCAAATTCATCTTCTGAAACTTGACCATCGCTCTGATCGAGCTGTCGATCTGCCACATTTCTCCCATTTGTTGAAAATATTTGATCAACAACTGAATAGGCAATCCTCTTTGCACCTCGAATTGCGAATAGAGTCCGGCTTTTGCCTTCTCCAGAACTTCATTTGAAATATCGGTTGCGAGTATTTCAACACGCCATCCCGGCATTTTGGCAGCTTCTTCCTTTAGAAGCATGGCGACCGAATAAGGCTCCTGCCCTGTCGAACAAGCTGCATTCCAAATTCTGAGCGTTTTCTTGGAGGCACGTGTTTCAAGCAATCTTGGCAACACTGTATCTTTGAAAATATCAAACGGTTTGGTATCTCTGAAGAAAAACGTCTCGTTCGTCGTCATCGCTTCAGTGATTTCGTCTTTCAGCTTTTCATCGTTGGTCCGACGCAGCTCATTTGCCAGATCTTCAAGCGTATTCATGCCTCGCTGACGAGCAAGGGGCACCAACCGGCTTTCCAGAAGATAAACTTTTTCCTCTGTAAGAACCAGACCGGAGCGTTCAAGAACGATACCGCTTAACAGCTGGAAGTCCTGAGTATTCATAGAGGCCTCCCCATAATCGCATTTTCAATTGCTACAGGGATATCCTGTAGTGGAAGAACGGAATTACATAAACCTGCCGTCGCCACTGCGCCCGGCATCCCCCAAACAACACTCGTTGGTTCATCCTGAGCAATAAGGCACCCCCCTGCTTCGGATAAAACTTCACAGCTTTTCAAACCATCATGTCCCATTCCGGTTAAGATAACTGTTAAAACCCTCGGCCCGTATACTGAAATCAAACTTCTCAGCATGGGATCAACCGCCGGGCGGCAATAGTTTTCTGGCGGATCCTGATTAAGCCTGAGAACGGCATCAGCTCCTTCTTTCTCGACAGTCATGTGCCAATCACCTGGAGCAAGATAAACCCGACTTCCAACCACCTTCTCTCCGTCCACAGCTTCGGCACAGGGAAGCCCAAAGATTTTTGTCAAATGTTCTGCTAAAATGGCGGTAAAAGTTGCCGGCATATGCTGTGTGATAAAAATCGGCAGAGTAATTTTCCCCTTGATCTTTTCGAACAATGAGAAGAGCGCCTGGGGACCTCCGGTTGATGATCCTATGGCCAGAACCTGAGGCATTGCGCCGACTCTCATCGGACGAAGGACAACCGAAGAATTTCTATACAATCCCTGTTTGGCAGGTTCTTTCGCAGCCGGTGTCGCTGCTGCCTGAGCTGCAGAAGGGGCATGTGCAGAAGAAGGTGCTGCCTGGCCGGATTTTTTTCGCCGCGTCGCTCCCAATGCCTTTATTTTTTCAACCAGTTCACGCTGAAAGGCATCTTTATCTTTGGCTTCGCGTGTGCTTTCCGGTTTGGGGATGTAATCTGCCGCACCTTTAGCCATCGCCTGCATACTGATATCGGCATTTCGGCGTGTCAGCGTAGAGGCCATAATGACCTTAACATCCGCATCCATTTCTATCAATTTTGGCAGGGCCGTCATACCATCCATTTCCGGCATCTCAATGTCCAGGACAACGATTTCCGGTTTCGTTCTTTCAAATTCCCGCAATGCGAAGATACCATTGCTAGCAGATGACACGACATCGATTTCACTTTCATCTTGCAGCCACCGGGTTAAAAAACCTCTTATTACGGCTGAGTCATCGACTACCATTACTCTGTACGGACTGTTCATTTTCTGATCAGTGTCTTCCTTTGAGGACATCTCCAGGTCATTCACTAGAGAACCCCTACCTGAGAAAATTTTGCTTCAATAATCGCCCGATCAAACGGCTTCATAATATACTCGTTCGCACCGGCTGAAATCGCTTCACGGATATGTGCCATATCGTTTTCTGTCGTACAAAAAATAACAATAGGACTGGTCCCGCCATCGGTCTGACGCAATGTCCTCAAAAAATCGATGCCATTCATGACCGGCATATTCCAGTCCAGCAAGATTACGTCGGGCATTCCATCGAGGCAGACGTTGAGGGCTCCTTTGCCATCCTCCGCTTCCAGAATATCAAATTTCAGGTCCTCCAGAATTCTTCTGGCAACCATGCGCACTACTTTTGAGTCATCGACAATCAGACAAGAAGCCATGATATTTTTTCAACCTTGTAAAGAGATTATGCCGCTACATTCGCACCGACAGCAAAATCAAGAAGCCGGTCTATCTGGAGAATAACAAGGAGTTTGTCTTCGGTTCTGTAAATACCGGAAGAGACCTCACGCCAACGCGTGTCCATCGTCCCCGGATTCATTTCCAATTTATCAGTACGAAGGCTCAAAACTTCGCCAACAGAGTCAATCAGCAAACTATATGGCTCTCCATGATGTTCCACGACAACGCTCATTGACTTGTCTCTGTCTTCAGAAGGCGCCAAACCCAAGCGTTTTCTAACATCAATACAGGTTACAATACGCCCGCGGAGGTTCAAGGCACCGGCAACTTCGGCTGGTGCTAATGGGATATTGGTCAGCTTAACGCTTCCCAGAACATCATGCACCTGTAAAACAGGTATTCCAAACATCTGATCCGCTATCGTAACGGTCACGAATTCCTGCATATCACTGTTACTCATTATTTAGCACCTCCGGCCGCACGTAAGGTCTGGGATAATGTATTCATCAGGGCATCCCGATCAAATTTGGCAACATAATCGGAGAAACCGACTTTTCTGCCACGATCAAAATCCTGTGGTGTAGTATGGGATGACAGGGCTACAATCGGTGTATCCGACCACCTGTCGTCTCCTAAGACTTCTTCAGCAAACTGGAAACCATCCATTTCAGGCATTTCGATATCGCTGACAATAACATCAAACTGTTTCCCTGCGTCGCGCAAGGAGAGTGCTTGAACAGGGTTTTCTGCCGTACTCACGTCATATCCTGCCACTGATAGAAGGGGAACCAGCATATTGCGGAAGAAAGGGCTATCATCGACAAGTAGAACTCGCTGAGAAGACTGAGCACTTCCATATGCTCCAGTTTCACCCGTTGCAAACCAGTCACCGAAACACTTCTGCAGATAATATCCGACATCGATAACATCCGTTGCTTTCTCACGGATAACAGCACTACCGATCATGCCTTCGACGCTGGCTGCCATTTCCACATTCAGGTGATCATCAACAATATCGACAATTTCATCGACAACCAGCCCCATTGTGCGGTCATTATCGCTGAAAACAAGGATTGGCTGTCTGCCTTCTTCGACGATCTTCGCATCATCATTAACAGTTACCAGCGGCATGATTTTGCCGCGATACTGAACAACCATCCGGCCATTTGTCATTTCAATTGTATCAACATCGACCTCTTCCAGACGCGCAACCAGAGAAAGCGGAACCGCTTTCGGCTCAGTGCCACCAGCCCGGCAAATCAACATGGCCACCTTGTCTGTCTCGGATGAAACGTGAAGACCTTCTTCTTCCATTGAGTGATCTCCAACAACATTCTCACCGGACTTGGAAGCAATACCGTTCGGATCAAGGATCATAATCACGCTACCATCACCCAAAATGGTATTTCCGGAGAAGATCGGCAGATCACGCAAGATAGGTGCCACCGGTTTCACAACAATTTCTTCTGTATCGAAGACCCGATCAACCACGATACCAAATGTATAGGCACCAACCTGGCTGACGATAATAAATTCTTCTGACCCCTTGGCTTCGCTCTGCTCAGCCACCTCGTCTGCGGCGGTTTCCAGACGCAGGATGTCGTTCAGATGCACGAGTGGAAGCAATCGATCACGGAGCCTCAAAACCGGACTGTCATTGATCATTTCTATGGTGTTATCGCTCCGGCCATCTGTTGAGGCCCGCACCAGTTCAACAACGCTGATCTGAGGAATAGCAAAGCGTTCTTTGCAGCATTCGACAATCAATGCTGAAACAATCGCCAGTGTTAGTGGAATTTTGATAGTGAACGTTGATCCATGACCTTCTTCGGATTTCAGCTCGATCGTACCGCCGATTTTCTCAATATTGGAACGAACCACGTCCATGCCAACACCGCGCCCGGATACATTGGTCACTTTTTCAGCTGTTGAGAAGCCGGCTCGCATAATGAAGTTCTGAATCTGCTGAGTGCTCATGCTCTCCAGTTCAGATTCAGACGCAAGGCCATTCTCAAGGACTTTCGCTTTGATTTTTTCACTGTTGAGGCCACGGCCATCATCGGAAATCGTAATGATGATATGTCCACCTTCATGATAGGCATCCAAAACAACTTTACCTGTTTCCTTTTTACCGGCTGCAAGGCGTTCGGCAGGACCTTCCAAACCATGATCGGCAGAGTTTCTGACCATGTGGGTAAGAGGATCTTTAATAAGCTCCAAAACCTGGCGATCCAGTTCCGTTTCAGCACCATGCATGATGAGGTCAATTTTCTTGTCCAGATCGTGACTGAGATCTCGAATGATACGCGGCAGTTTCGACCAGGCATTTCCAATGGGCTGCATCCGGGTCTTCATCAGACCTTCCTGCAATTCCGTGGTTACATGGCTAAGGCGCTGAAGTGGCACCGTAAATTCGTTATCGTCCATCCCGCGAACCATCTGGAGAAGCTGATTTCGTGTCAGGACGAGCTCACTGACCATTGTCATCAGGTTTTCAAGCAATTCAACATTGACGCGAATACTCTGATTGGCCAGGGATGTTTCTTTCGAAGCCGCTTCTGGAGCTGCTTTTGCCTCCTTCTTGGGAGGCACAACTTTCGGAGCTGGTTTTTCAGCGGCTTCAACGGCCTCTGCCACCTCTGGCTCATCTGCGGGTTCATTATCTGGGCCTGGCGCCGCATTAAATGCCGCTTCCAGTTCAGCTTCAGACACCTCGCCTACCTTCAGCTCTTTTTCTTCAGCCGCAGGCGCTGCTTCTGCTTCTTCTTCAGGTCCGGGCGCACTATTGAAGGCTGCCTCAAGCTCTGCTTCTGAAACTTCTCCGACTTTTAATTCACGTTCTTCCTCGACAGGTTCAGGTACTGGTGCCGGTTCTGGCGCCGCCGCCGCCGGACCAGCCGGTGATCCGTATGCAACTTCATTCAGCCGATCAATCAGATCCTTATCATCCCCTTCAGGTTCAGCTTCAGTCTGTTCGAGAACTTCCAAAACCTCTTTAATGACATCCATTGCCTCTAGGATAATGGTAACGACATCTGCGGTTACCGTAAGCTCTTTGTCACGGATCTTACCCAGAACATTCTCTCCGGCATGGGCGACAGCCTCCAGCCGTGGCAGGCCCAGAAAGCCGCATGTTCCTTTAATAGTGTGAACAAGCCGAAAGATATTATCAATCTGGCTTCCTTCATCAGGATTTTGTTCAAGCTCAACCAAAGCCGCATCGACGATGCCTATATTCTCGTTGGTTTCGGTTAGAAATTCGCTTAACAGATCATCCATGGTGTCGCTCTCTCCCCACTTACTCGCAGGCTCGCAAATCAATAAATTCATTCACCCAATTTGTGATAGAATGCTTGAAAGAGGTTAACAAGCAGTTACGGTTAACAGCTTGAAGATCAGAAAAAAGAAACTTGTATAAAATTTTTCTCAAATGACGAATATAAGCATAACCATATACTCTTTTCTGTATGCAAGACGGCCTGTTTTCTTCAAATGCCCATAAAAAAGCCCGGCGACTCGCCAGGCTTTCATCAAAGATATTTTTAACGTTACATCAGGAAGAACGCGCACTTAACACAACCTTGTCCTCCTCAATCGCTTCGATCCCGACGGCATACCCGTTATTTTGGCAAAGAGCCATTACATATTGTGCCCCGACATTCTGGGCGGTAAGTTCGTCTTCATTGTAACCGTCAAGCAACGTCCTGGTAATTTCTTCCCGTAAGCCTGCCCGCGGGCCGGCTGCTGTCAGTTCAAAAGACCAGTCGCCATCGGTCACGCTGCCGGAAACAACAAGATTGCCTCCCCGCGGTAACGCTCCCGAAGACAACGCAACAAGATTGCAAATCACCTTGATTGCATCCTTCGACAGATTTTCAGCACCGCCAGCTTCATCGGGCCAGTCCAGAGTGACTTTTCCGTAATTCATGAACTCCCGACACAACAAGCGACCATCCCGCAAAGAGACTTCCGACCCCAGACCGCCGGCCAGGCCAAAAGCCAGCCGGTAGAATTGCAAGCGGGCAGCCGCCTCTCCTGCGCTTTGTTTGATAAGATCCATCGCCTGGACCTGCATATCCGAATTTGCCTCATCATTCAGAAGTTCAACGCCATTATTGACAGCGCCGACGGGCCCAATCACATCATGACAAAGTTTTGAACTCATAAGGGCAGCTAGTTTGAGACTGATCATTATTTCCCCGGTACATTAATCCCATAAACTGAGAAACAGAATGGAACAGTTTTTGTCGTATGCGCAACAGTTTGCTACACTCTGTGTGCAACAATCAACTGGGTGATGTCATTTATGTTAGCGTTTTTTTCTCCAGGACAATATGTAAAACATCCCGGACAGCCAGATTGGGGGGTTGGTCAGGTGCAATCTTCCGTCGCGGATCGGGTAACCGTAAATTTCGAGCATGCCGGGAAAAAGCTGATCATAGCCAGCGTGATTGAATTGATTACCCTGACAGAAGAAGAAGTCCTTTCTCATCGGACATGAGCGACAGAGTAAGCTAGAGGATAAAGTTAATGGTCACATCCGCCTCGTTTCAGGTGAGCTCCAAAGCGCCTGGCAAAGGGAAACGTAGAGCACGGTATCAAGCCAAAGGCCGCCAAGCAAAACAAGAGTATATCGAACAGGTCCGTGATCTTCTGGGTGACCGACCCAGACAAAAAGACCTGCTGATCGAACATCTGCATTTGGCTCAGGACGCATTCGGATGCCTTGAGAAAGACCTGCTGGTCGCCTTGGCCAGCGAAATGAAATTGTCTCTTGCTGAAGTTTATGAGGTGGCAACCTTTTACCATAATTTCGTTGTCGTTGATAAACGCCATGACAGTCCTGCCCTGACCATCAAGGTATGTGACAGCCTGTCCTGCGAAATGGCGGGGTCCAAAGATCTCAGAGAAAAACTGGCTGCCAGATACGGTAAGGATATCAATGTCACTCATGGCGCCTGCATGGGCCGCTGCGACCAGGCGCCAGTCGTCAGGATCAAAGATCGTTACATCCCGCATGCAACGCCTGAAACCACGGATCAGGAGCGACAGAAAATGTTGGAGGGAAGTTCTCTTCCTGTCCGCGATTACCTGTCATATTCAGAATATTGCGAACAGGGTGGTTTCAGCATTTTACGAGACCTCTACTCTGGTAAAACCAGTGCGTCAGCCATCATCGAGCTATTGAAAGAAAGCAAACATCGCGGTCTTGGCGGCGCTGGCTTTCCTCATGCCTTGAAGCTGGAATCGGTTTTGTCCATACCGGGACCTCGCCTTATGGCCGTCAATGCCGATGAAAGCGAGCCCGGAACCTTTAAAGACCGCCATTATATGAACAGTAATCCTTTTCAGTTTCTGGAAGGAATGTTAATCGGCGCAGAAATGGTAGAGGCGGATTCCGTCTATATTTTCCTGCGCGACGAATATCCCGATACGGCAGCGATCCTTAAGCAGGCTATAGCGGAGCTGAAAATCGCAGGCCTCACCAAAGACCGGTCGATCCATCTCAGGCGCGGTGCAGGTGCCTATATCTGCGGTGAAGAAAGCGCCATGCTGGAAAGCATTGAAGGAAAACGTGCCCTTCCCAGACATAAACCTCCCTTCCCCGCACATGTTGGTTTGTTTGGCCGACCAACCCTGATCAATAACGTTGAAACACTCTATTGGCTGCCCGAGATTATTACCAAAGGCGCCGAGTGGTATCAGCAAGGTGGCCGAAATGGATCACAAGGCTTCAGGACATTTTCTCTTTCCGGTCATGTCAATACCCCAGGCGTCTATCTCACTCCTGCCGGCATCACTGCCCAGGAATTGATTGATGAATATGGCGGTGGCATGAAGGAAGGGCATCTTTTCAAAGGCTACCTGCCAGGTGGTGCATCCGGAGGCATTTTGCCCGCTTCCATGGCAGATATCCCTCTGGATTTTGGCACCCTCGAGCGATATGGCTGCTTCGTTGGCTCTGCTGCTGTGATTGTGCTGTCTGATCAGGACGACCTGAAAGAGGTTGGGCGAAATCTGATGCGCTTTTTTGAAGATGAAAGTTGCGGCCAATGCACCCCTTGCCGATCAGGTACAGAAAAAGCACTTGACCTTATGCAGTCCGACGTTTGGGATCAGACATTGCTCACCGAGTTGAGCGATTGTATGCAAGATGCCTCTATTTGCGGACTAGGGCAAGCCGCCCCCAACGGTCTGCTGTCCCTCATCAAGTATTTTCCGGAGGATCTGGTATGAGCAAAACCATCTCTTTTACACTTGATGACCAGTCGGTTACCGCCACTGATGATCAATCCATCTGGGATGTTGCGAAACAACAGGGAACTGTTATTCCTCATTTGTGTCATGCTGACAGGCCGGGTTTTGAAGCAGATGGTAACTGCCGCGCCTGTATGGTTGAAATTGATGGGGAACGGGTTCTGGCTGCCAGCTGTATTCGCAAACCAACGGAAGGTATGGTCGTCAAATCCGCCAGTGAGCGCGCAAAAAAAGCCCGCAAAATGGTGGTCGAGCTGCTAACCGCGGATCAACCGGATAAAGAGAACACCCATGCCCCCGACAGTCACTTCTGGAAAATGGCTGATCTTAATGAGGTAACAGCAAGCCGTTTTTCACCATCGGCCAGACCTACAGAAGACCTTTCCCATCCTGCCATGGCTGTCAATCTGGACGCCTGTATCCAATGCAATCTGTGTGTTCGGGCGTGCCGAGACGTGCAAGTCAATGATGTTATCGGAATGGCCGGTCGCGGCGCACAGTCAAAAATCGTGTTCGATTTCGATGACCTGATGGGAGAAAGCAGCTGTGTCGCCTGCGGTGAATGTGTACAGGCCTGTCCGACGGGAGCCTTGCTTGAAAAATCAATCATTAATAAGCCAAACCCGGACCGGGATGTAGATAGCGTCTGCCCGTTTTGCGGTGTTGGCTGCCAGCTTACCTTCAAGGTGCGGGACGACAAAATTGTCTCCGTGGAGGGCCGGGATGGCCCCGCCAATCAGGAGCGGCTTTGTGTTAAAGGCCGCTTTGGTTTTGATTATATCCATAATCCCGAACGCCTGACAAAGCCCCTCATTCGCAAAGAGGGGGTTGCCAATGCAGATGTTTCAACACTGGATCCTGCCAATCCCTACACCCATTTCAGGGAAGCGACCTGGGAAGAGGCCTTGGACCACGCTGCCAATGGACTGAAGAAAGTCAAAGAGGCAAAAGGCTCCAGTGGCCTGGCCGGATTTGGTTCCGCCAAAGGATCTAATGAAGAAGCTTACCTGTTTCAAAAACTCGTCCGGACCGGCTTTGGCACCAATAATGTTGATCATTGCACCCGCCTTTGCCATGCCTCTTCTGTGGCGGCTTTGCTTGAAACGGTGGGATCAGGTGCGGTCTCGGCACCCTTTAATGAAGCCGAAAATTCCGATGTGATCATTGTGATCGGATCCAATCCTTCCGTTAATCACCCGGTCGCGGCAACGTTTTTCAAAAATGCTGCTAAACAGGGGGCCAAACTGGTCATCATCGACCCGCGCAGCCAGTCTCTCTCTCGCCACGCAACTTATCTATTGCAGGAAAAGCCGGGATCAGACGTCGCTTTGCTCAATTCGATCATGCATGTGATTGCTGAAGAAGGCCTGACGGATCAGGATTATATCAGAAACCATACAGAAGATTATGCTGCCCTGGCTGCTCATCTCAAAGATTACAGCCCGGAAGAAATGCAAGCTCGGACCGGCGTTCCAGCGGACGATGTGCGGGCGGTTGCCAGGCTGTATGCCACAGCAAAATCCGCGATTATCTTCTGGGGGATGGGCATCAGTCAGCATATTCACGGGACAGATAACTCCCGGTGCCTGATTTCCCTGGCGCTGATGACCGGACAGGTCGGCAGACCCGGTACCGGCCTTCACCCTTTGCGCGGTCAGAATAATGTTCAAGGCGCATCGGATGTTGCCCTGATCCCGATGTTTCTGCCCGATTATCAGTCGGTGGAAGATCCGGTTATCCGGGAAAAGTTTGAGAAATTCTGGAACGCCGATCTGGATCCTGTACGCGGCCTGACGGTTGTTGAAATTACGGAAGCTGTCCATAAAGGCGACATCACCGGTATGTATATCATGGGTGAGAATCCGGCCATGTCAGATCCCAATGTCACCCATGCCCGCGAAGCTTTGAGCATGCTGGATATCCTCGTTGTGCAGGATCTTTTTCTCACTGAAACCGCGGCTTATGCCGATGTTATTCTGCCCGCCTCCGCCTGGCCGGAAAAAGATGGCACTGTGACAAATACCAACCGGCAGGTTCAAATGGGGCGCGCCGCCGTTCCCCTGCCCGGGGACGCCCGTCAGGATCTGTGGATCATTCAGGAAATGGCAAAACGGCTGGGACTGGACTGGCATTACAGCCACCCCAAAGAAGTCTTTGCAGAACTTACACAGGTTATGGACAGTATCAAGGGAATCAGCTGGGAACGGCTGGAGCATGAAGAAGCCGTTATTTACCCGTGCGAAAGCCCGGAAGATCCCGGCCAGCCGATTATCTTTACCGATACATTTCCAACTCTGTCAGGCCGCGGAAAATTCGTTCCGGCCAGTCTGATTTCACCCGATGAAACACCGGATAAAGACTATCCCGTTATTCTGACAACGGGACGGTTGCTGGAACATTGGCATACCGGCTCCATGACACGGCGGTCGGAGGTTCTGGATGCCGTCGAGCCGGAACCCGTCGTTCAGATGCCACCTGCCCTGTTCGAAGAATTGGGTATCGAGCCTGGAGATCTCGTCACCGTCTCATCCCGTCGCGGTAGCCTGAATATCAAAACACGCGTGGATGGGGCTGTTCAGTCCGGCATGGTTTTTATTCCCTTCTGTTATGCGGAAGCCGCCGCCAATATCCTGACAAATGACGCGTTGGATCCTTTTGGTAAGATCGCGGAAGTTAAATTTTGTGCAGTTAAAGTGGAAAAGGCAGCATGATTAAAAAGACAGTTGGCATTTTACGAACTGGGTATATGGGCGGTAAACTGGCAGAAGATCACGGGGAATTTCCCGAGATGTTCATTGATATGCTCGGCGCAGACAGCTTCAACTACAGAACATATTCCGTTATTGATGGCGAATTTCCAGACAACACCGATGACTGCGACGCATGGATTATCACCGGATCAAAGCATGGTGCCTATGAGGATCATCCCTGGATCGAGCCGCTTGAAGCGTTCATTCAAAAGCTGGCGAACAGTCAACAACCAACGGTCGGCATCTGTTTTGGCCATCAAATCATGGCGCAAGCCTTGGGCGGCAAAGTGGAAAAATTTGACGGGGGCTGGGGAGTAGGTCCGCAAATTTATAAAGAGATCAAGACCGGGAAAACGGCAACCCTGCTGGCATTCCATCAGGATCAGGTAACAGAATGTCCACCCGGCGCAGAAATCACACATACGTCCGATTTTTGCAACATTGCAGGCTTGCGTTACTCATCAACCTGCTGGTCATTGCAACCCCATCCGGAACATACTCCTGCCTTTACAAAAGATTTAATCAATCAACGGCGCGGGCAATTATTGCCCGAGGAAACCGCTGTTGCTGCGCTTGACAAACTACCTGAGAAAAATGATCAAAATACATATGGCACTCGTATAAAAAACGCCCTCAATCAGGGTTAAGTCAAGATTTCAAGGCAAACCTTTGCTCTCGATAAAAGGTATAAATTCCCATTATCACAACGATCCCACTGCCGATCAGTGTCCATGTGTCAGGGATATCGCCAAAGATGAAAAAACCGAGCAACATGGACCAGAGCAGGATGGTGTAGCGAAAAGGGGAGACGAAAGCAATTTCCCCCACCCGCACAGAGGAAACACTGAGCACATATCCAAACACGACAAAACACGAAGCGAAGAGCAATATCGAACTGTTTTGTAGCGTGAGGGGGGTCCAATCTGTAAAGGGTAGCAGCAGTGCCGTGACCACCATAATCACCAGTGATGTCAGGAAGGATACAAACGCTGATGGGATATCACTTGATATCCGCCGGGTTGTCAGGTCCCGCAGGACAATGAAAATGATGGCACCAAGCGCGTAGAATGAATAGCTGTTAAACCCGTCCGATCCAGGCCGAACAATAACCATCACACCAGCAAACCCAATCAGAATGGCACCATAGCGCCGCCATCCGACCTTTTCCCGCAAAAAGACCGCTGCGCAAAGTGTGACAGCCAAAGGCAGAGATTGTAAAATGGCGGTTGCATTTGCAAGCGGCATGTTAAACACCGCTGTCAGGAAGCAGAAAGCACCGCATACTTCACCTGTCACCCTAAGAGAGATCAGCTTCCAGTCTCTCGCCCCAATACTGACGGTGAAAGCCCCTCTCGACCAGGCATATCCACCGAGAAAAATTGTCGTAAAGATAGAGCGCACGAAAATCGCCTGGATGAGCGTAAAATGCTCTGATCCAACCTTCATAAGAGCATCATTGATCCCGAAAGCCGCCATACAGACGGCCATAAAACAGGCTCCGCGTACATTGTCTGACATATTGTTTATCATCCAACATTAGTCGATGAGTTTTCAATAAAGTGCAAATGTTTTTTAGACGAATTGACAGCGTATTCCTTTCCTTCTTATGGTGCTTGGACATATACAGTCAGGAAGATCGCCATGCCCCTTTCCACAATCGCCTTTGATGCTGACGATACCCTTTGGGCAAATGAACATATCTTCCATCTGACGGAAAAACGGTTTCGGGACCTGATTGCCAGGCATACTGGCGAAGCTGATTTGGGTCATTCTCTGCTGGAGACAGAGAAGCGAAACCTCCGCTATTACGGATACGGGATCAAGGGTTTCACTCTTTCGATGATTGAGACCGCGATTGAGGTAACCGGCGGACAAATCCCCGCCTCCGACATTCAGGAAATCATCCGAGCGGGACGCGATATGCAGGACCACCCTGTAGAGCCGTTGCCTCATGTCGAGGCTGTTCTGGCCTCCCTCAAACAGATGTACCGGCTCTTGGTGATTACCAAGGGGGATCTGTTTGATCAGGAACGAAAAATCGCCCAGTCAGGCCTTGGCGAGTATTTCGATGGTGTCGAGATTGTCAGTGAAAAAACCACGGAAACCTATCACCAGATTTTCGAAAAATACGGCGATGGCCCCACCCGCAGCATGATGGTCGGCAATTCAGTGAAATCCGATATTCTCCCCGCCGTGGAGGCCGGCGCCTTCGGTGTCCATATTCCACACGATCTGACCTGGGCAATGGAACATGCCGAGACGCCGGATGAAAAAGCAGGCTTTCGGCAGCTCTCCTCTATTGCAGAACTGCCAGCGTTCTTGAAAAGCCTGCCTTTCTAATCAACGTTTCGCCGTCACTTCAATCTCGATTTTCATCTTGGGATCCATCAGGTCAGCAACGAACATGGTGGCCGCAGGACGAGCGGTATCGAACGCTTTGCGGATAGTCGGCCAGCAGGCGGCAAAATCATTCCGATCCGGCAGCAAATAATGCACCCGCACCACCTTGTCCAATGAAGACCCTGCTTCTTCCAGCGCAGCCTGAATATTCTTAAAGCACTGCCCCACCTGCTCTTCAATGTTATCTGGCAATGTCATTGTCTCATAATCAAAGCCCGTCGTGCCGGAGACAAACACATAATGCTCGTCAACAACGGCACGTGAATAAGCGATGTCATCTTCAAAGGTTGATCCCGATGTAATATGCTTGACCATGCTCTCTACTCCCCAAAAAAGAAGTGTTATCAAGATCAGAAAAAAGAGAAATCGTCAATTGGATGTCGGGTGCATTTGTAATCGGCCTCACGAAAAACAAACAGGATGTCACAAACAAAAAACCCGGAAAAGCACGGGGCCTTTCCGGGTGTCTATCAGAATCCGTCGAAGGCGGTCAGGATTTGCGGATCATGTTGATGATACCAGAAAAATCTGCGGCTTCCCCTTCACCAGATACATAATTCTGGTAAAGGTCAGAGGCTGCTTTCCCCAATGCGGTAGAAGCATCGAAACCGTCTGCTGCTTCCTGAGACAGCATCAGGTCTTTCAGCATATTCTGTGCTGAAAATCCCGGTTTATAATCGTTATTGGCTGGAGATGCCGGTACCGGTCCCGGAACTGGACAATAGCTGGTCAACGACCAGCACTGACCTGACGCCGTTGATGCAATATCAAACAGGGTCTGATGCTCAAGCCCCAATTTTTCACCCAGAACAAAAGCCTCGGAGACCGCGATCATGGAGATACCCAGGATCATGTTGTTACAGATCTTGGCCGCCTGGCCGTTACCGGACGCACCGGTATGGACAATATTCTGTCCCATAACTTCAAGAACCGGTTTTGCCGCTTCAAATGCACCAGCGGGACCGCCCACCATGAAAGTGAGAGTTCCAGCAGAAGCTCCGCCAACGCCGCCGCTTACCGGCGCATCGACCATCATCATGCCTGCGCCTTCTGCCGCAACGGAAACTTCGCGCGCCGTCGCGACATCAATAGTCGAACAATCAATAAAGAGCGTGCCTTCACTCGCAGCCGCAATCGCTCCCTGTTCACTCAAATATACGCCGCGG
This sequence comes from Sneathiella sp., assembly GCA_039975135.1. Classification (GTDB taxonomy): domain Bacteria; phylum Pseudomonadota; class Alphaproteobacteria; order Sneathiellales; family Sneathiellaceae; genus Sneathiella. The sequence continues at coordinate 76,506 of JBDWHS010000038.1, read as the reverse complement.
ACATGATCTCCCTTGGGCAACATGCTGACAACGATATTAACGTCTCTTGCTGCATCCGTCGCGCTCCCTGCGGCTTCGCCGCCAGCATCGACGCATATTTTTACAGCCGCTTCTGACAGGTCAAAAACCTTGACGGAATGACCTGCTTTGAGAAGGTTGAGGGCCATGGGTCCGCCCATATTCCCCACACCGATAAATCCGATTTTTGCCATTTTCTTCCTCCCGGATCGGCAAACGCCCCGGAAGACCGGGGCGCTGCATCTGTTATCTCAACAATTATTTATGCGTTGGCATGACAAATTCTGCACCGGCTTTAATTGAGTCCGGCCAGCGGGACGTCACGGTTTTCACCTTCGTATAGAAACGAACACCTTCCGGGCCATGCTGGTTGTGATCACCAAAGGCAGACGCTTTCCAACCGCCGAAGCTGTGGAAGGCAAGCGGAACCGGGATCGGAACATTCACACCAACCATGCCAACCTGGACATTATTGGAGAAGGCACGGGCTGCATCGCCATTGCGGGTAAAGATAGAAGTTCCGTTACCGAACTCATGTTCATCGACCATTTTAAGAGCATCGCCAAATTCAGGAGCCCGCACAACCGACAGGACAGGGCCAAAAATTTCTTCTTTATAAATCCGCATATCCGTTGTCACATTGTCAAACAGACAACCGCCCATATAGAAGCCGTTCTCGTAGCCCTGCATTTTGAAATCACGCCCATCAACTACCAGATCAGCGCCTTCTTCAATACCCAGATCGACATAGCCTTTCACCTTGTTCAGATGATCCGATGTTACCAACGGGCCCATATCGCCATCAGCGGCACTTGGACCGACTTTCAGCGCCCGAACACGCGGTGCGAGACGTTCAACCAGCTGATCACCCGCATCACCAACGGCAACGGCCACAGAAATCGCCATACAACGCTCACCAGCAGAACCGTAGCCCGCACCGATCAACGCATCCGCTGCTTTATCCATATCTGCATCCGGCATAATAACCATATGGTTTTTCGCACCGCCCATTGCCTGGCAACGCTTGCCAGCTGCCGCCGCGCGAGAATAGACATATTGAGCAATCGGAGTGGAGCCCACAAAGCTGATCGCTTTAACCCGCTCGTCATCCAAAAGCGTATCAACAGCTACTTTGTCACCGTTGATAACGTTAAGAACGCCCTTCGGTGCGCCTGCTTCCAGCATGAGTTCAGCCAGACGGACCGGCAAGGATGGATCTTTTTCAGATGGCTTCAGGACGAATGTATTACCGCACGCAATGGCAACTGCAAACATCCACATTGGAACCATAGCGGGGAAGTTAAAGGGTGTGATACCCGCAACGACACCCAAAGGCTTACGCATGGAATACATGTCGATGCCGGAGGAGACATTGTCAGAGAACTCACCTTTCAGGAGGTGCGGGATACCACAGGCAAATTCAACAACTTCAAGACCGCGGATGACAGAGCCTTTCGCATCTGAATGAACCTTGCCATGTTCACTGGAAAGCAGTGCTGCCAACTCGTCTAGATTAGCTTCTACCAGTTCCTTGAACTTGAACATCACCCGTGCGCGGGTAATCGGGGACGTTGCCGCCCATTCCGGAAAGGCATCCAGACTGTCCTGAATGGCATTGCCCACTTCGGCTTCTGTTGCGAGCGGTGTCTCACCGGACTGCTCACCCGTACTCGGGTTATAAACCGGGCTGAACCGGCCGGATGTCCCGGCGACATGTTTGCCGCCGATATAATGCTTGATTTGTGTTGTCATCTGTTTCGCTCCCCGCGTGGAATTTCGATGCTTTAACTTTACATGGGTAAAAATGCAAAGTAATTAGAGAAGATTGCACATAGCATGTGTATTTATACACACAAGGAGGCCCAGGGTCAGAATGTTCGATTGGAACGACGTTCGATTTTTTCTCGAACTCAGCCGAAAGGGTCGCCTCACCGAGGTCGCCAAATCCCTCAAAGTTGATCATACCACGGTCAGCAGGCGCGTTTTGTCCCTTGAGAAACAACTTGACGCCAAACTGTTTGAAAGCACAACACGGGGCTATGTACTCACTCAGGCTGGCGAAAGGCTTCTTCCCCAGGCAGAAGCCATGGAAAGCGCGTCTGCTACCATTCAGGACCATGTGGGCGGAGAGAACCGCAATCTGACAGGGATCGTAAGACTAGGCGTACCAGAAGGATTTGGCAGCCAGTTCCTCTCTCGCGATATGCCTGCCTTCCAGGAACAGCATCCGGAAATCGAGCTTGAATTTGTTGCAAATGATCGTTTTGTCAGCCTCTCAAAACGGGAAGCAGATCTTTCGATCACCCTTGAAAGACCCCGGTCGGGACGCCTGATTTCGAAAAAACTGACCGACTACACATTGCGCCTGTATGCTAGCAAATCCTATCTTGCCAAACACCCACCCATTCGTAGTGTCGATGATTTGAAAGATCACAATTTTATTTCCTATATCGAGGAGCTGGTTCCTGATCCTCAGATGCTCTATCTCACCGAATTTATCTCCAGCCCTAATGTCACACTGAAAAGCTCAAGCATTGTTTTTCAGTTTCAGGCAACATTGTCCGGGGCTGGTATTAGCATCATGCATTGCTTTGTCGCCGATGAGCATTCGGAGCTTGTTTGCCTGTTACCCGATGAAATCGAGGTAAAGCGTACTTTCTGGCTCAATACCCCCGAAGACATTCACGACCTTGCTCGAATCAAAGCAGTGACTCAGTTTCTGACTGAACTCGTCGAAAGACAGCAACGGAAGCTTATCGGCCTCACCGGTTAACATAGAGCATGAATTTGCCTACCAGTTTTGTTTATGGTTTTATTTTAGTTTTTTTTGATATAGATTTGAGAGCAAGAAAACAGGAGCCCTTCAATGCTTCATATTGCTGTCGAGAAAGTCTGTGATCTTATCATTAACTCCCTTGCTCTCAACGCTACACAGGAAGCAGGAGGGGATGACTTTACCGAACTTCCTGATATTGATGACGCCCTTGAATTCGCTCCGCCGAAAGAAGATCGGTATCTCGATCTGAAAAGAATTATTGATAAATTGAATGAAGAAGAGCGCCTGCATCTGATGGCACTAGCCTGGGTTGGGCGCGGCACTTTTTCCGTTGAGGAATGGGATGACGCCTTAAAAGAGGCCGCCGATTTCGACAGCCGGCATATTTCAGAATATCTCGTAAAAATGCCGCAGCTAGGCGACTACCTGGAAGAAGGATTGTCGGAACTCGGCTTTTCTGCAGAAGGTTTTGAGACCGGAATCCGCTAGGCTATTTGCCACTCTCCGCCAATAACTTTTCTGCCGCCTCTAAATCTTCGGGTCTGTTGATATTAAAAAACGGATCTCCGTCTTCCCACCGAACACTGGTCAAACTGTAGCGTTCCGCAAAGACCAGAATTTTCCGAAGCTCTTCTCCTGTAACCGCAACCCGCAAGGGATCGGCAAGTGTAAAAGGCCAGAGCGCGACAACTGGATGGATCCTCTTCTTGGAATAGGCCATGACGATAGAATGTTCGCTGGCGCTTAATCCGCCTTTCAACCGGGACACCAGATCATCGGGGATAAAGGGGGCATCTGCAGGGATACTCAGCATATGACTGGCCTCACATCCTTTTTCCCGAAAATACTCAAGACCGGTCAAAATACCAGCAAGGGGACCAAGATGCCCGGAAACACAGTCAGGCCTGACTGGATATGTATCATGTTCAAGACCTGAATTCTGGCTAATCAGGATGTCTCCTACTTGCGGCTCGATCGTCTGCAAAACCCGATCCAGCAAAGATTTTCCGCCCAGCGTTTTCAGAAATTTATCCCCGCCTCCCATACGGCGCGATTGCCCTCCCGCCAATATCAGGCAGGGGATTTCAGGCATATTGGTCATTGGCTGGATTTCCTCTGGTGTTTCTTGTCTTCATCGGGGATCGTCTCAAGATCGGCATCATAAGTCAGCCGTTCGTCCCCTGCCAAACAGATAAATCGCTTTCCTTTGGCCCGACCAATGAGCGTCAGCCCCGCCTCCCTGGCCAGATCAACCCCCCAGGCAGTAAAGCCGCTTCGGGAGATCAGGATCGGGATCTGCATCTGCACTGTTTTGATCACCATTTCAGATGTCAGGCGGCCCGTTGTGTAAAATATCTTATTTTCAGCACTGATTTTATGTCGCCACATATAGCCGGCGATTTTATCGATGGCATTATGCCGCCCGACATCTTCCATATAAACAAGAGGCCGGTCTTCTTCGCATAAAACACATCCATGGATGGCTCCCGTTTCCAGATACAGAGACGGTCGCTGATTGATTTTCCTGGACAAATGATAAAGCCAGGAGGTTTTGAGCCGTGCTGCCTCATCAAGATGAATATCGTCAAACTTCTCCATCAAGTCGCCGAAAGCCGTTCCTTGCGCGCAGCCGGATGTTTGGGTTTTCTTCTTGAGTTTTTCTTCAAAATCCGTTTGACGTTCTGTGCGCACGACAACAACCCCAAGATCCTCATCCATATCGATGCCTGTCACCACGTCATCAGGCAGAAGCATATTCTGGTTCAGAAGATATCCCAGCGCCAGATAATCGGGGTAGTCACCGATTGTCATCATCGTGACAATCTCCTGTTTGTTTAAAAACAAGGTCAGAGGCTTCTCCACAACCACCGGGAGCTCGACTTTTTGACCTGTCTGATCGACGCCGCGCAGCCTTTCACTCAGCCGGGGAGCCTTTGGGTCGGGTGATATTTCAAATTCATTCATGAGCGTCATATTAGCCTGACAAAGGAACAGGAAAAAGCATGCAATCAAAGGGTGACAGATTGCTGAATATCGATATTGTGCACCTTATCGCAATGTCTATGCCCGCAGGAAGCCCTATGTTGAGTGATCGTGAAAATCTGTGCCAAATCATTACTGCCCTCGCGCTGAAGGCCGGGGACGAAATTCTAACAATCTATAATCGGGATTTTGACGTCGCCACAAAGGATGATGAGTCACCCGTGACAGAGGCCGATGTAGCTGCGGAAAAAATCATTCTTGAAGGGCTGGTATCAGCCACACCCGACATTCCTGTTCTTGCGGAAGAAAGTGTTGCTGAAGGCCGAATTCCGGACCTGTCCGGCGGTACTTTCTGGCTGGTTGACCCTTTGGACGGTACCAAAGAGTTTGTCCATAAACGCGGCGAATTTACCGTCAATATTGCACTGGTGGAAAATGGTAAGCCAACCATGGGAGTTATCCATGTTCCTGCCAAGGACACAACCTATTATGCCTTCGGTTCTGGCAATGCCTGGATGATGGAAAATCGCGGAACGCCTTATCGAATAGAGGCACGGGAAGCACCCGCAGAAGGATTGACTGTCGTTGCAAGCCGGTCTCATAGAACACCGGAGACGGATGACTATATTTCTCGCTACACCGTTGCCGATCTGATTTCAGCTGGTTCATCCCTGAAGCTTTGCATACTGGCGGAAGGAAAAGCGGATTTGTATCCACGTCTCGGGCGTACAATGGAATGGGATATCGGGGCTGGTCAGGCTATTTTGGAAGCAGCAGGCGGTGCCGTCGAGACACTGGAAGGAGCGTCTCTCTCCTATGGCAAACCGGGGCACGACAATCCACATTTCGTGGCCAAAGGAAAATAGCAAAGGCCGTGACGCCTTGAGCGTCACAACCTGAGATACTTGATTAGTTGTATTTCTTGGAGAGTGCTTTGCCTTCGGCTTCACGAACCTTGGCAATTTCATTCCAGAATTTTTCAGTCATGTCTTTATTCGCTGCGACCAGCTGATTACTCAGCAACAGATAATAAGGCTTGGTGACCAGCGGTGTTTCAACTTTTTCCACATTCGGAAAAGCGCCGCTTTCAATCAATGCATCGCCAACATTCGTAAGAGCAGCCGCCGCGACAATACGTTTTGAAGACAGCTTTTTAAAATCTGTTTCGGTCCCTTTGGATTCTTCCATCTTCAGGCCTTTTTTCTCCAGGTCCTTCACAATGGAATATCCCAGAGGAGCGCCAACTTTGCCATCGATACCACTGAATGCCTTACCATCCCAGTTGGCAGAAGTTCCCTTCAGACGATACAATGAATAGGAACTTTTCGAGACGCGGCGCTCAGGATCGACGTCCGCGCCAGCCATCGGGAAAGCACCAAATTTCATCCGTGCTTTTTTGAAAGATCCCAGAAAAACCCCATCGACTTCCCCTTTTTCAAGAACGGACAGACATCTTTTCCAGGGTGCACGGATAATTTTTGTTGTAACGCCCATCTGCTGGGCGGCTTTTTGAATAATCTCAACAGCGATACCCGGATTAGCGGCAAGGCCTGATGCTCCGATAACATAAGGAGATTGGTCCTTGTCTTCAGTACAGAGTGTCAAATCCGTTGCAGCCTGTGCCGAAGTGCTGGTCAACGCGGCCATCAGGGTGCCTGTGAAAACGGAAAGAAGGGAAATCTTTGTCGGTGTGGTGATCATTGCAGAACTAACTCCAAGTAAAATTGCTGCTTGTGCAGCTTAGTCCGTCTCACCGTATATATTGGTTTCTTAATAAATCGTGAAACACGTTCACGGACTGGTATTTTCTCCCATTTGTTGTAATAATTCGCTTACAAAATGTTACAATTGATGCATTAATTATCAATTATAACAAAGCCTTATAATGATCATAACTTGATCTACTGGATATTTATTTTTTCTATCTAAGAGTATCCGGGATTCGGCATTGAGCCTTCACCATCCTGCCAGGATCGCACCTTCTCTATCACATAATCCCATCCTTGTCCTTTGCAGGAGCCCGGCAGGATGGTAGGATAGCGTTAGTATCTTTTCCTCCGATTGAAGAGCCCGGAATATGCCATTTGCAAAACTCGATAGCCGATCTTTGTTACAGTTGACTGGCAAGGATATAAGGGACTTTTTGCAGAATCTTGTCACGAATGATCTGGAACCCTTGTCTTCAGAGAAAGCCGTTTATGCAGCCCTTCTGACTCCTCAGGGAAAGTTTCTGCACGACTTCCTGATCCTCGAGGATGAAAACGCCCTCTACCTTGACTGCCTGACAGAGCGGACAAGTGATCTGGTTAGAAGGCTGACACTCTATAAGTTGCGGGCTGATGTCCTGATCGAGGATGTGACAGATCACTGGGATCTCTGTGCCGAATTTGGAACAGATACGGAGGAGGCTTCTTCTCTCTCCCTGGGTCAGGTTGAAATGCATGAAACCTATAGACGCTATCGGGACCCCCGGCAGGAAAGCCTTGGCTACCGGATCATTGGCAAAAAAGGGACAAATTGGCTCGATGAGTTTGGCTCACCGTCAATGGCCGATGAGGCTGTTTATCATGACTTACGACTTTCGCTCGGCATTCCGGAAGGAGGCCGTGATATCCAGCCTGAAAAAAACTTCCTGCTGGAAATGAATTTTGAAGAGCTGCATGGCGTCAGCTTTTCCAAAGGATGTTATGTCGGGCAGGAGTTAACAGCACGTACCAAGCATCGGGCAAAAATAAAGAAGCGCCTTTTTCATTTCACATTCGATGGAGACATCGACGTGGGATCGCCTATTCGCCTGGGTGACAAAGAAATAGCCACCGTAACTGCCTTCAGTACCCCCAATGGCCTGGCCCTTACCCGACTGGATGGATGGGAAAAGGCCAAGCAGAGCGATACGCCCCTTAAACCGGAAGGTTTGACACTTCAGAAGCCGGACTATGTCAATTTACCAGCGACAGAGACTTAAAAAAAGCCCCTTGCGATCTTTAGAAAAGCACAATATTGTGTCCGAACAAAAAGTGAACATTTGACAGGATGCGAGCTATGATGGGGGATGTTAAAAAAGGCGAAGACGGAGTTCACCGCTGTAAATGGTGCGGTGATGATCCGTTTTACCAAGCCTATCATGACACAGAATGGGGTGTACCTGTTCGGGATGGTAGAGCCCTTTACGAAAAGCTGATCCTGGACGGTTTTCAGGCCGGACTCTCCTGGATCACGATCCTCAGAAAGCGAGAGAATTTCATCAAGGCCTTCGACGGATTCAACCCGGAAATTATCGCCCGATATACACCTGAAAAAGTAGAACAATTGATGCAGGATACGGGCATTGTGCGAAATCGGGCCAAGATTGAAGGAACGATTATCGGTGCCAGGCTTTTCCTGGAAATCGAGGAAAAGGAGCAGGGTTTTTCAAATCTCCTTTGGCAATATCTTGATGGTGAAGTTTTGCAAAATAACTGGGTCAATATGAGCGACATTCCAACTCAGACGCCGCTTAGTCAAGCCATTTCCAAGGATCTCAAAAAACGAGGTTTCAAGTTTGTCGGACCAACAATTGTTTATGCCTTTATGGAAGCCGTCGGCATGATCAATGATCATCAGGTCGATTGTTTTCGGCATAAAGAAGTCCAGTTGCTGGCATAGAAAACAAGGGATGCATATGTATAAAGACCCCTCCCTTTCACTTGCTCAGTATTATACCGAAAAATATGGACCACTTGCCTGTGAGAAACTGGAGCAGGACGCCCAGTTCTGCGCAGAACAAAATGATCTGCAAAGACGGAACAGGTTGCTGCGGGTCCGGGATGTCATCATACTAGAAGGCATGGCCAGTCTGTCCTGAAGCGGATCGGCTTCAAGCAGATTCTCATTTTCTTTTTGTCAGGAATATTTGATGGAACCCAGGCTCAAGGCCGAAATCTGGATAAAAGCGCATATTCGCAAATGCAGTTTTTTGAATGTCCCTGTCTTCGTAACACGGCGGGGAGACAATTCTGCAGGATCCGTCTTGATAAAAATAAACCGGTTAAATAATAAATGCATGGTTCTCACACCCACCACCAGTTTTGAAGATGGTACCCGAAAATGGCTCCGAGGCACCGGGGCGGACTGGGTGGATGAAGAAACTGCCGACCGCTATATCGAAAAACAGGTCCAGTTTGATTCCGACGTCTGGGTTCTGGAAATTGAAGATCCGGACGGTCGCCATTTTCTGGATGAAAAAGTGGAGAGTTAAGAAGACAATCTTTCCAAGCGGACTTCCAGCGCTTGATCCAGCACTTCTTTTTTTGCCAACAAAGATCGATACCAATCCAATCGGCTCTCGACATGATGGCAAAGCAAACGGCTGGATTTCACATACTGATATCCATTGTTCTGCAGGCGCAACCGCTGCTCTCTGTCATTAATCAATTGCAGGAGAGCTGGGCCGAACTCTTCAGGCTCTTTGCAGATAATGGATCGCTTTCCTTCCGGATCGCATGCTTCATAAACGACCGAACTTGCAATGGGAACAGCCCCTTGCCCTGCTGATTCAATAAATTTTAAATCCGACTTCATTCGGTTAAATTCCGTATCCCGAAGCGGCATGAGCGCAATATCCGCCTGTTGCAGCCGAGCTTTATAGTCAGCATAGGAACATTGAGGCGTGAAGCTTTTCTTGCTCGTCTCAAGCGCTTCGAAAAAATCACGATCAAAAACTACATCGACAGTAAATGGATGCTTCGCTGCTTTTAAGGATTGATTGATACCATCCATTACCGGCGTCCAGTCTGCCTGTCGGTTTAGGGCCCCAAAGAAGATTGAGACCGCCTCCCCTTCCAATTTATCAACCAACTCCGAAAGGCCGTTCAGCTGATTAGGGAAAATGCCAATTTCCGGATTATATTGCTTTAAACATCGGGCAAGTTCAGGCGTTGTTGTCTGCACGGCATGCACGCCCGCAAATGTCAAAAATCCATTTTCCTCTATCGCGGGCCAAGGAGAGGGGTGATCGTCAAACTCCGTGATGATCAAATAACCGGCATCCCGCATTTTCTGAAGACCCTCAAATGAACTTTCCAAACTCAGGATCGGGCGATGCAGGATCATGATTTTGCTGGCACCGTCTACGCCTCGAAGAAGTCCTTCCTTTCGGCTCACCCGACAGGAGAGGCCCGGTAAACTTGCCAGTGCGGAAAGTGGCTCGATTATCCGGACATCATTTACACCACCAACCGGCTTGAGAACCTGAGCCTGAATGCTTATTGGATCGACCGAATGCCTCATCAACCGACATTGCATGATGGGAGATACCAGTATTTGTTTCAGTTGCGGAGAAAGGGAGGCGAACTCGGGCGGTTGCTGTGACAGCCACTGCTCGAACGAACGAAGCGCCGTGGGTAGCCATCGGGTCCGTTCGATAATCCATCCTGATTGTTCTATCTGTTTAGCCAGGTCTCCAACGAATTTACGCACATCCGGCAACACAGCCTCCAGGGAGAGAGGCTTTGTTTGCAAGGTCTTATAGAAAAACGGATTTTCAATATCAACTATCAGGCACCCCGAAGGCGACAAGCTGCCAGATGCCTCACTCACGAGTTCCTCTATACCAGGGAGCGCAGATCGCCGACCCAACAGGTAAATACAATCATACAGTTTCCCGCTGGAGGTTAAAGCGGATATTCTGTCATATTGATGCTGCTCACAATCCGGATTAAACCTTGAAAACTCATCTGCAAAAAGACCTGTGGTCTGTGCCGGTCCAATCCAGGCGAGACACGAGGTGTTAATCGGAATGGATCGGAGATTTGCCGTCCTGTGCCGTGCGCCTGATATTGCATGTTTCTGTGACGTCATTCGGCGGGATCCGTTTTATTTTCTTCAAACTCAGTAATTTTAGGTGTTGTCGTCAATCTCGCAAGTATTCTATTTTGAAGATCAGTTTTCCAGTCCAGGTAAAATCATCATGCAGCAGTATCTAGATCTTCTTAAAACCGTGCGCCATACGGGAACCTACAAATCCGACCGCACCGGTGTTGGCACCTACAGTATTTTTGGTCACCAGATGCGCTTCGATCTGGCGAATGGATTTCCGGTGCTGACAACAAAAAAACTGCACTTGAAATCCATTATCCATGAGCTTCTCTGGTTTCTCGCGGGTGATACGAATATTAAATACCTGAAAGAGAACGGCGTCCGGATTTGGGACGAATGGGCAGATGAAAATGGCAATCTGGGCCCTGTTTATGGCTATCAGTGGCGCTCCTGGCCAACCCCGGATGGCGGACAAATTGACCAGATCAGCAAACTGATAACGCAACTTAAAAACAATCCTGATTCTCGCCGTCATATTGTAACAGCCTGGAATCCTGCCGATGTGGATAATATGGCCCTTCCTCCTTGCCATTGTCTGTTCCAGTTTTATGTAGCGGATGGCAAGCTTTCCTGCCAACTTTATCAGCGCAGCGCGGATGTGTTTCTGGGCGTCCCGTTCAATATCGCCTCCTATGCCCTCCTCACCCACATGCTCGCGCAGGCTTGTGATCTCGAGCCAGGTGTATTTGTCCATAGCCTGGGAGACGCTCATCTATATGCCAATCATGTTGAACAGGCGGATTTGCAACTGAACCGTACTCCCGGCCGCCTCCCCGGATTGAAAATCAACCCCGAAATCCGTGGTATTTTTGATTTCAAATTTGAAGATTTCACCATCGAGGATTATGAGGCAGAGCCGAATATTGCAGCCCCCATCGCCGTTTAAGGGATTATCATGATCATTAGTGCTGTTCTGGCCGTTTCTGAAAATAATGTCATCGGCGCGGAGAATTCTTTGCCTTGGCGTCTTTCCAATGACCTCAAATGGTTCAAGAAAAACACGCTCGGCAAGCCGATGGTTATGGGTCGTAAAACATTTGAGTCGCTTCCGGGTCTGTTACCGGGCCGCACGAGTATTATCCTGACACGCGACAACCGCTTTAAAGTTGAAGGCGCCATAACCGCCCATTCTCCGCAAGAAGCGCTTGATCTGGCCCATAATGACGCTAAAGCCAATCAGCAAGAAGAAATCACTATTGTTGGCGGGGCCGAAATCTACAAACTCTTTTACCCGCAAATTGATCGCTTTTACCTGACGCGCGTTCATACGGACATTGACGGGGATGCTTATTTTTCCCCGCTCGACCCTACCCTTTGGCAGTCGCGTTTTAGTGAATTTCACCAGAAGTCAGAAAAAAACGAATATGATCATACTTTTCATATTCTTGAGCGCATACAGGCCGGATAGATATTTTCCCAAACTGTGCCCTTTCATTCTGTGAGGCAAATCTCTATATTACGCTTGTTGGGCAACCAACTATGGCGATAAACGTTGCGTGGAATAAACGTTGCGGACCCGGGGGCGGTACCCGGCGCCTCCACCATAAACGCAGGAATAGATCTTTGAGGCTCTTTCCTGCGTTTATGATGGGGGCGAAATAGGTTCGACGCGCGCAGTAAAGATGTAATTTTCGCTCGGCATGATACCACCGTTACCGGGGTCAATTTTACAGATGCTAACGATAATGACGAAGCATTTGCCGTAGCTGCCTAACAGCCGCTACACGGGGTTCGGAGGGGCACCTGGCAACAGAAGCCCCTCCACTTAGGGACATAGAGACTCTCCTGAATATGCCAGATAGAGCAAAATAAATCGAATTGAGCTGGAGCAGAATTAGCGTGATGGACGGCGAAATAAATTACAATCAACTGGTCGAACAAGCTTTGATGGAGGTCGTCCGGGAATCATTGAGACGCGCCGCCAAAGACGGACTGGCAGGACAACAGCATTTCTACGTTACCTTCCGAACGGGGCATACTGGCGTTGTGTTACCGACCCATCTGAAAGAGCGCTATCAGGATGAAATGACCATTGTCCTACAGCACCAGTTCTGGAATTTGACGATCGAACAGGACCTGTTCAGTCTCGAACTCAGCTTCAACCACAAACGAGAGACTTTGGTCATTCCGTTTGATGCGATCACAGCGTTTGCAGATCCTTCTGTGCAGTTTGGCTTGCAATTCAATTTATCAGCTGAACCGACCCTGCCTTCTGCAGAGCTTTCAGAGATACCGGAGGAGGACAACACCGCTCCTGCCAAGGATCTCGAAGAGAGCAGTGACGAGCCAAAGGCAGGTGAAGTTATTACCCTTGATGCCTTTCGAAAGAAATAACAGCGATCAAAGGATCCACATACGGTAGCCCGGATTGCCGTTCCAATTTACCCTAAATCTTATCAGCTCTGTCAGGATGAGAGAGAAATGCCAGAATTCCAATATCAGGAAATGTTCGAGCTAGGCCTGGACGAAACCCCTTATCGCAAACTCACCGATAAACATGTCTCCACACTGAGCGCGGATGGCAAGGAGATTCTCAAAATCGAGCCCGAAGCTCTGGAACTCCTGTGCGCAGAAGCCATGCGGGACGTGGCCCATCTGCTCAGGCCTGCCCACCTTCAGCAGCTTGCAAACATCCTTGAAGATGATGAAGCCTCTGATAATGACAAATTCGTCGCAACGGAACTTCTCAAAAACGCCAATATTGCAGCAGGTATGATCCTCCCAGGCTGTCAGGATACGGGAACGGCCGTCATCATGGGTAAGAAAGGACAATATGTCTGGACCAATGGTGATGACAAGGAACAGCTCTCCAAAGGTGTGTTCAAAACCTATACCGAAACAAATTTGAGATACTCACAGCTGGCACCGCTCAGCATGTTTGACGAAAAAAACACCGGCACTAATCTGCCTGCACAAATTGATCTATATGCAACAAACAGCAATGCCTATGAATTTCTGTTTATTGCCAAAGGCGGCGGCTCCGCGAACAAGACATTTCTGCACCAGGCTGTCCCCAGTGTTCTGTCTCCGGATCGCCTTCTTCCTTTCCTCGAGGAAAAAGTGGCGGAGCTGGGAACATCGGCCTGCCCGCCCTATCACCTTGCCATTGTCATCGGCGGCACGTCGGCTGAGGATACAATGAAAACCGTGAAGCTCGCCTCCACAAAATATTATGATACCCTGCCAACCAGTGGGAACGCGCTGGGCCGCGCCTACCGGGATACGGAAATGGAAGCTGCTGTTCACAAGATGACGCAGAATATTGGAATCGGCGCACAGTTCGGTGGAAAATATTTCTGCCATGATGTCCGGGTTATTCGCATGCCCCGTCATGGTGCAAGCGTCCCGATCGGCATTGGCGTCTCCTGCTCCGCGGATCGGCAGGTAAAAGGCAAAATCACCAAAGACGGTGTCTTCCTGGAGCAACTGGAAACGGATCCGGCGAAGTATCAGCCGGACATTGCGGAAACCCAGCTTGAAAGCAATGTTGTTAAAATCGATCTCAATAAACCGATGAAAGAGATCCTGGCAACCCTCTCACAACATCCAATTCGCACGCGTCTCAGTCTTACCGGCACCATTATCGTTGCCCGGGATCTGGCACATCGCAAATTGCGGGAACGGCTGGAAGCGGGTGAAGATCTGCCGCAATATTTCAAAGACCATATTATCTATTATGCAGGCCCCGCCAAAACCCCGGAGGGGTATGCCTCCGGCTCATTTGGACCGACAACAGCGGGCCGAATGGACGGATATGTCGATCAGTTTATGGCCGAAGGCGGTAGCATGATCATGCTGGCCAAAGGTAATCGCAGTAAAGCTGTGGTCGATGCCTGCCACAAGCATGGTGGTTTCTATCTGGGGTCCATTGGTGGCCCAGCCGCTATCCTGGCACAAAACAACATCAAGAAAGTTGATGTGCAGGAATTTGAAGAGCTCGGTATGGAAGCGATATGGCGCATTGAAATTGAAGACTTCCCGGCCTTTATTGTGACTGATGACAAAGGGAATGATTTCTTCGCACGTAAGAAATAAAATTGGAAAGGCCTGAAATGCCGGGCGAAATCGTTAAACATTCCGTCAGCATCTCAGGCCACCGTACAAGCATTTCGCTTGAAAAAGAATTTTGGGATCTCTTTTGCCAATATGCTGAGCGAAATGATATCAGTCTCAATAGCCTGATTGCCCAAATTGATGAGACGCGCACTGGCAATCTTTCCAGTGCAGTCCGGCTGTTTGTTTTGGATAAACTTCTTGAAAAACTGAACGATGATGGATTGGCATCGTAAGCATTCCTTGAATTTCTCGCCAAGTCTTCTAATCTGATCTTCAGGATGGAGGGCCCGTCACTCTCCTGATCAAAAGGAATTCATTGCTATGGGTGATGTCGTCAATCTGAACAAATTCAGGAAAAAAAGAGAAAAAGACAAGGCTGACCAAAAAGCCCGCTCTAATCGAGCTCGGTTTGGTCGTACGAAAGAAACCAAGCAGCTGGAAAAAAAGACGGACGAAAAGGCAAAAAAAAATCTGGATGACAAGAAACTGGATCCGGATGAGCCTTCTGACTAGTTTTGGTTAACACCCGTGATGTGAGAATATTTCATATATTAACTTTAAACCTCAACACTATTTTCATATTTCCGTCGCAATATCCGGTTACTTGGGGGCATCGATTATAGCAGGCAAGGGAGCCGCGTTATGAAGAGCGATGTTCAGACATCTTTTGAACCCAAAATTGATGATATGTTATCCGATCCCATTTTTCTGGCTGTCCTGAAACGGGATGGCCTGAGCATTCAGGATTTTCAGCAGGTTATTGAAACTTATCACCGGAATAAGCTATCAAAACCAAACTGATATCTCATAATCCATCCTAAATTCAAAAGGCGTTCTATTAGAGAATAGAGCGCCTTTTCTGATAATACGAGGGCGTATTTTGTCGTTTTTTTTGGATTTTTTGCATCCACTGGAAGGGGCGGTTATACTTCTTTCATAATGCACTGGCTAACAAGGGGGGAAAAACAGAACATCATGACGACGACCATGAAATACAAAAAAGAATTTGCAACCATTCGTGGTCTCAAGATGGCATATGTCGAGGAAGGTGAGGGCGATCCCATTGTTTTCCTTCACGGGAACCCAACCAGTTCCTATCTTTGGCGGAACGTTATGCCCCATCTGGAAGGCCGCGGCCGTCTGATTGCTCCCGATCTCATCGGCATGGGCGATTCTGAAAAACTCTCTGCGAGTGATGCCCAGAGCTACACATTTGCCGAGCACCGGGCCTTCTTGAAAGAATTACTCGCCTATCTGGATGTGACCAGCAATGTCACATTGGTGCTCCACGATTGGGGATCCGCCCTTGGATTTGACTGGGCGAACAATAACAGAGATGCCCTGCAAGCCATTGCCTATATGGAGGGGATTGTTCATCCTTTTGAAAACTGGAGTGACTGGCCGGAGAACGCCCGCAATATTTTTCAAACATTCAGAAGCGATGCCGGTGAAGAAGTCATTCTGGAGAAGAATGTTTTTGTAGAACGTGTTCTCCCCTCTTCCATCATTCGGGACCTGAAGGACGAGGAGATGAGAGAATATGTCCGCCCGTTCCGCAGAACCGGAGAAGACAGACGTCCAACATTGACCTGGCCCCGTCAGATTCCTATCGAAGGACAGCCTGAAGATGTCACTGAAATCGTTCGCAGCTACGCAGACTGGATGTCCGGAAACGATCTTCCCAAGCTTTTCATCAATGCGGATCCGGGGTCCATTCTGGTCGGCAAAGCCAGAGATTTTTGCAGAACCTGGCGCAATCAGCAGGAAGTGACTGTGAACGGCATTCATTTCATTCAGGAAGACAGCCCTGACGAAATCGGTAAAGCTATTGCTGATTTTCTCCCAACCTCATAATTAAACGAAAGTATGGAAGTGCCGCTAAAAGCAAAGCCATTGAAACTTAACCCCTTGCAAAGCAAGACCCTTGCCCGAAAAGGCCTTGTTCGGGAAAATGGGCCTGAGGAGATCTTGATCACAGCAGAAGGGCTTGCTTTTTCGACCGGACTGGAAGACAAATTTGTATCGGCATCAGATCATTAGATTCCTGTTTCTGAAGTCTTTCAGGATGCTGATACGCTAACTGAACTGGAGAGATCATGGCTGTTGCTGTAGATCGGAAGCTGACAACAATCCTATGCGCTGATGTGTGCGGATACAGCAAACATATGGGCAGGGATGAGGAAGGAACCTTGTCTCGGCTCAAAATTGCCCGGGAGGAGTTCGCCAAGCATATCTCGGATCATGCCGGACGGATTGTCAACATGACCGGCGATGGTCTTGTCGCAGAATTTGGCAGCGTGGTTCAAGCCGTTCAATGCGCCCTCGGTGTTCAGGATTTTCTGAAAGAGAAAAACAGCAAAAGCAAAGACCCAGACTGCCTCATCTTCCGGATTGGACTTAATCTGGGAGATGTGATTATCGAGGGGGATGATATTTTCGGCGATGGTGTCAATGTGGCTGCCAGACTGGAAGCCATGGCGCCTCCGGGCGGCATCTGCATCTCCGGCACGGTCTATGACCATGTGAAGGGTAAATTTCCTAACAATTTTCAATATCTTGGCAAGAAGGAAGTTAAGAATATTGCCGACGCTGTCCCGGTCTATACGTCTGGCATGGTTGATATGCCAGAGACAGAGGCACCCCCATCGACAACCAGGCCGTCTCTGGATGAGGAAGAGCAGACAATTCGCAAGGAAGTGAAACGCAAAGCCGCTTTCTATCGCCGCGCTGTTTCAACCGGAGCATTGATTGTCTTTCTGTTTCTAATCAATGTCCTGACAACCACATCCTATTTCTGGTTTATATGGCCAACTTTACCATTGCTGTTCTTTCTGGCATTGGATGCTGTTCGCGTTTTTGGCAAAGGTCAATTTGCCCACGATTGGGAAGAGAGACAGGTCAATCATCTGAAGGCTCGAAAACACCGAAGATATGGATCTGGTGATCACAAGCCTTCAGACGAATAAGGTTCTGTCTTAGAAGCCTGTTTGAGCCATACTACCCATTCGGGCGCATATTTCCCGAAATCCCTGAACTGTTTCTTCAATAATCTCTGACACAGGTTTTTCTTCTGAAATCAAAGCTGCGGATTGACCGGCGAGACCAGCGCTAGCTTCCATATCACCGCCAAAATACAGCTCCTGAATACGGGCAAACATATCTTTCGGCATCAACCCTTCTTCATAAATTCCCTTTGTTTTTTCAGTTTTCAAAGCCCGAATACAGGGTGTTGCTTTCTTGTTTAAGACAAGCGTTCCTGTATCTTCTGCATCAATAATTGCATTCTTATAGTTGGAATGAACCGGGCTTTCCTTTGATGAGACAAACCGCGTTCCCATTTGAATAGCTTCGGCGCCGACACTAAACGCTGCCGCCATTCCCCGTCCGTCAATGGTGCCGCCAGCTGCAATCATCGGTACATCAACTTTATCACGGATGGCCTGCAACAGAATTTGCAAGGAGACTTCCTCCGGATTTTTAAAGCCGCCGCCTTCTGCCCCCTCCACCACAAGGCCGTCAACACCCGCTTCAACCGCTTTGACCGCAGCTTTCACAGTTGGCACGGCATGATAGACGATGATGTCATGGGCTTTTAGGATTTCAATCAGCTTTTGCGGATTGCCGGCGGAGGTCGTGACGAATTTAACGCCGGATTCTGCGACAAACTTGATCATATTCTGATCTTTCAAAAACAGAAGCGGCAAATTGATCCCGAAAGGCTGATCGGTCAGCTCCTTCATTTTCTTGATTTCGGCAACACAATTTTCTGTCTCCCCGGAGGAGGTTTCGATAATGCCAAGCCCACCCGCATTACAGACTGCCGAGGCGAGCTGTGATCGAGCAATCCAACCCATCGGGGCTTGTACAATGGGGTAGCGAGCCCCTGTATGTTCCAGAAATCTATTCATTCGTCTTCATTCTTTCTTTTATAAAAAGGACTGATCCAGCGCATCACCCAGATCGGTTAGCGCCTGCACTTCATTCAGAACCTTGATGGTTTTCATACCCATGGCGGCGGCCGGTTTCAGATTAATTCCCAGATCATCCAGATACAGAACTTCTGCTGGCTCCACGCCCATTTCATGGCATGCATATTTATAGATTTCCGGATCAGGTTTTCGCATCCCTATCTTACTGGATTCAATAACCTGATCGAACAATTTCATCACCCCGGACACTGCTTTTTGGGCCTCATCCGTACGGCTCATACCGGGGCCATGGCCAGCAGAGACATTATTTGTCAGACAAACGCATTTTCTGTCTTTGGCTATTCTCTGCAGAGCCGCGACAACACGTGGACGCAGATCACCAGATAAAAGCGCAATAACCTCATTCCCTCTCACCGGGTGGCCGAGGGCCGTGCTTTCTTTCAAAAACAGGGTATCAAATTCCTTTGCCGTAATGTCACTGCGTTCAAACTTTGCCCAAGCGTTCGCGTTCGGGTTCGTCGAATTAACGGTGCGAAGAAAGTTATCCGGCAATCCTTTTGCTTTTTCAAATCGGTTAAAAGCTTCAAAGGGGCTAGTGGTTAGAACCCCGCCAAAATCCCAGAGGACTGCAGAAATCATTGTCGTATCCATTTCAGTGAAAAAGCCGGTTCTGGTCCGGCGACTTACCCTTGTTCTTCTATTTTTTTCGAATACTGACAGCAAGGATTTCAGAAGTCAAATCCCCACTCTTCATTGAAAAATAATATCATCCTTTTTATGTTAATTATTATAAGGTAACAATTGTCACACCTAACGGGAGCACGACATGAAAGCCACTTGCCTGACACTATCTGTTTTTTTTGGCCTCACAGTGGCTGCATCTGCCTTCGATGCGGATGATTTACGTCAGTTCAAAGAGACGGGCACCTGTACAGACTGTGATTTGCAAAAATCCAAATTGCAGTCAGATATCATGCCAGGCGTTAATCTTTCCGGCAGTAATCTTCGAGATGCCATACTGAAGAATGTCAATTTAACGAAAGCCAACCTGAAAGAGGCAGATCTACGCCGGGCAGATATGGAAAAATCTGATTTAACGGAGGCAGACCTGACCGAAGCAACTTTACGCAATACGGACTTGGAAAAAGCCATAATCAAAGGTGCTAACCTCTATCAAGCCGATTTGCGGGAAGTGGATCTGGAAAATGCAGAGGCTCAAAATGCGAATTTTCAGGAAGCGGACCTTCGTAACGCCAATATGAAGCGCGGTAATTTCTCCAAAGCCGATTTTTCAAACACTAAATTTTCCAATAGCAATTTGAAACGAGCCATCCTCAACCAGGCCATCTTTAAAAACGCCAGAATGAAGGATGTAAGACTGACACGTGCTGACTTAAAAAATGCAGATTTTACAAATGCAGAGCTCGCTCGTTCCAACTTCTTTCGCGCCGACATGAGTAACAGCATCTTCTCCGGCGCAGATCTCGAGGACGCTATCCTGTGGGGTGCAAACCTGTCCGGCGCGGATCTGAGTGATGTCAAAGATCTGGAGCAGAGTCAGGTTGAAAATGCCTGCGGAAATGCGAAAACCCGATTACCTGCAGGTCTTTACATATCAACCTGTCAGTAGGACGCTTTACAGGATTTTGCCGGGGTTCATGATATTGTCCGGATCCAGCGCCTGCTTTAAGACGGACATAACACTGACCGCGTCTCCCAGCTCTTCCTTAAGGTATTTCTTCTTACCAAGACCAATGCCATGTTCACCCGTACAGGTTCCCTCCATGGCAAGGGCTCGTTTGATCAGGCGGGAATTAATATTTTCTGCTTCTTCAATTTCTGCCGGATTACTTTTGTCCAAAACAAAAGCCAGGTGAAAATTTCCGTCCCCGACATGGCCAACGATCGGTGCAATTAAATCGCTTTCGTCCAAATCCGCTTTCGTTTCCATGATGCAGTCTGCCAGTTTGGAAATTGGAACACAGACATCCGTCGCCCATAAGGACGCATTGGGTCGCAGGGCCTTGGCTGCATAAGCAGCGTCATGACGGGCTTGCCAGAGCTTGGTTCTGTCCTCCGCCTGCGTTGTCCATTTGAAGTCTTCCGCTCCAAAATCGCTGCAAATGTCAGCAACCTGAGCCGACTGTTCTTTCACCCCCTGCTCCGTGCCGTGAAATTCAAGAAACAGGGACGGCTGCACTGCCAGATCCAATCCGGAATATTTGTTGATGGCATCCACCTGGACATCGTCCAGCAACTCAATTCTGGCAACCGGAACGCCGCTTTGTATGGTCAGAATGACGGACTGCACTGCACTTTCAATATCAGGGAATGAGACAGTAGCCGCCGCGATTGCTTCTGGAATGCCATAAAGTTTCAGCGTGACCTCTGTAATGATCCCCAGTGTCCCTTCAGAACCGATATACAATTTCGTCAAATCATAGCCGGCAGCGCTTTTCTTGGCGCGCCCTCCCGTTTTGATAATCCGCCCGTCAGGCAGAACAACGGTCAAATTCAGGATATTCTCCCGCATGGTTCCGTAGCGCACAGCATTGGTTCCCGACGCCCGGGTTGATGCCATACCACCAACCGACGCATCCGCCCCCGGATCGATGGGGAAAAACAGTCCTGTATCTCTGAGATATTCATTCAATTGCTTTCGGCGCACGCCCGGCTGTACGACGCAATCCAGATCTTCCGGATTGACCGACAGGATGTCGTTCATCTGTCCCAGATCGATACACACCCCCCCTTCAATAGCGTTTACATGCCCTTCAAGGGACGTCCCTGCGCCAAAGGGGACAATCGGAACACCATGTTCCGCACACAGTTTCACAATCTGTGCCACTTCCTCTGTCGAGTGCGCAAAGCAGACAATATCGGGCGGACATGGCGTATGCCAGCTCTCGTCTGTGCCATGCTGATCCCGAACAGCCTCTGATACCGAGCACCGATCCCCCAATAAATTCTCAAGAGAAGCCTGAACAGTTTTCAGGGTTTCAGAGCTGACGGACATATTGATCTCCAGACTGTTGGGAATTTTTGACACCAGTGGGAGTATAGTTGCTTTTATGACAGAGGCAATCCAGCGCTTTCTCATCCTTTATTTTCCAAATTTCATGCCCTGTCTCGCCCCAGCAAAACGAACAGTGGTTTGTCAAAATTATTTACAGTCGGAAAAAAAGCGTTAGTCTCGCATCATGATGAAAAACGGATTTAAAATAATAAAACGGCAGCCGGTCCTGGAAGAATGGATCGATTATAATGGCCACATGAATGTCGCCTTTTATGTAATGGCATTTGACCAGTCTTTAGACGAATTGCTCGATGATGTAGAAATGACCCGGGCCTATAGAGAAATATCCGGATGTTCAGTCTATGTGCTTGAAACCCATGTAACCTATATTCAGGAAGTCAAAGTCAATGATCCACTGGTGATCAGCGTTCGGGTTATTGATGTCGATGAGAAACGCATGCATCTCTTCCTCGAAATGCATCATGAAACCGATGGTTTTCTCGCTGCCACGTCAGAGCAAATGGTCCTGCATATTGACTCTTCCGGCCCAAAGGCCCATCCGATGCCAGGCAACATTCTGGCTCACCTGCAAACACTCTATGACCAGCAAAAGCAATACCCCCTTCCTGATCAGGTAGGTGCAAAAATCGGTATTCGCAGAAAAGAAACAGCCTGAAGAATGCTGGGATCCAAATATAAAGCTTCGTTTTTGATACCGCTGTCACTGATTTCAGCAATCCTGTATCTGATCGCTCCGGTCGCGGAAGGATCCCTTGCCTATATTGGCTTGAAAGCGACGACTTGTATCGCGCTGGCCTGTTTCGCCTTTTTAAATATTCCAAGCGGGCGATTGCAGAAATCAGTCACCCTTGCCCTCCTCGTCTCCAGCCTCGGCGATATTTTCCTCGCCATCCGGACAACGGACTATTTTGTGGAAGGGTTGGGCTCGTTTCTGATTGCCCATCTCATCTATATCTCAGTTTTTTTTCATGGGAGAAATCCAGATCAACCAAGCAAAGGTAAGATTGGGTTGATGGGAGCAATCATCGTGATTGCAGGGGGCGTTGTTATGTATTTGTGGCCCTCTCTTGGTGCTCTGAAAGCGCCAGTCGGCCTCTACATAATGGTCATCACGCTGATGGCCATTGCGGCCATCTATTCCAGATTTGACGGCAAACTTGTTATATCCGGAGCCATTATCTTCATGCTGTCCGACGCCTTGATCGCACTCAACAAGTTCATTGCGCCAATTCCGGGAGCGTCCATTTATATCTGGATCACTTATGTGTCTGCACAAATACTGATTACAGCCGCTGTCATACGCGGGAGCGCGGCAAGAAGAGCAGAGACCGTTTCCGCATAACGCTTTTTCTTACGCCGCCTCTGTCGTTCCGGTGCTGCCCTCTCCGATCTTGGAAATCAGATAGTCAACATTTTCAACATCAAACCGGTCTTCAAAATGAGTTAATACCCGTTGGATAACGTGGTTCCGGAACCGCTCCCGATCGCCGGGTGTTCCGTCATATTCCAGCTCATTAACTACTTCGACGGCGACACGCATCATCTCTACCAGACCAGCAGGGATATCGCATTTCTTACAAAGCTGCTTAAGGCCTTCCCCCCCGGCATCATTCACCAGGAGATGGACGTTGGATACTGAAATGCCCGATCCTTTGGACAAGGCCGTTTCAAAGAAATCAATATCTCCGACACAGAGCGCTCTCAGAATAATAGTCGGTGTCAGACGACCATTTTCGTGAAGCTGGTCGATCAGTCCCTTTAAATCCTCGGAACTGGTCCCGCCTTTCAGCAAACCGATCATGGTTTTTTCGCGGCTGGCCAATATCAGATCTGTTGCCACACCCGGCGACATTTCATGATGACTGACGAGATGCTCCCGCAACTTGTCAGACACCAATGTCACCAACCGCTCTGTCACGGTCAAGGGAAGCTCTGCACGCTGCGCCATTGGCGCATTGACTTTTTCATTGTCGCCGTATTTATCAAGGACTTTTTCAAATGTTTTTTCGGAGATTTGCGCGCCGTCATTTTCCATCAGTTTCGCGACAACGTTGACATTTCCCGTATCGGCAAGTTTGTCTGAAACGGCTTCGGAAACCACCTTGCGCGCGGCAATAGCCTCCTGATGACTATCCGGCTGTGAATTGATGATCTCAAAAAGATCCTCATCGCTCAGCGCTTCCGAAAATGTCAGCATAGGTGTTGCCACATCAGCAATATCGCTGGCCAAGGTCAGAGCGATATCATGGGGCAGATCCGGCAAATTTTTCAACGTATCCGCAAGCGTTTGCCGAACCAGAATCTCGGCATCCCCTGCAAGAGCACGAAATATGGCCTCTGCTTCTGCTCGTTCTGTATCGCTAAATTGGTGCTCAACGAGATTACCCGCAATTTTTTCAACCGTTTTAGCACGGGCTTCCGCTGAACGATCGCTTAGCAGACGCTGTACATCTGCTGGACTCAAAGAACCGTTTTCAGACACGCTGGCTCCAGTAAACTAAATTATTCCTATCTCGCATCTAATAGGATTAGTCTTAAGATTATGTTAATAGACACGACTGAAACGACCATGGTTTCCGGCAATCAAATCCGCGACAAATTGCCCCAGTATCGCCAAAAATTTACTTTCTTTTTATTCTGTTCCGTATATTCCTTGGACTGCTAGAGAGAATTTGAGAACGATCAGGATAGGAGAGCTCCATGAAATCAGCGAAGCTGATAGCCTTGGGAACAGCATTTGTTGTTGCTCTGGCCGCGTCTTCTGCAATGGCTGCAGGAGATGTCAAAAAAGGCGCAAAGGTTTTTAAGAAATGTAAAGCCTGCCATACCGTTAAAGAAGGCGGGAAGAATAAAGTCGGACCAAACCTTCACGGTATTTTTGGTCGGAAGTCTGCCAAAGTTGAAGGTTTTAAATATTCAAAAGCGATGAAGGCTGCCGACCTGACTTGGGATGCGGCCACGCTTGATGGTTTCTTGAAAAAACCGAAGAAATACATGAAGGGCACCAAAATGAGCTTTGCCGGGCTGAAAAAAGAAAAACAGCGCGTCAATGTCATTGCCTATCTCGAAACACTGAAATAAAAAAACGGCCCGGAATTCCGGGCCGTTTTCTTTTTGTCTCTTTGTCGGCCTCCTCTAGTCCCGAACGACCAGAACAGAACAATTTGCATGGCGTACAACGCGGGCTGCATTAGGCCCCAGCAGATAATCCTGCATCTTTGGTCGATGGGCACTCATGATAATCAAATCACAATTGGTTTTTTGCTGCATAGCCAATATTTCTTCATATGCCGTTCCATGCCCAACAATGACCTGAACCGGGATTCCTTTGGGAATATGCTTTTTGACAAATTCATGGAGCTGATTTGCCGCTTCTTCCAGCATTTTCCCTTCATGCTCTTTCGGGAAGAAAGAGCCGACAATACTCATTCCAAAGTCCGGAACAACGGTCATCACATGAAGAGTTGAGCCAAAAGCATTGGCATAACTCACCGCTTCAGGCACCGCTTTAGACCACGAATCCTCTGCTTCAAGATCAACTGCCAATAAAATATGCTGATACATGCCTTATCCCTTCTTTCAAACAGTGACCGTACGCGGTGTAGAAGTGCCGTTTCGGCGTCGTTGAATTAATCCGATCAGACCCAGTAAAATAAGAGCTGGAATAAACATAAGCTCTTTAACAGGCTGTTTTGAGGGCACCAGAACGGTCAGAATTTTTTGATCGAAGTCCAGCCCCGCATTTTGAGCGGCACTGTCAAAAGCAGCATTATCGATAATAACACTGTCCTCTTCGATCAGAAGTTCAAGTCCGACCGCTTCCAGTCTTTCCTCTGCTGTTGCTTCCGAACCGATCGGCAAAATTGCCGTAAAGACCAGAGGATCGCCAACGTCATCTTCCCCCTCGACAATCAGCCGGATTTCAGAATTGGCCTCAACCGCCCCGACAACCTGCATCACCTTGGCCGGTTCCATTTTCTCAAAAGGTGCAACGACCAAATCCATCCAGAAACCTGGTCGGAATAATGTGAAGGCAATCAAAATCAACAGGATCGATTCCCAGATTTTTGATCGAGCCAGAAAATACCCTTGAGTCCCGGCAGTGAACAAAAGTATGGCCACCGTCGCAATGACAAAGACGATGACACCCTCCAAGGGTGTCACATCGATCAGGAGCAAATCTGTATTGAAGATAAACAGGAACGGCAGAATGGCTGTTCTCATGGAATAGAAGAAGGCGACGAAGCCGGTCTTGATAGGATCGCCGCCCGACACCGCTGCAGCGGCAAAAGAAGCAAGCCCAACCGGCGGCGTCACATCCGCCATAATACCAAAATAGAACACAAACAAATGCACAGCAATCAACGGAACAATCAGCCCATTTTGCTGTCCAAGGCTGACCACGACCGGCGCCAAAAGGGAGGAGACCACAATATAGTTCGCTGTGGTCGGCAAGCCCATACCCAGAATCAAACTAAGGATCGCTGTAAAAATAAGGATCAAAAGGATTTGGCCCTGACTCAGGAATTCAACCAGCTCAGCAAGAACCAGCCCGACCCCCGTCTGGGAAACAGTCCCCACAATAATCCCGGCCGCCGCAGTTGCAATGCCGATGCCGATCATATTACGGGCACCCGCAATCAATCCTTCGATCAGCTCATTGAAGCCTTGCTTTAGCTTGCCTGCCTGCTCTTCTTTACGGAAAAAAGCAAAGATCTGCCGCTGGGTGAGCAAGATGAAAATCATCAAGGCAACCGCCCAAAATGCTGACAACTCTGGCGACAAGCGCTCAATCATCAGGCACCAGATCAACACGGCAACCGGAAGCAGAAAATGCAACCCTGCCATAACTGTTGGGCCAGGTTCAGGCAAAGCCGTGACCGGTGCATTGGGATCGTCAATCTCCAGATCCGGATATTTAGCACAGAGAGAAACCAGATAGACATAAACAACCATGATACAAGCGCCCACCACCCAAGGTGTAAGCTCTTTTCCGGCAAGATCCCGGATCAGGCTGACAGCAAAGAAGATACCAAAGCTGACAATGACAATATTGCAAAGAACGACCGCGCCTTTGGAGAATATTTTCGCTTTGGTTCCCTCCTCCGCTTTGGCAACCACAGCTTTGAAGACTCCATATTGAAGGGCAATCAGGGCAGCGATGACGATGACGCGGCTTAAGTGACTTTCCAGAAAATTGAAGAGCTCGGACAAGTAATAAAGGGCACCGCCTATGGCCAAAATTGCAGACAACGTGATCCCGAATGATAACAATGCCAGCTTCGCAGGTTTCACTTCGCCCGCCCGAGGCAGGCCTTGCATATCAAGCTTCATCGCCTCCAGATGGACGATGTAAACCAGTGCAATATAGGAAATAATGGCGGGAACAAACGCGTGACGTACAACATCGAAATAACTGATGTTGACATATTCGACCATCAGGAAGGCCGCCGCCCCCATGACCGGCGGCATAATTTGACCGTTCACTGAAGAAGCCACTTCAACGGCTCCGCCTTTTTCAGGCGAGAACCCAACCCGTTTCATCATTGGGATGGTAAAAGTACCGGTTGTCACCACATTGGCAATGGATGAGCCTGAAATCAGGCCCGTCATACCGGACGCAACAACAGCTGCTTTTGCCGGGCCGCCCCGTAAATGCCCCATCAAAGAGAAGGCAACCTTAATAAAATAGTTCCCTGCGCCGGCTTTATCGAGCAAAGCTCCAAAAAGGACGAACAGGAAAACCAGGCCGGTCGAGACACCCAGCGCAATACCGAAAACGCCTTCCGATGACAACCATTGGTGATCTGCAACAGCCCCAAAACTGGCACCTTTCCACGCGAGAATGCCCGGCGCGTAAGGCCCAAGGAAGGTATAGCCGAGGAAGACCATAGCGACAATCATCAAAGGAGGCCCAAGCGCTCGGCGAGTCGCCTCCAAAAGAACCGCGACACCGATACAGGCAACGATAATATCCAGTAAAATCGGGTTACCCGGCCTGTCGGACAACGTCGATCCGGTCAAACTGTCTCCAAGTGCGGTATCGAAGGCAAACAAATAGAGTGTTGCCAAGGCTCCGATAATAGCAAGAGCCCAGTCGGCAATAGGAATATGATGACGGGGGCTTTTCTTGAAAGCAGGATAGGCCATAAAGGCCAGTATCATGGAAAAGGCCAGATGAATGGGCCGGGCTTCCTTGCCCGAAAAAACACCAAAATTAAAAATAAACGGCAATGGTGAGGCAATCCAGACTTGCCACAGCGACCAGATCAAAGCGAGTGCCATCATCAATTTTACGATGGCTTTATTATCCGGTGTCCGTCCTCCGGTATCCGTTGACGCCACCAGATCTTCAAGTTCTTCCGCACTCAGCGGGCCGTCCTGATTGAGTTTATCACTCATATAACCCCCTTGTTTACAGCACCGCCTGGATCTTTCGCCCAGAATTCCGGCCGCAAACTCCCTGTTTTAAAATAAGAGTATACGTAAAAAAGGGCGGGAGATCCCCCCGCCCTCAATTGTGCCGATTTACATCCAGCCTTGTTCTTTATAGTACCGAGCAGCTCCTTCATGGAGCGGCGCAGACAGGTTGTTCACAATCATTTTCTTAGGATCCAGATTGGCAAATGCAGGATGCATTTTACGGAACCGTTTGATGTCATCAAAAACAGCTTTCACGATTTCGTAGACAACATCCGCATCTGTTGCTGTGGATGCAACAAATGTTGCTCCAACACCAAATGTGGTTGTGTCCGCATCTGAGCCTTTATACATACCGCCAGGAATCGTTGCCATGGCATAGTAGTCGTTGTCGGACGCCAGTTTGCGAATTGTATCATTATCAACATTCACCAAATTGGCTTCACAAGATGTTGTCGCTTCCTTGATGGAACCATTTGGATGACCAACAGTGAAAACGATTGCATCGATTTTATTGTCACAAAGAGCAGCTGACTGTTCGGAAGATTTAAGTTCGGAAGCGAGGGCAAAGTCACCCATTTTCCAGCCCATTTTTTCCATAACAACTTCCATGGTTCCGCGCTGACCAGACCCTGGATTACCAACATTCACACGTTTGCCTTTCAAATCATCGAATGACTTGATGCCGGAATCGGCACGGGCAACGACGGTAAAGGGTTCAGGGTGAACAGAAAATACAGCCCGCAGTTCTTTAAATGCTCCCTTTGGAAACTGTTTGGGCGCCGTGCCGTTATAGGCATGAAACTGCCAGTCGGACTGCGCAACACCCATATCCAGATCACCGGCCTGAATACCATTAATATTTTTGGTTGAACCACCTGTTGTATGAGTACATTTGATGTTGTGCTTCTTTGCGCCCCGGTTAACCAGCTTACAAATTGCACCACCAACCTGATAATAAACGCCAGTTTGGCCGCCTGTACCGATCGTAATAAATTTTTCTTCCGCTTGAGCCGGTGCGGAGACTGCCATGGCACCCCCCAAAACGGCTGTAGCAGCAGTAATCGTAAAGAACTTTCTCATTTCTTTCTCCTCAACCTGTCTTATCGCCAAAGGACCGAAAAATCCGCCTTTGGTATTCACAACGGCTTCCAATGCAATCATCAGAGAACCGGCTTTTCCCAAGAAAGCAATTGTTCCTACTCTCCAGGAAAATACTAAACCAACTTTTTGGAATATAGAAACCAAAGTTGATTTAATTCTGTTACTTGCCTAGCCACCAATGAGACTTCGAACCTCATTTGCAGAAGCAAGAGGACGGCCAATCGCCCGGGAAACCTCCCCAATCTGAGCAACCAGATCTGCATTTCCAGGCGCTATCTCACCCGTCTTCAGAAATAAATTATTCTCAAACCCTACTCGAACGTGTCCTCCCATGGCAACAGCCGCACTCGCAGCCGCATGTTCCAGCGGACCAAAGGCACAGACAGACCACGGCAGTTTTTTTGTCATAGCGTTCAGAAATGGTAGCAAATCAGCAGGACTAGAGACCTGTCCGTCGGAATAACGGCCGAGAACAAAAAGTAAAAATGCATTTTCTTGCGGGATAACACCCTGATCAACGAGATGATTAAACCGAGCCAGATCCTCATCGGAATAAAGGATGTAGTGCGGAAGAGTATTCTCCTCGGTCAGTTCCTGGAAAAATTCCCTTGCTCTGTCTTCCTGTCCAGAGGGAACCAGTTCGCGAATTGCCAATGACGCAGATTGTGGCTTCAAAGCGCGTATAACTGCCATTTGTTCTTCGGCACTATACAAACCAACGGCTTCCGTTGTCACCTGAATCAACATCTGATCACCGCATTTTTCATGCACAGCAGCCATTGCCGCACGATACCGTCCGACATCAAGAGAATGGGTGTCCTGATCATCCCGAACATGCAGATGGATCATCGAGGCACCCGCTTGCTGGCAGGCATAGCCTTCCTCCGCCAGTTCCTCAGGAGTGATCGGAAGGCCCGGATGATCCTTTTTGGTTTTCCGCGCGCCATTGGGGGCGACGGTTACGATGAGTGGATTACTTTTTGTCATGCTACTTTGCCTTCCCTAACGGCCTGTAACAGAATTAGAAATCGCATATTCGAGGCTTCCAACAATTTCATCAATATGCGAATGATCCATAATAAAGGGAGGAGCAAGTAACACATGATCCCCCCGCCGTCCATCAATAGTACCGCCCATGGGGTAACACATTAATCCCTTGGACAGAGCCGCTGTCTTTATCCTTGCATTCACCTTCAGTGCCGGATCAAAAGCCTCTTTAGTCTCTCGATCTTTTACAAGCTCAATTCCAAGGAAAAGGCCCCTTCCTCGAACGTCACCGACATTCGGATGCTGCCCCAGCCTGGTGCGTAGTTCCGCTTTAAGAGAGTCTCCCATATTTCTGACATTTTCCAGAAGTTCATTGTCTTCAATATACCGCTGTACAGCCAGCGACGCGGCACAGGCAACCGGATGCCCCAAGTAAGTATGTCCATGTTGGAAAAAACCACTTCCCTGTTCCACAGCTTCAAAGATCTTTTTGGAAGCAAGCATCGCCCCGATTGGTTGATAGCCAGCCCCCAGCCCTTTGGCCGTGACCATGATATCCGCTGTAATTCCTTCTGGTTCATGAGCAAAAAGAGCGCCGGTTCGTCCCATTCCACACATCACTTCATCCAGGATGAGAAGAACACCATATTGGTCACAAATTTCTCGAATGCGGGAAAAGTATCCCTCTACGGCTGAGACCGCCCCAAGTGTTGCCCCAACAACAGGCTCGCAAATAAAGGCACAGACAGTTTCGGGGCCCAGTGCCAGAATTTCAGTTTCCAGCTCATTGGCCACCCTTTGGCCAAACTCAATCTCACTCTCGCCTTCCTGCTTTTCGCGATAGGCATAACAAGGCGAAATTAGGGAAACCGGCATCAAGAGCGGCGCATACGGTTCTCGCCGCCATTCATTACCACCTGCAGCAAGCGCCCCTAAAGTATTGCCATGATAGCTTTGCCGCCGGGAAATGAATCGTGTCCGGGAGACCTCCCCCTTTTCAAGAAAATACTGGCGCGCAAGCTTAAGCGCTGCCTCAACAGCCTCTGATCCACCCGATACGAAATAGACTTTATCAAGATCGCCAGGCGCCCGGCTAATCAAAAAATCGGCCAGTTCTTCCATCGGCTCATTGGTAAAAAAGCCCGAATGAGCAAACGCAATTTTGTCGACCTGTTCCTTAATGGCCTGACTGACCTGCTGATTACTGTGACCAAGGCAGGAGACGGCGGCTCCGCCCGCGTCCAGATACCGCTTGCCGTCGGCATCCTGAATATACACGCCATCTCCTTTCAAAGCGACAGGATAGGATTTGTTCAAAGCTCTATGGAAGACATGTGTCATGATAATCCCTAGCTATACCAGTAAGTATTGTTGGATCGAAGGTTGGTATCAGATTTTTCCAGCGCCTCGACTGCCCCCTCTCCAATATGTGTCACGATGGCCGCAACGAGAAGTTGGCTGATAGAGAGCGCACCGCTCAACGAACGATAAAATGATGGACTGCGATTGGCGGCCAAGAATACAAAATCCGCCACTTTCGCCAAGGGAGAGACAACACTGTCGGTGATAACAATGATCTTTCCGCCCGCTTCTCTGGCAGCATTTACAGTTTCAACTGTTTCCCGCGTATAAGGCTCAAATGCGATCGCAATCGTTACGTCGGCATCCGATATGGCCGCAATTTCCTCCCGAAACAAGCCAGCGCTTCCCTGAATCAATGTGGATCCCGGAAAGAAAACACGTGTCGCATAGTGGAAAAAAAAGGCAACTGGAAAGCATTTCCTCAAACCGACAACATAGACTTTCCGTGCATTGACACAGGCCGCTGCCGCTGCCGCCAGCCTCTCGTCGGAGATGCCATCATATGTTCGGTGTATATTGTCTTTTTCCGCTTCATAAATATCAGAAATCAGTCCGTCTGTTTCCGCGCGCCCTCTGTTTATTTGCAATTGCCGGGCACGGGCAGCATATCCGCTGGCAGGCGAGGAGACCCGCATTCGGAAGTCATCCCGAAAACGGTTATAACTCTGATATCCGAACTTTGCCGACAGCCTGACCATAGTTGCCGGCTTGACATGGGCCCGCAATGCGATTTCACGCATGGAATAGATCGCCACTTCTTCCGGGGAATCAATGATATATCGGGCCGCGATTTGCAGTTGCGGACTAAGATCTTCAAACTGGTTTTCAATTTCCCGAACAAGATCGGGGAAGACGGTCTGCCCTGGCATTATTCAATGAACCGGCTGAAGGTAAATGCACATCATTGTGCCTGCTTCCGCAAGCTTATCTAGTTCATTTATTTTTTGCAACAAATGTTTCATATTAAGAAATTAGATGCATTTGTTTCATTTTAAATAGAAATAGTATTATTTTGACGGCATAGCGTTGAAAGAAAAAGAAAAATTTCAACCGATAAAAAAACTGAATACACCTAATGAGCGATAACTTCTCTATCATACTCACCAAAATTTACGCTTTTTTTTAACAAACCTCACCCAAATCTTAAGACCTTCTTTACGGAGATTGGCTATAAAATTAAGAACATGTCGACAGCCCTTCATCTGTTGACCCAGTAACTCTTTTAGTATCGAGCTGTATTTTGATTTCTGTTGGCCCAAAATCATTGAATTTTCCTTTCGGACAAAAATCGTCCAACCAAACACCGGACGTTCTGGATCGAAACCCTTCAAATGGGGATGTTCGCGACATCCGATCTGCCATTCTGGAAAAATCAAACCGCATTCAGCAGGCGCTATCTGACCTGCACATCCGCCGACAAGGGTGTTTTACCTCCGCTTGGGACCTGCATATGCACGTAAAAAGCGGAGATTATGATTTCGCCTTCATTGACTACCAACTTGGCAAAGAGGTCTCTGAACAGGCCCTCAAAGAAATTGCTCACCCTCATTCGAACATTCCTGTGGTGATCATTGATGGGCCCATTGACCTGCTAAAATCCGGTGCATCAGATTGTCTTCCTTTAAGCGAACTGACCAGTTCCAGACTCAGTACGATCCTCTATAACAGCGAGCGCTTTAATAGTCTGAGGCAAACAGCCGGAACGCTTTTTTCGGATATTGGCGCATTGCAAGCCCGGGATCCACTAACGACCCTTATCAGCCGTCAGTCCTTCAAAAACCGGCTGCAGGAAATCGTCAAAACCTCAGCTGCTGACAATTCGCCGGTTTCTCTCATTGTTCTTGATATCGACAGCTTCAAGGGATTAAACGAAAGCAAAGGGCATGATTTCGGGGACTTGGTTCTGAAAACTGTCTCCGAACGGCTACTGCAATTTGCACCTGAGAACAGCGTTCTAGGCCGATTGGGCGATGATGAATTCGCGCTCCTGCTCTACGGAAATCATCTGGCTAAAATATCAGATACAACCATTGCTGCCCGGTTATCCCATGAATTGAGACAACCCTATTTTCTGGACGGACAAAGCACAACTTTGTCTGCCACCATGGGGATTGCCAAACTCGATACTCATGACACACCGGCATCGTTGCTGCACAAATCAACCTCGGCTCTATATTCAGCCAAGCGGGAAAAGAACCGCTTTATGGTCTATACCAAACAGGAAGATACAGAGCGACGCCAACAATTAAAGCTGGCTCAGGAGCTTCCGGACGCAATTGAGGGAAATCAGCTCCGGCTTCATTACCAGCCCATGATTCGCATGCATGATAGTACGGTAATCGGTGTCGAAGCCCTGGTGCGCTGGCAGCATCCTCAAAAAGGGCTTTTATTTCCTGATAGCTTTATTCCGCTGGCGGAAGGCTCCGGCAGTGTTGAGCCACTGACCCGATGGGTTCTGGACGCCGCGATCCGGCAGGCTAGCCTCTGGCACCGGCAGGGGCACCGGCTCGCCGTATCGGTTAACATTTCAGCTCTCATTTTGCATAATCCGATTTTCCCGGACATCGTAAATCGCCTGTTGGAACAAGCAAATTATCCGGCCGAGTATCTCAAACTGGAAATCACGGAAAGTGCCATCATTTCCGATGTTGTCCGGGCAACCGATGTGGTAACCCGATTGCATGAACTAGGCGTCAAGGTCTCCATCGATGATTTCGGCACAGGATATACATCCCTCGCCTACATTAGAAAGCTACCGGTCGATGAAATAAAAATCGATAAAAGCTTCGTCTTGAACATGAATACAGTCTCCGATGACGCTGTCATTGTCCGCACCCTTCTGGAACTGGCACGCAATCTTGATCTCTCTGTCGTTGCCGAGGGCGTTGAAGACCGGGAAACCTGGTACATGCTGGCGGGCCTTGGCTGCCATGTTGCCCAAGGCTATTATATGAGCCGACCTGTTGATGTCGAAGCTCTTGAGACTTGGCTAAAACATTCGCCCTGGGCCGGCTCACGCTAACCTCTTTTTTCTTTCCCACAACATGTAATTGACCTTGAATCGAGCCTCCTGATACAGTGATCCGGAACTTCCTGATGCTGTGTATCTGCACGCGCAGATCCAGACCGCCTCAAAGGGACAAAAAAAAGAAAGAATAAAAATGAGCACAGATCAATTTGGCCCCGGCATCGATGCAAAAGATGCAGCTTATATTCATCCGACAGCCCTGGCCTACGGATCCGTTTCGCTGGGTAAAGGGAGTTCCCTTTGGCCTTATTCCGTCATCCGCGCAGAAACGCGGGACGTGACCATCGGCGACTACACCAATATTCAGGATTTTGTGATGATCCATATCGGGGATACGACTGGAACCCATATCGGCTCTCATTGCTCCATCACCCATCACTGCACCATCCACGGCTGTACGATTGGGGATAATTGCCTGATCGGAATCAATACAACGATTATGGATGGCTGTGTGATTGGCGACAATTGCATCGTTGCAGGCCATAGCTTCCTGAAAGAAGGAACCGTTATCCCGGACAATTCTATCGTTATGGGAACGCCGGGGAAAGTTGTCCGAACACAGAATAACTTTGTAAAATGCCGGGCCAATGCTTTTATGTATTATCGAAATGCCCTTGCCTATGCCAAGGGTGAGCACCGGGAATGGGCCAGCGAAGACTGTATGCAAGCCCTGAACGCAGAGCTCGCCGATTTACAAAAAGTGACCTGAAACATCATTCTATCTGGAGAAACCATGAGCGAAATGCACCCTCCCTATCTAATGTTTCTAGGGGATGTCGATGATCAGCTAGGCGCAAAAACTGCGCAGGGCATTGTTGATTGGCGTCCGGAATGGTGTCTTGGGCAACTAAGGCTGGAAGGCTGCAAGGCCGATCTGGGCATTAGTGACATCTCCATTGCCGAGGCTGTAAAAGCAGGGGCAAAGACCATGGTCATCGGCATCGTCAATTCAGGCGGCTTTCTGCCAGAGCACTGGATTGAAAAAATCACGAATGCAATGGATGCTGGCCTGGATATTGCCAGCGGTTTGCATATCAAGCTTTCCGATGTTCCAGAAATTAGCGCATCCGCAGAGAAAAACGGGCGCTCCTTGTTTGACGTTCGCCACCCAACGCAAAATATCCCAACCGGCAAAGGCCTACCGCGCACCGGCAAAAGACTGCTTGCCGTGGGGACCGACTGTTCTGTCGGAAAAATGTATACGGCTCTCGCCTTGGAAAAGGAAATGAAAGCCCGCGGCATGAAAGCCGATTTCTGCGCAACCGGGCAAACCGGTATCTTTATCGCTGGAAGCGGCATTTCCATCGATGCCGTTGTTGCTGATTTTATTTCCGGTGCTGTCGAAATGCTCGCACCGGAAAATGATCCGGATCACTGGGATATCGTCGAAGGGCAAGGTTCCCTTTTTCATCCTTCCTTCGCAGGTGTCAGCGTGGGACTGCTTCATGGGGCACAAGCCGATGCCCTGGTTTTATGCCATGAACCGACCCGGACCCATATGCGGGGGATTCCGGAATATCCGCTACCGGATTTACAGGACTGTATGGACCTGAATCTGATAACAGCGCAATTGACTAACAGTCGCGCGGCTTTTGTGGGCATCAGCGTCAATACTTCCGGCCTTACGACCGAAGAGGGGGACGCCTATCTTAAGGAGCTTGAACAGAAATATGCGCTGCCTTGCGTTGATGCCTACCGCACCGGTGTCGCCTCAATTGTGGACAGGCTAGGATGAGTTTACGAACCATCACTGCCAAAAAGGAAAGCTGGCCCATTCGCGGCAGTTTTCGAATTAGCCGAGGTGCGAAAACGACAGCCGAAGTTGTCGTGGTAACAATTACGCAGAAGGGTGTTTCAGGTCAGGGCGAATGTGTACCTTATGGACGGTATGGGGAAACTTACCGATCTGTCCTTGATCAAGTCTCTGCAGTACGGGAACCTTTGTCCCACGGTGCCGGCAGAATGGATTTGCTGACGCTGATGACAGCAGGGGCCGCCCGAAATGCCATTGACGCAGCCTTGTGGGATCTGGAAGCGAAACTGACCGGTGAAACGGTGGCGGACCTTGCCGGCATCGCGGCGTCCGGACCTCTCGTCACGGCATATACTCTTTCTCTGGATACACCGGAAAAAATGGGCGAAGCAGCAAAAAGCAACGCACATCGTCCTCTCATGAAACTCAAACTGGGCGGGGAACATGATCTGGAGCGGGTGACCGCTGTCAGAAATGCAGCCCCTCAGTCAAGACTGATCGTCGATGCCAACGAAGCCTGGACACCGGATATTCTGGAAAGCCATTTCCAGAGAATGGCAGATTTGGGTGTTGAGCTCATTGAGCAACCGTTGCCGGCTGGTGAAGATGAAATCCTGGCGGACATGACGAGACCCGTCCCCGTATGTGCCGACGAAAGCTGCCACGATACCGCCACCCTTGATCAAGTCGCCGCTTTATATGATTTTGTTAATATCAAACTCGACAAAACTGGAGGTCTCACAGAAGCTTTGCTTTTGGCAGAGGCTGCTCGTGGCTTTGGTTTGGGTGTAATGGTGGGCTGTATGGTCGGCACAAGCCTCGGAATGGCGCCCGCCATGATGCTCGGCGGTTTTGCGCGCTTTGTTGATCTTGACGGTCCTCTTTTGTTGGATAAAGATCGACCCCATGGAATCACATTTGACGGAAGTATCATGCATCCGCCCTCGTCAGATTTATGGGGTTAAGTCGTTATAGTGTGTCTGTATCGGGCTATCTGAAATTATGCCCATGTATCCAGCCCACGATGGAGTTGCGCTGTCCCTTTGTCACATCGGAGATACGGTGTAGCCAATAGGCCGGAAAAACAATAATTGTTCCCTGCGCCCGGAACCCCTCTGTATCCACCGGAATATTGTGGAGAAGCACATCGCCGCCCGTATAGCTTTTGGGATTAGACAATTGAACGATAAAGCACAGTTTGCGGGACGAAGTAGAACCAGGACCCAAATCCACTTCCCAAACATCAGCACTCGATTTACTGCTATTTTGCCGGACCAACCAGGGCATATCATCAGCAGGCACACCTGATAATTCAAAGCGCCAATTCTCAGCATTCACTTGGTTCACACCATAGCTGATCTGGTCCAAAGGATAGGCATTTTTCCCAAGAGGCAACTGCTGTCGTTCAATATGGGAAGCCATTTTAGCATCCGGGAAAACCCTTGCATTTCCAGGCGCAACAGGAAGTCTTTTATCCCAGGCTTTGGTATTAGCTTGCGCTACTAGCTGCGCACATTCCTGCGGCGAGAAAACAGGCCAGTGCATGGACAAAGAAACGTTCGGGTTTCGCATCGGCAACAGAGGTATCTGCATCATGATAAAATCTCCTTGTCTTACCGGAAACTCGGGCCGTGAACCCATCCAACGACGACTTTTCTCGCGCCCTCTGTCATAGGAGCGACCCGATGGAGCCAGAAAGATGGAAAGACGATCAACGTCCCCTTCTTGGTGAGTTCGCCTCGCCCTTTTTCAATGCGATGAAATCCCAAATCTCCGCCTTCATATTCTTCGCCTTCCGTGAGTTGCAGCGAAAAACCAAGCTTGCGTGAAGCGGTTGCTGATTGCCCCAAATCAACATGCCAATCGTTGTGATCGCCAGTTCGGCAATAATTCATGACCCACGGCATGTCGTCATCAACGAAGCCTGCCAAATCAAACCGCCACAAATGGGAATTTGCTGTACTGATTTCCTGGGCAATTCTGTTAAGCGGAAATCCCGTGTCATCGACAGGAACGGATTGCTGAAAATTACTTCGAAAATCTTTCTCTATTGAAAACACACCTTTCCCGGCAACGCCCCCAATCATGGCTTCTTCCCACTTATCCTCTTTCAAAGATGCCAGAATGCGGTCACATTCCTCTTCTGAGAAAACCGTATTCACATACACTGAAGCCGTACCACTGTTTCGAAGCGGCGCGGACGGCAATACAATCATTCAAGCCTCCCAGCCCATTCTTCTGGCGCTCTCCCAAGCTCCGTCAAATTATATTTGTGATCACCATCACAATTTGACAACTATTTCAGCTTTTAGATCAGATGCCAACAACTTTAGGTCAGATTCTCCGGGATTTAGAACGTGCGCGCTCGTTGACGTATGGTCACCTTGAATGCAGGGGGGCTAGAAAAAAACAAGTATCCGGCAAATTCATTGCTTAATGGAAACCAAATACCTCACATCCCGCCTTCAAAACTGGATTCGCTTTTCAAATATGCTACACAGTTCAGAAAACTAATGTGGTCACAACACATCACGATGGACGGAAAGATCATGACACAAACAACAATGAACCGCCGCGATCTCGATTTTCAACTCTATGAAATGCTGAATGTTGAGGCATTGACCGCCCGCGAGAGGTTTGCCGAGCATGATAAGGATGTGTTTAATGCCGTAATCGATACTGCAACCCAAATCGCGGCTGAT
The DNA here is from genome assembly GCA_039975135.1 of Sneathiella sp. Lineage (GTDB taxonomy): Bacteria > Pseudomonadota > Alphaproteobacteria > Sneathiellales > Sneathiellaceae > Sneathiella. The sequence continues at coordinate 37,495 of JBDWHS010000038.1, read as the reverse complement.
CTGTTTGAGCCTCACAATAGCAAAGCAGATCAGAATGAGCCCACTTTTGACGGGAAAAAAGTCCATATAATTCCGGAAGTCAAAGAAGCCTTACAAGCCTATATTGAAGCCGGTTTTATCGGCGCCCAGCACGACTATGATGCTGGCGGCATGCAACTTCCTGCAACCGTAGCCATGACATGCGGCGCCATTTTCAATGCTGCCAATGTTGGAACTTCTGGATACCCCTTTCTAACGGTCGGCGCCTCCAACGTCATTCGCTCCTATGGATCAGAAGAACAAAAAAAGAAATTTATGGAGCCGATGATTGCCGGGCGCTTCTTTGGCACGATGTGTCTTTCCGAACCACAGGCGGGCTCCTCCCTCTCCGACATCAAGACGAAAGCGGTCCCGCAAGAAGACGGGACGTACAGGCTCAGCGGAAACAAAATGTGGATTTCTGCCGGAGAGCACGAGCTTTCAGAAAATATCGTACATCTGGTTCTGGCAAAAATTCCGGGCGGGCCCGCTGGCGTTAAAGGTATTTCCCTTTTCATCGTGCCCAAATACCTGGTGAACGAGAATGGTTCAATTGGTGCGCGAAATGATGTGAGCCTTGCGGGTCTCAATCACAAAATGGGGTATCGCGGAACAACCAATACGCTTCTTAACTTTGGCGAGAATGACGGAGCTGCCGGCTATCTGATCGGAGAGCCGCATCAGGGGCTCTTTTATATGTTCCACATGATGAATGAAGCTAGAATCGGTGTGGGGCTTGGCGCTGTCAGTCTTGGATATGCCGGTTATCTCTACAGCCTTGATTATGCAAGAAACCGCCCGCAAGGACGCCATCCGGATGGCAAAGACGCATCCGACAAGCAGCTAATGCTGATCGAACATGCTGATATCCGCCGGCTCCTGCTTGCTCAAAAGGCGGCCGTTGAAGGCGGCCTGTCTCTTTGTCTATATGCTGCCCATCTCGTTGATGACGAAAATACAGCGACAGACCCGAAGGTGGCAAAAGAAGCATCAATGCTCCTGGATATCCTGACCCCGATCGTTAAATCCTGGCCCAGTGAATTTTGTCTGGAAGCAAATAAACACGCCATTCAGATCCTCGGCGGTTACGGTTACACCCGAGACTATCCAGTTGAGCAATATTATCGGGACAATCGCTTAAACCCAATCCATGAAGGCACCCATGGTATCCAGGGCCTTGATCTACTGGGTCGCAAAGTCATGATGCAAAACGGTGCAGGCCTGGAACTCCTTGTCAGTAAGATGACTGAGACAACACAGCAAGCCCGCAAAAACGAGACGCTTGCTGAATTCGCCGATCAGCTGGATCAGTCTATTGAAAAGGTTGTCAATGTTACGCGCGCCATTGCTGCTGTCATGCAAGGCGGTGAAGTCAACCTGGCCCTGGCCAATGCAACCCTGTATCTGGATATGTTCGGCCATATGGTGATCGCCTGGAAATGGCTGGATCAGGCCATTGTAGCGGCTAACTGTCTCGAGAAAAATCCACAGAAATCTGATCGGGATTTTTACGACGGCAAACTCAAAGCCTGTCAATATTTCTTCCGCTATGAGCTGTGCAAGCTGGACCCCTGGTCAATCCTGCTCAGTAAAACCGACGATACGACGGTCTCGATGCAAGATGCGTTTTTCTAGGAAAGCGTGATGGTGAAAACAGGAAGCCCTGCATTAACCGGTGCGCTTTTCATGATGGTTGCCTGTGCTTTGTTTGCAGCAACTTCCCTGATCGCTAAATCGTTGGGAAATACTGACTTTGGGCCAGCCCTGCATCCCTTCCATATTTCTGCGGGACGTTTCTTCTTCGCTTTCCTCTGTTTGCTCCCTTTTCTCATAAAAATCCGCCCCTCTTTTCAAAACGTCGCCTGGAAACTCCATGTTGGACGATCTGTCTGCGGCTGGCTTGGCGTTAGTGCGCTGTTCGCCGCGGCAACACAAATGCCGCTTGCTGATGCAACAGCCATCTCTTTTTTAAGTCCTGTCGTTACGATGATTTTTGCAATTCTGCTGCTCAAGGAAGTCGTTCCTGCCAGTCGCTGGATCTTTGTTGCCCTTTCTTTTGCAGGTATGGCTTTGATAACCCGGCCGGGCGCAGACACTTTTCAGCCTGCAGCCCTCATTGCTTTTGCGTCCGCGTGCTTTATGGGGATCGAGGCCATCTTCATCAAAAAACTGGCTGACAATGATATCCCAATTCGTATTCTTGTGATCAATAACGGCATCGGCGCAACGATATCGGTCAGCATTGCACTGACGGTCTGGATATCTCCCACCGCCTCCCAATGGGCCCTCCTTGCTCTGCTGGGGATGATCATGGTCACCGGACAAACCTGCTTTATCCAAAGCATGAAACGAGGGAATGCGAGCTTTGTTGCCCCTTTTATGTATGTAACGCCCGTCTTCGCTGCTCTTTACGACTATCTCATATTTGGTGAAATTGTCAGCAGCTTAAGCAGTTTTGGCATTCTCCTGATTATTTCCAGCGCCATTCTCCAATCGAAACGATTTGCCTGAACCTCTTTAATTCGTTTGTAATATTTGCCAATTAGCATTATGTAGCAGGTCAGCAAGGGGCTTTTGCATGCCGTGAAACGCATGGAGGGCTCGTTAATCATGGCAAATTTGCCGTCTGCGCCGCCTCCAGTATATTGCGTGCGTATTCTATTTAGCGAATGTAAAGATATCATGGAAATTCGGAACGTAGCGATCATCGCCCATGTTGATCATGGGAAGACAACTCTTGTGGACGGCCTGCTCAAACAAAGTGGAACGTTCCGGGAAAACCAGCAAGTGGCAGAGCGTGCCATGGACTCCAATGATCTGGAACGGGAACGCGGCATCACCATTCTTGCCAAATGTACCTCTGTTGAATGGGGTGGATATCGGCTGAATATCGTCGACACACCTGGCCATGCTGACTTTGGTGGTGAGGTTGAGCGTATCCTGAGCATGGTGGATGGCGTGGTTGTTCTTGTGGATGCTGCTGAAGGCCCTATGCCGCAAACCAAATTTGTGACTCAGAAAGCATTGGGCCTTGGATTGAAGCCAATTGTTCTCATCAATAAGGCAGATCGCCCTGATGGCCGTCCCGAAGAAGTTCTCGACGAATGTTTTGACTTGCTGGTTGCATTGGATGCTGACGAAGAGCAGCTTGATTTTCCGGTTCTCTACGCCTCGGCCAAAGAAGGTTGGGCTGCAGCTGATCTAGGTGATCCTCGCGAAAGCCTGGATCCTCTTTTTGACTTGATCGTCAAACATGTGCCTGCGCCGACCGTTGACGAAGACGCTCCTTTCAAAATGCTTGTCACGACCATTGAAAGTAATCCTTATCTTGGCCGGCTGCTGACAGGCCGTGTCGAATCCGGTGTTTTAAAAACAAACGATCCCATTAAAGGCCTGAACCGGGCGGGCGACAAAATCGAAGATACACGTGCTTCAAAAATCATGGCCTTCCGAGGTCTGGAGCGCGAAGCAATCGAAGAAGCGCGCGCTGGCGACATTGTTTCCATTGCGGGCCTGGTCAAATCGACGGTAGCTGATACTCTGGCCACTCCGGAAGAAACGGTGCCACTGGATGCGCAACCCATTGATCCCCCCACCATATCGATGACCTTTGCCATTAACTCATCTCCGCTTGCAGGGCGGGATGGCGACAAGGTTCAAAGCCGGGTTATCCGCGCTCGCCTGATGAAAGAAATAGAAGGCAATGTGTCGATCCGCGTTGAAGACAGCCCGGAAGCCGACAGCTATGTCGTTTCTGGCCGCGGTGAATTGCAGCTCGGTGTTCTGATTGAAACCATGCGCCGCGAAGGATTTGAGCTGTCCATCAGCCGTCCGCAGGTCCTGTTCCGTGAAGAAGAAGGAACCGGCAAAACGCTTGAGCCGCTTGAAGAAGTGGTTGTTGACGTGGACGAGGAATATTCTGGTGTTGTGGTTGAAAAAATTGCCCTTCGCAAAGGCACCATGACGGATATGCGTCCGTCTGGCGGCGGCAAAACCCGTGTTACTTTCCATTGCCCGACCCGCGGACTGATCGGCTATCATGGTGAATTCCTGACAGATACCCGCGGCACCGGCATCATGAACCGCCTTTTCCATTCCTATGTTCCCCATAAGGGAGAAATTCCGGGTCGGAGAAATGGTGTTCTGATCGCCAATGCAACCGGTAAGTCGGTGGCGTTTGCCATCTGGAACCTCGAAGCACGTGGCGTTTTCTTTGTTGGAAGTGGCGTTGATGTTTATGAAGGCATGATTCTCGGTGAGCATAATCGTCCGAACGACTTGGAGGTTAATGCTATGAAAGCCAAGCAATTGACCAATGTGCGAGCCTCCGGTACCGATGAAGCGGTTCGCTTGACCACCCCCCGTAAAATGACACTGGAACAGGCGATCGCCTATATTGATAACGACGAGCTGGTTGAAGTTACCCCCAACCATATTCGTCTGCGCAAACGTCATCTGGATCCACATGAGCGTAAAAAAGCCTCACGAGCAAAAATCGCCTCCTGATTTTTCCGTGGCCATATCCGTTCTGTTGTGAAAACATATCCGTTCAACAACAAGAAAAAGAACGGAGTGGCACATGGCGTTGATTGATGTGGAAAGCGAGATTGCCGGTAAAGTCTGGAAGATCGAAGCTGAAATTGGACAGGCTCTGGATGAAGATGATGCCATCCTCATTCTGGAAAGCATGAAAATGGAAATTCCAGTGGACGCACCAGAAGACGGCAAGCTTACCGAACTCCTGGTCAAGGAGGGAGAGGCTGTCAGCGAAGGTCAGGTGATTGCCCGACTGGAAATCTAAAACCCGCAAGCCCGTTTTTCGAAACGGGCTTTTTTATTGCAACCTCGACTTTACCATATCCAGGTTAGCGGATCCGGGATCGCTCGATTATCCTGTAGATATTTCAGTCCTTTGACACATCGGATAATCCACCAAATCAACAAGCCCAGCAGAATTAACAATCCTACCCCGAACATCGAGGTTGCGGCTCCTAATATGCCGAACAGAAGACCAATCCAGAAGGTTCTGATTTGGAATTTATAATGACTTTTCAGCCATCCTGCCGTTCCCGCCTTGTTGATATATGCCATCACGATACCGATAAAGGCTGTAATACCGACGATCAGGCTTGCCAAAAACAGAATGTAGATAACACGGGCAGTCCTGCCCTCATCGCCTTTTTGTGCGAATTGTTTGTTGTCGCTCTCTGCCATGCGCCCTCCAATATTAAGTGCTCGTATCACAGCCATATTGGAGGGCACATCGAAATTACCAGAAGGCGCAACCCATCTTTGAACCGATTTCTATACGCTTGTATTTGTGATGGTTGTTTTATGCTTTACAGGGAAAACTCCCAGAATGTCGCGCACCTTTTGTACAGCATCATCTGCTGGCAGCCCCCCGGTAGATTGAAGGGTCACATACGCCACGATCCCATGACTGCCTTCTGCGCCGACAGACAATTCAAACGCCATCCCATCGCTTTCAAGCTCCTTGAGCAGCGGCTTGAATGTTCGTTGAATAATATCGTAGCGAAGTGTCGGCTTGAAAATCTTGCCGACCGCAGTCACCGGTAGCTGATCCAGAATAATGATCTCCGCGGGAAGCGCCGGACGCTCGAAAATACGGTCTTCGGCATAAGATCGAAGGGTATCAACGGACACGGTGCTTCCGGGATTAAGCTGCACGTAAGCCACCGGGATCTCACCCGCATAACTGTCAGGCCTTCCGACCGCCGCGGCAAGCAAGACATCCGGATGTGTATGCAGACATTCTTCAATCATTCCAGGGTCGATATTATGACCGCCTCTGATGATGAGATCTTTGGCGCGGCCTGAGAGCCAAAAATAGCCATTCTCGTCAACATAACCCAGATCTCCCGTGTTGAGCCAACCTTCTGCGGCAAATAATCCTTCATTAAATTGGGTTTGCAGATATCCAGGGATCACATTTGGCCCTTTAATACAGATACTTCCGGCCTCTCCGACATCGCAATCCCGGACCGCATTGCCCGTCTCGTCAATTTCCTTGACTGCAATTTCCTGGTACGGATACCGAATACCGATCGATCCGACTGGTCTGTTCCCCGCTGCAGGATTACAAATCGACACAGATGTGCCCTCAGTCAGGCCATAGCCTTCCAGAATAGCAATACCTGTAGCCCCTTCAAATTTACGGATAACCTCCTGCGGCATGGGGGCCGCACCGCAGGTACCAAATCGAAGGGAAGACACATCCGCACCGTCTATCGGAATATTGAGCAAAGCTGAGTAAATAGTCGGCACGGCAACAAAGTGACTGGCTTTGTATCGGTCAACGATTTTCCAGAAATTCTTGAGTGCATTGGGGTGACGAAAACCTGAGGCTCCCAGAAAAAGAGCTGTTGATCCGGCTTTAAAAGCCGCAAGACTACTAACCAGGACTGCATTTACATGAAAGAGTGGAAGGCCGACAATCGCCGTGCTACCCCGTGTATAATCAGACAGATATTGCGTCGACCAGGCTTCGTAGACTTCACCGCTATGGGTGTGCTGAGCGACTTTCGGTGACCCGGTCGTTCCACCTGTGTGAAAATAAGCACAAATCTCGCCTTCCAAAATCTTACGGTTACTCGTCAACGCGTCGCCCGGGTATGTCTGCAAAGTCTCTTGAAAGGGATAAATGTTGCGGGCAGGATCCCCGTCGCCCCCGACTTGAAATACCACTTCCAGTTCAGGCATCTGCTTTAAGACTTCTTCTGTTTTCTCCCAAATATCCGATCCCTCTGCCGGTGCCAGAGAGACCAGCATACGGCATTTTGTCGCTCTCAGGATTTCGACAATTTGCTCAGGCTTCAATAGATAATTTACAGCGCTGACGATGCCCGCGGCCTGTCCGCCCCAGATGGTGTATTGCGCTTCAGGAAGGTTAGGCAATAGATAAGAAACAGCTTGATCATGAGCCAGCCCGAAGTCATTGAACATATTGGCTGCCTGTGTCACTTTCCTGAGCAACTGACGATAACTGAGGTCGAAAGGCTCCTCTTCTGCTGTGCAATTTGTCAAAAAACGCAATGCCAGATCATCCCCAAATTGATCCGCAGCATTTTTTAAAATATCAAACGTACTCTTTTCTGAATAACGCTCTTCTAGAGGAATTTTCTCCATCTCTTCGATATCCTGAAGGGTGGCGATTTTTCCTTTTAAGCTGTCCATTTTTTTGCCTTGATTATTTTTGTTTTGGTCCGCGGGTACAGTATCCGGGAATTTATCAATCTTCAACTCGCCAAAGCGGCAAATCTTGGATAGGATCAGCGCCTTACTCCTATTTGTCAGAATGTCATGCTTGCTGTTTTTCTCTCCATTTTTCTGGATCTTGTCGGGTTTGGTGTCATTTTACCTCTCCTGCCATTTTATGCAGAACACTATGGTGCCAGCGCCTTTATGGTCACTTGGCTCGCCACCAGTTTTTCCCTCTTTCAGCTGGTTTTTTCCTCTATTTGGGGGCGCATTTCTGACAGGTTTGGGAGACGTCCCGTTTTCCTTACCTGCCTTCTTGTCAGTGCAGGGGCGTATCTTTGGACAGGCCTCGCTGAAAGTTTTGCCATTCTGATCGTCGCCCGCTGCGTCAGCGGCATCGCGTCCGGGAAAATATCCGTGGCTCAGGCCATTGTTGCAGACTTAACCACGCCTGAAAACCGCGCAAAAGGCATGGGATTAATCGGCGCCTCTTTTGGCCTTGGTTTTACACTCGGCCCTGCGATCGGCGCCTTTATGGTTGGTAACGATCCGCAGAATCCGGACTTTCAATCCCCAATGTTCCTTGCTGCGGGCTTGTCTTTTCTCGGCTTCATTCTGGCTTTCTTTACGGTCAAGGAAAGCCTGTCCGATGAAGATAAAATGGCGGCAAAGGCCACGACCAAACTGCCGTTCAAACAACAGTTTCAGATGATTCTGACCTCGCCTGCTGTCGTCTGGCTGGTTGGCTCCTTCTTCATCGTGAGTTTTGTTTTCAGTCAGGTTGAAACTCTGTTTCCGCTTTGGACGGCACGGAATTACGGCTGGACACCCAAAGACCTGGGATACTGCTTCGCCTATATCGGTATTATTCTGGTTATCGTGCAGGGACGGCTGATCGGACCGCTTACGAAATGGCTGGGAGAGCCAAAACTCTTACTTGTCGGCCTCGCCCTTCTGGTCATTGGCCTTTATATGACAACATTTGCCTTCCATTTCAGCTTGTTCATTATTGCCATTACTTTTATGAGCCTGGGAATAGCCATTCTCAATCCAACTCAATCTGCTTTGATCAGTCTTGTATCCGCCAAAGGGCAACAGGGCAGTACCTTGGGAATTGCTCAAAGTTTTTCAGGGATTGGCAGAGTGATGGGACCTTTATGGGGTGGTGCGTTTTTCCAGTTTGTCGACTATGACATGCCGCTCATCATCGGAGGAAGCATTACCCTTATCTTCTTGATCCTGGTCACTCGGGTCGTCAGTACATTCCCCTCCGAAAAGAAACCAAAAGGCCAATCGGCCTGAGCCGCAGGATCAATCTTGATCAATTTTCCAGCGCATCTGCCAGGATCATAAACACCTTACCGATATCGGAACTCATATAGGTTTCGGTCAACAACTCAGAAAATTCGGTCTCTTCGGTTTCGCGCAGCAAACGATCAAACTCTTTGCAATATTGATCGGCATACCGTCTGAAATCACCATTGTCACGGTAAAGTTCCCGAATTCTCTCCGCATCTTTTCCTTTGACGATCCGTTTGGTGAAGATGCTTTTTTCACCACGTCGGTATCGCTTCCAAAGATCATCTGGCAACGTATTGTCAATGTTCCGCGCCAGATCAATAGACAGAGAATGCAGACTATCCAGAATGAAAGAAGCTGACTTCCGATAGGAAGCGCTCGCGTCAGCCTGCTGCTTGTCATCAATGGCAGCACGCTGTACTTCTATCGTCTGGGATGCATCTTTCAGGCGATCAGCCTGTTTCTGAAATTTAAGGCTGGAAATAAGCGCTTCTTCCGCGGCAACACTGGTCGCCTCTCTCAAATTTCCACTTTCGGACCGCAAGATTTCAGCAGTTTCCCTGATTGAGTTTTCAACCTGGCGGGCCGTGACTTCGAGACGTTCTCTTTGTTGCTCGAACCCATCTGTCAGGGATTTAGATCCTGTTTCAGCCTGACGGGAATAATCCAGCAACTCCATTGCCCGTTCCTTGAACGACTGAGCCGCTTGCGCTCCCATTTCCCCAGCTTGCTGACTGGCATCTGTCATCGTATCGATCACATATTTCAAGTCATTCTGAACTTTTTCCCGTGTCTTTTCGATTTCCGTCTTGTGCCGATCAAGGGCGTGATCGGCATGATGAATGCCAGTCAGCATCAACTCACTAGCTTTCGCCAGCTCTACTGTTTTACGGCGAAAGGCGTCACCAGCCGTATCCGCCTGCAAGGTTGTCGCTTGAAGCAGTTTCGACCTGTCCCCAAGAGCTGCTTGAACCTCCTCCGCATGGCTAGCTAGGTTCCGGGCAACCTCCGAAAGGGTCACGGTTTCATCGCGAAGTGATTTCTCCATCTCTTCAGCGTAGGTTTTTGCTTTTTCCGAAATGCTGGCCAAGACATCAAGCTTGTCATTAACCGTTTCACTGGCACTTGAGAGATTTTCAATATTTTGAACAGCGCGATCCGTCAGGCGGCTGCTCTCATCTCCGACTTTCGCCGACAAGTGATCCAGCGCCTCCAGTTGATCTCTCGCCTGATCCCCCATCGCCCGCAGTTCTGCCGAGGCCCGCTCCGCTGTTTTGGCAAGCTCTGCCGTCTGGGAATGAGCCGCCTCACCGGATTGTCGCGCCTGAACAGTTGCCCGTTCTGCTGTTGCCAGAAAATCCTGATGCAGCCGGACAGTCTCTTCGATAGCCGTCTGAATTTTCAAGCGAGACTGATCCGCCGCCGAGCCCAGTTCCCGTTGTTTCTTTTCAAGTTCTTCTGAGGCCGTTTTAAGGGTTTTGGAACTTCGCTCAGCTCGAAGTTCAATATCTGTTGTCTCCCGGCGAAGCTCCTCGCCAGCATCCTTAATCTGACTAGAAACCCGCTCTGACGCTGATTTCAATTCATCTGCTTGACGCTGGAAGCCGGTTCCAACCTGAATAACCCGGTTGGTTGTCTCCAGACTAGCTTCTGACAACCGGTCAATATTCGCATCCAGTTTTGCAGAAATTTCCTGTGACATCTGCTGAATTTGATCGGACGCCTGCTCCAACGCATTCATTTGCTTGCGCAGCTGGTTCTCAACCTCCTTGGTTCGCGCGGCAGCCACAGCATTGCTATTCAAGAGCTGATCTGCCTGCTCCGTCATATGCCCCTTCAGAGTTTCCGCATGTTCCAGAGATTTATCGCCCGCATCCTGCAAAAGATCCCGGCCTGTTTTCAAGGTTTTTTCAATATCGCTCAGACCTGCTTCTGTTTTACGATAACTAGCATCTAGAGTGTCGAGCTCTTCTCTAAGTACTTCTCCCGCTGATGATATTTCACTGCGGGCTTGCAACGCCTTTTCTTCGATTTTTTCCAAATCTCCAACGAGTTTTTCCGAACTCTCATTCAACCTGCGCTCTACCTCTGTAGCCCCTTGCTGTAAGCCGCCTTGCCGGTCTTGCAGTTTCTCAACAGCCCGCTCGATGTCATTTGTCCCTGTACTAAAACTATCTCTTACTGCTCCAAGTCTAGACAGAATATCCTCGCTGGATAAAGACAGATCCGTTGAGTTCTGCAAGAGCATATCGCTTGCCTTGGCCAATTCCGTAGCAGCAGTGCGGGATTGATTCTCAACCTCCCTGGCTTTCTGTGACAGCTGATCTGAATGGCGAGAGAGTTTCTCATGAGCAATATCACTCTTTTCATTCAAGCTAAAAATTCGACTTTCCAAGCCATCGGTCGCATTTTCTGCCCGCACCAAGCTATGCTCTGCCAAGGCTGCCAGATCTTCACTGGTTTTTTCAAGTTGCAAGGCCATCTTTCGGGTATTCTCTTCCGAAACCGCAACCGCCTGCTCCAGAGCCTCAATTTGCGAAGACAGGGAGGATGTCAGTATCTCCCCTTTTTTTTCTGCATCGCTCATCGCTTTTTGGAAAATACTGGCCTGCTCCAGCATCATGCCATCCAGACTTTCCTTCTGGCTGTCCGCGTCCTCAATCAAAGTCCGCAGCATTTTTGTCCGCCGCTCAAGCTCATCATGCAATTTGTCACTATTTGCCAGCATTTTGCTAGCAGCATCATTCGCTAACTTTTGCTGCGTACCAATACGACTATTGGCATCTTCCAGCCGCGTCGCAGCATTTTCTGTTTCTGCCTGCACTTCCCGTGATTGCCGACGCAAACTCAATGTAAGACTGGCAACCCGCGCCTCTGCTTCAGGGCTTGGATACCCCATTTGCCGCATCAAACTATCCAGCGCATTTGCTTTTGCCTTGTTATCTATTCCCCGTTTTGCATATGCAAGGAGAAGCCAAAGGAAGGCTATTGGCGCAAAAGCGCCGGCAAAAAAAGCGCCTATTTCATGGGGAAGCAAGTCCCAAAGGTTGGGCCAGCCAATATTCTTATCGACATAATAAATAATTGAACTGAGCCACAACAACGTTAGCAGATTCACAATAACCAAAGCTGCTTTTCCAACAGCTCCGGTTGTCTGAGAAGGTTTCAATTCCTCCTGCTGGCCAAGGACCAACGGTGCTTCGTCAGAATGATTGTCGCGATCTGCTTCCGGGTGCTTTAAAATCATACCGGCCTCCCACTGAACAGCGAACAGAGTCCGGGAAAATGACGAGCCCGTCAAGTTTTCTGGAAATGAGAGGCCGAACGCAGAAATTTAGGTTCCGCATCCGGCTTAAAGTCAAAATCCAGAATAGAGGCTATTTAATTACCGAAGCCTTTTTCAAGTCAGCAATCTTGTCAGATTGAACGCCCCAACTTTGCAGAGCTTCTTCAGTATGCTGGCCAGGATAACAAGGGGGTCCTTGAATCTCGGATTTTGTTCGCGAGAATTTAGGAGCCGGAGCGGGCTGAATAACACCATCAATTTCGGTAAATGTTCCGCGCGCAATATTGTGAGGATGCTCCGGCGCTTCATCCATGGACAGGACTGGTGCAAAACAGACATCCGTACCCTCCATGATCTCGCACCATTCATCACGGGTTTTCTGAACAAAGACCTCCGCAAAGCGCGCTCTGAGTTTTGGCCAGGAAGCAACATCCATCTGAGGCGGTAAATCTTCATTTTCAAGGCCTGTAAGGCGCAGAAGTTCATTATAGAATTTTGTTTCAATCGAACCGATAGAGACATATTTTCCATCCGATGTTTCATACACATCGTAAAAATGGGCACCGGAATCAAGAATATTGGTTCCCCGCTCATTGCTCCAACGTCCGGCGGCTTTTAACCCAAAGAAGGTGGACATAAGGCTGGCAGCCCCATCGACCATAGAGACATCAACCACCTGGCCTTTGCCAGACTTACCCGCTTCCAGCATTGCGGCCAACATCCCCATCGCCAGATAGAGGGCACCACCTCCAAAATCACCCACCAGATTAAGAGGCGGTGTTGGCATGCTGCCTTTTCGACCCATTGCGTGCAGCGCTCCGGATAAAGCAATATAGTTCAAATCATGCCCAGCGGCAGGTGCCATCGGGCCATCCTGTCCCCAGCCGGTCATGCGCCCATAGGTAATTTTGGGATTGCGGGCAAAGACGACATCGGGCCCAAGCCCCAAACGTTCCATAACGCCGGGACGAAATCCTTCGATCAAACCATCTGCCTGCTCAATAAGCGACAGAATCAGCTCCTGCCCCTCTTTCGATTTGCTGTCAATCGCGACAGAACGCCGTCCTCGCATAAGCAGATTGAACTTGGGCTCAGTGTGCACCCCCAATCCTGTTTCCTGCATTCGATCAATTCGGATAACATCAGCACCCATATCTGACAGCAACAGGGCGCACATTGGACCCGGTCCAATTCCCCCCATTTCAACAATCTTAAATCCTGCTAGAGGTCCCATTTTTATTCCTTTCTTTTTAGAAGGCCCATCTTAGTCTGAGAGGCAGTTTAGCTTTTTCCGGCGTTAAGTGTCACCTGCGGATTGATATTTTCCCGCTTGGTCGTCAAAAATCCGGTCTTTTTAGGTCAAAGCCTTGATGAATGATTTGCCTGAAAGCGTCGGATATGGCTATATCTCTAACATCGTTCTATTGCAATTAGGGGCTTAGGAAAATGGGGAAAATTATCACCGGCGCGCTTGTCGGACTTGTGGTCATTCTGGCTGTTCTGGTTGGTGTTTTTTATTTCAATCTAGATAAAGTCATTATCACGGCTGTTGAAAAATACGGATCCGAGGTTACTCAAACCGATGTTACTCTCAACGAGGTTGATCTTGATCTGACATCTGGAAAAGGAGCACTTCGCGGGCTTAGTGTTGGTAATCCTGAAGGATTTGAAGAGCCTTCTGCGTTTGCATTGGGAGAGATTTCTGTTGCTGTCAACATGTCAGATACAGGCGAAGAGCTAATCCATATTCAGGAAATCATCGTCGATGGCCCTGCTATTACTTACGAATTGAAGCAGGCTACAAATAACCTGGATACGCTTAAAAAGAATATTGACGACTATCTCAAAGCAAACGGGCAAACCGACAGTTCCTCAGCTGATGAAGGCGGAGAGGGCCCCAAATTGATCATCGACAAGCTCGTCATTAAAAATGGCAAGGTGACCGTCAAGGCTCCTATTACTTTGAATAAAAAATTTGAAGGTTCTTTGCCCACTATCCAGATGACGAACATTGGAAAAGACAGTGGCGGTGCCTCCGCAGGGGAAGTCGCCGCTCAAGTTATCCAACGCGTCACCAACGGAGCCTTGTCTGTTGTCACCAATCTTGGTGTCGGTAAAACCTTGGAAAGCCTGGGAGCAGGCGTAACCGGTGCAACGGATGCTATTAAGGGTGCGACAGGAGGTGCCGATAAAGCTGTTGAAGGTGCTACTGGAGCCATCAAAGGACTTCTCAAGTAAGATTCAGAGGGACAAATAATGGAGAATGTCGATCAGAATCTTGAGTCTCTGACAGAATGGGTTGATCTCATTATAGAGTTTTCTGTCACTTACGGCTTTCAGATACTGGGGGCACTGGCTTTCTTCGCGTTTGGTTTCATTGTCGTCAACTGGATCGGCAACAGACTGCAGAAGATTGCCCTTGCAAAAGGTACTGATCTCACTCTTTCCCAATTTATTGGCAGCACCATCAAAATGATTTTGATGGTGATGCTGATTATCATCACATTGGGTAATTTTGGAATCAGTATTGCACCCCTGATCGCACTTGCCGGTGCTGCAACCTTCGGTTTGACAATGGCTTTACAGGGCCCACTTTCAAATCTGGGCGCTGGCCTCTCCATTATTCTTTTTCGCCCTTTTGTCATCGGCGATTTTATTGCTGTGAAAGGCGTCAGCGGAATCGTAGAAAAAATCACGCTGGGTATTACATTTCTCGACGGCGAGGATGGCGAAAAAATCTCTATTCCAAACAAGGAGATTGTCGGAGAGATACTCATCAATTCAGACGAGACCAGAATATTGGAGCTTCAATTTCCCGTCGCGGCCCATGTTGATACCGACCTTCTGATATCCGAAATTGAAACCATTCTGGGTCAGACGACAGGCGTTGTATCAGAGCCTGCTCCACAAGTTGGTATTCAGGACTTCACCCATGGCGGTATCCTGATCGGGATTCGTGCCTGGATTCCCGGAAAACGTTATTTTCCAGTAAGGTTCGGCATTAACAGCAAGATTCTGGCTTTGCTCAAATCAAAGAATATAGATCTGCTGGCCCTGCCTTTTACTATTCCTTCGAATTCATCAATATCTTCGTATGATGACTGAGATGCAAGAGTGTAAATCACCACTCCCACACCTCAGTAAGCTTAGTGTTTTTGAACATTGAAGCCTTCTTCATCGCAAGGCTCTTCGAAATAACTGGTGATCATCATAAATTCTTCGGGGCTCGTCACTTTTGAACCCTCTGGCCGCTCCCGGTTACGCTTCTTCAATTGAACCAGACATTCGGCGTTTGATCGTTCCATATAGTGCAAACAATGTTGCGCACTGGTATCACGGCACATGTTTTTAAACCAGGCACGCTGCCCTTTTGTGTTGCCAGGGAAGTCCAAAACAACTGAAACGCCGTCGTTCAGCAAATTCCGGACATGATCTTGCAAGACACGCTTTAGCCGGGAGGAGCATGTCAGATAATCCTGAAAGGTTCTGATCTCTTCAGGGAACAAACGCGACAACCAGAGATCTTCGCTGATCAAGACAGCCTGCTCCTTTTGAGCAAGCTCCCGAGCAAAGGTCGTCTTTCCGGCAGCAACCTTGCCGCAAAAGAAATGTAAAGATGGTGGCGTAGTATCTTGTTTCATTGTCTTCCTCTTTTTTTAGCCCCTGAGGAAGAAATAAAAAATCCGCCTCACCGGGCGGATATTTTAATCATATAGAAGTGCCCGCCATACTCTATGGAGTAATGACCGCCACAATTTCTACGATGGTGAATTTCTGTATCATGGGAAAATCTTAAAGCGGATTTTCTAATCTGTAAAGCCTCAATTTGATAGCAGATGTGCAACAATTAGGATCTTTGAAGTTTTTGACGCCAGCGAACCAGATATCCCAAAATGACGACACCCGCTCCATATAGAGGAAGACCCGCAGGAAGAGGAGTCGCTACAATCATCTCTACGGAAAGATTATCGATATCAAAAAAGCTGCACGGAGAGAAAAAGATACATGTCGAGTTGGTCAGATCTGGCGGCAACATAACACTAATAATTAATCGATCCAAATCAGAGAAATTACTCCCCAGCATCTCTGTGTGTTCGCTTGTTCCGGAAAAGAACTCACTACAGGCAACAACAAGACCTCCCCTCTCTCCGACGACCATTACATTGTTGAACGGTTCAGGGCCGGAACAGCTAAAATCAAGGCAATAATTGCTTTCACCGTCAATATCGAACTGCAACGCATTAAACCGACTACCAGCAGCGAAGGAGACACTAGAGGCAAAAGCGGTTCGTCCATCCTTCAAATGAATTTCCCCCGGTGTTGTATGTCGCGCCAAACCACCACCGGTTCCTTCTGCAACAACACCTTTTTCCACATAAAATGGCGCTACGTCGCCCAAATTAGGAACGTTGGTAAAATCCAGTGTAGCAGCGTGAGCCGGTACGCAAAAAAGCGCCAATCCGATAATTGTGTTAATAAATTTCGTAATACCCCCTACATGGAATGGGGGTTGGCGTTATTTTAACAAATTGTAAATCGCATTGGCTAGCCAGAATAACCAATATATTTGTACATTATACTACTATATATATTAAAAATATATGATTATTCTACTTTTTATAAACAAAAGAGATCTAGCATGGTTGTTTTCCCTGGAAAAACTTTTAGATCTATAGAAACTATAGATTTGAGGTTTATATATGATTTTTTCTATTGGAGATCTGTCAAGAAAGACGGGCGTCAAGGTTCCGACCATCCGATATTACGAACAAATGGGCCTTATTTCAGCGCCGTCCCGGTCGGAAGGGAATCAACGACGCTATTCCCAAACTGAGCTTAAATGCCTTTCCTTTATCAAACATGCCAGAGATCTAGGGCTCTCCATTCAGGCAATCCGGGAACTCATGGATCTCAGCGCCCATCCGGAGCGCCCCTGTACCCATGCGGATAAGATCGCACTTGCTCACTTATCTGATGTTCGTGCCCGTATCTCTCAGCTGAAGCGCCTGGAAGCGGAACTCGAGCGTATTGTAGAGGGATGCCAAGGGGATCATGTGAGCGACTGTTATGTTATCCATTCCCTTGCAGATCATTCACTCTGCACCACAGAACATGAGGCGAATCAAAGTTTTAAAGCCGTCAGCAATACTGAAAAATAGGAATGGTGGGTGTAACAAGATTCGAACTTGTGACCTCTGCCATGTCAAGGCAACGCTCTAACCAACTGAGCTATACACCCCCGGAAGTCGTCATCTTTATGACCGGAGTTCGGGTCTTATAATGCCCTGCCCGGATCAATGCAAGCCCAATCTGAGAGCGGTTAAAAATTCTTCCAATTCGGATCAGGAGGCTTCTTTCGCCTCAAGCGCTCGATCGACCGCATCAACAAGCGAATTCAAGTGAAATGGCTTTGACAGCATTTGGCTCACCCCTTCAATCGTATCCAGATCTTCAATCGAGACCGCAGAAAAACCGGTAATAAAAATAATAGGCAGTCCTTCGACAATTCCCTTCGCCTGAACCGCAAGCTCGATCCCCCCCATCCGGGGCATCACGATATCGGAAATAAGGATATCAAAAGGTCCCGCTGTCAGCGCTGGTAAAGCATCCTCTCCATCCGCAAATGCCAGGACTTCATGACCCGCTATTTCAAGGCTGCGAGCCAGAAAATGGCGCATAGAATTATCATCTTCTGCGAGGAGGATTCTAGCCATAAGATCTTTCTGTCTTTCTCAAATTGTCTGCTTTGACTTTTGCTAATACTATACCAATGGTATAAGATTAGCAAAAAAGTGTGACTCAAAGGTAATGAAGGCGGTGCTTTTTTTGTATCCGAAAAATGGTGCTTAATGGACAAAGAAATCCCGCAAAAACCTGTGACGATCCAGTATCCAGACAGCTGGACATCTCCTATTATTTTCTCGTCACCGCACAGCGGCGCTCTTTATCCAACCCCATTTGTCGATCAGTCGCCGCTGGATCTGCTAACTCTGAGGCAGTCTGAAGATTTTATGGTGGACACCCTCTTTCAGGCAGCTCCAGAACTGGGCTCTCCTCTTCTCAAGGCGAATTTCCCGCGTGCTTATTGCGACCCCAACAGAGAAGCTTACGAACTTGACCCAGACATGTTTGAAACCCCGCTTCCAGATTATGTTGCGACCGTCAGTTCACGTATTTCCGCAGGCATCGGAACCATCCCAAAACTGGTATCGCGTGGTAAATTCATTCATGCAAAACCTCTTCCTTTCGCGGAAGCCGAGCATAGAATCGAGACCTGCTATATTCCCTATCATAGGGCCTTGAGAAATCTGATTGACGATGCGACAGACCGTTTTGACGGTGTTTTACTGGTCGACTGCCATTCCATGCCCTCCTCAGCAGTCGCCGGAGACCGCCCGTCAGCAGATTTTGTTCTGGGGAACCGGTTCGGGCGATCCTGTTCAGCTGCAATCAGCATGCAAATTGCAGAGAACCTTAAATCCCATGGTTATTCTGTCGCCTTTAACAGCCCCTATGCTGGCGGTTATATTACCCGTAAATATTACCAGCCTGCGCGGCATATCCATACCCTGCAAATTGAAGTCGGCCGACATCTTTACATGGATCAGGCAGCTCTATCCCCGTCAGATAACCTGCCTGTACTTCAAGCGCACATAACTGGCCTCATCAAGGCCATTAGAGGACTGTGTCCTTTCAAGCAAAAACTGCCTTCCTCAGGGTCATCGCAAATCCAGGCCGCTGAATAATTCACCTCTCTCATTTTAGGCATGCTTCTTGCTTTATATTAAGCAGGAGATTTATCATGTTAAAATACTGTCTATCCATTTCGGTTTTGATCCTGTGTCTGATATCTACGCCGATATCAGCTGCAACTTTCCCAGCAAGCGGCGCAGAATTCCTGAATACCTGCCGATCCGCAACGGAGAAGACGGAAAAGAATTTACGCCTTCCCAAGCGCTTGTTGAATGCCATTTCTCTTACAGAGACCGGTCGGTGGCACAAAAAGCGCCGGGAAATTATTGCCTGGCCCTGGACCGTTTATTCTGAAGGCCGTGGGAGATATTTGCCGAGCAAGAAAGCCGCTATAGCAGAAGTCAGAAAGCTTCAGAAAAAAGGTGTTAAGAATATTGATGTGGGCTGCATGCAAGTTAATCTTCATTGGCACCCCAAGGCTTTCAAATCTTTGGAGCAGGCATTTGACCCGGCGGTCAATGCCAACTACGCAGGATCACTGCTTAAAAGTTTGCGCAATAAAAGTCGCTCCTGGAATATTGCGATTGCCCATTATCATTCCCAAACCAAGAAATACAATATTCCTTACAAAAAGAAGGTTCTGAAAATCTGGCAGGAAGAACGCAGGCGGGACACCAATGCCCGCATGGAGAAAGCACGAGAAAAATATCGGTTAAGAAAGGCCGCTATTTTAAAGCGCCAACAAGCATTCCGTGAACAGAAAAAGCGCCAGACGCTGCTCGCTTCAAAGGGATAATGGAAGATTGATCTGACAGAATGCAAGCACACCGCTTAAAGGAACTTGATGCCGCAAGAAGGCTCGTCGATCTGGCGATAAAACTCCACTTTTCCCAGACAGACCCTGTGGGTGTTCACACACTGACAGTTACAGCCTATAAAATATTACGGCGCTTAGGTCAGGAAGCTCGCCTTCCGGATATCGTTCCCGACTATCTGCACTATCTCAACGCAGACCATCGGCATTTATTCTGGTCCTCCCTCGCGACGCTGGACCCGATTACAACGCCAGCAGCATTGGCTCCTATGAACCGAACGTATAATTATTCCGACGAAATTACGGATCTTCTGTTGTTTATCGCGTCAGCGCTCTATCGATTGCTGGACCGCAATCATACCCACGAAATGAGGATTTATATTATCTGGTATAAAGCCATCAATCGATTGCGGCACCAACAGGACCCGATTTACAACGAAAATACCAAGGAGGGATTCGATTATCTGAAAAGCCTCTCCCGGAAAAAGCAGCTTACGCTCGGGTTCGATGCACTGAAGAACTTAAGCCTTCCCGATCGCGTAAAACGAACCTCCAGCCCTCTCGAAGAACTGACATAATGTTCAGTTTCGTGCGTCTTTCTCCCAGCGTCTGAGGACATCCTTGCGCTCAAGGCCCCAACGATATCCATGCAACTTGCCGTCCGTTCCAATGACCCTGTGGCAGGGCACAATCAAGGAGACGGGATTGGTTGCACAGGCCCGGCCAACAGCTCTGGAAGATTTCTCACAGCCCATCTCCGTCGCCACGTCCTTGTAAGTTTTTGTCTCCCCGGGAGCTATCTTCAAAAGTTCCTGCCAAACACGTCGCTGAAATGCTGTGCCGTACATATCCAATGGAATTTCAGGGACGGCCGCGGATTTCTTTTCCAGAAACTCGCTGATTTTCTTCGTCCATTTGGCAAGCACGCCGATTTCAGGAGCAATTTCTGCAACCGGAAATTCTGTATGCAGTTCGCCAATCAAATACGCGTCGGTGTCCCCAAAGTAGACGGCGCACACTCCTTTGCGGGTTCCTGCCACCAACATTTTTCCTAAAAAGCAGTCTACGATGGTATAGGCAATTTCGGCACCTTTACCGCCGCGCGCATAGGATGCCGGAGACATTCCCAGCCGCTCGTTCGCTTTCTCGTAAAGTCTGCTGGAAGAGCCAAAACCGGCGCCATAAGCCGCCCGGGAAACACTCTCTCCCTTTTGTAGGTTTTCCTTCAATTTTCGGTTCCTCATCGCATCATAATAGTCATAAGGGCTGATTCCCATGATATTCTTGAAACTTCGGGCCAGATAGTCTTCGTTATACCCGGTTTCTTCTGCCAAAATTGGAAGCGACAGTTTTTCATCCGGATTTTGCTCAACCGTCTCCTCAATTTTCCGGCAAATCTGCCGCGTCATGGAAAGGACAGGATCTTTTACATTGGCGAGATCAGGGCGGCATCGCTTGCACGCACGAAACCCTTTATTCTCAGCCTCTTCAGGCAGGTCCAGAAATAGCATATTCTCCGGTTTCGCTTGCCGGGAGGGGCAGGAAGGACGGCAATAGATACCTGTTGTTTTTACAGCATAGACAAACCGGCCATCATATTCTTTATCGCGAGCAATCACTGCAGCCAACATTGCATGTTTTTCCATTTTTTCCTCCTTACCAGTAAAACCATAGTCGTTTTAGCTGGTCCTGTCCCCGCGAACTATCCGTATTCCGCGATCAAAACAGGCGTTCATGTCGCCGTTTTCTCCACTCCATCCTGCTCTTCCTCTGTATCCTCATTCTTTTTCCGACGAATAATAATATCGCCATTTTCAAGCACTTCAGGGGCTGCATATTGAGGAATAGAATCAATAAAGACACTGAGCGCGTCCATAAGTTTGCTCAAACCTTCAACTGCGAGCTGATCTGCCCCCTTTTCCTGCGCCTGCGGTGCCAGCAAAGGCGTCGCTGCAAGCAGCAGACTCATCCCTATAACAGAAAGGCCCTTTTTCATTATAGTCTCCTCTTAGATCGCAACAATATTGATGCTTTCTATGTCATGTCTTATTTTGTCATTTCCATGTTTTTCTGTACAGTCGGGAGATCTTCTCATTCAATTTGACCTTGTGATCGTGATCGATTGGTCCGCTGCTGCATCTCCCGGTCCACAAAAGCCTAGCGCGGATCGCTGTTGGATTGCCTGGCAAAGCCGAAACCACATGTCTGAAGCCGAATATTTCAGAACACGCTATGCCTGCATGGAACGCCTTCAGACGCTCCTTCTGGAGAATCCGGGTAATGCCCTTCTGGCATTTGATTTCCCTTTTGGATATCCCGTTGGATCAGGCCTCGGTGGCGGTCGATCCGCTGGCCGTATCATCTCAAAAGACATGGTCTCGTCGCAACAGGACCTCAATAACCGCTTCGATGTTGCAGCAATCCTGAATTCGCAGATTTCCTTGGCACCCGGTCCTTTTTGGGGACATCCGATCTCCCGGAATTTTTCGGCACTCACCCGTAAAAAACCGGCATTCAATCATGCAGGATTTTCAGAGTGGCGTTTGGTGGAAAAACGCCTTAGAGACCGCAGCTATCCGATTATGAATGTCTGGCAGCTTCTTGGACAAGGCTCGGTCGGTAGCCAGACACTCACCGGCCTTTTCGAACTTTTGAAGCTTGCGGAAAATCCCGATTTTGGGGATCGGGTGCGCTATTGGCCATTTGAAACCGATTGGAATGCCTGTCTCGACGGTATTGTTCTTGCCGAACTTTGGCCCAGTCTTGGAAAGCACCAGGAAATCGATCATCCGATAAAGGATGCCCGGCAGGTTCTGGCATCACGAAACTGGCTTTCCCGGGAACAGAAAGCCGGAAGGATCCGCTCTGTTTTCGCGCCGCCATCCTCCCTGACAGCCCTGGAAAAAAGCCAATGCGAAACGGAAGAAGGTTGGATATTAGGTGTTGGGTAGCGCTTA
Organism: Sneathiella sp.; assembly: GCA_039975135.1. Taxonomy (GTDB): domain Bacteria; phylum Pseudomonadota; class Alphaproteobacteria; order Sneathiellales; family Sneathiellaceae; genus Sneathiella. Next base: position 15,210 of record JBDWHS010000038.1, on the reverse strand, counting down.
AAGCTGTCCCAACAAGGCCTCCCAGTCGAGTTTGAAATCGCTGTCCACCCACTGATTTTCCATTTTTTTTAGCTGGGCTCCCATCTCAGGGCCCGGCTGAATTCCTCGATCAATCAAATCTTTGCCACTAACTGGAAACTCTGGAATTAGCCATTCTTCTGCAAGTTTAAGATAGTCCGCATACGCCACGGCGGCGGGTTCGCGAGCCCAGCTCAGCAAAACCCTGTCTTCAAAGGTCTGTTTGCCGACAAAATATAGCGTCTTTTTTTGCTCTTGCCTGTTCAAAGAAGGTTTCAACCTGTCCTCACAACTCCTGATCAGCCTATTTTCAGCCCGCGATGATAACCGAAGTTCCCGGGCAACCTGCCTGGCATATTGATCATCACCCTTTAATAATCCACTTAACCGGTTTATTTCATCAGATTGAAAATCCAACATAATCATGCTTGATAGAAGCGAGACCGATACATCCCGTTCAAAAAGCACCTCAAAAATACCCAGCCGATCCATCATCTCAACCGCTGCCATAGGGTTCGGTACTTTGAGTAACAATAATAGTTCCTTGGAAATACGCTCCGCCGATAGTTGAGCCAATCCCCCTTTATTCAGAACAATGGCTTCTTCAGCAGAGGGGCACTGCACTGATTGACCGAAGCGCGCCAAAAACCGAAAATACCGCAAAATTCGAAGGTAATCTTCCTGGATCCGCTCTGCCGGTTCTCCGATAAAACGGACTATTCCTCGTTCCAGATCCTGGAGACCGGAAAAGAAATCATAGAGCCTACCATCCTGCTCCAGAAATAGGGCATTGAAAGTAAAATCACGGCGGGCGGCGTCTTCTTGCCAGCTTTGTGTAAAGGACACATCCGCGTGACGCCCATCTGTTTCAACATCAACACGCAACGTTGTGACCTCAAAAACCCGCTTGTTCAATACGGCGGTAACCGTCCCGTGTGACATACCGGTTGGAATAACCCTGAAACCTGCTTTTCCAAGACAATCCAGAACGGCTTCCGGCCTCATATTTGTACAGATATCCAGATCGTCACTCAGAATACCCAGCAATGCATCCCGAACACATCCCCCGACAAACCGACATTCCCCGCCTGCCTCATGGATAGCAGAAAATAGCCGGGCTGTTTCCGGATATGAAAGCCATTCAGGAGGGATGTCCTGAAGGTTGCGAAGGATCGTCGCGGGCTTCATAAAACTCAGTCTTTTTTGGGTGGCAAAAGTTTAGGCGCAATCAACTTGCCATCTTCAAAGCGCGGAGGGATATAATCTCCTTCCGCCGGTGCGTCCCGCAAAATCACCAAAGCCATAAGGCTCATTGCCATCAACGACAGTCCAATAATCGTTGCTATGGCAATGGACTTGCCCTGCCATGTCTTTTCTCCGCCAGCCCGTTTATTAAAATACAAATAAACGCCATAAACGATGAAGGGCAGTAAAAGTGGTATGAGATGGAAGAGAAACCCTCTGAGCATTATTTTATAACCCGTTCTGATAAATCCCTGATCATTCCAGCGGTCGCTCCCCAAATATAGTAATCCTGATAGGGCATTGCATACCAAAATCGCTCTATCCCGTTGTGAAAGCCACTATGTCTTTGATGATTTTTGGGATTCATCAGAAAAGACAGCGGCACTTCAAAAATCTCGGCAACCTCTCCGGCTTCTGCAACCAGATCCACTTTTGGCTCGACCAACCCGACAACCGGCGTCACCGAATAGTTTGTAACTGTCAGATATGTATTCAACCGCCCGATGACGTCAACGGATGAGGCAAGCAATCCAATTTCTTCTTCGCTTTCCCGAAGTGCAGTATCAACGGCTGTCGCATCATGATCTTCCGCCCGGCCGCCTGGAAAGCTGATTTGTCCTGCATGCTTGTCCAGATGACCGGCGCGGCGTGTCAGAATAACATTCGGTTGTTCTGCTCTCAGGATAATCGGAACCAGAACAGCCGCAGGTTTATAAACCGTGTCACTGGGCGGTGTGCTGGCCGGGTTAAGGTCATGATCTCCCCTGATATTGCCAAAATCATCCAGCGCATCAGCGGGACCTTCCGGTACCGGGTCCAACTGGGGCCCAACAGCATTTTTCAGAATGTCTTTATTACTTGTCAAAAATGTCATTTACCGAACCGAAATCAAAAAACGCACCACTACTCCAAACCCCAAACCGGGGCTTACCGTCAATTTCCTCTTCGACAGCCAGTTCAACCAGGTCATAAAAAACCGAACGGACAATCAATGCCTCCAGATTACTTCTAACCCTTATATAGGGAGAGGGCTCATCATTGTCTGCATTTATCGAAAGGCGCAAAGGGTGCTCCTTATCGGCAATCACGAAATCGTCAACCTGTGTCCGAAAACTCAGAATTTGATCTTTCCCCTCCCCTTCGCAGAACATTTCAACTGCCACAAAAGGAGCATCATCCACCGTAATTCCGATTTTCTCGACAGGTGTTACGAGGTAATATTTCTCATCTTCATCCAGGCGCAAAACGCCGGAAAACAGCTTAACCAGGGGCTTTCGTCCGATCGGAGATCCCATATAAAACCATGTTCCATCTCGCGCGATCCGCATATCAAGATCGCCACAAAAATCCGGGTTCCACAAGTGAACCGGGGGGTGCTTTTGATCCTTGATCTGCTTTATGATTGCATTAAGTCCATCTTCGGACCCGGTACTCGTCATATTAAAAGCCTTATCCTAGCGTATTTTATTGTTATATTTACGAGAGCTAACCTGTTTTCAAAAGGAGTATTGTCACTGCCATGGAAAATATACATACCACAGAAGACAAAATTCTCGAACAGGTTGATGAGTTATCAAGTAACATACGCGCTATAAAAGACGCCGTTGGGCAGCATATTTTTGGACAGGAAGATGTAGTCAATCTGACGCTGACAACGCTTCTTGCTGGTGGTCACGCCCTTCTTATTGGTGTTCCGGGCCTCGCTAAAACCAAGCTGGTCGAAACTCTGGGCACCGTGCTCGGGATGGATAACAAGCGGATCCAGTTTACCCCTGACCTGATGCCTGCCGATATACTGGGTTCCGAAATCCTCGAAACAGCCGAAGATGGCAAACGTCACTTCCGGTTTCTGAAAGGCCCCATTTTCTCGCAACTCCTGATGGCAGACGAAATTAACAGAGCCAGCCCGAGAACCCAGTCCGCTCTCTTGCAGGCCATGCAGGAACAAACCGTCACAATCGCAGGCGAAGAACATGATCTACCAGTCCCCTTCCATGTCCTGGCAACCCAGAACCCGATCGAACAAGAGGGAACTTATCCCCTTCCTGAAGCCCAGCTCGACCGTTTCCTTATGCAGATCAATGTCTCCTATCCGGATGAGCAGACTGAACGACGTATTCTTCTGGAAACCGGCGGCAACGAAGCGCCGCCTCTGCGGGCCGCTCTTTCGCCAGAAGATATGATCAAGGCCCAAAAGCTGGTTCGAAACCTTCCGGTCAGCGATCAGGTTATCGAAGCAATCCTTCATCTGGTACGCAGCGCACGCCCTGCTGAGACAACAAATGCTCTCATTCGCGATTATGTGGCCTGGGGACCTGGTCCTCGTGCCAGCCAGGCGCTTATCCTGGGCGCGAGAGCCAAAGCGCTTCTGGATAATCGCCTCAGCCCCTCTATTGATGACGTCAGAGATTTGGCAATCCCCGTGCTAAGGCACAGAATGGCACTTTCCTATTCGGCCCGATCGGAAAATGTAACGGTTGAGCAAGTCATCGCCTCCCTTCTTGAACAGATGAGGTAACCATGCTGCTCCGTGGTCCATCAAACGGGAAGAAACGCGTGGAAAAAGCGGAAGCCGGAGCCTTGTCTGCGGCTTTGCCACCCCTGATGCTGCGGGCAGAACAACTGGCCAAAAACTTCAATCCCGGCACTCATGGCAGGCGCAAAGCAGGGACCGGAGAGGATTTCTGGCAGTTTCGGCATTATAATGAACAGGATTCAACATCCGAAATCGACTGGCGACAATCGGCAAAACGTGACCAGCTCTATATACGGCAAAAGGAGCTGGAAACGGCAGAGAGCGTTTGGTTTTGGATGGATAGCAGCCCCAACATGGCTTTCAAATCGGACCTCGCTGATCATAGCAAACAATCTGAAGGACGCGTTCTCACCCTTGCAACCGCCATGCTCCTCATGAGGGGGGGAGAGAATTTTGGCTTGATCGGAGGTGCACCCCGGACGTCTCATGGAACAGTTGCTTTCGAGCGATTTGCAGAAACCCTGATCCATCAGAGCGGTCTAAATCTCGACGCCCTGGTTCAGAAAAGCAGTATTTCCCGGAAATCCAGATTGGTTCTTGTCAGTGACTTCCTGTATCCTCCAGATGAAATCGAAAAATGCCTGCGGATGTTTTCCCGCCTAGGCTGCCCCGGGATTTTGCTACATATGGCCGATCCGGCAGAAGTCGACTTCCCCTATTCCGGCAGAACCCTTTTTGAAGGTTTATCGGAGAGAGTATCTCTCACGCTTGGCCGGGCTGAGTCTATCAAAGAACAATATCAAACACTCTTTGCTGCCCATGAAAAGAACCTTCAGAACCTAGCACAATCCCTGTCGTGGGACTATATTTTCCATTCCACTGAGAACCCGGCCAGCCCTGCCCTTGCCTCGTTGTATCAAGCCTTAGAGGGAGGACGTGGATGAGCCAGTATTTGTTCGGCCTTTCTTTTCTCAACCCCTGGATCTTAACGGCTTTACTGGCGCTACCTGTTTTATGGTGGCTTCTGAAACTCACACCACCCTCTCCGCAGAAGGTTGCTTTTCCGGCCATCCGATTTCTCCTTGAGCTCAATAACAAGGAAGAAAGCGCAGCTGCCTTGCCGTGGTGGCTTCTGGCGCTACGGCTGTTCATCGCAGGCCTTGTTATCCTGGCCCTGGCAGGTCCGGTTCTTAATAAAGGCGCCCCGTCTCAATCGGGCAACCCTGTGGTCCTGATCGTTGACAATGGCTGGGCGAGCGCCCCTGGCTGGTCCAAGCGTGCGAAACTACTCGACAGACTGACAAGTCAGTTCCTTGAAGAGGAACGGTTGGTTTATGCAATCTCGGCACTGTCCAGGCCAACGGACAGCGCGCCGGTTTTAACCGCTGTAAAAGCCAGTGAGCTTACAGGCCTCAGTCACAAAATGCGGCCTCTTTCCCGCTCGACAGACAGATTGGGACTCAAAAAATATTTCCCGGCATTTGCAGCTCTTGAGCGTCCCGAGTTTATCTGGATATCTGATGACCTGACCTCGTCAGAACCGCTGAGGGATGTGGAAGCTGTTTTTAGTGAGCTTTCCGCTTTTGGCCCTGTGACCATTTATTCCGATGCCGGCGCAACAGCACCGCCGATCATACATTCCCCCCTTGTCAAAACCGATGGCCTCTCCTTCATGGTTCGCAAAGCCAGCGGTGACAGGACCAGACTTGGGGTGGTTCTTGGTAAATCAAAAAGCGGCAGAGTACTGTTTCAACAACCATTTCAATTTAAAAAAGATGAAAATACGACTTCGGTTGAGGCCACACTGCCCGCAGATATTCGCAATGAAATTGCCCGGCTGGAGATCAAAAACAGTCAAAGTGCGGGATCCCTGTTTTTGCTGGATGACCGCTGGCAACGGCGGCAAATTGGGCTGGTCGCAGAGGGGGAGAAAAGCCAAACGCCTTCTCTCTTAAGTGAAAGTCACTATCTGGAAAAAGCCCTCACACCTTTCTATGACATTCGCAAAGGCCGCCTTGCCGATCTCGTTGACGCAAATGTCTCGATGATTGCCCTTGGCGATACGGCGGCTCTCTCTGCCAGATTATCCTCAGTTTTGAAAAATTGGGTTAACAAAGGGGGTATTCTCATCCGGTTTGCCGGACCAAAACTTGCGAATGCCAAGTCCGCCCTTCTGCCAGTTGAGCTTAGATCAGGCAACCGCAACCTTGATGGCGCTATGTCCTGGAGCAAACCCTCCGCGCTTGGTGACATGCCGGAAAACAGCCCGTTCGCCGATCTTGTCATTGACCCGTCTATTCGAATTTCAAAGCAGGTTCTGGCCAACCCCTCAGCTGATCTCAGCCGGAAAACCTGGGCCCAACTGGAAGATGGAACGCCGCTGGTAACGGCGGCTGATCAGAAAGACGGCCAAATCATCCTGTTTCACACAACCGCGACAACGGCTTGGTCAAACCTTGTCCTTTCCGGTTTATTCGTCGAGATGCTGAGAGAGATCAGCTATCTGGGGTCTTTCTCACAGCCTGGCTCCCGCATCTCCGAAACTTTGCCACCCGTTGATTTAGTGGATGGTTTTGGCACATCAATCGGTCTGACAGAACAAGGGGCAATGCTTCCTCTTGATCTTCCGGCAGATCCTGCAATGCGGATTAACTACCCCGCTGGGCTGTATGGCAGCACCACATTTCACCTTGCGAATAATGTCGGATCTTTTGCAGATCATTACGGGCGTCTTGATTACGCCAACCTGCCAGGTAAGCGGCTGACCTATGATCTGGATACGGTTTTGTCTTTCGTGCCACCTTTACTAATGATCATTATCCTTTTGATCCTTACAGACATGATCGCTTCGCTGGCACTGCAAGGCCGGCTACCCTCCTTGAGAAGCAAGCACCGAAGAAACTCAGCTTTAAGCCTTTTGGTAACACTTACCTTTCTCTTCCTCACCAGCGGACAGCAAGCAAAGGCCGAAGAGAACATGGAGCGGTTGCTTGAAGCAACCTTGCAAACACGGCTTGGTTACATCATCACAGGCGATGACAGCATGGACCAAATGAGCCGAGATGGCCTGCGGGGGCTGAGCCAGCAGTTAAGACGGCGAACCGCGATAGAAGCCGCAGGCCCCCTTCCCATCCATATTGAAAAGAATGAGCTTCTTTTTTTCCCCCTCGTTTATTGGCCCATTTCAGCTTCTTTCCCAAGGATCAGTGAAGAAGCGACCGCCAAAATCAACCGATACCTTCAAGGCGGCGGCACCATTCTGTTTGACACACGCAATCAGTTCGGCTCCGGCCTGTTTGGCGGCAATGTTCAGGCAACACCGGAAAATCAGAGATTGCGCGCTATTCTGGAGCGCCTCGACATTCAGCGCCTCAGCCCCGTTCCGACTGATCATGTTCTTACCCGTGCCTTCTATCTCACTCAGAGTTTCCCGGGGCGCTACAGGGACGGCCAAGTCTGGGTCGAGAATACGGAAAATGGGAACGGCAATGATGGCGTCGCCTCTGTTATTATCGGCAGCAATGACTGGGCTTCTGCCTGGGCTATCGACCAAAATGGTCGGTCTGTTGCTGCAATGGTACCGGGCGGTGAACGACAAAGAGAGATGGCCACACGCTTTGGTATCAATCTGGTTATGTACACTCTGGCTGGTAATTATAAGGCAGATCAGGTTCATATTCCTGCCATTCTGGAAAGACTGGGACAATGACAGACTTTTCAGATCTGTATTTTGCCCCCCTTGTCGCCACCGAAATTCTGATTGCCCTCTTGGTCCTGTCCATTCTTGTCTTGATCTTCTCACTGTTAAGAGGCGGCAAAGGATCCCTTTTCAGAGGGATCATCTTGGGTATCCTCCTCACATTGCTCGCCAACCCTTCTATTATCTCGGAAACCAGGAGATACCTGAACGACACGGCACTTCTGGTCATCGACGAGACCGATAGCCAGAAATATCAAGGCCGCACCGAACAGAAAGAAGAAGCCGTTCAGGCGGTAACCCGTCACCTTGAACAATTCAAAAATGTTGACCTTCAGACGATTATCGTTCGAAGCCCACCTGCAGGAGAGACTGCTCAGGAAGAAGGAACACGTCTTTTCAAAGCCCGTGACACCCTGCTCAAATCCATTCCTGCCAGTCGCGTGGCCGCCACCATTCTTGTCACGGATGGGCAGGTACATGATATACCGCCCCTTCAATCCACATCACTGAAAGCCGCCGGACCGGTTCATGTCCTCCTGACAGGTCAGGAAAACGAGAAAGACAGAGTCCTGTTTGTTGAAACGGCTCCGTCCTTCGGGATTGTGGGTAAGGAAGTAACGGTCACCGTCAAAGTCATAGACCGGGAAAAAGAACCTACTCCCAAAACCATTGCGGTCACAATCAAGTTGGATGGTGCCGTTGTGCAGCGGGTCGCCCTTCGGACCGGGATCGCCGCAGATATTCGCCTGACAATTCCCCATGGGGGGGCAAACTTCATCGAGATCGCTTCCCCCGAATGGGAAGGAGAATTAAGCAAACGGAATAATACGGCCTTTCTGACCGTCAACGGCATTCGGGATCGGCTCAAGGTTCTCCTTGTTTCAGGGGAGCCTCATATGGGGGAGAGGGGATGGCGAAACATTCTCAAATCGGACCCTTCAGTCGAATTGGTCCATTTCACCATTCTGAGACCGCCGGAAAAACAGGATGGAACGCCTATTAATGAGCTTTCCCTGATCCCCTTCCCGATTGCCGAGCTTTTCGAGCGCAAGCTTGAAGAATTTGATCTTGTCATCTTTGACCGATATCGGCGGCGGGGGGTTCTGGCACCAAGTTATCTCAATAATATTGTCAGTTATGTCCGCAATGGAGGAGCTCTTCTTGAGGCGGCTGGCCCGGCCTTCGCAACGCCTCTCAGTCTTTATCGAACGCCCCTTGCCGACATTCTTCCCGGGCGGCCAACGGGCGTTGTTTTCGAGCAAGGCTATGTTCCGGCCTTGAACGACAATGGCAAAAAGCATCCGGTGACAGCTTTGTTGCCAAACGACCCGGCCTCGGATCGGTGGGGGAGATGGTTTAGAATGATCGATACCGACCTTGGATCGGGAACCGTTCTCATGACAGGACCGGATGACCGTCCGCTGCTTGTTCTGGAACGACAGGGCGAGGGCCGTGTTGCCCAATTGCTATCCGACCACGCCTGGCTTTGGGGGCATGGCTTTGAAGGCGGTGGCCCTCAGGGAGAGTTGCTGCGTCGACTCGCCCATTGGCTGATGAAAGAGCCGGAGCTGGAAGAAGAAAGCTTGACGGGCCGGGCCGTTGGCCCACAAATGATTATCGAAAGACGCTCCCTGTCGCCGGACATTGGCCCCGTCACCCTGGAAGATCCGGATGGCGAGAAAACCAGCCTCACGCTTGAGCCGGCAAAGGGTGGCCTAAAAAGCGGCTCTCTGCCTCTCAACGGCCAAGGTTTATATACTCTGACTTCCGGTACGCTGAAAACGCTGGTTGCCGTCGGTCGCCTTAACCCGCTGGAAAGTCAGGATATTCGGTCTTCAACCCAGCTGCTCGCGCCAGTTCTGAAAGAAACAGGAGGTGGCCTCATCCGTCTGAGCACAGATCCGACCCCAGGGTTCCGAAGAACGGCACCGGGCAGCCGGCAGGCAAGCAAAAACTGGCTAGGCTTGCGGGATAACAAAAATTTTGAAATCACTGGCTTTAATAAAACCAGCCTGATGCCCCCGATCCTGGCTCTCCTGCTCCTACTGAGCGCCTTATGCCTCGCATGGTGGCGCGAAAGCCGTTAAAGGATGTGCTTTTGACGGGTTGCCGCGAACCATGCCATCGATGCCCTCCAGTATGTTTTCCTCAAGTTCGCATACCAGAAAGCGATGCTCCTCTACCGGTCCTGGCAACAACAGGCCTTTGCCGAAGGCTGAGACAAAACCGAACCGTTGATAATAATCCGGATCTCCTACCAGAATGACAGCTTTGCAACCGAAGTTTCGCGCATGCTGCAGGCTTTGCCGAATGAGGGCGACACCAATTCCCTCACCCTGACGATCCGGCTCAACAACAATCGGCCCTAAAAGCAGGGCATCCAGTTTCTCACCAACTGTCACAGGCCAATATCGAATACTGGCGAGTAACTGGCCCTTTTCCCGAACCACCAGGCTCAGTGCTTTTACAGGCTCAAGAGGCTTACGGATTTTATAGGCAGTTTTCTTGAACCGATCCGGGCCAAAGCATTTTTCAAGGAGGTTCTCAATAGCAGCAGCATCTGCGAGCTGCTCATGGCTAATCTGATACATAACATTTTCCTGGCTGAAGACTGTATTGAACTTGTCCTGCCCGGGCTATCTATCGATATTTCTGGAAAATGGCAGGATCAAACGCTCACATAATTGCGTGAGAGCAGTCGTCGTCGTCGTATGATCAGTTTCTGTGCCATGAAAGCGATTTATCACACTCATATACGGAAATAAAGAAAATAAACTCCTCTTGCTTAAACGAAGAAGCCCCTGTTATTTTCCGTATCCACCCATATTCCGATTTACCCTGATAAGCGGAGACTTACTGTATGTTTTACGAGACAGCCAACCCTCATGGACTGAAACACAATCCGTTTAAGGCACTCATCTCCCCCAGGCCAATCGGCTGGGTCAGTAGTATGGACAAGCAGGGAACTCTTAATCTGGCACCGTTCAGTTTCTTCAATGCCATGGCAGATAACCCGCCTATCGTTGCATTGGGCATTGGGGGCAGTCATTCAGAAGGAGGCCCAAAAGATACGCTCACCAATATTGAACAATGCGGTGAATTTGTCTGCAATGTAGTGACGTATGAAATACGCGATGCAATGAATGCAACATCCGAGATGGTTTCCCGAAGCGTCAACGAATTCGATCTTGGTAATCTCACGGCCATCCCATCCTCCATGGTCAAACCACCGCGTGTGCTGGAAAGTCCGGTGAATATGGAATGTATCCATCTTCAAACAATTGATTTGCCCTCCAACAATCCGGATCAGCAAAGTAAGATGGTATTGGGCCAAGTGGTCGGCATTCACATAAATGACGACATTATTACGGATGGTATGGTCGATATGGGCAAATTTCATCCACTGGCCCGCCTGGGATACAAAGATTACACTGCTGTGATGGAAGTTTTCTCACTCGATCGTCCGGATCAAAAATCTCAGGATAAACAGATAGCTCCCTAAACACCGTACCATTCCGCCTTGATCTCCCGGACCATTTTCCGGGTGATCGCTTCGGCAAAATCGGTAAAGCCCTGTGAGACCTGAATGAAAGAACCTACTCCACCGACCAAGTTTTCCCTGAAATATTTATCGAGGTCCGGTGTTTCGTTTAGAATGGGCAAGCCGTTCACAACCACACCCGCTGCGATGATCCGATCGCGTACGGCTTTGGGATCTCCACCAATCGATACTTTTCCGTCTCCGGACATATCGATAATGCGCCGCGGCGCTGAATGAGGCGAGGCTTGAAAAAGGTTGAAGGCGTGTGTTAAGGCGGGTGCAATCGCTGTTCCACCATAAGGAAAAGCCCGGGAAAGATAGTCAATATCATCAGCGAAAGCTTCCGCCTGGTTTTCAGATCCAATAACCGTCCAGTCCAGCACGATTGCCTGCTGTTCAAGTCCGGCCCATTGCGTCATTGCCACGGCAATCTTTTTATGAACTCCTGAAGCAATCGCCCCCTGGACTTCAGGATTGCGAAAAGCGGCAGCATATCCGCGTATTTGCAAACCGAATTCGTCATAATTTATGCTGGATGAAACATCGACAGCCAATACAAGCTGTAAATCCACTTCTTCCGCCGCAGCATCTGCGGTATTGAACAGAGAACCAAGAAGTAACACTATTTTATACAGACTGCGCATTCTGACTTTGTCGTTCCTTTAAGTTTCTGGTTTTCAGCTCATTCTGCTGCAGATCATGTCAGAAATAGGGCTGAATTTAAACAGCGCAAAGGGTCCTTCAGCCGCTCTGTTCTCACTGGATCATAATCGGAAATAGGTTGGCCTCTTCCCGTCCCGGGTATTCTCGGGCACCAAAACAGCTTTTTATGCCATTTCGCGAGATCACATCTTTGATCCGAACATATGAGTTTATTTACACATTTGCCATCCGGCAACATCCGTAGATAATGGAAGGGCAAAGGCGGAATAACCAGAGTATCGGCATATGCCTCATTCAAAGAAAAAAACATCAAACCGCCCAGGCGACCTTTCCCGTTTTCAGCCGCCTCTCTATGTCGTCATTTTTGGCATCCTGTTCGGTACGACAATTTCCATGGCCAAGCTCGCCTCTGCCTACGGAATTTCACCGATCTACCTCGTCTTCTGGCAAATGCTGGGGGCTGGTTTACTCCTGGCGCTAACCGCCTATTTAAAAGGCCAGCCACTTCGCTTGAAGACACGGCATCTTCGGTATTATTTTATCGCCGGATTGCTCGGAAACGCGCTGCCGACCACGCTTGCTTTTATGGCAGCTGTCGAGATTGGAACTGCTCTTACAGGTCTGGTATACCCCCTCTCTCCTGTTGTGACATATGGACTTGCCATTCTTATAGGACTGGATAAACGGCAAACCGGGAAAATCCTGGGAATGCTGTGTGGCTTCCTTGGCGCTGCTATTATCCTTCTTCCGCCAATCTTTGCGGCAGGTCTTTTGGGTCTTGATTACCTCTCCCCTCTCTGGCTTGCCATCGCTTTCGCTATTCCTGTTTTACTGGGTTTTGGAAATATATACAGAACAGCAGACTGGCCGCCTGATACCGGATCTCTGCCTCTCGCCGCCGGCATGCTTCTGGCAACCTCTCTACTCCTTTTTCCTATCCTTATTTTGATCGGTGATTTTCAATTTCCGGATCTGCGTTTTTCAGCGCCAACTCTTGTCATAGGTGGTAATATAATTCTGTCTTTTATCGGATTTATTTTCTATTTTGAGCTGCAACGTATGTCAGGCCCTGTTTATTTCAGCCAAATTTCCTACTTCATTACGATTACAACCATGGGGTTCGGATATTTCTTTTTTGAAGAGCCTTTCGAATGGTACATTTTATCAGGGGCCACCCTCATTTTCGGGGGTCTCTATCTGGTCAGCCGGTCTGGCGATGAATAATAATATGCCACCCTTTGCACCATACGGTCTTCTTTGTGCCACAGACATGTGGCAAGATATGCGTACCCTTATAAAGAATTGAACTGTCACTAACTGAGGATATCTGATGAAAAAGGTAATTTATGGCATCGTAGGCTTGATCGTGCTTCTGATCGTGGCTGTGATTGCCCTCCCCTTTCTTATTCCGGCGGAACGCCTTAAGGAAGAACTGATCCTTGCAGTCAGTGACGCGACCGGCAGGACCTTGTCAATCGACGGTGATTTCGGTGTCAGTGTCTTTCCAACATTGGGCCTCAATGCGTCCAAGGTCTCTTTTTCCAATGCGCCTGACAGCAGTGAGCCCAACATGGCCACCATCGGGACGCTTACCGTTGAATTAAGCCTGCTTCCGCTTCTATCCGGTCAGGTCAAGGTTGATACATTCGTACTGGACACCCCTGTTATCAATCTTGAAAGCAATAAAAACGGTAAGAAAAACTGGGAATTCGAGACAGCCGCTAAACCTGAGGCAGACAAAACAGAAGGCGGCACAGGAGAGCAATCTTCCGACGGCTCTGACCTTGGCATTCGCGATCTCAATCTGGGCGATGTTCAGATTACCTCCGGCACCTTTACCTATGCAGATTTAAAATCCGGCGAACGCTATGACGTAACTGACCTCAATCTTGCATTGGTTCTGACGGGACTGGAGGCACCGTTTGAAGCAAAGGGCAGTGCGGTCTGGAACAAGGAAACAATAGAATTCGATACTCGGCTCGGCATGCTTAAAGCTGTTCTAGAAAACAAGGCAACAACTTTAAACGCATCTGTCTCATCCTCAAAAGTAACCTTTACCCTGGACGGAGATTTGGGCGCAACTCAGCCTCTGACCCTGAACGGGAAAACCGACCTGAATATTCCGTCGCTCAAAGACCTTACGGCATGGGTCGGACAACCGATGGAGGCCCGCGAGAACACATTCGGAAAGGTTTCTGTCAAAGGGGATGTTGGTATCAAAGGACAGGCCTACACATTTAAAAATGCTGAACTTGCCTTCGACGCAATCAACGGCACTGGAGATTTTCTTGTCAATCTGGGACAGAAAATTCCTTATGTTGAAGGAAAACTGGCAATTGCTGAGCTGGATGTTAATCCATATCTTCCCGAAGGTGCCCAGAAGGACGCCGCGGCTGGCGGAAGTTCCGCACCGGCTTCTTCTTCCTCATCAGGACAGGCATGGGACGATACACCTATCGACTTTTCCGGCTTGAAAGCTGCCAATGCAAAATTTGACCTGACGATCGGTAAAATTCTGATCCAGAAGATTAAAATCGGACAAAGCAGTGTCGCAACGACTTTGAAAGACGGCGTCCTCGATCTCGCCCTGACCGAGCTTGCCTTGTATGACGGAAAAGGCAAAGGAGCCGTGTCAATCGACGCCCGCGCCACCGCCGCTAAAATCAGTAAATCCTTTAAAATGGAAGGCATCCAGCTGAAGCCTTTGCTGACCGATGCTGCCGATTTTAAAAAACTGGAAGGGACCGGCCTCATCGACATCAAGGTCACAACAGCCGGACAATCTCAGAAGGATTTTGTCGAAGCATTAAACGGCAATGGTAATATTCTGTTTGAAAACGGAGCGATCAGTGGCGTTAACCTGGCGGCAATGGCCCGGAATGTGACAACTGCCTTTACCGATGGCGGCGAAGCTCAGAAAACCGATTTCGCAGAGCTTTCCGGTACCTTCAAAATTGTAAACGGCTTGCTAACCAATGATAACCTGAAAATGCTCAATCCCTTTGTTCGACTTTCCGGAAAGGGCAACGTCAATATCCCGCCAAAGACACTGGATTATCGTGTCGAGCCTAAACTGGTTGCGACGACAGAGGGGCAGGGCGGCAAACAGGCATCCGGGATCGTGGTCCCGATCAAGATTTCAGGCACATGGGACGATCCCAAATTTGCACCGGATCTCGCAGGCGTTATCGGCAATGTTGCCGATCCTGAAAAACTGAAAGAAGATATCAAGGAAAAAGGCAAAGAAGAGCTGGGCAAAGCCTTGAAAAGCGGCCTTGGTGGTCTGCTAGGCAAGAAAAAATAGGAGTTAAAAGGGCGGCGCGGGCCGCCCTTCTTCTTCTCAGGAACGGGTAGTACGCTCTTCCACCGGGCCTTCTGCAGCCTTCCAGGCTCCGAATCCTCCGTCAATATGACAGATATTTTCAAGCCCCATATCACGCACTGTGTCTGTCGCCAGAGCAGAACGCCATCCAGCAGCGCAGAAAAAGACAAATTTATTGCCATTGGCAAATAATTCTTTGTGATACGGACTTTCGGGATCAACCCAGAATTCCAACATACCGCGCG